>NZ_JBWKVW010000002.1:0-592037 GCF_059421905.1 Sphingobium sp. GW821-FHT02B05
CCAACCGCATCACGCTTGAACTCATCGCTGAAATTAGGCTTCCCCATCGTCGTCTCCTGTCCTCAAAATTAGGATAGAAGGCGTCCAGAAATCTAGGGGCTACTCAGACTGGGTTGATGATCGGTCCAGTCCCAACGGTCGCCGGTGCATTGCCCTTGGTCGAAACTCGAGAGATAATTGCTGCCATATTGGATGCCAACTTGCTGGACCGCGACGTGATGCCGCTTGCTCTGGCGTTGATCGAAAGGCTCATACCCTTCGTCATTCATACCGGAACCGGATTGTCGGAGAGTTGCCCCGGCAATATCCCAATCTGCCCGTCATCATCAGGCCTGCGCTATCAACAATGTCGTCACACGAGTCCGTTGGCGATCGCGAAAGCGACCATATGGGACCGATTCCGGGTGCGTGTCTTTAAACGAATATGATCGATATGACGCTCTACCGTGCGAGGCGCGATGTTGAGCAGTTTGGCAACTTCCTTAGCAGACAGGCCAAGTGCAATGGCACGCAAAGTTTCGAGTTCCCTGGGGGTTAGTCGATCAATCGGACCATGCGACGCGTCATCCATATGAATTTCCATTGATCGAGATCAATTAACACAGGTTTTCTGTTGTCCTGCGTGAAAACGAAATATCATTGTTATTGATACGAAATCATCGGCTGCACAACGGCAATGGCTGTACGTAAAAATCCCCTGCCGTAAGAATCGTGCTGGATATTTTCAATCTATGTTATGAATAATTGTTATGAAAAGAATCTGGTAAACGCGCCAGCAGATTTCGGCATTTAAATTCGTTGCATCATCGTGGCGGCAATCATCATGCCGCATGCTTTTGTGCAGATAGGGGAAATATGCTCGATATATCATGCAATTTGCAGCTGACAGTGCGAGAGACAGAGGTTGTTTGTCTGGTCGCACGTGGCATGTCTGCAAAAGAGGTGGCGTTGATGCTGGCAATCGCGCCCTGTACCGTAGAGCGCCATGTTGAAAATGTGCGTCTGAAGACGCGGACCCGAAACCGGGTACACATGATTGCCTACGTAATCCGTAACGGGATGCTGACGGACAAAACGGGATATGTGGTGAACGCTGCCTAATTTCAGGAGCGCATTATGCCGGTTCATCTTTCTAATCCGCATCTTAAAGGTGCGGGACCTATTCTGGTACCGCAAGGCGGCTACGGTTTTGGACGACGGCGCTCGATACCTGTCCAGTGCGTACACTGCGTAGTTCTGGCCGCAGACATCGGCGCAATTTTTGGTGTCAGCCTGATCTTAGAGAATGCTCCGTTTCTCTCTGAAGGCAACGACATGATACGCTTCGATCGGATCGGCATAATGGCAGCCGGGCTGTTTGCAATCATAGCCCATCTGGTCGGTGCTTATGAACTGCCGGTTCATTTTTCGGTGCGTCGGTCACTGCTGCGCGCTGCCAATGCGTGGGTAGGCGTATTATTGTTCGTTTTCGGCCTGACGACAGCCTTGCTTGGCTTTTTCGGACGGGCATCGCCGACGATCCTTATATGGGCTGCCGCTTGCGTACTAGCGCTCCTTTCAGTCCGTGCATTCATGGTCGGCGTGACACGTTTCTTGCGCCGACGCGGGGTTTTCGATGAGCGCAGCGCCATGATCGGCACTGGACGATCTGCTGCCCAACTGGTTCGCTATGTCGCGCAACACGAGATCTTGACCCTCTCCTTGATCGGTATTTTCGGGGAGACGGCGGATATCCCGGATCAGGAAGAAGCAGGCGTCCCCTATCTTGGTGACCTGACGGCGTTACTTTCGGCGATACGGGAAGGGATGGTCAACAGGGTGATCATTGCCCTGCCATCCGATCAGGAAAGCCGAGTAAAAGCTATCGTTGCCCGCTTGTCGGAAACCCCTGTAGAAATTCGGCTGCTACCCGCCAACGACAGTTTCTCATGGATGGAGAATCCTGTCGTGATGCTGGGGGAGCTGCCGGTCTTCACGCTGCTGGATTGGCCCTTGTCGCGTCGCCAGCGCTTGCTCAAAGCATTGGAAGATCGGTTGGTGGCCTTTGTCGCGCTTTTGATCCTGATGCCTGTGATGGGGATGATCGCATTGGCGATAAGGCTGGAATCCCCCGGCCCTGCTTTGTTTCGCCAGCAGCGGCAGGGGTATAATTGCCGGAATTTCGCTATTTTCAAATTCCGCACCATGTACCAGGCCGAGCATGCGACGGAGGCTGTGCGTCAGGCACAACGGGGTGATCCGCGCGTGACCCGCTTCGGCGCCATGCTGCGCCGCACCAGCCTCGATGAACTTCCGCAGTTGCTCAATGTCCTGGTCGGGCAGATGTCGCTCGTCGGTCCACGGCCCCATGCGCCGTCGACGCGGGCGGCAGGTCGATTGTTCAGCGAGATCGCGCAAGCCTATCCGTCCCGCCACAATGTAAAGCCGGGTATGACCGGATGGGCGCAAGTTTGTGGCTGGCGTGGGGAAACGCAGAGCGAGGCGCAACTACTCGGCCGGCTTGAGCATGATCTTTACTACGCCCGGAATTGGTCGCTGTGGTTCGACCTGCGCATCATGTTTCGAACGATCGCGACGGTGCTGGGGCAGAAAAATGCCTATTGAAACATGGGGACGGAGTTGTACGGCAGCGTGGAGACGCGCGCCCATGCGGCGGTGAAACCGACGGCCGGAGTGAAGGAATCGACCATGATTTCGACTTGTCCTCCGATGTGCACGTGTGCCTGTCCACTGATACCTGAATGGATATCCGTCGTAGGCATGGACAATCCGCATCCCAAAGCCTTCAGACATGCTTCCTTGCGGGTCCAGCCGTTAAGAAAGGCAACGCCTTGCCGCAAAGTAGTCGCCAGAGGGGCCAATGCTTCCCTTTCCTGAGGGTGGAAATGCAAAGCGCTGAGCTCGTCGGCATCGGCCAGATTACGGTTGGCTTCGATGTCGACACCGACCCGATTGTTGAATTCTATGCCCACAAGGGCGAGATCGTCGGCGTAGCTCAGGCTGAACTGCCAGTTTGGGAAATTTGCAAATTGCGGTTTTCCGTCGGATTCTAGGGCGAAGCGCTGACGATGCGCCGCGACGCCACAATGTTCCTCCAAAAGAACACGCACTGCGATGTGCGCGTTGAGATAGCGATTCCTATGGCGCGGGGAGGAAAAACGGGCGGCGCGTTCGCGCTCCAGGTCGGACAAACAGGCGACGGCTTGGGCATCAGGTTGGGCGGAAAGGTCGACCAGCCAAAGAGACAGTGGCGCATCTATGGCAAGCGGACGAGTCAGGCGCGCGATATCCAGCGTGTGAGGCATCGTTCCTGCTCCTGTTCTTGGCGCCTTATCTGGCATGCGGTCCACGCAAGAAGGCGGACCCTTTGACGAAATCTCGAAAGAGGAAGGGGACAACCCTGTCCTTGCGCGATCGAAAGCGTCTGAGTAAGCGCCACAACAGATGGCCGGCCATCCAGCATATGTCGGCCAACAGAGCATAGCTTCGGCCATGGTTCATGATGAAATAGCGGCGCCGGGCGTCGAACCAGTAAGCGGGAATACGATTGAAGGCCGCTTCGGTCAGGCCCGTGCTTTGGCCGGCGATATGCAGCACGACGGCAGATGGCAGATACCAGCATGTCCATCCATGATGCCGCGCCTTCAGGCATAGATCGGTCTCCTCATAATAGAGGAAATAGCCTTCATCCATGAGGCCGGTGGCCTCCAGCGTTTCGCGACGTACGACCAGGCTGGCACCCGACACCCAGTCCACCTGTTCGGGAATATTCCCCATGGATCGGGGTACGCGATGATCGCGCAGCAACCGGCTGATGATGCCGATGCTGGCGCCGCGTTCCAGTTCGCTGAGAATGGATGGAAAGCGGAAGGCAAAGGGCCAGGGACGCTCATTGCCATCGAACAGCATGCTGCCGACGATACCCACATCTGGGCGGGCATGGAAAAAGTCCAGAAGTGCTCCCAACGTGCCAGGAAAGACTCGTGTGTCAGGATTGAGCATCCAGAACAGATCAGGCGGTGTTGCGTCCGCCATCGCTGCGCGGAAGGCGACATTGTTTCCGTAGGCAAAGCCTCCGTTGAAGCCGGATGGGATCAACTGTACCCAATCGGACCAATGGCGCTTCGCGATGGCAGCGGCGATGACATGTGCGGAATTGTCGGCAGAGGCGTTGTCGATCACGAGGACTTTGGTCGCAGGGAAAGCGGCGATTTCATCTACAAGGCTGGCAAGGCAGTCGACCACGAGCGCGGCGGTGCAATAGTTGACGATGACGATCGTCAATTTGGGCGCGCCTTGCTCGTTAACGCACGGTGCGCGCCCGATCAACGGGATGACATTTCGACGATGTCATCCACTGCCTGCCTGACGTCTGGTCCTGCGGCATTAGGGGGAGGCCGGGTGTCGATGGATGGCGCAACCTCTCCAGCACAGGCGCGATGGATCGCAGCACGCATGGCCTCGGCCAATATGTCGACATTGGGTTCCTGCAATATGCTGCTATGGCCGCCGGGAACGTTGACAAGGGATACGTCCCCGGCGACCCGCTTGCCCCAGCCGAATATATAGTCGGTATATAATTCGACATAGGGGACGTCGTCGTCGGCACCGGTGCCGCGCGTGGCCTTGAAGAGGACGACCTGGCCACCGTCGAAAAGCCCATGCGGGCGATGGGCGCGGTGGGCGACTTCGTACAAGTGCAGGAAGGACAAGTCGGGCGGGGTATCCCGGGCGTTATCGGCGTTCGCCATTCTGGCGACGGTGCGCGTGCGCCGCATCCATTCCAGACGGGTTCTCACATCGTAAGTCACCGCATTGGCGGCGCGGCGTGCCAGCAAGACAAAGGGAGCACCTTCTCCCGACGTGCGATTACGCAGAAGCGCGCGCATGCGTTGGATGCGCGTGCGTGTGATATAAAAAGAACGTCTGTTCGCTTCGACGTCGGCCGCATCGATGATACCAACGAAGGCCGTTCTTTGTCCCAGGTCCTGCAACTGCCGCGCCATCTCGAAAGCGATTACCCCGCCAGCGCACAATCCGGCCAACAGATAAGGGCCTTTGGGTTGCACGGTTCGCATGCGTGCGACGTAGGACGCAGCCATCTCCGCGATACCGGTGTGGACATGGGTGCCGCCCACATGACGCTCCGGTTCTATCCCCAATATCGGGCGACCCGGCTCCATTCGCATCGCCAGCGCGCGATAGAGCAATGTTTCGCCCAGTCCGTCGTGGATCATGAAAAGCGGGGTCTGGTCGGCCATGCCCGGCCGAATGATGATGACGGACCGGCTCGCCTCCGGCACGCCGGCTTCACTGCGTAACGTCGGTGCAACCGCACTGTCCGGATCGATCAGGGCGCCCAGCCTCTCTACGGTTGATGTTTCCAGCAATGTGGCGAGGGGCAATTGCCTGCCGGTTCTTTTGCGCAGTCGATTCATGAATTGCACGCCCAGCAGGGAATGGCCGCCAAGGTCGAAAAAATCATCGTTGCGTTGAATGTCTCCGACGCCCAGCATGTCGCTCCATATCTCTGCGATGATCCGTTCTGCGGCGGTGGCGGGCGGATTGGCGCTGGTCTGCCGATCATCCCTGACTATGCCGCGTTCGGGCTGATAGGGTGGACGCAGGCGAGCGACAGCCTGATGCAGATCGAATGGCGAGATGATGAGGTGGGCTGAGCGTCCACCTGAGAGAAGCGAGTCGATGATGCGCAGCCCTTCGGCGGGGCGTATGTCCTGACTCATCGCCTCCAATGGGGCCGGTCCGGCCTTTGTCGATAACGGCGTGGCGTCGGAAATCGACAATGCCGATCCGGCGGCCATTTTGAGCATCGTGAATTCGGAAATTTCTACGACCACCTTGCCTTCCACATCCGCCAGAAGGATGTCGAACTGGGCGATGGAGTCGCTTGTGGCGGAGCGATGGGTGACATGGCTGAACAGTCGGGCAGGCAGCGCGCCGTACAGTTTGACAGACCCGTAGGACGCCGGCGCAAAGAAGTCATGCCCGGGGCGCCGTGCGGGGATCAGGCATTGCGCACCGGCGGTTGCAAAATCGAGCAGAGCGGGATGTAGCGCGATCCGGTCCATATCCGGCTCGAACTGCGGGGCGATCGCCAGTTCCAGCAAGGCCTCGTCCGCCCCGACGCGCAAATGTCGGGCGTTTTGCCAACGCGGTCCGAACCGCATCATGGACGACGCATCGGTGAGCGCGGCGATATCGCCGGTGCCGGCGCACCCCATGATGAGCGCATCGATATCGATAGACGGCGGAGAAGGCTGGGGCAGGGGCTGGATCATGCCCCGGACATGTTCGGTCCACCCCTGTTCGGGCAGCGCATCGGTCGGGCGACCCAATATGGCGCAGTGCCAATGGCCTTCGCCGCGCTGATGCAGGTGGACGCGCAGATCCCTTCTATGTCCGTCCGCGACCATGAAGGGGGTCAGGAACAGGATGTCGCGCAGTTCGGCGGGCCCGGGTTCGACGTGCCCGAAGGCTGCCCTGATCAGTTCCAGAAAGCCGGTGCCGGGGATGAGGGCGCTGCCGTCGGCCATCCTATGTTCGTCCAGCAACCAATGCGCGTCGGGTGACAACGTGCCTTCTACCACCAGTTCGCAAGGCGAGAGACGATGCACACGCTGGAGGAAGGGATGGTCGAAGGCTTCTCCCATGCCCAGTGGTGCGATGGCCCGGTCACGCGCCGCCTGTTCGGACAGGAGGGATGCCATGCCGACATCCTGCCATCGGCTCCATGCGACGGACATCACGCGGGTGACGTGCTGTCTGCGGCTCTGTGCATAGGCGTCGAGAAATGCGTTGCCGGCGGCATAGTCCGCCTGCCCCGCCAAACCTGCAAAGGCGCTGATGGAGGAAAAGAGCATCATGAAGTCGGGCTGTTGGTCGGACAGGGCGTCATGGAGCGCCAAAGTGCCGTGCAGCTTGGCGGCCAACACGCGATCCATCGACGCGCGGGTCTTGAGCTGAAGCAGTTGGTCGTCAAGGATTCCCGCGGCGTGAAAGACGCCGTCTATCTTGCCCCATTGTTTGCGAACCTGCCGTACGGCGTGTCGCATCCCGCTTACGTCGCACACATCCGCCGCGATCGGCATGACGTCGCCACCGGCCGCTTCGATCGCACGGATTTGCCGGATGATCTGCCCGTGCGGGTCCGCGCCGGTCCGCGCCATGACATCCTGCCATTGCGCGCGTGGCGGCAAGGCTCTTCGCGTCAGCAGCACCAGCCGTGCCTTGCAGGTCTGCGCCAGATGGTCTGCGAGCAACAGACCAAGGCCGCCCAGTCCGCCGGTGATGAGATAGACGCCACCTTGCTTCAGACCGTTGCCGGATGATGGCAGCGGCGCCGGCATGTGCATGTTCGCAAAATCGCCAACCCAGCGCTCCGATGCGCGATAGGCGACGACTTCGGCATCGTCCGGCTCGGCCATCTCCGCAATCAGCATATCGACCAGCGATGCCCAGCCTGGATCATGGCGCGGCGGCAGGCGGAGGTCGATATTGCGCAGATTGATATTGGGATATTCGCGCGGGATGACACGGATCGGTCCCAATATCGTCGCCTTGGCAGGAGCCAACCCGTCCTCGTCGGACACGCGCTGTATCCCGTCGGAAAGAATAGCGATGGCAATGGGGTCATTGCCCCTTTCGCCCAGCGCCTGCGCCAGAAAAATCAGGCTGAACATGCCCCGATCCTGCAAGCCTGTCACATCATGACGTTGGCCGCCGGTTACCAGCCAATCATGGTAGATAAGGCTCGGCATTCTGCCGCGATCCGCCAACAGGCCGATCAGGCGACCATAATCTTCCGCCGCGCGGAGATCGACTTCGAAATTGTCGTCGTCCAGTTGCTTGAAGCGGCGCCCCGGTCGCACGGTCACGACATGGCGACCCTGCGCGCGCAGAGTTGCGGCCAGCATTGCACCTATGCCTGCATGATCCGTGAACAGCAGGACATCGCCATCGACCGGCACGTTCGATTTTTGTGCGGTGCGCCGCCATATCGGCTCATATAGCCAGTCGGCCATATCGTCCCGCCGTGGCAATGGCTCGTCGGCGGGTGTGATATCCTGCGCCATGGTTTTGCCGGACGGCGCCGCCAGGCCCGGCGCGAACCAATGTCTGGTGCGATCGAATTGATAGGTCGGCAACGGTATGCGGCAGCGCCGCTCCTGCGTCCAGAACCCGTCCCAGTCCGGCGCCACGCCCGACGTCCATAGTCGGCCCAGCGTGTCGAGCAGATGAGCGAGGTCCGACGTCTTATGGTCGTCCCTGTGCCGCATGCAATGGAATATGGGCTGGTCGGGCGAACGATCGGGATGTTGGCGCGCCAGGCTGGACAGGACCCGGCCCGGCCCGACTTCCAGCAGCACGCGACCGGGATCGGCCATCAATCGGGAAAGCCCATCTGTAAATCGTACGGTCTGGCGCAGATGCCGGACCCAATATTCGGGGTCCGTGGCTTCATCCGGGGTGATCCAGTCCCCGGTCAGGTTGGACACGAATGGTAGCGTCGGCGGATTGAGCGTGACCGACCCAAGCACGCGCCGGAAATCGTCCAATATGGGGTCGAGCATTTTGGAATGCGCGGCGACGGATATGCCCACGCGCTGGGTTTCCACCTCCAATGCCTTCAGCATTGCATCGAAAGCCAGGATTTGCGGCGTGGGTCCGGATATGACGACCAACCGGGGGCCATTGACCGCTGCGATCGAAAGATCGGGCGACAGCAAAGGCATCACATCCGCTTCGGACATAGGGACGCTCAGCATGCTGCCGCCCGAAACCGTTTCGAACAACCGTCCGCGCGCGCGCACGATCGTCAGCGCATCGGCCAGGCTGAATACGCCCGCTAGATGCGCGGCAGCATATTCGCCTGAGCTATGGCCGATCATGGCGCCCGGCGCGACGCCCCATGACATCCACAGCCGCGCCAACGCCACCTGAACGGCAAAGAGGAGCGGCAGGGCGATCGACGGGCGCTGCATTGCTTGATCCGCCAGCTCGGCGTCTTGCGCGTCGGGGTGTAGCCAGCGCCTCAGCGCGTCGCCGTCATCCAGACCCAGATGGGCAAGGCATTCGTCGATCACGGCGCGAAAGAGCGGTTGGGTGGCATAGAGGTCAGCGCCCATCCCGGCATATTGCGCCCCTGCGCCGCAGAAGAGGAAGGCGACCGGGCGACCGGTTCTGGCTGCGATCGCGCCGTGGACGCGGCCCTCCCCCGGCGACGTCAGGGCCGCAGCGGCGTCGGTGCCGTCACGCGCGACCAGAATGCGGCGGTGTGACAGGTGCCGACGACCGGTGCCGAGCGTGTAGGCGACGTCCGCCAGATCTATATCGCGATGGCGCGAAAGATGATCGGCCAGCGCGGCGCAATTGGCATCGAGCGCCGTCTCGCTTTGTGCCGACAGCATCACCAACTGCCATGGCCGGCTGGCGCCGCCCGATGGCCGGTCGGGCGCTTCTTCCAGGATCAGGTGGGCGTTGGTGCCGCCTACGCCGAGCGAACTGACACCGGCGCGCCGTGGCTTTCCAGCCTTGCCGGGCCAAGGCTGCAAGGCCGATACGACCTTGAAGGGGCTGGCTTCGAACGCGCAACCGGGATTGGGACTGCGGTAATGGAGCGTCGGCGGGATTGCGCCATGATGTAGGGACAGGGCAACCTTGATGACGCCGGCCACCCCTGCGGCCGTATCGGTGTGGCCGATATTGCTTTTCACCGACCCGATGCCGCAAAAGCCGATATCGCGCGTACCCCGCCGATAGGCCTGCGTCAGTGCCGCAATTTCGATCGGATCACCGACGCGCGTGCCAGTGCCATGCGCTTCGACATAGTCGATGCTGCGGGGGTCGATCTGCGCTACGTCCAGTGCCTCGCTGACGACGCTGGCATGGCCATCGACGCTGGGGCTGAGATAGCTAACCTTGCCCGACCCGTCATTGTTGACCGCCGACCCGCGAATGACTGCGTAGATATGGTCGTTGTCGGCAACCGCATCTTCCAGCCGCCGCAGAAGAACGACGCCGACCCCGCTGGCGAACACCGTGCCAGTGGAATCCGCATCGAACGGACGGCAATGGCCATCGACGCTGGCTATGCCGCCATCTTCGTACAGATAGCCATGGCCATGGGGCAGTTCGATCGAGGCCGCGCCTGCCAGAGCCATGTCGCATTCGCCATTGAGCAGGCTTTGTACCGCGCTGTGGATCGCCACCAGCGATGTCGAGCAGGCGGTCTGAACGTTCACGCTTGGCCCTTTGAGGTTGAGCAGATAGGACAAGCGGGTGGTCAGGAAATCCTTGTCATTGCCGGTATGGCGCAGCAGGAACAGGCCGACATCGCGGACCAGTTTGGAATTGGTCAGCAGGTTCGCCGCCAGATAGGCATTATGCCCGGTTCCGCCAAACACGCCGATCGCGCCTGTAACACGATCGGCGACATGGCCCCCATTTTCCATGGCTTCCCACGCACATTCCAGAAACTGGCGATGCTGGGGATCCATGATTGCAGCGTCGCGTGGGCTGAGGCCGAACAAGCCCGCATCGAAACAGTCCATGTCGGCCAAGGGTGCGCCTGAACGCACATAGGCTGGAAGGGCAAGCGTGCGGGCCTCTACCCCGGCGGCGAGCAGTGCGTCCTTCGTATAATGTTCGATGCTCTCCTTCCCATCGCGCAGCGTCTCCCAATAGGCGTCTGTTCCCCGCGCGCCGGCAAAACGGCACGACATGCCGATGATCGCCACCGCATTGTCGATGCCGGCCCCCTCGCCGGTCGCACGGCTTTCCCCAAAATCTTCGGCGCGGTACATGGAGGCTTTCCCCTATTCCTGTGCAATGACGGGCGTTCGTGCAGGTCTGCGCCGACCGAGTGCGGCGCGCCGTTCGGCTGCGCGGTCTCGCGCTTGCGATACGGCCGCCGCATCGCCCTCATCTTCATCGGAAAGATGGGCGCTGAGCATATGGATTGTCGGAAAGCGAAAGATGTCGGTCAGCGCCAGCGGACGATCAAATGCTGCGCGCAAATGACGATGGACCTGAACCGCCAGTAGCGAATGCCCGCCGATGTCGAAGAAATTGTCGTGCGTTCCCACGATGTCGAGCTTGAGCACCTCGCGCCAGATCGCCGCGACCTTCTTCTCCAGCGCGTCGCTCGGGGCGATGTGAACAGCCGTGGAAAATGCGACGCCGTCACCTTTCGGCGCGGGCAGAGCCTTGCGGTCCACCTTGCCATTGGGTGTTCGCGGCAGAGCGCGCATCTCCATCAGGGTCGATGGCACCATAAACTCCGGGAGATGTGCGCGCATGAGATCACGCAGTACGTCTCGCGGGGGGCAAGAAACGCCTGCTGGCACATAATAGCCGACCAGGCGGACATCTCCCGGAGTGTCCTCCCGGGCAGAGACAATCGCTTGCTCCACGCCGGGGTGACTACTGAGGACCGCTTCGATTTCGCCCAATTCGATGCGGTAGCCCCGTATCTTGACCTGATCGTCCAGCCGCCCGAGAAATTCGAGCGTGCCGTCCGGGCGCTGGCGCGCCAGGTCGCCCGTGCGATAGGCGCGGGCATCATTGCTAAATGGGAGCGGAATGAACCGTTCCGCTGTCAGTTCGGGCCGGTGCAGATAACCCCGGACCACGCCTTCGCCCCCGACGACCAGTTCGCCCGGAATACCCGGCGGCAACAATTGCTGGCGGCTGTCGAGGATGAAGATTTGCTGGTTTGCAAGCGGCCTGCCCAATGGGATGGCCCCCGGCGCATCATCCAACCGGTGCACGGCGGACCAGATGGTGGTTTCCGTCGGGCCATACATGTTCATCACCGTGCCGCCGACAAGGCCTTGGAGGTCCTGCGCCAATGCCGGCGGAAAGGCTTCCCCGCCGATCATCAGGCGGGTCAGCTTCGCCAGTTGCGGTCGGGCGTTGTCGTCGGCTGCCAGCATCTGGGCCATGGACGGCGTGCATTGGAGATGGGTGACATGATGCCGCGCCATCAGCGCAGGCAAGGCTTTGGCCTGTGAGCGTTGCGCCGGATTAGCCAGTCGCCGCAATCGGTCGAGCGCGGGCAGATGGTCGATCACTTGCTGTACCGGCAGACCGAAATCGATCAGACAGCCAATTTCATCGACCCCGGCATCCCGCACGCGGTCCACCATCGCCAGGCAATCGTCGGGCGTGCCGAACAGGCCACTGGTCGCATAATAGCGGTCGAATGCATGCTCCAGCAGCGCGTCCATTTCCGCGTCCGTGATGCTGCTCAGGTCTGCCTGCGCGCTCGATTGCTCCATGCCGGCGCGACGCTTGAACGCGGGGAAAGACCAGGCGAATGTCTTTACCAGATCGGTGGAGCTGCGCAGATAGGCGATCATCGGTCCGCGCACGGCGTCGCGTACCGCTATCGCGTCTTCGCCCACGAAACTGTGCAGCATCAAGGTGACATGGCCTTCGCCCGCATGGCCCGCCGCCTTCCATGCCGCACGATAGCGCGCGATCTTGACCGCCAGTTCATCGACCGTCTGTCCCAGCAGATGGGTGAGCATGAACGTGCCTGCCGTGCCGGCCTCAGTGAAGGTATCGGCATTGCCCGCCGATGTGATCCATACTGGCAGTTCGGGCTGAACCGGGCGTGGATAGATGGCGGTATCGACAGATGTGCCGAGCGGGCCGGGGAAGGCGCGTGTTTCGCCACGCCACAGCGCGCGAACCGTGTCTATGCCCGCCATCATGACGGCGTTGCGGTTGGCAAAGGCATCGGGCCGCAGCACGAAATCATTAGGCTGCCAGCCCGACGCGAAGGATATGCCGACCCGGCCATGCGATAGATTATCGACCAGTGACCATTCTTCGGCCACGCGGATCGGGTGATGCAGCGGCAGCACGACGCTGCCACCCCGGATCTGAACCCGATGGGTGATGGTGGCGATCGCTGCGCTGGCCACCGATGGATTGGGATAGAGGCCGCCAAAGGCGTGGAAATGGCGTTCCGGTGTCCAGATCGCAGTGAAATCATGGGTGTCTGCGAATTGCGCGCCTTCGATCAGCAGGCGATATTGATCGGCTGCGCTACCGCTATCGGCACTTGGAAAATAGAAGAGGCTGAATTCTACCGGCGCGGACGGCTTTGCCACTGCGGGGCCGCCCTTCATCGCGTCGTTGGTCGCCAGCACGACATGAAAGCCCCGCGTGAGCGTCCAGTAAAGTTCCAGCACCGAAATATCGAAGCTCAGGCTCGTTACCGCCAACCATGTGCCCGGTGCCTCGATCTCACGGTCCATGCCGGCAAAGAAATTCACGGCATTGCGATGCTCGACCATCACCCCCTTGGGTTTGCCGGTGGAACCGGAAGTGTAGATGACATAGGCGAGATTTTCGGGCCGTACCGTGGACGGGACATGGCCTGTGGACAGGGGCGCTATAGTCGGCCAGTCGCTGTCCAGACAGAGGATCGTCGCGTCGGTCGGCGGTAACGATTCAACAAGATCGCTGTCGGTGATGATGATGGCGGTCCGCGAATCCCTGATCATGTAGGCGATGCGATCGGGCGGGTAGGTCGGGTCGATCGGGACATAGGCGCCGCCTGCCTTGTGAATGGCGACCATCGCGACCAGCAGGTCGACCGATCGCCCGGCATTCAGGCCGACCAGACTGTCCGGCCCGACGCCCAACATACGCAGGTGGCAGGCCAATTGGTTGGAGCGGGCATCCAGTTGTCCGTAGCTCAGCACCTTTCCGCGACAGGTTACCGCTATGCTGGCCGGTGTCCGTTGCGCCTGCTCCGCAAAAAGCTGATGCATGCACATATCCCGCCGGACAGGGGCGTTCGTGGCGTTCCATTCCTCCACGATCCGGCGTTGCTCATCGGGGGTTACCAGCGGCAGCGTGCCTATGGCCTGTGTCGGATCGGCTTGGGCAGCGGTCAACAATGCCAGGAATCCGACCTGCATCGCCAGGATCGCCTGCGCGCTCAACCGGCTGGGGTCATGGAACCATCGGCATGCGCGGCCGTCGGAGCGTACGGCGATCGTCAGATGCGCGTCCGAGCGTGGACTGGCCTGTTCCAGGCTATCCACCACCAATAGGGCGATCGGAAAAATGCTCGGATCGCGGGCATCCCTGCATCGCAATTCGGGACTGCGGGCAAACAGGTCTGCACTATGGCCGACCTTGCGCCGGATCTGCCGGATGTCGGCGCTCAGGCACTCGCGCAGATGGGCCAGACTGCGTGTGAAATCGACGGCGACGCCCAAGGGAAGCTGGTCTGCGAACCAAGTTTCCATTCCGTCATACGGGCTTCGCGAAATAGGGTCGGCATAGCCTATGTCGAAGCGCGCTCTGTCTGCAATGCGTGCCAGATAGGCGACCAAGGCCGACAATATGGTGCGATCCTGGCCGGCGGGCGCGTCTTGCGGTTGCAGCCCGTACTGGTCGATATGGCTCAATCCGGGTGCGACAGAGCGGGCGCCGCAATCTATCTGGGGTAAAAGCAGCGGTTGCCGTTGCGCCAGTCTTTTGCGCCACCAAGGTTCGAAACGCCCGCTCGCATTGGCAAGGATCGAAAGGTCGTCACGCTGTTGCGCGGTAAGAATATCGACCTGCGCACCGGCGATGAATCCACGGTCGCAAAGTTCGGCGGTCGTCTGGACCGGCATGCCGCCATTTGTCGTAAGGCTCAAAAGCAGGATATCTTCGGTTACGGTAGCCATCAGCAGGCCGTCCATATCCGCGGCAAGGATGCTGCCGGCAGGCAGCCCGGACCGGCCGGGCTGCGCTACAGCCTTGCCGATCAGCAATGTCTGGCCGTTCACGCTGATCTTGGGCGATCCCAGGCTGTTGGCGTAGCCTCCATGATCGAGCATCCGCACCTGATCGGCGATGCCCTGGGCCGGGCAATTCCAGTCGATCACGCCAGCGGCAGGAAGGCGATGGCTCAGGCCGTAAAATTTGCCAGGGGCGCCATCCTGTGGCCGCGGAACGATATCGCCTGTCGCCAATCCACTTATCAGGGTATCGAAACTCTCAAGCGCCGCAGCGAAACATTTCGTGTTCGCTGAAAAGGCGGTTTCGTCGGTTGCCAGATCGAACGATCGGGTCAGCAATATGTCGCCCGCATCGACATGCGCGGTCATCAGGTGCCAGCTGATGCCGTGCTCCGCTTCCCCATTGAGCATTGCCCATAATGGCGTGTTCAGACCGGCATAGGCCGGCAGCAGTCCGTCATGGAAATTGATCGCCGCACGCCGGGGCAAAATCAGGATGTCAGGCGGCAGCATCTGCAAATTGGTGATGCTGAACAGATAGTCGAACGCAGGCAGCTGCGCGTCGATCAAGGATGCGACATGTTCCAATGCAAAGATGCGTTCCTTGCTTGCCCATTCCAGGATGACCGGCTGATCGCTGACGATGGCGATGATGTCATGACCGTGATGCTGCAACCGGGTTGCGCATTCGATCAACAGACGTTCCGATCCGATGAGTACGCACCGCCACCGGCCGGCCTGTACGGGCTTGCTGCCTGCAAATGTCATGAGAATACGACCCGTGCCTGCCGCCGGCGGATTGCGGGTATGCCGATGATGAGCATGCCGAGCAGGAACAGCCCGTATATCTGGAGGTCTGCCTGGGCCGGACCGTCCCCCATGTCGCATGCGATCCGTTTTTGCGCGTCAGCTGCCGTCGCGGACTGCGCTGAGCCGGTGCCGGATTGTGCATGTTCGCTCTTGGCGGTGGGGGCGCACCCTGTATCGGCGTCAGGCTGCCGAACGGCTCCTGCCGGACTGGCCGTGTGCAATCCCATTAACGCAATCAAGGCGATGGCTGGAAAGCGCATATCTGTCTCCATTATCTACATGGGCGCCAATGGCGACACAGGTAAAATTCATGAAGAAATTCATATTCTATTTATTGGATATAAATAATTTCATCTATTACGTTGTGATTAATCACCATGTTAAAATGAATATCATTTATATTCTATCAGTTTATATCTGTTGTTCATGCTATTTATCAAATACTCAACCTGCCCTTGAAAATGCGGCAGCTTTGCCAACACGATCAAATTGGCCACCTGTGCATCATGACGCCGGGATACCCGCCACCAGAGCAGCGGCCATAGCGGCCAGGCCATGGGCAGCGCCCACAAGATATTGCTGAAGAAGGTTCGTTTCAGCCCCGGATCGTCTCGGCCCGTGTCGGCGAAGGCTTCGGCGATCGCGTGGCCATTGCGGCGGTTGCGTTGCCACCATTGGCCAAAGCGTGTGATGGCCGCGTCATGCAGCGTCATTTCCGCAGCTATGCGATGAACCGTCCAGCCCGCCCGGCGCAGGCGATAGCAGAGTTCCGGCTCTTCACCCGCGATCAGCGAGGGTTTGAACCCACCCACAGCAGCAAAGGCATCGGCGCGCATCAGCACATCTCCGCCGCAGCTGTGCGTTTCGCCAACGGGCGTATTCCATTCGATGTCGCACAGCCGATTGTAGCGGCTGGCATGGGGATAACGTTCGCGCCGTCGCCCGCAGACCGCGCCAAGGCCGGGCGCTCTTATCATAGTTGCGGCGGCAACGTTCAGCCATCCATCGGCCAGTTCGCAGTCGCCATCGATGAACTGGATCAGTCGGGTGGTCGGTTGGATTTCCATCAACTTGGCGAACCCGACATTGCGGGCCCGCGCGGCGGTAAAGCCACCGGCGTGATCCAGTTCGACGATGATACATCCCATGTCGCGGGCCAGGGTGACGCTTCCGTCCGTCGATCCGGAATCGACATATATGGTCATATCGACCTTATCCTGGATGCTGGCGATGCACACCGGCAGCCGTTTTGCTTCATTGCGTCCGATGATCACGGCGCCCATTAGGGGGGGGGTACATGACATTGTGCGCACCTTTTCAGTCAGGTTCACGGCTGGTTCGGACCCAGGATTTCTGTCTGTCGCCCATGAGGCGGCGGTAGATAGGCAGTTTCCACAGCAGATAACGCGGCAACTGGACGATCATTGCGCCAGGCAGGATCTTGCGGCCCCGAAGCAGCCATATGAACAGGAGCGCAAAGGCAGCTGCGACTCCAGCGCTCAGCAGTGCCACCAAAGGTGCGACCGGCCCTCCCAGCGTCGCAATGCCAGCCAGCAGGGCAAGGATCGCCATCGCGCCAAGCGCCAGCAGCGCTAAGGGCGCAATGGTCAGGTCCATCGCGATGGGCAGCAACGCGGGCCGCCCGGTCAGGGCGGCCGAAAGCAGGCGCGGTATATAATGCAGCGCCGTGACGATAGACCCATGTTCCCATCGGGTGCGCTGCCCTTGGGTGGCGGCCTGCGCGCTGGCGTGGCTGGTGAAAAGGGCATGAGAGGCGAACCGCACCGGCGAGCCGGCCAGTGTCAGGTCCAGGCCGAGCTTCATATCTTCGACAAGAGAGCTGGTTTCCAGGGGCGCGGTGTCGAAGATCCGCCAGGGAAATGCCATGCCCGTCCCTTGCAAAAGGGCGCGGCCGCCGCTCAAACGCGCAAGCCCGCGTTGCCGCACCAAGTTCTTCACCATGAAGGCCAGACAGGATACTCGCACCAGAGGCGTGGCATGGGGTGGTATGGTCAGCAGATAGCATCCTTGCACCACGCTTGCGTATCGGGCGGCATGAGCGGCCAGACGCGGCAAGGCGCCCGGCCCCGGCAGGCAGTCGGCGTCCACGATGATGACGATGGATGGCGCAGCGTACTGGCGTAGCACGGCCCTGCCATAAGCGAGCGCATAGGCTTTTCCGCGGCGATCTGGATCGTCGCGCTCCACCACGTCCGCGCCGGCCGCCCGCGCAATTGCGGCGCTGCTGTCCGTGCAGTTATCAGCAACGACCAATATCCTGTCGCATCTGCGTAGCTGGCTGCGTACCGCGCGGATGACCGCATCGATGCCATGGGCTTCATCATGGGCCGGGATCAGCACGACGAAGGGTGGCGCGGGAACATGGCTTTGCCTGGCTTCAGGAAAAGCGCCGACAAAGCATTCGGCCGCCAGCATCAGCAGAGGGATCCCGGCGCATGCGGCGATCGCCCAACAGAGGATGAGCAGCATCGGTCAGGCCAACGGACGCAGAAGGTCGGCCAGATCGGCGACATTGTCGTCGATGTCATGGCCCGCCCTGACACGTTCACGGCCAGCATCACCCATGGCCCGCAACTGTTCAGCCGGCGTTTCAAGCGCCGCGACCATCGCATCGGCAAGGGCGGTCACCGATCCGGCAGGAATGATCCACCCCGTTGCCCGATCGACCAGTTCCGATATGCCGCTAATCGATGTTGCGATAACCGGCCGGCCGAGCGCCAGCGCCTCCATGATGACGACGGGCAAGCCCTCTGCGAAACTGGGTAGCACGAGCGCGCGTGCGCCGAGCATTTCTCGCCAGACGCTCTGGGGGTCGCGCCATCCGCATAATGTGACGACATCCTCCAGATCCGATGCTGCGATCTGGGCTTCCAGCTCCTCGCGCATCGGGCCGTCGCCGACGATGTTGAGATGAAAGTCATGGGTCTGCGCAACGATCGCGGCGGCGGCTATCAAAAGTGCAATGCCTTTCTGGGGGCTAAGCCGTGCCACGCAAATCAGGGTGTTGCCGTGCAGGCCATTGTCGGTGATCGGGGTGACGTGATGCATGAACAGCGGATCGCTGCCGCACCGCACGATGGCGACCTTGCGCCAGTCCTGGGGTGCGGACCAGCGCATGATCTGGCTTCGGCCAAACGCACTGATCGCGATCACGAAGCGGGCGTCCGCCACCTTCTCGCAAATCTGGAGCTGTTCGGGCGCATCGAATTCGTCGGGGCCGTGCATGGTCAGGCTATAGCTGAGCGGCCCCAAGCGGCTGGCTATACGGGCAACCGTCGCCGGGTTGGTGCCGAAATGCACATGGACGTGTCGGATACCCGCCCGCTCCATCCGGTCGGCGAGGCGGCATGCTTCCAGAAAATAGGCGGTGCAACGCACCAGTCCCTTGGCGCCATGCAGAAAGGTCGAACGGGTAACACCCAACGCTCTTGCAAAAGCGCGTGGGCGACGAACCAGCCGGCTGAGGGCAGACCACAGCATGGTGACGATATGGCCATCAAGCAAAGGGATGGTGTTTTCCTGTTCCTCCTGGTCCGTTGCGTCGGAAAAAACGTCCGGCGATTGACGGATCGTCAGCCGGGTCACCGAAAAGTCGAGCCGTTCCAGGGCCAATATCTCGTTGCGGATGAAGCTGTGGCTGATCTTGGGATAGACGTTCGTCAGATAGGCGACCCGGACCAGCCCTCGCTCGGGCATCGTCTGGGTAAAGTGGCGATGCGCCTGGCCCGCAGCACGGGTCATTTCGGATACGCTTCCTGCGATGCGCGACATGCGACAGGGCGGAGATGAATAGGCATGGCAATGCTCATCCTCGGTCTGTGGAGCGGCGCTGGCTTGCCGTAGCACGCACCATGGGCTTGTGTCGGTGCCATGCCCATCCGCGCTTACCGCCCCTCGAAACACCGTGGTGGCCGACGCCTTCCGATATTGTCCAACGTAGATCGCAGGCTGTGGCGATGCCCAACGGGCAGGTAGCATTCCGTGGCGTCCACGATGACGCCGATAACGTATGGGGGACACGGGCATGCGGATCTTGCTGGTGGCTGAAAATATTTCGCTGCGCATGAGCGGCGAGACATTACTGCCCTGCTGCTATTTCGAGCAGTTCGTCGCCAATGGCGAAGATGTCTATATGCTGTGCCATGAACGGGTGCGGGCGGATTTGCGCGCCGACCTGTCGCCGGACGAATTTGATCGTGTCCGTTTCGTGTCGGATTCCGCGCTACAGCGCCTGCTTTTCGGGATCGGTCGGCATTTCCCCTATCGGGTCGAGGATCTGATCTTCAACCAGCTGATCCAGCTTGTCACGCAATGGCGCATGCGCGGCATTGCGCGCGCTATGGTGAAAGCACTTAATATCGATGTCGTGTTCCAGCCCACGCCGATCGCGGCGAAGGCGCTGAGTTTCATGCTGGGGCTGGGCGCTCCGGTCGTCATTGGCCCGATGAGCGGCGGCATGAACCTGCCACCGGCCTTTCGCCGAATGGACAGCGCGATCGTCCGTGCAGCCATTGCTGCATCCAGATGGGGTTCGGCGTTGCTGCACCGATTATTTCCGGGAAAATTGCGGGCGACCGCGCTGGTCGTTGCCAATGACCAGACCCGCGAGGCCTTGCCGCCCGGCGTGCGTGGCAAGCTGTTCCAGCTTATGGAAAGCGCGGTCGATCTGGAACGGTGGCAGGTGCGTCCGCCGCTAGTGCGCTCTGCCGACGCGCCGGTGACCTTCATTTTTTGCGCGCGGTTCGTCGATTGGAAGGGGATAGGACTTCTGGTGCAGGCTTTCGCGCCATTGGCCCGATCGGGTGGCACCATGCTGCATCTGGTCGGCGACGGCGAATTGCTGGAGGAGATCAAGGCGCAGGTAAGGCGGGAGGAATTGACCCAGCATATCACGCTGCACGGTCGTCTGGGACGGGATCATTATCAGGCTTTGCTGCGGGAAACGGATGTCTATGTGACACCATCGCTGCGCGAATGTGGCGGGATGGCTATGATGGAGGCGATGGCCGTAGGCCTGCCGGTGATCGGCATCAATTGGGGCGGCGTGGCACAATATGCTTCGACCGATTGCGCGCTGCTGGTCGATCCAGATTCTGAAGAGGCTGTCGTGGCCGGGTTGACCAGCGCCATGCGCCGCATGGTTCAATTTCCATTGTTGCGCCAGGCGATGGGAACGGCCGCGCGGCACCATCTTGAACAGGCGCGCCATGGCTGGGCCGACAAGGCTGACGACATGCTCGACATTCTGGCGGAGGTCGCGAAGAAGAAGAGAAGCCCAGCGCCTGTGGCGCCCCCCGTGGAGCCGTCGCCGGCAATCCTGCCCATCCCGTCCATATTCCTGCGCGCGGCGAACTGAGATGGAATTAAATGCGTCCGGCAGTCGGGTCGACATCATTTTCTACACGCGCCAATTGCACAATGGCGGTGTCGATCGGGTGGTATTCAACCTGGCCGAGGAATTTCTGCGCCGCGGCATCCGCTGTTCGATTCTGGTCGATATCGACAATCCTCATTCTCCGTTCCGCGCACTCATTCCCCCCGGCGTCGGATATGATGTGCTCGATGCAAGGGGGCCGCTCGCACGGCTGTTCAAGTTGCGGCGTTACGTGCGGGACAATCGCCCGGCAGCGCTAATGTGTACGAGCTTCGGGTTTCCCAACCTTTACGCCGTGGTCATGCGGTGGATAGCGGGCATGCCGTTTCGATTGATGCTGACCGAACATTGTTTCCCGTCCGTCGACCGGGCTGGCCCCAAGCCATGGCAGTCACGCTACTGGTTTTTCCCGCTGGCGCATTATCTCTACCCCTTTGCCGATCGGATCGTTGCCGTGTCGCAGGGCACGGCGCTTGATCTGGCAAAGGTGATCCGCATCGACCCGAAAAGCATCGCCTGCATCTATAATCCGATCGTCAACGACGCGATGATCGCCCAATCGCAGGAAACCGTGGATCATCCCTGGTTTGCCGGTGGCGGATGTCCCGTCATCATCGCCGTGGGACGGATGGAACCGCAGAAGAATTTTTCCCTTTTGATCCGCGCCTTTGCCCGCGTGCGGGCGCAGATGCCGGCCCGACTGGTCATTCTGGGGGATGGCGGGGAGCGTGATATGCTCACTACGCTGGTGGCGCAAATGGGGTTGCAAGACGATGTCGCCCTGCTGGGCTTCGTCCCTAATCCCCACGCTTATGTCGCCAAGGCGACTCTGATGGTCCTGTCGTCCGATTTCGAAAGCCTGGCCAATGTCGTGATAGAGGCGATGGCGGTAGGTACGCCGGTGGTCGCGACCGACTGTCCGTCCGGACCGGCGGAGGCGCTCAACCGGGGGCAGTGCGGGACGCTGGTACGGGTGGGCGACCTGGAGGGGATGAGCGCGGCGATGTTGGATGTGCTGCGGGAAAAGCCTGCGCCCGTCGCGCGAAGCTGGCTCGACCAGTTCAGCACGCGACATGTGGCGGACCGATATCTCGCTTTGCTCGCGCCGGATGCAGGGTGATGCGTGGCTGCGGCAGACGGGTCTTCATCCCTCTCCCAACTGACGGCCTTGCGCTTCGTGGCGGCCTTTGCCGTGCTGCTGTCCCATCTCGATTTCCTGGGCGATGGTTCAGGCAGGGTAAGTGGCTGGCTGTACGAAACACTGCTGCGGCAGGGCTATTGCGGCGTGTCCTTCTTCTACATCCTGTCGGGCTTCATCCTGTCCCACGCCTATGGCGACCGGCTGAAGCGAGGTTCGGTCACCCTGCGATCCTACATGAAGACGCGCATATTTCGCATCGCGCCATTGCACTGGCTGATGGCGCTGCTTTTCATCGGCTGGCTAGCGTTCGCAGGGGAAATGCCCGGTCCCGGTACGATCCTTCTCAACCTGGGCCTGATGCACGCCTGGGTACCCGACCCGTCCATTCACTACGCGCTCAATGGCCCGTCCTGGAGCCTGTCCGACGAACTCGCCTTTTATGCGGCCTTTCCGTGGCTATGCCGGATGCAGACCCGATCGCTTGGTCTGTGCCTGTCGGGCGGACTGCTCCTGATAACGGTCTTGGCGATAATCATGGCCCGGCAAGGCGGCTATTCGGCCACCGCAGAATGGGTCTTCTATGTCTTCCCGCCGGTGCGGCTGATCGACTTCATCGTCGGCATGCTGCTGTATCGCGCCTGGCGGTCGGGGTATGGGAACGCGCTGGCAGGCACGGGCACGGAGGTCGCAGTCGTCATTGCGGTGCCGACGGCGATGATCGGCTTTTCGCTCATGGCCTTGCCGATGCCGCTGCGCTGGCAACTGGCCTATCTGCCGATCATGGCAGCTGCCGTGCTGATCTTCGCTCATGGGCAAGGTGCCGTATCGCGTGCCTTGCGCCATCCATGGATGATCCTGCTGGGGCAATCGTCTTTCGCACTATATCTGACCCATCGGCCGATCATCACGCTGACCCACCGGCTGTGGGGTGGCGATCCGGCACATTACCTGTCCATGTCCTTGTCTCTCCCGCCATTTTGCGTGGGCGTGTCACTCATGATCTTCCTCTTCCTCGAGCGGCCAATGATGGTTCGCCTTCGCCATGGGGCATGGGCGCATGACCGCAACAGGGGCGGAATAAAGGCATGGCGACCGTCATAGAACGACCAAAATGGCACCGTACGATGTCCAGCGGGGTCAGCCTGGTCGCAATCACGATCATCGCATCGAACCTGCTGCGTATCGTCAGCACCATCATATTGACCAGAGTGTTGTCGCCTGCCGATTTCGGCGTCGCCGGACTGACCGGGGCGATCCTCAACATTCTCCTGATGATCTCCGACGTCGGCTTCGGCGTCTATATCATCCGCCATGCCCGCGGCGACGATCCGCATCTGCTCGACATCATCTGGACGGTCCGGTTGGCGCGGGGGCTGGCCCTGACCCTGCTGCTTGCCACCTGCGCCGGTCCGCTTGCCCAGATGCTGGACAAGCCTATGTTGCAGGTCGCCATTGCCGTTACTGCCTTGCACTTCCTGATCGACGGTTGTTCCTCGCTCGCGCCCTTCACAACGATCCGGCAGGAAAGATTGCTGATGCTCAGTCTGCTCGACATCACCAGCGCCGTGAGCCAGACGGTGGCGGGCATCGTGCTGGCGCTGCTCCTGCACAGCTATTGGGCGATCATCCTGGCTGGACTGGTCGGGACCGCGCTTAAATCACTGCTCAGCTATACGCTATTCCCCGGCGCTGGACGGCGCCTCGCCTATGAGCGGAGGGAAGTGCGCGATCTCTGGCGTTTTGGTCGCACGATCGCGAGCGCCCACACGATCCAGGTTCTGCTGTCCAACGTCGACAAGATCGCTCTCTCGCGCATTTTCCCGCTGTCCCTGTTCGGCCTCTATTCGCTGGCATCCAACCTTTCGGGCGCCGCTTCCGGCTTCACGACCCTCTACCCCAATCGCATCCTTCTGCCTGCTTTCGCGCGGGCGTTACGGGACGAACCTGCCAATCTGGCGCACATCTATTACGTCAGTCGCCGCAAACTGACCTTGTTATACATGGTCGCGATGGGCGGTTTCATCAGCATGGGACCGGCCGTCGTCGATCTGCTCTATGATCCCCGATATCAGGCGGCCGCTCCCTATTTACAGCTTCTCGCGCTCGCTCCGGCCATCGCCATGAACAACTATGCCGCGCGCGAGATATTGATCGTGGTCGGCCGTGTTCAGGCGCTGCTCTATGCGAATCTGGTGCGGCTTGGATGGTTGTTGAGCGCAGGAAGTGTGGGGTTTCTGTTGTTCGGCCCCATAGGATTGATCGCTGCGGTGGGCGGTATCGAACTGCCCGTGCAATGCTATTGCTGGTATGAACTGCGGCGCGCTGGACTGCTGAAAATAAGGGAGGAGGCACTCATCATCGCCGCCTTGCTGTTTGGCATCTTGCTCGGGTTGATGGGCAACACGCTCTATTTCACGCTGAAGGCTTCATAAGAGCGATAAATGGGACGTTGCTGACGACAGCGCCGACGCTTGCCCTTCGCCGCGCGAGTAATCCCGCGCCCGCCGCCAGCAACATCACATAGGTTGTTTCGTTGCGCCCGTAGCTGGTCGTGGTCAGACTGGCCATCAGTCCCACCAGCCCGGCGAAGCATGCCGTTGCCGACATGGCCGACTCCCGCCCCAAGGCAGGGCCGCGCGCGAACAACCGGCCCAGGACGCCAACCAATATGGCATAATAGACCGCCGCTCCGATCACGCCGCCGCGCATCAATATGGTGAGCGGCTGATCGACCAGATCTATGATGCCTTCACCCTGACGCAGATGCTCAAGCCGCTCCAGCAAGTCCGGCATGCTAAGTCCCGCGGCCCAGTTTTCACGTACCAGCGCCATCCCGGACGACAGAAGTTCGGATCTGTAATCGACCGATCCGGCCGCGTCTTCCCCCGTGCCGATCGACGCGGCAAGCGTGGGGATGACGCGCGATAACAACAACAATAGGCCCGCGCATAGGGGCATCGCCAGCAGCATCTTGAATAACCCTACCCATCGGCGCTCCTGCGCCATGCAGGCGATCAGGCCGGCGACGATAACGATATAGCCGATGCGCGCGAGGGTGAAGAATACGCCGGACGCCAGCAGCGCCAACGTCACAAAGAAGGTGAGCCGCGACCCCATATGGCGCCGCAACGCGACGAGTATCACCACGTCCAAACCCAGCAGCAGCGACAGGCCCGTGGATTCGGGGAAGCTCGCTCGGCCGCGCAACAACCCACCCCGTTGCTTGGCATAGCCCGAACTCAATTCGGGATCGGCCCCGATACCCTGCGGCATGGTGTCGTACAGCAGCCAGTGACGCGGTGCCTCGAACGTCACGATCAGGGCCAATATGCAGCCCCCAAGGACGACCGACAGCATCAGGTCATTGGGCGATCTGGATCGGATGAACGCGCGACTGATGGCAAGATAGGGCAAGCCGAGGTTCAAGATCACCTGGTCGCAGGCGCGGACCGAATAGGTCAGGTCGTTCCCGCGGCAGTCCATGAACGCCTGCACGATCAGCATCAATATCAGCAGAATATCCCATTGCAGCAGCCTTGGGTGGTAGATGCGTTCGCCCGCCAGCAGCATCGCCAGCAACAGGCCCATGCTGAGCAGATGGACATAGGTGAACTGGGCAAAGGTCAGGCCGCCGATGGCAATGGTGAAGACCATCATCGGCATCAGCGGCAGGCACAGCAGGAACAGCCGGCAGCGTAGGCCCAGGGCGCCTGGACCTGGCAAGACCAGCCCCGAGCGGCCAAATCCTGGAGCCAGCAGCAACAGGCCGATGACACCGGCTGAAAATATCGCATAATGTAGGCCGAACGTGCCGATCAGCGGCAAGGCAAGCGCAATGGTCATCTGATGCGGACCAGCCAGCGCACTCAGTCTGCCGGGCAAATGTCGGGCGCCTGTCAGCACCATCGCGGTCAGCATCAGGATGACGACGAACGCCACGAGTCAACGGGGTCCGGGCATCAATGAAGGGCGTGATCCGCCGTCGCGTACCCAGTCGTAGAGCTGCATGATCTGTTCGGCCTTTCGATCCCAGGTAAACAGCGTTTGGACGCGCTCGACGGCTGCATCGCCCAACAGGTCGAGGCGCGCGGGATCCTCCAGCAAAGCCGATATGGTGGTGCGAAAGCCCTGCTCCAGCGTTTGCGCACTTGAAAAAGGGACGCGAATGCCGGTCCGATCGTCCATCAATTCTATGGGCCCGCCATAATCGGCGACGATCGGGGCGACACCCAATGCCATCGCCTCCAGCACCACGCCTCCGCCAAATTCCCTTATGCTGGGGCAGGCCAGAAAATCGCAGTCGACCAGCAATGTCTGCACCTGCCGATGCTCTACTGCGCCATGAAGCGTGACCGCTTTATCGACATGCAATTCCCTGACCAGCGCGGCGATAGTATCGCGTTCCGGCCCGTCGCCGATGATGTCGAGATGCAGGGCATCCGCCCGCAACATGTCCTGTACCGCGCGGATCAGCACATCGGCGCATTTATATGGCACCAGTCGCCCGACAAAGGCGCCTCGCAACGGTGCCTGCGCACGTCTCGTGCGGCGCAAGGCGAAGCGAGCAGGGTCGATGCCATTTTCCGGAAGGTGAAAGCCGCGCGGCCGCGCCTGTTCCGGTAGTTCCGAAAGACTATGGAGCGATCCCGCCAATATCGCTGCGGCGTCGCGGCGGGTCGCCCTATAGCCAGGCAGCCATTTATAGGCGCCGCGCAGTTGCGACAGCCATTCCCGTTCGCGCGTTCGTCGATCCGCAAAGCCGTTTGGCCATGGCAGCCCGCCATTGAGCGGCCCGACCACCAGCGGCACGCCCAGCCGCTTGAGCCGGGCGGCAAGATAGGAGGGGGTCGTCGGGCTCATCGGTGTCAGGCGATGCACGATGTCATAGGCGCCGGCCTTCAAAGCCGGCTGGAACTTATCCCAGACCGCTTTTTCGAACGCATAGCATCCGATCGGCGCCAACGCCTGATAGATCGTCCAGCCACGATCGTCGCTCGCGCCCAGAAATCGCGCGACTCGAAATATCGTGCGCACTACGGCTTCGGTATCGATGGTCGAAAAATCGCGGCCTTCCTGCCAGTCCATGGCCATTATGGCCGGCCTATTTCGGATATGGGTCACCAGATGCACGTCCGCCTGCCGGGCCAGCGCCTCTGCAATGCACCACCCGATCAACGGCACGCTCACCATGTCGGGATTGGCGATTTCCGCCAGCAGCAGCACGTTGTGACGCCTTAGCACCGTCGATGCGGATTTCTTCCCGGTACATTCAACCACCATAATATCGCTACCTGTCGCATCGGGGTCGTGGGGCTAGGATGGGAGGCAGGAGCATGCCTCCTCGAACCCATGTGTCCGGTCAGTATATGGACACGGCCCGCAACATCCGATCATGCCCATTGGGAGGGGATAAGTGCGTGGGGAAATCTCCGGCAATTTCAGGCGTCACGTGCATGGACGTTCTGTGTCGGAAACCCGCCGCTTTGTTCGTGATGTTGTGTCTGGTGGGGTGCGGGGAAGGTGGCGTCGCCGCCGCGACGGATAAAGACCGCGCGGCGGCGACGCCGGTTTCGCGCTCCGTCTCTGGACCGGCGCCGGGCGGTATGGCGATGGGCACCAATCTGGACGGCCTTGCCTATTGGAGCAGCGCCATGCCGGTGCTGGACCTGATGAAATCCGCGAGCGTCTGGTTGCCCCAGGCGGAAGGCGTCTATGATACAAGGGAAGCCATAGCGCAGGACCGCGACGGTTGGCCTCTGCTACCCGTGGGCGCTGGCATGCGCCGTTACCGCACGTTGCTCGTCAACATCCTGCATGACAATCCCGCTGCGCTGCCTGCCGAACGCTATGTCGTCCTCTATGAAGGCCATGGCGCGATCACGGCCGTCGATGTGGACGGAGCGCGGGTCTTATCCCGGATCGATGGGGAGTTGCATGTAAGCGCCGGCCGGGGCGGAAGCCTTTACTTGCGCATCGACGCCGATGGAGGGGGGCGTGATCCGATACGCGATATACGCATCGTCCGGGAAGATTATCTGCCGCTTTACCGGGCCGGGCTGACATTCGACCCGGAGTTTCTAGAACGGATCAAATCCTTCCATGCGTTGCGTTTCATGGACTGGATGAACAGCAATGCGTTGTTCGCGCCCATAGGTGGTCCGCTGACGGACGAGGTGGCCATCGAGGGCGCGCTGCAACTGGACTGGGCGGATCGGCCCAGGCTCACATCCATGCGCTGGGGAGAAGGCAGCCGCGGGGTGCCGGTCGAAGCCATGGTCGAACTGGCCAATCGTGCGGGCGCCGAACCGTGGTTCACCATGCCCGTCAACGCGAGCGACGATTATGTCCGGGGCTTTGCCTCCTATGTCCACGCGCATCTGCGTCCCGACCTCAAGGTCCATGTCGAACTTTCCAATGAGGTCTGGAACTGGATATTCCCGCAGGCACGCTATGCTCGCGCCCGCGCCCGCGCGATTTTCGGCCCCGATGGCGACGGGCTGGAATGGTATGGCATGCGCGCGGCGCAGGTCGGCATGATCTGGAAGCGCGCCTTCGGCGAAGCGGAGAAACGCGGGTTGGGATCGGGTAGGGTGGCGATGGTGTTCGGCACCCAGTTCGGCTGGCGCGGGCTGGAAGCGACCGGTCTTGAAACCCAGCATTGGCGCGACGGTAATGGACGGCGGCTGCATGCCGCCGACTATTTCGACGAATATGCCGTCACCGGCTATTATGACGGCACGATGAACGTCGATGACGCCGTGCCCATCGTCCAAAGCTGGTGGAAGGATGCCGATGGTGGCTATGGTCGCGCGATCGCGGTCCTCAACAAGCGGATTTCGGATTTCAATGCGCCGCTCTATCAATATCATGCCGAACGTGCGCGGGCTCATGGCTTGCGCCTCGTCAGCTATGAAAGCGGCTTTGGCGAATATACGCCCATATCCCAGCATGCTAATCAGCCTTACACGGATTTTCTGGCCAAATTGCAGCGCAGGCCGGAATTCAAGGCGCTGGAAACCGCCAACTACAGCGCCTTTGCGCAAGCGGGCGGCAGCCTCTTCATGAACTTCGGCATCATCGGCACGCCGTCCAAATGGGGGAACTGGTCGGCGCTCGAAACGATCCGGCAGACTGGTTCGCCACGATATGATGCGTTGATGACATGGCTGCGCACGCATCCGCCCTCTTCGGCACGCGGACCGGCCATTGCCTATGCCGACGCACGGATCGCGCTAGGTGGGACGCAGGGAGAAACCTTTACCGGCACCGCACATGGCTATGATGTGCTGGTCGGGGGCAGCGGCAATGATCGCTTCGTTGCCGGGCGGGGATCGGGCAGCCGCATCGACGGGGGCGGGGGGCATGATATGCTTGTCCTGCCGGAGCGTCGGACATCCTATAGGTTCAAGGCTCAACCGTTGCAGGCCATGGTGCAGGTGATCGGTCCTACCGGCGTGCAAAGCCTGACCCGGATTTCCAGCGTGCGCTTTTCGGACGGGGCGCTGATCGACCTTGCAAAGCTCGTATCAGAGGATCGGAACGATCGGCTCGTCGATGTGAAACGGATTGCTGGCGTCCCTGCGCCTGAACAGGCCGGGCCATGAGAGGCGCAGCTTGATCCATCGCAGCCAGATTTTGGCGCCAGGTTTGCGGCGCCATTGCAGATCGCGCTGATAGGCCAGGTAGGCAGGCGCAAAATCGTCGCTGAGATAGGCCAGGCAGGCATCGCTCGACATCGGTCTATAGGGTTCACCAAGGTCAGTCGTGAAATTCCATGCAATCTGTTGCAGCCTCTGCGCCGTGTCCTCTCGCATGCCAAAAGGACGCTCGGGCGTATCAACGGCCTGCCCATATATTATCGCGGATGTGAGCAGCGCGACGAAATATGTGCCGGTCTCGGTAAGGTGGACGTCGTCCCGGAAGAGCGTGGCCATTGTCGCTCGCGCATTATGTCCTTTCAAGCCGGGAACGGACATGGGTGATAGTGCCTGTTCGACCAGTGCGGCCAGCGCCGACCCGGCCGGGATCGTCATCAGGCGATCGGCGCGGCCGGATGCCGCAAGATCATGGTTTACTCGATCCGCGACGCATCGCCATATGGGAGCAGCCGATCGTTCATAGGCGATCCATGATGAAGGCCTATCCATGTCGGCAACGGTCATCCACGCTTCGAAAACATAGGTTCGTGCCTGAGAATTCTGTTCGACCATGCGGTCATGAAAATCGCGCAAATATCGTATCATGTCGTGCCGCAAGATAGCGTCCAGCAAGCTGTGCTGTTCCGTGATGATCAACGTGTCATAGGGCTGGTTTCCATAGGAACCCGCCCTATGAAGTTCCGACAGCACATCTATCGGCTGGTCATTCCGGTTTGTTCCCGTGGCATAGCCGGTCCAGCGGCCTGGACCATGCCCCATGGTGCGATTCTTTATGGGCGAGCCGGCCAGCTGCTGCATGTCCCACAGCAGAGGTCGGTCGATGCTTGCGGCAAGGCGTTCGAGATATTCAGGGAAAGGATGGTCCATCAGGCTATGGCCTGACAGGAACAGCCGCCGTGGGCCGTGCGGAAGCTGGCGAGATGCTGCCATCGGGACCGCGATATCGCTCATTTGCGTCACGACCGGCGTTGCCGGACCGATTTGCGACAGGGCCACAGCCGCGATCCATAAACTTTTGCGTCCATGCCGATGCCTCATGTCGTTCGACGGCGGATCACTCCGCCCGTCGGCGTTGCCACTGGCGAAAGATCTGGAAGATGAGAGGACCATCCACCAGATAGCGGCGCCACAATCGCCCGGGATCATGCGTCAGTCGGAAAAGCCATTCCAAGCAAAGACGTTGCAGGATTTTGGGCGCCCGAGCCTGTTCCTCGGTCAGGAATTGCAAGCTGGCCCCTATGCAAAGCCCGATCCCTACTGCCTGGCCGGTCCGACTGATGCGATAGGCGAGCATTTCCTGCTGTGGGGATCCCACGGCAATGAAGACATAGCGGGCCTGCGCCGTGACTGCGAAGCGTACGGCATCGTGCGTCGCATCGGCATCGTGGATGAAACCCATTGGCGGATCATGATGGATCAGTCGGGACAGGCCGAAGCGCTGTCGCAATATATCGACCATGGCAGGGGTTCCGCCAATTATCGCAATGCGATCGTCAGCCTGAACGATGTCTTGCAGCAGCGCGACGGTCAGGTCGCTGCCCGGCACGACCGGCAACGGTACACCGGCCCGTCGCGCCAGCTTCCCCAATATGCGGCTGTCGCACAGCGTAATCCAGGCATTGCGATAGATGGGCCACAGATCGGATCGCTTGCACTGGATGCGGACGACATGATCGACATTGGGCGTGACGATATAGGCAAAAGCCGCATCTGTCGGTCTTCGCTCGATATCGGCCAGCAAGTGGGCCTGTTCGCGCTGGCTGAACGCAAAGTCCAAAAATCCAAATGTCTGCGCCGTTGAACGATACTGCGAATATTGTAGATCAACGCATTCTTCATCAATGTTCGCAGGGGCTGCGTGCGCGGGAACAGACAATGTCAGGGACATGAAATCTTCCTCGGCAGAATTGGGGTAGGATTGGATCCGCACTGGGCAGATTTGAAATTTCTATACATCCGCGACGCAACATCATAGCGGATTTAATATACGGGGCATTATATCCCCGTATATTCTATCTACGGGTAAGAACGAAGGTCCCTATTCCGCATTTCAAGTGGTCAGAAATAGGACCATCCTCGAACGACTGACAGGCATCGGTCGATCACACTAGACTCGGCGCTCAACTGCTGGGGGCTGTCACGATGCTTGGCGCGCGATCGGATATTTATTTGCGCAAGCTATTGCTTGTCGTCTTGTCACTACTTCTGTTTGCTGGCCCCGTTGCTGCAGTCGCACAGCCCATAGCGTCTCTGGCCCCACAAAGCGGTTCCGACCCTGAATACCGTATCAATCCAGGCGACGAACTCGACATATTGATCTGGGGGGAAGAGCGGTTGCAGCGCGTCGTGCGCGTCCTGCCCGATGGCACTTTCACCTTCCCGTTGGCGGGACGGATCGCGGCGGCCGACCGGACGGTCACGGAAATCGCCAACCAGATCCGCACCAACATCGCACCCAATTACCGGGACGGTGCGCCGGACATCACCGTTGCGGTGCGGGAGGCCACAGGCATGCGCTTCTATGTGATGGGCAAGGTCCGCACGCCGGGCGGATTTTCGTCCGGCAAGGCGGTCAACGTGATCCAGGCCTTGAGCATGGCCGGCGGGCTGGCGGAGTTTGCGGACGTAAAGAATGCCATCATCCTCAGGCATACGGCGCAAGGGCAGACGGTAGAGCGGGTGCGCCTTTCTGCCTTGCTGAAGGGCGCGCGCGGCATTGATCCGGGGCGGCTCGCTACGCCTCTTCCTCTGCTGGAGGCGGGCGATGTCCTTCTCATTCCCTGATCGTCAGGCATGGGCCGCTGCCATGGGCATCCCGGCAATGATCGTTGTGCCGGCCAATGGCCGCACCGAACCGCGGCTGGACGTCGATATGTCGGTTCTGGCATCTCCCAATCCCCTTTTGCTGCAAGGCGAACGCAGAGGCGCGACCTCGCTCGAAGTGGCGGCATCTCCCGGCATCACCATCACCTCGCCAGGTGGATCGACCCTGGATGCTGGCGGCACGATCAGATATCGCAACTATACACGGCGATATGGCCACTATCTGCTGGGCGATTTCCGTGCCGAGGGGCGCTATCGCGATAGCGAATATCTCACCGTTGGTGGATGGGCGGGATATAGTCGGGCGCTGGCGATCGACCTGCTTGCGTCCAGCGATGATGCGGCCGGCGATCCGCGCGGCATTCGCAACAGCTGGTATGGCGGCGTCGATGCAACGTGGCGCCCTGACATCTATACGCTCATCACGCCGGACATAAGATTTGAACGAGCCGTCTATGCAGACAGCGATCTGCTGCGCAACGCAAACGCCTTGACCTTCAGCTTGGCTTACACTCGCCGTGTCGGCCCTCGCACAAGCATCGGACTGCGGGCGCGCGATACCATGAATTCCGTGAGTGGCATGGCCGGCATGAACAGTATGGCACTTTACGCCACGCTCAATCGCCAGCTGGGGCCACGCGCACGCCTGCTGGCGGAACTCGGCGTGGAACGGGCAGGGCGTCAGATCGAATGGATGGAAGACGTCAAGATGCGTCGTCCAGGCCGCACCTTGCTGGCAGGCCGGATCGACCTGTGCCGGGAGGCGGAGGAAGGCGGCCATGCGTTGACCGGTTGCCTTTCCGCCACGCTGAATTCGGAAATCAGCGGCTTTGGCGGCCTGCGTCGTGACGCAACGGTGTCGATATCGCTCAGCAAGGCTTTGGGCGAGCATTTCAAGCTGCGCGGTGTCAGCGAATATCGCCATTCCTCGCTGATCGGCGGATCGCTCGTAACCGCACCTGCCCAAGGCATGCGCACCAGTACGACCGATGCGGTGCGCAACATCGTGATGCTGGACTGGAAGTTGCGGCCGAATGTCACTTTGACCGGCAGTGCCCAATATCTTCGCCGTCAACTCGTTACGGGGAAGCGGATCGGATCGGCCTTTATCGGCCTTCAGCTGCGCTACCATTTCGGACAACGCAAATGAACGACGATCTCGGCCAGAATGACAGCGTGATCAGCTTGCCGGAACTCCTGGCCATTATATACAGGCGGCGTTGGTGGATCATGGTACCGACGCTGATCGGTATATTGGCGGCGCTGGCGATCGCGCTGGTGATGACGCCAGCCTATCGTTCACAAGCAACGCTGCTGATAGATTCGCCGCAGATCCCGACCAGCTTCGCCCCGGTGCGTACCGCCAATTACGCCAACGAACGTGTGGCAAAGATCCGGCAGCAGATCATGAGCCGTTCCAACCTGACCAGATTGATCCGGGAAGGGGGGCTTTATGAAAGGGAGCAGCGTTCGATGTCGTTCGACGACCTGCTCGGGCTCATGCGCAGTGCCATCGCCGTCGACCTAGTAAGCGCCAGCGGGAACCAGCGTCCGGGCGCTGCGACCGACACGATCGCATTCGACCTGTCCTTCACCTATTTCGATCCTGCCGCCACCCATGCCGTCGCCGAGAAACTTGTCGCGATGTTCATGACTGAAGACAAGAGACTGCGGACCGAGCAGGCCGTGGGCACCGCCGCATTCTTGGGGCGGCGCGTCGATGATTTACGTAATCAGATGGTCGCGCTGGAAGGCAAACGCAGGGAGATCGAAAGCCGCTATGCCGGCGCTCTTCCAGATCAGGTGGCGTTGAGCGCACAATCGGGATCATCGCTCCGTTCCGAAGTGTCCCGGCTGGATGCGGAAACACAGGGCCTTGCGCAACAGAACAGCCTGCTTGCGACGCGGAGCGAGGAAATCGCGGCTGCGCCTCGGCCAGAATTGGATGCGTTGCGCAGGGCCGAAGAACGTGTCGCGCAGTTGGGCGCCATCTATTCGGACACGCATCCCGATGTGATCGCCGCACAAATAGCCGTCGAGCGGCAGCGGCGGGTCGCTCAGCGGTCGGCCGGGCCGATGCCGGGCAGCGGCGCAGTAGCGTCTGAAATGGGGGCTACGCGCGCGCGCATCGCTATGTTGGCCGCCCGCCGGAACGAACTGGTTGGAACTATCGCGCAGATGGAGCGCGTGACGGCGCTTGCGCCGCAAGCAACTTATGAGCTGAACAATCTGGAGCGCGATTACGACAATCTGAAACGCCAATATCAGGATGTGCGCGACACGCAGATGGAGGCGCAGGTCGCAGCCAGCCTTCAGGCAGAAGACAAGGGCGAGCGGTTCTCGGTCGTGAACGCGGCGAGTGCGCCGCTAGACCCTATTCGCCCCAAGAGAATGCAACTGCTGATCAGCGGTCTTCTGTGCGGGTTCGTCGTCGGATTGATGTTGGTCATCATTTGGGAATTCATTGCAGGTCCGATCCATGGCGAGGGCGCGTTGGCGCGGCTGATGGACTGTCCGCCTCTTGCCATCGTCCCGATATTGGCGCCCGGCATGGCGGTGCCGATATTGGAGCGCGCACGCCGCTTCTTACGGTTGCCGTCTAAACGGTCCGGCATCATTCGATCGGGAGTGGAATGATGGCGACTATAGCCAAGGGTACCGCGATCATGGTCGCGCAGGCAGCCGAAAGACGGGATGTCATTCTCGACCGGTCGCTGCTGCTCGACAATGGCATATTCGGGCTGGAGCATATGGATCAGCGCGCGCGCAGCTTCATCCTGCTGCGGTCCCAGATCATGAACGGCTTTCACGCCGATGGCGGCAGGATATTGGCGATTACATCGACCCAGGCGGGCAACGGAAAGACGTTCGTCACCACAAATCTTGCGACGGCGCTCTGCCTGATCCAGCCGACGATATTGATAGATTTCGACTTGCGCCGGCCGACGATGGCGGATCGCTTCGGGCTGACGGTGAAGGCCGGCGTGGACGATTATCTGCTGGGTGACTGCGAATGGGAGGATGTCGGGCAAAAGGCGAGAGGACTGGATTTGACGTTATTTCCGGTCCGGCTGCCCCGGCAGGATTCCTCGACCCTTCTTGCGTCGGGGCGAATGTCCGGCGCGATACGGGCCATTCAGTCCGCATCCCATCAACCCATCTGCGTTATCGACACGCCACCGGCCCTTGTTCTGGACGACATCATGCTGATCGGGCGCAATGCCGACGGTATCGTGATCGTGATAGAGGAAGGGCGCACCACGGCGAGGGATGTGAAGCAGGTCTTGCGGCTGCTCAGTCCGACCCGGATTGTCGGATCGGTGCTGAACAAGTCCATAACCGCCAGGCGGGATCGTTATGGATATGATTATTATGACGCACCCTGATCGTCGCCATGGCCTGCGGGATGCGGGTCTGGATTTCCCCCACGCATTCCGCTGTCTCCGCGGGCGCATGACGATCCTTTATAGAAGATGGCAGGTCCGGCATGCGCCTTTGCAATGTCGTATGACCCTTGCCTGACAAGGTGGAGATGGACGCATGACTCCTCGTGAACTTCTTGCTGCGATCCCCCCCGTGTCTCCCCCACTGGCCTTGGTGCAGGAACAATGGCCGACACCCGTTACCCAGCCTTTCATGCCGCCATTGGCTGAATATATGCCTTATCTTCAGACCATATGGGCCAATCGTTGGCTGACCAATTCCGGGCCGTTCCACCAAGAACTGGAACGGGCTTTGGAGCAGCATCTGGGCGTGCCGCATCTTTCCCTGATATCCAACGGAACCACGGCTTTATGGATAGCCTTGCAGGCGCTCCGGATCGGTGGTGAAGTCATAACGACGCCATTTTCCTTCGTAGCGACCGCGCACGCGCTGCGCCTTGTCGGCGCGACGCCGGTCTTCGTCGATATTGACGAGGCCGACTGCAACCTAGCACCGCAAGGCATTGAAGCGGCCGTCACTGAGAAGACCACCGCCATCTTGCCGGTGCATTGTTTTGGCCATCCGTGCGACGTAAGGGCGATCGGGGAAGTGGCCGACATTCATGACCTTAAGGTGATTTATGACGCGGCCCATGCCTTTGGCGTGCAGGCTGATGGATCAAGCATTCTGTGCCATGGCGACCTGTCGACTGTCAGTTTTCATGCGACCAAGGTTTTCAGTACGATAGAAGGAGGCGCGATCATATCGCCTGACGCGCGGATCAAAGCGAAGATCGACCGGCTGCGCAACTTCGGTTTCGTCGGCGACACGACGCTGGCGGGCGCCTCCATCAATGGCAAGCTGAATGAACTCCAGGCGGCATTTGGCCTTTTGCAGCTGCGCTATATCGACGACATCATCGCGCGGCGGGCCGCGATCAGCGCGCGGTACCATAGTGTTTTGGCAGGCATGGCGGGTATCATGCCGTTCCACGCCATTGGTTCGCCTACGCTCAATCACGCCTATTTTCCCGTGCGCGTGACGGAGGAATATGCGGTCAGCAGCGATACCTTATGCCGCGAACTGCAATCTGTCGGTATCATGGCGCGGCGCTATTTCCATCCCCTGATCTGCGACATGCCCGGTTATCGGGATCTGCCGTCGGCACGCCAGCCCCTGCCGGTCGCCCGCCGCATCGCGCGCCAGATATTGTGCCTGCCGATCCACGCCAATCTGAGCGATGAGCAGGTCGATCGGGCCCTTGGAATATTGGCTCGTGGCTAAGGTGAATATACGCGGGATGATGGGGTGGATGCGCGATCTCCCTGCCCGCATGGCGCTACGTTGCGCCAATATGCGGATAATCAATCGGCGCCTGGAAATTGGTCATGCCAGGTCTCTCGCCCGGCATGAGGGGAAAGCGCCCAAGCTGTCGGGGATCGATCTGGAAATTGTGGAAGGCCTCCGGCGGGACGGTATTTTCGTGACAAATCTGACCGCGCTGGGATTGCCCGGTTCGGACACGATGCTGGCCGCAGGGCGGATGCTCGGCGATGCCTTCTCGGTGGAAGCGCGGCGGCAGTCCGCCGATGGGGCCACGTTGACGATCGCTCCGCCCGCTTCGGTCGCGTCACGGCCAGAGATATTCGCATGGGGACTGCATGAGCGCTTGCTGGATATCGTTGAGGCCTATCTCGGAGTCCCAGTCGGCTATGACGGCGTCAATCTGATCTACACGGTATCGGGCAGCCAGGAAACGGGGCCACGTTGCTGGCATCGGGACTGGGAAGACCGTCTCACCGTTAAGATCGGCATCTATTGCAACGATGTCGTGGCGGGTGGCGGTCCGTTTCAGCTCATACGCCGCCGCGACCACACACAAGGCGGGCCTCATGGCTATCGTTACAGCTTGGCTGACAACAATGCGCTGACGGAAAAACTCGGCGCCGACTATGAACAGGATATCGTCAGTTGCGAAGGCCCGGCAGGAACCGTCTTCTTCTGCGAGACGGCGCTGTATTTCCATCGAGGCGAGCCGGCTGTCCACGCAGATCGCCAAGCATTGTTTCACAGCTATTTTGCGCGAATACCGCGTCACCCCTTTCTTTGCGAACGGTCGGGACTGAGCCGAAAGCAGATTTCTAACCTCGCTGAAACACTCAATCTTCGTCAGCGCGAAACCGCACGGTGGCGGAGAAATTTGCCTTGGCTCGTACGGCTTATCCCGCCGGCGAAGATTTAATGTCTTAAAATACGATAAGTTATTATCAATCATGAATGCAGTATTTTGTATTACCATTTTAGGATCAGGATCTATTAAATCTCTTGCCGAGCAGGTGACTGGTTGATTCAATGGCGGCGTCAGGAGGAGTCGCCATGAGTGATCTGATGTGGTTGTCGGAGGCGCAGATGCGCCGGATCGAGCCATATTTCCCGCTGTCACACGGGGTCCCACGGGTCGATTAAGGGCAGGCCACTGGTCATGCTGCTGAGCGAGCGCCAGATGAGCGACTACAAGGGAGGCATCCTGATGCTCGACGCTTTGCCTCACGCCAAAGCCCTGCTCGGCGATCGTGGCTATGACGCCGACTGGTTTCGCAAGGCGCTTGCCGAACGCAACATCGCGGCCTGCATCCCCTAAAAGAGGAACCGGAAGATCCCCACCGCACACGACGCTGTGCTATATCGCCAACGCCACAGGATCGAGAATATGTTCGGCAGGCTCAAGGACTGGCGGCGCATCCATACCCGCTACTGATCGATGCGCCCACACATTCATGTCCGCCATCTGCATCGCTGCAACCGTCATCTTCTGGATCAGTAAATCAGTCCTGATCTTAGATCCTCACGACATCATCCAGGCCTTCCGCATTGTCTGCGATACCTGGTTTCTTCAAGCTGAAACAAGGCACGGCAATCGCCGCGATCAGGCGTGCCGCATTGTAGGACGCTATGCCGCTCGGTCATTTCTTTTGCCCTCGCGGTCGCCGCAACACTCAACGGTTGTGGAAAGAGATGCGGATTTTCATAAAGCAAATGCGAATCGCCTTTCATTTCCCATGATCATCATGGCTTTTAGGACGTTCGCGGCACTGAACATATCCAATTCCGCCAACGTTGGCAGGAGGTGAAAGGCCAGTGTTGCTGCGGTGAGAACAACAAGGCGAATAGGTAATGTTCGCGTCATAAAAAGGAGGGGATTAAATGAAGATTCGTGCGGTACTTACAAGCAGCGTCGCCCTGGCAGCATTCCACGCCGCCCAGGCCAGCGCGCAGGTAACCACGGGCGGGCTTGCGGGTACGACCGTTGCGCAGGCTGACGACCGATCGGCATCGCAGGACATCATCGTTACCGGATCGCGCACGATCCGAAATGGTTCGGCCGCACCGACACCTGTGACGGCTGTCACGACAGAAGCGCTCACAACGACAGCGCCGAGCAACATCCCCGACGCCCTTAATCGGCTGCCTCAGTTTCTGGGCTCGTCAAGCCAGTATCGTAGCACCACGTTCAACGCGACTGCCGGACTTCAGGGCAATTATCTGAACCTGCGCGGTCTGGGATCGCAAAGAGTCCTCGTCCTTCTGGACGGGACGCGCGTTCCGCCGACCTCATCTTCCAATGCTGTCGATTCCAACATCATGCCGCAGATGCTCGTGGAGCGGGTCGATGTAGTGACAGGCGGTGCATCGGCAGCCTATGGTTCCGATGCCGTAAGTGGCGTTGTGAATTACATTCTCAACAAACGTTTCACGGGCGTCAAAGTACAGGCTCAGAGCGGCATTTCAGATTATGGCGATGCAGGCTCCTATCGTCTGGGGTTGGCGGCCGGCACACCGTTTGCCAACGGTGCAGGCCATGCAGAATTCAGCGTTGAACGATATGTTAACAAGGGGATCAGGTCGCAGGACCAACGTCCTTATTATGACGATCTCGCGCTCATGGTGGGCACAGGGGGAGCAAACGCTCCGCTGACGCAGATTACCAATGCGCATTTCAACGACGTCAGCTTTGGCGGCCTGATCCGATCGGGACCGCTTGCCGGCCAAACGTTCAATCCTGACGGCTCGCTCTCGGCGTTTCAGGCCGGCACATCGACCGGCACGTCCAATGTTACGGCGGGGGGGCAAGGGGCCTATCAACCCCCTACGGTCTTGGTGCCGGAACTGGCCACAACTCAGGCCTTCGGACGGCTGTCCTACGATTTCAACGATTCGATTTCGGGCTTCGTTCAGGGAAGTTATGCGCGCAGCAAGACCGGCTATCTTTCCGCCTTTGCGACCCGTCGGGGCGGTACCAGCAACGGAATCACCATTTTCGCAGACAATCCCTATCTGACGCCTAATGTACGCAATGGCTTGGGGGCGTCGCCCAGCTTCACCCTCTCCAAGCTGTTCCGGGATGGTCTGGGCAACCAGCAGACGTCGGTGACGGAGAGCTACAATATCCAGACCGGTCTTTCGGGCGATCTTGGTGCGTTCAAATGGGATGTAACCTATGTTCACGGCCGCGCTCAGCTTGATCTTTCGCAGGTCGAACAGAATAATAGAAATTTCTACGCGGCCGTCGATGCTGTACGCGGACCCAATGGCAATATCGTTTGCGGAGTGACGCTCCGTAATCCGGCCCTTCTCCCTGGTTGCGTACCCATCAACGTGCTTGGCGAAGGTAATCTGGATCCTGCTGCGCTTGCATTCATTCGCCAGCGGTCTGAATCGCGGATCGTTAACACACTCGACATTGTCGCGGCGAACTTCCGGGGCGACCTGTTGGAATTGCCTGCAGGGCCGGTTGCCTTTGCAGTTGGCGGCGAGATGCGCTGGCAAAAGCTGGATCAAACAAGCAACGCCGACCCGGCGGTGGCCATCGACTATACCGGCATTCGTGGCGTCCCGACCGGCGTGCTGCCCTTTGCCACGACAAATGTCGGGGTGGCGAACGGCAAGCAGACTGTGAAAGAAGGCTATATCGAGATCAACGTGCCCGTTTTGCGGGATTCACCGCTGGGCCGTAGCCTCGAGGTCAATGGCGCCTTTCGTTATACAGACTATAAGACCAGCGGGTCGGTCAAGACTTGGAAGGCCGGTGCGGTCTATGAGCCGGTCGCTGGCGTGCGCGTGCGTGCAACCGCATCGCGCGACATAGCGGCACCCAGTCTGTTCGACCTGTTTGCTGGAGACCAGGCGCAGGTGGGGGTCAATACCGATCGCCTCACCGGCGTCACCTCTGCATCGGCGATCATCAATCGCGGCAATCCCAATCTCCAGCCTGAAAAGGCCAATACTCTGGTGGCGGGGCTAGTTCTCAATCCGAGCTTTGTGCCGCGGCTGACAATTTCGATCGATGCCTATCGAATTAAGATCAAGGATGCGATTGGCAGCCAGACATCGCAGACTCAGTTGAACGACTGTTTCGTGAGCAACGGCACGGCGCCAGTGTGCGACCTTATTCTTCGGCCCTTCCCGTACAGCAATACGACAGCCGCGAACTTCCCCACGGAAATCCGTGTTGCGCCTCAGAATCTGGCGCAGATCAAGGTCCAGGGGATCGATACGGAAGTTAACTACAGCCTGCCGCTCGGCGGTCTGTTCGGACAAAGCAGCATGCTAGACCTGCGTGCTTTTGTGTCTTATCTCGACAGCTACAAGACGCAGGCAGGGCCCAATGCGCCGGTCGTGGAGCGGGCGGGTATGGTTGTGAGCACCGCAACAACGGCAGGCTTGCCAAAGTGGCGGGGTATGCTGCAACAAGCGTATCGCAACAACGGTCTGACGATACAGTTTACCGAGCGGTTTACAGGCAGCTACCGGCGTACGACCACGCAAGAGTTCTTTGACCCCGCATTCCTCAAGGCGCCTAACAAAGTTTATACCGACCTATATGCTTCGAAGGCGATTGGCGAAAAGGATGCCTTCACGCTGTTCTTTCAGGTCGAAAATCTCTTTAACGTAAAGCCAGCCTATCTACCTGCAACCGTCAACCCGGGCTTTACCTATCCGACGGACAAGACGCTCTACGATGTTTTGGGCCGCTATTTTACGGCTGGCGTCAAGCTGCGCTTCTAGAGCGTTTCTCAGGAGGGCGGATGATCTCCGCTCACGTGGGTAATGTTGGTGATCAAAGAGAAGGGGAGCGTAATGCGATCGCGTCTGATCGCATTACGCTATTGCGGGACGAAACCCGGTCGCTGCAGGAATGCCTGTTGCCGAAGGGCGTTGCGTCGCTTCGTGAGCCGGTGGCGTGCAGATGAACTGTCGTCGGCGAAGATGAAGACCGGCAAGCTATGAAAGTGGGATAGGATATGATGTTTGTTCCAGCCGTTCGGTCCGCTCTGGCGCTGCTGTTGCTCTGGGCCGTGCCCGCGAACGCGCAGGATCTGACGCACTGGATTACGGCCGCAACAACGGCTGTCGCCGACAGGGAAAATAATCCGATTGCACTGCAATTTCGACATGAACTGTCCCTGTTGCGCAAGCCTGCGCGCATGCCGGTCAGGATCAGCGCCGACCACCGCTTCATCCTGTTCGTCAACGGCAAGCGGGTTGCGCAGGGTCCCGCGCGTGGCGACCGCCAGCATTGGCGATATGAAATCGTCGACCTGGCGCCCTTTCTGAAAACCGGGTCTAATGTCGTTGCTGTTTCGGTGTGGAGCGACGGGAAATATGCCCCGCTGGCGCAGCTGTCGGGCGGCCGGACGGCCCTTTACATTCGGGCGGTCGATCCCGCCCAGCAAAGACTGATCGATGGGCCAGCGGGATGGCAGGTCCGGGTGGACCGATCGCGCAGCGTTGCTGCGGGCATGGCACAACTGATCGGTGAGATCGGCCAGACCTTCTATGCCGCAGGCGGGCCGGAAACCATCACTGCGGCATTGCAGGCGACCGACTGGTCCACCATTCGCTCGACGCTCGCGGACTGGCAGCCCGCCATCGCTCTGGATGCTCGTCCTGCCACTCTCTCGCTGGTGCCTGACACGCTGCCCCAAATGACCTATCGGTCAGTCCCGAGCGGTAAGGTGGTACGCGCGACAGGGGTACGCGCATCGCTCTTCCCATCTAAGCCTGTCATAGTGCCCGCCAATAGCGAGGCGGCGATACTGGTTGACGCCGGTCGCGTCTTGGCCGCCTATCCCGCGCTATTTGTATCAGGCGGCGCTGGCGCGCGCGTGACGTTGAGCTATGCCGAGGCGCTTTACGATCCAGCACGAACGATCCAGGATAACCGTGGCCGGCCAAAGCCCGTGCGCTTTGCGGATCGCGCGCGCGTAGCCGATGGAAAACTGCTTGGCTTGACGGATATGTTGGTTCCCGACGGTGGGGCCAACCGGCGGCTTGCACCTTTCTGGTGGCGCACATGGCGCTTTGTCGAACTGCGGATCAAAACAGCGGCGCAGCCGCTCACGCTTGAGCGCCTGGAGACCTATGAAACCGGCTATCCCTTCGAACGCAGGGGCCGGTTTGTCAGCAATGACCCGCAGTTAAATGCGATCTGGGATATCGGTTGGAAGACGGCCCTCATTGACGCGCATGAAACCTATATGGACACCGCCTATTGGGAACAGTTGCAATATATTGGCGATAGTCGGATTCAGATGCTGCTGTCCTATGACGTTGCGGGCGATAACCGCTTGGCCGTGCAGGCGCTCGAGGCCTTCGATCACAGCCGCGTTGTTGAGGGACTGCCGCAATCGGCTTGGCCTGAAACCAACAAGAATGTGATACCGCCCTTCGCACTGTTGTGGATCAATTCGCTGCATGATTTCTGGATGCGGCAACCCGATAAAGAGGTGCTGCGGCGAACATTGCCGGGAACGCGCTCGGTCATAGACTGGTACAAGGACAATCTCGACGTAAACGGCATCGTCCAGGAAAAGTCGGGTTGGCCATTCATCGACTGGATCGGCCATCTGGATGGATGGGATGTACGCGGTGGCAAAGGGCCTCCCAATTGCGTCATCACGATGCTTTATTATGGTGCGTTGCGGGATGGTGCAGACCTGGAGCGGGCCATAGGCGATCGCGCGCGTGCGATCGCCTATGGCGATCAGTCGACTGTCGTTAGGCGCAGCCTTGATGCGCAATGCTGGGACGCAGGCAGGGGGCTTTATGCTGACACGCCGGCTCGGACACAATTTAGCCAGCATGCAGCGATCCTGGCTGTGCTTTACGATCTGGTTCCGGCTGACCGGCAGAAAGCGATGCTCGACAAAGTGACCGTGCCCGAGGGCGGACTGGCAGCGCCGGAGGGCATTTTGGCGAGCACCTATTATTTCTCCTTCTATCTGGCGCGCGCACTGGACCATGCCGGCCTTGCCGATCGCTATCTCGCAATGCTCAAGCCTTGGCGGGCGATGCTTGCACAGAATTTCACGGCTTTCCCCGAAATGCCCGATCCGAGCCGGTCGGACACCCATGCGTGGAGTTCGCATCCGACCAGCGGCCTGCTGACCTATGTCGCTGGCATCCAGAGCGATGCCCCCGGTTTTGGCAAGGTGGCGATCCGTCCCCATTTAGGGGATCTAACCAATCTCGACGCTGCCATGGCGCATCCTTTGGGGTTGATCGAGACGCATTATGCGCAAGCGCACGGGCAATTGACCGCGACTGTCACTTTACCCGGCACGCTGTCGGGATTTCTCGAATGGAACGGGGTCCGCCAGGACCTGCGTCCGGGCATCAATCATATCGCAATGAATAGACCGGAACGCTGATCATGGGATCGGACGCTGGAACTTAAGGAGGAGGAGAGGATGTTCGACCGCAGGCATTTCATGGGCGGTGGCGTGCTCGCACTGGGCGCAAGCTGCGTTCCGGCGCTGGCGAAGTCGGGATCGGCAAGACCGATCGCAATCATCGGGCAGGGGCGCATCCAAGGTATCATGGAGCGGGGCGTATGTGCCTTTCGCGGCCTTCCCTATGGCGGTTCCGTTTCATCGCCTGTCGCGCGTTTCCGCGCACCCCCGTCGCCCCCGTCCTGGACCGGGGTACGGGATGCCGGATTATATGGCGCGCCTTCCGTACAACCCGGCGCCAAACCTGGCATCAATGAGCCGGCTCCTGCGGAAGACTGCTTGTTTCTTAATGTCTGGACGCCTGCGCCGGACGCTGCGAAGCGTCCGGTAATGGTTTATTTCCATGGCGGCGGATTTACCATCGGCTCAGGCGCGCGCATTGGCCAGAACGGCGCCAACCTCGCCCGCAACCATGATGTGGTAGTGGTCGAGAGCAATCATCGGCTCGGTATTTTCGGCTATCTCTATCTGGGCGATCTGTTGGGCCCCGACTATGAAGGCAATCAGGGGTTGCTCGATCTGGTTGCCGTATTGCGGTGGGTCCATGACAATATCGAGGCGCTGGGAGGCGATCCGGACAACGTCATGATTTTTGGGGAGAGCGGCGGCGGCGGCAAGGTGACTGCGCTTTATGGCATGCCAAGCGCTGCCCCCTATTTCCACAAGGCGTCGATTGAAAGCGCGATCGGCCCCAATGAATGGTCGACAGACGAAGCGACGGAAACCGCGCGAGCCATGATGAGGGCCTTCGGGTTGAGCGACCCGCAAAAGCTGCTCACGTTGCCGACCGCCCAATTTCTGGCCTATCAGACTGGCGGGCAGGATCAGTCCATACCCGGCGCACGCATGCCGGGTCAGCGTCCGAATCGCCGCGACCAAGCCTTCTGGCCCATGATTGACAAGCGGACATTACCCGAACTGCCCTTCAAGGTCCGCGCACCGGCGATCTCTGCCCAAAAGCCATTGATCGTTGGCGGTTGCAAGGATGAGGCCGTATTTTTCCATTTGGCAGACACGCCCGCCTTCTCGCTGGACGAAGCGGGCCTGATGGTCCGGCTCAAAACCGCACTGGGCGATCAAACAGATGCGTGGTTGCAGACCTTCCGACGCACGCGACCAGATGCGTCACCTTCTCAACTATTGATGGCGATCGAGACGGCGGCGCCTTGGCGCGCCCATGCTGTGCATCTGGCTGAGCAAAAAGCAGCCGAGGCGGCTGCTCCAGTCTATGCTTATCTGCTCGATTATCAGTCGCCTGCGCCTGTGCCTGGCACAACCTATCCTATGGGATCACCCCACGCCGCAGATATTCGCATGAAATTCAACAATGTTCGCGCAGAAAGTGAGGCGCCTGCAGATCGTTTCAATGCGGACCAGTCTCCTGGCCGCATCCAGACAAGCGCGAACATGAGCGCGTTGTGGGCCAGTTTCGCTCGCACGGGAAAGCCATCCCTGCGCGGAGCAGATGCATGGAAACCCTATAGTTTGGAGCGGCGCGAAACCATGCTGATCGACGCGCAGTGTCGCCTAGTGTCTGACCCCGAGGGCGAAGAGCGGATATTCTGGCAGACGCAGGCTGGGAGCAATCGATTGAAGGCGTGATCCTGCGCGCCGCCTCGGACACGCTTCATGTGCGAGGCGGGGCAGTGGTCGACGCACGGACGACAAGGTTGAAGTCGAAGGAAATGAGCCGCTTCTTGCGTTCAGGCGTGAGCAGCTGGCCTACGGCCGCGCGCGTCATTTCTGCCAAAGGCTGGTGGATCGTGGTGAGGGACGGCCAGATATGTCGCGACAATGGGCTGTCATCGAACCCGCAGACCGAGAGATCCTGGGGTGCGCGCAAACCGCGCATGCCCGCTGCTGCGATAACGCCGGCTGCCATGGTGTCATTGGACGCGAAAATGGCGGTCGGCGGTTCCGCCTCGCTGAGCAAGTCGTGGCCTGCTGCAAGGCCTGAATCGAAATTATAGTCACCTTGCCGGATCAACGCATCGGTCCTTGGCAGTCCAAGACGATCGAGCGCTGTCCAGAAGGCCTGAAGTCGGCGGTGAGCCGAGGCATGGCCGATATTGCCGACCAGGAACCCGATGCGGCGATGGCCCAGTTCGGCAAGATGACTGACCATCGCATGGGTGGCGCTCTCGTCATCCATGGTCACTGCGGCCGACCGATCGAGTGCAACGGCAGGCGATAGCCTGGTGTAGCCGATCCGCACGGCGTCGAGAGCGTCGAGAAGGATGCTGTTGTCACATGCGGGAGGGAGGAGAATGGCAGCATCGACGCGCAGATTGGCTACCGCGGTGCGCGCAGCAGCGACCGACGCCAGCATTTCGGGCGTGAATTCCTCTATTACGAGGCGGTAGCCGCTTTTATGGCATTCCTCGATCGCTGCGAGTTGAATGTCCATCATATAGTTGGAGCTGAGTTTTTCGAAAATAAGTCCCAAAGTATAGGAACGGCTGCTCGGAAGCGAGCGGGCGCTGGCACTCGGTACGAAAGCCAGGCGGTCTATGACTTCCTGAACCCGTATTCGTTTCTTTAGGCTGACATGCTTCTCGCCGTTCAGGACGCGCGATACCGTCCTGATCGAGACGCCGGCTTCGCGCGCGACATCTACGATCGTGATTGCAAGCTTGCCGGTGGCCTGACCGTCGGTATCCTGCTCGTCCCGCGCCGGTTCCACCATTGCGTTTATCCTTTTGCTTTTTGGTCGCGCCGCAATGGTACGCGAGGATGCTATGCGTCTGTGGATTGATGACGGCTGTCAATATCGTCTCTGCACAAATTAGAAATATCTCATTATATGGTATTGATTATCAAAGATTGACATTTGACGACGTCGGTATCAAAAAATCAGTTAGCAACCGGAAAATCGGACTCGGCATCGCCGGTGATAGAGGAGAGTGATCTTGAAAATATTTTTATTACTCAATTCTGCCAACGTTGGCAGTTTCGATAATTGTCGTGACTTTGCGCTTGCCGATGGAGCGCACTGTGACACGCGGGCCTGTATGCAATGAGCCGCTTGCCCTATCGATCGGACTGGACCGCACCATATGTCGATGCTGCTGTTCACCGAGCCATGTCCCACGCCTCGCTGCTTTGTGTACTGCATGGCCCTGACGCTCGACCGGATGCTGGCTGGTATGTTTTTCTCTTCGATGAAGGTGTGCAGAGCGCGGTTCGTCAGGGCGAACACCTCATAGTCGCTTATCTGGAGCCTGATGAGGCCGACCCTGGCTTCAGCGGCCGGATTGTGGGCATGGTGCATGAAGATCTGATGGCGAGCTGGTGGGGCGGCGACCGATCCGTGCCATCGATAGCGCCCGGCAGCTATTTTCCGACAGCTGCGATGGAAGCACTGATCGCCGCCACTGCTCGAATGGAAACGACCAGCCCCGCTGCCCGACTTCGCGCCGAGGCGCAAACACAGGAGCTGCTCTGTGAGACGATGGACGCGTGGCGCTCTAATGCGTTGGTTCCGACCGGTGGCGAGATGGTGCTGCACCGCGAAGAGCGGGAGCGCCTGACCCGCGCGCGTAAAATGATCGAAACGCAGTTCGCCGATAAGATTACGATCGAAGGCCTCGCGCGTGCCTGTGGGCTGGGACGAGCTCGCCTGATCCGGGGTTTCAAGCTACTGTTCGGAGAGACCGTCGCTGAATGTCTGGCAGAAAGACGGTTGCAGGCAGCGGCCAGCGCTCTCAGGCGCACCAGGCAACCTGTTTCACAAATCGCTTTCCAGTCCGGCTATCTCAGCAACGCAGCATTTACGCGCGCGTTTGCCCGGCGCTTCGGCGCTGTACCCAGCGCCTTCCGGGTAGCGCCGCTTGCGGCTTGAACGTCGCGGTGCGCGGGGCATCACAAGGCGGCCATTGGATCAGGGGCGTGCGATAACGCCATCCTCGCGCACGGCTTGCCCTTCTGCCGCCGCCAACTCCGATACAATCCGCTCATGAACCCCCAGGCGCAGGGGTGACAGCAATGTGGCAAGCCCGCTTCCTATAAGCCCGGCGGCCGACAATCCTGCCATGACGAAACCGATGCCGGAAATTGTCATTGGGCTCATTGGCGCATTGGCATCATAGCCGATCCACGACAGCAACAGTCCATAAAGTGCGGCGGCCAATCCGAACCCTGCCTTTTGGAAAAACATGAACAGGCCAAACAGAAAGGACTCTTGTCTCGACCCCCCACGCCACTGCCCATATTCGACGGTATCGGGCAGAGTGCCCCAATAGCCGACTTGTACCCCCACCGTGACCACCTGCATCCACATGAAGAACAGGGACGCGCCGACTGAAGACGTCGGGCGGATCAAAAGAAATGCGCAAAGACCGCCCAGCCCCATTACAATCGCGGTCAGCCACATGGCTCGCTTGCCGATCCGCCGGCCCAATATCGCCCAGACCGGCGCCAGAATCAGGGCGATCACGGCGCTCGACGACAATGCGTAGCGAGCGCTGGCTTCATCCTCCACCACATATTTGAAATAATAAAGCAGAGATTTATTGAGAGCCGTCGTCGAGATCGTGGCACACAAAAGCCCAGCGGCAAGCGTCAGGAAGGCACGGTTGCGCAGGACGCTGCCGACATAGCCAGTGTTTGCGTTACTTCGCAGGACGTCATGGTCGACTGGCGGCTCGCGCGTCGATGCAAAGGATACCAGAAACGCGATGCTTGCCAGCAATCCGATCAATATGGCGACGAGAAACAAGCCAGTTGCCTGATTGCCCTCACCGAGCGCAGCCGCCAGCGGCTGGGTGGCAAAGCCGATGGTCGCGGTTGCACTGGCGCCGAACAGCATGCGCAGCGATGCGAGCGTGGTCCGCTCGTCCGATCGCGATGTCAACCGCGCGCTGAGCGACGCCAGCGGCACGGCGACAAGGGTATAGCAGACGCGAAATAGCAGGTGCACTGCAAGCAGCATGGCCACCAGCGCTGAGCCCTCCAGCGGCGGACGCCAGTAGAGCAGGGCGAAGGACGCTGCGAGAGGGAGCGCACCGACGACCAGCCAAGGACGATAGCGGCCCCAGCGGGTATTCACCCGGTCCATTGCGGCTCCGGCCAGCGGATCGATGACGCCATCGAAGATCGACGCTACCATGTAAATCAGGCCCGCAGTAACCACAGGAAGGCCGATGATATCGGTGTAGAAGAACAGGAGGAAGAAGGAGATGCTCTGCCAGTACAGGTTGCAGCCATAGTCCCCAAAAGCATAGCCGATTTTTCGGTGGAGAGGCATTTGCTGCGACACGGTATGATAACTCCCTGACTTTTGTGGATCTGTGCCACCTCCCTGCATGGAAGGCACGGCCCTTATCGTCCCCTTCTATGCTGAATGGTCGTTTGGCTTGCTCCATCGGTACCTTGGGCCGGCGATGGCTTGCCGGGGCACGGGGGCATGGCAATAGAGCGCCATGACCATGCAAGCCATTATGCCGACCTGTGATCCTCTCCTTGTTGAGGGCGCTCATTTTGTGGACACAGCGGGGCGATCGGTGATCCTGCGGGGCGTCAATTTGGGCGGGGATTGTAAGGTACCATTTCCTTACGGCGGGACGAATTATCCAAGTGACTTTTCCGATCATCGGACGGTGTCATTCATCGGACGCCCGTTCCCCCTGGACGAGGCGGACGCTCATCTGGAACGTCTGCGTCACTGGGGCTTCAACGTCGTGCGGCTGCTCACGACCTGGGAAGCGGTCGAACATGCAGGGCCGGGACTCTATGATCAGGACTATCTCGACTATCTTGCAGAAGTGTGCCGCCGCGCAGGCGAGCATGGCCTCTATGTCTTTGTGGATTTTCATCAGGACGTATGGAGTCGGATGACCGGGGGAAGCGGTGCACCAGGTTGGACATTCGAAGCCGTAGGCCTGGATTTCACCCGTTTCCATGCCGCCGACGCGGCGCATGTCATGCAAAATGTCTATGATTATGCAAAGGGCGGGTGGCAGGATGCCTATCCACAGATGAGCTGGGGGGCCAATCATCGGCTACCCCCCACGGGCATCATGTGGACGTTGTTTTGGACCGGCCGGATATTTACGCCACAATTGCAGGTGGACGGACGCAACGTGCAGGATTTCCTGCAGGGTTGCTATCTTGGGGCGATGGATGCGGTGGCGCGTCGGGTCGCGCATCTGCCAAACATTATCGGCTTTGACACGTTGAATGAACCCGTAACCGGGTGGATAGGCCGTTCTCTAAGTTACCGCCATGTCGCGCCGACGGCCCAAAACCCGCTCCGCCCTCGCATCGGTCTAGCCATGTCCCCGCTCGATTGCCTGCTCGCCGCGCGCGGCGTGCCGGTGGAAGTGCCGTTGGTGGAGCGCGACCTTGTAACCGGGGCTTTGTCAGCCGATCGTCGACGGCTGGTCAACGCAGCGGGCGTATCGATCTGGCAGAATGGGGTTGATTGTCCGTTCGAAATCGCCGGTGCCTACCGTTTGGCGGAGGGACGAGCGATCGACGTGCGCGATGACTTCTTCGAGCATGACGGCGGCCGGGCCTATGATGTCGCTCGTGACGCATATCGGCCACTGTTCGAGGATGTCGCACGGACGATAAGGCGACATAATCCCGATTGGGCGATCTTTGCCGAACTTGAGCCTTACGCAGGGCTGTCGGGCAAGGGTTTCCCTGACCGGATGCCTGAGCGGTCGGTTAACGCCAGCCACTGGTATGATTTCTCGACCCTGTACACCAAACGCTTCTCACCAGAAGCCGCATATGATTTTAGTACTGGTGAAACCGCCTATGGCCGCGACGCTCTGCGCGACGTCTATTGCGCCCAACTTGGGCGCATCATGGAGCATGCCGAGCGCTTTTCGCCAGATGGAGCGCCAACGCTGATTGGCGAATTTGGCATACCTTATGATCTTGAACATGGCGCTGCCTTTGCTGCCTGGCGGGCCGGCGATCGAAGCGATACACCTTGGGAACAGCATATCGGCGCCTTGTCGCTCATGTACGAAGCCATGGACTCGCTTCAGATCCATTGCACCCAGTGGAATTACACCGCCAGCAACCGCAACGATCTGATGATTGGAGATGGTTGGAACCAGGAAGATCTGTCGATTTTTTCTGTCGATCAGATGGACCGGCTCGAAGATCCCGATTCAGGCGGACGCGCGATCGCGGGTTTCTGCCGCCCCTACGTCCGTCGCGCCGCGGGGCTGTTGCAGGAAATGCGTTTCGACACCAACAATGCTTGTTTCGAATGCCGGATCGCCGCCGGATCATGCGGCGCGGTGAGCGAAATATATGTGCCGCGCTTCCACTTTAGGGACGATCCGCTGTTCGAACTGATCGAAGGCGACTTCGCCATAACATTCGATCGTGACAAGCAACTGGTTCATCTGACAGGTGAGGGCAACCTGCATCTGCGCGTCTCGGCGCAGACTTGATCGGTGCCACTGGCGCCTGGAGAATGCAAACACACAAGGATAATGCCCGATGCCGGCAAAAATCAATCGTCGCTCCGCCCTGAAACTGGGCAGCGCGGCCGGGGCTGCCCTGGGCTTGGCCGCCCCTGCGGTAGCACGATCCGCCCCGGCGCTTGCCGTCTTGGACATGCGGGTGCAACAGCTTGAACGTCCGATCGGTATCGACAGTCATGCCGTCCGCCTGAGCTGGCGCCTCCAGTCGAACGAACGAAATGTGATGCAGCGCGACTATCGTGTTTGCGTAGCCAGTTCTCCAGCACTATTGCAAGCCGACCGACCTGATCTGTGGGACAGCGGGCAGATCGAATCTTCAGCCTGTTTTGACGTTGCCTATAAAGGGCGGCCGCTGCGTTCGCGCGAACGTGCCTTTTGGCGCGTGACCATCTTGGACACCTTCGGGCGCCGCGCATCCAGCGATGTGTCATACTGGGAAATGGGATTGCTGGAAGCATCGGACTGGGCTGGCCAATGGCTTGCCTGTGAAACGCCAATCCAACGTGCGAACCGGATGGCTGGTCTGACATGGGTGCAATCGCCGCAGGCCGCGCCGCACAAATCATCGCATCTGCATATGTCCTTCGATCTGCCGGCAGCGGCGCGACTGTCCATTCATATCGGGTCCAGCCGGATTGCCACCGCGACTTTCGATGGCAAGGATCTGCCTTTTCCCTATCGCGCGCCCTTCGCATGGGGGCCGCCTCCGGTAGAGCAGTTCGACCGAGCGGCCAGGGCAGGTCGCCATGTCGTAACCGTTGCAATTCCTGCCGGCGATGGACGCGACACGCCGAATTTTGCAGTGTCGGTCCGTGCGGAAATGGAAGACGGGTCAGTTGGCTATTTCAACACTGATCGGGCCCGTCTTTCCGAGCAGGCACCGCTGGGCTGGCATGACCCGGATTACGATGCTTCTGGCTGGCTGGAGGCCCAACGCTGTGACCATCAGCCCCAGAGCTGGCCGGGGGGCGGCGCCTTCATGCTGCGCAAATCATTTAAGACAAGAGGAAAGATCAGATCGGCGCGGCTTTATGCCACAGCGCTTGGAGCCTATGAATTGCGTCTCAATGGCAAGCGTGTCGGCGATGCACTGTTAGCGCCCGAATGCACGGATTTTCGCAAACGGGCATATTATTGCACCCATGATGTGACGGACCTGATTATCGCGGGCGACAATGCCATAGGCGCGTGGGTCGCCGACGGCTGGTATGGCAGCTACAGCGCGCCTGCAGGCCGCTTCCCGTTCGGCGATCCGCCGCTGCGTTTTTCAGGTCAGCTGGAAATTCTGTATGAGAATGGAGATCGCGAGATCATCGCCAGCGATGCATCCTGGGCGATCAGCAAATCGCCGATCGGCATGGCCGAAATCTATAATGGCGAAGATTATGACGCCCGCCAGGAACAGCCGGGATGGGACTGCCCAGCCTTTGCAACGGAAGCGACCTGGACGAACGCGACGCTGGGTGATGCGCCCCAAATCATTATCGGGGCGATGGAAGCGCCGCCAATCAGGGTGGTGCGTACATTAAAGGCGCGCACGGTCACGGAGATTCGCCCGGGCGTATTCGTCTTCGACTTCGGCCAAAATTTCGCGGGCCTGCCCCAACTGCGTGTCAGGGGCGCTGCGGGAACAAAAGTCGTCATGCGGTTTGCCGAAATGCTCAAGGCTGGTGGCGAAATTGACCAGGCCAATTTGCGTGCCGCTCGTGCCACCGACACCTATATTCTGCGAGGCGAGGGCGATGAAGTCTATGTCCCGCGTTTTACATATCATGGCTTCCGCTGGGTCGAACTGACCGGCTTCCCCGGACGACCGACTGTCGAAGACCTACAGGCGCTCGTGATTCACAGCGATCTCGACGAAACCAGTCTTCTTGATGTCGATAACCCCCTGATTCAGGCATTGTGGCACAATGCGCTCTGGAGCCAGCGGTCCAACTTCATGGGCATACCGACCGACTGTCCCCAGCGCGATGAACGATTGGGATGGATGGGGGATGCCAACGTCTTCTGGGACGCAGCGGCGTTCAATATGAATGTCGCACCTTTTACCCGCCGCTTCATGCGCGATGTGCGCGACTGGCAGGCGCCCAATGGCGCATTTCCTGATTTCGCGCCACGCGGTGGGCCGTTGCCAACCGATGCCACGCAATCCAGCCCAGGATGGGCCGATGCGGGCGTGATACTGCCCTGGACCAGCTTTCTGCGGTCGGGGGACACAGCCGTTATCGACGAAAATTGGCAGGCGATGCAACGCTATATCGCCAATATCATGGCCAACAATCCCGATCATGTGTGGGCCAACAAACGTGGCCGCGATTATGCTGACTGGCTGGCTCTGGACGCTGCGAAACCAGGCGATCCTACTACTCCCAAGGACCTTGTCGGTACCGCGACGTACAAGCATAGCGTGGACGCAATGGCGCAGATGGCGGCGGCTACGGGGCGTAACGCGGCCCATCAGGAATATGCAGCGCTTAGCCGCCAAACCCAGTCTTCCTTTGCGCGCGCCTTTATCCAGTCTGATGGGACCGTAGGCAACGGGTCGCAGACCGGCTATATCCTGGCGCTGAACTATGATCTGGTTCCTGCAGAGCTGCGTTCCGCAGCATTTACAAAGCTGGCCGCCGATATTCGAAAGCGTGGCACATTGTTGTCAACCGGCTTTCTGGGGACGCCCGGGAGTCTGGACTGTCTTGCAGCGGGCGGTTTCAACGGCTTGATTTATGATCTTCTGTTACGCACCGAATTCCCTTCATGGGGATATATGGTCTCGCGTGGCGCGACGACGATCTGGGAACGCTGGAATGGTGATGCAGGCGATGTCGCCATGAACTCATTCAACCATTATGCACTCGGCGCGGTCAGTGGTTTCATCATGCGGCGCGTTGCCGGGATTGCGCCGGTCGAACCAGGCTTTCGCACCTTTCGTTTTGACCCAATATTCGATGCGCGAGTGCCAAGATGCAAAGCACGCTATGACAGCGTCTTAGGGCCGATCAAGGTCGAATGGGAACGGTACGACAATCGCTTTTCGCTTGAAATAGAGGTTCCACCCAATAGTCGGGCAATCGTGCGACTACCCATTCCTGCGACATGGCATTTGAGTGTAGATGGAAGCGCTGTTGAAACAAGCAGCGTTATAAACGACTTGGGACGTCATGAAGACGCTACCGACATGACGCTGGGTGCAGGACGGTTCACAATCCTCGCGGTCGCATGAAGTGGTAATTACCAAACATACGGCCAGCCATATATGTATAGGACTAAGATCAGGACTCATGGATTGATCCACAAGATGACGGTTGCAGCGATGCAGATGGCGGACATGAATGTGTGGGTGCATCGATCAGTAGCGGGTATGGATGCGCTGCAAGTCCTTCAGCCTGCCCAACATATTCTCGATCCTGTGGCGTTGGCGATATAGCACAGCGTCGTGTGGGGTGGGGATCTTCCGGTTCCTCTTTGAGTGGATGAAGGCCGCGATGTTGCGTTCGGCAAGCGCGTTGCGAAACCAGTCGGCGTCATAGCCACGATCGCCGAGCAGGGCTTTGGCGTGCGGCAAAGCGTCGAGCATCAGGACGCCCCCGTTTGTAGTCGCTCATCTGGCGCTCGCTCAGCAGCATGACCAATGGCCTGCCCTTCATCGACCCGTGGGACCCCGTGTGACAGCGGGAAATATGGCTCGATCCGGCGCATCTGCGCCTCCGACAACCACATCAGATCACTCATGGCGACCCCTCCTGACGCCGCCATTGAATCAACCAATCACCTGTTCGGCGAGAGATTTAACAGGTCCTGAACCTAGGGTCAGGACCCATTGATATGACTGACGCAATCTGATTCAGGATCTGCGAGGAGATTGAAGATGATCGACCTGTATTGGCGGCGTCCCAACCCTGGCCTTCTGGTTTTTATCCACAGGTCCGCTCTTGATCGAAGATAGCACGAGACAGTCCCGCTTCGAGTGGGAGCGGTGCGGCTGGACATTGCGAATGACAGTTCCAAGGCAATCCAATGTTGGATTTCGAACCGCACCGGGTCTTCCGATGGCTCCAATGTAAGGCCGACGAAGATAAACTACGGCTTGTTCCTGAAATCCACCGCGCCGCGATGTTGGTTGCGGCGCGGCAAAGAACGTTATTGAGATGTCGCGCAATGCGCCGTTACCGCATTGCAGCGCCAGCCTTTGGCGAAGGGAGCGAGATGGTAGGAATTTGCGTAGATGTTGGGCGCTGTGAGATAGTCGGTCGAAACAATCTGTGCGCCACTGGTCAACGCTGAGTCCCTGCGCGCGACGTCATTTTTTCTCGCGTCGGCGGTGTCGATGTCCGCGCGGGTACGAACCAGATATCCCTTCTTCACCGCGTCGCGGATGTCGGCACCACGGGTCAGTGAATTGTCGAACAACATGAACGCCGTGTGGGCCATGCCAGCCTGGCCCTGAACAAAGGCCATTCGGCCTTGCAAAGAGGGGCGCCCGTCCAGATAGGGCGCGAAGGCGGGCAGGTTCATGCCCGGCACCAGATACAGGAACAGGAATTTGCCGCGCGCTTGCGCCACGGTAGGCCAGCGTTTGGCGAGCGCCGCTGCCTCCAATGTCGCCATGTCGCCCCGCAGGTCGTCAGGCGTGAAAACCTTGTCCCGGCCCAGGATGGAGCGGATGGCGTCATCCACTTCCTCAAACGCCGCCTTGTCGAAGGGCGGCACGACTGCTGCGCCTGGAATGACTTTGTCCAAGCCAGATAATTTGGGCTCCAGCAGGATGAAGACCGGGCTGTGATCCGGCTCCGAATCCGACCATTGTTTCAGGATCGTCAGGCAGGATTTGAGTGTTGGGCATTGGCTACGAAAATCAAGATCGGCGACATGGAAGACCTTCATGCCTGGCTTGGACAGTTCATCGCGATAGATAGGTGCAAGGTCGGTTGCGCCCTTTTCGCGCAGTTGCCGATAAGGCAGCGGATCGGCATAGGCGCCCCCCATTGGATCGGGCTGCATGTCGATCTCCAGGCTGCGCACGCCGCTGCGCAGCTGCGCCTGGAGCGGCATCTGCACATAGTCGAGTGTCTTGGCCATATCGGTGATGCCGCCCGGATGTTCGTCCTGCATTGCCGCCGCCTTGTCGGGTGACAGGGTCTTGACCATCGATTGCATCAGCTTGGAGAGGCGGGGTGCCATCAGCGACATGACGCGCGGGTCCGCGGGCATGGCATAGCTATTATGGGTGCCAACGACCTGGATCTGGTTGATCCGCAGCGAGTCTTGGGCCGACGCGGTGCCGGGGTTCGGGGCCTGCGCCACCGCCGCGCCTGCAAGAAGCGTGGCGGCGGCCAAGCTGCCGATGATATGGTTTTTCATGATCAATGTCTCCGGTCCAGCGATCAGAAGCTGACGTTTACGAAACCGCCAACCGTGCGACGAGCATTGGGCGAGGTATAGTGGAGCAGGCCAAGCGCGCCGTAATTCTGCCAACCTGTCGAAAAATAGGTGTCGAACAGGTTGCGGGCATACACGCCAAACTCGACTTTCTTGCTGGGCAGCGCGAACGTCAGACGGGTGTTGACCAAGCCATAGCTTGGCACGTTCGAGTAAGCGGGCTGACCCACAACGGTCCAATATTCACTGCGATACGCATAATCGGCGTGGGCGCGCACGCCAAACCCGGAGCCGAACTCGGTTTCATAGTCTATCGCCGCCGTCCCCGACCATTTGGGAGAATTTGTCAGGCGCGATCCGGTATAATCGGTCGTGGCATTGTAGATATAGTCGGTGAACTTGGCGTCCGTATAGCTGAGTGCGCCAGACAGGGTAAGGCCGCGCATCGGCTGCACCGCGACATTGCCTTCCACGCCCTGCGTGCGCAGGCCACCGGCATTGCCGATCACCGTCGCATCCAGCAAGCCGCCATTGCCGTCAGGAATCTTGGTCAGGATGGTCGCCTGGAAATCCTTGAAGTCCGACCGGAAGATATCGACGTTCACGCGCAACCGGCGGCCGAACCATTCGGACTTGATACCCGCTTCCCATGCCTTGACGGTTTCGTCGCGATAGGGCGCATATTTGTTGCCGACAAAGGCGATGCCTGCCGGCTTGTAGCCGGTCGAATAGCTCGCATAGAGCATGACATTGTCGGTCATCTGGAACTGCGGGGCGATGCGGTATGAGAAATTATTGCCCGAAACCTTTCCATAGTCGATGGCGGGCCCGGCGCTCGAACCGACGAAGATCGGCGTATAGCCCGCGATCGGCACCGGATCGACGGTGATGAAATCCAGACCCTGCGAATTATTGTCATGGGTGTATCGACCGCCCAGCGTCAGGCTGAGGCGATCCGAGATATTGAATTTGAGCTGGCCGAAGGCGGCCATCGTCTCGTTCTGGGCGTCGAAGCGCGAGGCGTTGGCGTCCACCCCGATAGCCCCGGTCAGCGCAAACAACCGCGCCGCCGGGACGCCGTTGGTGTAGAGCGGTGTGCCTAGCGTGCCCCATTGCAACTGCACTTGCCGGGCGCGAAGATCGTTGTAGAATCCACCGACCAGCCATTCGATGAAACCGCCCGTGGGCGAGGCAAGATGGACTTCCTGGCTGACCTTTTCAGTATCCAGATAGCCGTTGTTGAACGGGATATAGGCGTAGCGATCCACCGGCACGAGGCTCGCGGGGGTCGCATTGTCGTATCGCGTGCGACGATAGGCTGTGATCGAGGTCAGGTCGAGATCGCCGATCTTGGCATTCAGGCGTAGCGAGGTGCCCCATTCTTCGGTCGTAATCTGGCCAAAGGACGAGTCGGCCGTGTCGGCGCTTTCCGGGCCGGGGAAGACGCCCAGTTCGTTCAGGATCGCGGTCACGGCGGCGGGTTGGCCCGATACCGGCGTCCGGACGCTGCTGTCCCAATGATAGGCATAGTCGCCCGACAGCATCAGGTTGAAGCTGTCCGACGGCTCCAGATAAAGCTTGGCGCGCCCCCCATATTCATGCTGCGATCCGACCTTGCGATTCAGCGTCACGTTACGGCCGAATCCGTCGAACGCCTGGTCGAAGCCGGAGACGCGCAGTGCCGCGATCGGTCCCAGCGGGATATTCACCGTGCCGTTGAGGATGCGCTCGTCATGCTCGCCAAAGCTGGCACTGGCCTTTACGGACGTATCGCCGATCTTGGGCTTGACCGTGGTCACCGCGATGACGCCGGACGTGGCATTTTTCCCGAACAACGTCCCTTGCGGTCCCATCAGCACATCGACGCGATCGATATCGACCAGCCCCGTCAAGCCGTTGGCGCGCTGGCCGTCCATGACGACATCGTCAACCACGACGCTGACCGACTTGGCGTTGGAAAAGTCGAAGGACGTACTGCCGACGCCGCGGATCTGGAACGCTGCGCCTTGGGTCGGGTCATATTGCACGCCCGGCATGGTGTATTGAAGGTCGGTGACGGACGTGTAGCCAGTCCGGGCCAAGCTTTCGCCGCTGATCGACTGAATCGCCAATGGCACTTTCTGGCTGCTTTCCGCGCGACGCTCGGCAGTTACGACGATTTCCGTAAGGCCCGAATCTTCCCTCGCTTCCTGTGCATGGGCGGCACATAAACCAAGAGGCGCCGCAGCCCCCATCAGCATTGTGGAAATCAGGTAGAAGCGGCGCTTCCCGTTGAGAATTGACATGATCGTTGTTCCGTCCCCGTGAATGTAGGGGCGGCACTAGTGTCGCTTGGTGACGGTTTTAAGACGATCGTTCGGTTTATACGCCCTACAAAATAATATTGTTAAAACGACCGTACTGCATCAGCGGAGCAGTCGGAGGGCGTCTGGTACGGACGGCTGGGTTTCTCCGACAGCCATCATGCGCAAGCCGTTGCCGATAAGCGCCATGATCATTGCCTGCACGCGGGCCCTGTCGTACCCCGGTGGGATATCCAGCCATTGGGCGATCTGGACGTGCACATTTTCCGCACGCCGTCGCCGCATGTCGATCGCAAAAGGTATGAAGTCCGGGTTCCATAAAGCGGTCAGAGCGCTGTCATGGGTCAGGCGGATTACATCGCCACTGCCCGGTGCAGCGGCATTGGATGCCCGTATATCCGCGCGCATCCGTCGATAGATCGCCTCGACCCCTGCGAAAACTATGTCCCGTTGTGTGGGATAATGGTGTGCTATGCTGGACGCGGCGATGGCGGAGGCGTGGCTGACCACACGATGGGAAAGTGCGCCCACGCCCTGCTCGATGATGACGTCGGCAATATGTTCGGCAATGACTGCCTTGGCACCTCCGGGCATTTCGGCCGCCTTGCCGAGTGCGGCGGCTGCCGGCACTGCCAGCCGATCAACCAACTGCATATGCCAAGCGTCCCTATCGCCCCCATCCGACGGACTATCGTCCCGCAACAACCCGCGCACCGTGGAATAGCGCAGTAGCCGGTAATCGACATTGGCCGCCAGCAGCAGCGAGAAGGGCTGCTCATCCAGGCAATAGCGCGCGACCCTTCGGCTCAGGGCTATGTTCCCCAGCAGATCGCTCCACAACCTTTCTCCATGGTCCAGCAATGTCTTCACGTCTGGCATCGCCTGGGCGTCCCGACTGGCAAGAAGCGTGAGTTCGCATGTCACGATCGCCGACGTGCGCCTTTCGGCCAGGTCGAGCCATTCGCAGATCAGGTCGGGCAGGATGTGTGCCGCGACGGGATCGACCCCAGCCAGGCGCTCTCGCCAGCGTTGGCCAACTACCGCGAGCAATTCGATTTCCCGGTGGACAATAGCGCTGACCAGCGTCGCGCGGTCGCCGATGCGATAGCTTATCGAGCCGACGGATATGCCCGCTTGGTCGGCGACGGTGCGCAGGCTCATGCCGGACAATCCCCGTTGCGCGATCACGGTTCGGGCGGCGTCCAGAATGGCCGCATTGCCTTCTAGGCTGCGTGGAGCGCTTCGATTTGGAGAACTGGTCATGCGCCATTGCATATCGCCTGGCAACGGACAGTCCAGCTTGGTCCGTCGTCGCAATTCAGATTGTTGCCAGCCTCACGAGCGCTCTGGCGCCTTGGGGCATAAAATATGGCAACGCTGGCGGTGACGAGGACATTCACGAGATCGAAATCAGCCCGGTGCCGCGCCTCGCAAGCTGATCGAGGCTTTGCCAACGGGGCGCAAACCGAGCTGTTCGATGGCCCTCGCTGCTTGGGCGTCATCCGACATGGTATGTCAGACGAGACAGGTAACGTTGCGCGTGGATGGCGGCGCCATGACTATCGCGTGCGCAATATTTCTCGTTCCACCCGGACGCAATCGGTCGCTCTGATCGCGCGTCCAGCCTTAGATTTCAGGCAGGCCCTGGGCCGAGAAGCCCCAACCCTTGAGTTTGGTGGCCCGCTTCAACAGTGCATCTATGTCATCGATCGAAAAGGGATGGGCATCCTTCATGCCCTTAAGGTCGCTCCACGCAATCGGTACCGCGACCGGCGCGCCTGCGCGGGCGCGCGCAGAATAGGGCAGGATCGCGGTGCTGCCACGCTGGTTGCGCAGCCAGTCGATGAAGATGCGGCCCTTCCGTTTCGCCTTGCTCATCGTCGCGGTGAAGCGCTCCGGCTCCGCGGCGCTCAGCGCCTGGGCGAAGCGGGAGGCAAAATCCTTATGCGTTTCCCAGCTATGGCCGGTGGTCAGCGGGACGACGACATGCACGCCCTTGCCGCCAGAGAGCATGGCGAAGGAAACCAGGCCGATATCGGTCAGATGATCGCGTATATCTGCGGCCGCCTGCTTCACGAAGTCGAAGTCCAGCCCTTCATCGGGATCGAGATCGAAGATCATCCGCTCTGGTTGCTCGACGGCATCCGCCCGGCTCGCCCAGCCATGAAACTCGATCGTCCCCATCTGGACGCAGGCAAGCAGACCTTCGGCATCCTCGACATAAATATAATCCTCCGACCCGCCATTTTTCTCCCGGATGGGCACCTGCCGTACGGCATCGCCCAAAGCGCCGCTGTCATGCTTCTGGAAGAAGCATTTCTTGGCTCGGCCTTGCGGGCAGCGCACCAGGCTGATCGGCCTGTTTGCTGCGAAGGGCAGCATCAACGGTGCGATGCGGGCATAATAGTCTGCCAGATCGCCCTTGGTCTGCCCGCTGTCCGGGAAGATGACCCGCTCGCGGCTGCTGGTCGCGGCGCTGCTTTGCGGGGAGGGGGCGGGCGCGGGCTTTTCCGGTTTCACGGCCGTGGCCGGCTTGTCGGCACGCAGGCCCAGGAAACTGCCATGGCGGATGCGGCCGTCGCCGGTGAATTCCGCGAATGCAACTTCCGCGACCAGCTTGGGCTTGATCCAGTTGGCGCCGCGTGCCTCTACGCGAGGCACATCAGCCGCCGGCTTGTCCGTTGCCAGCGGCAACATCGCCGTAGCGAGATCATCCATTGTTGCACCATCGAAGCCTGTCCCGACCTTGCCTTTGTAGATCAGTGTCTTGCCCTCATGCTGGGCAAGCAGCAGCGATGCGAACGGCCGCGCCTTGGCCGTGCTTTTCGACCAGCCGACGATTACGAACTCCTGTCGGCGCGTGCATTTGACCTTAACCCAGCTGCGGGTTCGCATACTGCGATAGGGGGCGTCCGCGCGTTTGGAGATGATGCCTTCCTGCCCCGCCTCGCACAGCGACCGGAGCAGGCTCTCACCCGCGCCCAGCACATGGTCGGAAACATGGATGGGGGCCTCGGCGTCGACCAGCAGCGCCTCCAGCCGCTCCTTGCGCTCGATCGTCGTCAGGCTCTTGAGATCCTGTCCATCAAGCGACAGGAGATCGAAGGCAAACAGGTGCAATGGATGATCGGCATCCTCCTGGCCGTGCCCCCGTTTGAGCGCATTTTGAAGCGTGGAGAAATCCGGATTGCCATCGTTATCCAGCGCGACGACTTCGCCATCTATCAGGCAAGGTGGCAGGTCCAGCGTGGCGATCGATGCAACCAACGGCGCGAACTTGTCGGTCCAATCTAGGCCGTTGCGGGTATAGAGCCGCACAGTCTCGCCACTCGCCGCGATCAGCGCGCGATAGCCGTCATATTTGATCTCATGCAACCAGTCGTTGCCGGTCGGTACAGCGTCCACCAGCGTCGCGAGTTGGGGCTTCACGAACCGGGGCAGGGCGGCGGAGCGCGCTTTACGCTTGGGCGCAACCTTCGCATTATGAACCTTCGCCGCCTGCATCCTGGCGGAAAAGGCCTTGCCTTTCGCACCTGCCAGCGATTGTTCTCCACCTTTGTCCGCCTCGATCTGCGCCATGGAACGGTCGGTCAGGATGCTGGTCAGCGCCCGCTCCACCAACATGTCGCCCGATCCAGCCTCCTTGTCGTCGATCTTGCGCAGCAACCAATTTTCGCGTTTTTCCTTAGGGCGCCCCTTCATCCGCACTAACAGCCATTCGCCCTTCATCCGCTGTCCATGCAGGATGAAGTGCAGGTGGCCGTCCCTGATATCGTCGGCGCTCTTGCCGGCAATCGGCTCCCATGTCCCGTGATCCCACAACATCACCGTACCGCCACCATATTCCCCCTTGGGGATGGAGCCTTCGAACGTGCCATAATCGAGCGGATGATCTTCCGTCCGCACCGCCAGCCGCTTGTCGGCCGGGTCGATGCTCGGCCCCTTGGTCACGGCCCAGCTCTTGAGCACGCCGTCCATCTCCAGTCGGAAGTCCCAATGCAGTCGGGTTGCCGCATGTTTCTGCACGACGAAGCTGTTGCCACCGGTCTTCGCGACCTTGCCCTTGGGCTCGCGGGTCCGGGCGAAGTCGCGTTTGGCATTATAGGTGGAGAGGGCGTCTTTCGCGGGCATCACGCGCTCTTGCGCTTGGGTGCCGTCTTTTTGGTCGCAGTTTTGGCTTTGGTGGCTACCTTTTTCGCTGGAGTGCCCTTCCCGCCGCCGGCGGACTTTTTGAGCGCCGCCATCAGGTCGATAACATTGCCCGCCTTGCGTCCCGTCGGCTCGTCATCCACATCCTCGATGATCCGTTTGCCCTTGGCCTTCTTCTTCTTTTCGATCAGGCGGTGGAGCGCATCGACATAGCGATCGTGAAACTCGTCGGGCTTGAAGGGCGCAGTCTTCTTGTCGATGATGCTGACCGCGAGATCCAGCATATCCTCATCCGCCGTATCCGTCGGCAGTCCCTTGAAGTAGCTTTGAGCCTTGTTCACCTCATCGGCATAGCGGAGCACTTCCAGCACCAGGCCCCGACCGCAGGGTTTGAGCGATACGAGTTGCTCGCGGCCCCGAACGGAGAGCTGGCCAAGTCCCACTTTTTTCGTCTGTCGCAGCGCGTCACGCAGGACCGCATAGGCTTCCTCGGCCAGGTCGTCTGCCGGGACCACGAAATAGGGCTTTTCGTAAAAGAGGACGTCGATCGCGTCAGCCTCGACGAATTGGACGAGGTCCAGCGTCTTGCGGCTCTCGATCTTGACGGCTTCAATCTCTTCCTGTTCGAGCAGGACATAATTGCCCTTGGATAGCTCGTAACCCTTGAGAATCTCATCGCGATCGACCGGCCCTACGCCACTGACCACCTTCTCATATTGTATGGGCTTGCCCGTAGGCTCGTGGATCTGACGGAAGGAGATGGCCGCGCCGGACTTGGTCGCAGGGTAGATCTCGACCGGGATCGATACCAGCGCCAGCTTGATTTGACCTTGCCAATATGCGCGCGTTGCCATGAGGAGCCTCCGGCTGACTTAGCGTGCAACATCGGCTTTGGTTCCTGTGGCACCTGCATCCGGTCGGATGGAATCGAGGTCGGGCATCCCGAATGGGTCAGATTGCCAACGGCAGCATCTATTTCTTAGCGCACCAACGCCACGCCGATGCGCAGCCGGGTGGTGCGGCGGTTATAGTCCAACAGATTCTCGCCATAGCCAACAAAGCTCTGCCCGAAGAGATAGAAGTCCGGGCCGCCACCCAGGATGCGGCGCAACGGATAGGAAAGGTCGGCAGCGATCGACCCCTTGCCGCTACCGAAGTTGATCCGGCTCGATGTGGAAAGGCGCAGGCCGTCATCTTGACCGATCTCGACGGAGACTCCGCTGTTTCCACGATAGCGGCGAATGTCGGGATTGTCCGACAGATCGCCGGCATAAATCCATGCGCGCGGCGCTACGGTCAGGCGCGTTCCGCGGCCGAGCGAAAAGGCCGCCATCGGTGCGACATATATGGTGTTCAGGCTGCGTGAAAACTCCCCGTCCCGTCCGTTGGATTCATGGCGCAAACCGATCTGGGCGCTGAGCGTTGCATCGTCCGAGAGCGGCTTTGGAGGGGTCGTGTAGAATAGCTCCGGCTGGAAATCGATATTGCGAAAAGGCGACGAATCCGCACCCAGATCCCAGAACATGCGCTGCGTATAGCCGAAGTAGAAACCGTCCCCCAGCGTCGGATGCCCTTCCCGTGCCTGGCTACCGAACAGTTGATATTTGAAGCTCAGCTGGATGCGTGCCTCGCTATCGGTGCCGGGACCGTAAACGGCATAGATAGGTTGATAGGCGCTCAGATTTTCCAGGAAAGCGTTGCCGACCGTTCGATCGCTGGGAGAGGGCGTAGCCGTTGTCTGCGCGATCGCGGGTGCAGCGGGCCCGTGAGTATCGATATCGGTTCCGGGAGGGGTGCCGTCGATCGCTACGGGTGCGGCGACGAGCGTCACCGCCTGGCCGCCCCAGCCGGGAATGGATAGAAGTGCGCCATCCTGAAAGGCGTCCGGTTCCAACTGATAATGTACGGTAGAAAAGCTCCCTGGCGCGATACTGTGCACGGCGGGGGTGTCAGGGTCACGTCGCAGGGTGACGGTGCGGCCAGTGCCAAGCGCGCCAGGCCGATCGAGCCGGGCTTCCACCACATCGGCCACATCGGCTTTCATCGTGGCCGTGCCCGTATTGAGCAGACGAACATCGACCTGCGCTCCGCCGCTGGCCTGTCGCTCCACGCGGCCGATCAGCGTTTCCAGGCCGTCCTTCGCCAGCGCCGCATCGGGCGACACCGCGGCCAGCACGGCCGCCAGCAGGAGCGTAAGGTCAATCTTCATAAGGCGGCCCCTGTAGTATGGCGGGATGGCGCCCGCCCTGGTCGACGACCTGGAGAGGCGTTCTGTGTGTGGGCTGTCTCGCCGGAAAGGTCGAGCCCCTTGCATCATCCTCACCATTTTGCGGGGGGGCGCGTCAAGCAGTGGATATGGCTGGCGCGACGCGAGCATAGCCACTCTGTGGCATGGACGAGCCGTCGCGATGTCGCCGGCTTTTCTGCGAGCCTATAGCGCCTGCCGGATGTCGAAAGCTGGTCCGGCGGCTCTATGGACAGCCAAATTCAATTGATGGTGCGTCCATCATAACTCCAGCGCCTGATGATCGGTCAAGTGGTCGAACCATTGCCCGATGCCATGGAGAAGGTTAGCGTTGCCTCTCCCCTTCCATAGGTTCATCCGACATGAAAACGCCATCTCCTGTTCCCAACTTCGCACCGATCAAAACGCAACGCGCTTTTGAGATCATATGCGAACAGATTCGCGCCCAACTGGCGACGGGCACCTTGAAGACCGGTGACAAATTGCCGGCCGAACGCGAACTGGCAGCAGAATTTCAAGTAAGCCGTAGTGCCTTGCGAGAGGCGCTGCGCAGCCTGGAGGTGGCGGGGATCATCCGTAATGTGAAGGGCGTAAAGGGTGGCGCCTTCATACAGTCGGCGGAGCCCGACAGGATCGTGCAGGCGATGCAGGACTATGTGCATCTGGGCAATGTCTCGCTGGACGAATTGACCGAAGCGCGGCTGGCAACGCAGGAGATCATTGTGCGGCTGGCCTGCGAGCGGGCCAGCGAAGCGGATCTTGCCGAGTTGGAAGCAATTGCGGATCGGACTCGGCACGAAAGCAGCGTTGAGGCGCGCTATGAATGCGCGGCGTCTTATTATCGCGTGTTGGCGCGCGCGACCAAGAACCGCATGTTCGGAATCTTCGTGGATTCGCTCTCTGCTATTCTGCATGAATTCGTGCAGGGGCCGGATTATGAGACGTTACAGGAGACGTTGATCGAATCCCGCTTCAACCTGGTGCGACATTTGCGAGCGCGTGATGCGGATGCGGCCGCAACTGAAATGCGCAAGCATTTGGAGCGTGTGCATCGCCATGTTCGCAAGAATCTCAAGGCGACGGCGGTGACGGCCACGGGCGGGAAAGCGCGCGCCACGTCGCTGGTCTAGATTGACCACCCTTATCTGCCATGCAATAGGTAGGACCATTACACATTTTGGTTCTATCGGGGATGAGGCATGGCCAAGGAAGAAGCTGCGGCGAAGGGCGATGCTCTGGCCGGCGTACGGGTGCTGGATTTCACCAGCGTGATGGCTGGCCCTTTCGCGACGCGGATGTTGGCTGATCTCGGCGCGGATGTGGTGAAGGTGGAGTCATTGGAAGGGGATCAGGTGCGCGCGCGACCGCCGGTGCGCGATGGGCATAGCGCCTATTTCGGCCATTTGAACGCGGGCAAGCGCTCGATCGCCTGTAACCTCAAATCTCCCGAAATTCGCGCACTTATCCTTGAACTGGTAAAGCGGTTCGATGTGGTGGTGGAAAATTTCCGGCCTGGCGTGATGCAGCGTTTCGGGTTGGATTATGCGACCCTGTCTGCCATCAATCCCAGGCTCATCTATTGTTCCATTTCCGGTTACGGGCAGGAAGGGCCCAAGGCGCATCATCCCGCCTATGCGCCGGTGATCCACGCGGCCAGCGGTTTCGACATGGTCAATCTTCACTATCAGGATGGTGCCGATCGCCCGGCGACCGGCGGCATTTTTGTCGCCGATGTGCTGGGTGGCACCCATGCGTTCGGTGCGATCCAGGCCGCGCTCTACCAGCGGGAGAAGACGGGACGGGGGCAACATATCGACCTGTCGATGCTGGAGGCGATGGTCGGGATGCTGGTGTTCGAGGCGCAGGAAGCGCAGTTTCCCGGTGGCGCTCGCCGGCCGCTGTACTCGCCGCTTCGCACGAGCGACGGCTTCATCATGGTGGCGCCGACCAGCCCGCGCAATTTCGAGCAGTTGAGCGATGCGGTGGGGCATCCGGAATGGCGCGACGATCCGCGCTTTCGCACCAATGCCGATCGCAACGCCAATTGGGCGACGCTGCTGGGCCTGACCGAACAATGGACTATCGAGCGGAAATCGGCTGAGGCGGAGGCGATCCTGTCACGGCATGGCGTGCCATGTGCATGTTATCGTGATATGGCGGCGGTACTGGACGATCCGCAACTTGCCGCGCGGGAGGCGTGGACGACGATCCATGACGGCGCCGGTTCCTTTGCCGTACCCAATCCACCCTTTCTCATGAGCGGGTCGCGGGCGCAGCCGCGCGATCTGGTGGCGCAACTGGGCGAACATGGCGCATCGTTGCTGCGGGAAGAATTGGGGTTGTCAGATGCGGCGGTCGCGGACTTGCGGACGGCAGGGCAATTGATCTGATGATTGTGGGAGGGGAATTGCTTCCCCTCCCACAGCGTTTAGCGCAGCAATTCCCGCGCGATGGTGTTGCGCTGGATTTCCGAGGAGCCTTCGTAAATCCGGGTAATGCGGATGTCGCGATACATGCGCTCCACCGCAAATCCGCGGCAATAACCGTTGCCGCCGAAAATCTGGACGGCGGTATCGACGGTGCGGCTACCCGCTTCGGTGGCGAACAGCTTGGCCATGGACGCGCGTTCGCGGCTCTTGTCACCCTGATCATAGCGCCAGGCGGCGTCGAGCAGCATCAACCGCGCAGCGCGCATATCGGTCGCCATATTGGCGAGATAGTGACGGATCGCCTGGAATTCGGAGATGACGCCGCCAAAGGCCGGACGCACCTTCGATTCCTCGATTGCCAGTTCCAGCGCATATTCGCCCATCCCGACCGCCGTGGCACCGACGTTGATCCGCCCTTCATTGAGGCCTTCGAGTGCGTAGCGGAAGCCTTGACCCTCTTCGCCCAGCAGCGCGTCGGCCGGTACCTGACATTCGTCGAAGCTGAGTTCGTAAACGCCGGGCGAGGCGGTGCCCATCAGTTCGATCGTACCCGTGACGGAGAAGCCGGGCGTATCGGCCGGCATCAGGAAGGCGGAGATGCCATTGCGGGCGCCCGCCGCTTTGTCCGTATAGGCATAGACGATGACATATTTGGCCTTCTTTCCGTTGGAGATGAAGGTCTTGCTGCCGTTGATCCGCCAGCCGTCGGCGTTGCGGACGGCGGTGGTGCGCATCGAACCGGGATCGGAACCGCTATTGGGTTCGGTGAGCGCAAAGGCGATCGGGATTTCGCCCGACGCCATGCCGGGGAGGAGGGCGGCGCGCTGTTCCTCGCTGGCATGATAGATGATGTTTTTTGCGCCCGGCCCCATCAGAGGACGCAGTTCGGTCCAGAATTGAGGTGGAAGGCGGGCGAGTTCGATCTGCACCGCCGCCTGTGCCAGCGCGCCGAGGCCCAGGCCGCCATAGGCTTCGGGCAGGGCCATGCCGAAATAGCCATTGTCGACCAGCGTCTGGCGGACGATCGGCGGGATGACCCCCTTTTCCTGAAATTCGACTTCATAGGGCAACAGATCGCGCACGATCGTGCGGGTGACGTCGCAAAATTCCTTGATATCATCGGGCAGTTCGAAATCCACGGGGCTTCCCCTCCTTCATGAATGAGACAACGAGTTGGACAGTTGAATCGCTTGATCTTCTGAAATGGTCCTACCATTTGATAAATGGTCAGTCCATTCAAATTTTCAAAGCCGTTGGCGTTCCGGCCAGCACGCATTAGGATGTCGTCGCCATGTCCACCGACCCGTTTGACCTCAATCTGCGGCACTTGCGCGCTTTGCTCGCGATCCGGGAGCATGGCGGCATCACGGCTGCCGCCGATGCCGTCAGCCTGTCGCAGCCGGCACTGACTCAGGGTCTGGCGAAACTGGAACGACAGTTCGGCTATACGCTGTTCGAGCGGCGATCGGGCGGCATGGTCGCGACGCCGATGGGAGAGATTGTGATCGACCGCGCGCAGGCCGCGCTGGAACATCTGTCGGTGGGGGCCAAGGGGCTGTCGGCGGTGTTCCTGCACCCCGAAAGGCTGATGACGATGACCCAGTTGCGCGCCTTTCTGGCGCTGGCGGAGGCTGGGAGCTTTGCCTCTGCCGCGCAGGGCGCTGGCCTGTCGCAGACGGCGGTGCATCGCGCGGTCGGCGATCTGGAGCAGATGATCGGCGGCAAGCTGGTCGAGCGGCGCGGGCGGGTGGTGTGGCTCAATCCGGCGGGCAAGAGGCTGGCGCGCGGTACGCGGCTGGCGGTGGCGGAGATTTCGGCGGCGATCGCCGATCTGGGGCTGGACAGCGGCAGCGGGAGCGAACTGATCGCGTTCGGCGCCTTGCCCTTGTCGCGGCCCTATCTGGTGCCGGCCGCCATGGGCCGCCTGACGCGGGAGGAGCCGCGCGCGGCGTTCAAGGTGCTGGAGGGCAGCTGGCGCGAACTGGTCGAGCCGCTGCGCGACGGGGTGATCGACATGATCGTCGGGGCGCTGCGACCCTATGAGATCGCCGACCTTTACCAGATGCCACTGGTGGAGGATCGGCTGGTGATCGCGGCGGGCAGCGGGCATCCGCTGGCGCAGGTGGCCGCGCCGACGATGGCGCAGCTGGCCGCCTATCCCTGGATTGTCGCGCCGGCCAATTCGCCGCTGCGCGAACAATGGCAGCAACTCTTCACCGACCAGCCACAACCGCCGACGCCGATCGAGTGCGGATCGGTGATGATCATCGGCCGCCTGTTGACCGAAGGGCATTTCCTGACCCTGTTGTCGCCCGATCAGGTGGCGTTGCAGATCCGTAGCGGATTGTTGACGCAGATCGGCCCGCCGCTGGAAACCAGCCGCCGTTTGGTGGGCATCACGACACGGCGCAGCTGGCGCCCGACTGCGATCCAGCGACGATTTCTGGATCTGGTCAAGGATGCAGCGACACGGCGGGCGGAAGAGGCGGACATCGTCGGTTTGCGGGGTGCCGGCTGGGTTTGATGACGATGCCGGATCATCGCGTCAATTTGTCAAATATTTGCCAGCATCTTCGCGAAGATGCAGAATATTTTCTGATTATCCATACTTCGGCGAATAAATTATCTGATCGAAGACGATCTTGTAATTCAGATATCGTATCACCACATGGTTATAGCGCCGTTGCTTTCAAAAACTGCAATTCTGTCTGGCGTTGTCTCTTTACGATCAGAAATTCATTTGATTGGCTTTCCTGAGACAGGAGGCAATTGTCGTCGTTTCCGGGGGTGTGGCAGCCGGCGAATGGCGCAGTCGATGAGGCGTGCCCATGATCGCATATTTTCTTCTCGTCCATCGTTATCCAGAGCAATTCAAGCGGCTGTTCAAAGCGATATATCTTCCCGGCAACCAATATGTCGTACATGTGGACAAAAGTTCTGGCGAAGATCTGGAGAAGGACATTTCGACTTTTCTGGAACCCTTCCAGGGGGCCGAACTACTGGAGGCGAAAAATGCCCTGTGGGGTGGGTATAGCCTGGTGGATGCCGAACTGCGCGGCATGGCCCACCTTCTGGCCATGGATGCGTCATGGACTCACTATATCAATCTGTCCGGGCAGGATTTTCCGCTCAAGAGCCAGAATTACATCCGCCAGTTTTTTGCGGCCAATCCTGACAAGCAATTTATTCGCGCGCTCGACCAGCGTAAGGAACGCCCCGATACGCTCAACCGGATCAGCCATATCTTCACCGAAGACGAGGGCGGGATGACGGCGACGGGCGTGGCGCGGCCCTATCTGGCAGGCGATACGCCGTTTATCGGCACGCAATGGAAAGCCGTCACCCGCAGCTTTTGCGAATTTGTCTGCCATGACCCTGGAGCCGATCGGTTCAAGGCCTTCTACCGCAACAGCTTCATCGCGGACGAGGCGTTTTTCCAGACTGTCATGATGAACAGCTATGACCGCAGCAGCGTCATGAACGATGATTTGCGCATGATCGATTGGGTGCCAGATGGCGACATCAAATTGCGCCCGCGCAATTATGAAGGGGCGGATCTGGCACAGCTGCAACGCAGCAGCGATCTTTTTGCGCGTAAGTTCGATGCGGAGGAAGATCCCGATATTCTGCCTTTGCTGGAACGCCATCTGCTGACTCCCGCGGCGAATATCTATCGGGTGACGGAATATGCGCCCGCGCCAGAAATGCCCTTGCCTATTGTGATGCGGGAAGTCGTGGCCGCCTGACGGTCTGCACGTCGCCTTATCCTCATCCGTTTTCCCAAAAAGGACAATATCGTGGCCAAGTCACAGAAGAAATCGAACCGCGAAATCCGCAAGCCCAAGGCCGAAAAGCCCAAGAGCAATGCGTCCAAGCCATCGGAAAACGGGGGTGTTGTGCCGGGACTGGAACATATCAAGCGGTAGAAACGGAGCAAGGCAGATGAAAATTTCAGTGACGCATTGTCGAGAGCAGGAAGCCTTTCACAGGGAGAAGGCCCTGAACGAACCCTTGGAAAACCGAAGGAAAATCGCGCTGGCGGCGGCCAAGGCCTGGGGGGTCGAAGCGGTTCTGGCTGAGAAAGTGGCATCAAGAGTGGGCCATCTCAACACAGATGACGCCGCAATCGCGCTGGAGTTTGAACTGGAAGAGAAAGCGGAAATGGCCAAATAGCGATTTCTCGTTTCCAAAGGGGCTCCAGACTTTAAACGGCGCGGGTCGAACTGATCCGACCACCGCCGTTTCAACCTTGCGCCACGCTTCCTTAGTCCAGCTTGATCCACACCGCCTTGGTTTCCAGATAATCCTCGATATGGTGCGGGCCGGATTCCCGGCCGAAACCACTCATGCCATAGCCGCCAAAGGGAACGCCGGGGTCGAGCATCTGGTAGCAATTGACCCAGACCGACCCGGCCCTGATCCCGCGCGCCATGCGGTGCGCGGTGGCGAGGTCGCGGGTCCACACGCCGCTGCCCAGGCCAAAGGGGGTGGCGTTCGCGCGCTCCAGCACTTCCTCGATTGTCTCGAACGAGAAGGCGGACAGAACCGGGCCGAAAATCTCCTCCCGCGCGATCGTCATATCGTCGGTGACATGGTCAAAGATGGTGGGGGCGAGGAAATAGCCGTCGTCATAGCCGGCGCCGGACAGGCGGCCGCCGCCGGACAGCGCACTGGCGCCCTCCGCCACGGCGCTGTCCATGAAGCCCAATATCTTGTCCATCTGAAGCGCGGAGACGACCGGGCCGATCTGGGTTTCGGGGTTCAGCGGATCGCCGACCTTGATCGTCTTTGTGAAGGCCGCCAACCGTTCCATGAATTCGGCCCGGATCGAGGACTGGACGAAGAGGCGGGTGCCGGCCGAACAAATCTGGCCCGAATTGGCGAAGACGGCCATGGCGGCGGCGGGCACCGCCTTGTCCAGATCCGCGTCGGCAAAGACGATATTGGGGGACTTGCCGCCCAGCTCGACCGTAACCCGCTTCATGGTGGGCGCGGCGGCGTGCAGGATTTTTTCGCCCACGCCGGTCGATCCGGTGAAGGCGATCTTGTCCACGCCGGGGTGGCTGGAAAGCGCCGCGCCGGCATCGCCCATGCCAGTCAGGATGTTGACGACGCCTTCCGGCACGCCCGCCTCCAGGCATAGTTCGCCAAAGCGCAGCGCGGATAGCGGCGTCTGTTCGGCCGGCTTCATGACGAGGGTGCAGCCGCTGGCAAGAACCGGGCCGGCTTTCCATACGGACATGCCGATCGGACCGTTCCACGGGTTGATCGCCGCGACGACGCCGATCGGTTCCTTGAGCGTATGGGACAGGACGTCGCCGGGCGCGCTATTGTCCAGCGTTTCGCCGGCGATCAGGGTCGCCTGACCCGCATAATAGCGCAGCAAGCTGCCCGCGCGCGCCTTGCCAAGGATGGTGCGGCTGTAGGGTGCGCCCAGATCCAGCGTGTCGAGCATCGCCAGTTCCGCATAATGTTCCTCCACCAGATCGGCGAGGCGCAGCATGATGCGCTGACGCTCGGCGCCCTTCATCCGGCCCCACGGACCGGTGAGAGCGGCGCGGGCGGCCTGGACCGCGCGATCGACGTCCTCCGCGCCACCCTGCGCCACCAGCGCCAGCAATTCGCCGGTCGCGGGATTGCGGGTTTCGAACCGCTTGCCCGACAAGGCTGGGACGCGCTGGCCGCCGATCAGCATATCCTGTTGGGGCCGGTCGAGGAGCGCGGGGCGAGGCGGAATGGTAGTGATGGTCATAAGTCTCTCCGGGCCGGGATCAGGCGGCGATATTGGATCGAAGGGCGTCTTCGAGGATGAAGCGGGCGGCACGCTGCGCGATCATCATGGTGGGGGCGCTGGTGTTGCCGCTGATGATCTCCGGCATGACCGAGGCATCGACCACGCGCAGGCCGGCGACGCCGCGTACGCGCAGGCGATTGTCGACCACGGCCATGGGATCGCTGTCCGGCCCCATCTTGCACGTGCCGGTCGGGTGATAGGCGGTGTTGACGATCTGGCGCAGTGCGGCGTCGATTTCGCCATCACTCTGATGCTGGGCGCCGGGTTCGATTTCGTCCCCCGTCATGGCGGCGAGCGCGGGTTGGGCGAAGATGCGGCGGGCTTCGCGGAAGCCTGCGATCAGGGTCTTCATGTCATAGGGATGGGCGAAGAAATTGGGATCGATGACCGGCTTGTCCTCCGGCCGGTTGCTGGCGAGGCGGACCGAACCGGCGCTTTTGGGGCGGAGCAGCTGGATCAACGCCATATAGCCGTGGCGACGCGGGACGGAGCGGGCATCGATCTTCAGCCCGACGAGGAAGGTGATCTGGATGTCCGGCCGGCCGCTGCCGTCGGTACACAGGAAGCCGCCGCATTCGGCGACATTGGAGGCCAGCATGCCGGTGCGGTTGAAGAGATAGCGGAAGGGGCTGGCGAGGATGCGGGGCAGCGCCTTGGGTGAGATGGCGTAGGCTTCTGCCGAGGGATTTTCCATCGCGACATGAACGGTCGGGTGATCCTGCAAATGCTGGCCGACGCCAGGGAGGTGATGGACCAGGTCGATACCCATATCGCGCAGATGATCCTGCGGGCCGATGCCCGACAGCATCAGCAGCTGCGGCGAGTTGGTCGCGCCGGCGCACAGGATGATCTCGCGCCGCGCAGTGAGGATGCGGCGCGCACCGTCCTTCTCGACTTCGATGCCGCTGGCGCGGCCACGATCGAAGAGGATGCGGCGGACCATGGTTTCGTCAAGGACGGTCAGGTTCTCGCGCCGCAGCGCGGGATGGAGGAAGGCGCGGGCGCTCGACAGGCGGGTGCCGTTGCGCTGGTTGAGGTCGTAGCGGCCGAAGCCATCCTGTCGTTCGCCCGCAAAGTCGGCGTTGCGATGATGGCCGGCCTGCGCGGCGGCGTCCACGATCGCGGTGGCGATCGGGTTCCAGCTTTTGGGCTTTTCCACGTCCAGTTCGCCACCCTTGCCATGCCATGGCTGGTCGGGCCCGTGATAATTTTCCACCGCCTTGAACGCGGGCAGGACGTCGGCATGGGACCAGCCTGCATTGCCTGCATCCGCCCAGCCGTCATAGTCGGCCTTCTGCCCGCGAATATAGACGCCGCCATTGATGGCGCTGCATCCGCCGAACAATTTGCCGCGCGGAAAATTGATCTGGCGGTGGTTGACGGCCGCGTTGCCTGCCAGCGACTGTTTCCAATTATATTTTTCGTGCGGCAGCAGGAAGATGTTGCCGACCGGCATCGCGGTCTTGATGTTGACCGGCCAATGGCGGTCTGACGGGCCGGCTTCGATCAGGGCGACGCGGTTGGCAGGGTCGGCGGACAGGCGATTGGCCATCAGGCTGCCCGCCGAGCCGGATCCGATCACGATATAGTCATAGTCGCTCATGCGCGTGCATCCTGCCGGCCGAGGCGGGGCACATGGCCCCGCACGGCGATGAAACCAAGGGCGTTGACCAGCATCAGGGCGGCCAGAACGCCGAAGAAGCCCATATTACCGCCGCCGATCAGGGTGGCGCCGGATACCGCGCTGACGATCGCTCCGGCGCGGCCGGCGGCCCCCATCAGGCCCAGGCCACGGGCGCGCACGGCGGTCGGGAAGGCGTGGGCGCCGACCGCGAACATGGCCGATTGCGCAGCGCTGGCGAACAGGCCGAGCGCGCCGAGCGCGGCGAGTACCGCCGGCTCGTTACGCCCGCCATCGATGGGAAGAAGCGCCAGCAATGCACAGACACCCGCGCCGGTGATCGCCATCAGGATCAGCGTGGGGCGCGATCCGAAGCGGATGATCGCCAGGCTGGCAAACATCGCGCCGATCGTACCGCCCAGGTTGAAGCTGGTGAGGCCGAGGCTGGCGGTCTGAAGCCCGAAGCCGGCGCTGAAGAGCATGGTCGGCGCCCAGTTGAACATGAGGTAGATCATGAACATGCCCGAAAACATGGCGAGGCTGAGCGCCAGACTGTCGCGCAACATAGTGCCTTTCAGCAAGGCGCTGAACGGGGTGTAGGGTGCCTTTCCATCCACCTTCTCCGCCGGTTTGACGGACGCCGGATCGGGATGGGCGATGCGGAGCAGGATCGCGTCCAGTTCCGCGCGCCGATCGGGCCGTTCGGCCAGATAACGGGGCGATTCGGGGAGGATGAACCAGAGCAGCGCGACAAAGGCCATGGTGAGGATGCCGCCCAGATAGAAAAGCCAGCGCCAGCCCAGTACCGGCAGGATCGCAGCGGCAGCCACGCCGCCCAATATGCCGCCGATCGACACGCACACGACCCCGAAGGTGACGGCGACGCTGCGCCAGCGGGCGGGGGTGAATTCCGCGATCATCGCGCTGGCCGTGCCGGGTACGCCGCCCAGGCCGACGCCGGCCAGCGTCTTGAGCAGCGCGACATGCCACAGTTCGACCGAAAAGCCGGTAGCGAGCGTCGCCACGCCAAAGATCGCGACGCCGATCAGCAAAGCGCCGCGCCGGCCGAACCGGTCACCGATGAAGCCGGACGTCAGCGTACCTACGCCCATGCCGACGAAACCCAGCGCAAAGACGAAGCCCAGCGCATCGCGGCTGATATTCCATTCCTTCAGCAGGGATGGGGCGGCGAGGCCCAGCATCTGATTGTCCAGACCGTCGAGAACGACGGTCGCGGCAATCATCAGCACAGCCCAGACCTGAAAGGAGGACAGGGGCAATGCGTCCAGCATGCCCTTGCCTTCCGGCTCCAACGCGATCCCTGCCAAACGGCTTCTCCTCTATGGGCTTTTGCCCTGTTATCCTTCATCGCCGCCCTTACCCTTGGGCCGCGCACTTACCCTTATATGTCCAGCACCAGATTGGCGGTCTTCGCGCCTGAGCAGCAGACCATGATGAGCTTGTTCGCGGCCTTTTCCTCATCAGTCAGGAAATGGTCGCGATGATCGGGGACGCCGTCCAGCACCTTGACCTGACAGGTGCCGCAAATCCCTTCCGAACACGCAAAACCAATGTCGACGCCCGCCATCAGCAGCGCATCCAGCATCGTTTCGCCTTCCTCCACGGCGATGGTCTTGCCCGACTTGGCCAGTTCCAGCGTGTATCCGCCGTCGGTCGCCAGCTCGGTTTCGGCGGAGAAATATTCGATATGGGCGTGGCCCTTGGGCCGGTCGGCATTGGTCGCGACGAAGGCGTCCAGCATGCCGGTCGGGCCACAGCAATAGAGATGGGCGTCGTCCGGGGCGCGGCCGCAAATGGCTTTCAGGTCGAGCCGCTGGCCGCCGGGCACGCCGTCATAGGCGATCTCGACCCGGTCATAGTCCTCGATCCGGTCGACATAGGCGGCGCGATCCGGCGTTGCGGCGACATAATGCAATTCCCAGCTGCGGCCGAGTTTTTCCAACCGCGCGATCATCGGCAACATGGGCGTGATGCCGATGCCGCCAGCGACCAGCACCGTATGGCTGGCATCTTCCACCATCGGGAAGTTGTTTTTCGGCTCGGACATTTCCACGATCTGGCCGACGCGCCATTGTTCGTGGATATGGCGAGATCCGCCGCGACCGTCGATCGCGTGGTGGACGGCGATTTCATAATAGCCGCGAATGGCTGGGTCGTTGACCAGCGAATAGCTGCGCGCCAGCCCTTTTTCGAGCTGGAGATCGACATGGGCGCCAGGATCGAACGCGGGCATCATGCCGCCGCCGACCGGTTCCAATATATAGCTGTTGATCCCGTCCGCTTCCCAACGGATGGTCCGGATACGTACCTGCATCACACTCTCTCCTCGGCGCGATGCGTCTCTTGATCCGGCCGGTACGCGATGGATAGGCGCCCGGTGCGGATCGCAATGCGTCTCGTCACCCTATGTCCCTTCGTTCGGGGGCGGTCCGGCACATGGATCGTGCCGGCCGCCATTCTGCTTCATTCTGCCGCTTCCACCTTTTCAGGCCAGCGCACCGCTTTTGCCAAGGCCGTTTCATAGGCATTTTGCAGGCTGTCGCTGGGATCGTGCAGGAAGGAACCTGCGCGGGCACGGTAGAAGACGCCGGGATTTTCGATGCCCGGCGGCACGGTGCCCTTGTTGGCGAAGGCGCGGGCGGCCAGCAATACGCGGCGGCGGACGCGGGCGATCATCTGGTCGGTCGGCGCCAGATTTTCGAAGCTGTGATCCGTGACCGGTCCCATGCTTTCGGTGACGGCCTGGTCCTGCATCGTGATGTTGGGGATGCCGGTGAACTGATGGCCGTTGCGCTGCGATTCCCGGTCGATCGCCCAGTCGTTCGCTTCGCTGTCGGTCGATCGCCAGCGGCCGAACCAGTCGGTCGAGTTGGGCGCATAGCTGATCTGGTCGAACAGCGGCGTGCCGTCCTTCAGCGTCGAATTATAGGCCGGGTTGCCCGCATCCACGCCGCAGGTGATGTCGAACAGCATCGAATGTTCGTCGTCCATCGGCACCCAGGCACGGGCGATGGCGCGCGTGGCGAAACGGTTGTTTGGCGTCTGCGTCCACATCGGGAACATATAATGGGCGACGCGCCAGCTCATCTGGCCATCGTCATTGGGACGATAGCCGCCATACATGACGCCCCAGTCGGACTGGGCCACTTCATATTCGGGCGCGCGGTCCAGCACGGTCGGACGCATCGGATGATCGGGTTCCAGATCGTCCGCCTCGATTCCGCCGACATGCAGGAAGCCGACATGGCTGGTGTCGATGTCGCCTTCCAGCGCCTGAAGCCAGTTGCAATCGCGTTGCAGGCACCAGATTTCGGCGTCCGGGTGCATCGTCGCTTCGATTTCCGGCAGCGGCGGCGGGTTCGCCTGGTCCTGCCCCATATAGACCCAGATCAGGCCGTTGGCTTCATGGGTCTTGTACGCCTTGGCATGGACCTTTTCCTTGAAGTCCATGCGGGCGGGAACGGACGGCATATCGACGCATTTGCCGTCCACGTCGAATTTCCAGCCATGATAGACACAGCGGATGCCGTTCTGCTCATTGCGGCCGATGAAGAGCGACGCGCAGCGGTGCGGACAGCGATGGTCCATGATGCCGACGCGACCTGAACTGTCGCGGAAGGCGATCAGCTTTTCGCACAGGATCATCAGGCGAACGGGATCGCCATCGCTCTGCACTTCGGACGACAGGCAGGCGGGCAACCAATATTGCCGCATGAAATTGCCCATCACGGTTCCGGGACCAACTTTGGTCAGGTCTGCGCTATCACTGGACTGCATGGTTCAGGCTCTTCCTACACTACCCTATTGGACGGTCGGTCCTTCGCGGGAAACCCGCCATTGCCGCCGCCGTTCGTTGCATCTGCTATATCCTCGCTAGACGTTGGCGAACGGTGACCCCAATCGGAATATGGTCGTACCATTCAAAAAGCGGGACGAAGCTATTGTGCGATGAGGAAATTTGCTGCTTCACCCCTCTACCAAGGCGGCAGGCAAGCCGCTCACATCCTAGGGGAGACGCTTTTCATGCCGTTCAAAATCCATCATTCCACTGCGCTGGGTGCCGTTTTGAGCATCCTGATGATCGGCGTCAGCGCGCCCGCCATGGCGCAGGCGGATGCCGCCGCGCCGCAGGAAGGCGCGCCGCAGGCGGTTAGCGGGGATATTATCGTGACGGCCCAGCGCCGCGAATCGACGGTGCGGGAAGTGCCTTTCTCGATCGCGGCCTTCGGCGGGGAAGACCTGCGCAAGACGCAGGTGTTCAGCCCCACCGCCCTGACCCAGCAGATGCCGGGCATCACCGTCAACACGTCCGACAAGTCGCTGTCGATCGTCGCGATCCGCGGCAATGTGTCGACGTTTCGCACCGCCACGCTGGACACGCCGGTCGCCTATTTCATGGACGACGTCTATTATGTGTTCAACAATGACCTGAACGCCAATTTCTACGATATCCAGCGCGTGGAAGTGCTACGCGGGCCGCAGGGCACGCTGTTCGGCCGCAACGTGGTGGGTGGCGCGATCGCGGTCATCACCAACAATCCGGAAATGAAGGAAGACTGGTACGGCCAGGTGACGGCGGGCAATGGCGCCTATGTCCGGACCGAAGGCATGGTGAACGGCGTGCTGGTGGACGACAAGCTGGCATTCCGCGGGTCGTTCAGCACGGAAACGTCCAACGGCCTGATCGACACGCCCAACCAGAAGGGCAGCTACGGCAAGACGGACGGCGTTGCCATGCGCGGCAAGCTGCTGTTCCAGCCGACCGATACGCTCAAGATCGTCCTGTCGGGCGACTATAGCTATACCGAGGGCAATGGCGGCGCGATCGGCCTGGGCATTGGCGGCGTGCAGCGCATTCCGGCGACCTTTGGCGATTTTGACGACGGCAAATGGACGAACAATGATTTTTCCCGCTCGCCCTATCGGCAGCGGCTGCGCGGCGGTTATCTGCGCGGCGATCTGGACGTGCTGGGCGGCACGCTGACCGCGATCACCGGCTATCGCCTGAATGACAGCCATGCGATCAACGACGACGTGCCGGTCGCCACGCAGGTGCCCGTGTTCGACCGGCGGCAGGTGGTGAAGAACAGGAGCTTCACGCAGGAGGTCCGCTTCGCTTCCGCGCCGGGCCGCTTCTCCTATGTGGTGGGCGCCTATTATCTGTCGGCCGACGTATCGACGACCAACATCTTCAATTACAGCCCGCTGCCCGGATCGGCTGTGCCGGCATCCGTCCGCCGGAACCCGAACATCACGAACATCACGCGCGTCCAGGACGGCAATGTCCGCAGTTTCGCGGTGTTCGGCGAAGGCACGTTCGAGGTCACCGACCGGCTCTCGCTGGTGGCTGGCGGTCGTTACACGTCAGACCGCAAGAAGATCGACTATCATGCTTTCTCCACCACCGATGCCGGCGCAATCCCAGGTTTCGGCTTTCCCGGCGAGGTGCTGGCATCGGGCGGCAAGACCTGGAACGCCTTCACCCCGCGCGTGACACTGAAATATGAGCCGATCGACAATGTGAATCTCTATGCGACCTGGGCGAAGGGCTTCAAGTCCGGCGGGTTCGTCGACAATGCCTATCGCAACCCGACCATCCCGCTGGAGCCGGAAAAGGCGCAGAATTACGAAATCGGTGCCAAGACCCGGCTATTTGACAACATGCTGGATTTCAACGTCGCGCTGTTCAAGCAGAAGACGAAGAACCTCCAGAATTTTTCGGGCGCGGGCGGGATCGCCCATACCTATAACGGTACGCTGGAGATGAAGGGTTGGGAGGTTGAATCCGTGATCCGGCCGGTCGACGGGCTGCGCCTGACCGGCAATTACACGCATCTGATCGGTACCTATACCGACCTGCGCGATCCGCTGGTCAATCTGGACTATTCGGGCAATCCGGCCAAGTTCGCGCCGCGCGACAGCTTCACGCTGGGTGCCAGCTACGACCTGGCGATGGCCAATGGTGCCAAGTTGATACCGCAGGCCGACTTCAACTATTCCAGCCGTATTTCGACGGACGATGCCAACACGCTGCGCCTGTACGAAAATCTTCATAATGATACCAAGGGGCGGACGCTGAACGCACGGCTCAATTATGAGTCTGCCGATGGCCGCTGGACATTGGGTATCTGGGGCAAGAACCTCACCAACAACTACCAGATCGTCAATGCCGACGACATCACTGCCTTCCTCGCGGTGCCGGGTAACGGCACCACCTATTGGAAGATATTCACCAATACGCCGCGCACATACGGCCTGACCCTCTCCATCAGACCGTAAGACGAGCGGCGTCTAAGGGGAGGGTGCAGCCTCCCCCCTTTTCCTTTCCAGCATCAGGACGAACATGGCTGAACAGTTTGATTTGCCCGCCAATGGCAGCTTCTCCTTCGCAGGTCGCACGGCCCTCATCACCGGGGGCGGGCGGGGCGTGGGAGAGGCGATCGCGCGGGAAATCCATGCCGGCGGCGGCAAGGTGGCAGTCAGCGACGTCGATCTGGCCGTGGCGCAGCAGGTGGCGGACTCGCTGGACGCCAGCGGCGCAAGCGCCATCGCCTTGCCGCTCGATGTGCGGGAGAAGGCGGATTTTCTGGCCGCGCGGGACCGGATCGCGGCGGCGTGGGGCAAGGTCGATATCGTCGTGAACAATGCCGGCTTTGCCAAACGTACCCCGACACAGGATATCACGCCCGAAGAGTTCGACGCGATCGTTCAGATCAACATGCGCAGCGTGTTTCTGAGCTGCCAGATATTTTCCGAACATATGCGCGAACATGGCTATGGCCGGATCGTCAACATCACTTCGCTGGCAGGGCAGAATGGCGGCACGGTGGCGTCGCCCCATTATGCGGCGTCCAAGGCGGGGGCGATCATGCTGACCAAATATTTCGCGCGCTATCTGGCCGGGACCGGCATCACCGTAAACGCCATCGCGCCCGGTCCCATCGATACTGCCAAGGCGCGACTGTCCGCCGAACAGATCGCGCGGGTCGAGGGCGAAGTACCGGTCGGCCGCTTCATGGCGGTCGGCGAGATCGCGGCGGCGGCAGCGCTGCTGGCATCGGACCGGGGCGGCTTCTTCGTAGGCGCGACGCTGGACATGAATGGCGGGCTTTATTTGCGCTGAAGGTGGGAGAGCGGGCCATCGGTCCGCTAATCTTATCGTTCATCCCGCTAATCTTATGGCATTATCGCATAGCGATTGGCTGGGCCGGGGCGCGCAGCATAATTATGACGCAACATCACATGAGGCCGGCAACGCTATCGGCCAGGGTAAGGAGAGTCGGATGTTCATTTATAACGCCTGGTATGTGGCCGCTTTTGCCGCCGACATCGCACCGGGCAAGACGCTCGGCCGCAAATATCTGAACAAATCCGTCGTCCTGTTCCGCACCGAAACCGGTGAGATTGCCGCGTTGGAGGACCGTTGCAGCCACCGCGCCATGCCGCTGTCCGCCGGTCATGTGGAAGGCGAGATCATTCGCTGCTGCTATCATGGTGTGGAGTTCGACAAGCGCGGTGCCTGCACCCGCATCCCCAACCAAACCCGTATCCCGCCGGCCGCCAATGTGCGCCACTATCCGGTGGTGGAGAAGGATCATCTGATCTGGATCTGGATGGGCGAACCGGCGCTGGCAGACCCGTCGATCATCATCGACAATCCCGAACATGACGATCCCAAGTGGACCTGGCGGCCCTATAATTTTCCGGTGAAGGCCAATTGGCAACTGATCATCGACAACATCATGGACCTGACCCATGTGCCCTACATTCATGCGCGCACGATCGGCGGCAATCCCGAACAGCATTATGGGGCAGATACCAAGGTCGAGTTTGACGGGCGCAAGGTGACGCTGCTGCGCAAGATGCCCAACAGCATCCCGCCCAAATCCTATATCGACGCAGGCGGCTTCAAGGGCCGGGTCGACCGCTGGCAGGAAGTGCGCTTCAACCCTGGCATCGGCATGACCTGCCGCGTAAATGCCGGCGGCTGCGATGCCGGAACGGGCGCCTATGAAGGCAAGCGGGACAATGGCTTCATGCTGGCCAACAATCATTTCATCACTCCCGAAACCGAAACGACCAGCCATTATCTGTGGACCATCTGCACGACTGCGCCCAAGGAAAGCGGTGTGCCGGACGTGTTGTTCGACCAGTTTTTCGATACGATTACGGAGGATGAGGAAACCTTGCAGGCACAGCAGGCGCGGATCGACGACGAGCCGGAGCGTGCCTTTGTCGGTATCGCCAGCGACGGCGCCGTCAACCAGGCCCGCCGCGTGCTGAGCGCGATGCTGGAGGCCGAACAGGGGGCCGTCATCGCCGCGGAATGACGTTCCTTGCGTATATACGTAACATAGCGGCTTGCTCCGCCCGGTTCGCCATGCTGTAGCGACGCGATGAAGATGCGCGAACTGGAAGAGCGGACCGGGGTCCATCGCGAGACGATCCGTGTCTATCTGCGCGAAGGGGTCATTCCCGAACCGGTCCGGCCGCGCAAGACGGTTGCCGACTATGGCGAAGAGCATGTTCAGGCGATCCTGGCGGTGCGGCGGTTGCAGCGTGAAAACCGGCTTACATTGGGCCAGATCAAGGCGATCATCGGCGGCGAGGGCACGGAAGGCCGGGTGGAGGCCAGCGCGTTCGACCAATTGGAACAGCTGGTAGCGCATCGTGCCGGTGTGGACGGACCGCCCGTGACGATCGCGTCGCTGCTGGATCGCTATCCCCATGCCGCGGAGGACGCCCGGACGCTTGCGAAAATCGGCATCCTGTCCATCATCGACACCGATCAAGGGGAGGCGTTGAGCATCACCTGTGCGCAACTGGTGCGTATCTGGGGCGACATGCGCAAGGTCGGCTTCGACCGGCGGTTGGACTATACGCCGGAGATATTGGGTTTTTACACCGATGCTGCCGACTTTGTCGGACGTTGGGAAGCAACGACCTTCATGGAGCGGGTCGAAGGGCATATCGACGTCGATGAGGCTGCGACCATGGTGGGGCATGCGCTGCCGCTGATGCTCGATTTCTTCGGACTGATGCGCCAACGGGCATTTTTTCGCCATGTCGAGGCGATCCGCGCCGGCAAGGAGACGGACCGCCCGGCAGGCGCCATCAGGCCATCGTCAACACGGCCTTGACGCATCGACCCTCATGCTGGTCGGCAACGGCCTGATTGATGTCCTCCAGCCGATAGCGGGTCATCAGCTTTTCGAACGGGAACAGGCCCTTCGCATGGAGGGCGATCAATTCCGGCAGGAAATTTTGCGGATCGGCATTGCCCTCCGTCACGCCACAGATGCTGATGCCCAGTGACAGCATGTGCAGGATATTGACGCTGACCGCGGCGTTCAGCGCCTTGGGTACGCCGACCATGGCAAGCCGCCCAAGCGGGCCGAGTGCACGCAGGCCTGCGTCGATCGCGGGGCCGGCACCCGACGTATCCAGCACATAATTGACGCCCTGCGGCCGGATCGCGCGCAACTGTTCCGCCGTGTCGCCAGCCGTCACATCGATCACATGGGTGGCGCCCAGTTCCACCGCCATCGCGCGGCGGCTTTCCAGCGGGTCAGCGACGATGATCGCACCGGCGCCGGAGGCCTTGGCCGCCATGACGGCGCTTAAGCCCACCGGCCCGCCGCCTGTGACGAGAATGGCTTCGCCGGCCTGTAGTTTGAGCGCCTTCATGACCGCGCCTGCACCGGTCATGATGCCGCAGCCCAATGGTCCCAGCAATTCCAGCGGAGCATCGGCCGGCACCTTCACCACGTTGCGTGCGGCCACGACGGCATGGCGCGCGAAAGAGGATTGGCCGAAAAAATGACTGCCGACCTGCGCCGTGCCATCATGCAGGCAGGTCGAACCGTCGGTGCGGCATCCCCCGAAATTGAGGCTGGCAAAATCGACGCAATAGGCAGGCTGGCCATCCAGGCATTGCCGACATTGGCGACAGGCGGCAAAGCCCATGACTACATGGTCGCCCGGTGCAACTGACGTCACGTCCGCGCCGACCGCCTCCACGATGCCGGCCCCTTCATGGCCCAGCACAACGGGCAAAGGTGTCGGCAACAACTGATCGCGCACGACGATGTCGGTGTGACACAGGCCCGTCGCCACCACCCGTACCAATATCTCGTCCGGGCGGATGTCGCCGAGCGTCAGTTGTTCGATGGTGAATTCTCCGCCTGCCGTCCGGGCGACCGCTGCCAGCACTTCCATAATCATCCTCTCATTCAAATTGGGCCTTTGTATTCAAAAGCCGGGATCATGCCGCCCATTTCCTTCTCGCACACCGCGCAAAAGCGTCGCTTGGCACGACTATATCATGAAATGGTCGGACCGCTTTTTACGATTGACGATCGGCCTTGTCCATAGTTACGTAATAAGCATACGCAATACGCAAATGCCTCAAGGGCAGCGTGGCAGGAGAGGGTAGTTTTTCATGGCGACTTCGCTGGTTGCAGATGCGCGTCCGATCATCCCCGACGACATTGCGCGGATCGTGGTCGCGCCCAGAAGCTACACGGACGACGCAGCTATCTATGGCGCGTTCAAATGGTTGCGGGCGCATATGCCGCTGGGGATCGCGCAGGTGCCGGGCTATGATCCGCTCTGGATCGTTACCCGACATGCCGACATCAGGGAAGTGGAACGCAACGCAAAGCTGTTCCACAATGCCGATCATAATCCGGTGCTGAACGATCAGGCGTCCGATGCTTTCACGAAAGAGATTACCGGGGGGACGACGCGGCTCTTGTCGTCGCTGACCTATATGGACCCGCCCGAACATGCATCCTATCGCACGCTGACCTCCAACTGGTTCCTGCCGGGCAAGATCGGCAAGCTGGAAGACCAGATCAGGGCGCTGGCGCGCCAGTCGGTCGATAATCTGCTCAGCTTCGATGGCGAATGCGATTTCGTCCGCGATTTCGCGCTCCACTATCCGCTGCGCGTCATCATGACGCTGTTCGGAGTGCCGCCCGAAGACGAACCCAAGATGCTGAAGCTGACGCAGGAATTTTTCGGCGTCCATGATCCGGAGGAGCAGCGGCCGGAAATGGTGGCCGACCCGGTGGTAGCCGCAAAACAATGGGCCGCTTCGATCGAGGATTTCTATACCTATTTCGACAGGCTGAGCGCGCAACGGCGGGAACAGCCGACCGATGATCTGCTGTCGCTGATCGCCAATTCGCGCATCAATGGCGCACCCATCCCGCGTGACGAAGCCAATGGCTATTATGTCGCGATCGCCACGGCGGGGCATGACACGACGTCATCGTCCACGGCTGGCGGCCTGCATGGCATGATGGTCTATCCGGAAAACTGGGCGAAGGTGAAGGCCGATCCGTCCCTGATCCCCGGACTGGTGGACGAAGCGATCCGCTGGACCAGCCCGGTCAAGCATTTCATGCGCAACGCCACCGCCGACACGCAAGTGCGCGGCATGGACATCCGCGCGATGGAGCGGCTGATGATCTGCTACCCGTCGGGCAACCGCGACGAGGCGGTGTTCGCGGACCCGGATCGGTTCGACATCACGCGATCCCCCAATCCGCACATCGCCTTCGGCTTTGGCCCGCATATGTGTCTGGGCCAGCATCTGGCCAAGCTGGAGATGCGCATCCTGTTCGAGGAATTGCTGCCGCATCTGGCATCGGTGGAGCTGGCCGGGCCGCCGCGCCTTGTGGAGACGAACTTTGTCGGCGGCTACAAGGCGCTGCCGATCCGGTTCAAAAAAGTCTGATTTCTAAAGGCCGGGACACCGCCCAGGCGGGACCGGCGCAATGGCCCAAGGGTGGAACATCCGGGCGACAATGGGAGGAGTCTGAAAATGCACAGGAACATGGCTTTGCTGGCCGCCAGCGTGTCGGCAATGGCGCTGCACGCACCGGCGTTCGCGCAGATGGAGGGTGCTGCGCAGTCGCAGTCCGCAGGCTTGGGCGACATCATTGTCACCGCGCAGAAGCGTGAGCAGGCGATCAACGACGTGCCGCTCTCCATCACGGCGGCGTCGGGCGAAAAACTGGCCAATCAGGGCATCACCAACGTGGCTGACCTGGTCAAGATCGTGCCGGGCTTCAACTATACCGAAAGCGCCTTTGCGACGCCGGTTTACACGCTGCGCGGCATCGGCTTCTACGACACCAGCCTGGCGGCCAAGCCCACGGTCAGCATCTATCAGGATCAGGTGCCGATCCCCTTCTCCATCATCACGCGCGGCGCGACGCTGGACCTGGAGCGGGTCGAGGTGCTGAAGGGGCCGCAAGGCACCTTGTTCGGGTCCAATGCGACCGGCGGCGCGATCAACTATATCGCCGCCAAGCCGACATCGACGTTCAAGGCCGGGCTGGATGCGGGGGTGGACAGTTTCGGGCAAGTCACGGCCGGTGGGTTCATCAGCGGACCGATCAGCGATACGCTGTCCGCGCGTGTGGCGGTGCGGACCGAACAGGGCGGCGCCTGGCAACGCAGCTATACCCGCGACGAGAAGCTGGGCGACCGCAATTTTACGACGGGTCGCATCCTGGTGGATTTCGAGCCATCCGATGGCGTGCGCTTTTCGCTCAACCTCAATGGCTTTATCGACAAGAGCGACGGACAGGCGGCGCAGTTGATCGGTGTGGTGCCGCTGGGCAATCCGGTGCGACTGGGACCGCTCGCCACCTACCCGATCGCGCCACGCAACAATCGCGACGCCGACTGGACGCCGGAGCAGAAGCCGGGGCGCGACGACTGGTTCTACCAGGCATCCTTTCGAGGTGACATAGACCTGACCGACGACCTGACGCTGACGTCCATCAGCAGCTATTCGCGCTATCATAACGATCAGGACATCGATCCCGATGGCGTGGCGTTGCGCGACTATTTCTACAATACCACCGGCAAGATCACGGCGTTGTCGCAGGAATTGCGGTTGCAGGGGCGAACGGGTGGCCTGACCTATATTTTAGGTGCCAATTACGCGCGCGAAAAAACCTACCAGCAGGATGATGCCGGTCCCTACGACCAGTCGACATCGGCCTATAATTTCGTTGACGCAGGCCTTGGCATCCCCTTTTTCGTCTATAGCCAATATGCGCGGCAGAAATTCGTGAACAAGGCCGTGTTCGCCAACCTGGATTATGACATTGGCGATCATCTGACACTGCATGGTGGCGTGCGCTATACGAAGACCAACATCGACTTCGCGGGCTGCACCGCTGATCGCGGCTTTGCCTTGGGGCAGGGTATCCAAAATCTGGTGAACTTCATCCGCGGCGGCGCGGGGCTGGCGCCCATCGCCATTCCCGATGGCGCCTGCGTGACGATCGACGGTTCGACTCTGACCGTCGGCGAAGTGGAACGTAGATTGGACGAGGATAATGTCTCCTGGCGCGCGGGTATCGATTATAAGCCGAGCAAGGATGTGCTGCTCTATGCTTCGGTCAGCAAGGGCTACAAGTCGGGCAGTTTTCCGCTGCTGTCAGCCAGCGACGCCAACCAGTTTAATCCTGTCACGCAGGAATCGGTGACCGCCTATGAGGTCGGGGCTAAGTTGACCCTGCTGGACAATACAGCCCAGATCAACGGCGCGCTCTTCTATTATGACTATAGCGACAAGCAGTTGAAGGGCCGCGTCATCGCCAATCCCGACGTGTTCGGCCCGCTCGAAGCGCTGGTAAATGTGCCCAAGTCGCGGGTGCAGGGTGCCGAAATGCAGCTCGACCTGGCGCCTGCGGACGGCCTGCGCGTCAGCATCGGCGCGACTTATCTCGATACCAGGATCAAGGGCAGTTTCGTCAATTATGACAGCTATGGCAGCCAGCTGGACTTTGGCGGATCGGCCTTTCCCTATACGCCAAAATTCCAGATCGTGACCGACGCCCAATATGACTGGGCATTGAGCGACGATTTGGAAGCGTTCATCGGCGCCAATCTCAACTTCCAAAGCGATACCAAGGCGGTGCTGGGCAATGCCCGCGCTACGCCATCGCCGGCGCTTACGGCGCAAGGTGGCCTCACGATCGAGGATTATACGCTGATCGACCTGCGCGCAGGCCTGTCCTTCGATGACAAGCGCTACAAGGTCAGCGCCTTCGTGCGGAACGTCGGGAATAGCTATTACTGGTCCAACGCCACCCGCATCACCGACACGACCGTTCGCTTCGCCGGGCGTCCGCGGACCTTCGGCGTCACCTTGTCGGCGCGCTTCTGAACCACCTCCCCTGGGCCGCGTCCGAAACGGCGGACGCGGCTCCTTCTTGCCTTCCGGAGAAACTCCTCATGACTGCACTCTCCTCCAATGCTGCCGGGCTGCATGGCGAACCAGGGCATGAGGTCCGCTTGCCGACCACGCGCATGCTTATCGGCGGCGGCTGGGAAGAAGCGCCGGATGGGCGGCGCATCGATGTGGAAGATCCGGCAACGGGCAAGATTTTCGCGAGCGTGCCCGCCGGCACGGCAACAGATGTCGATCGCGCGGTACGGCAGGCCCGCGCAGCCTTTGAATCCGCGGCCTGGGCGCGGATGCGGCCGCTCGATCGCGGCAAGATCATCGAGGCGATCGCCCGCAAGATCGAGGATCATGCCCAGGACCTGGCGCTGCTGGAAAGCTATGACAATGGCAAGGCGGTGCATCATGCTCTGGCGGTGGACGTGCCCGCGGCCGTCGATATCTTTCGCTACATGGCGGGCTGGTGCTCGAAAATCCATGGGCAAGTGAACCCGATTTCGGGTGATGGCCGCCAATATCACAGCTATTCGGTGCGTGAGCCTATCGGTGTCGTTGGCCAGATCGTGCCGTGGAACTACCCGTTGGCGATGGCCGCGTGGAAGATCGCTTCGGCGCTGGCGGCGGGGTGCACTATCGTTCTGAAACCATCCGAAGTCACGCCGCTGACGGCGCTGCGCCTTGCCGAACTGGCGCTGGAGGCGGGCCTACCGGAAGGCGTACTCAACATCGTCACCGGCTATGGCCATGAAGCCGGGCAGGCGTTGGTCGAACATCCCGGTATCGACAAGATTGCCTTCACCGGATCGACCCGTGTGGGCAAGCAGATCGTGCAAACGGCGTCGAAGGATCTGAAGCGCGTCACGCTGGAACTGGGGGGCAAGTCGCCATCGCTGATTTTCGCTGATGCCGATCTCGACAAGGCGGCGATCGGCGCGGCGCTCGCCATTTTCTTCAATTCTGGCCAGGTCTGTCTTGCCGCCTCGCGCCTTTATGTCGAGCGATCCGTGTTCGACAAGGTGGTCGATGCCGTCGCGCAGGTCGCCCGGACGTTCCGGCTTGGCCATGGCCGCGATCCCGACACGATGCTGGGGCCGCTTGTGTCGAAGGTACAGCAAGGGCGGGTGCTCGACTTTATCGCGCAGGGCCGGGCGAGCGGCGCGGACCTTGTCACCGGCGGTGGGACAGGCGGTAGCGACGGCTATTTCGTCGAGCCAACCATCTTCGCCAATCCCGACGCCAACGCCAGCATCGTGCGAGAGGAGATTTTCGGCCCGGTGCTGGTGGCGACGCCCTTCGACGATGTCGATCAGGTCGTGAACGCGGCGAACGATACGCGCTATGGTCTGGCCGCCAATATCTGGACCCGCGACCTGTCTCGTGCCCACCTGACCGCGCGTCGGCTTCAGGCCGGGACGGTTTGGATCAACACGCATGGGATGAACGATCCTTCGGCCCCCTTTGGCGGCGTCAAGGAATCGGGCTGGGGCCGCGAGGTCGGCGAGGAAGGCGTTCTCCACTATACGGAGACAAAGACCGTTACGGCGCTTCTGGCCGACTAGCGCATTTTCTAAACAGGTGGGAAGCCTGTGAAGACCGCCTTGGTCTTCACAGGCGCGATCCATCATTCGAGCATGGTCGCCCGCAACGTGGCGATATCGGCATCGGTCAATCCCAGCGCCTTTTTCATATAGCCTTCCGACCCGCCATATTCGGTGTCGATATAGGTGAAGAACTGCGCCAGATGCGATGCGCCGGTCGGCGTATAGAGCGGTTCGGCGACGGCGCGCTTCTTTTCATCGGCGCTGAAATAATATTTCAGGATCGGGTTGTTGGGATAATCGGCCGGATTGACCTTGGGCATTTCATATTGGGGCCGACGCAGGGCCGTCGATTTATGATAGTCTTGCAGGATCGTGTCCCGGTCCACACCCAGCACATCATAGAGGATAGCCGTCGCCATGCCGGTGCGGTCTTGGCCTGCCGAGCAATGATAGACGACTGCGCCCTCATTGGCTTCGATCCGGCGGTAAAGCGCGCGGAATTGCGGGACCAGCAACTTTTCCATGCCCTTATAGACATTCTCGCCATTGCCTTTGCCATAATTGGCCATCAGCGGTGCGATCTTGTAATCATTGGCAATGAACAGGGCCCCGGTCCGATCGTCGATCTGGTCGGGCGCGACGTCGCGTTCCTCCAGCGATCGCAGGTCCACGACCGATCCGATGCCGAGTTGCCCGACCAGCGCATAGTCGGCTTGCGTAAAGAGCGGCATGGCGCCGGAGCGGAACGCCTTGCCCCAGCGAACTTTATGGCCATCCTTGGTCACATAGCCACCGATGTCGCGGAAATTGCTGCCCTGCTCGATCGGAAGCACACGCTCGGCCACGGTCGTGACGTGGCCCTTCTTGTCTTTCATCAGGACATAGCGACGTTCGCTGGCCGGAATGGCGAGGGTGATTTTACCATCCTTGCCGGCGGCCTTGATCGTGGCGGCATCGATCTTGCGGTCGCTGGCGTCGACCCTGTCGTCCTGGCTGATCCAGATGCCGATCGGGTCGATCTCGCCCCGGTCCAGCGCAACGATATTGCCGTCGATGCGGGTCAGCGTCGCCATTTCCCGCGCGACGGCCGGCGAAGCCATCGACAGGCTTCCAAGAACCACTGTGGTTATAAAGGGGGTGCGCATTATCCTGTCTCCTGTCAGAAGCTGAAGCGAACGCCGAACAGGTAGCGCGACCCGATCTGCTCGACCTCGGTCGGTGTGGCGGGCGTGCCCTGATAGGCGATATATTTTTCGTTGGTGAGGTTGGCGAGGTCGGCGAACAGGGTGAGATTCTCGTTCAGCGCATAGCGCAGCGACACATCGACATTTTCATAGCCCTGGCGATATTCGCCGCTGCCCAGCCCGCCCAGCGTGTCCAGCCAGTGCGAACGCCACTGATAGCTGACGCGCGCGGATATGCCGTATTTTTCGTAGAAGAGCGATGCGTTGGTGATCGTCTTCGACATGCCCTGGAACGCAATGCCCTTTTCGGTCGGGGTGTCGAAGCTGCCGTCGAGCAGGGTGACATTGCCCTGGAAGCCCAGCCCATCCAGCGCACCGGGCAGGAAGTCGAACTGCTTGAGCAGATTGAATTCGACGCCGTAAAGCTTGCCGCTTTCGCCATTATAGGTGCCGCTCAGCAGATAGCTGGACCGGTCGACGCCGCCGAAATTGTAAAAGTCGCTGCCAACCGTGGCCTGGTTCTGGTACAGGACGTTATCGACCCAGCGATGGAAGCCGGCGATCGAAATCATGCCGTTGCCGGGCAGATAATATTCGATGCTGGCATCCGCGCCCCAGGTATATTCGGGACGCAAAGCCGGATTCCCGCCGCCTATGGTGCCGGGGCTGTTGGTGTCGTTGATGGATGCGCCGACGCGGATAGCGCCATAGGCCGGCCGCGAAATGCTACGCTGACCGGCCAGACGCAGGACCAGATTGTCGGTCGCGGCATATTTCAGGTTCAGGCTTGGGAAGAAATCGACCTTGCTGTCGTCATAGGTCAGTGGCGTGGCGACGCCGCCCGCCACCACGGTGCCCTTGTTGTTCATGCTGTACCGTTCGACACGCACGCCGCCCACCGCGGTCAGCGCGCCGCTTTCGACCTTGCCCATGACATAGCCTGCCAGCGTCTTTTCGCGCTGGGCGTAGCGATCACTTGCGGGGGTATCGAGCGCGGGGTTATAGAGGCCCGCTGCCTCCATCCGGGCCAGCAGGCTGTCGATGTCGCGTCGCATGGCGACATTGTCGATATAGTTGAACGTCACGCCCAGCGGGAAGCCGGTGTCCCATGCCTTGTTCGTGACATAGCTGTTGATGTTGAACGGCTGACCCACGCTGGCGCCCAGTGCGCCGATGTAGGCGAGATTTGCGGTGGAGAAGAGGGTGCCGTCGATCGTGCGATCGGCATAGAGGCCGCCGGCCGAAAGGGTAATGTCACCCATTTCCTTGGCGATGTCGAACTTGGCCGTGTAGCTGTCCGAAACCGTTTTCTGCCGCGCGGCGATGACATAGGCGCCGCTGTTTGACAGGCTGGCCTGATTGAAGGCGCCACTGATGGTCACGATCGGAAAATTGGGATCGCTATTGTCATAACTGAGCGACAGATTGTTGGCGCCGCTGGTCGATGCCTGCACCAATGGCAGGTAGCTGGTATTTTCGGTGCGGGTATAGTTGAACTTGAAGGATGCGGTCAGGCCGTCATCCGTTTCATAATCGCCGCCTACGGTGCCGATGTAATTGCGGTTGCGATATTCGCCGAAGTTGAAGCTGCCGCGCAGCGGCACGCCGGTCAGAGTGCCGCTATCCTGCGTGCGGGTGCCGCCGGTTGCGCGATCCAGGCGGAATTCATACTGGTTGCGCTGCTCATTGTCGTTGAATTCGCTGAAGATCGCCTTGGCGTAGATACGCTGGCCATCTTCCGGACTATATTCCACGCCGCCGAACAAGCCGTTGTTCCAGCGTTCGATCTTATATTGGCGCACATCGAATTCGGTCGGGCCGTTGGCGTCATAGGCGCCGACCTCGCGATTGTCGGTCAGCTGCTTGCGGCGATAGTGCGAACCGCCCAGCACGACCCCGAAATTGTCGTTGGACCAGGACAGGCGCAGCGACCCCTGCCGCTGTTCGCCACCGCCCAGGTCCATCATGCCGTAGCCAGCGTCGCCCGAAACGTGCAACCCCTTGCGATCCATCGGCGAATAGGTGCGCAGGTCGATTGTCGCGACCACGGCATCGGCCTGAAGATCGCTGGTCAGAGATTTGTTGATGACCATCTGCGAAAGCAGCACGGCGGGAATAGCGTCGAAACGGAATGCGCGGGTGTCGCCGCCTTCGTCCACGCCCACCATCGGGATGCCGTCGATGCTGACGCTGGTCCAGCGATTGGGAGCGCCGCGAACCTGGATATAACGTTCCTGGCCCTGGTCTCGCTGCACCGCGACCGCCGGAAGGCGCGACAGGGCAGCGGCGGCATTCTGGTCCGGAAAGCGGCCGACCGAGTCCGATGCGGCAATGTCGGTCAGGTTGAGCGCGTCGCGTTTCAGGCCGATCGATTCCTGCTGGGCGGACAGGATGGCGCCAGTGACGACAATCTCGCCCATATCCTCTTCGGCGGCGGCCGGAGCGGCCGTCGCAATGGGCTGATCGGCGGCAATGGCAGGTTGGACGAGAGCGATCGCGCCGCACAGGGCAGTGGTGCGCAGCAACGTGGCTATGGGCATGGTCATGATGGTGTCCCCCGGTTGGTTCGCTGGCCAACTAGAACGGATGTATGTAACTTCTATGACGGCTGTTCAGCAATTTGGAGCGGCTGTAGCCGTGGCAAATTTCCTCGCTCAGGCGGTCGGCTATTGCTATATTTCCTGCCAGTCACTGATGCGACATACGCGGAAACCCATGCCTGAAACTGACAAAAAAACATCTTATATCAGACTGATAGAGGCAGTTTTTGGTCTTTGGGAGGATGGCGGTGGAGAGATGGCGTCTGCGCGTCAGATTTCCACGACGGCGTCCGTTCCGGTATCTTCCATCTATCATCATTTCGGTTCTCTGGAACGATTGTTCGTAACCGCGCAAGAGGAGGCGCAGGGTCATGCGCGCCTTTGGTGTGAGGATCGAATCGCGCAGTTGGATGGCCTGTCTGGCGACCCGTCCGCTTTTCCCGCCTTCTTCGCCGCCACCGTGGACGATTGGGTACGGGGACAAAGGTCGCTCGCTTTCGCCTGGCGGGAAGGGCAGTTGCTCCGGACTCAAAGCGATGCGGCGGCGCAGGTCCGGGTCGGCTGGCGCAGATTGTGGGCGGGCTTCTGGCAGCAGGCATGCGTCCATTTCGGGCTGGCGCCGCACGCTCGCCTGGTCGAACGCTTTTTCGACAATGAAGCCTTTACGCACATGATCGACTGGCGCCGCGCCGTCGATCGCGCCGGGTTGGACGAATATGCGCGCGGAATAGGGGCCTGGCTGACCGGAGCGGTGATACCGTCCGCACCCTGGCGCGACTTTGCCCGGCAGCAGGCATTGTCCACTGCGCCCGATGTGCCCGAACGGGATGGCACGACCGCCCATATTGCGGAGGCGGCCGCTGCGCTGATCGAGGAAGCCGGCCCGTCCGCCGTCACCCATCGGGCCGTGGCTGAACGGGCCGGGCTGACGCTGGGCGTGGTGTCGCACAAAAGGCGGACCAAGGCCGAACTGCTACAGGCCGGATTCGAAGCGGTCTATGTGGGCGCCCTGGATCGCTTGCAGGCCCGGACGGCGTCCATCGCCCCGGCAGATCCGGTGGCGGCGCTGGACGGTCTGGCTGACTTCATGGCCGGATCGCTTGGCGGGCGTGGCGTCGATGCGTTGCATCTTGCCGTTGCGCGCGATCCGGCCCTGCGTCCCTTCGGTCTGCAATTGCGGTATCTGCGCGGCACCACATCGCGTCACCTGCTCATGATGTTGCGCCCTGAACGGCCTGAACCCACGCACCTGGAAGCGGCGCTGCTGTCCGGATTCCTGTCCGCGTTGGGCCGGCGCCATGTCGACAGCGCCATGGACGAAGCGCGAGCTGAAATCCGCGAGGAGATGGAGGCTCTGGCGGCGCTGCTATAGGCCGACCTATGGTCACGGCCCTGTCACGCTCGGCTCGTAACGGCGCATTATGTCGATCCGCCTCATCTTGCCCGACCGGTGCACCGACCTTTCGTCCGGCGTGCGTATCGGGCGGCTGAGTCTGGCGGCCTTCTCGCTGCCGGTCCTGTTGTTCCAGGCGATCGAAATGACCTGGCGTACCTATATGCCGCGCTTCCTGCACCAGGATGTCGGCATCGCCTTTGCCGCAATTGCTGCCCTGATATTCGGGGCACGGCTGCTGGATGCGATGGCGGATCTGATCCTTGGGTGGCTGAGCGATACGGTCGATACCCCCGTTGGCCGTCGCAAGCCATGGATGGCAGCGGGCGCTTTGCTGGTCGCCATCGGTGCGCCCTGCCTGTTCATGGCGCCCGACGGCGCGTCGATGACGGTGGTGGTGGGGGCCAGCCTGTTGCTCCATATCGGCTATTCCCTCATCATCACGCCCCATGGCGGCTGGGGCCTGGAGCTGTCGGATGACAGCCATCAGCGCACCCGGATCATGGGAGCAAAAGTGTGGTTCGGGTTGCTAGGATCGCTTGGCTTGCTTGGCCTGCTGGCGGTCTTGGAGCGAGCCTTCGCCTTCCCGCTGCGCATGGAAATGGGCCTGCTGGGCGTGGCCATCGCCCTATTGGCGCCCCTGACGGTCCTTGTCCCGATTATGCTCTTTCCTGAACCCGTCCGGCCGGTGCGCGCAGCCGTCAACAATCCGTTGCACCTTGTCATCACGGTCCTGGGCAAACCGGCGATCCGCCCAATTCTGCTACTCTACGTCGTCACAGGGGTCGCCGACGCGGCAGCCGCAAGCAGTTTCCTGTTCCTGACGGAAGACGTGATGGCGCTGCATCAATGGGGTGCAGCACTCATGTTGATCCAGCCGGTCGCCGCGATGCTGGCGCTGCCCTTCTGGGGTCGATTGAGCGCATGGATGGATCGCCGTCACATATTGATGCTTTCCTATGGCTGGCAGGCCGCTTGTGCCGCTGCGCTGATGCTGGTCCCGTCAGGGTCGGTGGGTGTGCTGGTGGCCATATTGGCAATCAAAGGGCTGGGCTGGGGTGTCGACTATATGATGTTGCGCGCCATGGTGGCCGATGTGGCGGGTGAAGACGCCGACACGGCGCCGCTGGCCGCCAGCTTTTACGGCATCAGCAGCGTTTCGGTGAAGCTGGCCATGGGGCTGGGCGGCGGCGGTGCGTTGTGGTTCGTCGGCTGGGCAGGTCAGGATATGCGGGAGGTCGCTATTCGCCTCGTGCATTGCCTGCCCACGATGATTGGCGCCGCTGCGGCGATCATCATCCTGCGCCACAAGGGGCAGTGGCCCATGCGAAGGCGATCGCTCTTGCCAGCGGGCCGGGAGGCTTGGGAAGCCTGAGCGATGGTCCCGTATCGCTCGCTGGCGACAGGGCATTTCAGGCGGCGACCAGGCCCTTGCTTCGCAGCAGCGCGTCAATTTCCGGCGCCCGCCCGGCATAGGCGTTGAAATTCTCGGCCGCCGTTCTGCTGGCGCCGGCCGCCAAAATCTCGCGCCTGAAATCGGCGCCACGACCATCGTCACCCTGCGCGAACAATTCGAACGCATCGGCCGACAGCAGTTCGGCCCACAAATAGCTGTAATAGCCCGCCGCATAGCCGCCCGCGAAAATATGGCTGAATGCGTGCGCAAACCGGTTCCACACCGGCGGCTGCGTGACGGCAACGCTGCTGCGCACGGCCGCCAGCGTCTCATTCACCCGTGCGCCATTGGCGGCGTCATAGTCGCGATGCAGCAACAGGTCGAACGTCGCAAATTCGACCTGACGCAAAAGCGCCAGCCCCGCCTGGAACTGGCGCGCCGCCAGCAGGCGATCGAATATTTCGGCCGGCAGGGCTTCGCCTGTATCGACATGGCCGGACAGGCCGATCAGCGTCCCCTTGTCCCAGGCGAAATTTTCCATGAACTGACTGGGCAATTCGACCGCGTCCCATTCCACGCCCGAAATGCCACCGATGGACGGCAGGTCGATCTCGCTCAATATATGATGCAGGACATGGCCAAATTCATGAAACAGCGTGACTACGTCATTATGGGTCAGCAATGACGGTCGACCGCCTGCGGGCGGTGCGAAATTGGTGGTGAGAAACGCGACCGGCAGATGGAATCGGTTGCCGTCGCGGAAGCGCGATCGACACACATCCATCCACGCGCCGCCCCGCTTGCCCGCGCGTGCGAACAGGTCGAGATAGACGCCGGCCAGAATCGTGCCATCGGCATCGACAAGGTCGTAATAAAGGGCGTCGGGGTGCCAGACCGACACATCGTCCCGCCGGGCGAGCCGCACGCCAAACAAGCGTTCGATCAACGCTTCGGTGCCAGCCAGCACGCGGGGCAGCGGGAAATAGGGCTTCATCGCCTCCTGATCGACACCATGCAATATGCGGCGCATGGCTTCCGCCACATAGGGCATGTCCCAGACTTCCAGCGTATCCAGGCCCAGATGGTCGCGCGCGAATGTACGGGCCTCGTCCAGTTCCCGTTCGGCCATCGGGCGCGCCCGACCGGCAAGATCGTCGAGGAAGGACAGGGCTTCCTGCGCATCCTGCGCCATCTTGGTTTCCAGCGATCGCGCCGCTGCATCCTTAAAGCCCAGGATCGCCGCGGCCTCGTGCCGCAAAGCCATGATTCGCTCGATCCGCTCGCTATTGTCGAAGCTCTGATCGTCCGCAATCTCGGAGGCGCGGGTCGCATTGGCGCGGTACACCCGCGCTCGCAACGCCCGGTCCTCTGCATGCAGCATGATCGCCTGCACGCTGGGCTGGCGCAGGGTGACGAGCCAGCCGGAAAGCCCCTTTGCCTGCGCATAGGCGGCAAGTATGGCCTTGTCGCTGTCGGGCACGCCCGCCAACGCGCTTTCATCCACAATATGCTCGCTCCAGGCCTCCGTAGCATCCAGCACGGCGTTGGAAAATTTGATCGACAGGTCGCTCAATTCCACGCCGATATCGAGGAAGCGCTGCTTGGCCGCGCCCTCCAGGGCGACGCCAGCCAGCCGGAAGCCCTGCAACGCCAATTCGACCGCGCGTCTCTTGTCGGGGGACAGGATCGGGAAATCCTTGCGGGCGGCCACCTTTTCGATCGTCGCATAATGATCGCGATTCTGCCCGGCTTCCATCAGATAGGCGGCCATCAGGGACTGGCCCTGCGCGTGGGCCTCTCGCAATTCGGGCGTGTCGGCGACGGATGCCAGATGCCCGACCGGCGCCCATGTCCGCGACAGATCGAAATCCGCCCGCTCCGAAGCGAGGACGACGGTATCGAAATCGTCGCTGGCCTGGTGCGTCGCATGTCTGATGGCGGCGCGGTGCGCAGCGATCGCCTGTTCCATGGCGGGGACGATATGATCGGGTCGGATCGCCGCGAAATCGGGAAGGAAGCTGTCGGCGAGGAGGGGATTGGCGTCGGTCATCTTTACTCGCGGATGGGTAGAGTTGCATCGCCCATGTCGGTAGGGTCGGCGGATGCGTCAAGGGCAGGGACTTATTGTCCTCAAAACCTTATTTGGCAAATTGCTACGGTTGTTCGCCGCCGGGTGATTGGGTGCAAAGCTTGCCGTCAGGTCCCCCGTCCATCAGGCGACACGGCTGAAAACGTCGCATTTCCGTCATATTCCGTGCGGAGTTGTAACATTGCGACGCTAAAGATTCGTTCCCGAAGATATTGGTCTTTGGGGATCTATCATGAACGCCATCACCCGCCTGCCATTTTTGAGCGATATGGAAGAAGGCGTCGACGACCGCTTCCATATCCCGGAGCGGGAAGGCAAGCGACGCCGCTATCGTACGATCTGGATTTCGGACATCCATCTGGGCACCCGTGGCTGTAATGCGGCGATGCTCATCGATTTCCTGGATAATGTGGATAGCGACACCATCTATCTGGTCGGCGACATCATCGACGGCTGGCGGTTGAAGAAGCGCTTCTACTGGCCGGCCAGCCATAATGACGTGGTATGGCGCCTGATGAAGCGGGCCAAGCGCGGCACGCGGGTCGTCTATATTCCCGGCAATCATGACGAAATGTTCCGCCAGTTCACTGGCATGAGCTTTGGCGGCGTGGAAATTCGGCGCAAGGCGATCCACCAGACGGCCGATGGACGAAAATTGCTGGTCCTGCATGGCGACGAATTCGACACGATCATGCTGGCGCATCGCTGGCTCGCCTTCGTGGGCGACGCCGCCTACACGACGTTGATGCGCCTCAACGTAGTGGTCAATGCCGTTCGCCAGCGCATGGGCCTGCCCTACTGGTCGCTCAGCAAAATGGCCAAGCACAAGGTCAAGAACGCCGTATCCTTCATCTCCCGCTTCGAGGAAGTCGTGGCGCATGAAGCCGGTGCGCGGGGCGTCGATGGCGTGGTCTGCGGCCATATCCACAATGCGGAGATGCGCGAGATCGAAGGCATCGAATATTATAATGATGGCGATTGGGTTGAAGGATGCACCGCTCTGGTCGAGCATGGCGACGGCCGGATGGAGGTGCTGCATTGGGCCGACGAGATCGCCAGGCGTGAGCGGGAAGAACAGGATGCGCGGGAACGGATGGCGGCCTGATCACGGATATCGGGCTTGAAGCCGCGCCCGTTCGCCCGAAACGAACTGAAGTCAGCGCAAGAGGAAGCGACCCAATGCGCATAGCGATCGTTACAGATGCCTGGAGCCCGCAGGTCAACGGCGTGGTGCGGACGTTGCAGACGATCCGGACCGAACTGGAGCGGATGGGCCATGTGGTCGAGGTGATCTCGCCCGATCTTTACGGTTCCATTCCCTGCCCGACCTATCCCGAAATCCGGCTTGCGCTCGTGCGCGCGACCGTGGTGGGGCAGGCGATCGCCGCGTTCCAGCCCGATGCCGTGCATCTGGCGACGGAAGGGCCGCTATGCCTTGCGGCGCGGCGCTGGTGCCTGCGCAGTCGCGTGCCCTTCACCACCGCCTATCATACCCATTTCCCCGATTATGTGGCGCAGCGCACGGGCCTGCCGGCCGCCTGGTTCTGGCGCTATATCCGCTGGTTCCACGGGCCGGCACAGGCGGTGCTGGTATCGACCCGGTCGGTGCGCGAACAGTTGCGCGCCCATGGCGTGCCCAATGTCCGACCTTGGGGGCGGGGGGTGGACCTGAGCGCCTTCACGCCTGACGCGCCGCCGCTGGCGCTCTTTGCCGATCTGCCGCGACCGATCCAGCTCTATGTCGGCCGGGTCGCGGTGGAAAAGAATTTGGAGGCGTTCCTGGCCAGCGATCATCCCGGCACCAAGGTGGTGGTGGGCACCGGTCCGGCGCGTGCGGCGCTGGAGCGCGCCTATCCGCAGGCGAAGTTCCTGGGCGCCATGTTCGGCGCAGACCTGGCCGGCGCCTATGCCGGAGCGGACGTGTTCGTCTTCCCCAGCCGCACCGACACGTTCGGGCTGGTGATGATCGAGGCGCTGGCCTGCGGTACGCCCGTCGCTGCTTATCCGGTCACGGGTCCTGTCGATATCCTGACGCCCGAAACGGGCGCCTTGTCCGAAGATCTGGGCACCGCGATCGCGCAGGCGCTCAATTGCGATAGGGCCGTCTGCGCGGCCTATGGCGGCAGCTTCAGTTGGGAACGCAGCGCGCAGGAGTTCCTGTCGGGCCTGCATGCCATCGACCCCGACGTCATGGAAAGCGCGGCCTGACGCTTTTCTTGGCGGAATTTCTTGCCGGATGCGGCGGGATGTTCTATCCCTGATCCGTCGTGGCCGCCCTGATTGGGCGGCCCTTATCGTTTTTACGTGCGGAGAAGTCCCGTGTCCCAGCCTCTCATGCCCCACGCGACCGCCAGTTGGCTGGTCGATAACAGCGCTCTGAGCTTTGACCAGATTGCTGAGTTTTGCGGGCTTCACATTCTGGAAGTGCAGGCGATCGCCGACGACACCGCCAGCATCAAATATACCGGCCGCGATCCGGTGCGCGCCCATGAAATCACCATGGATGAAATCCATAAGGGCGAAAGCAACCCGGACTATAAGCTCAAGATGCTCAAAGGTCCGGAGCCTGTGCGCCGTACCAAAGGGCCGCGTTATACCCCGGTCAGCAAGCGTCAGGACAAGCCGGACGGCATCGCCTGGATCTTGCGCAACCATCCGGAAATTTCGGACGGCGCGATCGGCAAGCTGATCGGCACCACGCGCACCACCATCGCTGCGATCCGCGACCGCACGCACTGGAACATCAGCAATATCACGCCCAAGGACCCCGTGACGCTGGGCCTGTGTTCGCAGCGCGAACTGGATGGGCTGGTAGCCAAGGCCGCCAAGAAGCTGGGTATCGAGGCGCCGACCGATTCGCGCCTGGATGGCGATCGTGAGGCACTGATCGAGGAACTGCGCCGCGAGCGGCAGGAGACCGTGCGCCGCGCAGAAGAGGCTTTGAAGAGCGAGGCTGAATTTATTTCCGGCGCAGCGACCATCCTCGACCCGTTCAGCAGCAACAAGGGCGAGGTTTGATGCCGTAGCGTCAGCGCCCGCCTGTTGCAGGTTGGCCATGGCGCAGCAAGTTTCAAGGGTCGCGCGGGGCAACCTGCGCGGCCCTTTTTGCTGTGGTTGACGCTTGCGTAAAGCGATTGGGGCCCATAGACTTCATGCCATGGAGAGCATAGAAAAAATCTGGAGAGAGCGGTACCAGCACCCTACGGTCTGGGACCAGACATTCGCCCCGATGTCGATGGGAGAGATGGTCGAGACAAGCGCCTTGGCGCATCCCGACGCACCGATGATCGATTTCATGGGCCGGCATTTCAGCTATGGCGCGATGCTGGAACAGATACGCCACATAGCCTGCGGCTTGCAGCAGATGGGCGTGCGCAAGGGCGACCGGGTCGGCCTCTATCTGCCCAACACCCCCCATTATGTCGCGGCCTATTATGGTGCTTTGATGGCCGGCGCCATCGTCGTCAACTTCTCCCCCCTCTACACCGCCGCCGAACTGGAGCATCAGGTCGAAGATAGCGGGACGAAGATCCTGTTCACCCTGTCGGCCAAGGCGCTGCTGCCGACCGCGCTGGAGGTGCTGGACCATAGCACGCTCGAAACGCTGGTGGTCGGATCGGTCGCAGAGATGCTCTCGCCGGTCAAGTCGCTGCTTTTCCGCTGGTTCAAGGCCAGCGAAAGCACGCCGCTGCCGGATGATCCGCGCATCATTCGCTACGATCGGCTGATCGCCAATGCGGGCGCCTGTACCGTGCCGGCCATCGATCCGGTCAATGACGTCGCGCTGTTGCAATATACCGGCGGCACCACCGGCACGCCCAAGGGCGCAATGCTCACGCACCAGAATCTGACCGCCAATGCACGGCAGGCGCAATCCATCGATCCGCATGCGAACGAGCCGGACCGGATCATCGCGGTGCTGCCCTTCTTTCATGTCTTCGCCAATACCTGCACGCTCAATCGCACCGTGCTGAACGGCGGCGAGATGGTTATGCTGCCGCGTTTCGATGCGGCGCAGGTGCTGGCGGCGGTGCAGCGGGTCAAGGCGACCTCGCTGCCGGGCGTGCCGACGATGTTCCAGGCGCTGCTGGACCATCCCGCCATCCGCAACATCGACTTTTCCTCCCTGCGCGCCTGCATTTCCGGCGGTGCTCCGCTGGCGCTGGAACTGCGGCAGAAGTTCGAGGCCGCGACCGGCGCCAAGCTGATCGAAGGCTATGGCCTGACCGAAACCAGCCCGATCGTCTGCACCAATCCCTATGAGGGGTTGAACAAGACCGGCACGGTGGGCCAGCCGGTGCCGGGCACGCGGGTCAAGGTGGTGGACCGCGAAGACCCGACCCGTCCCCCGGCCGATGGCGAGCCGGGCGAGCTGCTTTTCGCCGGGCCGCAGGTGATGAAGGGCTATTGGAACCGTCCCGATGCCGATGCCGAAGTCTTCATCGGCGAATTTGTCCGTACCGGTGACGTCGGCCTGGTGGACGAGGACGGCTATGTGAAGATCGTCGATCGGCTGAAGGACATGATCGCGGTCGGCGGGTTCAAGGTCTTCCCCAGCCAGGTGGAATCGGTCCTCTACCACCATCCGGCGGTCAAGGAGGCGCTGGTGATCGGCGTGCCCGACCATTATCGCGGCGAGCAGCCAAAGGCGTTCGTCACGCTCAACGAGGGCGCGGAGATGGACGGCCCGGCCCTCAAGGCATGGCTCAACCCGCAACTGGGCAAGCATGAACGGGTGTGCGAGGTGGAAGTGCGGCTGAACCTGCCCAAGACTCTGGTCGGCAAGCTGTCGCGCAAGGAACTGGTGGCCGAAGAACGGGCAAAGGCGGACGCCGCTCGTGCGGAGGCTGGAACCGCCGCCTGATCGTCCCTATCTGTGCAGCCAAACAGGAATAGGGAATCGATCATGGCGCAGGAAATCGCAACGCTGGCCGGGGGCTGCTTCTGGTGCACGGAGGCCGTCTATCAGAACCTCAAGGGCGTCGAGAGCGTCGAAAGCGGTTATATCGGCGGAACGGCGTCCAACCCGACCTATGAGCAGGTCTGTTCGGGCGCGACCGGCCATGCCGAGGCGATCCGCATCAGCTATGACCCTACGGTCATCAGCTATGCCGACCTGCTGGACATCTTCTTCGCCACGCATAATCCCACGACCCTGAACCGGCAGGGCAACGATGTCGGCACGCAATATCGTTCCGCCATCTTCCCCCATTCGGCTGAACAGGAAAGCGAAGCCCGCGCCGGTATCGAACGTGCGCAGGCGGATCAGAGCGATCCGATCGTGACCGCGATCGAACCGGACGCGCCCTGGTATCCGGCGGAGGATTATCATCAGAAATATTGGGATCGGGTCGGTGACCAGAACCCCTATTGCATGGCCGTAATCCCGCCCAAGCTGGCAAAGCTGCGCAAGGGCTTTGCTGCACGCATCGAGGGCTGATCTTCCACGGTCGATCGCGTGTCGCAGCGTCCTTTATGGGCGGTTCATCCGTCCTGTGCTAAAGGGACGCGCGAACGTGCAAGTCGGGGATGGAAGATGAAGACGAAATTATTGCTCGCAATGCCGCTGTTGGTGTTGGCGCTGCCTGGTTGCGTACGGACGGTCGCCAGCGTGGTCACCGCGCCGGTACGGGCAGGGTCGCAGGTGGTTGACTGGACCACGACCAGCCAAGACGAAGCCGACCGCAATTACGGACGCAAGATGCGCAAGCAGGAAGCGCGCGAGGGCAAGGCCGCCAAGAAAGCCGACAAGGAGCGGCGCGATCAGTGCCGCAGGGCCGGCTACGATAATTGCGGGTGACTCATAGCCGGATGCTATGAGCTTTGCTGATAGGAATTGTTCCCCGGCCTGCGCCGGGGAACATAAAGGCGTGTATGGACGTCAATGCTTGTTGGTTACAGCCCAACCATTCAAAATCAGACCCTTTGTCCCTGATCCTGTCCGAGAGTCGCTCTTTTCTTCAATGTTGGAAAGATGAACGTCGCTTCGACAGGCTCACCTGAACGGGAAAGAGTGGGGTTTTTAAGCCGCCGCGCGCCGTAGTCGATCGTTGATGGCCATGCCGATGCCCTCCGAAGGGATGGGCGCCACCGCGATCCGGCTGGAAGCGGCGGAGTCTGCGATGTGCAGCGCCGCGAAAAGCTGCGACGCCGCCTCGCGAAGGTCCGCCTCCTGGCTCAGGTTGATGTGGCATGGCATCAGGCCAAAGCCGATCAGATATTCGTCCTTTTCCGCCCGCAGCGCGTTCAGCCGCACCGGCTTGGATGGGGCATAATGGCTTTCCAACTGGCCGGGCGCTTCGATCCTCGTGTCGCTGCCGATCACCACCGGCAGGCCGGTCGCCTCTTCAAGCATAGCCGCCGTCACCGGGCCGGGGCGCAGCAGGCGAATGCGGTCGACTTCCGGCGCGGCGATGGTGGATTCCAGCCCCTCGCTGGTCGGCCCTTCGTCCAGGATCATGCGAATCTTGCCGTCCAGGCTGGCCAATACATGGTCGGCGCGGGTGGGGCTGATCGACCCGCTACGATTGGCGGACGGGGCGGCCAGCGGACAGCCGCTCTCGCGGATCAGCGCGCGCATCGCCGGGTGAGCGGGCAGGCGCAGCGCCACGGTCGGCAGGCCGGCCGTCACCAGCGGCGACAGGCCGCTATCGGCCCGTACCGGCAGCACCAGCGTCAACGGCCCCGGCCAGAAACGATCGGCGAGCAAGGCTGCCGATGGCGAGACGTCAGCCAGTCGTTCCGCCATCGCCCTGTCGGCGACATGGACGATCAACGGATTGAAGCTGGGCCGTCCCTTGGCGCTGTAGATGGCAGCGACGGCATTGCTGTCGGTGGCGTCGGCGGCCAGGCCATAGACGGTCTCGGTCGGCACGGCCACCGGTTCGCCAGCCCGGATCAACAACGCGGCCTCCCGCAGGGCCTCACTGCCATAGCGGACGGACTTGGTGGAAAAGACTGGATGAGCGATGGTCACAACCCCCGCGATATAGATCGCGATTCGATCGATTAAAAGGCCATTGCGTCAGCGCCATGACATGGGGGGTCGTCAGGCGCATAAGCTTGCGACCGCAGGAAACCGCAGCTAAGTCCGCCGCCATGAACGACGCCCTTCTGACCCGCATTGCCGAAGCGCTGGAGCGACTGGCACCGCCACCTGCTATGTCCGCCAATTTGACGGCGCATCCAGCCTATGTGTGGGATGGCCACGCGATCCGCGCTGTGGAAGCGTTCGCACCGGTCGATTATGACCTGCTGACCGGCATCGACGCGCAAAAGGGGCTGTTGCTCGACAATAGCCGCCGCCATGCGGCCGGCCATGCTGCCCATGACGCGCTGCTGTGGGGCGCGCGCGGCACCGGCAAGTCGGCCGTGGTCGCCGCCGTCGTCGGCCAGCTTCAGCGGGACGGGCAGGACATCGCGCTGCTGCAATGCGCGATCGACGAACTGGCGAGCCTGCCGACGCTCTTTGCCCTGTTGCGCGGCACCGATCGGCCGTTCATCCTGTTTCTGGACGATCTGGGCTTTGACGAAGGCGGCGTGGGCGACGCTCGCACGCTGCGCTCGCTGCTTCAGGGTGGTACCGCCGCGCGTCCGGCCAATGTCCGCCTCTACGTGACGTCCAATCGCCGCCATATCGTGCCGCGCCATCTTTCGGAACAGGACGACCCGATCAACCCGCGCGACGTCGTGGACGACCGGATGGCCCTTTCCGACCGTTTCGGCCTCAGCCTGGGCTTCCATGCGCTCGATCAGGACGCCTATGTCGCGATCGTGGGTGGCTATGCGGCAAAGCTGGGCATCAGCTTCGATCCGCTGGACGCGATCCAATGGTCCACCCAGCGCGGCAGTCGGTCGGGCCGGGTCGCCTGGCAATATGTGGTCGAACTGGCCGGTCGGAACGGGTTGACGATCTAGAAACCCAATCCGTTCATTTCGCGTGAAGTCGAGAAATCGGAGGCGAAGCGCTACCTCGTTTCTCGACCTGCTCGAAACGAACGGATGTTGGCTTTTACTTCGCCTTCGTAACCCGCCACACCACGCCGCCGACATCGTCGCTGACCAACAGCGCGCCCTTCGCATCAGCGGTCACATCGACGGGGCGGCCACGGGCCGCGCCATCCTTGTCCAGAAAGCCGGTGAGCATATCGACCGGCTTGGCCTTGCCCGCTTCGCCATCGGCAAAGCCGACATAGACGACCTTGTATCCGGCGGCAGGCTTGCGGTTCCAACTGCCGTGCAGACCCACGATCGCGCCGTCCGTATAGGGCGCACCCAGTTGCAGCTTGTCGGCGAAGGTCAGGCCCAGCGGCGCGACATGATTGCCCAGCGCATAGTCGGGCCTTTTGGTATATTCGCGGATTTCCGGGCGCTGCGGCTGCACGCGACGATCCTCATACCCTCCCCAGTAATTCCAGGGCCAGCCGTAAAAGGCGCCAAATTCCACTCGCGTCAGATAGTCGGGGACCAGGTCGCCACCCAGCATGTCGCGTTCATTGACCACGCCCCAAAGCGCGCCGCTCCTCGGTTCGAATGCCAGACCCACCGGATTGCGCAGGCCCGACGCGAAGATGCGTTTGTAGCCGGTTTTGGGGTTCACCTCGAACACCAGTGCGCGGTTCTTTTCCACGTCCAGCCCATTGTCGGCGATATTGCTGTTGGACCCGACGCCGACATAGAGCAGCCCTTCGGGGCTGGCGGCCAGGCTCTTGGTCCAATGCTGGTTGGGCGCCCGTGCGGGCAGGTCGATGACCTTGCGACCCTTGTCCGCGATCTTCGTCTCGCCTTCCCTGTATGGGAAAGCCATCAGCGCGTCGGTATTGGCCACATAGAGCGTGTCGCCGATCAGCGCCATGCCATAGGGGGAATTGAGTCCGGTCAGGAACGCCGTCTTCGTCTCTGCCTTGCCGTCGCCATCGGCGTCCCGCAGCAAGGTGATGCGATTGGCGGATGGTACGCCGGCACCGGCCCTGTTCATCAAGAAATTCATCACCTTGTTGACGATGCCGCCCTGCGGACGCGGTGGGCTGTTGGTTTCGGCCACCAGCACGTCGCCATTGGGCAGGCGTAGCAGCGATCGTGGATGGGCCAGTCCCTCGGCATAGCGCGCCACGGTCAGCCCTTTGGCCGCGACCGGCTTTTCATTCGCAGTCCACGGCTTTACCTCGGCGATGTTCACCGTCGGCAGCATCTCGTTCTTGGCGGTGGTGAAGACAGGCTCCTTGCCCATATCCGCGCCAGGCGGCAATTGGGCCGTATTGCCCTGCGCCAGATAGAGGAACGTGCCGCCGCCAATCAGCAGCAGGATCGCGGGGATGGCAATGATATGTTTTTTCATGACGCCACATCTATGCGGACGCATGATCGTGGGCAAGAGGGGGGTGGGGCGCGCCTCGTCCCTTATTTGTCGCGTTCGCGCCACCACAGCAGCAGCGCGATGAATACGCCCGCGCCGGTGCCAGCCAGCAGGCCGATGCTCGGTTGGCCCAGCAACCCGCCACCGATGGTGCCGGCCAGGATCAGGAAGGCGATGATCGCGCCCGCGCCGGTCGGTTCTTTCTTGCCCTTGCTCATCATTGCCCCTTGCCATGACAGGGGCAGCAAGGCCAGATGCTTCGGTCACGGACGACCGCCAAAGCAGCGACGACCCGTATCGGGACCCAATGTTTCATTTCGGGAATATCGTCCCGCCGTGGGACTTGCCTAACGATCCATTGACTCTTCAACCCCGCCTGCACGCTCAAAGCGTTGAAATGGCACGGTGATTGAACAGGCCTCCCCATAACAAAGTCGCCAAGAATATCGGGGGTTGCAATGCAGGTTCCATATCTTTCGGATCGAAAGAGCTATGAAGACGCGGCCGAACTGATGGCCATGTTCGGCGATAATGCCGGCTATGAGGCCGCTGCGCGCGCCGACCGTAGCCTGGACATGGGCAACCACATCCATTTTTGCCACTGGCGCCAGATTGAGCGACTGATCGTGTTGCTCACCTACGACCAGCCGCTCGGCACCATTCATTAAGGCCGGTGGTTAGAGGCGCAGGCCCGCTGTTTCCGGCAGGCCCGCCAATATGTTGAGATTCTGGACCGCGGCACCGGCCGCGCCTTTGCCCAGATTGTCGAGCGCCGCGACCAGCCGCGCCTGGCCGCTCTCCTGACTGCCGAACAGGAACAGTGCCAGTCGATCGGTCGCCCCGACATGTTCGATCGCGACATTGCCCATGGCGGCGCTCTCGTCCAGCGCTGCGACGCTGACGATCTGCGAACCGGCATAGGCGCCCGCCAATGCGGCGTGGATGTCGGCCAACGCCGGCGCACCCGGCATCGCCCGCAACTGCAACGGTATTTCCACGATCATGCCGCGATAGGCATTGGCCACTGCCGGCGCAAAGAGCGGCGGATGGGCAAGACCCGAATAGCGCGTCATTTCCGGCACATGCTTGTGGCCCAGAGCCAGCCCATAGGGACGAAAGGCGCTCGGCGCCCCGGCTTCGCCTTCATATTCGGCGATCATCGCCTTGCCACCGCCCGAATAGCCCGACGCGCCCGATACCGTCACCGGCCAGTCGGCAGGCAGCAGCCCGGCCAGCAGCAGCGGCCGTACCAGCGCCAGAAAGCCCGTCGGCCAGCAGCCCGGATTGGCGACGAAGCGGCTATTGGCCAGCACGTCGCGATGGCCCGGCTCCAATTCAGGAAAGCCATAGGTCCATCCGTCCGCCACGCGATGGGCGGTCGATGCGTCGATGACCCGCGTATGGTCATTGTCGATCAGCGACACGGCCTCGCGCGCAGCATCGTCCGGCAGGCACAGGATGACGACGTCAGCGGCGTTCAGCGCATCCCGGCGGGCGCCCGCGTCCCGGCGCAGCTCTTCCGGCACGGTGATCAGCGACAATTCCTCGCGACCGGCCAGCCGATCGGCGATTTCGATGCCGGTGGTGCCATGTCCACCGTCGATGAAGACGCTCGTACTCATGCGCTGATTCTCCGCCGGGCGATGATGGGCTGCCGGTGCGTGTCGGCAAGGCGCGCGACGACGTCCGCCAGCGGCTCCTCTACCACGGCCATCCAATGGGCATTGGCGTGCAGCAGGGTGCTGGCGTCGGTCATGATGCCGACATGGCTGGGAAAGAAGATCAGGTCGCCGCGCTGGAGCGCCGCGTCGCTGTCGATCGGCGCGCCAATCCCTTCGCATTGCAGGTCGGTGTCGCGCGGCACGGCGATGCCCGCCTGGCCCAACGCGACCTGCACCAGCCCCGAACAATCGATGCCGCGATGGCCGCGCCCGCCCCAGATATAGGGTTGGCCCAGATAGCGCTGCGCCGTCGCGACCCAGTCCGTCGGCTTGGTGTCGGCCGGCTCTGCATGGCGAACGTGGATATAGCCTTCGGCACAGGCGATGAAGTCGCCCTGTGCCTCACCCGAAACCTGTGTCTCACCCGAAAATAGCGCGCCGCCCGGCCAGTGGTCGGCGATCGGCGCCTTGATATCCATCGCGCTGAATAACGGCGCGCTTTCCACCTTGATCCGGTGGGTCGGCGTTTCCAGCAGGTCCAGGGCGTCGCGGCGGATATAGCCGACATAGCCGTCATGGCCGCAAAAGCCCCAGGCCCAGTCGGTCATCACGTCCAGCGCGTGGAAGATTTCGCCGCGCAGCAATTCGCTCACCGCCTCGGCAGTCGGCGATGCAGCCGACACGATGGCCGCGCCGGGCGCCACGCAGGTGAGGGGGACGGCCCGTGCGTAGTGGGCAGAAAAGAGAACGCCGGCGAGCGAAAGATCGGCCAAGTCGCCCCGCGCCGCGTGGACGCGGCGGTCGAGCGCTACCGATCGGCCTTCCAGCTTGAACCGGGTTCTTTCAGGCGGTGCGTTCCGCGCGGAGTTTATCGGGCCTGTCATCGCGGCCGGTTCCTGCGATGAAATGGTGAAAGGCGTCAAGGAATTCCGCCCCTTTTGACGTTCGGGTGATGAAAATATTGCGACGATCGGCGACATCGCGCTCCCGACGGAGATATCCGAGCGCCGAAAGCTTGTTCAGCGCCCTGGTGATGACAGGCTTTGACACATGCAGCGCCTCCGCCAGACCGCGTACCGTATGGGGGCCGGACCCGATATAGACGGTCATCATAAGGGCCATCTGGCGGTTGGTCAGATCGGGCTTACCCGACCGGACATAATCGACCAGCGTGCGCATCCACTGTCCCAGGGGTTGAAGGGCGGGGCGCTCGGTTTCGGTGAGGCTATGCGCGTTCATGCCCCCTCAACGCATGATTCCCAATCCGGTTGCGTAACGGAAGACGGACGGGCCGCAGCCCTTATGCGTTCCGTCCGTAGCGTTGCTGCAACAGCCGGAAAACGGCGCGCAGGCCCAGCGCCTCCCCACCCTTGGGCCGGCCGGGTTTCGATGTCGGGCGCCAGGCGAATGTGTCGAGATGCAGCCAGGGCGTGTCGTCGGGCACGAAGCGTTTGAGGAACAGTGCAGCCGTGATTGCACCGGCAAAGCCGCCTTCGCCGGCATTGTTCATGTCCGCCACATCGGATTTCAGCATGTCGGCATAGCCATCCCATAGCGGCAGGCGCCAGGTCGGATCGTCCACCTGAGCACCGGCCGCAGCGACATCGGCCGCCAGCGTGTCGTCATTGGCAAACAGGGCGGGCAGGTCTGGGCCGACCGCGACACGGGCCGCCCCGGTCAGCGTGGCGAAATCGACGATCAGTTCCGGCTTTTCCTCACCCGCGCGGGTCAGCGCGTCGCCCAGCACCAGCCGCCCTTCGGCATCGGTGTTGCCGATTTCCACGGTGATGCCCTTGCGACTGCGCAATATGTCGCCGGGGCGGAACGCATTGCCGGCGATCGCATTTTCGGCCGCCGGGATCAGCAGGTGCAGGCGCACCGGCAGCCGCGCGGCCATGATCAGTTGCGCCAAAGCCAGCGCATGGGCCGCGCCGCCCATGTCCTTCTTCATGATGCGCATGCCGGCGGAAGGCTTGATGTCCAGCCCCCCGCTGTCGAAACAGATGCCCTTGCCGACGATGGCGATGCGCGGATGGGCCGGATCGCCCCAATGAAGTTCGATCAGGCGCGGCGCGAAACTCTTGTCCGCTGCCTTGCCCACGGCATGGATCATCGGGAATCCCTGCTCCAGCGCATCGCCCCGGATGGTCGATATGCCCGCGCCAAACGCCGCGGCGACTTTCTCCACGGCGGCTTCCAGATCGGGCGGCCCCATGTCGGCGGCCGGTGTGTTCACTAGGTCGCGGACCAGCGCCACCGCCTGCGCCAATTGCACCGTCTGGTCGATCCGCGCCACATCGCCCGTCAACAGCACGCGCGCGCCGGCGGGCGCTTCTTCCTTGCGATAGCGGTCGTAGCGATATTGCGCCGTCAGCCAGCCCAGCGCCGCCGCGCCAGCCGACCCTTCGTTCAGCCGATAATTGCCCTCCGGCAGCGTGTCGGCCAGCCGGGCAAGGCACCAGCTGCCCAGCGCATCGCGATTGGCGACTCCCGCGACCACCGACCAGTCATGCCCATGCTCGCCCGGCATGATCGCATGCTCATGGCTCCCTCCCTTGAACTTTTGCGCCGCCACCAGCGCACGGACCGGTGCGGGTTGCCCGGCCAGCCAGCTATCGAAACTCTTGGCGTCGACCAGGTGGATCAGATGGGCAGGTTGCTGATTGTCGGCTTTGAGCAGGTCGGGAAAATCGGTCATGATGCGGATGTACGGGAAAGGGATCACTCCTGGGAAGCGCATTTTTTCATCGTTCGCGCGACACGTTCGGCCCTTTCTTGATTTGCGATGTGAACCGGCTGCGCCTAGATTCGTTCGATAATCACAGAGGAGATGGACGATGATTCATGGTGATGATCGCAGCCTGCAAGCGGCACGGGCGCGCGCCTACGCGCTGGCCGACAGTGGGCAATTTGACAATAGCAACGCCGTGCAGCAGGCGCTGATCGCCGAAGGCTGGTCCAATGCCGGGCGTGCGATGGACAGCGATTATGCGCGCAATGCGGTCGGCGAAAAATGCCGCGCAGCGACGAAGGCGCATTGATGCCGGCACGGATATGTCTGCCGGCGGCGGCCTTGCTGATCGCCGCCTGCACCCCGTCGCAGGACAAGCAGAACGCCAGCGCCTCGGACAATCAGGCGGCCGCGCGCTTTGCGGACAAGATGGCGGGCACGCCACAGCCGGCGCCACTCGCCAAGCCATTCGTGCAGTCGGACAAAAGCGAATTTCTGGAATTTTCCTATGCCTACCCGGCGCAAGCGGCGGCAATTCCGTTTCTGGTCGATAAATTCGGCAAGGATGCGGCTTCCTCTAAAGCCAATGCCTTGAAAATGGCGAAGGAAGACAGCGCTTCGGCCAAGGAAGCGGGCTATCCCTTCCGCCCGCACAGCATCGAAACCAAGTGGCAGGTCCAGGCGGACACGCCGCGTTTCCTGTCGATCGAGTCGGAATCCTATATCTATACCGGCGGCGCGCATGGCATGACCGGCTATGATGCGCTGCTGTGGGACAAGGCGCGTCGTCGCGAAACCAGCGTCAAGGCGGTGATGACCTCGCCCGCAGCCTTAGCGGCGGCGATCCGCGATCCTTTCTGCAAGGAACTGGACCGGCAACGCGCAGAAAAGCGCGGCGAACCGGTGGTGCGGGGCGACGACGACTTTACCCAATGTATCGATCCCATGGAACAGGTGCTGGTCCCGACCTCCAGCGACGGCAAGCTGATCGACAGCATGACCGTGGTGGTCGGCCCCTATAATGCCGGCCCCTATGCCGAGGGCAGCTATGAGATAAAGCTGCCCGTCGATGCCCCCATGCGCAAGGCGATCAAGACCGAATATCAGGACGGGTTCGTGAAACCCTGATACCGATAGACAGTGATGTGCGCTATGGCTCTGCGTTCCCCGGCCTGCGCCGGGGATCGATACATGTGCGTCAACCCAATCCCATCAAGCAGCGGCGTATAAGGTTTAAGCCGGCACCCCGTACAAATCATGCTCGTCGGCATCTTCGATCAGCACGTCGAACATATCGCCGGCCTTCCGCCCTTCGCCCACGTCGCGCAGGAAGACATTGCCGTCGATTTCCGGCGCGTCGGCCTGGCTGCGGGCCGTGGCGCCGATGCTGCCATCCTCCTCGTCAGGCTCGCCCACTTCGTCCAGGATGACGGGCAGGACGCGGCCGACCTTCGCCTGCAACTTGGCGGCGCTGATCGCTGCGGTCTTTTCCATGATCCGCTGATAGCGTTCCTCCTTGACCTCTTCGGGCACGGCGCCAGGCAGAGCATTGGCGGCAGCCCCCTCGACCGGCTCGAAGCGGAAGGCGCCCACGCGGTCCAGTTGCGCCTCGTCCAGCCAGTCGAGCAGATATTGGAAATCCGCTTCCGTCTCGCCGGGGAAGCCGACGACGAAGCTGGAGCGGATCGCGATGTCCGGGCATATCTCCCGCCATTTGGCGATACGGCTGAGCACCTTGGCTTCGTTGGCCGGGCGCTTCATCGCCTTCAGCACGCTGGGCGCGGCATGCTGGAAGGGGATGTCCAGATAGGGCGTCAACAACCCCTCGGCCATCAACGGGATGACCTGATCGACATGGGGGTAGGGATAGACATAGTGCAGCCGCACCCAGGGCGCCTTGCCTTCGGCCGTACGTAGCTGACCAAGCTCGCGCGCCATGTCGGTCATGTGCGCACGCACTTCGCGGCCCTTCCACATGCGCGGATCGTGGCGCGTATCGACGCCATAGGCCGACGTATCCTGGCTGATGACCAGCAATTCCTTCGTGCCGGCCGCGACCAGCTTTTCCGCCTCGCGCAGGACCGCGTCGATGCGGCGGCTGACCAGATCGCCCCGGATGGATGGGATGATGCAGAAGGAGCAGCGATGGTTGCAGCCCTCCGAAATCTTGAGGTAACTGTAATGGCGCGGCGTCAGCTTCAGGCCCCCTTCGGGGACCAGGTCGACGAAGGCGTTGGGGATGGGTGGCGATGCGTCATGCACCGCATTGACCACCTGCTCATATTGATGCGCGCCGGTCACTGCCAGCACCTGCGGGAATTTCGCGCGGATCACATCCGCCTCGTCGCCCATGCAGCCGGTCACGATGACGCGGCCATTCTCCGCCATCGCCTCGCCGATCGCCTCCAGCGATTCTTCCTTGGCGGAATCGAGGAAGCCGCAGGTGTTTACCAGCACGACGTCGGCGCCGGCATAGTCGGCGGACATCTGATAGCCGTCGGAACGCAGCTTGGTCAGGATACGTTCGGAGTCCACAAGGTTCTTGGGACAGCCGAGCGAAACCATGCCGATTTTCGGCGCGTCTGGGATTTTGGTTGCCATGATCGCCGCGCACATAGGGATTTTTGCGGCAAATGTCACGGGGGCCGCGAAAATGAGCGGGGGCGCACCGTTGTCAGCGCGCCCCCGCGCATTTGAAGCGATTGGATCGCCTACATTTTATAGGTCAGGCGCAGATAGCCGAACTGCCCCGGCACATCATAGCTGGTCGTGTCGAAATTCGCCCCGTCGCAGGTGCCGCACAGCGGCGGGTCTTGGTTGAACAGATTGTTGACGCCGATCGTCAGGCGAGTGCGATGATCCATCCAGTCGGGCGAAAAATAGGCCTGGATGTCGCCATAGAAGGTCGCCTTCATGACGTTGCCGTCGCCTTCGGTCACCTTGCTCAGATAGCGGCCGGTGAAGGAAAGGCCATAGGCTTCGGTCGAATAGTCGAGCGTCGCGTTCGCCTTGAAGTGCGGATAGGCCTGGTCGCTCGACCCGCACCGTTCCGTGCCGGCGCATTTGATCGTCGGGGCGCCCAGATCGGCTGGCGGCTTGATATTATATTTCAGCAGATAGGCGGCATTGATGTTGAGGCCGATCGACCCGTTGCCGACCATCTTCGACCGATAGTTGAGCGTGCCGTCGATCCCGTCCGTCTCGATCGCATTCAGGTTCTGGAGCACGCCGTTGATGCCGGCAACCGCGCCGCTGCCGGTGCGGGTGATGGCGGCGCAGCTGATCGGATCGGCCTCGAACGCGCAGCGTTGCAGCGTCAGCGATGCGGGGACCGAATCGATCGCATTCTTCAACGTGATCGTATAATAATTGACCTCGATGCTGAACTGGCTGGCGAAGCTGTCGCGTGCCCAGGCCGGGCTATAGACGCCGCCCGCCGTCCAGGTCTTGGACGTTTCCGGCTTCAGGCCGGTGAAGCCCTGCGAAAACACGCCCAACTGGCCGCCCTGCGGTTCGGCATAGCTGCCGCTGGCCGGCACGCCATTGGCGATACAATTGGCCCGCACGGTGGCGTTGGTCTGCCACGCGCTGCCCGCCACATTGGTGCAGGGGTCGTTGATCGTCGCGTCGGTGCGCGACCGGCCGGCATAAAGCTCGCCGATGCTGGGCGCGCGCAGGCTTTCGGCATAGCCGCCGCGCAGCAGCAGGTCGCGCGTCGGCTTCCAAAGGCCCGATACTGTGTAGGTCGTGTTGCTGCCAAAGCTGCTGTAATTGGAATGGCGCACCGCCCCGTCCAGTTCCAGCTTCTGGAAGAACGGCGTATCGGCCAGGATCGGGATGCGCAGTTCGCCGTAAAATTCATCGACGTTGAAACCGCCCCGCGCCGGGCTGGTGGGGACATCCGCGCCCAGTCCTGCGGTGATGATCGGGTCGGGCGTGTAGGACGCCTGCTGGTCGCGATGCTCGTAACCGATGGCGAAGCCCACCGGGCCGCCCGGCAGGTCGAACAGATCGCCCGACAGGTTGGCGGTGACGTCCCACAATTCCTGCTCGCTTCTGTCGCGTTGGTCGAACGTCACATAATCCAGCATCGCCTGGGTAATCGACCCGGCCCCGCCGAAGATGTTGAACGGCACGCAGTCGCCGGTGCAGCCCGCCACCGGACCCAGCGCCTGGGCCAGCTTGGCGGCGTTCAGGTTGCCGGTGAATGTCTGGTGCGCATTGTTGGTGCCGTAACTGCCATTGACGTCCCAATACCATTTGCGCTCGCCCACATCGAACGTGCCTTCCAACGTCGCCGCCATGGTCAGCGTATCGACTTCCTGGCTGAAGATACGCGGCCCGCCCTCGACAAAGCGACGGCGGATCGTCGAATAATTGGCTGGCGTGCCGTTCGCGCCCGAAGACAGGGTCACGCCGAACGGATTATAGGGATTGCTGGCATCGACCGAAATGGTGTCGAGCAGATTGCCGTTGCCCGCATCCGGCCCGATGAACAGCGGCAGGAACGCCGCCTGCGTGGTGGATTCGCGATGCTGATAGACCAGTCGCGTGCGCAGGCTGACGGTATCGGAAAATTCGAACTTGCCGTTCAGGAAGGCGCCATAGCGTTCCGACGGGGTCAGCAGATAATTATAGGGCGCGAAATTGAAGGAGTCGGTCGACGAATTATAGGCGCGATAGTCGCTCCTTACCGGCGCACGGCCGATGATAGGGCTGCCCAGCGTCAGGCTTTGCCCCAGCACATCGTACCGGCCATTGGGGGTGGCGCTGGAGCAGCCGCCGTCGGCGCAACTGGTGCCGCCGGCTGCCGGCCATTGCGATATGGAGCGATCGGCGGTGCTGACCCCCTCCTGCTTCACATAATTGCCGCCGACGACGACGGAGACGCGGTCGCCCTGAAAACCATAGCTGGCATTGATGTCATAGGTATGCCCGTCGCCCTTGCGGTACGTGCCGAACTGGGCCGACATGTCGAGGCCCTTTTGCGACTGGCGGGTGATGATGTTGACCACGCCTGCCACCGCGTCCGACCCGTAAAGCGGGGATGCGCCTGATTGCAGCACTTCCACCCGCTCGATCATGCTTTGCGGGATGGTATTCAGGTCGACCGAGGCCGGGATGCCGCCCGCCGCCGATCCGTTGACGTAACGCATGCCATCGACCAGCACGAGCGTGCGCTTTGCACCCAGATAGCGCAGGTCGATTTCGGCCGAACCCGACGATACGCCGGTGCCGTCGGGCGGTCCGCCGATATTGCCGGCATTGTTGGTCTTGGTATTCAGCCCGCCTGCGGCGCTGGGGATGCGTTGCAGCACGTCTGCAATGGAGGTGAGGCCGGTGCGGGCGATCGCTTGTTGATCCACCGTGACGATCGGCTTGTCCTGGTCCAGGGGATCCCTGCGGATGCGTGAGCCGGTAACGATGATCGCAGTGCCATCTTCGGCTTGCGGTTCGATCGATTGGGCGAAGGCGGGAACGGTCCAGGCGACGACGGACAGCATGACGCCACATTGCAAGGCACTTTTAAAGCGCATGTTACACCCCTTTTTCAGCGACCTGTCTGGCACAGGTTCTGACGAAGAGTGTTTGCGCTTTACAACAGTATAGCAATCGGCCCGATGACGGCCACGGGCCGTTGTAGCGCTAATATTGCGAGTTGTTGCTGCTCTGCAACAAATTGCAACGCTTCGTCTCTGCTCAGGCTCTATCCGTCGGAATGCTGCCCGTCGCCCTCCGTGACTTCGATGATGAGGTCGCCCGTCTGGAGCCGCGCCGCGCCCTCCTCCCAGAAGCCGATGGGCCGATCCTCGCGATAGACGCGCAAACCGATCCCGGTCTTGATCGCCGACAGCGGGCCGCCAATCTCCTGCGGCAACACGGCCCGCTCATTCAGTTTGATGCGCCCGCCGGTCGCAGCGAGGTCCGTCATATAATCGGCGATATGCCGGCCGCTGGTGCTGCCTGCGAGCAGAAGGCCCGCGAAACTGACCGGGTTGATAACGGTGGTGGCGCCTGCCTGCCGCGCGGGCAGTTCATTATCCTCGTTCCGCACGACGATGCTGATCGGCAGGCGCGGCGACAGATGCCGGGCGGTCAGGGTAATCAGGATGGACGTATCGTCCCGCCCCGCCGACACGATCATGCTGCGCGCGCGGTGGATGGCGACGTCCTTCAACGTCTTGTCCCGCGTGGAATCGCCGCACAGGATATTGCACCCCTGCGCTTCCGCCAACGCCAGGGCTTCTTCATTGCCGTCTATGACGACAATCTCGCGCGGGTCGGTGCCGCGGGCGAGCAGCTCGTTCACGGCCTCCTGCCCGCTGGTCCCGAAACCGGTGACGATGATGTGATTGTGCAGATCGGCCTGAATACGCGCCATGCGCCACCTGTAGAGGATGTTGCGGAGAAAGAGATTATAGGCCGTGCCAAGGAAGATCAGCCAGACGAACAATCGGATCGGCGTGACGAAGATGGACTCGAACAGGCGCGCTTCCGGCGTCACCGGCACGATGTCGCCATAGCCCACCGTCGTGACCGTCACCGTGGTGAAGTAGAGGACATCGATGAAGCTGATCTGATTGTCGTAATTGTCCTTCAGGCCATCCCGGCCGACCCAGTGGAGCAGCAGCACCAGCCCGATCAGCCCGAACACCAGCCCCACGCGCCAGACCAGATCGACCCACAGCGGCATGGACGACCGCCGACGCAGGAAACCGGCAGTAGCTGACGAGGTGGTCGGCGGATTCATCCTCATGCCGGGGGCAACTGGGGAATCGGGTTCACCGGCACGCGGTCCTTGCGCAATTCGAAATGCAGCTTGGGCTTGCTGGCATAGCCGGTATCACCGGTCAGGCCGATCACCTGCCCTTTCTTCACCTTCTGCCCGCGCACCACGTCCACGCGGCTGGCATGGCCATAAGCGCTGACCCAACTGCCGCCATGGTTGATGAGCACCAGGCCCCCGAACACCGCCACCTTGTCCCCCGCATAGGCGACCACGCCGTCGGCGCTGGCGCGGATCGGCGTGCCCATGGGGGTCGCGATGTCGATGCCATTATTCTTCGCGCCGCTCTCGCCGGGTCCGAAGCGGGACAGGATCGTGCCCCTGACCGGCCAGGCGAAGCTGCTCGCAAAGCGCGCGGGCTGGGCTGCGGGGATATTGGAGGGCAGGGGCTTTGGCGCGCTCGATGCGACGGCTTTGGGCGCATTGTCGGCGGTGGCGGGCTGGCCGCCGGTCAAGACATCGTCGATGTCGATGCGGAAGGCGGCGGCGCGCTGCTCCATATCGGGGGCGCGGGCGGGCGTATTGCCGGGCAGCAGCAGCCTTTGGCCTCGGCGCAGGATATAGGGTTCTTCCAGTCCGTTGACATCGACGATCTGCCGCCAAGGCACGCCATAGGTCGATGCAATGGCGATGCCGGTCTCACCCTCCGCCACCAGATGGTATCGGCCGCCGGGGATTTGCAGTTTTTGGCCGACGCGCACGCCATAGGGCGCGGTCAGTCCATTGGCCCGCGCGATCGCCTCCGATCCCGCGCCCGTGCGGTTGCCGATGCCCCTTAAAGTATCGCCCGGCTGCACGACATAGGTGGATGCAGGGACGTTGCGCGCGCTGGCGACCACCTGCTGCGCGGTCCAGACCGGCTGCGGCTCTGCCAATTCCACGGTGGAGGCATCCGCATCCATGCGCGGCGGCGGCGTGGGGGCGGCACGGTCCGCCTCATTGGGAATACAGGCCGCCAGCAATAGCGGACCAAGCGGCAGGATCAGGAGGGACGGGCGATGCATCGGCATTCGTTTACCGTATCGCGCAATGGTTTCCACTCCTTAACCAACCGCCCCTTTGTTCTTTGGCCAATTGCGGTCGGTTCGCGCCTTTTTGAGAACCTTTGCGCCTTGTTCTCGACAAGCGCGAACCTGCGCATTTACCTGTCCAACGCGCTGTCGCACAGGGGGCAGATTATCCTGTCAGCGCGGGGCCAGCGTGGTGATCCCGCCCATATAAGGCAGCAGCACGGCGGGCACGGCGACGCTACCATCGGCCTGCTGATAATTTTCCAGCACCGCCACCAGCGTCCGCCCCACGGCCAGCCCCGACCCGTTCAGCGTATGCAGGAAGCACGTCTGCTTCTCCCCTTCCGGCTTGTAGCGGGCATTCATCCGCCGCGCCTGAAAATCGCCGCAGTTGGAGACGGAACTGATCTCGCGATAGGTGTTCTGGCTCGGCAGCCAGACTTCCAGATCCCAAGTCTTGCGCGCACCAAAACCCATGTCGCCGGTGCAAAGCAACATCTTGCGGTAAGGCAGATCCAGCGCCTGCAAGATCCCCTCGGCCGCCGCGACCATGCGCTCATGCTCGGCGTCCGAGTCTTCGGGCGTGCAAATGGCGACCAGTTCGACCTTCTCGAACTGGTGCTGGCGGATGAAGCCGCGCGTATCGCGCCCGGCAGACCCGGCTTCGGACCGGAAGCAGGGCGTCAGTGCGGTCAGCCGGATCGGCAGGCTCTCGGTCGGCACGATCTGCTCGGCGACCAGATTGGTGAGCGATACCTCGGCGGTGGGGATCAGCCATCGGCCATCGGTGGTGCGGAACAGATCCTCTGCGAACTTGGGCAACTGGCCGGTGCCGAACAGCGCGTCGTCCTTCACCAGCAGCGGCGGATTGGCTTCCTCATAGCCGTTCGCGCCGCTCTGCGTATCCAGCATATATTGCGCCAATGCCCGGTGCAGGCGCGCCATCTGTCCGCGCAATGCAGTAAAGCGCGCACCGGACAGTTTAGCGCCGCCCTCGAAATCCAGCCCCAGCGCCGGGCCGAAATCGGCATGATCCTGCGGTGCAAAGTCGAAATCGCGCGGCGTGCCCCAGCGGCTCTGCTCGACATTGTCCGCCTCGTCCGCGCCCTGTGGCACATCGTCCCCAGGCAGGTTGGGGATAGCGGCCAGCATCGCGGTCAGCGCGTCGCCGACCTCCTTGTCCTGCGCTTCCAGCGCCGGCGTGCCTTCCTTCAGCGCCGCGACTTCGGCCTTCAGCGCCTCGGCCCTGGCCATGTCCTTGGCCGCCATCGCCTGACCGATCGCCTTGCTCGCTTCATTGCGGCGGGCCTGACCCTGCTGCAATTCGGTCTTGATCGCGCGACTGCGCTCATCGAGCGCAAGGATGTCGGCGGACAGAGGCGCCAGCCCACGACGGGCGAGGCCTGCGTCGAAGGCGGCGGGGTTTTCGCGGATGAAGCGGATGTCGTGCATGGGGCCGTCCTATGCCGCCGTGCGACGAACCGCGCAACCCTGTGCGCCGCCGTCCGTTGGTCCTGCATCGACGAAAAAGCAAAGGAGACGGCGATGCAGATCGATCATGACGCGATGATATTGGTGGCGGACGGCCGCAAGCTGCTCTTTTTCCGCAACAAGGGCGATAGCGCCCATCCTCAGCTGGAGGCGGAAACGGTCGAGGTGCAGGATAATCCGTCGCATCTGGAACAGGCGTCCGACAGGGCCGGTCAGTCGTCCTCCACGGGCACCGCGTCCGGCACGATGGGCGAGAATAATTTCCACGAACTGGAGGAGCAGCGCTTCGCCGCCCACGCCGCCGATCTGTTAAAACGGCGCGCTTTCTCGCAGGATTATGAAAAGCTGATCATCGTGGCCCCGCCATCGGCGCTCGGCGAAATGCGCAAGCATTTGCACAAGGAGGTGCAGGGCCGACTGGTGGGAGAGATCGCCAAGGATCTGACCAACCATCCAGTGATCGAGATAGAGAAGCTGATCGCTGCCAGCTGATCGCCATCGATTGTCCAGACAAAAAAAAGGGCGACCCCGGCAGGCGGGGTCGCCCCTTTTTTTACGCGCCGTCCTGGTGTCAGGCGGCGGCTTGCGCCTTGCGTTCGGCAAAGCGGCGCCGGGCAACGAGTGCCACGGCGGCCGCGCCGAACAGCAGAACCATCGGCGGCGCCGGAACGTCCGTGCCACCGGTGCTGCCACCAGAGCCCCCGCTCGAGCTGCTGGACGACGAGCTGCTACTCGAAGAGGAAGAGGACGAGCCGCTGGAACCGGAGCTGCCGCTGGAGCCGCTCGATCCGCTGCTCCCCGAACTTCCGTTGCTGCCCCCCGTGCTGCCGAAGCTGGACGATCCGCCCGACGACGAGCTGCTGGACGAAGAGGAGCCGGAGGACGACGAGCTGGACGAACCGCCATCGGACGAAGAACCGCCGCTGGAACCCGAACTGCCCGACGATCCGCTGCTGCCGGAGCTTCCGCTGGAGCCGCTCGAACCCGACGAACCGCTGCTACCGCTCGACCCTGACCCGCCGCTCGACGTGCCATGGCCAGGCTTGTCGGGCTTCCCACCGCTCGATCCACCTGAACTGCTCGACGAGGAGCTGGAAGATGAAGACGAGGAGCTGGAACTGGACGAGGAAGAGCTGCTGCTGACGCCTGAAGAAGTCGAGACGTTGCCCGAAGAGGTGGATACGTTGCCGGACGAAGTGGACACATTGCCCGATGAGGTCGATACGCCGCCCGTCGACGTGGAGACGCCACCGGTGGAGGTCGAAACACCGCCCGTCGAGGTCGATACCCCGCCGGTGGTCGAGCTGGTCGAACTGCTGATGCCGCCGGTCGAACTGCTGGTCGACGAAATGACGACCGAGCCGCCACCGCTGCCACCACCGCCGCCGCCGAAGAAGCCACCGATGAAGCCGCCGCCGCCAAAGCCGCCGCCGCCGCCCATCACGATCGGCACGGCGCCACCGCCGCCCGACATCATCGGCATTTCCGCCATGGGCATCGGCGCGGGCAGGGGAATGGGCGCTGGCTGGGTCGTGACGGTCACCACCTGCGGCGCGCTGGCCACGCGGACGGTCTTGACGACCTTGCGCTTTACGGTGCGGACGGCCAGCCGCTTCTTGGGCGCGGCTTTCATGCTTTTATAGCTGTGAACCACGGCAGGGCGCGCATTTTCCGCCACATGGACGGCACCGCCGCCAATGATCGCCCCGCCACAGGTGCAGGCGCATAATTTCGCCAAGGCCATCCGAACCGACATAGGATCTACTCTTTTCTCGTTACCCCCGTACCCTTCGCCGAATCCTCACCCGGCGCCGGGTTCACGGGAACTTCCTATGCGTATAGAACGCAAAATAAAGGGTTAACTGCAATCCCGTTAACCCTCAATATAGGGGGCAAGTCGCAGGAAAAGCTACTGTCTGCTGAAGGTAAATGGTTAACGTCCCACTATGACACGGCCCGCGGGCGATGTCTGAACCCATGTCTCGGGCGCCTCGCCGCAGCTTCGAGGGAATCGGCTCCGATGACAACTGCTGTCATCTATTGGAAAAAATGGCCGAAACCAGTTTCACGACCGTTGATTGCCCGCTTGTGTCGGCCTGCCGCGATGGCTATGAGGCCCGCACAATCAATATTTGGGCGCCCGGAACATCAAGCGCCGGGGCCTTACGAGTCGGAGAGCCAGATGGCATCGGTCCTGAATTCCGATAAAGACGGTGAAAAGCCGCCCAAATCGACTGTGACGCTTCCTGCTGATTATCGGCCTTCGCCGGACGAAGAGTTTATGAATCCGCTGCAACAGGAATATTTCCGCCAGCGTCTCTGGGATTGGAAGAAGCAGATCCTGACCGAAGCGGAAGGCACGCTGGCCGTGCTGCAAAATGAACCGCTTCGCGAACCGGACCTTAACGATCGCGCATCGAGCGAAACCGACTGGTCGATTGAATTGCGCACCCGCGACCGGCAGCGCAAGCTCATCTCCAAGATCGATTCTGCCCTGCGCCGCATCGACGATGGCGAATATGGCTATTGCGAAGTCACCGGCGAACCCATTTCGCTGGGTCGCCTGGAAGCCCGCCCGATCGCGACGATGACGGTCGAAGCGCAGGAACGGCACGAGCGCCAGGAAAAGATCTCGCGCGACGATTAACGGTTTTTCCATCAACCCATGGCTAGAATGGCGTCATTACCGCTTTCTTGACCATGGGTTGCCGCATGAAAGACGAACAGGATATTTCGGACCGCGGACCGGCGCGCGCCTCACCGCGCGACAGCCTGTTCCTGCTGACTACCCTCAGCACGCCCGATGGCGCGCAATTGGGCAAGGCGCGGGTGCGCAATCTGTCCGCCACTGGGTTGATGGCCGATTGCGAGCGTGCCGTGCCCGCCGGCATCCAGATCATCTGCGAATTGCGGGGCGTAGGGCAGGTTACGGGATCTGTTGCCTGGTCGCGTGAAGAAAAGATCGGCGTCGCGTTCGACGAAGCGATCGACCCGCAATCGGTACGCAAGCCTGTTGGCAAGGCGTCTCAAAATATGCCGGACTATCTGCGGACATACCAGGGTGGTTCGCCCCGCCGTTAATCATTCCGTTCTCGAATTTGTAGCCGTTCGAATGATGAATGCCCCGCCCGACTACCGGATGTGGGGCGTTTCCCTTTTTGGGGAACCGTCCATCGACTATCCGTGCGGAGGGAGGGCCAGCGATCTGGGCCGCCCGGCCCTTGCCTCCTTTACGGACTGCCACAGCGCCTTAATGCTGCGCCGACAACTCTTCCTTCAGTCGCAATTTCTGCTTCTTGAGAGAGGCTACCAAAATGGCGTCGGGCATGGGCCGACTCGATTCCGCCTTGATTCGCGCTTCAAGGCCGGCATGCTTGGCTGAAAGTGCTGAGATGTGGCTATTTTCCATGACGTTCTCCTTACGAGGGGTAATGGACGATCAAATAAATCATGATTCGGCCCGCTTGTCTCGTGATGATTCGGGCTTTGCGGCGGGCCGCCTGTAAATTTGCGGTGGTCCGCATGGCCCGCCCGCGTTATCAGGCAGTGTTGAGGGCCATTGACGAAAGGGCAGGGAGGCGCAGTGAGCCGGGAAGACATTATGCGCCGACTGGAATTGCTGCGGGTGGAGCATCGCGATCTCGATAGCGCGATCGCCGCGCTGGTCGATGCCGGTGGTGGCGACCAGATGCAGATTGCGCGGCTCAAGAAGCGCAAGTTGCGTCTGCGGGATGAAATTTCCGCGCTGGAAGATGCGCTGGTTCCCGACATCATCGCTTGACGGTCTTTTTCGGTTAACGCGGCACTAACCGATCATAAATGGGACAAAGACCGGTTCCGGCCCGGCAATGGGCCTGACAAGGTTGCGAAAATATGGCAGCAAAAGGCGATGCAGAACCCCGCTTTTCTTGATCCTGGCCTCCATCGGCGACTGGTGGACGGACTCTATCTCGAAGCCATGGTGATGGCGGACGAAGCGCGTGCCTATTTCGATGGTAGCGCTTCACTGGACGATGGGGTGGATGATCCGCTGCGCCGCGTTTCTTTTGCCTGCGAATCGTTGAAGGTCACGACCCGGCTGATGCACATCATCGCCTGGCTGCTCAGTCAGCGCGCCTGGCAGCGTGGCGAGATCGAGCAGGTCGATCTGACCGATGAGAAATATCGGTTGGGCCGGGCGTCGCATACGGACGCCACTCTCGCCGCCAGTTTCCCCTTCGCTGCCCGCGCGCTAATCGATGCCAGCCAGGAATTATATGAACGTGTCGCTCGCTTGCAGGAGCGGATCGACGCGATGACCAACTCGGCCGCGACCGCGCTGGCCAGCCCGGCGCGCGCGCTATTGGACCGGCTTAATACCGCATTCTGAAAATTGGTCGTAAATGAAGGCGATCACGCACTTCTAGGGCTGGCCTTCGCGCCCGTTTCTGGTCTAGACCGACGCCATGACCGATGGTTTGCGGACCCAACGCCGCTTTTCAGGCTGCCCGCATGCCGCCCGGCTTTTGCTCGCCCCGCTTCTGCTGGCTGCGCCGGCATTGGTGCGCGCGCAGGAAACGACACCATCCGCCACAGCCCAGGCTGATCGAAATGCCGATCAGTCGCCGAGCCAGGCGCTCGATTCCATGCCCGATATTGGCGTGGATTGGCCGGACATGGGCCAGCCCGACAGCATCGCCCCGTTGCCCGATGATCCGGCTGATGTGCAGGCAACGGCCGACCCCGCCACACCTGCCCCATCGGATATGCCCGTACTGGCCCAGCCGTCCGGCGATGCCGATGCGACGACGACTGCGCCGGTGGAAGAGGCGGCCAGCTTTGCCGACGCCAGCGAGGAACGTCGCTACACCGTGCAATTGAGCGGCATCGACGCCATCGCCGATACTCAATTCACCCTGCGCTTCGACGAACTGTCCGTACTGCGTCAGGGACAGGGCAAGCCCGCCAATCTTGCCCAGATCAATCGCCGCATGAAGGAGGATGGCGAACTGCTCGACCGGCTGCTGCGGGCCAAGGGCTATTATGCCGCCCGCATCCGCAGCGCCGTTGCCGCGCCACCACCGGGCAGCGATCGCCTGTCCGTCAGCTTCGACATCGTGCCGGGCACGCAATATCTGCTGGACTCGGTCGATGTTACCGGCCTCATCGAAACCGCCGGGCAGGAAGCGCGGCTGCGCGCAGCCTTTCCGCCCAAGGTCGGCGATCCGGTCGATGCGGACAAGATATTGGCGGGCCGCGACGCGCTCAGCACCGCGCTGGCCGAAAGCGGCTTTCCCTTCGCCCGCGTCGATGAACCGGAAGTGCGGATCGACCATGAGGAGCGCAAGGGCGACCTCGACATCATCGTCGTGCCGGGCGGATTCCGCCGCTTCGGCACGATCCGGACAGACGATAGCAAATTATTTGATGCCCATCATGTGCAGGAAATCGCCCGCTTCGATCCGGGCGATACCTTTATGGCGTCCGATGTCGAAGATTTGCGCCGCGCTATCGTCGCCACCGGCCTCGTTTCCTCCGTCAGCCTGAAACCGGTCGATGCGGGTGATGGTGAGCATGTCGATCTGGACGTCGACATGCGCCCGGCGCCGCTGCGTACGATCGCCGGGGAACTGGGCTATGGCACGGGCGAAGGCTACCGCGCAGAAGTCAGCTGGCAACATCGCAACCTCTTCCCGCCCGAAGGCGCGGTGACGCTGCGCGGCGTGCTCGGTACGCAGGAACAAACCGCCTCCTTCACCTATCGCCGCAACAATTTCCATCGCCGCGACAATGTGCTGACTGGCCTCGTGTCGATCAGCAACATCCGGCGTGACGCTTATGACGCGCGCACCATCAACTTGTCCGGCGCGATCGAGCGGCAGAGCAACATATTGTTCCAGAAGAAATGGGTCTGGCGTTTCGGCGGCGAACTGATCGCGTCGGACGAAGCCGATGCCTTCAGCGGCGGGGCCCGCCGCACCTTCCTGATCGGCGCCGTTCCGGTCAGCCTGACCTATGACGGCAGCGACGACCTGCTCAACCCGTCGAAGGGCTTCCGCCTCGGTGCGCGCGTCAGCCCCGAACTTTCTTTCCAGAACACGACTTTCGGTTACGCCCGCGTGCAGGTGGACGGCAGCGTCTATCAGCCGATGAGCGATCGCGTGGTGGTGGCCGCCCGCGCCCGTTTCGGCACCATCTTTGGATCGACGGTCGAACAGATTGCGCCATCGCGCCGCTTCTATGCGGGCGGCGGCGCGTCGGTGCGCGGCTATGGCTATCAGGCGATCGGGCCGCGCTATGGCGAGGATGACGATCCTGTCGGCGGCAAGAGTCTCGCCGAATTTTCCCTCGAAAGCCGCATCCGTTTCGGCAATTTCGGCGTCGTGCCCTTTGTCGATGCGGGCAATATCTCGACCAGCTTCCTGCCGCGCTTCCGCGACCTGCGCATCGGGGCGGGCATGGGCCTGCGCTATTACAGCAATTTTGGTCCCATTCGCGTCGATGTGGGCACGCCGATCAATCCGCAGTCGGGCGATCCCAAGATCGCCGTCTATGTGTCGCTGGGGCAGGCCTTCTGATGGCCGACAATGCAGCGCCCCCGGTCATGCCACCACCACCGGCACCTGCGCCAGCGCCACGCCGCCGCGCCTGGGACGGCCGCTGGCAACGCTGGCTGGCCGGGCTGCTGCTGACGCTGGTGCTGATCGTCGCGGCGGCGGTGGCGTGGCTGGACACCAGCGGCGGCCACCGCTTCCTCGCTACCCGCATCGCATCCATCAAATCCTCGTCGGGCCTGCGCATCCATGTAGGCGCGATTGAGGGTAGCATCTATCGCAAGGCCGTGCTGCGCGACCTGATCCTGTCCGATCCCAAGGGCAAGTTTCTGGAGGCTCCCCGCGTCGAGCTGGACTGGTGGCCTTTCGCCTGGCTCTCCAACCGGCTGGACATCGACCGGCTGGTGATCCCGCGCGCGACCCTGCACAAATTGCCCAAGCTCAACCCTACCGAGCGGCGCGGGCCGATCCTGCCCGGCTTCGACATTCGGCTGATGCAATTTTCGGTCGGTCAGCTGGATATCGCCCCCGGCGTCACCGGTCGGGTGCAGCGTGCCACCATGTCGGGCGACGCCGACATTCGCGGCGGTCGCGCGATCATCGATCTGTCTGCTCGCACACTGGACGGCAGCGATGCGCTGACCATCGCCCTCGACAGCCGGCCCGACAAGGATCGCTTCGCCCTTGATGTCACCGTGAACGCGCCCAGGACCGGCGTGCTGGCGGCGATGGCGGGCCTGAAACAGGACGCCAACCTGCGCATCGGGGGCAAGGGCAGCTGGAGCCAGTGGGACGGGCGTCTGGCCGCCACGCTTGACGCAGCGCCGGTCGCCGACTTCACGCTTGCCGCCCGCAGCGGCGCCTATTCGGCGCGCGGCACGGTGGAGGGGGACGCGATTGCCGGCAATGGACTGCTCCGCCGCATCGCCGCGCCGCGCCTGACCGTGCGCGCCGACGGGACCATGATCGACCGGGTGATCGATGGACGCCTCTCGCTCCGGTCCGCCGCGCTGGATATGGCCGCTGATGGCGCTATCGACCTGCGCAACAACGCGCTCGACAATATGCGCGTCGATGTGAAACTGGCCCGGCCCGAAGTGTTGATCAAGGCCATGCGCGGCAAGGATATCGCCGCAAGGATTCGGCTGGACGGCGCCTTCACCGCACTCGGCTATGAATATCTGCTCACCGCGCGGCAGATCGCCGTTGGAAAGGCGATCATCAACGACGTCCGGGCAGAGGGCAAGGGCCGCGCCACCGCTAAGGGGCCGGCGCTGATCCCGCTGCGCCTGCGCGCCCGCAGTCTGGACGGGCAGGGTGATCTGGTCGGCGGGATCGTCCGCAATTTCCAGCTGGACGGCGTGTTGCAACTCAACGGGCAGCAGATCGTCAGCAATCCGATGCAATTGCGATCGGACAAGTTGCGTGGCAAGCTGACGGTGATCGCCGACCTGGCGACCGGCCGCTATGATGCGGGCCTGGACGGCCAGATCGTCGGTCTGTTCATCCGGGGGTTCGGGGTCGTCGATTTGACCTCCAAATTGCGCGCCGTGCCGCGCGGCGATGGCGGCTTCGGCCTCAGCGGCAACGCATTGGCAAAGGTACGGCGGCTGGACAATGATTTTCTGCGGACGCTGGGCGGCGGCCTGCCGACCCTGCGCAGCCGGCTGGAACTGATGAAGGATGGTCAGTTCGCTCTGTCCGACATGCGCCTGACCTCACCCCTGCTCAATCTGACGGCGCGGGGCATACGCCATCGTGACGGATCGCTTCATCTGGAGGGCAGTGGCCGGCACGGACGCTACGGGCCGGTCACGCTGACGCTGGACGGCATGATCGAACGGCCAACCGTAGATTTGATGCTCGCCCGGCCGATGGACGCGCTGGGCCTGCGCGATGTGCGGGCGAAGCTGATCCCGGATGCCAACGGGTATAGCTATACCGCCAATGGCGGCTCTACCCTTGGCCCCTTCACCGGCCGGGGCGTGATCCTGCTGCCGCGGGGCGGGCAGGCGGTGGTGCGCGTCGCCAATCTGGCCGTATCGGGCGTTACCGCGAGCGGCGATATCCGTCCGATCGCCGGCGGCCTTGACGGCCAGCTGAGCGTCATGGGGCCGGTCACCGGCTACATAAATTTCAAGCCGGTCGATGCAAACCAGCAGGTGCAGTTGAAACTGACGGCCAGCGATGCCGCCTTCGAAGGACCAACGATCATAGAGGTGCGGCGCGGCACGCTGGACGGCACGATCCTGCTCGATCCGTCTGGCACCACCGTTACTGCCACCGCGCAGGCACGCGGCCTGCGCGTGGGTGGCGTGCTGCTCGGTCGCTTCGCCGCCAACGCTGAACTGGTCGATGGCAAGGGCAAGATACGTGGCAGCCTGTCGGGCCAGCGCGGCCGACTCTTCGACCTTCAGGGCGAGGCGCAGGTCGAACCCGATCGCATTCGCCTGAGCGCCGCCGGCACGATCGACAAGCGGCCCATCCGGCTGACCCGTTCCGCCCTGCTGACGCGGGCGGAGGATGGCTGGCGCCTGTCGCCCGCCACGATCAGCTATGCCGGCGGATCGCTGCAACTGGCTGGAGAACTGGGCGGCGCTTCCACCCATATCGAGGCGCGGATGCAGAAGCTGCCTCTGGCGCTGCTCGATATCGCCTATGACAATCTGGGCCTGGGCGGCATGGCGACCGGGTCGCTCAGCTACGCTCAGCCGCGCGGCGGCCTGCCCACCGGCAAGGCGGAATTGCGCATCCGGGGCCTCTCCCGCTCCGGCCTCTCGCTCAGCAGTCGCCCGGTCGATGTCGGCGTCAACGCGGTGCTGACCGGCGAGCGGCTGGCCACCCGCATGGTCTTCGTCGCCGATGGCAAGACGATCGGCCAGGCGCAGGCGCTGCTCAACCCGCTGGGCAGGGAAGGGGGACTTGCCACCCGTCTCAACAGCGCGCCCTTCTTCGGCCAATTGCGCTTCAACGGCACGGCGGACACGCTCTGGCGCCTGACCGGTGTGGAGATCGTCGATATCGCCGGCATGGTTGGTGTGTCGGCGGACATGCGCGGCACGCTGGGCGCGCCGGTCATCACGGGTAATTTCACTACGGACAATGCCGCCGTCAACAGTCCCGTCACCGGCATGCGGCTGAAGGGCGTCAAGGCGCGGGGCCGCTTTTCCGGCGCGCAACTGGTCATTTCCAGCTTCGCTGCCACCGCGCAAAATGGCGGCACGGTAAACGGCACCGGCCGGTTCACCTTCAACGGCATCGCTGGCGTGGGCATGGACCTGAACCTTCAGGCGGACAATGCCGCGCTGCTGGAGCGGGACGATATCGCCGCGACCGTCACCGGCCCCATCACCCTCAAGTCCGACGGCGTGGGCGGCACGATCGGCGGCGACCTGGTCCTCAACAAGAGCCGCTTCACCATGGGTCGGGCCGCCGCCGTGGCGCAGATCCCCGAACTCAAGGTGGTCGAAGTCAACCGGCGCGGCGACGAGATAGAGCGGCCGCGCACCAACGTCCCCTGGGCGCTGGCGATCAAGGCGCGGGCGCGCAATCGCCTGACCGTCACTGGCCTTGGCCTCGATAGCGAATGGCGCGCGGACCTCGATATCGGCGGCACCGTCACCAACCCGGCCATCGCCGGCCGTGCGCAACTGGTGCGCGGCGGCTATGAATTTGCCGGCCGCCGCTTCGAACTGCGCGAAGGCAATATCCAGTTCGATGGCAAGGTGCCGGTCAACCCGACTTTGGACATCAGCGCCGAAGCCGATGTCAGCGACCTCAGCGCCACGATCCATGTCGGCGGCACGGGCCTGAAACCCGACATCAGCTTCAACAGCGTCCCTGCGCTGCCGCAGGACGAGCTGCTTTCGCGCATCCTGTTCGGCACCTCGATCACCAACCTGTCCGCGCCCGAAGCCTTGCAACTCGCCTCGGCCGTCGGATCGTTGCAGGGCAATGGTGGCCTCGACCCCATCAACGCCGTCCGGAAGGCAGCCGGCCTCGACCGGCTGCGCATCATCGCCGCCGACCCGACGCAGGGGCAAGGTACATCGATCGCGGCAGGCAAATATCTGACCCGCAAAACCTATGTCGAACTGATCACCGACGGTCAGGGCTATAGCGCCACCCGGATGGAATATCAGGTCACACGTTGGCTGTCCCTGCTGGCGGCCATCTCCACCCTCGGGCGCGAAAGCGCCAACGTACGTATTTCCAAGGATTATTGATGTGAGCAAGAGCGCGATCGACGCTGCCACCGCGATCAGCGTGATGGACCTGTTTACCATCGGCATCGGCCCGTCCAGCTCGCATACGGTAGGGCCGATGCGCGCGGCCCTCATGTTCATGGATACGCTGCCCGCCACCCCGACGCGCGTACAATGCGAATTGTTCGGGTCGTTGGCTCTGACGGGCAGGGGCCATGCGACGGACAGCGCCATCCTGCTTGGCCTGTCGGGCTATCGCCCCGAAAGCGTGGATCCCGATGCGATCGGGGCCATCCTGGCGGCGATCCGCACCGACGGCCGTATCCGGGCGGGCAGTGCCCTGAATCACTGGCTGCCGTTCGAGGAAGCGCGCGATCTCTTGTTCCGCATGGGTGATTTTCTGGAAGCGCACAGCAACGGCATGCGCTTCACCGCCTGGCTGGACGGGCGCGAAGATCCGATCGTGCGCGATTATTATTCCATCGGCGGTGGCGCGGTGCTGCCCGGCGTGGTGCCGGTCAGCGATGAGGCGCCGCTCGGCCATAATGTCGTCCAGCCATGGCCCTTCTCGTCCGGAGCGGAAATGCTGGCGCAGGGCGATGTCAGCGGCCTGTCGATCGCAACCCTGGTGCTGCGCAATGAAGGCGCATGGCGCGTGCAGGCCGAAACGGAAGCCTTCCTCGACAATGTCATCGACGCCATGAGCGCCTCGATCGACCGGGGCCTGATGCAGGAGGGGTTGCTGCCCGGCGGCCTCAAGGTCCGCCGCCGCGCCCGCGCCATTCATCAGCGGTTGCGCTTGCAGCAGGACGCCCTTGGCCCCGCGCAGATTTTCGAATGGGTCAGCCTGTTCGCACTCGCGGTGAATGAGGAAAATGCCGCCGGCGGCCGGGTCGTCACTGCCCCCACTAACGGCGCGGCGGGCGTCATCCCGGCGGTGCTGCATTATTATCGCCGCTTCGTCCCCGGTGCCGATCGGGACGGGGAGCGCCGCTTCCTGCTCACGGCGGCGGCGATCGGCTTCCTCTACAAGAAGCGCGCCTCCATCTCCGCTGCTGAAATGGGATGTCAGGGGGAGGTCGGCGTCGCCTGCTCCATGGCTGCGGCCGGCCTCGCCGCAGTTCTGGGCGGCACCAACACGCAGGTCGAAAATGCCGCCGAAATCGGCATGGAGCATAATCTTGGCCTCACCTGCGATCCGATCGGCGGGCTCGTCCAGATCCCCTGTATCGAACGCAACACGATGGGTGCGGTCAAGGCGATCAACGCCGCCTATCTCGCACTTCAGGGTGACGGTCGCCATATCGTCAGCCTGGACGCGGTAATCGAAACCATGCGCCAGACGGGCGAGGATATGGCCAGCCGCTACAAGGAGACATCGCTCGGCGGTCTGGCCGTCAACGTGGTCGAATGTTGACATTCGTTCCGGCAGTTCATCTCCAAATCGGCACGGCCGCACGGCGAATGGAGCCGATTTCGTGACATTAATGGCACAGAATCAAGCGTTTATCTGAGGTTCATGAAACAAAGACGGCCGTTCCGGCTTGAGCGTCTCACCCCCTGAGAGTGGGGAGAGAATGTTTGAACGGAGTATCTGTTATGCGTAAGTTGATGGTCGCAACCCTCTTGGCCGGTGCCACCGTCGCCACGCCCGCCTTGTCGCAGGATGTCGGCTCGACCTTCACCGGCCCGCGTGTCGAAGCTATCCTGGGCTATGACCGCACGGGTGCCGGCAGCGACGTGGACAATGACAATGGCAATGACGATCAGAAGATCGACGGCCTGCTCTACGGCGTCGGCGCCGGCTATGACGTCAACCTCGGCAGCGCGGTCGTCGGCGTGGAAGGCGAATGGACCGATTCGACGGCCAAGAGCAGCCGCCGCGACTATACCGATCAGTTCGGCTTTGGCCGCGTCAAGCAGGGCCGCGACCTTTATGTCGGTGCGCGCGCGGGTATTCTCGCCGATCCCGCGACGCTGGTCTATGTCAAGGGCGGCTATACCAACACGAAGCTGAACGTGCTGGCCGGCAATACCAACGAAAGCACCGACGAGGCCTTCAAGCTGAACGGCTGGCGCATCGGCGCTGGCGTGGAACGGGCGATCAACGCCAACACCTTCGCCAAGGTCGAATATCGCTACTCCAAATATGAAGACGCCAAGCTGCGCTTCGCCGATGGGGCGACGACCAGCGAATTTGGCATCGACACCGACCGTCATCAGGTGGTTGGCAGCGTCGGTTGGCGTTTCTAACGCTAATCAACGACCGTTCGCTTAGAGCATGTCGAGAAGCCGATAGCGCTATGCTGTCCTGCTCCTCGACCTCGCTCAAAACGAACGGTGTTGGCTGGAAAAGGGGCCGGTCTTCGGATCGGCCTCTTTTTCCGTGCATACGCCTGTCCCCTCTATCAGCGCGCATGCAGGCCTGTTATTGACATTCATGTGAGTAACGCGATTCCCCACCGCTTCCCGATCGGCATCGATCCGACCGACATCGACTTCATGGGTCATGTCAACAATGCCAGCTATCTGAAATGGGTGCAGGAGGCTGTGCTTGACCATTGGCGCGCGCTGGCCCCGTCCGAAGCGGTCGCCCAGCATCTCTGGGTCGCGCTCAAGCATGAAATCACCTATCGCAAACCCACCTTCCTGGACGACGACGTGATCGCCACGGTCCTGCTGGAAAAGGTGCAGGGCGCCCGGGCTTTCTACGAAACGGTGATCCGCCGTGGCGAGGAAGTGCTGGCCGAAGTCAAGTCCAGCTGGTGCTGCATCGACGCCAGCAGCCTGCGCCCGGCCCGCCTGACGCGCGACGTGATCGACCGGTTTTTCGCGTCGGACGACAACAGCGAGCGCGGTTGATCCGGAGTTGTTTTTGTCCGCGGTGGGTGAGAAGCGGACGGTTTGCTGTCAGGTCGAATGGCGCCAAAATGCCCTCATGCCAGCGAAGGCTGGCATCTCAGGCATGGATATGTTGCGCTACCCGATAGCACCGGACGGACGCTTTCCTTCTCCCGCCTGAATCCCCCAGCTTCCGCTGCAATGACGACCAACGGGCGAACTGAAACGGCCGCCTTAGGTGCGCCTATGGTTGCTCACGGATGCCCTCCTACAACGTCGCCTCGATCTCCCGCGCCGCCATGTCCGGATTTTCCGCCTGGCTGATCGGGCGGCCGATGACCAGCATCGACGCGCCCCGGTCCAGTGCCTCGCGCGGGGTCACGGCGCGTTTCTGGTCGCCCATCGTGCCGCCGGTGGGACGTACGCCCGGCACCACAAAATAGCCGTCGCTCCACGCCGACTTGGCGATCGCCACTTCCGCGCCCGAACAGACGATACCGTCCAGACCCGCGCTCTGGGCAAGGTCGGCCAGGCGACGGACCTGATCCTCCGCCTTCCCGCTGACGCCGATGTCCAGTAGGTCGCCATCGTCCAGGCTGGTCAGCACGGTCACGGCGACCACCTTGGTATTGATGCCTGCCGCTGCCTTCGCATCCTCCAGCATGGCGCGGCCGCCAGCGGCATGGACGGTCAGCACCGCCGGCTCCAGCATATGCAGCGCCTGCACCGCCTTCGCCACCGTGTTGGGAATGTCGTGCAGCTTGAGGTCGAGGAAGATCGGCAGGCCGAACTTCATCATTTCATGCACGCCATGATGGCCGTTGGCGCAAAAAAATTCGAGACCCAGCTTCAGCCCGCCGACATGATGCCGCACCTGTCCGGCCAGTGTCTGGGCCTTGGTCAGGTCGGGCGTGTCGATGGCGACATAGATGGGGCTGCTCATGCTGGTCCTGTAAAGGTTGGAGGGGGGGTGGGTGTTTCTGCGGCCCCGGTCAGGCCGGGGGCATCGGAAAAAGCGGGCGATGGCGGCGGTGTGGCGGTGGCCGTGGCGACCACCAGCGCGCGCTCCGTGCTGTCGAGCCGGCGCTTCAACCGCCAGCGGGTGGCCCGCGCCATGACCCAGAAGGGCAGGGCGCCGAGCAGGAAAGCCCCGATAAGCAGCACGGGCAACTTGGTTTCCATCACCATGTCGCCCCACAGGCGGACGGTCACGGGCACGTAGTTCGCCATGCAGAAGAAGGCGAGCGCCACGGCGATGACGACCCAAAAGGCTGTCCGCAAAAATTGCATAGGCTTGACCCTCTAGCTGTTAATCGAGGGTAGCTTAGGCGATCGCGGCGGATTTCGGAAGCGTTCGCGCGATTTTGTCGATGGCGATGGTCATGGACAGGCTTGCTTTCTCGCCCGGTGCCAGGATCGGCATGCCGCCCCGGTTGATCGCATCGGGCATGTGACTGACCGGCTCCAGGCAGAAATCGACGCTGTCTGGCGGGCGATAGACATGCAGCCAATCCGCGCCGATGGCCGTCATCGTCAGCCGCAGCCCGTCGCCACGCTGCACAATGGCTGTTCCATCCCAGCCGGTATAGGCATTGTCGACCAGGCTGGTGCCGCGCACGATAGCGGGGCTGGACCAGTCGCCCAGCGTGTCGGCGGGGGCCTGCCCATCGGGCAGCATATCGGGCGTGGACAGCCAAAGGCCCTGCGCACTGAACGTCAGCGTGGTAGCCTTATCGGCCAGGAAATAGGGATGGAAGCCCAGCCCGATCGGCATCGCGACATCGCCGATATTGGTGGCGGACAACGAGATGGACAGCTGCGATGGTGTCAGCGCGACCCTCTGCTCGGCCCGATAGGCGGCCGGCCAATGATCGTTCCAGCCATGTTCGTGGATCAGCCGCGTGGACGAAAGACCTGTCTCACTCGCTGTCCAGCCTGTCTGCCAGCCAAAGCCATGGATGCTGTGCGGATGGTCGCCGAAATTGAGCGGCAGCCGATAATCAGCGCCGTCAAAGGCGAAGCGTCCGTTCGCGATCCGATTGGCGTAGGGCACCAGCGGGAAGCTCGCCATGGCGAGTGGATCGCCGGCCTCCGCCGGCGCGCGCCGCAGCAGATCGACGCCGTCCAGCGACAGCCAGAGCAGCGATCCGCCGACTGCGGGCGACAGGGCGGCTTCCAGCCCTCCCGCCCGCAGGATGATGCTATCGTTGCTCAGCCGACCATATCCTCAAGCTCGCGACCCTTTGTTTCATGCACCATGGCACGCACGAAGAAGAAGCTGATCAGCGCAAAGAAGGCATAGCCGGTATAGGTGACGACCAGTCCCGGCGACACGGCAAGCGCCGGGAAGCTGACGGAAATGGCGGCGTTCGCTATCCACTGGGCAAAGCCGGCGACGGCCAGTCCCGAACCGCGGATCTGGTTCGGGAACATCTCGCCCAGCATCACCCACATGATCGGACCCCAGCTGAGGTTGAAGAAGATCACATAGAGGTTGGCGGCGATGAGCGCCATCAGGCCGTTATGACCAGGCAGCGACACCGCGCCGTCCGCGCCGGTGACGGCGGTGGAAAAGGCATAGGCGACGATCGCCAGCGTCACCGTCATGCCCGCCGATCCGATCAACAGCAACGGCTTGCGGCCGATCCGGTCCACCAACATGATCGTGCCCAGGCATGCGCCGATCGACAATATGCCCGACAGGATATTGATCTGAAGCGCATTATCTTCGGAGAAGCCGACAGCCTCCCACAAGGTCGCACCATAATAGAAGACGACGTTGATGCCGACCAGCTGCTGGAATATGGCGAGGCCAATGCCGGTCCACACGATCGGGCGGATCTTGCCCGTGGTCTTGCTGATGAGGTCGGACAGTTTCGGCCGATGCTGGTCGGCGGCCAGGCTGGCGCGGATGTCGGCCACCTTGCGCGCGGCCTCCTGCGGTCCGAACAGCCGGGTCAGCACGGCCAGCGCCCGGTCGTCATGCCCGCGCGCCACCAGGTAGCGGGGGCTTTCCGGGATGACGAGCAGCGCCAGGAAATAGATGGCGGCCGGGATCGCCTGCAACCAGAACATCCAGCGCCAGGCCGGGAAGTCCAGCCACAGCGGCGCGGTGGACCCACCAGCATAGCGGGCCAACACGAAATTGGCGACGAACGCGCCGGTCAGGCCGGAAATGATCATCACCTGCTGCACCGACGACAAGCGCCCGCGCACATTGGCGGGGGTGACTTCGGAGATATAGACGGGTGAGATGACGCTTGCGGCGCCGACGCCAAGGCCGCCGATGATGCGCGCGATGATGAAGATGGCGGAGGACCCGGCGGCACCGGCGACCAGCGCGCTGACCAGGAACAGGATCGCCGCCAGCATCATCACGCCGCGCCGGCCGATGATGTCGGCCATCCGCCCCGCGCCGAACGCACCGATGGACGACCCCACCAGAATTGCGCCGACATTGATGCCGATGCCCAGCTTGCCGAGGTCGAAGGCTGCTTCCAGACCCTTTTGCGTGCCGTTGATGACGCCGCTGTCATAGCCGAACATGAACCCGCCGATCGTGGCGACAGCCACGATCGCGGCGATAAAGGCCATATTGACCTTTTCCGCGCTCCCCTCATTCATCCGTCTTCATCCTTCCAATTCTTATATCGTTGCGACTTACAATGTTGCGACATAACCCGGCAGCCCGGCCACGCCGGGATCGAAGGCGAAGAGATCGCCTGCCAGAGGCTGCTTTGTCAACGCTGTCATGTCCAGCCCCTTGCGCGCCGTCGTCGCATAGGCCGTGGTGAGCCCGTCGCCGCCAAAGGCGATCTTGGTGATGTTCGCGACGGGGAAGCGCACTTCCCGCATCAACTTGCCATCCGGATCATAGCGGCGCACTGCCCATCCGCCGAACAGCCCGGTCCAGAGGCAGCCTTCCGCGTCCACGGTCGGTCCGTCCGGATAGCCGGCGCCATCCTCGATCTTCGCGAACAGGCTGGTATTGCCGACCGTGCCGTCCTCGTGCAATTCGGTGCGCCAGATGCGCTTGCCCAGCGTATCGGTATGATAAAGCGTTCGGCCATCGGGCGCCACGGCCGGGCCGTTGGTGATCGACACGGCGGGCAAGCCGCTTTCGACGCACGCACCCTTGTGGAAGCGGTAGAAATAGCCGCTATCGGCTTCCTCGGCATCATCCATCGACCCGAACCATAACGCCCCGTCCGGCGCGACGCAGGCGTCATTCTGCCGATTGCCCGGCAGGTGCGTTTCAGGCGCGTGGAGCAGCGTGAAACCGCCCTGCGCAGGATCGAACCGGTGTACGCCGGTTTGCAGGCCCACGGCGAACAGCCCGTCATCGGTGGGCACTATCCAGCCGACCTGACAGGGGGCCGCCCAGCTACGCCCGGCACCGATCGCCGGGTCGTAACGGTGGATGAGTTTCCCCTTGATATCGACGAACCACAGGGCGGCGTCGCGCGCCAACCAGATCGGCCCTTCGCCCAGCGTCGCGCCGACGGACAGCACGCTCTGCGGATCGGCGATCATGATGTCAGCGCCAGCCGGCATCGATGAAATAGTCGTGCGCGGTGCAGTAACGCGCATCGTCCGATGCCAGGAACATCGCCAGCGCGGCGACATCTTCCGGCAGAATGCGGCCGTCCAGGCACTGCGCCGCAACGATTTCCGCCTCGCCTTCGGGCGTGTACCATTTTTCCTGGCGCAGCGTCTTCACATTGCCGGGGATGATGGTGTTGACGCGGATATTGTCACGGCCAAGATCGCGGGCGAGGCTGCGGGTCAGCCCCTCGATCGCCGCCTTGGCGGTCTGGTACAGCGTCAGTTCCGGCAGAGCGAGGTGCCAGCTGATCGACCCGAAATTCAGGATCACGCCCCCGCCAGCGCGTTGCAACGCCGGCACGGCAGCCTGCGCCGCGAAGAAGAGGTGGCGCAGATTGACCGCCATCCGCTCGTCCCAATAGGCGGGCGTCACTTCCGCGATTGTGTGGCGGTCGTCATTGGCGGCGTTGTTGATCAATATGTCGATACCGCCCAACTGCTGCTCGACCGTACCGATCATCGCCTGAACAGCGTCAATGTCGCGCAGGTCCACCGCATGGAAGATCGGCGTGAAGGCGCCGCCGGACAGGCGATCGACCAGCGCTTCGCTCTGCTCCACCGCGATATCGCAAAAGGCGACGTGCGCGCCCTGACCTGCGAATGCCTCGACCAGACCTTCGCCGATCCCGCTGCCGCCACCACTGATAAAGACTCGCTTGCCCTTCAGGCTGGGATAGATGGCGCGGCTCATGCGGTTTCTTTCAGCAGGCCGCGCGCGGCCAGATTGGCGAACAGGGCGGTCAGGCCGAACGTCCAGGGTGCGGCGTCCTTCGACGTCACGACCGTGTTGACCAGCTTGCCGAGGCGCGGGGTCGAAATGGCCACCACGTCGCCGACCTTGTGCGTAAAGCCACGGCCCGGATCGTCTCGATCCTGCACCGGGGCGAAGAGTGTGCCCAGGAACAGCGTGAAGCCATCGGGATATTGATGTTCGGACAAGGTCTGACGCACCAGTTCCAGAGGATCGCGGCTGATCTGGTTCATGCTGCTATGGCCTTCCAGGCGATAGCCTTCCGGTCCCTCGATGGTCAGTTCCAGTTCGGCGTTGCGCACATCGTCGATGGTAAAATCATGATCGAACAGACGGACCAGCGGGCCCAGCGAGCAGGAGGCATTATTGTCCTTCGCCTTGCCCAGCAGCAGCGCGGACCGCCCTTCGAAATCGCGCAGATTGACGTCATTGCCCAGCGTTGCGCCGATAGCGTTCCCAGCGGCATCGACCAGCAGCACGACTTCCGGCTCTGGATTGTTCCAGGTGGAATCCGACCGGATGCCGATCTGCGAGCCCAATCCCACGGTCGACAGCACCGGCGACTTGGTGAAGACTTCGGCGTCCGGGCCGATCGCGACTTCCAGATATTGCGACCAGAGGCCATCCTCGATCAGCGCGGCCTTGAGAGCTGCGGCTTCAGCCGATCCGGGCACTACGGCACGGATGGAGCCACCGACGCGCTCCTCCAGACGGCCGCGAATCTCGGCGGCGGCGCTGGCGTCGCCGCGCGCGCGTTCCTCGATCACGCGCTCGATCGCCGACAGGGCGAAGGTCACGCCGCACGCCTTGACGCATTGCAGATCGACCGGGCTGAGCAGCGGCACGGCCAGCGTATCGAGCGGTCCCAATTCTTCCCCGGTCGAGGCCGCGAGCGGCAGCGCCTCCACCAGTTGCGCAACGGTCGGCGCAACCCGGCTCATGTCATAGGCGATGCCTTTATCGACGAGGATCGGGCTGGGGCCTTGGGCGGTCAGGACACGGCCGACAAACTGGCCTTCGCGCCAATCGGCCGGCAGGCAATCGAGCAAGGAGATTTCCCCCGGCATCATCAACTCCTAAAACAGCGGTTGTAAATTGATAGCGCTACCAACATCGAACGACCAGTGAAGTCAAGAGGTGTTGCGCAAAAGGCGCGTGAGGGAAAAGTCGTAGGGATGCGCGTGTAATGGCTTTTCCGCGCACCTGCTTTGCGGCATAGCTGCAACGACCATGAGCAACACCGAAGACTCCACGCCAGAGACTGGCGCAGCCGCCGCTCCCGCAACACCAGCAGCCGAACCGGCCAAGGACAAGAGCAGGGTAGATCTCGCCACCGCGGCGATCAAGTCGGCCGGCAAGGGCGTATGGGCCGGCGCGGCGGTCGGCATCGGGTCCGCCGCGATCGTCGCGGCGTTGCTTTACACCCGCAAAAAGGGCTGATCGACCGGCGCTTGTCCGGTTCGATCGTCATGCCGAACTCTCTTCAGCATGACGGCGCCTGAATGATCTCCCGGTTTCGTGATCGCCATCGCACAAGCCGGCCATCGCGCAAGTTCAACAAAAAAAGAGGCGGCATGGCCTTCGTACCATGCCGCCTCCCGGTGCGACCCATTCAGGCTCTTTTGTCCCCGCCTTCGTGACAGGGGGGGGTCCATTATGCCTTATGCAGCGCCGCCGCTCAGATAGCTGACCAGTTCGGGCTTGCTGACCGAAATGCTCTTGTCCTTGTCCGCCGTGGTAAAGGCGCCGTTGGCCCAGGCCGTGACTTGCTCAGCGGGCAGGGTCGATCCAGTCGCCTTCATCTCCTGGCTCTTGAGCGCCACCATCCAGCGCGTAAATTCCGGCTGATCGAGTTGCCCGTCCTTGTTGGCATCATAAGCCGGGAATTCGGCATCGACGATCGAGGCGACCGATGCCGCCGGATTGGCAGGCGCGGTTGGGGTTGCAGCTTGTGGCGCTGCCGGAGCGGCAGGTGCGGCCGGCATTGCTTGTGTAGTACCATCCGCCGGGGCAGGCGCCATCTGCGCCATGGCAGGGGCCGTTGCCACCAGCGCGGCGGTCAGTATAAACGTGCGGACCATGGTAATCTCCTGTCACCTTTAAAAGAGTCGAAACAGATCATGTTCGGGTAAATCTCGTTATGCTGGGACAATAATGAACGGGGACTGGCGAATGTTCCTGAACATCCATTCAGACGGGGTCATTCGTCTTGAAAATATACTCGCTTCATCGGTCTTTGTTATCGGCATGATGCAAATATCGCAGGACTTGTCCTTTTCCCTTTCCCGATTTGCCCCGATGGGCCGACGCTGCTAGGCGCGCGGCACGTTTTCCTCCTTTTAAGACGCTAAGGATTCGCGCCATGGTCCCACGCTACGCCCGCCCCGCAATGACCGCCCTCTGGGAGCCGGAGGCCCGCTTCAAAATCTGGTTCGAGATCGAGGCGCATGCGACCGAAAAGCTGGGTGAACTGGGCGTGGTCCCGCCATCGGCGGCCAAGGCGCTTTGGGACTGGTGGGCCACCAACCCCGCGATCGACGTGCCCGCGATTGACGCGATCGAGGCGGTGACCAAGCATGATGTGATCGCTTTCCTGACCTGGGTCGCCGAACAGGTGGGTGACGAAGCCCGCTTCATGCATCAGGGGATGACCAGCTCCGACGTTCTCGACACCTGCCTGGCCGTGCAGCTTGCCCGCGCCGCCGACATACTTATCGAGGATCTCGACAAGCTGCTGGAGGTGATCAAGCGCCGCGCCTTCGAACATAAGCTCACGCCCACCATCGGCCGCAGCCATGGCATCCATGCCGAGCCGGTGACGTTCGGCCTGAAGATGGCCGAAGCCTATGCTGAGTTCAGCCGCTGCAAGACCCGCCTGATCGCCGCGCGCGAAGAAGTCGCCACCTGCGCGATTTCGGGTGCCGTCGGCACCTTCGCCAATATCGACCCGCGCGTCGAGGAACATGTCGCCCAGAAGCTGGGCCTTGCCATCGAGCCGGTATCGACGCAGGTGATCCCGCGCGATCGCCACGCCATGTTCTTTGCCACGCTGGGCGTCATCGCCTCGTCGATCGAGCGTCTCGCGGTCGAGGTCCGTCACCTGCAACGCACCGAAGTGCTGGAGGCCGAGGAATATTTCTCGCCCGGCCAGAAAGGCAGCTCGGCCATGCCGCACAAGCGCAACCCGGTGCTGACCGAAAACCTCACCGGCCTGGCCCGCGTCGTGCGCGCCGCCGTCGTGCCGGCGCTGGAGAATGTCGCGTTGTGGCATGAGCGCGACATCAGCCATTCGTCGGTCGAGCGTTTCTTTGGCCCAGACGCGACCATCACGCTCGATTTCGCGCTGGCACGCCTCACCGGCGTCATCGACAAGCTGCTCATCTATCCTGAGCGGATGATGAAGAATCTCGACAAGATGGGTGGCCTCGTCCACTCGCAGCGCGTTCTGCTGGCCCTGACCCAGGCGGGGGTGAGCCGCGAGGACAGCTATCGCTATGTCCAGCGCAACGCCATGAAGGTGTGGGAATCGGACGGGCAACTGTCGCTGCTTGCGCTGCTCAAGGCGGACGAGGACGTCACCGCCGCGCTCTCAGCGCAGGACATCGAGGACAAGTTCAACCTCGATTATCATTTCAAGCAGGTCGACACGATCTTCGCCCGCGTATTCGGCGAGGCGTAAGCCAACCTCCGTTCGTTCCGAGCGAAGTCGAGAAGCGGCAGCGCTACTATAGCCGGTTCTCGACCTGGCTCGAAGCGAACGGGCCTTTGTGCCTTAACCGCGCCCGCCCAATCGTGGCCGCATCCGGGGTGCGGCGTCCGATTGGCGCCGGATCAGCGCATGGTCCAGCACCAGATGCTCGACCCCCGCGTCGCTGCCGCGCCGCCCCTTCAACTGCCGAACCAGCACCTCCACCGCCGCGCGCGCCATGGCGCTGATCGGCTGGCGGATGGTGGTCAGTTCCGGCCAGATGGTGGTTGCAAGCGACGTGTCGTCGAACCCGCACACGGTCAGGTCGCCCGGCACGTCCAGCCCGGTGCGATGCGCTATCGCCACCGTCGCGGCGGCCATGTCGTCGTTGCTGGCGAAAATGGCGGTCGGCGGATCGATCAGCGACAATATATGTTCGGCAGCGTCCAGCCCCGATCGATAGGTGAAATAACCCTGCGCGATCAGTTCATCCTGCACCGGCAGGCCGGCCTCACCCAGCGCTGCGACATAGCCTTCGAACCGTCTGGCGCTGGCGCTCTGATTGGGGTTGCCCTTGATGAAGCCGATGCGGCTATGGCCCAGCGCGATCAGATGGCGGGTCATTTCATAGGCCGCCAGCCTGTCGTCGATGCTGACGGCGGCCAGTTCACCTGGCGCGCGGCCCGTCGCAACGGCCACGGCGGGGATGCCCGCGGCATCCAGCGCCTTTACCAGTTCCGGCAGGTCGCACAGGGGTGGCGGCAGGATCACGCCGTCGATCCGCCCGCGCTTTAAATGGGCGACGACCGATGCGATCGACGTCTCCTCGTCCCATTTTTCCACGACCAGGTCGACGCTGCTGCGGCTGGCCTGATCCAGGCTGCCGACCAGAAATTCGCTGAGATAGGAGGAGGAGGGGTTGGAATAGAGCAGGCCGATCCGCGTCTCCTCACCGCCCGCCAGCGTGCGCGCGGCGGCGCTGGGCGCATAGTTGAGCGCGGCGATCGCCGCTTCCACCTTCTCCCGTGTGGCCGCGCGCACCACCTGTTCGCCGTTGATGACGCGCGATACCGTCATCGGCGACACACCGGCATGGACGGCGACGTCATTGATGGTGGGCGCATTGCGCTGGCGGCGGGAAGATCGGCTATCGCTCAAGAAGGCACTTTCGCTGGGATGATGTCGCACGTGAAATGGGTGCGACATCATCCGTCATATGCAAAGCGAAAAATCAGTTATGCCCCGGCGCATAGGGGAATTTCAGCGCCTTGTACCAATTCAGATCATGGGCGGGTTCGGCCGATCCGGCGGGTAGGGGGCGTTTCGAAACCGACTGGAAATAGGCGATGCTGGCGTCCCGCCACCACTGCGCTTCGCGATGCTGGATGGTCAGGAACGCTTCCGTCTCGGAAAATCGCTCCGCATCGACATAGGGTTTGAGCGACGCCCATGTCGTCTGCATGTCCGCGACATAGGTCACGCCCCGATCATAATGGTGGACCAGCCCATCCCACAGATTTTCGCCCGATTTCAGGCGATAATTCCACGGCACATGATGGAACCACAGCAGGTCGCGCTCCGGCGTGGTCTTCGCATCGGACAGCCGCTTTGCGAGCGGCGCGGCATATTGGTCGATGGCATCGCTGCCGCTCTTCGTGCGGTCAAAGCCGATGCCGTTCGCATCGGCCTTGTGATAATAGACCGGGTTCCATTCCGGGCGCGCCAGGTCCGACACCCATGGCCCCGGCCCATAATGATGGCCGGTATCCATGACATGGGCCAGACCGAGCGGGGTCATATAATCGACCGCCGCTTCGCGCGACCCCATCATCATCCTGACGACCGGCAGCACCAGCCTGGGATCGGGCGAGAAGGTCATCTCCGCCCATTCCTGCGCGATGGCCTCCGCCGACAGGCTCGTGTCCCAGGCGAGGCGGCCGAACGCATACCAGTCCGCCTGGTTGAAGATCGACCCGCTCCAGTCGCGATCGACGCCGATGTTGGCGACGCCGGCAATGCCGGTCAGCTTGTGCCCCTCCAGCGATCCGTCGATCACCTTCGCCACGGTCGATCCCTTGCCCTTGGCAAAGGTGTCGGCGTCCAGCGTCTCCTCGAACAGCGGGCCGAGATAGGTGAGGTGCGTCGACTGGCCCAGATATTCCTTGGTAATCTGGAATTCCATCATCAGCGGTGTCCTGGGCATCGCGCCGAACAGGGGGTGGAAGGGTTCGCGCGGCTGGAAATCGATCGCGCCATTTTTCACCTGCACGATGACATTGTCGGCGAACTTGCCGTCCAGCGGCTTGAAGTCCGTATAGGCCTGCTTCGCCCGATCGTCGGGATTGTCGTGCGCATAGACGAAGGCGCGCCACATCACGATGCCGCCATGCGGCTTCACCGCTGCGGCCAGCATGTTCGCGCCATCGGCATGGGTGCGGTGATAATCTTGCGGCCCCGGCTGGCCCTCGCTGTTGGCCTTCACCAGGAAACCGCCGAAATCGGGGATCGCCTTGTAGATTTCGTCCGCCTTCGCCTTCCACCATGCAGCGACGGCCGGGTCCAGCGGATCGGCTGTCTTCAGGCCATCCAGTTCCATCGGCGCGGTCCACTTGACCGACAGATAGGCCTTGATCCCATAGGGACGAAACACATCCGCCAGCGCCGCCGCCTTGGCGATATAGGGCGTGGTCAGGCTGTCGGCCTTTGCATTCACATTGTTGAGGACGGTGCCGTTAATGCCGATCGACGCATTGGCTCTGGCATAGTCGGTATAACGCGGCCCCTTCCAGTCGGGCAGCCGCCACCAGTCCCAGATCGACTGCCCGGCATAGCCGCGCTCGACCGTGCCATCGAGGTTGTCCCAATGGTTGAGCAGGCGCAGGCCGATTTTGGGAGCGCTGCGGATATCCAGATTGTCGAGACTCTCCCCGCTCTGGGCCAGACGCAGCCAGTGATAGGCCCCATGGAGCAAGCCCACATCGCTGTTTGCCGCAATGATCGTGACCGTTTTGCCGTTCATGGTGGCTGTGCGAATCGCATAGCCTTCCACGCCCAATCCGTCTGTCTCGACCGGCAAAGCGGGGGTCGATGCCGGCGTCGCCAGCAACAGCGCACCTTGCTGGACCGTGGCTGACAGGGCAGGCGTAGTGCCGGTCATGCCGGCAATGCCACGCTGCAATTCCTGCGTCGCGATGGTGAGGGTGGGGCTGGTCCCTGCCGCCACGATAGCGGTCGCATGCGCCGCCAAAACCGGCGCATGCGCGCTGTCCGCAGGCGCATAACGCAGCCACAGATCATAGCCGTCCTCGGCCTGTGCCACAGGCGCCAGAACCGGCGCCAGCGCGGTACCAGCCATGGCAATCATCCAGCAAAACAGGCGCGCTTTCACGAAAATCCTCTCCCTTGTCCCCGAACGTCAAAGCCCATTGATCGGGCATTGACAAGTCTCTCTTGTCGAAGCAATGGTAACGCTATCAGTTTGATCGCGGCAAGCGGAAAGATTGCCGGGCAATAAAATGGAGAGGGGCATCGTGATCCGTAACCGCAAAATCTTGTGCGCAGCATCGGCGCTGGCGTTCGGCATCGCCCTGCCGATGGCGCCGCTGTGCGCGGCGCCCGCCACGGCATCGACCAGGACCGTTTACAAGGATGCCAGCGCCCCGATCGAGGCGCGTGTTGATGACCTCCTCTCGCGCATGACGCTGGATGAAAAGATCGCCCAGATCACCACTGTCTGGCTCGACAAGGTCAAAATCTTCGATGACCGGCTCCAGCTCGATCCGGCGAAGCTGGCGGCGCAATATCCCAACGGTCTTGGCCATTTCACGCGCCCGTCCGATGCGAAGGGGGCGGTCAGTCCGCGTGTCGCACCGGGACGCGATCCGCGCCAGACGGTCGCACTCGTCAATGCCCTGCAAAAATGGGCGACGACGCAGACGCGGCTCGGCATCCCGATCCTCTTCCATGAAGAAGGGCTGCATGGCTATGCGGCCGTCGGCGCCACCAGCTTCCCCCAGTCGATCGCCATGGCTTCCTCCTTCGACACGGACATGCTGCGCGACGTCAACAGCGTCATCGCCCGCGAAATCCGCTCGCGCGGCGTACCGATGATCCTGTCGCCCGTGGTCGATATCGCCCGCGACCCGCGCTGGGGCCGGATCGAGGAAACCTATGGCGAAGATCCCTATCTGGTCGGCGAAATGGGCGTCGCGGCGGTCGAGGGTCTGCAAGGCGTCGGCCGCGAACGCAATCTGCGCGATGGCAAGGTGTTCGCGACGCTCAAGCATCTGACCGGCCACGGCCAGCCCGAAAGCGGCACCAATGTCGGGCCCGCGCCGGTCAGCGAACGCGAATTGCGCGAGAATTTCTTCCCGCCCTTCGAACAGGTGGTGAAGCGCACCGGCATCGAAGCCGTCATGGCCAGTTACAATGAAATTGACGGCGTCCCCAGCCACGCCAATCGCTGGCTGCTGGAAGGCGTGTTGCGCGAGGAATGGGGTTTCAAGGGCGCGGTCGTCTCCGACTATTCAGCCGTCGACCAGCTGATGAGCATCCATCATATCGCCGCCAGTCTGGAGGAAGCCGCGATCCGCGCGCTCGATGCCGGCGTCGATGCCGACCTGCCCGATGGCCTGTCCTACGCGACGCTGGGCAAGCTGGTGCGCGAAGGCAAGGTGAGCGAGGCGAAGGTGGATCTGGCCGTGCGCCGCATGCTGGACCTCAAATTCCGCGCGGGCCTGTTCGAGCATCCCTATGCCGATGCCGCCGCATCGGAAAAGATCACCAACAATGCGGACGCCCGCGCCCTCGCGCTGAAGGCTGCGCAGCGCTCCATCACCTTGCTCAAGAATGACGGCATGCTGCCGCTCAAGCCCGAAGGCACGATCGCCGTCATCGGCCCCAGCGCAGCCGTCGCGCGTCTGGGCGGCTATTATGGCCAGCCGCCCCATACGGTGTCGATCCTCGACGGGATCAAGGCGAAAGTCGGCAAGCGCGCGAACATCGTCTTTGCGCAGGGCGTGAAGATCACAGAAAATGACGACTGGTGGGAAGACAGCGTCACCAAGTCCGACCCGCAAGAAAATCGCAAGCTGATCGCGCAGGCGGTGGAGGCGGCGAAGAATGTGGACCGCATCGTCCTGACGCTGGGCGACACCGAACAGTCGAGCCGCGAAGGCTGGGCCGACAATCATCTGGGCGATCGTCCGTCGCTCGATCTGGTCGGTGAACAGCAGGAACTGTTCGATGCGCTAAAAGCACTCGGCAAGCCGATCACCGTCGTCCTGATCAACGGTCGTCCGGCGTCGACCGTCAAGGTCAGCGAACAGGCCAATGCCATATTGGAAGGCTGGTATCTGGGCGAGCAGGGCGGCAATGCCGTCGCCGACGTGCTGTTGGGCGATGTGAACCCCGGCGCGAAGCTGCCCGTCACCGTGCCGCGCTCGGTGGGCCAGTTGCCGATGTTCTACAATGCCAAGCCGTCGGCGCGTCGTGGCTATCTGTTCGACACGACCGACCCGCTTTATCCGTTCGGCTTCGGCCTTTCCTACACGACCTTCGACCTGTCGCCGCCGCGTCTGGCCGCGACCAGCATCGGCACGGGCGGCAAAACGACCGTCTCGGTCGATGTCCGCAACAGCGGGGCGCGGGAGGGCGACGAGGTCGTCCAGCTCTATATCCGCGACAAGGTCAGCAGCGTCACCCGCCCGGTCAAGGAATTGAAGGGCTTCCGGCGCGTCACCCTGAAGCCGGGCGAAACCCGCACCGTCACCTTCACGATCAGCCCCGAAAGCCTTCAGATGTGGGATGCGGACATGCACCGCGTCGTCGAGCCGGGCGATTTCGAGATCATGACCGGCAACAGCTCGGTAGCGCTCAAATCCGCCACGCTGACGGTGAAGCCATGAGCGCCCGCCTCGCTCGCCGCCAGGCGCTTGGTTTGCTCGCCTCCACCTCCTTCTTCGCGGCCGCCCCGGCCGTCGCGGCAAAGGCGAAGGGGGCGCTCTACAAGGATGCCTCCGCCCCCATCGACCTGCGCGTCCGCGACCTGCTCGGCCGCATGACGCTGGAGGAAAAGGTCGGCCAGATCATCGCGCTCTGGGCGACCAAGGCGGACATCATGGACGACCTGACCTTTTCGCCGACCAAGGCGAGCAAGGCCTATCCCAACAGTTTCGGCCAGATCACCCGCCCTTCGGATCGTCGCGGTGCGCCCGACGGGTCGCAGCAGGCCGGCGGCGTCGGCGCACGCTGGCGCACGCCGGCCGATACGGTCGCCTTCGTCACCGCCGTCCAGAAATGGGCCACGCAAGAAACCCGCCTCGGCATCCCGGTGCTGTTCCACGAAGAATCCCTCCATGGCTATATGGCGACCGATGCCACCATGTTCCCGATGGCGATCGGCATGGCCGGCGCGTTCGACCGCGACCTGATGCGCGACGTCCAGTCGGTCATCGCCCGCGAAGTCCGTGCGCGCGGCGTCCATCTGGCGCTCTCGCCGGTGGTGGATATCGCCCGCGACCCCCGCTGGGGCCGGATCGAGGAGACGTTCGGCGAAGACCCCTATCTGTGCGGAGAAATGGGCGTCGCGGCGGTGCTGGGCCTGCAAGGCGAGAGCAAGCAGCTCGGCCCGGACAAGGTCATGGCCACGCTCAAGCATATGACCGGCCATGGCCAGCCCCAGAGCGGCGAAAATATAGCGCCCGCGCCGATCAGCCAGCGGGAATTGCGCGAGAATTTCTTCCCGCCCTTCCGTCAGGTGGTGAAGCGCACCGGTATCGCCGCCGTCATGCCATCCTATAATGAAATCGATGGCGTCCCGTCGCACCAGAACAAGTGGCTGCTCGGCGATATCCTGCGCGGCGAATGGCATTTCGACGGCGCGGTGGTCAGCGACTATGGCGCGGTCCACGAACTCGACACCATCCACCATGTCCAGCTCGACCCGGAGGCATCGGCCCGCGCCGCCCTCCGTGCCGGCGTCGATTGCGAGTTGCCCGATGGGATGACCTATCGGACGCTCGTGGAACAGGTCCGCGCGGGCAAGGTGCCCTCCGAAGCGGTCGACATCGCCTGCACGCGCATGTTGACCCTCAAATTCCGCGCGGGCCTGTTCGAAAATCCCTGGCCGCGCAAAGATTATGATGCGCTGACCGGCAATGCCGACGCGCGCGCGCTGGCATTGAAGGCCGCGCACAAGTCGATCGCGTTGCTCAAGAATGACGGCACGCTGCCGCTCGCCCCCGGTGCGCACAAGCGGGTCGCGGTGATCGGTCCCAATGCCGCCATCGCGCGGCTGGGCGGCTATTCCTCCATCCCGCGTCAGGACGTGTCGCTGCTGGAGGGCGTTCAGGCCAAGCTCAAGGGCAAGGCGGAGGTCGTCCATGCCCAGGGCGTCTACATCACCCAGAGCGAGGATCGGTCGGTCGATGAGGTCTATCTGGCCGATCCGGTCAAGAACCGCGCGCTGATCGCCGAGGCGGTCGAGGTGGCGAAGGGGGCGGACATCGTCCTGCTCGCCATCGGCGACACCGAACAGACCAGCCGCGAAGGCTTTGCCACGAACCATCTGGGCGACCGGACCAGCCTCGATCTGGTCGGCGAACAGAATGAACTTTTTGCCGCGATCAAGGCGACCGGCAAGCCCATCGTGGTCTGCGCCATCAACGGTCGTCCGCCCAGCTATCCGGCCGTAGTCGAGGGTGCCAACGCCCTGCTCGAATGCTGGTATCCGGGGCAGGAGGGCGGTATCGCCATGGCCGACATCCTGTTCGGCGACGTCAATCCCGGCGCGAAGCTCCCCGTCACCGTCGCGCGCGATGCGGGGCAGATTCCGATCTTCTACAACCGCAAGCCCAGCGCCCGGCGCGGTTATGTGTTCGAGGATATCTCGCCGCTCTTCCCGTTCGGCTATGGCCTTAGCTACACCCGGTTCGAAATGGGAACGCCAAGACTGTCCGCACCGCGCATCGGCCTGGGCGGCAGCGTCACGGTCGAAGTCGATGTGCGCAATGTGGGGACAAGGGCAGGGGACGAGGTCGTCCAAATCTACGTCCACGACCAAGTCGCCAGCGTCACACGCCCGATCAAGGAATTGAAGGGCTTCGAACGCATCACGCTTGCCCCCAGCGAGACGAAGACCGTGCGCATCCCGCTTGGCCCCGACGCCTTCTCCTTGTGGAATCTCGACATGGAAGAAGTGGTCGAACCCGGCCTGTTCGACATCATGGTCGGGCCGGACAGCCAGAATCTTCAGACCGTCACGCTTGAAATCATCTGAACAGGATCGCCAAAATGCCCAAGATTATTGATGCCAAGGTCATCGTCACCTGTCCCGGCCGCAATTTCGTCACGCTCAAGATCATCACCGAAGACGGGGTCTATGGTCTGGGCGATGCGACCCTCAACGGGCGCGAACTGTCGGTCGCCAGCTATTTGCAGGACCATGTCATCCCCTGCCTGATCGGCCGGGATGCGCACCGGATCGAGGATATTTGGCAATATCTCTACAAGGGTGCCTATTGGCGTCGCGGCCCCGTCACCATGTCGGCCATCGCCGCCGTCGACACCGCGCTCTGGGATATCAAGGGCAAGCTGGCCGGCCTGCCGGTCTATCAGCTGCTGGGCGGCGCCAGCCGGGAAAGCGTCATGGTCTATGGCCATGCCAACGGCACCACGATCGAAGATACGGTCAAGGTCGCGCTGGAATATCAGGCGCAGGGTTACAAGGCGATCCGCATACAGTGCGGCGTGCCGGGCATGGCCAGCACCTATGGCGTCAGCAAGGACAAATATTTCTACGAGCCCGCCGACGCTGACCTGCCGACGGAAAATGTCTGGAACACCAGCAAATATCTCCGCATCGTGCCCGAATTGTTCAAAGCCGCGCGTGAGGCGCTCGGCTGGGACGTGCATCTGCTGCACGACATCCATCACCGCCTGACCCCGATCGAAGCCGGGCGCCTGGGCAAGGATCTGGAACAATATCGCCCCTTCTGGCTGGAGGACGCGACGCCGGCGGAAAATCAGGAGGCCTTCAAGCTGATCCGCCAGCACACCACGACGCCGCTGGCCGTGGGCGAAATCTTCAACTCGATCCACGACTGCCGCGAATTGATCGAAAATCAGCTGATCGATTATATTAGGGCCACCGTGGTCCATGCCGGCGGCATCAGCCACCTGCGCAAGATCGCCAACCTCGCCGATCTCTATCAGGTCCGCACCGGCTGCCACGGTGCCACCGACCTGTCGCCGGTCTGCATGGCGGCCGCGCTGCACTTCGACCTGTCGGTGCCCAATTTCGGCGTGCAGGAATATATGCGTCACACGCCGGAAACCGACGCGGTCTTCCCGCACGCCTATACCTTCGCGGATGGCGCGATGCATCCGGGCGAAGCGCCGGGGCTGGGCGTCGACATCGACGAGGAACTGGCCGCCAAATATGAATATAATCGTGCCTTCCTGCCGGTAAACCGGCTGGAAGACGGCACCATGTTCAACTGGTGATTTGGTGCCTCGCTCGCCCTTGACCGCGTCATCCCCGCAAAGGCGGGGATCCATCTCCCACCCCATCCCCCGCAACGGGGAGAGGTGGACTAGCTGCGGTGCGCTGGCGCGTCCCGCCTGCGCGGGCACGACGAAGCTGATTGGAACAGGGCGATGATGACCATCTCGAACGTCTCCGGCCCACCCAGGCCGTCGGGCAAGGTCCGCTGGATCGTCTGCGGCCTGCTCTTCGCCGCCGTCGTGCTCAGCTATGTCGACAGGCTTGTCCTGCCGACGCTCAAGCCCGACCTTCAGGCTCGCTACGGCTGGAGCGAAAGCGGCTATGCCAGCCTCGCCATCTGGTTTCAGGCGGGCTACGGCATTGCCTATGTGTTTTTCGGCCGGCTGATCGACCGGATCGGCGCGCGGGCGGGCTATGCGCTTGCCGTCACGCTATGGACGATCGGCCACATCGCGCACATCTTCTTCACCTCCACGGCGGGCATGTTGATCGCCCGCATCCCGCTCGCCATCGGGGAGGCAGGAACCTTCCCCGCCGCCATCGCCGCGACCAATGAGTGGTTTCCCAAGAAGGAACGCGCGTTCGCCATCGGCATCTTCAACGCCGGGTCCAATGTCGGCGCGATCCTGACGCCGCTGGTGGTGCCGATCATCGCAGTGACTTTGGGCTGGCGCTGGGCCTTCATCCTGACCGGCCTGCTGACGGTCCTGTGGCTGGCGGCGTGGCTGACCTTCTATCGCCGCCCGCGCGAAAAGAAGAGCCTCAGCCCGCAGGAACTGGCCTGGATCGAAACCGATCCGGTCGAAGAAAAACGCCCGGTCAAATGGGCGACCCTGTTCCGCCATCGTCAGACCTGGGCCTATATGTCGGGCCGTTTCCTGATCGACCCGGTCTGGTGGACCTTTCTCTTCTGGCTGCCTGACTTTTTCAACAAGCAATATGGCGTGAAGATGCTGGACTTCGGACCGCCGCTGATCGCCGTCTATCTGCTGGCGGATGTCGGGTCGGTGGCTGGTGGCTGGGCCTCCTCCCGCTTCATGGGCCGGGGGTGGAGCCTCAACCGCTCGCGCAAGAGCGCCATGTTCCTCGCCGCGCTGTGCGCCGTACCGATCGCCTTTGCCGCCCATGCGCCATCCTTGTGGATCGCGGTCGGCCTGATCGGCCTCGCCTGCGCAGGGCATCAAGGCTTCTCGGCCAATCTCTATGCCCTGCCCGGTGACGTCTTCCCGCGCTGGATGGCCGGATCGGTCGTTGGTCTGGGCGGCCTGTCCGGTGCGGTCGGCGGCATGCTCATGGCCAAATTCGCCGGCCTGATCCTCGAAACCGTCGGCAGCTTCGGCCCGATCTTCGCGGTCGCATCCGTCGCCTATCTGATCGCATTGGCGGTCATCCACCTTCTGCTGCCCCGCTACCAGCCGGTGGTCGCCTTTGCTCCCGGAAATCCCGCATGACCAAGCCTCTGCATTTGCACCCCGACCGCCTGTTCCCGTCCGATCCTGCAACCCGCGCCATCGCCCGCCGCCTCTATGCGAGCGTGAAGGATCTGCCGATCGTGTCGCCGCACGGCCATACCGATCCGCGCTGGTTCGCCTATGACGAACCCTTCGCCAATCCGGCGGAATTGCTGATCGTGCCGGACCATTATGCCTTTCGCATGCTGATGAGCCAGGGCGTGATGCTGGAGGATCTGGGCATCCCGACGGTGGATGGCAGCGCGACGGAAAGCGATCCGCGCGCCATCTGGCGCCGCTTTGCCGAGCGTTATTATCTGTTCCGGGGCACGCCGACCCGGATATGGATGGATTGGGTCTTCGCCGAAGCCTTCGGCATCGACGTGCAGTTGAACGCGGACACCGCCGACCATTATTACGACATTATCGACGCCGCGCTGAAGACCGATGCCTTCCGCCCGCGCGCCTTGTTCGAACGCTATAATATCGAAGTGATCGCTACCACCGAAGGCCCGCTCGATCCGCTCGACCATCACCGCGCCATCCGTGCGTCGGGCTGGGGCGGCAGGGTCGTCACCGCCTACCGCCCCGACCCGGTTCTCGACCCCGACGATCCGCGCTTCATCGCCAATGTCCGGCATTTCTGCGCCATGGCAGGCGAAGACCCCGCCAGTTTCGCCGGCTACCTGCGCGCCCATGAAAAACGCCGCGCCGATTTCCGCGAAGCCGGCGCGACCTCCACCGACCATGGCCACCCGTCCGCCTTCACCGCCAACTTGCCCCGCGACGAGATCGAGGCGCTCTATGCCAAGGTCACGAACGGCCCGGCGACCGCCAAGGAGGCCGAGCTCTTCCGTGGCCATATGCTGACCGAAATGGCGCGCATGTCGATCGCGGACGGCATGGTCATGCAACTCCATCCTGGCGTCCACCGCAGCCATAATGCTGCCGTGCTGGCCCGCTTCGGCCGGGACAAGGGCGGCGATATCCCGACGTCCGGGGAATTCGTGCAGGCGTTGAAACCGCTGCTCGACGCTTATGGCAATGATCCGCGCCTGACGCTGATCCTTTTCACCCTGGACGAGGATGTCTATGCGCGTGAACTGGCGCCGCTTGCCGGCCACTATCCGGCGCTCAAGCTGGGACCGCCATGGTGGTTCCACGACAGCCCGGAAGGCATGCGCCGTTTCCGCGAGCGCACCACCGAAACCGCCGGCTTCTACAATACGGTGGGCTTCAACGACGACACCCGCGCCTTCCTGTCGATTCCGGCACGGCATGACGTCGCTCGCCGCATGGATTGCGCCTGGCTCGCCCAGCTGGTCGCCGAGCATCGGCTGGACGAGGATGAAGCGTTGGAGCTTGCCCGTGCGCTCGCCTACGACCTCGCCAAGGCGGCGTACAAGCTGTGAACTGCCTGTCATCCGCCACGCTGTCGCAATTGCCCGCCGACGTCAGGCTGCCCACTTATGACCGCGCCGCCGTGAAATGCGGCGTCGTCCATATCGGCATCGGCGCCTTCCACCGTGCGCATCAGGCCGTGCTGTTCGACGATGCCCTCGATGCCGGCGACCTGCGCTGGGGCATCGTCGCCGCCTCGCTGCGTTCGCCCGCCGTGCGCGACCAGATGGAACCGCAGGACGGCCTCTACACCATGCTGGTGCGCGACGGCGCAGACGAACAGGCGCGCATCATCGGCGCGGTGCAGAAGGTCATCGTCGCCCCGGAAGAGCCGCCGGCGTTGCTTGCCGCGCTGGCATCGCCGGACACGCACATCGTCACCCTGACCATCACCGAAAAAGGCTATAAGCTCGATCCATCGACCGGCGCCCTGATCGCGGACGATCCGCAACTTGCCGCCGACCTGGCCTCACTGGAAAGTCCGCAGACCGCGCCTGGCTATCTGGTGGCCGCGCTGGCCCTGCGCCGCGCCGCCGGCCTTGCCCCTTTCACCGCCATCAGTTGCGACAACCTCCCCCATAATGGGGCGCGGCTGCGCAATGCCGTGCTGGAACTGGCGCGCCGCCATGATGCCGGACTGGCCGACTGGATCGCAAATCTTGGCGCCTTTCCCGAAACCATGGTCGATCGTATCGTCCCTGCCACCACGCCTGAAGACATCGCTGGGCTCACCACCCGCCTTGGCTTTGAGGATCAGGCGATGGTCAAGACCGAACCCTTCTTCCAATGGGTGATCGAGGATAGGTTTTGCGGCCCGCGCCCGGATTTCGGCGCCGGCGTGCAACTGACACAGGCCGTCGCGCCCTGGGAGGAAGCCAAGCTGCGCCTGCTCAACGGCGCGCATAGCGGCATCGCCTATCTGGGCGGTCTTGCCGCCATCGACCATGTGCATGATGTGCTGGCCTTGCCGGAGGCGCGCACCTTTGTGGAAGCGCTCTGGGACGAGGCGGAAACGACGCTGTCGTCGCCACCCGAACTGGACGTCGCCGCCTATCGTCGCGACCTCATGGCGCGTTTCGACAATCCGACGCTGCGCCATCGCACGCGCCAGATCGCGATGGATGGATCGCAAAAATTGCCCCAGCGCCTGCTTGCGCCCATCGCCGCGCGACTGGCGGCGGGGCAGGGGATCGACGCCCTGTCGCTCGCCGTTGCCGCCTGGATACGCTGGCAGGCGGGGCAGGATGATGAGGGCAATGCGCATCGGGTGGACGACCCGCTCGCTGGACCCATTGCCGCAACCCTTGCCGATGCGCGGACGCCGCAGGATCGCGTCGCCGCCATCCTGGCGTTCGACGCCGTGATTCCACCGGCGCTTGCCACCGACGACCGGTTCCGCATGGCGCTGATCCATTGGCTTGCCCTGCTGGAAGAGCGCGGTGCCCTTGCCGCATTGGCGGCTTTGCGCGGGTGACAGCGTAGTCACCTATACCGTTACCATTGTTGCTATTGAGGTGTCTTGACAAAATAGCCTGCAAGTCTATTGAAGCATTAGTGATAGCGCTACCAGTTTACGCCCACCGGAGAGTCGGGGGCGGCGCTCAGGAGAGGGGTTTGTTCATGTCTTCACGCACCCATTTTATTCGTACCGCGCTGCTCGCCGCGTCCGCCATCGGTTCGCTGAGCTTCGCCCACGCCGCTGCCGCCCAGGCCGACGCCCCGTCCGCAGCGCCGCAGACTGATGCCGCAGCGCCCCAGGATGGCGAAGTCGCCGACATCGTCGTAACCGGTATTCGCGCGTCGTTGCAGAGCGCTACCAATGCCAAGAAGGACGCGGTCGCCTTCGGTGACTCGATCTTCGCCGAAGATATCGGCAAGCTGCCCGCCACCAACCTTGCCGAAACGCTGAACCGCATGCCGGGCGTGCGCCTGCGCCGCGACAATAATGGTGAAGGCACGCAGGTCGCGATCCGTGGCCTTGGCCCCAGCTTCACCCGCGTCCTGCTGAATGGATCGCAAATTCAGGTCGCGTCTGATGGCGGCACCAACGGCGGCAGCGCGAACCGCGAAGTCGATCTGGACTTCTTTCCTTCCGAACTCTTCACCCGCCTCGACCTTGCCAAGAGCCCTTCGCCCTCTACGCTGGAAGGCGGCATCGCCGGCACCGTCAACCTGCGCAACGCGCGCCCCTTCGACAAGGAAGGCACGCATTTCACCGTGGTGGCGCAGGGCCAATATACCAGCCCCAATGACAAGGTCAGCCCGCGCGGCGCGATCGTCGCCAGCCACACCACCGATACGTTCGGCATTCTGGTCGGGGTCGCCGGCGTGAAGACCAAGACACGGATCAAGGGCTTTGAAACGGTCGGCTGGGCCGACGGTAGCCTGGGGGCGGGTGATCCGGGCAACAATAATTTCTCCTGGGCATCGGTCGTGCCGCGCAATGCCGGCCACGGTCTGGTCGCGGGACAACCGGTCGATGTCGTCGCCACGTCGGGCCTGACCCGTTCGCAACTGAGCACCGCGCTTCTGCCGCGTCTGGGCCGCGAAAGCCTGACCGACGGTACCCGTTCGCGCATTTCCGCGCTGGCTGCGCTCGAATGGCGGCCCAGCGACGAACTGCATTTCGCGATCGACGGCCTGTGGGCCAAGTCCACCCGCGATTACAGCAAGGTCAACATGAACTGGCAGGTCCGCAATTCCGGACCGGGCACCGGCGCGACGGCGACCGGTGGCATGATCCCGATCGACCTGACCGTGGACGACAACAATGTCGTGACCAGCGGCACCTTCGCCAACTCGTCCTATTTTCTCGAAGCGAGCCTGTTCAAGCAGACCACAAAGTTCTGGAACGTCAACCCCAGCCTGAGCTGGAAGCCGACCGACCTGTTGACGGTCAATCTGAGCGCCAACTATTCCAAGAGCCGCTTCTTCCGCGAGCAGCCGACCTGGGCGTTCCAGACGACGCCCCAATCGGGCGTGGACGTCTATTATGACAATAGCGGCAAGGGCGACTATCCCTCGATCACCACCAACCTCGACCTTAACGATCCCAACAACGGCAGCTGGCAATGGTATCGCCAGAATGTGCAGCTGGTCCGTCGCAAGACAGAGACAAAGGGCGCGCATCTCGACGTCAGCTATGGCGACGAATTCCTGAACGTAAAGGTCGGCGCCGCCTACGACCGGGCGACCCGCTCGATCCGTGCCTACGACAACAGCATCGCCTATCAGGCCTCGGTCTGCGGCGCGGGCTGTGTCGGCACCAGTGGTTCCATTCTCAACAGCCAGGTAGCGCAATATCTCAAAAGCTCCTCGGCAGCCGGTTTCGTCGTGCCCGATTTCAACGCCATCAAGTCGGCTACCGACTATGAAAGCTATCGGGACTCCGCACCGGAGGCGCGCGGGGCCGTTACCGGCGGCGCGACCGGTGACATGGATGAAAAGGTTTGGGGCGCCTATTTTGAAGTCAACGGCATCACCCAGATCGCCGGCCGCGATCTGCATATAAATGCGGGCATGCGTTATGCGCATACCGACCAGCTCGTCGTGGGTCCCAGCCAGGTTGGCTCGACCATCGTCGATATCTCGTCCAGCTCGACATATGAAAATTTCCTGCCGTCGATCAACCTGACCTATGACGTGGCGGACAATATCAAGCTGCGCGCGTCCGCGTCCCGGACGATGACCCGCCCGGATGCCGGTCAGATCCTCCCCGGCGTCACCTTCTCCGATCCCTCCGCACTGGTCGCGACGGCGGGCAACCCGAATCTGAAGCCCTACACATCGGACAATTACGATATCGGCGGCGAATTCTACACCGGCGGTATCGGCTATGTCGGCGTCTCTGCCTTCGTGAAGAATGTCCAGGGCTTCACGACGACGGTACCGACGCAGGCGACCTTCGGCTCGCTGAACATTCCCTTCGATACGCTTCTGTCGACGCAACAGGACGCTCTGCGAAACCGCGCGACGGAAAATAACGTGGCGATCAGCGACCTGCCGATCACCGTGAACCGCCCGGTCAACCTCTCCGACCTCAAGATCAAGGGTTTGGAAGCGACCTGGGTGCAGCCGCTCGACTTCTTCGTGAAGGGCCTCGGCTTCTCGGCCAACGGCACCTATCTGAAACAGTCTTCATCCTCGGGTCTGGTGGCCGAAGGCGTGTCGAAATATTCCTACAACCTTCAGGGCTTCTACGAAAATCACGGTCTGTCGCTCAGCCTGAACTATGTCTGGAACGGCAAGTCCATCGCGCTGAACGGCCCGCAGAACGGCATCGCCGGCGCGGACCTGAAGGCGGACGCCCGTGGGCAGCTCGACCTGTCGGCCGGCTATGAACTGCCCTTCTTCAACAAGGCGATGCGCCTGACGCTCGATGTCCTCAACATCACGAACGAGCCGATCCGCACTACCTTCGAATATGATAATGCCGCTTACTCGGTCTATTATCCGGGCACGTCGGTTCTGGCCGGTATCCGGGCCAACTTCTGATCCTCCCCAAGGACCAACTGACAGGGCCGGCCGCAACGCCGGCCCTATTTTCTTGGGGCCGTAAAGGGGGCAGAAATCGGGATCTCATGCTTCCAATGTTGGATTTTATCTGATCTATCCGGCTTGCCTCCCGAACGGCCGTCGGCCCTGAATAGGAAGGGACGCTTCGCGAGCGCGTCGGAAGCGCATCGCGAACGCTTCGGCCCCAAACAGGGCAACAACGGTGTGAACTTCGGCCGTCGCTTCGGCGGCGCGCCATCATGGCAAAAGGCAAGATGATGATGCGGCTTTCTCTCCTCCTTGGCCTCCCTTTGGCACTGGTCGCAACGCCGCTCGCCGCCAAGACCTGTTCCCCGACCTGGGTTGCCGGCTGGGCCTCCTCGCAAATGCGTCCCACCGGCGATGCCGCACTGCCCGCCGGCACGCTGCGCGACCGGACGCTGCGCCAGATCGTCCGCCCTTCCGTGTCCGGCGAACGGTTGCGCGTGCGCTTCTCCAATCTTACCGGCACCCAACCGCTGCGCATTGCTGGCGCCAGCATCGCCCGCGCGCTCGGCAGCGCATCGCCCGCCGTCGATCCCGGCACGCTCATCTCGCTTCGCTTCGATGGTGCGCCTGAGGTCATCATTCCTGCCGGTGCCGATTATCTCTCCGACCCGGTATCGCTGCCGGCCAGGGCGCTCGACAACATCGCCATCTCAATTCGCTATGATGGTGAACCGGAACAGACATCCCATCCCGGATCGCGCGCGACATCCTGGCATCTGCCCGGCAATCATCTGACCGCCGAAGCGATGCCCGGCGCAGCCGGTTTCGACCATTGGTTCAATCTCGCCGCTCTGGAGGTGGAGCGGTGCACGCCTACAAAGCTCATCGTCGCGCTGGGCGATTCCATCACCGACGGCAAAGGCTCCACCACCAACGGCAATGATCGCTGGACGGACGTGCTGGCGCAGCGGCTTCAGGCCGATCCGAAGCGTCGCCATGTCGCGATCGTCAATCAGGGCATCGGCGGCAACCGGCTGCTGAACGACGGCCTTGGCCCCAATGCGCTGGCGCGGCTGGATCGCGATGTGCTGGCCCAGCCCGGCGTGACGCACATGATCCTGCTGGAAGGGATCAACGACCTGGGTACCCTGACCCGCGATGCGCCGGTCGGCGCGGCCGAGCATCAGGCCCATGTCGCCCGCATCATCGGCGCCTATCGGCAGATCATCGCCCGCGCCCATGCCAGGGGTATCAAGGTGATCGGCGCGACCGTCATGCCCTTCGTCGGCAACGCCTATTACCACGCCGATGCGCGCAACGAGGCCGACCGGCAGGCGGTCAATACATGGATCAGAAAACCCGGCAGCTTCGACGCATTGGTCGATTTCGACCGCGTCACCCGCGATCCCGTTCGTCCCGACCGGCTGCTCCCGGCCTATGACGACGGCGATGCGCTCCACCCCTCGCCAAAAGGCTATAAGGCGATGGGAGACGCGATCCCGCTCAGCCTTTTCGACTGACCCGCTTGTGCCCCGCCTCCAGCACCGTCTCCATCGCCACGAAGGTCGATGTGCTGGCGACATGGGGCAGGGCGCTGATCTTTTCGCCCAGCACGACCCGATACCGCCGGATATCCGATGTCCGCACTTTGAGGAGATAGTCGAAATTGCTCGCCAGCATATGACATTCCTCGACCTCCGGGATCCGCCGTACCGCCGCGTTGAACGCGCGCAAGGCGGCCTCCCGCGTGTCGGATAATTTCACCTCGGTAAAGGCGATATGGTCCATCCCCAGCTTGGCTGGATCGACGATCGCCCGAAAGCCGCGAATGACGCCGGCCTCCTGCAATCGCTTCAACCGCACCTGGCAGGGCGTCTTGGAAAGGCCGACGAAAGCAGCCAGATCGGTGACGGTCATCCGTCCGTCATCGACCAAAGCGGCTATGATCCGCCGGTCGAACTCGTCCATTTCGACTGTAATTGCCTTGCTATCCATATAATCTGCCTAGCATATGCCATTTAATAAGTCACTTCGACCAATGGATGGCCATTCAAAAGACGGAACGAAAATCTGATCTGGATTATTCTTGCTCCATGACCGACCAGCACCCCTTTGCGCACTTCGCCCCCGCCCTGCGCCAGCCCACTGCGCTGCGCGAGGCGATCACCGCCGCCTATCGCCGCGATGAGGCGCAAGCGCTGGCTCCGCTGATTGCCGCCGCGACCCTGCCGGCGGAAACCAAAACCGCGGTCGCGAACACTGCCCGCACCCTCGTCACCGCCCTGCGCGCCAATCACAAGGGCACCGGCGTCGAAGGGTTGGTGCAGGAATATGCGCTCTCCAGTCAGGAGGGCGTGGCGCTGATGTGTCTGGCCGAAGCGCTGCTACGTATCCCCGATACCGCAACCCGCGACGCGCTGATCCGGGACAAGATTGCCGATGGCGACTGGGGGTCGCATCTGGGCGGCGACAAGTCGCTGTTCGTCAACGCCGCCACCTGGGGTCTGGTCGTGACTGGCAAGCTGGTGGGCAGCGTGGACGATCGCGGCCTGGGCGCCGCGCTCACCCGCCTCGTCGCCCGTGCCGGCGAGCCGGTGATCCGCCGTGGCGTCGACCTTGCCATGCGGATGATGGGCGAACAGTTCGTCACCGGAGAGACGATCAAGGAAGCGCTGAAGCGCGCGAAAATACTGGAGGCGAAGGGTTTCGCCTATAGCTATGACATGCTGGGTGAAGCGGCGACCACGGCCGCCGACGCCAAACGCTATTATGCCGATTATGAGCAGGCGATCCATGCCATCGGCCAGGCATCGGCGGGACGCGGCATCTATGCCGGCCCCGGCATCTCGATCAAGCTGTCGGCACTCCATCCGCGCTATGTTCGTGCGCAGGCCGATCGCGTCATGGCCGAATTGCTCCCAGCCGTGAAGCAATTGGCCATGCTGTCGAAGCGCTACGATATCGGCCTCAATATCGACGCGGAGGAGGCCGACCGGCTCGAACTCTCGCTCGACCTGCTGGAAAGCCTGGCGATCGACTCCGACCTTGCCGGCTGGAACGGCCTTGGCTTCGTGGTGCAGGGCTATGGCAAGCGCTGCCCCTTCGTCATCGACTGGATCATCGACCTCGCCCGCCGCGCCGACCGCCGCATCATGGTGCGTCTCGTCAAGGGCGCTTACTGGGATGCGGAGATCAAGCGGGCGCAGGTCGATGGCCTGACCGACTTCCCGGTCTATACCCGCAAGGTGCATACCGACGTCGCCTATGTCGCTTGCGCACAAAAGCTGCTGGCCGCGCCAGACGCCGTCTTCCCGCAATTTGCGACGCATAATGCCCAGACGCTCGCCACCATCTATCAATTGGCCGGTCCGGACTTTCAGATCGGCAAATATGAATTTCAGTGTCTGCACGGCATGGGCGAGCCGCTCTACGAACAGGTCGTTGGCTCGGCAAAGCTGAACCGTCCCTGCCGCATCTATGCGCCGGTCGGCACGCATGAGACGCTGCTCGCCTATCTGGTCCGCCGGCTGCTGGAAAATGGCGCCAACAGCAGCTTTGTGAACCGCATCGCTGATCCCAACGTCTCGATAGAGGAGATGATCGCCGATCCGGTCGATGTCGTTCTGGCCATGGCCCATCCCGGCCATCGCCACGACCAGATCGCCCTGCCGGCGGATATCTATCCCGAACGTCGCAATTCGGATGGTCTTGATCTCAGCAGTGAAACTACGCTTGCGGCATTGAGCCAGGCCTTGCAGCACAGCGCCACGCTTGCCTGGACCGCTGCACCTGCAAGCGCGGCGGGGGAGGCGCGTCCGGTGTTGAACCCCGCCGATCATCGCGACATCGTCGGCACCGTCTGGGAAGCCTCACCCGAAGACGCACGCGCCGCGACCATCCGTGCCGCCGTCTCTCTCTGGCGCAATAGCGCCGTCGCCGATCGCGCCGCCGCTCTGGATCGCGCCGCTGATGCGATGCAGGCGCGCATGCCGATCCTGCTTGGCCTCATCGTGCGAGAAGCCGGCAAATCGATCCCCAACGCGATTGCCGAAGTGCGTGAGGCGATCGACTTCCTGCGCTATTATGCCGCGCAGGCGCGCACGACCTTCGGTCCAGCGCAGGCCGCACTGGGCCCTGTTACCTGCATCAGCCCGTGGAATTTCCCGCTGGCCATCTTCACCGGACAGGTCGCCGCTGCACTGGTCGCGGGCAATCCTGTTCTGGCCAAGCCGGCAGAAGAAACCCCGCTTATCGCCGCCGAAGCGGTCCGCCTGCTCCATGAGGCCGGCGTGCCCGCCGATGCGCTGCAACTTCTGCCCGGCGATGGCCGGATTGGTGCAGCGCTGGTGGCGGCACCCGAAACCGCCGCCGTCATGTTCACCGGATCGACCGAAGTCGCCCGCCTGATTCAGCGCCAACTGGCCACCCGCCTATCGACGACCGGCCGTCCCATCCCGCTGATCGCCGAAACCGGCGGCCAGAATGCCATGATCGTGGACAGCAGTGCCCTTGCCGAACAGGTGGTGGCCGACGTCATCGCGTCCGCCTTCGACAGCGCGGGTCAACGTTGTTCGGCCCTGCGCATCCTGTGCCTTCAGGAAGATGTCGCCGACCGCACGCTCACCATGCTCAAGGGCGCACTGGCGCAACTCAGCATTGGCCGCACCGACGCGCTGAAGGTGGATATCGGCCCGGTCATCTCGGCCGAAGCGCGCGATGGCATCAACCAGCATATCGACGCCATGACTGCACTGGGCCGAAAGGTTGAACAGAGCCTGCTGCCAGCCGAGGCTGCCCATGGCACCTTCGTCCCGCCGACGATCGTCGAGATCGAATCCATCGCCGACCTCAGCCGCGAAGTGTTCGGTCCGGTCCTGCATGTGCTGCGCTTCAAACGCGATCGGCTGGACACGCTGGTCGATCAGATCAACGCGACCGGCTATGGGCTGACCTTCGGCCTGCATACGCGGCTTGACGAAACCGTCGCCCGCGTGACGGCGCGCGTGAAGGTCGGCAACATCTATGTGAACCGCAACGTCATCGGCGCGATCGTCGGCGTTCAGCCCTTTGGCGGCTGTGGCCTGTCGGGCACCGGTCCCAAGGCGGGCGGGCCGCTATATCTGGGGCGTCTCGTTTCTGTCCCGCCCGTTTTCGCCGCGCGCGTGAGCCATTTGCGCTCGCCGCTCCACGCCTTCGCCGATTGGCTCGATGCGCAAGGGGAAGCGGATCTTGCCGCACATGCGCGCCGCACCGGGGACGCTTCGGCGCTGGGCGTCGAACTGACGCTGCCCGGCCCGGTGGGCGAACGCAATATCTACGGCCTGCATCCGCGTGGCCGCATATTGCTGCACCCCGGCACCCGGCAGGGCCTGTTCCGCCAGATGGCGGCCGTCCTTGCGACCGGCAATCAGGGCGTGGTGCAAGGCATGACCATCCCGCCCGGCCTACCTGCCGAAGTCGCTGCCTGTTTCAGCACGGATGCCACCGGTCATTATGCCGCCGCTCTGGTCGAGGGCGATGCTGCGAAGGTCGCAGCCACCGTGCAATGCGTCGCAGAACTCCCCGGCCCGATCGTATCGGTCCATGCCGACGATCATGGCCATGGCTATTGCCTCGACTGGCTGCTGGAGGAACAGTCGACCTCCGTCAACACCACGGCGGCCGGCGGTAACGCCAGCTTGATGATGATCAGCTGATTATGGAGGCTGGCATCAGCTGAGTTCGTGGAAAGGACGGATTTCGATCTCGCTCGGTCCCGGCATGGGGTTGGGGCATCGCTGCACCCAAGCGATCGCCTCCTCCATGTCCTTGACCTCCCATATCCAAAAGCCGGCGACCAACTGCCGCGGCTCCGGGAAAGGTCCGTGGATGACGCTTCGTTCGGCGTGGGCGAATGCGACGCGCGCGCCGGCGGAAGACGGGGTGAGGCCATCGGCCATGATAAGGATGCCGGCGTCGCGCAATGCGTCGTTGAAACGGCCCATCGCTTCCATCATCGCATCCGTTTCGGGCGACTGCCGATACCCCTTTTCACTATCTTCCGTGGCTTTCACCAGCACCATTACGCGCATTAGCTATCTCTCCGTCTGACCGCAGGCCTAGTGGGACCGGGCCACGGTTCAGCTCAAAAGCTCAATCATGGACGAAAAATCACGCCCACCCTCACCCTTGTTGACCAGCAACTGATACAGGCTTTCTGCCTGTGCGCCCATAGGCACACTGGCATTGACAGACGAGGCGGCCTCCAGAGCCAGCTTGAGATCCTTGAGCATCAGGGCAACGGCAAAACCGCCCTGATAATCCGCATCGGCTGGCGTCTGTGGCCCGACGCCAGGCAGCGGACAATAGCTTGTCATCGACCAGCTTTGCCCGGACGATACGCTGGAAATATCATAGAAGGTTTGCGGGTCCAGGCCGATCTTCTGCGCCATCGCAAAGGCTTCGCACGTCGCCACCATGGTCGCGCCGAGCAGCATATTGTTGCAAATCTTGGCCGCCTGCCCATTGCCCGCGCCGCCGGCGTGAATCACGGCTTTGCCCATGGTCGACAGGATCGGCTTCGCCCTGGCAAAAGCGTCGTCCTGCCCACCGACCATGAAGGTCAGCGTGCCGCCATTGGCAGCAGCGATGCCGCCGGAAACCGGCGCATCGATCATGTCGAACCCCTTGGTCAGCGCAACAGCGATGACCCGGCGGGCCGTCGCGACATCGATGGTCGAGCAGTCGAGCAACAGCGCGCCCGCCTTTGCCGCACCAAACACGGCCTCATTATAGACGGCTTCGACATGCTTGCCGGCTGGCAGCATGGTCACTACGGCGTCGGCACCGGATACCGCATCGGCGGCGCTGACGGACCGAACGGCACCCGCGCCTTCCGCCTTGGTCAGCGCGTCTTCGGACAGGTCGAAGGCGCGCACGGCATAGCCGTTCTTGACTAGGTTGGCGGCCATGCCACCGCCCATATTGCCCAGGCCGATAAAGGCGATTGTCTCAGTCACATCCTGCTCCTTGTAACGATTGTTCGAGGGCAATCCTATGTGCCCATAGTCTATTGGTGCCCGCGCCTTGTCGTCGGTTCCGATCGGGACCATGTCGAATTGCCTGCCCCCAGTAGAGGCGTCCATTCCTCCTCCGACGCAAGTGGCGTGAAAAGACTGTCGATCAGTGCGTCGTCCACGGCTTCCGGCGTGGCGGGGGTCCATCGCGGCGCATTATCCTTGTCGAAGATCACGGCGCGTACGCCTTCGACAAAATCAGGCCGGCGGATGATATGGTGGGCGAGGCGATATTCGTTGCGCATATTGTCGGCAAAATCGGTAAATGCGGCGCCTTCCACCAACTGGCGCAGGGCGACCTTGACCGTCTGCGGCGATTTCGTGGCAAGCACGGCCAACTGCTTTTGTGCCCATTCCGATCCATCGGCGGCCAGCGCGGCCAATATCTCCTCGTAGCGGTCTGATGCGAACAGCTTGTCTATCCTGTTTCGCTGCGCCAACAGGGATGAGTTCGGGGCCGTTTCGTTAGCGCGATCCAGCAGGGCCGACAAAGCGGTCGGATCGGCCACAATCTCGGCCTTGAGCGCGTCCAGCTTGCCGGACCGGATATAATGGGTGGCGATACCGAAGGCTGCGCAATCTGCCCCGTTGATCCGCGATCCCGTCGTCGCCAGCCAGGCACCGATCCGGCCGGGCAGGCGGGGCAGGAACCAGCCGCCACCGACGTCGGGAAACAGGCCGATACCGGTTTCGGGCATGGCAAAAGTCGTTCGCTCGGTCGCCACGCGATAGCGACATGGCAGGGACAGGCCGACGCCGCCACCCATGACGATGCCGTCGATGAAGGCGACGATCGGCTTATCATAAACGAACAGCAGATGGTTCATCCGATACTCGACATGGAAGAACCGCTCGGCTTCTACACAGTCGGTCTTTGCGCTGTTCGCGATCAGCGCGATGTCCCCGCCGGCGCAAAAGCCGCGCGACAATTTGGGGTCGCCATCGGCGGCGGGCAGATGGTCGATCATCACGGCGACCACGGCCGGATCGTCCCGCCATGCCAATAGCGCCAGATTGATCGCCTCGCACATGTCGGGCGTCAGGGCGTGGATCGCCCTGGGACGGTTCAGCCGGATACGGCCCACGCCATTGTCGATGATGGTCAAAACTTGGTCGGTCATGGCCTGCTCCTTCACGCGCGCAGCATGTCGCGGGCGACGATCATGCGCATCACTTGATTGGTGCCCTCCAGGATCGAATGAACGCGCAGGTCGCGCCAGATTCGTTCGATGGGATAGTCCATCAGATAGCCGTAGCCGCCATGTAGTTGCAGCGCGCGATCCACTACAGATGAACCGGTGTCGGTGGCAAAGCGTTTGGCCATGGCCGCAAAGCGCGTCTTGTCAGCTGTATTGTCCGTCACCTTGACGGCAGCGGTGTATAGCAGGGTACGCGCCGCCTCCAATTCCGTCTGCATGTCGGCCAGGGTGAACTGCGTATTCTGGAAATCGGCGATCGACTGGCCGAACTGTTTGCGATCCTTGGTATAGCGCACGGTTTCGTCGATAGCCCGCTGTGCGCCACCCAGCGAACATGCGCCGATGTTGAGCCGGCCACCGTCCAGCCCCATCATCGCAATGCGGAAGCCTTCGCCCTCGCTGCCGACCAGATTTGCGACCGGCACCCGCACCGCGTCGAAATTGACCTGCGCGGTCGGTTGGCTATGCCAGCCCAGCTTGCGCTCCTGCGCGCCGAAGCTCACGCCCTGCATATCCTTTTCGATGACGAGGCAGGAAATGCCCTTCGCCCCGTCCTCACCCGTACGGACCATGACGACATAGACGTCATTCTCGCCGCCACCGGAAATAAACTGCTTCGACCCCGTGACGACATAATGGTCGCCGTCCCGAACAGCCCTGGTCTTAAGTGCCGCAGCATCCGATCCGGCACCCGCCTCGGTCAGGCAATAGCTGGCCATGCGCGTCATCGGCACCAGGTCGGGCAGATATCTGTCCTTCACCGCCTGCGACCCGAACCGGTCGATCATCCATGCGCCCATGTTGTGGATGGAAATGAATGCGCTGGTCGATGGACAACCATAGGCCATGGCTTCCATGATAAGCGCGGATTCGAGCCGACCCAAACCGATTCCGCCGGCCTCTTCCGATACATAGATGCCGCCAAAGCCCAGTTCCGCGGCAGCGCGGATCGTGTCGCGGGGGAAGATATGCTTTTCGTCCCACTCGGCCGCGTGTGGCGTGATGGCGTCAGCGGTGAAACGCTGCGCCATGTCTTGAATGGCACGCTGATCGTCGGTCAGGTCGAATTGAGTCATATGTCGGTCCTAAAAGGTGCGCGTGCGTGCCTAAGAGCTATGCGCGCGCCCGAGTTTAGCCGGCGACCTTCCAGAATCCACCGACATCGTGCGGAGGTGCTGTGCTCCCCGCAAACAGCCTCATCCCATGGTCGGGATAACGAATGCGCTGTCGCCAGTGCCGCCACCGTCCGGCCAGCGCTGCGTGATGGTCTTGACCTTGGTCCAGAATTTCACGCCTTCCATGCCATGCTGGTTGGTGTCGCCGAATGACGAGCGTTTCCAGCCACCGAAGCTGTGATAGGCGACCGGTACCGGGATCGGCACGTTGATGCCGACCATGCCGACATTGACCCGCGCGGCAAATTCGCGGGCGGCATGGCCATTGCGCGTGAAGATGGCGACGCCATTGCCATATTGATGTTCGCTCGGCAGCTTCAGCGCTTCTTCGAAGCTCTCGGCGCGCACAATCTGGAGTACCGGACCGAAAATTTCCTCCTGATATGTGCGCATGGTCGGCTTCACATGATCGAAAAGCGTGGGGCCGACGAAGAAGCCCTCCTCATGCCCCTGAAGCGTGAAGCCGCGACCATCGACAACCAGCTCCGCGCCTTCGTCCACGCCCATCTGGATATAGTTTTCGATCTTCGCCTTGTGCGCGGCGGTGACGACCGGGCCATAATGGGCGTCAGGATCGGTCGAGACGCCGACGCGCAAAGCTGCGATCGCAGGGATCAGCTTTTCGCGCAGCGCGATCGCCGTTTTCTCGCCCACCGGGGTTACGACGGGAAGGGCCATGCAGCGTTCGCCCGCCGACCCGAAGGCGGCGCCGGACAGATCGTTCACCACCTGATCGAGGTCCGCGTCCGGCATGACGATGCCATGATTTTTCGCCCCGCCCATGGCCTGCACGCGCTTGCCGTTGTCGACCCCGCGCTTGTACACATAATGGGCGATATCCGACGACCCGACAAAGCTGATCGCGGAGATATCCGGATGATCGAGAATGGCATCGACCATTTCCTTGTCGCCCTGCACGACCTGAAGAATGCCGTCGGGCAGGCCGGCTTCGCTGAACAGTTCGGCCAGGCGTACGGGCACCGATGGATCGCGCTCGGACGGCTTCATGATGAAGGCATTGCCGGTCGCGATCGCGACGCCCGACATCCATAGCGGGATCATGCCGGGGAAGTTGAAGGGCGTAATGCCCGCACCGATGCCTATCGGCTGGCGGAAGCTATAGACGTCGATGCCTGGCCCCGCCCCTTGGGTATATTCGCCCTTGAGGACATGAGGGATGCCGCAGCAAAATTCGATGACTTCCAGCCCGCGCTGGATGTCGCCCCTGGCATCGGCGATCACCTTGCCATGTTCTGAGCTGAGCAGATGCGCCAGCTCGTCCATATTCTTTTCGACCAGCGCCTTGAAGCTGAACATCACGCGGGCGCGACGCTGCGGGTTTACCGCTGCCCAAGCCGGCTGCGCCGCCTTGGCGGCCTCGACCGCGCGATCCAGCAAGGCTTTGTCCCCCAATGCGACACGCGCCTGCACCGTGCCGTTATTGGGATCGAACACGTCGCTGTAGCGCGCCGCCTTACCATCATGGGCAAAGGCGAGCTTGTGGGAAATGTCGCGCATTGGAACCTCTCGCTAAAATTTGCTCGGATCATGACTTCATGCGATATTGCGCGCAATCAATAAATTTCGCAGACTGTGTCTGCATTTTTGCAGGATTAACAATGTTCGACTGGGACGATCTGCGCATCTTTCTGGCCGTGGCCCGCTTGAAACGCTTGGCACTTGCCGCAAGATCGCTCGGTATGGATCCCACCACCATAACGCGCCGCATGACCCGGTTGGAGCAGGCGCTGGGCACCAAATTGTTCGAGCAATCAGGTGGTGAACGAGTGTTGACCCAGCGCGGCACCGTTTTACTGCGCCATGCCGAAAGCGTGGAAGGTGCGGCGATCGACGCCTTGGTCGATGTGCGCGGCGAACGGCACAGTTTGAGCGGCCATGTGCGCCTGTCCGTTGCGGAAGGCTTCGGTACATGGATATTAGCACCCGGCCTGCGCGATTTTCATGAAGAACATCCGGGTATTCATCTGGATGTGGTGACGGCGTCTGGCTTCCTCAATCCGTCAAAGCGAGAGGCCGACATGGCCGTCATGCTGGCGCGGCCGCAAAGTGGTTATCTGACCGTGCAGCGGCTTGCCGATTATGGCCTGCATCTCTACGCTTCAACGGCCTATGTCGAACGACATGGGCGGCCGCAGGTCCGGTCAGACCTAAGCGGCCACACATTGATCGGCTATGTGCCGGAATTTCTGTTCACCCCGGAACTGGACTATCTGGATGAAGTGGATACCGGACTGGAAGCGACCCTCCGATCCAGCAGCATAGGCATCCAGCGGCGGCTGGTCATCGAAGGCGCCGGTATCGGTGTATTGCCCGATTTCATGGCGGACCAGGACAGCCGGTTGACCCGCATCCTGGCCGACACGGTGGAAATCACGCGCAGTTTCTGGCTGGTGACGCACCGCGACATGACGAAGCTGGCCCGGATGGCTGCCGTGTCCGATCTGCTGCGCCGACAGGTGGCGTCGAACCTCTAGGGGTCAGGGCTTCAGGCTCAAAGGGTCGAGTTTGGCCAAGCCCTTCAACGCCATGTCGCCGGCGTGATGGCCGATGGCCAGTGCATAGCTACCACCATCGAGCCGCCAGCCCGCGCCTTCTTCGAACCGGGCGATCAGGCGCGGATCGACGGTCATCGTCACGCGCCGCGTTTCGCCGGGGGACAGGCTGAGCTTGTGGAACCCGGCCAGCCGCCAGGCGTCGATGCCTGCGCTGCCCTTCGCCTGGACATAAAGTTGCGGCACATCCGCACCGGTCCGGTTGCCGGCATTGGTGACGTCGAAGTTGACCGTGAGCGTGGTGCCGTCCTGCACCTTCAAATTGGCATAGGTGAAGCTGGTGTAGCTCAGGCCGTAGCCGAAGGGGAAAAGCGGCTTTACCCCCTTCATGGCATACCAGCGGTATCCAACCTCCGCGCCTTCGGGATAATCGACCGCAAATGGTGCCACGCCACCGGTCATCCCGTAATTGGCCGTATCGCCGGCCTCTCGCCGCGCATCGGCGGCATGTAGTTCGGCGAGGCCCAATGGCGCGGGGCGTGGCGCTTGATCCGCGCGCGCTGGAAAGGTGATAGGCAGGCGACCCGAAGGTGCCACATCGCCAAAAAGGATGTTCGCTATAGCCTCACCGCCGCGCTGGCCGGGATACCAGGCTTGTAACAGCACGGGCACCTTGGCGATCCAGGGCATTTCAACAGAGCCACCGGTTTCCAGCATGACGACCGTCTTGCGGTTGGCGGTCGCGACCGCGTCGATCAGCGCATCCTGCTTGTCGGGCAGGCGCATATTTTCGGGGTCTTGCGCCTCCGTCTGCCACTGCCAGCCAAAGACGATGGCAAGGTCGGCCTGCCGCGCTGCTTGCGCCGCCGCCTTGGGATCACTGCCGTCGATATAGGTGACGTCGGCCTGCGGCGCGATCGCCTGGATCGCCTTCATTGGCGAAGACGCATGCCACGTCATGCGCGCGAAGGATGCTGCCGCCCCCTTGGTCAGCGGAATTTCGACGGGTGCCCCTCCAACCGAGCGGACCTGCGACGATCCGCCGCCCGACAGCACACCGACATCTGCGTGGCCACCGATCAGGACGATCCGCCGCGCGCTCTTGGCCAGCGGCAGCAGATTGCCCTCGTTCTTGAGCAGGACGATGCCTTCTTCCGCCGCTTTCTGGGCGACATCGGCATGGGCGGCATAATCGATCTGTCGCGGGCTTTCCGGTGCCGGATCATCCATCAGGCCGCTGGCGATCACGCCATGCAGGATGCGCTGCACCATATCGTCCAGCCGCGCCATGGGAATGCGCCCGGCCTTGACCGCCTCCTCGAACGGCTTGCCGAAATGGATGGCATCATCCAGTTCCTGACCCGATTCCTGATCCAGTCCGCCCAGCGCCGCCTTCTCCGTCGAATGGACCGCCCCCCAGTCGGACATGACCCAGCCCTTGTACCCCCAGCCCTTCTTCAGGACCGTGTTGAGCAGCCAGTCATTCTCGCAGGCATAGTCGCCATTCACCCTGTTATAGGCGCACATGACGGACGCCGGGTCGCCGATCTCCGTCGCGATCTGGAAGGCCAGCAGGTCGCTTTCGCGCAACGCTGCCTTGTCGATCCGCGCATCCAGCACGGTGCGCCCGGTTTCCTGGGAATTGAGCGCGAAATGCTTGATGGTCGATACGATATGGTTGTTCTGGACGCCGCGAATATGTTCGCCGGCCATAACGCCCGCCAGCAGCGGGTCTTCGCCCAGATATTCGAAATTGCGCCCGTTCCACGGATCGCGGGTCAGGTTGACACCACCGGCGAGCAGCACATTGAACGTCTTCGCCCGCGCCTCCGCCCCGATCATCGCACCGCCGGCATAGGCTATGGCCGGGTTGAAGGTCGCCGCGGTGGCCAGACTGGCGGGCAGGGCGGTCGCGGTGTCGCCCTTGCGCTGCTCGATCTGGTTGGCGACGCCCAGGCTTGCGTCGCTTTCGCGCAATGTCGGGATGCTGAGGCGCGGGATGCCCGGCACATGCCCGGCCGACGGGATCATCGCGATCGGCTGCGGCGGCTTTGCCATGGGCGGAAAATAGCCATGGACGATCGCCAGCTTCTCCTGCGTGGTCATGGCCGCGACCAGCGCCCTGGCCCGCGCTTCAGTCGACAAAGCACGATTGCTGCCGGCCGTCGTTGCGGGCGGCTGGGCCTGGGTGGTCGGCACATAAGCGCTGCCGAGCAGGAAGATGGCGATCAGGGCGGGGCGCGTCATGGCCGGTCTTTCGTCTGGACGGTGGAAAAGTGGCGGCGGACGCCCATTGGGGGAGGGGTGGCATCCGCCGCCTGAAGGGCGACCGGCTGGGGAAGGAAAGCCGGTCGCTGGGCGCTATCAGAAGTTCGCGCGGGCGCGCACGCCCCAGGTGCGCGGCGGCTGAAGGTTGGACAGGAAGATCGGATCGTAGCGCGGCGCGCCGAACGCGCCGGCCCCGGTACGAATTTTCCCGTTTTCGATATTCTGGACGAAGGCCTCGACCGAATATTTCTCGTCCGGTGCGGTGAAGCGGATCGACGCATCCGACCGGAAATAGGCCTTCTGCCGGTCCCAATCCGTGCCGTTGGTGCCCCGGTTCGGCATATTGTCGGCCGGGTCGTTGGCATTGACGAACGGATTGGCATCGCCGTTGAAATAGCTGAGCCAGCTCTTCGTCTCATAATGGGTGGTGAAGCGCGGGGTGATCCGCGCGCCGCTTGCCATTACGAAATCATGCTCGTAGCTGAGCGTCGCGGAAAAGCGCGGCGCATGGGCCAGTTCATTGCCTTCAAGCTGGGCGATCGAGGACAGCTTGCCGCCATCGTACAGCCGCCCATCGACGCTGGCCAATTCCTCCAGCTTGGTCTTCTGGAGCGTGCCGGAAAATTGCAGACGGTCATTGTCGGTCAGATTGGCGACCATTTCCGCTTCCAGGCCATAGGCCTTGGCACCTTTGGCGTTCTGCGTAATCATCTGGCTGCGAACCACATTACCCTGATCGTCGCGGAAGGTGACGGCCTGGTTCACCTGATAGCCCTTGAAGTCGCTGTAGTAAGCGGCAAGGTTGAGCGTCACGCGGCGGTCCAGGAATCGGGACTTGAGGCCTACTTCATAATTGGTCAGCGTTTCCGGATCGGTCCGGCCGGCATTGTCCTGGATATTGCCCGACTTGAAGCCCGTGCTGATGCTGGCATAGCCCAGCACATCCTGCGCCAGATCCGCATCGACGCGGGCCAGATAGGTCAGCTTGTCCCATTTGCCCTTCACATCGTTGCTGGAGATGGAGAAGCCCGGCAGCAGCACAGCCAATTCCTCTGCCGTGGCGCCCGGATAGGCGCCGAAGATGCCGCCGGTGCAACGACCGCCGGGCAGCTTGTCGGCATCCGAGCAGCCCTCACCCGAATAGGTCACGTTGCGGCCGCCAATGTCCTGCTTCTTGTCGGACGTGTAGCGCAGGCCGCCGGTTAGGCGGATCGCGTCGTTGACGTGCCATACCGCCTGACCGAACACGGCGCGGCTGTCGATCTGACGATTGGCCTGGATGAAGCTGCCGGCCCAGCTGAAGGTGCCGTCGCGATAGCCGTTGCGCTGGTCGATGTCGAAGCGGATGCGGTTCTTTTCATGGCTGTAATAGGCACCCAAAATCCAGTCGATCGCTTGCTCACCCGATGATTTCAGCTGGATCTCATGGCTCTGGAAATCATAGCGCGACGACAGGGTGCGGTTTTCACCGAACGCGCCCAAGGGCAGATCATTGCCGCTGGCATCGACCTGTCCCGTGGGTGGCATGGCGCCACCATCCGCATCGGTCTGCGTCGATCCGCCGATCCGCGACCAGCCGGCGATGTAGCTCAACTGGATGCCGTCGGTCAGGTCGTAATTCATGCTGCTGCGCACCCCGACCGAATAACGGTCGGTGTCGGGCGCGGTGTCGCTCAGCGTCGACCAGCGCTTGGTTCCAGCGCGGGGCGTCTGGAGCAGCCCGATGACCGGCGCGCCATTGTCCAGGAAACCTTCGGCCGACAGATTCCAGCTGAACTTGTCGCTCGGCTGCCAGAGCATCGACACGCGGCCGGACTGCTGGTCGGCCGCATAATATTTCTTGCCGCCGGTCACGAAGGCGGATTTGTTGATGCCGGTCGCGTCGGGCGCCGGCTGGAAATCGGCATAGCCGTCATGCCTGTCGGTGACGAAGGCGACGCGGAAGGCCAGCGTATCGCTGACCGGGATGTTGATCGCACCGCGCACGCCCAGCCGGTCGTAATTGCCGGCGGTGACTTCGACATTGCCTTCAAATTCCCCCAGCTTGGGCTTGGCGGAAATCAGGCTGAGCGCGCCGACCGTGGCGTTGCGGCCAAACAACGTGCCCTGCGGACCGCGCAACACTTCCACGCGCTCCATGTCGTACATCAGTACGGACGCACCCTGCGATCGCGGCGAATAAATGCCATCGACATAGATGGCGACTTCCGGGTCGGCGACTTCGGTATAGGCGCTGTCGTTACCGATGCCGCGCAGCGTCAGCAGCACGGCCGACTGGTCGCCCTGCTGATTGAACTGAAGCGAGGGAACGAAACGCGCAAGGTCGGTGACATCCTTGACCTGCTGCCGGTCCAGCTGCGCCTGACCGAAGGCGGACACGGCGATCGGGGTCGATTGCAGGGTCGTTTCGCGGCGGGTGGCGGTGACGATGATGTCGCCATCATATCTGTTTTCGGGCTGCTGGGCGGCCTGCGGCGCGCTGTTGTCCTGCGCGTAGGCGGGGGCCATCGCCAACGTCATGGTTGCAAGCGCAGTGCTCGCGACGAGCGCAATGCTCTTCATCATCTCTCTCCCTGGACTCACATCATTGTGTGTGCCGCGTATTGACCAAAGGCTGACAACGATGTCAACACGGTTTTTGACATCGATGTCAAGTTCGCGCACATGGAATGTCCTTCGCTTCCCATCCTCGCCCACCTCCTATAAGGATCGACTGTAAAGTCCCTGTGATGGTTATCGCTACGTCAACCTTGCCTGTCCCCGATGGCGATCGGATCGCGACGCGCCTGTTCCAGCTGTCGATCGGCGTATTCTTCATTGGCGGGTTCCTGACATCCTCGATCAGCCTGCTCGTGCCGCAACTCAAACTGATGTTGCACCTCGACTATCGCCAGGCTCTTTTGGTTCAGCTGGCCTTCCACTCCAGCTATTTGCTCTTCGCCCTGCCAATTACGTGGGCGATCGTCCGCGACGGTTATATGCGTGCCATTGCGATGGGGCTGGCGGTGATGACGGCTGGCTGCCTGGCTCTGACCATGGCGCAGAGTGTCCTGTCGTTCGCCATGGTGATGGGCGCGCTGCTGCTTCTTTCGGCGGGGCAGACTTTCCTCCAGATCGCGTCAAATACGGTGGTCGCGGTGATCGGTCCGTCGCGCGGTGCGGCGCGGCGCCTTACCTTGCTGCAAGGCTTCAATTCGCTTGGGACGGTATTGGGACCGCTGATGAGCGCGCCGCTGCTGCTGGCCGAACTGAACGCGGATGCCGTACGCGGCATCGCGCCGACACTCCCTTTTCTGGGCACGGCGCTGGCCACTGCGGTCTTGACCCTGGCCTATATCCGCCATCGCAATTTGCTGGAGCGCGGCGATGTGCAACCCTTTGCCGGGACCAGGAAGATGTTCCAGCTCATCCGCCTGCGCCGTCTGAGGTGGGGAACGGCGGCTATCTTCTTCTATGTGGGAGCGGAGGTTGCGATCGGCGCCCTGTTGCCCACCATATTGATGCGCCCGGACCGGCTAGGGGTGACGCCGGTAGTTGGCGGGCAATTGGTCAGCCTTTATTGGGGCGGGGCCATGGCCGGGCGCTTCATCGGCGCCTGGATAATGACACGCATGGCCGAACATCGGTTGCTGTTGGCCGTCGCGCTGGGGGCCGTGACGCTCACATTGGCGGCCATCATATTGCCCGGCGCGCTGGGCGCCGGCGCCCTCATCGCGGTCGGCCTGTGCAACGCCGTCATGTATCCGACCATCTATGCCCTCGCGCTGCCGGCGGACGATCGGCAGGCGCCGGTCGCATCCATGTGGCTGTGCATGGCTGTGGTGGGCGGCGCGATCATCCCCGTCCTTACCGGCATACTGGCGGATGCGACCGCGCTCCTGCCCGCTCTGATCGTGCCGGCCGCCTGCTACGCCTTTATCGCCCGGTTCGCTGCCCTGTGCGCGGGACCGCAGGAGAACAAGATATGAAGACTGTTACGATCAAGGATGTCGCCGCCCGCGCCGGAGTCTCGCCCAAGACCGTATCACGTGTGATCAATGGGGAGGATCATGTCCGGCCCGAAATACGCGAGGCGGTGCAGCGGGTCGTGGCCGAACTGGACTATCGCCCCAATGCCTTCGCGCGCAGCCTGTCCAGTTCGCGCTCCTATCTGCTAGGCCTGTTCATCGACGATCCCGTGTCCGGCTATGCCGCCGACGTCCAGCATGGCGCGCTGATCCGCTGTCGGGAGCGCAGCTATCATCTGGTTGTGGAGCCCGTCGATCTGAGCCGATCCGGCTGGCAGGATCATGTCCGCGACAGCATCGCCAGCCTCCGACTGGACGGCGCGATCATCGCACCACCGATTTGCGATGCGCCCGAATTGATCGATCTGTTCCGTCAGTCGGCCGTCCCCCATGTGTTGATGGCCCCGTCCGTAGAACCGAAGGATAGCGGCGCGGTACGTATGGACGATCATGGCGCGGCGCGGGAAATGACTGACTATCTGCTCGGTCTTGGCCATCGTCAGATTGCCTTCGTACAGGGACCGGAGAACCATAGCGCCTCCATCCGGCGGGAAGAGGGATTTCGCGCGGCCATGGCGGCAGCGAACATGGCGGTGGACGATCGTTTCGTGCTGCGCGGCGATTTCAGCTTTCGGTCAGGGCTGGAATTGGGCGAGGCTTTGCTGCGTGGCACCGCCCGTCCCAGCGCCATATTCGCCTGCAATGACGACATGGCGCTCGGCCTGCTGATCACTGCGATCAAGCGGGACATGCATGTCCCCGATGATCTTTCGATCGCCGGCTTCGACGACGCGGCATCCTCGCGCGCGGCATGGCCGCAGATCACCACGATCCGCCAGCCCAAGGCCGACATGGCCGCCGCAGCCGTCGATATTCTGGTCGATCCATCCTTCCGCAAGAATATCCCGCATCCCGATGCCCATCTGATGCTGCCCCATGCCTTGGTGGTACGGGGCAGCACCGGGCGTTATAGGTCGGGCGCCTGATTTGACGCACGCGGCCGCTGTCGCTAGGCCGCCGCCATGATCGTCCTGCTGTCTCCTGCCAAAACGCTCGATTTCGAACGCGAACTGCCCTCGCTCTCGGCGACGACACCGCATTTTGCGGAGGAAGCACGCAGCCTTGCCCATTCCGCTGCGAACCTGACGCAGAAGCGGCTGGCCGAACTCATGCATATTTCGCCGCGGCTGGCCAAGCTGAACGCGGACCGGTTCCGGGACTTCCCCGAATTGCCGGAAAGGCCCGCCCTGTTTGCTTTTGCAGGGGACGTCTATACCGGCTTTGAAGTCGATACGCTGGATGAAGCCGGCGTCACTTTCGCGCAGGACCATGTGCGGATATTGTCGGGCCTCTACGGCCTTCTGCGCCCGCTGGACGACATCCGGCCCTATCGATTGGAAATGGGCACGCGCTGGGCGCCGCGTTATAAAAAACTGACCGACTGGTGGGGCGATCGCATCGCCGACCATCTGCGCCAGGAATTGGCGCAGGAAGGGTCGGCAACGATCCTGAACCTCGCCAGCCAGGAATATTTCGCCGCCGTGGACGGCAAGCTGGCGGGCGTGCGCGTGGTCGAGGTCGAATTTCGCGAGCCGGGGCCGAACGGCCCGCGCTTCGTCAGCTTCAATGCGAAGCGCGCGCGCGGCATGATGGCCCGCTGGCTATGCGAGCATCATGTTACCGATGTGGATGCGATGCGCGGTTTCGACAGCGACGGCTATCGCTTCGATCCGCAAGAGAGCGATGACGATCGCTGGCGCTTCACCCGGGCCTGAGATTTTATTGGGTGGATGATTGCTTCAGCTTTGCGCGTGGTTTGCCCGCGATGCGCAGCGCTATCCACCCCGCCAGCATGGGAATGGTGAGAAGACCCACGGCGATAAGCACCAGATGCTCGCTTTGCAGGTCGAACTGCGCCAGTTTTTCGCCCGCAAAATAGCCGGGCAGCAACAGAGCGGGCACCCATAGAAGAGCCGAAACGATATTGGCCGTCTGGAAATGGCGCTGCGGCATTTTCACGACCCCGGCTACGACCGGAACGGTGGATCGAACCGGACCTAGAAACCGCCCGATCAACACCGACATGAAGCCATAGCGCCGAAAGAAAAGCCGCGCTCTGGCGAAGGCCAGCTTGTGCCCCTTCAACCAGCGATGACGATAGATGGCAGGACCTATTCGGCAACCCAGTGCATAGGATGTCCAGTCACCCAGAATAGCGCCCACCACGGCACAAGCGAAGACCGGCGCGGGATCGATGATGCCGGCCCCGATCAATCCGCCGATCGCGATCATGGTCGCGATCGCAGGCACGAACAGGCCGATGACGACCAGCGATTCAAAAAAGGCCAGCAGACCGATGATCGGGCCACTCCATCCAGCATAGCGGGTGACTGCGTCAAGGAGGAGGTCTGATGGGTCGGACATGCTCGATCAGTTCGATGAGAAGGGACGCAGGGTAGCGCCGTCCGATGAGCCTTTGGTTAACAAAGGGCAATGGAGGAAAACCATCTGCCACAACTGGGCCACGGCTCGGATGCGCCGGAAGCGCATGCCGCTTCCGGCGCATCCGTGTCCATGGTCACACCAGCTTGTTGGTGCGCACCAGTTCGCGATACCAGTCGGCGCTCAGCTTGGGCGTGCGCTTCTGGGTCTTGAAGTCGACATGGTGGATGCCGAACAGCTTGGTATAGCCATCCTCCCATTCGAAATTGTCCATCAGGCTCCAGACGAAATAGCCCTTCACCGGGAGGCCTTCGCGCGTCGCGCGCTGGAGGTGGGTCAGGTAATTGCGCAGATACATGACGCGGTCGGTGTCATAAACCTTGCCGTCTTCGGCCACCTTGTCGTCGGCCGAGCAGCCATTTTCGGAAATGTAGAGACCCTTGGGCTTCCAGTTTTCGCTGATGGCGCGCATTCCCCAATAGATGACCTCCGGCGTGACATAGAGCCAGGGCGAGGGCATGCGCGGCGCCTGGCCCGGATGCGGCAGGATCCTGTAGCCCGACGGCGCAGTCTCGTCCGCCCGAACGGTGTTGCCGGTATAGACATTGACCGACAGGAAATCGAGCGGCGCGCCGATCAGCTTCATGTCGCCATCCTTTACCACCGGCGCATCCTTGCCCTGCGCGGTCAGATAGCTGTCGATATAGCGGCCTTCCATGATCGCGGTGAGGAACATGGCGTTCTCTTCGCGCACCGCCTTCTTCACCGCCTCGATATGCTCGGCCGTCTCGATCGCGGGGACATAGATGTTCGGATTGTCGGCAATGCCGACCTGCGTGCCACTCTTGGTTGCCGCGCGGATCGCCTGTAGCCCCAAGCCATGGGCCAGCACGCCATGGTGGCGCACCTGGTTCACCTCCTTCATCGGCAGCTTCAGGCCCGGCGCCTTGCCGCCGGTCATGTAGCTCAAATCGGTGAAGCAGCGCAGTTCGTTGACCGTCATGAAATGCTGCACCCGGTCGCCCAGCTTCCCGGCGGTATAGCCTGCATAATCGGCAAAGGCGTAAGCGGTATCGCGGTTCTGCCAGCCGCCCGGCAGCGCATGGGGCAAATCCCAATGGAACATCGTGACATGCGGGGTGATGCCCGCCGCCAGCAGCCCGTCGACCAGACGGTTATAATAGTCCAGTCCCTTGGCATTGGGCTTGCCCTTGCCGTCGGGGAAGATGCGGGACCAGGCGAGGGAGAAGCGATAGGCCTTGACCCCCAACGCTTTCAGCAACGCGATATCGTCATTATAGCGATGATAACTGTCGCAGGCGACGTCGCCGGTGTCGCCATTGGCGACCTTGCCGGGCGTGTGGGAAAACACGTCCCAGTTGGTCTGCCCTCGCCCATCCGCGTTCACGCCGCCTTCGATCTGGTAGGCAGCGGTGGCGCAGCCCCAGAGGAAGTCGGAGGGGAAGGACTGTGCGCCGTGCGCCCCCGAAGCCGACGCAGCCTGCGCGCGCACGGCACCGCTGCCTGCCAGAGAAGTGCCCAGGGCAGCCGCGCCCAGACCCATGCCCAATTCGCGGCGATTGATACCCGTCATTATACCATAGCTCCTTATTGACTGACGACCTGCACCAGGCCGCTCACAGCCTGGCCGGTGGGCAGCTTCGTCTTGCTCGTCAGCGACTTTGCGGCATCATCCCAGACCAGTTCGGCCTTCATGCCGCCCTTGCGATAGGCGTTGGTGGTGCCGTCATCGTCGTAAAGCGTGAAGCGCGCATCGGCGCCGGGATAGACGCGGATGCTTTCCAGCGCCTGCTTCTCGGCCGTGCTCTTCACCTGCACGCCCATCGGCACGATCGACCCGGCCTTCACGAACAAGGGAATGCGCTCGATCGGTGTGTCGACTTCGATCGTTTGCCCGCCCTCATGTCTTTGATTGGTCCAATAATCATACCAGGCAGTGCCGGCGGGCAGATAGACCGGGCGCTTCGTCTGGCCCTGCTTCGTCACCGGGGCAACAAGGAAGGCGGGGCCGAACATATATTGGTCGCCGATATTCGACACCTTGGGATCGTTCGGGAAGTCCATGAACAGGCCGCGCATGAACGGCGCGCCAGTGTCATAGGTGTGGCGGCCCAGCGCATAGATATAGGGCATCAGCGTATAGCGCAGGCGCAGCCAGTCGGCCAGGATCGGCTCGGCCGCCTTGCCATATTCCCACAGCGCGGTGCCTGGACGTTGGCCATGAATGCGCAGCGTCGGCGTGAATACGCTATATTCGAACCAGCGCACGAACAATTCGGAATAGTCCGCATAATCGGGGCTGGCCGCCGTGGAGCCGGCCGGATCGACCAGAATCGGATTTTCCGCCTTCGGTCCCTTGGGCCACTGCCAACCGCCGATGTCGCTGCCCCAATAAGCAAGGCCCGACGCGGTGAAGTTGAGGCCGGCCGGCACCTGTCGCTCCAGCGCTTCCCAGGTCGACTTGATGTCGGACGACCAGAACAGGCCGCCATTGCGCTGCGCCCCCAGATAGGCGGCGCGGGCCAGGATCATGTTGCGGAAGCCGGGGCGGTCGCGCTCGGACCCTTCGGCAACGCCCGTCGTATGCACCAGCGGGAACAGGTTGTGATAACGGTCGCCCGAACCCTTGGCATAGAAATAGCCATCGGGAACCAGATCCGGCTCCGTCTCGTCCAGCCAGAACCAGTCGAAGCCCTGGGACGCGATATTGTCGCGCAGCTTGCCCCAGAACCACGCCCGCGCTTCCGGGTTGGTGCTGTCGATCAGCGCGCCGGCGCGGTCGGATCGGACAGCCAAGCCATCGACCGGATTGCCGTCCTTGTCCTTCAGGAACCAGCCCTTGGTCGCCAGCATGTCGAAATAGCGCGATTCCCGCTCGAAGCGCGGCCACACGCTGATGATCGAGCGCATCCCCAGTGATTTGAGCGTATCGTTCATGCCTTTGGGATCGGGGAAATAGGTACGGTCGATGTCGAGCTGGCCCATGCGGGTCCAGTAGAACCAGTCGAGCACCATGACATCGAGCGGCAGGTTCCGCTGACGATAGCCATTGGCGATGTCGAGCAGTTCCTGCTGGCTCTCATAGCGCGCCTTGCTCTGAATAAGGCCAAAGCCGGCCTTGGGCGGCAGGGGCGTTTCACCGGTCAGCTTGGCATAACCGGCGTAAAGTTCGTCCGTGGTCTTGCCGGTGATGACGAAGAAGGACACGCGCTCGCCCACCTGGCTTTGCCAATGGGTGCTGCTGTGCAGGCCAGGCTGGATCAGCGTACGCGCCGGATTGTCCCAGACGATGCCATAGCCTTTGTTCGTGACCATGAAGGGGACGCAGACAGTCTCGCCGGCGGGCGCATCATAGTTGTGCGAACAGTCGATCTGCTTGCCGCGCAGATCCATATAGCCTTCCTGATTCTGACCCAGGCCATAATAATGTTCTTCCAGCGGCGCGTCGAAGCTGGCGCCGACCTTGAAGGTCTGCTCGCCATTCACCGTCACGGGCGCCATTTCCCAACCCGTCATCTTGGTGAGGACGGTGCCGCCGGCATCCTTGACCGACAGGCTGACCGGCGGCAGAGACGGCGCGAAATAGCGCTGCATCTGCGTCGGTGCGCCGGGCCATTCCTTCGCATCGATCGTCAGGGTGAGGGCGGAGGAGGTGAAGACGTCTCCGGTAGCGTCGGTACGGTGAGTCCAGCCGGTCGGGTCTGGCTTGGCATTCGGCCCTTCGCCCGGCGCGGCGGACGCCAGCACGGGATCGAGCGCGATCGTGACGCGGACGATATTGGGCGCGTAGGGTTCCACCGCGACGCGGCTGCCATGCCGATCCAGCAGCGCCATCGGTTCGGCCAGCGCGGGCGCCGCCATCGCCAGGATGGACGCACCCAGCGCAACCCCCGCCACCTTTGCCTTAAAGCCTGTTGCGATCATCCCTGTAATTCCTTGTCTGTGCATTAGATGAGGCCGCGTCCGTCGATGCGGATGGCCGGAACGAAATTGCCAGCGTGCGGCATGTCGACATGCAGACCCGCGCCATCCTGACGGAAGGCGAGCGGACCGCCACCGAGCAGCGTCACCTGCCCGATTGTGCCGTCCACGCGGCCGCGCGCCAGTGAGCGGATGGTCGTAGGCCCTTGCGCCCGGCCGAGGAACAAGGCGTAGAGCGCGCCTTTGTTGGTGGTGAAGCGGATATCCTGCGCGGTGAAGGGCTTGGCCTTCTCCTCATTCTGCATCCCTGCGATCAGTTGCGTCGGCCCCTCGCCATAAAGGCGCCAGGGTCGCGATCCGAAGATGGCCTCGCCGCCATGGGTCATCCAACCGGCCATGCCGTCCAGCACCTTCTCCGTCTCGCTGTCGATGGACCCGTCGCCCGGCTGCGGGATGGAGAGCATGAGATTGCCGTTCTTCGACACGACATCGGCCAGCCGCTGGATGACCTCCTCCGCGCTCTTGTAGCTTTTGTCGTGCAAGCGGGCTTCATTGTAGAACCAGTCGCCGATGCAGGTGTCGGTCTGCCAAGGTTCGTCCCACAGATGGTCGGTGAAGCCGCGCTCCACATCCTGCACCATGCCGAACCGGGCATGGGGCTTAAGTTGCTTGCCGGTCAGGACGACGTCGATCTTGCCGTGCCAGTCGATCGACCGGTTGTAATAGTCCGCCGCCGCTTCCAGCCCTACAGGACCGAAGGGCAGTTCATGATCGTCCATATAGACCGTGTCGGGCTTGTATTTCGCGACCAGATCGGTCTGGCGCAGCAGCCAGCGGGTGACATAGGCCGGATCGTCCTTCGGCCCGGTTTCAATCCATTGGCCGTTATTCGCGTCGTGCCACTTGTCCATCGCCTCGATCGTTTCGATGCCGTCAGGCAGCACGGCATGACCGCCGGTGTAGAGTTCCTGCGGGTCGAGGCCTTCCCACCATCTTCCCTTGCCGTCTGCCTTGCGCAGGCGAAAGGCGTCGTAGCGTTCACCCTTCTTCGGACCGACCGGGTCATAACCATAGGCCGGCTGATACCAGTGCCACGCATGGGCGGCATGGTTGGACACGCCGAACTTCATGCCCGCCTTGCGCGCCGCCTTTTCCCAGATGCCGACGATATCCTTTTTCGGGCCGACCCGCAGGCTGTTCCAGGCATGATAGCGGCTGTCGTAACAGTCCAGATTGTCGTGATGGCAGGCGAGCGCCATGAAATATTTCGCGCCCGCCTTTTGGTAGCGAGCCATCAGCGCATCGGGTTCCCACTTGTCGGCGGTCCAGAGATTCTGGATATCCTTCATCCCCGCGACCGACGGATGGCCGTAGGTCTTGAGGTGATGTTCGTACATGGGGTGGCCCTGCATATACATGAAGCGGCCATACCAGTCGCCCTGCGCCGGCACCGATTGCGGCCCCCAGTGCGACCACATGCCCAGCTTCGCGTCGCGGAACCAGTCGGGATAGCGGTAATTGCCGACGAGCGAAGGCCAACTGGCCTGTACCGGCCCGCGCATGGTGCCCATGGGACTGGCGGCCCGCGCCGCGCGGGCTAGACCCAGCGCGGCGGTGCCGGCCAGGAAGGTGCGGCGTCCCAGCATCGTCATTGGATTTCCCTCAAAGCCTTGTCGATGGCCTGTCGCGCCAGCGGGCGCATGATGGCATAGCCTTCCTTGGTCGGATGGACGCCGTCTGTGGACAGGCCCGGCTTCATCGCACCATCGGCCTGCGCCATGGCGCTGTGATAATCGACATAGGTAAAGCCCCGGCTGCGCGCATAGTCGGCCAACCATTTATTGATGGCCGCAATTTGTGGCGCCGGTTTCATCGCCGGGCTCCAGGGAAAGGCGCCGGCGGGCGGGACCGATGCGATGACCACCTTTATGCCATGCGCGTGGGCCAGTTCGGCCATGGACTGGATATTGCCCAGCACCGTTTCCATCGTCGCCGCGCCGGTATTGCCGGCCACGTCGTTGGTCATCGCCATGATGTGGACGACCTGCGGCTTCAGGGCGATCACGTCATTGCGGAAGCGCACCAGCATCTGCGCCGTGGTCTGCCCGCTGATACCCCGATCGACCAGCCCGTCGATGAACATCGACGGGTCGGCATTGATCCAGTTGTCGGTGATGGAATCGCCCATGAAGACGGCACGGACGGGCCTGCCCTCCAGCGCCTTGTTTGCGGCGGCATAGCGACAGAGCTGCCCGAAATCGCGGGTCAGCATGTGGAGATTCCACATCGTCCATCCCGCTTGATCGGTCGGCTTGGGATGGATCGGGCAGGGGTCTGCGACGATGCCGACCGGATCGTCGGCATGGGGATCGCCCGGCACCTTCGTCTCGGCATGGACCATGCCGGCAAGACCCAGCGCACACAAAGCAGCCGTCAGGCGAAACATCATCCTTCTCCCTTGCTTCATTTTTGTCTTAGCACTTGTTCGATCGCCCGCTGCGCGATCGGCGCCATCACGGCATAGCCATTATCCAGCGGGTGGACGCCGTCGCGCGTATAGGCGGCCGTCATCAGCCCGTTTCGATCCACCAGCGCGGCGTGATAATCGGCAAAGCCATAGCCGCGCTGCGCACAGAAGGCGCGCAGCCAGCCGTTGAGCTGTACCAGCTGCGCTGGTTTGCGCTCCTTGACGACGTCTTTCGCGGCCTCGGTATAATCGTTCACCGGCAGGATCGAGCCGAACACGACCCTGATATGATGGGCATCAGCCAGGTCGGCCATGGACTCCCAATTGGCCTCGATCTGCTCTGGCCTTTCCTGTTGCAGGAAGCCCTGCACATCGTTGATCCCCGCCAGGATCACCACGACCGCCGGTTTGAGCGCTACGACATCCTGATGAAACCGCAGCAGCATCTGCGCCGTCACCTGGCTGCCGATACCGCGATTAATGTAGGGCTTGCCGGGGAAGCTTCCCGCCAGGTTCCAGCGGTCGGTAATGGAATCGCCCAGAAACACCACGCGCTGTTCGTCCTGTTTCGGCGTGGGCAGCGCGGCATTGGCGGGCGCATAGAGATAGCGTTCGCCAAAATCCTGCATCAGGCTGGGGATCAGCGTTGCCCGGAACGGGCCAAGCCATGGCCCCCAATCCTTGTCCGTTACGTTGCGCCGTTCGGGCGAACTTTGATACGCATCGGGCGCAGCCAGCGCGCCGCTGGCGCTCAATGTCAGCAGCAGGGCGATCAGGCGTCTCATGCCGGGATCAGCGCATGCTTCGCAGCGAAAGTCGCGAACAAATCGGGCCAGGCGGCCGCCTGCATCTTTTTAGGCAGGCGCGTGCCGAATCCATGGCCGCCATCCTCGAAGATATGGAGCGCAGCCGGGCGTTTGGCGGCCTCCATCGCCTGGAGCAGGGCGATGCTGTTGGCGGGCGGAACCAGCCCGTCGTCGGTCGCATGGACCAGGAAGAGGGGCGGGGTGTCGGCATCGACGCGCAATTCGACGGAGCGATGGCGCCGCCTGTCCGCGCTGGCGCCTTCGCCCAGCAGATTGTCACGCGACCCGCCATGGGTGAAGGGCGCGTCCAAACTGACCACCGGATAGAGCAGGGCGGCCAGATCGGGCCGGGCGGACTCCCGGTCGGCGGCATCGACGGGATCATAGACCGCCTCATCATGCCGGGTCGCCAGTGATCCTGCCAGATGCCCGCCGGCGGAAAATCCGAGCACGCCGATCCGGTCCTTTGCGACAGCGAGTTGGACAGCTTTTGCGCGGATCAACCGCATGGCACGCTGTGCATCCTGCAACGGGACATCCTCGCGCCGCGCCCAGCCTTCTCCCGGCAAACGGTAGAGCAGGATGAAGGCGGTGATGCCGCGCGCGTTCAGCCAGTCAGCCTGGCTGGTCCCTTCATTGTCGTAGGACAGGAAGCCATAGCCACCGCCCGGCACCACCAGGATGGCCGCGCCATTGGGGCGGGCCGGACGACGCACGACTAGAACAGGCCGCTCTATGCCCGTCACCCAGCGATCCGGTCTGCCGCCCGGCTTGGCCTGATCTACGATCTTGCGGATGATGCGCGCGCCGGTGCCACCCGGCGGCGTGCCGGGCCACAGGTCGATGATCTCGTCACTGGCCGTGACCTGAGCGCCGGTGAGGTCGGGTAAAGCGGCCATTCCGGCAGCGGCCATCAGTGCAGTGCGGCGATCGATCATGCTCATAGCCCGCCGTCCATGTCGCGCGGGGGCAGGACCGCGATCGGCAACATGGCGTCACCTATCGCGGCGGCGGCATCCCGCACGAGCTGCGTGCAGGTCTCGGTCGTCGCGCGATTGGCGGCGCCATCGACAAAGGGCATGGTCAGCGCCGCGCGCGCGACGCCCCCGACCAGGATCGGGGCGGACAGATCCGTGATGCCGGTCAGCATCGGGCTGGGCGCAAAGGCGCCGCCCGCCGCAACGGTGGCGTCCAACCGCCCGGTCAGTTCAACCTCGTCCAGCGTGTCGCCGGTGGCGCGAATGTCCCCCAGCATCGCGGCGCGCGCATCGGGCGACTGGAAAGCCAGCAGGATGCGCCCCGAATTGGAGCGATGCAGCGGCCGGCGATAGCCCACGCGCACGGCAAAGCCCGACAGGCCGGGCGCCTCGATCGCGATGATGACAACCATTTCCGCGCCCGAAGCGACCGCAAGATGGCAGCTCTGCCCCGCCTTGCGTGCCAAGTCCTGCATTACTGGCAGGGCGGTCGAAGCAAGGTCGCGGATCGGTGGCTGGCTCATGCCCAGGGCAAAGAGCCGGTTGGTCAGGCGATAACCCTCTTCGGCCCGGCCGATATAGCCATGCTCCTCCAGCACCTGAAGCATGCGGAAAATTTCGCTGACTGATCGACCTAAGGCGGTCGATATGTCAGACATGTTCAGGGGTTCACTGGCGCCAGCAAGAAGTTCAAGGATTTCCAGACCCTTGGTCAGGGCAGGCGCTTGGTAACGTGCTTTGCCAGTCATCTGGTTTCCCCTCCCTTTTTCGACGATCCCTTGGCGATGATCGTGCCGTGCCGGTCCAGGCCTTCTATGATAAATCCACCTATGAAATCAATTTTTATATTTCATAATCACAAATGTGGGAGTAATGGGGCGTGGTCTTGTTACCGCTCCCAACAGCGGACCGGGACATGAAAGGGAAATATTCCGGCCGTTTGCCGCCGCGAATCACATTAGCGCTCCGGACAGGAGCCAGGGAGAGGAAGGGTTCATGACCAAGATGATTCACATGCCGCGTCGCGCTGCGCTGCTGGCCGGCATTTCCATCGCCAGTGTCGCGCTGAGCGCCGCCGCGCATGCGCAGGATGCTGCCGCGCCGCAGGCGGCCGCCACCGACGAAGGCGACATCGTCGTCACCGGCGTGCGCGCCAGCCTGTCGAGCGCGCAGGCGATCAAGCGCAACAGCGACGTCATCGTCGATTCCATCGTTGCCGAAGACATCGGCAAACTGCCCGACCGCAACGTGGCCGAAGCGCTTCAGCGCATTACCGGTATCCAGATCGAACGCAGCTATGGCGAAGGCAGCGCGGTCGCCATCCGTGGCCTCAGCCAGGTTCGTACCGAAATCAACGGCCGCGACGTTTTCACCGCCAACGGTGGTCGTACGCTGAGCCTGGAGGATGTGCCATCCGAACTGCTCGCCGGCGTCGATGTCTATAAGAATCCTTCAGCTGACCTGATTGAAGGCGGCATCGGCGGGCTCATCAACCTGCGCACTCGTAAGCCCTTCGATTTCGACGGGTTCAAGGCATCTGCCAGCGCCAGCGTCAACTATTACGACCTGTACGGCAAGTCGAAGCCGCAGGCGAACCTGCTGCTGTCGAACCGTTGGGACACGGGCATCGGCGAAATCGGCATCCTGGTCGATCTGGCCTATCAGAAGACGGCTTTCCGTCAGGACCAGATCAGCAGCCAACCTTTCTTCCTGCTCGACGAGTCGCTCAATGCGAATGGCCAGCCCAATAACGCCACCGACTATGCCACAGCGCAGGGTCTGGGCCGTCTGGGCAAGCCGACCTATCTGCCCCATGGCGTCGGCATCGGACAGTATCTGGGCGATCGTCGCCGTATAGGCGCCGATGTCGCGGTCCAGTGGAAGCCCAGCGACACGTTGCTCGTCACCGCCGAATATGTGCGGTCGGACTATAAGTTCCAATATGGAGACTACAGCTTCTTCGCTTATACGGGCACCAACCCGATCATGCCCGATTATAGCGCGCCCTTCACCTTCGACGATGCCGGCAATTTCCGCAGCGGTACTTTCGCCAATGTGCCGATCGATTCCAACACCAGCCTGGAACGGCGCAAGTCTGTTACCAACGACTTTTCGCTGAACCTCAAATGGAACCCCACCAGCAACCTGACCGTCACGGCCGACGGCCAGTATATTCGTGGCACCACCAGTGGTCAGCGTTCGATCGTCATCCTCCATTCCAACGCCGAACGCCTGCATCAGGTGGTGGGCAACGTAGTGCCGACGATGGAAATCCTGCCGGACAATGATGCCACCAACGGCAACGGTTCGGTCACGGACATCGCCAATTACGCCCCGTTGGGCGGGGGCTATCTGGACCATATCGAACATTCGGTAGGCAAGGAATATGCCGGTCGTCTGGACGCCGAATACCGCTTCGATGCCGGGATCCTGCGTTCGCTGTCGGCTGGTGTACGCTATACCGACCGTTCTGCCGTCACCGACAGCAGCACCTATGCCTATTATGGCACCAGCGCGCTTGCCGACGATCTGTATGAAGTGCGTAAGTTCCGGGGCGACCTCTATCGTGGTTTCCAGGGGGTGCCTGAAGGCGCGGTGTTCTTTGATCGCAACCTCGTGCTCGATTATGACGCCACTCGTCAGGCGCTGGCTCCCTATGTGGACGCATCGCAGCGCGATGCGCTGCTCACCGGCGTCCAATATGCGCCAACCAGCGATCGCAACACGCAAGGTGAAAAGACCTACACAGCTTATGGTGTAGCAAAGTTCGACTTTGCCGATGCCGGCTTCCCGCTGGACGGCAATATCGGTGTGCGCGTCATCAAGACGGAGGTATCGACCGACGGCTTCAGCACCGAAACGCCGAAAATTCAGCTTCCCAATGGTCAATTTGCCAACGGACCAATCCGTTACGTGCCGATCGGCGTTGACAGCAGCTATACCAAGGCGCTGCCGAGCATCAACCTGCGCTATCACTTCACCGACCAGCTCCAATTGCGTCTGGCCGCGTCGAAGGGGCTGACCCGTCCCGACTTCTCGCAGCTCAATCCGAACATCAACATCGTGGAGTTGAACACGGGCAACGGCATTCAGACCGCTAGTTCGGGCAACCCCTATCTGAAGCCGCTGGAAGCCACGCAATTCGATGCGTCGCTCGAATGGTATTTCTCTCGCACCGGTTCGCTCTACGCCGCCGGTTTCTACAAGAAAGTTGACGGCTTCATCGCCAACATCGCGACTGATGAAGTCTATGATTTCGGCAACGGCCCCTTCACCGTGTCGGTAAGCCGTCCGCTCAATGGCGACAATGGCAAGATCAAAGGCGTGGAAGTCGGCGGCAACACCTTCTTCGACTTCCTGCCGGGCGTCTGGTCGGGCTTCGGCGTGCAGGCCAACTTTACCTATGTCGACAGCAAGGCGCCCAGCCCTGCCGCCACGGACAACGAGGGTAATGCGCTGATCGTACCGCTCGAAAAGCTATCAAAATACAGCTACAATCTGATGGGCTTCTATGACAAAGGGCCGATCTCGGCGCGCATCGCCTATAACTGGCGCAGCAAATATGTCGTGACCACGCGCGGTAACGGCAGCGGCGAACTGCCGATCTTCAACGCTGCGCGGGGCCAAGTGGATGCGTCGCTGACCTACACAGTCAACGAGAATTTCGCGCTGACCGTCGATGGCGTGAACCTGACCGATACCGAGAACAAGACCTATTACGGCATCCCCAGCCGTCCGCAGTCCTCGGTTCTGAACGACCGCCGCGTTAGCATCACCGCCCGTCTGACCTATTGATCGGTCATGCGGACGTTTCTAGCGTCCCTCCCCTGGCAGACCGGACCGCATAGTGGCCGGTCTGCCATTTTGGGAAAGAGAGAGGATTGTCTGATGCACGGGCAGGGAAGCAGCATCGAACGGAGCAGCCGAGCGGCGATGGTCCTGACCACAGGCCTGTTCTTTCTGTGGGGTGTGGCGAACAATCTGAACGATGTGCTGATCGCGCATTTTCGGCATGTCTTTTCCCTGTCGGATTTCCAGTCCGGTCTGGTGCAATCGGCTTTCTATCTTGGCTATTTCTGTTTCGCCGTGCCCGCGGCGCTGGCGGCCGAGCGACTGGGTTACAAGGTTACGGTCATCATCGGCCTGCTGTTGTTTGGCGGCGGGGCGCTGCTGTTCCTGCCGGCCTCGGTTCAGCTTAGCTATGGCTTCTTCCTCTTTGCCCTGTTTGTCATAGCCAGCGGCCTTGCTTTTCTGGAAACCGCTGCCAACCCGATGGTGGCGGTGATGGGGCCGTCGGAAAGTTCGGCGCAGCGACTCAATCTGGCGCAGGCGTTCAATCCGCTGGGGTCGATCACGGGCGTGGCGCTGGGCGCGACGCTGATCCTGTCCGATGCGCCGGTGGAGGGTGCGGCGGGGGCGGCGGCCGTGCAACTGCCCTATCTTGCCATTGCGCTGGTCGTGCTGGGCTGGGCGGCTATATTGGCCTTTACCCGTTTCCCGGGCGCCGCGACTCATGCGGAGGGCGGTAACGGGCCGATCTTCGCGGGCTATGGCGCGCTTTTGCGGCGGCCGCGCTATCTGGCCGGCGTGGGTGCGCAATTTTTCTATGTCGGCGCGCAAGTCGGCATATGGAGCTACCTCATCCGCTATGCGGAAAGCGTTGTGCCGGGCATCGGCGCGCAGAAGGCGGCATGGTTGCTGACCTTGTCGCTGGCGCTCTTCATGATCGGTCGTTTTGCTGGTGCGGCGTTGCTGGCGCGCTTTGATGGCGCGCGGTTGATGGCGCTGTTTGCCGGTATCAATATCGCCTTGTCGCTGGTCGCGATCGGCGGTGGCATAGTCGGCCTCGTCGCGCTGGTCGCGACCAGCTTCTTCATGTCGATCATGTATCCGACCATCTTTGCCCTGTCGTTGCGCGACCTTGGCCCGCTGACCAAGGCAGGCGCATCGATGATCGTGATGGCGATTATCGGCGGTGCGGTGCTGACCATGGCGATGGGGCTGCTGTCCGATCTCGCCGGCACGATACGCACGGCGATGCTGGTGCCGGCGCTCTGTTTCGCGGTCGTCGCCCTCTATGCGCGGGCGGCGCGAGGGGAGGGGCGGACATGATCCCCAATCTGGGTATGGGCACGGCGCCGATCGGCAATCTCTATCGCGTCGTGGGTGACGCAGAGGCCTGCGCCACTCTGGATGCCGCCTGGGATGCGGGCATCCGCTATTACGACACGGCGCCGCATTATGGCTTTGGCCTGGCCGAACGGCGGCTGGGCGCGATGCTGGCGGTGCGCGATGCTGCGGGCGAAGCGATCGTCTCCACCAAGGTCGGGCGCCTGTTGCAGCCGACCGAGGCGGCGGGCGAGCGGCATGGCTTTGTGGACGCCGATCCCTATGAGCCCGTCTTCGACTTTGGACATGACGCGGTGCTACGTTCTTTCGATGGCAGTTGCGCGCGCCTGCGGCGCGACCGTATCGACCTGTTGCTGGCACATGATCTGGGCCGGCTGACCCATGGCGACGCGCATGCCGATCATCTGCGGGCCTTCCTCGACGGCGGCTATCGCGCGATGCGCGACCTGCGCGACGCAGGTGCCATCGGGGCAATCGGCATCGGCGTCAATGAAGTCGCGGTCTGCGACGAACTGCTCGATCATGTCGAGCTGGACATGATCCTTCTCGCCGGCCGCTACACATTGCTGGATCGCAGCGCCGAACGGTTGTTGGCGCGCTGTGCCGGGTTGGGCGTGCAGGTCATTGTCGGTGGCCCCTATAATAGCGGTATATTGGCGCGTGACCTTGGTGGACCGCTGCATTTCGACTATGCCGCACCCAGCGACGCGATCCTTGGCAAGGCACGGCGATTGTCGCAGGCCTGCGCGGACGCCGGCGTTTCGCTGCCCGCCGCCGCATTGCAATTTCCCTTGCGCCATCCAGCGGTGGTCAGTGTCATCCCCGGCCTGGTGGGGCCGGATCAGGTGGCGGACACGATGGCTCGCCTCTCTGCCGCCTTACCGGATCCGATCTGGCCAGCGCTCGACGTTGTGTTGAAAGACCCCTCCATGTTGCAGGACGACGCACGGATGATCCTGCTGCATCCGCACGACAATGTCCTCATCTGCGTCCGCCCGATTGCGGCCGGCGACATATTGCCAGCTTCCGGCGGCACCATTCCTGCGCGTGAAGGCATCGCCATCGGTCACAAAGTCGCGCGTGGGGTGCTGCATGCAGGGGACAAGGTCATCAAATATGGCGCGCCGATCGGGTCGATGATCGCCGACGCGGCTACCGGCGATTGGGTCCATATGCACAATATGAAAAGCGACTATATCAGCAGCCATACCCGCACGGCGCTGGAGGAGGGGGCATGATCCGCGCTTGGCAGAGGCAGGATGGACGCAAGGGCATCCGCAATTTCGTGGCGGTCGCCTATCTGGTCGAATGCGCGCATCATGTCGCGCGGCGGATCGTGGACAAGGCGGACGATCCCGATGTCCAGCTGATCGGCTTTCCCGGCTGCTATCCCAACGCCTATGCCGCCAAGGTGATGGAGGCGATCGCCACCCATCCCAATGTCGGCGGGCTGGTGATCGTGTCGCTGGGCTGCGAGAGCTTCAATCGCGAGCGGCTGCTGGCCGTGACGCGGGAGAGCGGCCGCCCCGCCGAACTGCTGGTGATCCAGGAGGCTGGCGGCACGGCAGCGACGATCGCGGCGGGGCAGGAAGCGGTGGAGCGAGTGCGAGCCGCCATCGCCGATGTGCCGCGCGCCGCCATGGGCGTCGAGGAACTGGTCGTGGGCACTATATGCGGCGGGTCGGACGGGACAAGCGGCATCACCGCCAATCCGGCTGTGGGTCGCGCGTTCGACCGGCTGGTGGCGGATGGCGCGGCCTGCATCTTTGAAGAGACAGGCGAACTGGTCGGCTGCGAAACCATCATGGCCGACCGCGCCCGCACGCCCGAACTCGCCGTCGCGATCGAGCAATGCGTGCAAAAGGCGGAACGCTATTACACCATCATGGGCTTTGGCAGTTTCGCGCCGGGCAATGCCGAAGGCGGCCTGACCACGCAGGAGGAAAAGTCGATGGGGGCCTATAGCAAGTCCGGCTCCTCCATCATCGATGGCATCTTGAAGCCGGGTGATCTGCCGCCCACGGGTGGCCTCTATCTGCTCGACGTGGTGCCCGATGGCGAACCGCGCTTCGGCTTCCCCAACATCTCCGACAATGCCGAGATCGTCGAACTGATCGCCTGCGGCGCGCATCTGACGCTCTTCACCACCGGGCGCGGATCGGTGGTGGGATCGGCGATTTCGCCGGTCATCAAGATCTGCGCCAATCCCGACACTGGCCGCCGCCTGGCTGCCGACATGGACGTCAATGCCGGCCGCATCCTGGAAGGGGAAGCGACGCTCGAACAGGTCGGTACGGAAATCTACGACAAGGTGCTCGCCGTCGCGGCGGGGACGCGCAGCATTTCAGAATCCCTTGGCCATCAGGAGTTTATTTTGACCTACAAGGCTTTCGATCCCATCGGTCCTGACTGCTTGCCCACGAAAGCGCGCGCATGAGCGGGCGGCTTGAGGGCAAGGTTGCGCTCATCACGGCGGCCGCGCGCGGCATCGGCCGGGCCACGGCCCAGCGTTTCGTGGCGGAGGGCGCGCGCGTGATCGCGACCGACCGCGATTTCGACGCGCTCGAAGGGCTGGAAGGCTGCGAATTGCGCGCGCTCGACGCGACTGACGGCGTGGCGGTGCGGGCGTTGGCGGCGGAGGTCGGCCCGATCGACATCCTCGCCAATATCGCGGGCGTGGTCCACGCAGGCAACATATTGGAATGCAGCCAGGACGATTGGGATTTCGCCCTCTCGCTCAACATGACCGCCATGTATCACACCATCCGCGCCTTCCTGCCCGCCATGGTGGAGAAGGGTGCCGGGGCGATCGTGAACATGTCTTCCATCGCGAGCTCGGTGAAGGGCATCCCCAACCGCTTCGCCTATGGCGCCAGCAAGGCCGGCGTGATCGGCCTGACCAAGGCGGTGGCCGCCGATTTCGTGGGGCAAGGGGTGCGCTGCAACTGCATCTGCCCCGGCACGATCGACACGCCCTCGCTGCAACAGCGGCTGCATGACACCGGCGATTATGAAGCGGCGCAGGCCGCCTTCGTTGCACGCCAGCCGATGGGGCGGCTTGGCCGCGCGGAGGAGATTGCAAATCTCGTCCTCTATCTCGCCAGCGACGAGGCCGCGTTCACCACCGGCGCGGTGCATGTGATCGACGGCGGCTGGGTCAACTGATGCGGCATGTCCTGCTGATCGATCTGGCCGACGATGCCGATGCCATCGCCCAATATGAGGCCTGGCATGCGTCGGGCGCGCTGCCTCCGGCGATCGGCGCCAGCATCCGGGCGGCCGACATCAGCGCGATGGACATCTACCGCAGCGGCAACCGCCTGGTCATGCTGATGGAAACCGGCCCCGGTTTCGACCCTGTAGCCAAGGCGGCGGCGGATGCGGCCGATCCGGCTGTGCAGACATGGGAAGCGCAGATGGATGCCGTTCAGCGCCCGCTCCCCTGGGCCGCGTCCGATGCCAAATGGACGCTCGCGACCCGTATCTTCTCCCTCGACGAACAGCCCTGAAAGGCCCTTTGATGACCCTTGCCCGGCTCCTGCTCGCCGCCACCCTCCTGTCGTCCACTACAGCTGTCTTCGCGCAGGGCGACACGCCGCATATCGAAACGCGCAACGGCAAGCACGCCCTGATCGTGGACGGCGCGCCCTTCCTGATGCTGGGCGGACAGGTCAACAACAGCAGCAACTATGCCGCTCCGCTGGAAAAGGTCTGGGCGACGCTCGACCGGATCGGGGCCAACACGGTCGAGGTCCCGATCGCCTGGGAGCAACTGGAGCCCAAGGAAGGGACGTTCGACTTTAGCTTCGTCCAGACCCTGCTCGACGAAGCGCGCAGGCATGACAAGCGGATCGTCCTGCTGTGGTTCGGCGCATGGAAGAATACGGGTCTGGCCTATACGCCCGACTGGGTGAAACTCGACAATCGCCGCTTCCCGCGGATGAAGACGAAGGAGGGCAAGGATCATGGCGTCCTGTCGCCCCATGGCGCCGCGACGCTGGAGGCGGACAAGCGCGCCTTCCTGAAGCTGATGACCTATATCCGTGATCATGATAGCCAGAATAGTGTCATCATGGTGCAGCCGGAAAATGAGGTCGGCAGCTACAAGAACCCACGCGATTATGCGCCCGCTGCGCAGAAATTGTTCGACGGTCCGGTGCCGGCCGTGCTGACGAAGGCGTTGAAGAAGCCGGGCGGCACCTGGGCCAGCGTCTTTGGCGATCAGGCCGACCGCACGTTCAACACATGGCATACCGCCCGCTATATCGAAGAACTGGCAAAAGCCGGCAAGGCGATCAAGCCGCTACCCATGTATGTCAACGCCTCGCTCGGCGATCCTTTCGCCAAACCCGATCCGATGGCGTTGTCGAGCGGTGGGCCGCAGGGCGACGTCATTGATATCTGGAAGGCCGCAGCGCCCTCGCTCGATCTCGCCGCGCCCGATATCTACGACCGGGCCAGCCGCAACGTGTTCAAGCATCTCGACCTCTATACCCGGCCGGACAATGCGCTGATGGTGCCGGAAATCGGCAATGCGGCCGAATATGCCCGTTATTTCTGGGCGGCGTTGGGCCGCGGGGCCATCGGCTTCGCACCCTTCGGCATGGATGCCACCGGCTATTATAATTATCCGCTGGGCGCCAAGAGCTTGGACGACAAGACCTTGGACGCCTTCGCCAGCAAATATCGCACCGTGGCGTCTGCCCCCTGGGCCAAGATCGCTTTCGACCACCCCGTCTGGGGCACTGCGAAGCCCGATGATGGCGCGCCGGTCAGCACGACGATGGGTGACTGGACCATCACGGCCAGCTTTGGCCAGTGGCAGTTCGGCCAGCGCGAATGGTTCCCCAAGGCCGACCTGCCCGCATGGGCGACCGAGCCGACCGGCGGCGTGCTGGTCGCCCAGCTATCGGCCAATGAGTTCCTCTTCACCGGCGATCATGTTCGCGTCGCCTTCGATGCCAAGCCGGGCAGCGCACCCGGCGGCATGATCGTCAAGGTGGAGGAAGGCCATTTCGACAAGGGCGGCTGGACCATGGATCGCATCTGGAATGGCGACCAGACCGATTATGGTTTGAACCTGATCGACCAGCCGGTCTGGATCAAGGTGACGATGGGCCGGTATAAGTGAAGCGGACCATGCCTATTTTGTAGAAATGAGAGGACAGCACGTCCGCGCAAGCGGCAACGAAGCTGAATCATACCGCCCTTCGTCCGGGCCGCCATGGGTTTGCCGTGCCGGTAACGAGCAGTCATTCCGCTCCAGCCATTCGCTTCGATGGAACGGAGCCGTGCACCGCTAAACCCGCAACGATATCCTTGCCAGCCTGTCCGACGATGTCAGGAACAGGCTGGCGCCGCCCTTGCCGAAACAGATGTTGGCGACCGCCTTGCCGGTGCCGATCAGACCGATCGGTTCGCCTTGCGGGGTGCAAATATGGACGCCGCCCGGCCCGGTAGCAAAGACATGGCCATGCGGACCAACCTTAATCCCGTCGGGCAAGCCCGGCTGACCCTGCGCCAATGCCGCGCTGAAATCGTGAAACAGCCGCTGCCCGGTCGGGCGTCCATCCGTACCGATGGCATAGGCTCGAACTTCCGGCTGCTTCTCGTCCGACAGCGCCAGATAGAGCGTCCGCCCATCCGGCGCCATCGCAACGCCATTGGGGCGACGATGGCTGTCGTCGATCAGCGTCACCCTGCCGTCCGGGGCAAGCATATAGAGGCCGTTATGCGGCAATTCGCGCAGGGCGGACTCATCCCCATCGGTAAAACCATAAGGCGGGTCGGTAAAATAGATGATGCCCGACGGTGCGATGCACAGGTCGTTGGGGCTGTTGAAACGCTTGCCATCGAACCGGTCGGCCAGGATCGTTCGCTTGCGAGTCCGAAGGTCGATGCGCATGATCGCCCGCGTACCGCTGTCTGCGGCGATCAGCGCGCCGTTCCTGTCGATGGTCAGGCCGTTCAGCCCGGCTTCGCGTACCCCCGCCGGGATTGCGCCCTGAAAGCCTGCGGGCGACAGGAATGGCTTTGCACCTTCGTCCGGACGCCAGCGATAGACGATGTTCGCGGGCGGATCGCTGAACAGCAGATAGTCGCCCTGTGGCACCCACACCGGCCCTTCGGCCCAGCGGAAACCCTCGGCCAGACATGCGACCGTTGCAGATGGGGGAATGATCGCGTCCAGCCGGGGGTCCAGCCGCTTGATGAAGCCGGTCGGGACAGGGGCTGCCATCGCCGCGACCGGCAGGCTCGCCAGACCCGCCAGCAATGTCCGCCGCGCGATCATGCGCCAATCCTTACGCTGCGGCCCTCGGCGGCGCTGCGGTAGATCGCCTCGATCACGCGCAGGTCGGCCAGTCCTTCTTCGCCCGCCACGACCGGCGTCGCGCCGCTGATGATGCACTCGGCCATATGGTCCAACTGTCCGGCAAACTGGGTCTTGCCCGTGGCGGGCAGGGTGCGGGGCGCCGTGACGCCATCCTTGCGGATGGTCATAACCTGCCCGGAATAGGATGTCGCGGGTTCCATCTCGATCCAGCCCTGCGTGCCGCTCACCCGATAGGCATTGTGGGACGAACTGTAGCTGGACACGCAACTGGCGACGATGCCCGATGGAAAGCGTAGCAGGAAATTGATCTTGTCCTCCACCGTGCGGAAGCGCGGATCGGTTTTGTCGGTGGATTCGATCGCGCTTACCGCCACCGGTTCCTCCCCTGCCAGATAGCGCGCGGCATTCAGGCTGTAGATGCCGATGTCCATCATCGATCCTCCGCCCGACAGGGACCGGTCGAGCCGCCACTGGTCCGGTCTGATCGGAAAGCCATGATCGGCGGTGATGATCTGCGTTCGACCGACATGCGCCGAGCGGGCGAGGTCGATCGCCAGCCGATTATATGGCTCGAACCGTGAGCGGTAGCCGATCATCAGCTTGGTCCCCGCCTTCTTGCAGGCGGCGATCATCGCCTCACATTCCGCCACCGATACGGCCATCGGCTTTTCGCACATCACATGCTTGCCGGCCTGCGCGGCGCGGATGCTATATTCGGCGTGCAGGCTGTTGGGCAGCACGATATAGACTACGTCGATATCCGGATTGTCGCGAATGCGGTCGAAGTCGGCATAGCTGTAGCGATGCGTTTTGGGGATGCCGTAATCCGCGCCATATGTGTCCAGCTTGGCGGGTGTCCCGCTGACCAGCGCAACCAGACGGGCATGGTCGCATGCCGCGAAATTGGGCATGATCTGGCGCGTGGCGTATGAGCCCAGCCCGACGATGGCATAGCCGATCTTGCGCGTCGGCATCGTCGCCGCGCGCGCATGCAGGCCGGTCAGCATCATGCCTGCGCCAAGGCCCGCCAATATCGCGCGACGGGAACCGTCCGTCATCCCATCCTCCCGGCCATGTAAGGGATCGTTCAGTCGCCTATGCGGACCAGGGCCGGGCGCAGCCAGCCCAGATTGCGGGCAGCGATCGCGGCCTGGGTCCGGTTGCGGACATTGAGCTTGCGCATCAGTGCGGTCATATGGACCTTCACCGTGGCCTCCGCCATGCCCAGCTCATAGGCGATCTGCTTGTTGAGCAGGCCTGAGTGAACGCAGCGCAGCACTTTCATCTGCGTCGGGGTCAGGCGAGGCGGCTCGGCCACCCTATGGTCGATACGTCCATATTCCTGCTGATCGAGACTATCGTGCAAATTCATTGCGAAGTGCATCCGTCCTCTCCCTGTTCGGTCCGACAAAGATGCGCCAGCTTTTTTGGCCTGCTGGCTGCGTCGGACTCGGTAACGCTAACAATAATAGAATCAGTCAGACAGCTTCAAGCTAAAAATGGCAATTATTTACGAAACATCTAGGATGGAGCCAAATATCCTCTATAATCTGTCTAACAGATTTTAAACCGCATGAGCGGAATCGCTGGATTTCAGCGAATTTTTGAAGGGGGAGAGGATGGCGCTATCATCATGTCATGCGGCTGCGGCTGCCGATTTGCTTTGCCGCTCCGGTCTTAAGGCGCAGGCGCGATGACCCCGGCGGATTATCGGCTGGTCCTGGCTGCGGTCGTCGGCATCGCCCTGTCCATCACCCTCATCATCCGGGGTCGCCTCCATCCCTTCGTCGGTCTGCTCTGCGGCGCATTCACGGTCGGGCTGCTCGCGGGCCTGCCGATGGAGGAAACGGCCAAGGCGGTCGAGAAAGGCGCGGGCGCCATATTGGGCGGCACTGGCCTGGTCGTCGCGCTGGGCCTTGGCCTTGGCGCGATGTTGCAATTGTCGGATGGGGCAGGCGGCCTGGCGCGTGCCGCGCTGCGGCTGTCAGGCGTGCGTGGCGCACCCTGGGCCAGCCTCTTCACCGCGATCGTCATCGGTCTGCCGCTTTTCTTCGAAACCGGCCTCGTCCTGCTGCTGCCGATCGTAGCCTCGGCGGCGGCGGCGCTGCCCGCCGGGCAAAATGGCGACACCGCCAAATTGCGGCTGATGCTGCCTGCGCTGTCGGGCCTGTCAGTGGTCCATGCGCTGGTGCCGCCGCATCCGGGACCGTTGCTCGCGGTCAACGCGCTGGGCGCCAATCTTGGCCTGACTCTCCTCTATGGCCTCATCATCGGCATCCCGACGGCCATCATCGCCGGCCCGGTGCTGGCGCGCTTCACGGCGCCCGGCGTCAAGCTCAACCCGCCCTTGCTCGATCCCGTCAAGATCGACGTCGCAACGCCTTCGGTCGGCCGCACGCTGACCGCCGTGCTGCTGCCGGTGGTGCTGATCGCCGCCGGTCAGGCGGTCGCGCTGCTGCCGTCCGGAATGGCTGCCCATTTCCATTGGCTCGCCTGGGTCAGTGATCCCGTCGTCGCCCTGCTGGTCGCGGTGCTGGTCGCGCTGCCCCTGCTGTTCGGGCGCCGCATCACCGACCGCACCATCCAGAACGCGATCTGGACCGAAGCGATGACGCCTGCGGGCGGCATCATCCTGGCGATCGGCGCGGGTGGTGCGCTCAAGCAGGTGCTGGTCACGGCCGGCCTGTCCGACATGCTGGTGCGCATCGCACAAGGCGGGGCGATTTCCCCGATCCTGCTGGCCTGGGGCGTGTCGGTCTGCATCCGCCTGGCCACCGGATCGGCGACGGTGGCGACCATCACCACGGCCGGCGTCATGCAGGGGCTGGTTGCGGCGTCGGGCGTGGAGCCGGAATGGATGGTCCTTGCCATCGGCGCCGGTTCGCTCTTCTTCTCGCATGTGAACGATCCGGGCTTCTGGCTGGTGAAGAGCTATCTGGGCACCGACATGCCCGGCACTTTCCGCACCTGGTCGATCATGGAGACGGTGGTGGCGATCGTCGGCCTGCTATTGGTGCTTGTCGCCAGCAGCCTCTTCTGACTAGGCGGACAATATGAGCCAGGCGCGTCTTTCCGATCATGTCTATGCGCAGATCGTCGATATCATAAAGTCGGACGATCTGGAGGTCGGCGCGCGCCTGCCCGCCGAGGCGCGGCTGGCGGAGATGTTCGGCGTATCGCGCGCGATCGTGCGGGAAGCGTTGATGCGGCTGGCGTCTGACGGCATTACCGAGGCGCGACGCGGCGCAGGCTCCTTCGTCAAGAGCCGCCCGTCCGATCGACTGTCCATGTTCATGCCGTCCACCGAATTGCCGACGACATTGGGCAGCTATGAAGTGCGTTTCGTGCTGGAAACGGAGGCGGCGCGTCTTGCCGCAACCCGCCGCACCGTACAGGAAATGGCTTATGTAGAGGAGGGGATGGAGATGCTCCGCACCGCCCTCCTCTCCAGCGAACCCGCTCATGTCGAGGATATGGAACTGCATCGCCGCATTGCCGAAGCGACGGGCAACCCAGCTTTCCTGATCGCCTTCGACGCGCTGCATGGTGATGTGGACAAGATCATGCGCGCTGGCGTCGATATCAGCCGGTCCCGACCGCCCGACGTCATCGCCACGATGCTGCGCGAACATGAGCAGATCGTCGCGGCCATCCGCGCCCAAGACCCCGAAGGCGCGGCGCTCGCCATGCGCTGGCATCTGTGGGAGGGGCGTCGGCGCCTGATGCCCTGATTTCGGGACGGTGCGGCGCGGTCAGCGGAGCCAGGCCATCACCCTGTCTCGCAATGCTTCCGGCGTGACATCGGTGGTCAATATCATTGTGCGCGCATCAGCGTCCGGCCGTTCCAATGTCGCAATCTGGCTGTCCAGCAGGGTGGCAGGCATATAATGTCCCGGACGGTTGCCCAGCCGCGCCAGCAATTTTTCCCGACTATTATCCAGCATCACGAACCGCACATGGGCGCCGATCGTGGATCGCAACCGGCTGCGATAGCTTTCCCGCAACGCGGAGCAGGCCGCGACCGCCGCGCCATATGTCTCACTCGCTGTCGCCGTCGCATGGCCCAGCCGGTCAAGCCAGGGCCAGCGATCCTCATCCGTCAGCGGCTGTCCCCCGCGCATCTTGGCGATGGCTTGTGGAGAATGGAAATTGTCGCCCTCCAGAAACGGGCAAGCCATGGCGTCGGCCAGCAACGCGCCCAGCGTCGATTTCCCAGAGCCGCTGACCCCCATGACGATGACGGCCAGAGATGGCGATCGGTCGGGCACGGCTGATGGGGATAATGATGGCGGCACGGGGGCGTCCCTTGCAGGCGAACGAGGCCGGTGGGCATCGGGGTGACATGCTTGCCTATAAGGGGGCGGGCGGGGGGCTGGAAACTACGACCTTTGTCGCAAGTGCCAAAACCTGCCCCGGCTTCTAGCCCTCCACGCACGATAATATTTGGAGAGGCGGCTATGATCCGACGCACCATGATCGCGGCTTTGCTGGCAGCGACGACCCTGACGGCCCCGGCCTGGGCCGCTGGCCCGTCCGTCTTCCCGACCGCACCCGACGAACCCCATGCCGTCACGGTCAGGGCGAAGGGTGATGGCAAGGCGGATGACAGCGCAGCGATCCAGCAGGCGTTAGATCAGGCCCGCGACAAGACCGGCCATGGCATCGTCTTCCTGCCATCGGGCACCTATCGCATCACCCGTTCGTTGATCGTGCCGGCGGGGGTGCGTGTCTATGGCGTCGGCCCGACCCGACCGGTCATCCTGCTGGGCGCCAACACGCCGGGCTTTCAGCAGGGCGTATCGACCATGGTCATCTTCGCAGGCGGCGATCAGTATCAGGTCGGCAAGGTGCCGGTCCCGGTCCCGACCGTGGTGCCGCGCGACAAAATCGTTCGCGACGCCAATTCGGGCACCTTTTATTCCTCGATGAGCAATGTCGATATAGAGATTGGCGCGGGCAATCCCGCGGCGGCCGGCGTACGGTTCCGCATGGCGCAACATGCGTTCCTCAGCCATATGGACTTCCGCCTCGGCACGGCCTTTGCCGGCGTCTATCAGGCCGGTAACGTCATCGAAAATGTTCATTTCCAGGGCGGTCGCTATGGCATCGTCACGGAAAAGACTTCGCCCGCCTGGCAGTTCACCCTGCTTGATTCCACGTTCGACGGCCAGCGGGACGCCGCGATCCGCGAGCATGAAGTCGACCTGACCCTGGTCAATGTCACGATACGCAACACGCCCGTCGGGATAGAGATCGACCGCGGCTATGGCGACAGCCTCTGGGGAAAGGATGTGCGCTTCGAAAATATATCGAAGGCGGGCGTCATCATCTCGAACGAGAAGAATGTCTTCACCCAGATCGGCTTCGAAAATGCTCTTGTCGTAAACAGCCCGGTCTTCGCCCGCTTTCGCGACAGCGGCAAGACGGTAGGTGGCAAGGGCAAGGCGTATAAGGTCGCTCATTTCTCCTACGGCCTCGCCATCCCGGATCTGGGCCATACCGGCGACTATAAGGTCGAAGCCGATATCCGGTCCTTGCCTGCGATGCCCGCGCCGCGCGAAGCCGCCATCCGCGACCTGCCGCCGATGGCGGAATGGACCAATATTCGATCGCTAGGCGCGATGGGCGATGGCAAGGCCGACGATACCGCCGCGATCCAGAAGGCGATCGACAGCCACCGCATCCTCTATTTCCCGACCGGTTTCTACAAGGTGACGAACAAGCTGACGCTGCGCCCGGACAGCGTGCTGATCGGCCTGCATCCGGCCATCACCCAGCTCTACATTCCCGACGCCAATCCCGCCCATGCCGGCCTGGGGGCGGTATTGCCGATCCTGGAAAGTCCCAAAGGCGGGGACAATGTTCTTTCGGGCCTTGGTCTCTTCACCGGCCGCATCAATCCGCGCGCGTCCGCGCTGCTGTGGCGATCGGGCGAGAAGAGCCTGGTCGAGGATGTGAAGATCATGGGTGGCGGCGGCACGCCGACGGCCGATGGCAAGATGCTGGGTGCGCTGCGGGTCAATACCGGCGATCCGGTTACCGACGGCCGCCTGGACGCGCAATATCCCAGCATCTGGGTGACGGACGGGGGCGGCGGCACCTTTGCCGACGTGTGGAGTCCCAACAGCTTCGCGCAATCGGGCCTGCACATCACCAACACAAGCACGCCCGGCCATGTCTATGAAATGTCGGTCGAACATCATGCGCGCAACGAAATCGTGCTCGACAATGTGCAGAATTGGGAGTTTCTGGCGCCGCAGACCGAGCAGGAGGTCGATGACGGGCCGGATGCCATTTCGCTCGACATCCGCAATTCGAAGAATCTGCTGTTCGCCAACTATCACGGCTATCGCGTGACGCGCACCTATGCGCCCGAAAAGAGTGCGGTGAAGCTCACCAACTCCAGCGACATCCGGTTCCGCAACGTCCACATCAACGCAGAGAGCGGCTTTGCCACCTGCGACGATGAAGGATGCGGCACCTTCCTGCGCGCCAGCAAATATCCGTTCGACAATGCGATCGAGGATGTAAGCCGCAAACAGGTCGTGCGGGAGCGGGAATTTGCCAGCCTGGACATCGGCGCGGCTGATCGCAAGATCCCTGTCGCGGCGCCCGGCAGCGCCGGGGTGGAGAAGCTGGAGGACGGCTTCTGGTCGATATCCGGCGCGGCTGTGGATGCGAAGGGCACGCTTTATTTCATCGACCGCCGCTTCCAGCGCATCCATCGCTGGAGCGAGGCCAAGGGGCTGGAAATCGTGCGCGACAATGCGCTCGACCCGGTCAATCTGGCGATCGACAGGTCGGGTCATTTGCTGGTCCTATCGTCGCTGGGCGCAAAAGGCGGCGTCTATTCGCTCGACCCGGACGGGCCGAAGGATCAGATGACGCTGATCCAGCCGACCCCGGTCCACACGGGCGGCGCGGTAAAGACGCTGCTGCCGGTCAACTGGTGGAATAATGGCGAGTTTCGGGATCAACTGGATCATAAGACCTATGAATTCACCACACTCGCCGAGATGTTCGCGCGCGATGTCGGTACGCCCAAGGCAAAGGAATATCTGTCCCCCGACGGCAGCCTGTCGCTGCCCGCCTTCCGCACATGGCAACAGGGTCCGATAGACCATACGGGCTGGCGATGGTCGGACAGCCTGAATGCACATGGCTTCGTTGGCGGGAAGCCGGGCGAGCGCCTGTTCGTCACCAATGGATCGGAAAATGTGACCTATAGCGGCACCGTGGGCGCTGGCGGCACGCTCACCGACCTCAAGCCCTTTGCCAATCGCGGGGGTGAAAGCGTCGCGGTCGATGGTCAGGGCCGCGTCTATGTTGCCAATGGACAGGTCTTTATCTATGGCCAAGACGGCAGGGAAACAGGGCGGATCGACGTGCCCGACCGTCCCTTGCAGATTCTGTTCGGCGGACCGGACAAGCGGACGCTCTTCATCCTGACGCATCACGCGCTCTATGCGGCAAAGCCCTGAAATCCGGGCTTGGCCAGGCATCTACGACCTATGTCTTAAGTGCGGCCGGCCCGGTGCACGGATAGGCTTTGCATAATCGCCCGCCATGGGCGGCACCGGCTCCGGGAGGGTGGCCGGATATAAAAGGGGAAGGATCAATGACAGTGACGATCGCAATCCATCGGCAACTGGCCGGCGTCAGCCTGGCGGCGGTGGCGACCATGGCGCTGGCTGGTCTGGCACAAGCCCAGACGGCAGCTGCGCCGCAGCCCGCCAGCATCGCCGCCCAGGACCAGACCGACGGCGCAGCGCCCCGCACCGCCGACATCATCGTCACCGGATCGCGCATCACCACCAGCGGCTTCAACGCACCCACGCCAACGACCGTGATCGGCGAAGAGCAGATCGCCAACAATGCGCAGCCCAACATCTTCAACACCATTGCCCAATTGCCCTCGCTTCAGGGATCGACGGGGGCAGCGACCGGTACCTTCAGCACCTCCAGCGGTCAGCAGGGCCTCAGCTCCTTCTCGCTCCGCGGCCTCGGCCCGATCCGCACTCTCACGCTGCTCGATGGCCAGCGCGTCGTCGGCGCGAACGTGACCGGCGTGCCGGACATCAGCATGTTCCCGCAACTGTTGGTGAAGCGCGTCGATGTCGTGACCGGCGGCGCTTCGGCTTCTTATGGTTCGGACGCCGTCGGCGGCGTCGTCAATTTCATCACGGACACGCATTTCGAAGGGTTCAAGGGCAATCTCCTGGGCAGCATCACCAAATATGGCGATGATGAAACCGCGCTGGTACAGGCGGCCTACGGCAAATCCTTCATGGACGATCGTCTGCATGTGGTGTTGAGCGGCGAATATGATCATGAAGGGGGCGTCGGCGCCGGCGATTTCGGCACGGACCTGGCCGGCAGCCGCAACTGGTATCGAGCCACGACCTTGATGAATACCGGCAACGTCAGCAACGGCCTGCCGCAGTTCAACTATCGCGACTATGCGCAGCCCTACCAATATGCCCGCTACGGCCTCATCAACAACGGCCCTTTGCAGGGCATCGCCTTCGCCCCGGATGGCACGCCCTATAATTTCAACTATGGTTCGAACGGTGTCCCGACCGGTACCGGCGCTGTCACCAACTGCTATCGCGGGAACAGCTTCTGCGAAGGCGGCGATCTGACGGGTGCGCCGGGTTCGGGTGCCTCTCTAAAGTCGAAACTGGAGCGCATCAACGGCTATGGCCGGATCGGCTTCGACTTCGCTCCGGATAATGAAGCCTATGTCACCGTGAACGTGGCGCAGGTGAAAACCAACAACCAGCCCAGTCCCGGCTATGGCCGTGCCAGCCTGACCGTCCAGTGCGCCAATCCCTACCTGCCCCAATCGGTGCGCACTGCCTGCGGGACGGCCGGCATCACCGCCTTTGGCTTCGGGTCGAGCAACGCCTCCTTCCCCGATCCGCAAGTCTATACCGATCGCAAGCAATATCGCTTCGTTGGCGGGTTGAAGGGCAAATTCGAGCTGGGCGGTACCGACTGGAATTACGACGCCTATTATGAACATGGCATCACCATTTCGGACATTCGGGTCCGCGATATCGTGTTGCAGAACCGCTATGTCGCCGCGACCAACGCGATTACGCTCAATGGCGCGATCGTCTGTGCCGATCCGGTGGCACGCGCCAACGGATGCCAGCCGATCAATATCTTCGGCAATTTCGCACCTTCCGCGTCGGCGCTCGCCTATGTCGCGCCGCATGAAAATGGCCCGTTCCAGCATACCAAGCTCACGCAGGACGTCGCCAGCCTGAACTTTTCGGGCAACCCCTTCGATCTGTGGGCAGGGCCGGTATCGGTCGCCTTCGGTGGCGAGTATCGCCGCGAATTTTACCGCGTGAATGCAGACCCTTATGGGGCGGGCGTATCGCCGCTCAGCCCGAACAGCGAAGCTTACCCCGCCGATCCGCTGTTGAATTCCACATTGGGCAGCAACTGGGCGGCCGGCAACTACAAAAATGGTCGTGGCAAATATGAGGTCTATGAAGGCTATGTCGAGGTGGACCTTCCCATCTTCGACAGCGCGTCATTGGGTCGGGCCAATCTGAACGCGGCGGGTCGCGGTACCCATTACAGCACGTCCGGCACCGTCTGGACCTGGAAGGTCGGCGGCACCTGGGACACGCCGATCAGCGGCCTGCGGTTGCGGGCCGTCACCTCGCGCGATGTGCGTGCCCCCAACCTGTCGGAACTGTTCGCCGCGCCCACGGTCACGACGCTGCCGAATTTCGCCAATCCATTTACCAATCCGCCATCTGCCGTCCAGATATTCCAGAACACCATAGGCAACCCCAATCTCAGGCCGGAAGTCGCCCGGAATACGGAACTGGGCGTGGTGTTGGCCCGTCCGCAATGGCTACCTGGCCTCAGCCTGTCGTTCGACTATTACAATATCAAATTGAGTGGCGTGGTGTCGTCGCTGTCGGCGGACCAGATCGTTCGCTTTTGCGCGGACGGCAATCAGGCCTTTTGCGGTGGCTTCCAGCTGGACGGGGCGCAAGGAACTAACTTCGTCAATGTTCAGCCGTTCAATCTGGCGTCCTGGAAAACCAGCGGCTTCGATATCGAGGCCAGCTATCAATGGCAGCAACCGCTCGGCCTGCCGGGCAGCTTCACCGTGCGTGCGCTGGGCACCCATATCCAGAAATTCATCGTCAGCGCGGGGATCGCGGGCGTCGATCCGGTCGATCAGGCGGGCGCCAACAACGGTAACACGCCCGACTGGAAATGGCTGGCGGTTCAGACCTATGACAGTGGCCGCCTGACCCTGACGGTGCAGGAACGCTGGTTCAGCGACGGCACCTTCGGCAATCAATATGTCGTTTGCCAATCGTCATGCCCGGTATCGACCGGCAATCACCCGACGATCGATCGCAACAAGATGAAGGGCGCCTTCTACGTGGATGTCGGTGCCACCTTCAAGCTCAACGAGCAGCTGAGTATTTATGGCAAGGTCGATAATCTGTTCGACAAGGATCCGGTCGCTTCGCCCCAGACCAATACCGGCCTGGACGTCAACCCGGCGCTATATGATACGCTGGGCCGCATCTATCGCGCAGGCGTTCGCTTCAACTTCTGATCGCACCTGTTATCCCCCAAACTCGTCCCGGTCCTGCACGGCCGGGACGTTTCTTTTCGACAGTGGCGGGCGGCAGCGGCGATCGGGTTCAGCTATGCGAAACCATGCTCCATTTCTGGTTGGACGCGGCGTTGGCGATCACGGTTTCCACAAAGGTCATGGTGCGCAGTCCGGCCTCGATCGACGGGAACCCGTCCGTGGTTTCCCGTGTGCCCGTCCGGATGCGGGTTGCGAACAGACGATAGAGATTGGCGAACGCCTCTATATAGCCTTCGGGATGCCCGGCCGGCGTGCGCAGGCGCGGCAGGGTGGATGGGGCAAGGCCCGGCCCGCCAGCGCGCACCAGTTCCGTCGGTCGATCCAGCCAGCGCAGGGTCAGCGTATTCGGCTCCATCTGCGACCATTCCAGACCGCCCTTTTCACCATGAATACGCAGCTTCAGTCCGTTTTCATCACCGGCTGCAATCTGGCTGGCCTTGAGCGTACCCCGCGCGCCATTGTCCAGACGCAGCAATATGCTGACATCATCGTCCAGCCGCCGACCCTCTACATGGGTGGTCAGGTCGGCGCACAGTTCGCGCACCGCCAGGCCCGAAACATGCTCGGCCAGGTGAAAGGCATGGGTGCCGATATCGCCCAGGCAACCGCCAAGGCCCGCGCGCGCAGGATCGGTGCGCCATTCGGCCTGTTTGTTCCCGTCGCGGTCGATCGGCTGGCTCAGCCAACCCTGCGAATATTCGACCTGGACCAGCCGGATTTTCCCGAAATCGCCGCGCGCCACCCGCGCCCGCGCTTCTTCGACCAGGGGATAGCCGCTATAGGTAAAGGCCAGGCCGAACTGGCGGCCGGACCGCGCGGCGGCTTGTGCGATCTGCCGGGCTTCCGCCGAACTGAGCGCCATCGGCTTTTCGCAGAACACATGAAAGCCTGCATCCAGAGCCGCGATGGCCATCGGCGCATGCAGATGGTTAGGCGTCACGATCGACACGGCGTCGATACGGCGGTCGTCGGGCAACGCCGCTTCGGCGGCCAGCAGCGCATCGAGCGAACCATAAACCCGCGCATCCTCGATGCCCAGCGCGGCGCCCGATCGTTGGTTGCGTTCAGGATCGCTGCTGAATGCGCCGGCCACCAGCTGCCAGTCACCGTCCAATGCGGCGGCTGCGCGGTGGATCGCGCCGATGAACGCGCCTTCGCCACCGCCCACCATGGCCAATTGCAAAGCCCGTGCCGTCATCTCTCCCCTCCTTCATTTCCGATCAAAGATAGCGCCATCATTCTTGGCCTTGATCTGTCATGATTTACCGGTAAATGAATAGCAAGAATAAAGGAAATGGAGAGTCGAGGATGCGCAGGGTAGCAAACCTCAAACGGGTTCTGGTCGCCATCATGGCGATGGGCATCACCACATCGGCCAGTGCGCAGACCGCACCGCCGGCATTTGGCGCGTGCCGCGCCTGCCATAATGTTCAGAAAGACGGGAAAAGCGGGATCGGTCCCAATCTCAACGGGGTCGCGGGTCGTCCGGCGGCATCGCTGCCCGGCTTTACCTATTCGGCCGCGCTCAAGGCGTCGAAGTTGCGCTGGGACGATCAGAGCCTGGACGCATTTCTGGCCGCGCCGATGAAGAAAGTACCCGGCACCCGCATGCCGATCGGCACGCCCGATCCGGCCAAACGCGCAGCTATCATCACCTATTTGAAGAGTCTGAAATGACCATGCGAGGCCCTGCCATCTTTCTTGCCCAGTTCATGGGGGATGCGGCTCCCTTCGATACGCTGGACAATGCGGCGCGCTGGATGGCGGCGGCGGGTTACAAGGGTGTTCAGGTCCCCAGCAACGATCCGCGCTGCATGGATCTGGCGCTGGCTGCGGACAGTCAGGATTATTGCGATGACCTGGCTGGACGCTGCCGCGAGGCAGGCGTCGAGATTACCGAATTATCGACCCATTTGCAGGGCCAGCTGGTTGCGGTCCATCCGGCCTATGACGCGGCTTTCGACAATTTTGCGCCGCCGCAATTGCGCGGCAAACCCGCAGAGCGGCAGGCCTGGGCCGTCGACCAGTTGAAAATGGCGGCCAAGGCGAGCCGGCGCCTGGGCCTCAAGGCGCATGCGACCTTCTCCGGCGCCTTCGCCTGGCCCTTCGTCTATCCCTGGCCGCAGCGCCCGGCGGGCCTGGTGGAGGAAGCCTTTGCAGAGCTGGGTCGTCGCTGGCGCCCGATCCTGGATGCGTTCGAGGAAGAGGGCGTGGACCTGTGCTACGAATTGCATCCGGGTGAGGATCTGCACGATGGCCTGACCTTCGAGCGGTTCCTGGAGTCCGTCGGCGGCCATGCGCGCGCCAACATCCTTTATGATCCCAGCCATTTCGTGTTGCAGGCGATGGACTATCTTCAGTTCGTCGACATTTATCACGACCGCATAAAGATGTTCCATGTCAAGGATGCGGAATTCAATCCGACCGGCAAGGCCGGCGTCTATGGCGGCTATGCCGACTGGGTGGATCGTCCCGGTCGCTTCCGCTCATTGGGTGACGGACAGGTCGATTTTACCGGCATCTTCTCGCGCCTGACCCAATATGGCTATGATGGTTGGGCCGTGCTGGAATGGGAATGCTGCCTGAAACATCCGGAAGACGGCGCACGTGAAGGCGCGCCTTTCATCGAGGCGCATATGATACGCCGGCCCGAACGCGCCTTCGACGATTTTGCCGGAGGCGGCGATCCTGCCAACAACAAGCGGTGGTTGGGACTGGCCTGACGGCGACGCATAAACCCCAATAATAACATCATATGGGGCGAAGGGTAGAGGAGCGGGCATGACAGGCATAAACCGGCAGAGGCTATCTGGGCTGAGCGTATTGGCGCTTTTTACCGTGTCGATGAGCGCTTCCCTGCGCGCCGCGATAGCGAACAGCCTGAAGGCGGAATGGATCGACCCGATCGCACCGATCGCGGCGAGTGAGATGATCGGCGTTGCGCTCGGATCGGCCGGGGCGCTGGCCAGCTTTTTCGTCCTGCCGCGCCTGGGTGAAATGTTCGAACAGGCAAAGGTGGAAATTGCCGGTGGGTCCGAAGCGTTCACCCGCCTGACCGGCGAAGCTCTGCGGACGGTCGAGGACGCCGCTGCATCGCAGTCCTTTGCCTGGCTGACCTTCGTGCCGCTGATCCTGCTCGTCGTATTCGGCGGCGTCTGGTTGGCGGAACGACGTGCCGGTCGCCGATCGGCGCATATGGCGGAGGGCGCGGCATGAGCCTGTCCCGCCGCGCGATGATTGCCGCCGGCCTGGCGACCGCAGTGACCCCCCCCATCGCCGCGGCCGGAAAGGGCGGCTCCAACGCCGCCCATTTCTCGCTGGCATACGCGCCGCATGAAGGCAGCTTTGCCAGCCGGGGCGGCCTGATGGAACAGATCGCCTATGCCGCCGATCAGGGTTTCCGTGCGTGGGAAGATAATGAAGCCCGCGCCCGCCCGGTCGAACAGCAGGCGGCGATGGCAAAGGCGCTCGCGCAGCGTGGCATGACCATGGGCGTATTCGTCGCCTCCATGCCCAAATGGGCCGATTTCCGTCCGCTGCTGGGCAGCAACGACGATGCCGAGCGCGACGCCTTCCTGGCCGACGTCCGCTCTTCGGTGGAGGTCGCCAAACGCCTCAACGCCAGGCATATGACCGTCGTCACCGGCTTCATGGATCGCAAGCTGCCGCAGGATATTCAGACCGCCCGCATCATCGACTGCATGCGCCGCGCCGGCGATATCGTGGCGCCCCATGGCCTTGTGCTGGTGATGGAACCGCTCAACACCCGGACGAACCATCCCGGCATCTTCATGCAGTCGATCGCGCAGGGCTATGCCGTCGCGCGCGGCGCGAACAGCCCCGGCGTCAAGATTTTGGCGGATATCTATCATGAGCAGATCCAGTCGGGGAACCTGATCCCGACGCTCGACACGTGCTGGGCGGAGATCGGCTATATCCAGTTCGGCGACAATCCCGGGCGCAAGGAGCCGGGCACGGGCGAGATCAACTATGCCAATATCGTACGCTGGCTGCGTGGCCGCAATTACGCAGGCGTGATCGGCATGGAACATGGCAATTCGCAGGCTGGCCGCGAAGGCGAGGATCGCTTGATCGCCGCCTATCGCGCCATCGACAAAGCATAGGACAGGAGGAGGCGAGAGGATGAAACGCATTCCTATCGGCATGGCAATGGCGGTCGGCCTGATGGCCGGCACATGGGTTCATGCGCAGGACAAGCCCGGAAAGCTGGGGTTCAAGGACACGCCGATCCTGCCGGGCGGTACCTGGCATGTGCATGATCCCGATCGCCCTGCGCCCACGGTCGTCACCCCGGCAGCGCAACCGGGTGGCGCGCCGTCCGACGCGATCATCCTGTTCGATGGCACGTCGCTCGATGCCTGGCGTAGCGAGCGCAAGCCATGGCCGATGGCGAAGGGTGTGATGACCATCCCGTCCCGCGCGGAAAGCGGCGGCGAAAATGCCTTGATATCGAAGCAGGAATTCGGCGACGTCCAGCTGCATCTGGAGTTCCGCTCTCCCAATCCGCCGACCAAAAGTTCGCAGGATCGAGGCAATAGCGGCATCTGGTTCATGCAGCGCTATGAGGTGCAGATCCTCGACAGCTATCAGAACCCGACCTATGCCGATGGAACGGTCGGCGCAGTCTATGCGTGGAAGCCGCCGCTGGCGAACCCGTCGCGCAAGCCCGGCGAATGGCAAAGCTATGACATCGTCTTCGAACGGCCCCGCTTCGCCGCGGACGGCAGCGTCACGCGCCCGGCCTATGTCACCGTCCTGCTGAACGGCGTGCTGGTACAGAATCATCAGGCGATGCTGGGTACCACCGCCTGGCGCAAGATCGCGCAATATCAGGCGCATGGCGACAAGGCGCCGATCCAGCTTCAGGATCATGACTCGCCGGTGTCGTTCCGCAACATATGGGTCCGGCCATTGCCGCAGGATGCCATCGCACAGGATTTGAAAGGGGCAGGACAATGATGGATCGCAGACAGGCTCTGGCCGGCGTACTCGCCCTGTTCGGCGCGCAGGTTTTCGCGCCGCTCGCCCGCGCCGCTGGTCTCGCCCCGGCCGGTATGATCAGTGAGGGCGCACCCAGCATCCAGGTCTTTACGCCGGACCAGCGCGCACTGATGACGGCGCTGAGCGAACGCATCCTGCCCACCACCGACACGCCCGGCGCGATCGCGGCGGGCGTGCCCGCCTATATCGAAAAGCTGCTGGCCGACTGGGCGCTGCCGGAGGATCAGGCGCCGATCCTGTCGGGCCTTGCGGAAATCGATTCCCGCAGCCGGCAGGATTATAAAATACCCGCCGTCGATACCAAGCCGGAGCAACAGGATGCGCTGCTGACGCTGGCGATGAACGATGCGATCCCCAACGGCATCGAATTTTTCGAAGCGTTCCGGCAGCTGGTCATCACCGGCTATTATACGTCGGAAATCGGCATGACGCAGGAACGCGAATATCTGCCCGTGCCCGGCGAATATAATGGCGCCTTCCCTTATGCTCAGGTCAACAAGGTCTATTCCGCATGATCATGAACCGTCGTTCCATCCTGTTGGGCGCTGGCGGCCTCGCCGCTTTCGCCGGCCAGACTGTCCTTCCCGGCGGTGCGCAGGCCGCGCAGATCCGCAAGGTCGGCCTGCAACTCTATACCGTGCGCGAGCTTTTCTCCGCCGATCCGGTCGCCACGCTGGAGCAGGTCGCGAAGGTCGGCTATCGCGAGGTGGAATTTGGCGGTGGCGGCTATGACGCCATGGACCATAAGCTGCTGCGCAGGACGATGGATCGCCTCGGCCTGACCAGCCCGTCCCTCCATATCGGCTATGACGCGCTGCTCGACAATTTCGATGCCAGCGTCGCCATGGCAAAGACGCTGGGCGCGGACACGGTCATCCTGCCCTATATGGTGGACAAGCATCGCAATGCGGCGGCGTGGGACGCGGCGCTCGTCAACATCAACCGTTTCGGCGCGCAGTTGAAGGCGGCCGGCCTCGCCTTTGCCTATCATAATCACGACTTTGAATTTACCGTGAAGCCCGACGGCGTCAGCCTGTTCGACCGGCTGGTCAAGGCGTGCGACCCCGCATTGGTGAAGATCGAACTGGATCTCTATTGGGCGGTCCATGCCGGGGAGGATGTGCCGGCGCTCATCAGGCGCCTTGCCGGCCGCATCTACGCCTATCATGTGAAGGACATGCGCCCCGATCGCAGCATGACGGCGGTGGGCGCTGGGACGATCGACTTTGCCAGCCTGTTCAAACTGAACGCGCTCGCCGGGGTGCGGCATTTCTATGTCGAAAATGACCAATGCCCCGCGCCCTATATTCCGGACATCACCAAAAGCTTCCAAACCCTGCGCGGCCTGCGCTTCTAACACCTTCATCCTTGGGAGAGGATCATCATGGCTTCGACGGACAGGTTCGATGCGATCGTCATCGGTACGGGCATCAGCGGTGGCTGGGCCGCCAAGGAATTGACGGAAAAGGGGCTGCGCGTCCTGATGCTGGATCGCGGCCATATGGTCGAACATGGCGAAGGCTATACCTATGACGGTCGACCGGCCTATGATGTGCCGGCGCGCAACATCATGCCCGACGCCCTGCGGGAGAGCGACTATTTCATCGCCAAACATGGCTATGTGCAACCCAGCAACCAGGCATTCTACAATAATGATCGCCTCAACCCCTATGATTATGGGGAAGGCAGCAAATTCTACTGGATCCGTCCCGGCGCCGTTGGCGGCAAGTCGCTGATCTGGGGCCGGTGGAGCTTCCGCTGGAGCACCGCCGATTTCGAGGCGAACAAGCAGGAGGGGATCGGTGGCGCCTGGCCGATCAGCTATGACGATCTCGTGCCCTGGTACGATTATGTCGAAAAATATGCCGGCGTATCGGGTTCGCGCGAAAATCTGCCCTATCTGCCGGACAGCCAGTTCCAGCCGCCCATGCCGATGAATATTGCGGAAAAATGGATGAAGCAGCGGCTGGAAAGCGAATTTCCCGGCCGCAAGCTGATCAACGCCCGCCTGTCCAACATGACCGAAGACAAACCGGAACAGGGCCGCACCAAATGCCAGGTCCGCAACCAGTGCGGCAATGGCTGTTCCTTCGGCGCCTATTTCTCGACCCAGGCGGTGACGTTGCCGGCGGCGCGCGCCACCGGGCGGCTGACGCTGCGGTCCGACGCGGTCGTCACCAACCTCGAATATGATCCGGCCACCAGGAAGGTGACGGGGGTCCGCTTCGTCGATACCAAGACGGGGCAGGCTGAAACGGTGACCGCAAAGCTGGTCTTCCTCAACGCCTCGACCCTGGGCTCGGTGCAGATCCTCATGAACTCCCGTCAGCCGGACGGGACCCGTAGCCATTTCGATTCCAGCGGCACGCTTGGCCGTTATGTCATGGATCACATCTTCCGCGTCGGCGTGAGGGGCGACATTCCCGGCATGGAGGAATTCATCGAATTCGGTCGCCGTCCCGGCGGCGTCTATGTCCCGCGCTTCCGCAACAATGGCCAGGATGGCGACGTCGGTTTCAAGCGTGGCTACGGCTTTCAGGGTGCCGCCTATCGCGAACCGTCCAGGCCGGTCGGCTTCGGCGCGTCAATGAAGGAGGGCATGCGTCGTTATAGCGGCTGGAAGTTCCAGATGGGTGCGTTCGGCGAATGCCTGCCCTATGAGGATAACCATGTCGCGCTGAACCCGGACAAGACAGACCGGTTCGGCGTCCCGCTGATGCGGTTCAACGTCACCTTCCGCGAAAATGAGCAACGGATGATGATCGACGCCCGCGAACAGGGTGAAAAGATGCTGCGCGCCGCCGGCCTCAAAAATGTCGAAAGCAGCGTCAAGGAGCATGTGCCGGGCGATGCCATCCACGAAATGGGTGGCGCGCGCATGGGCGACGATCCCCGCGCGTCGGTGCTCAACAAATGGAGCCAGGCGCATGATGCGTCCAACCTGTTCGTCACCGACGGCGCACAGATGGCGTCGATCAGCTGCGTCAATCCCTCGCTCACCTTCATGGCGTTGACGGCGCGGGCCGTGGATCATGCGATCAAGGGGCTGAAGGCCGGTACGGTGTGAACGATATCCTGTCCCTTTCGCCTCTATGACGCGATCGACCAGGCGCTATGAAGGGGGGCGAGGGGGCATGGATGTGACGGCAAGACGACGACAAAGGGGTGTGACCATCCGCGCGGTAGCGGAACGGGCCGGCGTGTCCGCCATGACCGTGTCCAACGTCGTCAACGGTGTCGGGCGCGCGGGCGCGGCGACGATCGAGGCGGTGCAGGCGGCGATCGTCGAGCTGGGCTATGTTCCCAATCTTGCCGCCCGCCGCCTGGCCAAGGCACGGGCGACGACCGTGGGCCTGATCTACGACCGGCGCACCCCTTTTCTAGACGCCGTGCTGCTCGGCTCGCTGCGGGCGACCAATGCCCATGGGCTGCAACTCATCCTGCGCGATGGCGAGGATGTTGCCCGCGAAGGTGCCGAACGGATTGCGCAGGATCTGGTACGCAGCGGAGCGGACGCGCTGTTGCTCGTCCCGCCCTTTGCCGAACAGTTGAGCGGTTCGACCGCTCTTGCCTCGTTGGGCGTACCGTTGGCGGCGATCGCGACCGGCACGGCCATGGCCGACGTCACCACCGTCCGCATCGACAATCGGGCGGCTATGCTCTCCATCACGCAACATGTGATCGCCGGCGGGCATCGACGGATCGCCTATATCGCCGGTCCCGATCCCTATAGCGTCGTGGCCGCCCGACTGGACGGGTTCCGCGCAGCTCTTGCCCGGCACGGCTTGCCCGAAGATGCGGCGTTGATCGTCCAGCATGGTGATTTCGACTATGTGTCCGGCATTGCAGCCGGGCAGTCGCTGTTGTCCAACCCGGATCGGCCGACGGCCATCATATGCAGCAGCGACGATCTGGCGGCCGGCGTCGTCGCGCATGCCCACGCTATCGGTCTGTGCCTGCCACGCGACCTGAGCGTGACGGGCTTTGACGATACGATATTGGCCTCGCGCATCTTCCCGCCGCTGACCGTAGTGGGTCAGCCCGTTGAGGATATGGCGTTTCGCGCGACTCAATGCCTGATCGTGGCGCTGGGCAAGGGGCCGGAGCATAGGCACATCAGCGACGAATTGTTCGACCATGTGATTGTCGAGCGCCAATCCGTGGCCGCGGCACGCGAACATGAATCCATGAAGGAGTGAGGCAATGAAGGCCAGCAGAAGGGAATGGGCAGCCATGGTGGCATTGGGTGGCGCAGGCATGGCGTTGACGCCGGCAAAGGCGGCGGAGCCGCCGCAACTGGTGCATCATGTCTTCTTCTGGCTGAAGCGGCCCGGCTCGTCGGCGGACCGCGACCGTCTGATCGCGGGCCTGCGCACCTTGCGCGATATTCCCGTCATTCGCCGGATGGAGATCGGCCTGCCCGCCAGCACCGAAAAGCGCGACGTGGTCGATTCCAGCTATGACGTGTCGGAACTCATGTTCTTCGACAATGCGCAGGACCAGAAGACCTATCAGGATCATCCGATCCATCAGGCCTTCGTAAAATCCTGCGAAGGGTTGTGGCAGAAAGTGGTGGTTTACGACATGGCGGCCGTACCGGGCTAAAGCCTGTCGCAGCCTATTATCGGGTTGCGTCCAGATCGACGGAGCCGGCCTTCAGACCATCGGCCGTAGCAGTGACGGTAAAGCGACCCTTGCCTGCCCCGCGTACCAGCGCGACCGCCAGTCCATCCAGCGCGGCACGATCGGGCGACGGGAAGGGCGTGTGATCGACGGAGGAACCATTGTCGGTCGCAATCAATTGCCCTGCGCCCTTTACGGCAAAATGCAGCCGATGGCTGGCCGATGGCACGGTAACGCCATTGCCGTCCACGACGCGCGCGCGAACATAGACCATATCGTCGAATGTGGAGCCGACGGCGGATGCGTCCGGCGTCAGTGCGATGCGCACCGGCTTGCCCGCGGTCCGCAGGCTGTCGGACACAGTTTCACGACCAGGGTCGCGGCAAGTGGCGCGGATCTCACCCGGCGCATAGCGCACCGCCCAGCGGCGCGGCGAGGCGTCCTGATTGATTGGCAAGGTGCCGAGCGATCGGCCATTCAGGAACGCCTCGACCTTCTGGCAATTGCTGTAAACCTCGATCGTCTCGTCATGCGGGCTGCGGTCCTGCGGTGTCCAGTCGTCGAACAGCGCGACTTTGGGCTTGGGCGTCGCCACCGCGATCATGGTCGGCAGGACGGGCTGGTTCGGCCCGCCCGCGCCATCGGTCGATGGGCCGGCCGCCGCCGGGTCGGCATTGCGCACGACATGCAGCACCGGCTTGTCCGACCACCAGCTTTCCCGCTCCATACCGCTGATCTTCTGTCGGCCCGTCCTGTCGAGCAGTCCCGCCGGACTCTGGATATTGGGCCAGCCTGACCGGTTCGCCTCACCCAGATAATCGATGCCGGTCCACAGGAACATGCCGGAAAAGGCCGCATAGTCGCGCACCGGCACCCAATTGCTGCGGTTATGGGCATTTTCGGTGCCGATGATGCTGCGTTTCGGATTTTGTTTACTGGCGGCGATCAGTTCATTTTCGCGATAATTCTGCCCGACGACATCCAGCATGTCGGCCAGACCATTGTCATAATCCTTGGTCACGTTCGGGCGGAACAACGCCATCGTCACCGGACGCGAAGGATCGGCCGCATGGACGATGTCGAGGATGCTGCCCAACGCGGCCTTGGCCTGCACCGGATAGGCCGTGTCGTGGATCTCGTTTCCGGCGCTCCACAAGATGATGCTGGGATGGTTGCGGTCGCGCCGTACCATGTCCAGCGTGTCGCGCTTGTGCCAGTCTCCGAAGAAAAGGTGATAATCTTCGGGCGTCTTGGCGACATTCCACTGGTCGAACAGTTCGTCCATCACGACCAGCCCCAGTTCGTCTGTCAGGTCGAGAAATTCGGGACTGGGCACATTATGGGCGGTGCGGATCGCGTTGACGCCCTGCGCCTTCAGCGCAGCCAGGCGCTGGCGCCACAGGGCGATCGGCACGGCAGCCCCCACCGCGCCGCCATCATGATGCAGGGCCACGCCCTTCAGCTTGACGTTGCGGCCGTTCAACCAGAAGCCGGTCGCCGGATCGAACCGGGCTTCGCGTACGCCGAAACGGACATCCTCATTGTCGAGCAACGCGCCATCATCCGCCAGCACGCGAAACGAGGCGCGATATTGCGCCGGATCGCTCATGTCCCAACGGCGGGGGCGGGGCAGGGCGACCTCTACCGGAACGATCGTCGTGCGACCGGCCGCCACGCTGGTGGCCGTCGTCACGGTGCGTGCGACTTCATGCCCGTCGGGATCAGTCAGGATCAGTTCGACCTTTACCGTCGCAGCGTCGCCGCTATCATTCTGCACCTCTGCGATGGCCGCGATGGTCGCCTGGCTATCGCGGATGGCCGTCGTTCGCACATAGGCGCCGCCCTGCGATAGGTGCACATCTCCAGTCTCGATCAACCGAACATGACGATAGATGCCCGATCCCGTGTACCATCGCGATGAAGGCGCGGCCGACGTGTCCGCACGTACCGCAATCACATTGCGGCCATCGGCACGCAGATGCCGGGTCAGGTCGTAACGCTGGCTGACATAACCCATCGGGCGATAGCCGATATGGTGGCCGTTCACCCAGACGCCGCTCCGCTCCATGATGCCGTCAAATTCGATATAATAGCGCCGCCCCGGCTTGGGCGTCAGGGTCAGTGTCTTGCGATACCAGGCGACCCCGCTCGGCAGAAATCCGTTCTCCCCCGCAGCCTTGGCATTGGGATCGAACGGCCCGGCAATGGCCCAATCATGGGGCACGCTGACCACTTGCCAGGACGCATCGTCCAGCGTTGCCGTCTCCGCGCCTTCCGGATCGGCCTGAATGAAGCGCCATCCGTCGGGCAGCGGCGTTACGGTGCGCGGCGTCGCATGGGCAGCGCCTATCGACGCCAAAACCGTCGCCAGCGTGCAGACTATCCTCATCCCGCGCCGTGTGCGCACAGCCATCTCCTCTGTTGCCGACCAGCCTTATCGACCTGCGTGCATGGCTACAGATTATGCCACTATTTGCAATATGGTTTCAACATGCGGATTAACATGCGAGATGGAGGATCACGCCGGCGATCAGCCCCTGACGGACAGTGAATGCCGGCGCGCATATAATCACACGAAGGAATGCGTCTGCTCGCCCAGCTTTTCGATGCCAAGGCTGACGACATCGCCGGCCTTCAAATACCAGGGTTCGGGCTTCTGACCCAGACCCACGCCCGGAGGCGTGCCGGTGGTGATGATGTCGCCGGGCAACAACGTCATGAACTGGCTGACATAGGCCACAATCTGCGCGACGGTGAAGATCATCGTTTTGGTACTGCCGTCCTGCTTGCGCTCTCCGTTGACGTCCAGCCACATGGACAGCGCCTGCGGATCGCCCACTTCGTCTGCGGTGACGAGCCACGGACCGACCGGGCCGAAGGTCGGGAAGCCCTTGCCCTTGTCCCATGTCGCGCCGCGCTCGGTCTGCCATGCGCGCTCGGACACATCGTCCACAACGCAATAGCCCGCGACATGCGAGAGGGCGTCGGCTTCGCTGACATTATTGACGGTGCTGCCGATAATGACGCCCAATTCGACTTCCCAGTCGGTCTTTTGCGATCCCGCCGGAATCGTGACCGGATCGTTCGGGCCCTGGATACAGCTGACCCATTTGTTGAATACGACCGGTTCCGCCGGAATCGGCAGGTTCGATTCGGCGGCATGATCGGCATAGTTGAGGCCGATGGCGACGAACTGGCGCGTCCCGGCGACGGGCGGACCATAACGGACCGGACCTTCGATCAGTGGCAGGCTCGCCGGGTCGATGGATGCCAGCCGCGCGAGGCCCTCGGCACTGATCGCCGCGGCATCGATATCCGCGACATGGGCGGAAAGATCGCGGATATGGCCGTCAGCATCGACCAAGGCAGGGCGTTCCCGGCCGGCATCCCCGATACGGCATAATTTCATATCTGACGTCCTTCCTGATAATTTTGACAAACGAGCGTAAATGATTGCGCTACCATCCTTGCCATGCCCTATATGCACGGAGTGGCGCAAGATAAGCTGGCAGGAGAGTGAGATATGGATGAGCATCGCCCGGCACGGCCGCGCATCCTGGATTCGCATCATCATTATTGGCGCATAGGGGGGCCGGGACAAGCCTGGCCCGACGCCAGCTTGCCGCTGATCCACCGCGACTTCCTGCCGGCCGACCTGCGCCTGGCGACGGACGGGCTGGACCTGACAGGCACCGTGCTGGTGCAATCGCAGCCCGACGATCGCGATACCGACTGGATGCTGGATCTGGTCGCGGAAGACCCATCGGTCCTGGCGGTTGTCGGCTGGGTTGCGCTGGACGAGGCTGGCGCGCCCGCACGGATCGCTCAGTTGGCACGCCATCCCAAATGCGTCGGCCTGCGCCCGATGTTGCAGGCGATGGAGGATAGCGCGTGGATATTGCGCGACGCCTGCGTCCCGGCGATCGCCGCGATGATCGCGCATGGACTGCGCTTCGATGCCTTGATCCAGCCCCGCCATTTGCCCGCGATCGGCCAGCTTGCGGCACGCTGGCCGGACCTGCCGATCGTGATCGACCATGGCGCCAAGCCCTTCGCAGCCGAAGGACGGCTCGATCCCTGGCGCGAAGATATCGCTGCGCTCGCCCGCTTCCCGAACATCTGGTGCAAATTGTCGGGCCTGCGCTGCGAACAGGCGCCGGGGCAATCGCCCGATGCGCTGGCCCCCTATATCGCCCATATCATGGCGCATTTCGGCGATCGTACGATGTGGGGAAGTGATTGGCCGGTCCTGCTGCAAATGGGCGACCGGTACAGCGATTGGATCGATGACGCGCTTGCGCTCGCGGGCGATCTCGACACCGCTGGCCTTGCTCGCCTGTTCGAAGGGGCTGCGCGCGCATTTTACGGCCTCGCAGGCTGAAAAGATCGAACGGTCCAGACCGCAATCTTCTCCGATACGCATCCTATAAAGGGATGGCCGTCGTATATTTCGTCATCGACAAGGCGAAATGCGACGCCGCGCCCGCGACCGAGGGATGGCCTAGCAGCGTCTGCATCAGGAAGCGGTTGTAATCCTCCACATCAGCCACGACCACCCGGATCAGATAGTCCCATTCCCCGGACATGGAAAAACATTCGACAATCTCCGGCCGACCATCGACGAAATGTTCGAAGGCGGCGCGGGCTTCGCGGGCGTGGCTGCGCATGCGGATGTTGCACAGCACATTGACGCCGCGCCCGACCTGCGCCGGGTCGACCAGCCGAACGGTTCGGGTCAATATGCCCGCCGTCTCCAGCGCCTTGATCCGACGCCAGCAGGACGCACTGGACGCGCCGACCCGCTCGGCCAGATCCTGATGGCTGAGGCCGGCATCGGCCTGGAGCGCCGAAAGGATACGCCGGTCCACCTCGTCAATCTGACCATCTTGTTTCACATTTCACCTATATATGATCAATAATAATCGTTTATAGACGTAAATTCGGCAAGAATGAAACGTAATTTCCGGTTTTGCATGGCATGATGAGTCTATGGCGCAAACACAAATGATCGCCCCACTGGGCGCTGGAGAGGATTGGACCATCCCGCAGGACTGGGCGGCCTATACCGCGCAGGACCATGCGATGTGGGATCGCCTCTTCGTGCGCCAGACGCAGATGCTGGCCCGCCGCGCGGTGCCCGAATTTCTGGAGGGGCTGGACATATTGCGGATGACCCGGCCGGGCATCCCCGACTTTGCCGAACTGTCCGACCGGCTGATGCAGCGGACCGGGTGGCAGGTGGTTGCGGTGCCGGGGCTGGTGCCCGACCGGCTGTTCTTCGAGCATCTGGCCAATCGCCGTTTCGTCGCCGGCCGCTTCATCCGCAAGCCCGAACAGATCGACTATCTGGAGGAGCCGGACGTCTTTCACGACGTCTTCGGCCATGTGCCGCTGCTCGCCAACCCGGTCTTCGCCGATTATATGCAGGCCTATGGGGAAGGGGGCCTGCGTGCCCATGCGCTGGGGTCGATCGAACGGCTGGCGCGGCTCTATTGGTACACCGTCGAATTCGGCCTGATCCGGCAGGATGATGGGCTGAAACTCTATGGCGCGGGCATCGTCTCCTCCCATGGCGAATCCGAATTTGCGCTGGATGATCCGTCGCCCAATCGCCTCGGCTTCGACCTCAACCGGCTGATGCGCACCCGCTATCGCATCGACGATTATCAGCAGAGCTATTTTGTCATCGACAGTTTCGAGCAGCTTTTGCGGGTGACTGCGGAGACCGATTTCGCGCCGCTCTATGCGCAACTGGACGGCCTGCCCGATCTCGACACTGACATCATATTGCCGAGCGACCGCGTCTTTACCTGCGGAAGTCAGGCCTATGCGAACAAGAAAAAGGAAGAGGACGCCCTATGACCACCGACACCAATCCGCTGGGCCTCAACGGCTTCGAATTCGTCGAATTCACCTCGCCCGATCCCGAAGCGATGGCGGCGCAGTTCGAACAGTTGGGCTTCGTCGCCAGCCACCGCCACCCGCGCAAGAATATTACCCGCTATCGGCAGGGGCGGATCAACCTGATGCTGAACCGCGACGATGCCGGGCGCGTGGCGGAATTTCGCGGCGTCCATGGCCCCTCGGCCAGCGCGATGGCCTTTCGCGTCGCCGACCCCAAAGCCGCGCTCGCATGGGCGCTGGCCAATGGCGGCAAGGCCACGGCGGAGGACGACATGGTGATCGAAGGCATCGGCGGCGCCTATCTCTATTTCATGCCTGCGACAGGCGATCCCTATGCCGACTGGGCCGAATTTCCCGGCTGGCAGGAGAAAGCCGCCGAAAACAGCGTCGGCCTCGACCTGCTCGACCATCTGACCCACAATGTCCGGCGTGGACAGATGCGGGTATGGAGCGAATTCTACCGCACTCTCTTCGGTTTCGAAGAGCAGAAATTCTTTGATATCAAGGGGAAGGCGACGGGCCTGACCAGTCAGGCGATGATCGCGCCGGACAAGGCGATCCGTATCCCGCTCAACGAAAGCCAGGACGACAAGAGCCAGATCGAGGAGTTCATCCGCGACTATCATGGCGAGGGTATCCAGCATCTGGCGCTGACCACCGACAATATTTACGATACGGTCGAAAAATTGCGGGCGCGCGGCGTACGGCTCCAGGACACGATCGAGACCTATTATGAACTGGTCGACAAGCGCGTGCCGGGCCATGCCGAGGATCTGGCGCGCCTCAGGAAGAACCGCATCCTGATCGACGGCGATGTCGAGGAGGAAGGCATATTGCTGCAAATCTTTACCGAAAATATGTTCGGTCCCATCTTCTTCGAAATCATTCAGCGCAAGGGCAATGAGGGCTTTGGCAACGGCAATTTCCAGGCCCTGTTCGAAAGCATAGAGCTGGACCAGATCCGGCGGGGCGTCATCAGCGTCGATGCATGAGGTGAGGATGAAGCAGATGACCGAACCGTCGATGCTGACCGGCTTCGGCAACCATCATGCGAGCGAGGCGGTGGCCGGCGCGCTGCCGGTCGGGCGCAATTCGCCGCAGCGCGTGCCCTATGGCCTGTATGCCGAACAACTGTCCGCGACCGCCTTTACCGTGCCGCGCGCAGACAATCGGCGCAGCTGGCTCTATCGCATGCGGCCCAGTGCCATGCACGCCCCTTTCCTGCCCTATGCCAAAGCGAGTTTGCTGCGCAGCGCGCCCGACCCGGACGCCGTCGCATCGCCCAACCGTATGCGCTGGAATCCTCTGGAGCTGCCGACCGCGCCCGTCGATTTCATCGACGGCCTCGTCACCTATGCGGTCAATGGCGACGTCGCGGCGGGTGTCGGGTGCAGCGTCCATCTTTACGCCGCGACGCGTTCCATGGTCGATCGCGCCTTTTTCAGCCCGGACGGCGAATGGCTGATCGTGCCACAACAGGGCCGGTTAAGGATCGTCACCGAAATGGGCGTGCTGCCGGTTGCCCCGCTCCAGATCATACTGATCCCGCGCGGGGTGCGCTTCCGCGTCGAACTGCTGGACGATGATGCGCGCGGCTATGTCTGCGAAAATCACGGCGTCCCGTTCCGCCTGCCGGACCTTGGGCCGATCGGCGCCAATGGCCTGGCCAATGTCCGCGATTTCGAGGCGCCGGTCGCAGCCCATGAGGATGGGGAGGGCGCGCATGAACTGGTGCAGAAATATCAGGGGCAGCTATGGTCGAGCAAGCTGGCCCACAGCCCGTTCGATGTAGTCGCATGGCATGGCAATGTCGTACCCTATCGCTATGATCTAACGCGGTTCAACACGATCGGCACAGTCAGTTTCGACCATCCCGACCCCTCCATCTTCACCGTGCTGACGTCGCCCAGCGACAGCGCCGGCACCGCCAATATCGACTTCGTCATCTTCCCGCCGCGCTGGATGGTGGCGGAGGACACGTTTCGGCCACCCTGGTTCCACCGCAATATCATGAGCGAATTCATGGGCCTCATCACCGGCCAATATGATGCCAAGGCGGGCGGCTTTGCGCCGGGCGGGGCCAGCCTGCACAACATGATGTCCGCCCATGGCCCGGATGTCGCCAGCCATGACCGGGCCGTCGCAGCGGCTTTGCGACCGCACAAGATAGAGGAAACGATGGCCTTCATGTTCGAAAGCCGATTGCCGTTCGCGCCGACAGAGTGGGCGATGAAAACGCCTTTGTTACAAGGCGATTATGACGCATGCTGGGCGGGTTTTCGCAAGGCCCAACTGCCGGCCGCCGGGGGCGCGGCATGAACTGGTGGACCACCGACGATACGCATGATCCCGCCCGCACCAGTTGGGTGGAAAGCGCCAACGGCCATGCCGACTTCCCGATCCAGAACCTGCCCTATGGCGTGTTTTCTCCGGCCGGCGGAGAGGCACGCATCGGCGTCGCCATCGGCGACCGGGTATTGGACCTGCTCGCGTGCTCCACAGCCGGCCTGCTGTCCGCTTCGATCGCGCCGCTCTGCACGGCAGGAACGCTCAATGGGTTGATGGCGCTGTCCGTCGCCGACCGGCGTGCGTTGCGGCACGTGTTGAGCGATCTCCTGTCCGATCCTGCCCATGCGGATCGCCTGACGCCCATGCTCCACGATACCGCTGGCTGCGCCCTGCATCTGCCCGCGCATATCGGCGACTATAGCGACTTCTATGTCGGCATCCACCATGCCACCAATATCGGGCGGCAATTCCGACCGGACAATCCGCTTCTCCCCAATTATAAATATGTGCCGATCGGCTATCATGGCCGGGCCTCCTCGATCCGTCCGTCGGGCGTGGCGCTCCGCCGGCCGGTGGGGCAGCGCAAGCCGCCTGAAGCCGACGCCCCCCTTGTCGGCCCGTCCGCCCGGCTGGATTATGAGTTGGAGCTGGGCGTGTGGATCGGCGCCGGCAACGCTTTGGGCACGCCCATCCCGATCGCGCAGGCGGCGGACCATGTCGCTGGCTTCTGCTTGCTCAACGACTGGTCTGCGCGCGATTTCCAGGCCTGGGAATATCAGCCGCTCGGCCCGTTCCTGTCCAAAAGCTTCCAGTCGACCATTTCCCCATGGGTGGTGACGAGCGAGGCGATGGCACCCTTCCGCCTAGCACAGCCGCCCCGCCCGGCGGATGATCCGGCGCCTTTGCCCTATCTGTCGGACGCCGACGATCAGGCGCATGGCGCGCTGGGCCTGATGCTGGAGGTGCTGATCCTGACCGAAGCGATGCGTGCGCGGGGCGATGCGCCGTTCCGGCTGAGCAGCGGCCCGGCCAGCAACATGTACTGGACCGTGCAGCAGATCGTCACCCATCATGCGTCCAATGGCTGCAACCTCAATCCCGGCGATCTGCTGGGCAGCGGCACCATCTCCGCGTCGGACCGGTCGGGCCATGGCAGCCTGATCGAACTGTCGGCGGGGGGCAAGGAGCCCGTCGCATTGCCCGATGGCGAAAGCCGCACCTTCCTGGAGGATGGCGACGAGATCATCCTGCGCGCGCGCGCTTGGGCACCGGGCTTCATGTCGATCGGCTTTGGCGAATGTCGGGCAATGGTGATGCCGGCGCTCTGAGCGCGGCTTCGTAAGTGGCGACCAGTCGGCCGAAATGCGCGTCCTCATTGAAGCGGGCGCATACGTCGGCATGGCCCGCCGCGCCCAATTGGCGACACAGCGCCGGATCGTCCCACAGCCGACGCATCTGTCGGGCTAGGTCGGGGGCGTCGCCGGGCACGAAATGCAAGCCGGTCGCGCCTTCGCGCACCGTGTCCTGCAACGCGCCAATGCGTGAGGCGATGACCGGCACCCCCTGCGCCATGGCCTCGGCCGCGACGATCGCGAAGGTCTCGAACCAGAGGCTGGGGACCACCAGCGCCCGCGCGCCGCGATAGACGGCGGCCAGCGAAGCGGGGCCATCGGTGATCGTCACCGGCACCCCCCGTGCCAATAGCGGTGCGGGATCACTGCCGGCGGGTCCTGCGACATGGATGGGCAGGCCAGATAATTGCGCGGCCGCAATCAGGACGTCCAACCCCTTTTCCGGCACGAAGCGGCCGGCAAAGGCGAAATAGCGGCCGGTCGCCGGATCGACCGGGTTGGACGCGGCGGGAATGGCGCATTCATTGACGCTGATCCGGTCAATCGGGATCGCAGCATGGCGATGCAGCCAATCGCGACTGAAGTTAGTCAGCACGATGAAGCGACTGACATGGGCATAGAGGTTTCGCCGCTGTGCCACCGCATGGCGCAACGCGAAGGCGGCGCTTTCGGGCAGGTTGTTGCGGCAATTGCGCACCAGCCCCTGATGCGCGCCCCGATCGGCGCAGCGGGTGCAGACGGCGGCGCCATCATGATGGATGGCGATCGGGCAGGTGATACGGAAATCATAGCAGCTATGGACCACTGGCACCCCGGCGCGCGCACAGAGCGGGAAAAGCCACGGGGTGATCAGCGGATAGAGTTCATGGCTATGCACGATGTCCGGCCGCTCCCGCTCCAGCCGTGCGGCAAAATCTCGCAGCGTGGCGACGGGATAGAGACCTTGGGTAAAAGCCGTCATCTTGCCTGACAGTCCATTTGAAAGATGGCGGCTATCCTTTTCGAAAATATCGATATCCAATCCGCGCCGTCGCGACAGGGCGATGGTTGCGTCCCATGCGTTGTCGGCTCCGCCGCCATGGCGATGGCGGTTGAAGACATGCAGGATCTTCATGCCACCTGCGCGGGTGCGAACAGGTCGGGGCGGTAGGGTTCGCCGATCGAAGCGGCATCGGGGCGTCGGCCCGCCGCCTTGGCATCGACCAGATGGTGGAAAAGGTCAGCATAGGCCGCAACCACGGCGTCCCATCGGAAGGTCGCGGCCGCATGCGCCTGCGCCGCCCGACCGAGCGCCGCGCGATGCTGCGGATCGGTATCGAGCGCGCGCAGGATCGCCGCGAGATGGCCGCTATCCTTGCGGAAATAGGGCGCTTGAGCGCCGACATTTTCCCGGTGAAACACGACGTCGACGGGCACGCAGGGCGCACCCCAGTGCATGGCCCGCAGCAGGCTGGGGTTGGTGCCGCCGACTTCATGCCCATGCAAATAGGCGGCGCAATGGCGATATAGGGCATTGAGCGCGGCGGATTCGAACACTCCGCCGACGCACCGCACCTGTCCGTCATGCTCGGCCGCCACGGCGCGGGCATAGGCGCTGTCATAGGGGACCGATCCGACGACGATCAGCGGCTTCCTGACGCCCGAAGCGCGATATTCCCGAATGATATGATCGACATTATTCTCCGGCTCCATCCGCGCGACGACCAGATAATAGTCGCCGGGCGTGACGCCATAGCGGTCGAGCATGGCTGCATCGGGCGGGTCGCCCACCGCGCCGGAATAGGGGATGTAGGTAGAGGCGGCAGCATATTCGCGGGCATAATAATCCTGCATCGCGCGCGAATCCGTCACCAGCCAGTCGGCGGCCCAGGCACTCACCCGTTCAGACCATCTGTAATAAGTGCGCTGCAACCTGTTCCATTTGCGTCTTTGCCATCCCAGACCATCGGTGTGAATCAGCACCGCCATGCCGCGTGCGCGCAGCGGCAGGACGAACGGCCCATTGCCCGGATCGACCACGAAGACGATGTCGAAACCGGCCAAGGCCGCATCCCATATCGCCAGGTTGCTGTGTACGATACTCTCGAAACTCTTGCCGCCCGGCGCGGGCAGGTATCGGCATCGCACGCCCTTCCAGACCGGCGGGCGCGCCTCATAATAATGGGTACGGCAATAGACGGTGACGTCCATGCCATGATCGCGGACCAGCCCCGTGGCCAGTTCCTCGACCAAGGTGGAAAAGCCGCTATAGCGGGCGGGAATGCCACGATCGCCGATGATGGCGACGCGCAGGGGCCGGGCGGGTCGGGCGGGATCAGCCATGGGGCTTGTACCCGATCCAGATATCCTGCGTCATTCGAGCCTTCGGACCGGGGCGTATCTGCTCCACCCGGTCGAACGCGGCGAGTAGGTGATTGCGAACCCAGACGGGCGGATGAATGGCAAAATACCATTTCTTCCCCTCGGCAAAATGGCTTTGGGTGACGAGTTCCCCGCGCGCATAGGCGTCCGCTTCCTCTCGCCGCGTCAGCAGATAGCGATAATGATCCCCATGGGTGGTCGCGATCATGAGCCCACCGGGGCGCAGAACGCGGTGGAGCTCAGCGGTCCAGTCCCTGTGCATCTGTGTCGACAAATGGGTGAAGACGGAAAAATTATAGACCGCATCGACACTATTGTCCGGCAGCGGCAAGGGCGGCGCCAGCCCGTTCAGCGCGAAGTCTATACCGGGCAGATGGGCGCGACACCAATCGATCGTGGCCGCATTATAATCGGTCCCGATGATGTGCGGCGTCCGGTCCGCCAGCAAGGCTGGCATGTGGCGGATCAACCGACCCGGGCCACATCCCCATTCCAGCACGCGCAAGGCGGACGCATGGGGCATGCGCTCCCGGATCAACCGCGCGAACAGCCCGGCATGGACGATGCCCAGGTCATGATAATCGGCCCAATCGACTTTATTGTAGGCGTCGAAGGCCAAATCGGGCGGCGGTACGGCGAAATCGGGATGGCGAGCGGTGAAGGCACGATTGCTGCGCGCCGTCACCGCCCGCTTGCGCAGGAAGGCCATGCGATCGAACATCGGCAGCAGGCCGAGCGACCGGGTGGCGCTGAGAATGTGATATTTCATGTGCTTGTGCCTCCTTGTTCATTGGAGATGGAAGGAAGATCGAACAGGCGGCGGACATAGGCCCGATCCTGTCCCACGATGGCGATCAGCGGGAAGGGCGCGTCCGGCTGGGTCAGGCGGAAGCGGGTGGCGCGATCCTGGATGAGGTCGATCAGCACGGCCGCGACCACGCCCGCGCCAAGGCCCATGATGACCGAAGCGATCAACAGCAATTTGGTCTGCGGTGCGTCCGGCTTGTCGGGCAGCGCCGCGCCCTCGACGATCTGGATCGTGGACGGCGCGGACTGGGCCGTGGCCGCCGTCACCGCCGCCGTCATCAGCTTGTCCTGCAATGCCAGATAGGTCTTCTCCAGCATGTCATGGGCGCGGCCCAGGTCATGGCTGTCCTTCATCTTTTGCGGAATGCGATCAATCGCTGTGCGGCGGGCGCCGACCTCCGCCGACAGGGTGGCAAGACCCGCCCGGTCGCCGGCCAGTTGCGCCTGCAACGCCGCCTGCCGCGCGCGCAGCGCATCATAGCCGCCGTTGCGGGCGATATTGCTCTGCTGCACGCCGCGCTGGGGCTGCCCAGCCAGTTGGCGACCGATCGCCGCGATCTGATCGTCCATGTCGCGCACATCGGGTGAATTCGGCAGGTATCGGACCAGCAGCGCGTCCCGCGCGGCGACCAGCTTCGCCTGTTCCTGCTTCAACTGGGCGGCGACAGGATTATCCTGCACCAATCGGCTGGCGAGAACATCCTTCGGCTCGCGCGCCAGTTGGGCGGTGACGGTCGCCAATTCGCTCTGCGTGGCGGCGATGGTGGTGCGCTTGCCGTCCAGTTCCGCCTGCTGGCTCAGGAACTGGCCGATCTCGACCTTGTCCTTCTCGAACATCAGCAGCATGTCATTCTGGGTATAATAGCGCTCCATTCGCACTTCGAGCAGGCGCAGGTCGGCGCGGGCGCGATCGGCCTCCGCCTGCAAGGCGGCGTGCGCCTGCCGTGCTTCATCGGCGAAGCGGGCGCGGCGCTGGGCGATATAGGTCGTCGCTACGGCATCGGCGATCTCCGCCACCCGGGGGGAGGGGCCGCGCACCGTCAGCAGCGCGATGTGGCTGTCGGGTATCTGCACCATGGCGACGCCGGTGCGAAAATCGTCCAGCGTGCGGGCGCGATCCACCTCTTGCGCGCTCGGCACATAGCGGGACGGCGTCCGCGGGAAGAGCAGGTCCTTAAGTCCCCGCCATGCGCGCCCCGGCCAGCTTTGGGTCCACAGCCATGTCAGATATCGCAGCGGCGGATGATAGACGTCGCCATAGCCGAGCCGCTGGTCGGCGATCACCTGCTTCAGCACCGGGCCGGACGTGGCCAGGATCATCTCGTCCTTCAGCGCATTGCGACGGAATACGGCCCAGTCGTCGTAGAAGCTCTCGCGCTGGCGATCATCGTCGGACATGGCTGACAAGGTGACGCTGGCCGAATAGACCGGCGGCCAGACAAGGATGTAGAGGCCGACCAGTGCCACCGTGAGCGCCGCGATCGCCAGGATCAACCGGCGATGAACGGCGATTGCGAACCCGACTACCTGCCCCGCGCGGCGCAGGTCGAAATTGTCGGCTTCCGGACGATAGGGCACGGCTTCGGGAAGGCCGGTCATCGGTCGATCTCCTGCAGCAGGCGCAACTGGACATAGGGCGCCATCAATTGGCTGAGGCCACCCAGCGGCGCATTCACATAGGTCTGGAGGAAGCGGGCGAAGCGCGCGCCGCCGCTTTCCTGCACGACAATGATGTCGTCCGGTTGCAACGGCACATTCTGGAGCGCCAGCAACATGCCCGCATGGCCGCGCCCGCCGCTGCGCACTATATGGGCGGTCAGGCGCCCGTCCTCGCCCAACCGGACGAGCGCGATGTTGGAAAGCGCCGCGCCCTTGCCCGCGTCGCCCGCTATAATCAGCGCCTGCGCAGCCGTGGGCGCGTCGCGCAGCGGGACCGGGCCGGGCCGGTTGACCTCGCCCGCGACGAAGACTTTGGGTTCGCGCGGATTGGCCACGGCGACGCTTACCTGCGGATCGCGCACCCGCGTCAGCAGCCGCTCGCGCACTGCCACCGCCGCGGCTATCGGCGTCAGGCCGGCGACGGCGATGTCGCCCGATCGGGGCAGCGTCACCATGCCGTCGGCCCGCACGGTCGCGCTGCGCGACAATTCTGGCATGCGGTCCACGACGATCTCCAACTGGTCGCCGGGACCGATCAGATAGGCCCGTTCATAGCGGCCGGTGGAGCGGATCACGTCCGGCGCGGCGGTGATGCTCTGTGGCGCGGTCAGGCTGGTGGAACAGGCGCCCAGCAAGATGGGGATAAGCAGAAGCAGCGCGGTGATCAGGCTGGTGCGACGCGCGATCATTCCGCTCCTCCCGACACGGCAAGCCGCGCCCGCATCGCCCAGGCATGCGGCGATAGCGGGTTGGCGGCGCAAGCCTGCGCCAGCGCGGCGCGTGCAGCGGCGGCATCGCCGTCGTCCAGCCGCATCTGTGCCTGCGCGCGATGCAGCCGGGCGACGATCGCCCGGCGCCGGCGTTCGGGTGCACCGACATAATGGCGCCGCTCCAATATGCGCAGCATCGTGCCGACGACCTGGGGATTGGCCATCAGGCCCAGCGTGTTGCGCAACTGCCCGGCATGGTAGCGAAAGCCGATCAACGTCGCCGGATCGAACCATCCGGTCGCGCCGATATCGCCCAGGCGGGTGAAGATGTTCAGCTCGAACGGGAAATTGCCATGGCAGTCGGCATCGACGAAGCCGGACCGGATCAGCGCCTCCGTTCGCAAGACCGTGCCGGAAATCGGCGTGAAGCCGCTGCGCATATGCGTGTCGAGGATCGGGAATGGCCCGACTTTGCGCCGCGTCCGGCCATGGTCGCGATGATAGGCGGCGGTCATCCCTCGCGACGGCTTGCCGTCCACATCCATCAGCCACGGGTTGGCGACGAACAGCGCCGCGTCTGGTGCCCTGTCCAGCGCGGCGAGAGCCCGTTGCAGATAGTGCGGCGACAACAGGTCGTCGTCATGCAGGATGCAGAAATATTCAGCTGCTCCCGCCGCTCCGAACAGATAGCGGCCCTGCCCATATTCTCCGCCATTCTCCGCCTGCTGCACGAAGCGGATACGCGGATCACGCAGCCCCTCCACATAGGCACGCACCGCATCCCCCGCGCTATCGGGCGAGGCATTGTCGCTCACCACCGCGCGAAAATCGCGCAGGCTCTGCGCGCGCAGGCTCTCCACCGCGTCCCGCACCAGATGCGGCCGGTCATAGGTGGGGATGCCCACGAAGATGCGCTCAGAAGAAATGACGATGCGCCTTGTACCAGAGGAAGGTCTGGGCCAGCCGCTCGTCCAGCCCGGCGCCAGGCGCCCAGCCCAATTTCTCGGCCGCCAGCGCGGAGGAGAGATATTGCGCCTGAATCTCGCCATGGGCATTGTTGCGTACGTCGGGGTCCAGGTCGGCGCGCCCGGCGGCGGCGAGCGTGCGACGGGTCAGGTCCAGCACGCTCACCGGCTCGCCCGTGCCGAAGTTGAAGGCGCGGCCCACGACATCCGCGTCGCCCATATGCTGGGCGAGCAACAGGTAGCCACGCACGATATCCTCCACGAACACATAGTCGCGCACGGGCGACCCGTCCGACCGGATCACCGGCCGCGTCCCGTCGATTGCGGCCAGGCAGGTGCCCGGCACGATCCGGTTGCTGTTGAGGTCGCCCGGCCCGAACAGATTGCCGCAGCGGGTGATGGTCACGGGCAGGCGGTATGTCGTCGCATAGCTCAATGCGATCAGGTCGGCGCAGCTTTTCGACACGTCATAGGGATGGCGCCCCTGCAACGCGAAATCCTCCTGATAGGGCAGGACATCATGGTCGCCATAAGCCTTGTCGGAGGAGGCGATGACGATCCGGTCGACCGTGGCGACGCGGCGGCACGCCTCCAGCAGCACCCATGTGCCCTTGATATTCGCTTCGAACGTGGAGAGCGGATTGCGGTTGGCGACCCCGACGATTGCCTGCGCCCCCAGGTGAAAGACCGTATCGACCGCATATTCGTTCAAGGCGCGCTCGATGACGTCATAATCCTCCAGCGCGCCGCGCACGACCTTGGCGCTATCGGATAGGCCATCCGCCTGAAAGCGCGATTGCGGCACCATGTCGCGGACCAGCGCCACCACCTCCGCGCCCTCGCGCAGCAATTGGGATACCAGGCTGCCGCCCAGAAAGCCGGTGGCGCCGGTGACGAGGCAGGTCTTGCCTTTCCAGAAGCCGCTCATGCCGCGCGGTCCTCGATCTGGTCGCCTGCGATCCAGGGCAGCGGTACGCCCGACGCGATCACCTCGTCCGCCTCGATCACATCCTTGTAGCTGTCGAACGACTTGAAGAAGCCGCCATGGCGGTAGGTGAAGGCATCACCCCGCGCGATCATCGGCGGAATGATGTCCCGTTCCAGATTGTCGCCCTGCCAGTCGTCGAAAATGGTCGGGTCCATCACCATGAACCCCGCGTTGATCCAATAATCGGCGATCAGCGGCTTTTCGGCGAAGCGGGCGATGGCGCCATCCTCCTCGACCGACAGCACGCCATATTGCGAATACATCGGCACCGACGTGATGGTCAGCCGCGCATCATGGCTTTGATGGAAGGCGACGACATCGGCCAACGGCACATCGGACAAGCCATCGCCATAAGTGGCGATGAACGGCCCGTCGATCAGATGGCGGCAATTCCAGATGCGGCGGCCGGTATCGGCATCCTCGCCGGTGTCGACGATCCTGATGCTGGCACCGATATCCTTACCCTCGAAATAATCGTGCAGGACATCCTGCCGGTATCCGGCCGCAAGAATGAACTCGCGAAACCCCTGGCGAATGAAATTCTTGATCACATGGACCAGCACCGGCGTGCCGCCCAAAGGCAACATCGGCTTTGGCAGATAGGTGGTGAAGGGAAAGGCGCGGATGCCCTGCCCGCCGCACAATATGACGACTTTCATCTGTCGGTTCCTTTCTTCATCGGTGGTTGGGAGAACTGGTCGAGGGACATGGTGGCAAGGCCGATGCCGAATTCCGGCCCGGCAACGCCCCGCTGAATCAGGGGCGCGAGCCGCCCGCGCGACACATGGCCGCCGAACCAGAGGCGGATAATGTCTCCGTCGCGCAGCGGGCCGGGGGCGAGTATCTCTCCATCGGTCCAGCCCGTGCTGGCGCGGGTCAGCACGGGCGCGGGGTCTTCGCGGAAATGAAGGCCATCGGGCGCGCGGGCATGATGGATCGCCACCTGCTGCCATTCGGGATCGGCGCCGGGGCTGACATGGGCGACCGAGTAGAACAGGTCGATCGCGCCATCCGCATCGGCGAGCGCAGCGGGAGAGGAATAGCCGGCATACCCCTTGGTCGCCGGATAGAGCGGTCCTTGCGTCATGACCTGTTCGGGCGCGCTGAAGCACGCGCCATCGGTCGATCGGATCAGGCCGATCGACTGGCGCGGTGGCCCGCCGCCCTGCCGCGCACCCACGGCAGAGAAATAGAGCAGCAGTTCATCACCGCGCACCACAAGGCCCGGCTCGCCGACCAGATAGCCGTTCCAGTCGCTCGCTCCACCGGTGGCCTTGAGCAACGTCCAGTCGGCGACCTGCCAGCGCACGCCGTCGGGCGACACGGCCAGGCCGATCGCCATCGGCGATGGATCCGGATCGGCATAGACGCCGGTGAAGCCCATCCAGTATCGGCCGGCAAAGCGCACCACGCTGGGCGTCTCTATGCTGGCATAGGGGCCGCCCGCTGGTGACAGCAACGGCGTGGCCGGTGACAGCGTCCAATGCACGCCATCTATCGACACCGCCCGAAAGGGCAGGATGGGCGGCTTGAACGGCGCGGCGACGCTGCTCGTCATGTAGAGCGCATAGCCTTTATCGGTGCGGAGCGGGCTGGGGTCGTTCCATAATGCCTGCGCCCGCAGCGACCCTGCGGCAACGACGGGGGCGTCGCGCCGCACCGTCCAACCCGGCATCGGATCGGGCAGGTCGGGCGCCGGTGCGGGACTGGCGCATCCGGCCAACAGCGCGAGGAGGGGGAGCGGCCTGCGCATCAGAAGGCGTTCCGCTGCACGAACGGCACGACCAGCGTGCGCGCCAGAATCTGAAGGTCCAGCCACAGCGACCAACGGCGCAGATAGTCGATGTCATGCACGACCCGCTGCGCCATCTTGTCATGCGTGTCCGTCTCGCCGCGCCAGCCGCTGACCTGCGCCAGACCGGTGATGCCGGGCTTGATCTTGTGCCGCACTGCATAGCGATGGATCAGCGGACGGAAATTATCGTCCAGCGCGACCGGATGGGGACGCGGTCCGACCACCGACATGCTGCCCAGCGCGACATTGATGAACTGCGGCAGTTCGTCGATGGAGGTGCGCCGCAGCAACGCGCCGACCCGCGTGATCCGGCTGTCGCCCCGCCGCGCCTGAACGAAGACGTCATCATCGGCGACCCGCATCGATCGGAATTTCCAGATACGGAACGGCCGGCCGTCGAGGCCATAGCGGGTCTGGCAAAAGAAGACCGGCCCGCGCGTCTCCAGCTTGATCGCGATCGCCGCCAGCAGCGCGAGCGGCAGGATCAGCGGCAGGGCGATCAGGGTAAGCGCGATATCTTCCGCTCGCTTCACCCAGCGCATATGCCCTTCGAACGGGGATTCCACGATGCTGACGACCGGCTGGCCATAGACATCGTCCCAGCGGGCGCCCACCAGATCCAGCCGGAACAGGGGCGGGCAATAGTAAAGGGATGCGGTGGTGTCGCCGAACCGGTCGAGGATCGCCTTGATCCGCTGCTCCGCCGCCATCGGCAGCGTCACATAGATGCGGCTGACCGCCCCCGTCCGCGCCAGTTCATAGAGGCGATCGACCGGCCCGCCGAAATCATGGGGCGACAGGGCCACGGTGCGATCGTCCGACGGGCGACGGTCGTCGAACACGCCCAGCGACCTTATGCCCATCCAGCGCTGCCGCGCGAAGACATCGACCAGCCGCTGCGCGGTTTCGGTCGCCCCGATGAAGGCCGCGCTGCGCTGGTCATGGCCGACGCTGCGCCATAGCCGCAGGGCAAGGCGCATGGCGATGTGGAACAGGATGATCGCGCCAAGCGAACTGCCATACCAGAGCGTCGCAGCTGGCATCCATAGCGGCGCCTGCGCCAGCGGCAGATCGCCCAGCAGCGCGAACAGCGCCATGATGCCGGCAAAACTGATCGACCAATGGGCGGTCAGGTCCGCCAATTCATGGCGCAACCGCACGATCCGCCAGGACCGGCTGAGGTGGAAAAAGGATGCCGTCAGTTCCAGCACGGCGACGCACAACAGCGCGTCGATGATCGCCGGCCGGTTAGAAAAGGCCGCGGCGGTCGCCGCCAGGCACAACAGGATCAGCCCGGTGTCGACCAGCCGGCAAAGCCGCACGAACAGCGCGCCGAACTGCTGGAACATCCCGCTTGTCCTGAAGTCCGCATCCCATTGGTGGGTCGGCATGGCTGTCACGCTCCGATGTAAAGTAAAAACGCCGATCAAATACATAAAATACGAATTTTCTAAGTAATCAAATTCGCATATTTCATATATATGCGATGTCATTTACCGAATCACGATATGATGAAATCAAAAATGAAAGATGATTGGTAGGATGATTAACTGTAAAATTTCCGGTTGTGCCAATTTGTGACGTTAACAATTGACCATATTGATATGGATAGGCCGGAATATATTATTGCGTTCGAAACATTTATTTCGATTCGAATTTTTCGGTTGCTGGATGGATATGGCAACCTGGCCGGGAAAGGGGTGAGCGGGCGGATGCTGTGCACATGGGGCTATCACCGGGCCGATCCGGCTGCTGCCTGGAACGGCGGCATCGGCTTTACCCGCTGCCTTGGTTGCGGTGCAGAACTGGTCCAGCGGCCCGGTGCCCGCTGGACGCGGGTGCCGCGCGGCTATGCAGTCGTTTGGCGCCCCGCCATGGAACAGCCGGTGCTGGCGGCACAGGGAAAGGCGCGCCCGTCCCCTCTTACCCGCCTGTCCCCTCTCGCCCGCCTGTCGCGGCGGGCGATCGGCCATCGGCCTCTGCCCGTCGAACCGCCCTCACGCAGCTATCGCTATCTGGCACGCCGGATCGGCGATGCGCGCACCATTGTGCTGAGTGGGCTCTGCGCTGCCGATACCGCCAATGACGCATTTCTGTTGCTCGCCGCCATGCTTCAGGAGGAGCGGGGCGGGCGAATGCTGCTGATAGACGCGACGCTCGCCGATGATGGGGTAAGCGCGCCCTTGGGCGCTCGCGGCCATCCAGGCATATCCGAAGTCCCCGTCGATGATCCCTGGCCAGCGGTGGAGGCGATGCGCCTGCTGGCGCGGCCGGACATGATCCTGCTGGGCGCCGGGCTGAACCCGGCCGCAGGGCAGCCGGACCGGATTACAGCAATGCTGCCTTTCCTGGCCGACCGGTTCGATCATATCCTGATCCAGCAACGCGACATCGGCAGCGACAGCCGCCATCTCGCACTCGCGCGCGCCGCCGATCTGGTCTGGACGCTGGCGGAGGAAGGCCGATCGGCCATGGCACGGTTGACCGATGCACGCGACGCCTTTCGCGCGCACGGAATCGTGCCTGCCGGCCTGATCCTTACGGTGCCCGCGCATGGCCGCTGATGCGATCCAGCCCGGCCGCGCCCTGATGGTCGTGGCGGCCGCCAGCGCAGCAGCGCTCGTCGTGGCGGCAGGCCTCTCATCCGGCCGCGTGCCCGCTTTGGCAGCGGTCGGCGCGGTCGCACTGGGCGGGGCGCTCTGGGCGAGCGGCAATCCCCGGCTCGCCTGCCTGTGGGGTGTCGGCCTCACCGCCCCGCTCGGCATCGCCAAGCGCTTCCATCCCATGCCCCATATGGGCGGGGCTGGCGCCTATGCGATAGAGGCGGTCGATCTGTTCCTGCTCGCCCTCCTGCTCTTTCAGTGGCGCGACGCCCGGCGTGGAGGCCCGCCGATGGCCATGCCCCTGCTTGCTTGCGGCTGGATCGCGATGATCCTGCTTGGCCTGATCGACGCGCTGACCGGTCCCTATCGCCAGCTGGCTCTGGTGGAGGCAGTACAGATGGCCAAGTCGCTGGCCTTGTTCCTGCTGCTGATCGGAGAACTGACGCGGGTACGGCGCTTCCTCCATCTCTTCGCCGCACTGGTCGTGGGTCTGGGCCTGCAAGCGGCTGTCGGCATCGCCCAATATGCGAAAAAGGGCGATATCGGTCTGCAATTTCTGGGCGAGGCGACGATGACCACGCTCGAATATGCCAATCGTGCCACCTATATGGATGGCGGCGCGACCTTCCGCATCGGCGGCTTGCTGGGCCATCCCAACATTCTGGCCGGCTATATTGCCATGCTGGCACCCATGTTGCTAGCAATGCTGATGGCGCGCCTGTCTATGGCACGAAAGCTGGCCATCGGCGGGGTGCTGGCCGTGGCGCTCCTTGCCCTGCTGCTCACCTTGTCCCGATCTGGCTGGCTGGCCTTTGCGCTCGCCGTGCCGATCGTCATGGGCCTGATGCTGCGCGACCGGCGATCGCGGCAAAGGGCGCTGGCGGGTTCCGTAATCGCGCTGGTGACCGGTTTCACCGCTACGCTGGTGACGGCACCGGCCATCATCCGCCGCTTTACCCAGAGCGATCCGGGCGCGATCGATTTCCGCTGGGACTGGATGGGGGTCGCCTGGGCCATGGTGCGCGATCATCCCTTGCTGGGCGTCGGCCTCAACAGCTTCGTCCTGCACCTGCCCGGCCGCACCATCCATGGCGGGACCGACGGGCTGACGCGCAGCTTCGGCACCAACTGGCCGGTGGTGCACGATATCTATCTGCTGATCTGGGCGGAGCAGGGGACGATCGGGTTCGCCTGTTTCCTGGCCCTGCTGATCGGCCTGCTCCGCACCGCCTTGCGCAACGCCACGCATTGCGCCGATCCGCTGCTGCACGCGCTCAACGCCGGCGCGTTGGCCGGCCTTTGCGCCAATCTCCTGGACGGTTTCGGCAGCTTCTTCCTGCGCCAGATGCCCGGCGCGCGCCTCTTCTGGATACTGGCGGCGATCATCGTCGCGGTCGATGTCTGGCAACGACGCAATGGGAGGATGGCATGACCTATCCTCTCAAAACCGGCGCAACCTTGGCGTTCGGGCGGATCGCCTTGTCCGCGGTGCGTATGCTGGCCGCGCTGATCGTCGCGCGACTGGCAGGCGCCGAGGATTTTGGCGCCTATGCGCTGCTCCTCAGTCTCGTCGGTCTTGCAGAATGGATCGCCGATTTCGGGCAGACCGACTTGGCGGTGCGCGATGCGGCACGGCGGCCGGGGCGCAAGGTGGCGGTGCTGGATGCGCTGGCGCGGGTGAAACGAGTTCAGGGGCCGACGGTGGCCGCCGCACTGCCCCTGATGATGCTGATCGCCGGGCAGGATCGCGACATGGTGATGGCGGGATGCGCAGGAAGCGTCGCCGTGCTGGCCACGGCCTGGCTGCAACCGGCGCGCGCGGCGCTGCGGCTGGGGTTATGCATGGGGCGGGATATCGGCGCAGAACTGGCCGGCGTCGCGCTGATGCTGCCGCTGCTTGCGATCGCCTGCCTGTATCGCGCGCCGCTGCCCTGGCTGATCGGCAGCGTCGCCGTCGCGCGTCTGGTGCAGGCGGCGCTCGCCGCGCGCTGGGCCGGTCCCAGGGCGAAGGCGCCGGGGAGGTTCCATACCGGCCGGCTCGTTCGGCGGGCATGGCCGCTGGGATGCGCCGGCCTGCTGGTCCTCTTTTATGATGCGATCGCGCCGCTGCTCCTTGCTCGGCTGCTGGATATGCGGGCGGTCGCCCTTTACGCGGCAGCAGCGCGCTTCGTCATGCCGGTGCTGGTCGCGATACAGGCGGTCGGCAGCGCGGCCTTCCCCCTTGTAGCCCGCGACTGGCGGCGCGATCCCGTGGCCTGCGCGCGAACGCAGCAGGCCGTGCTTGAAATGTCGGTTGCGCTGGCTGCGCTCGCATTCGCGGGCATCCATGGCGGCAGCGCCTTCCTGATGGGATTGATGGGGCCTGATTTCGTCGCCGGTACGCCGCTGCTACGCCTGATGGCCTGGACGCTGCTGGCCCGCGCCGTCACGACTGCCATGTCCCCACTGATTGTCGTCGCCGGGCGGCAGGGGCGATCGATGCTGCTCACGGTCCTTTCATTGGCCAGCCAGTGCGCCGCCCTGTTCCTGCTGGTGCCGATGCTGGGCGTGATCGGCGCCGCCTGGGCCTGCCTGCTGGTCGAATTGCTGCTCGGCACAGTCGCGGTCAGCGGGATCGCGCAAAAAGCGTCCGGCCTGCCGATCGACTGGCGCCCGATCGCGGCACTGAACGCCGGTGCCATCCTTGCAGCGTTGCTGGTCACTGCCAGCCCTCTGGCCGGCAGCCTGATCGGCGGCATCGCGGCAGCGCTCGTCATGCTGGCGCTCATCGCCCTGTCGAAGGTCCGATGGCGTCCTGTGGCCGGGGGGTTCGCATGATCCCCCGCGTTGCGATCGCCTGCCCTGGCGTAGGTCTTGTCCAGCGCGGTTTCGAGCGGCTGTTTCGCGACCTGTTCGATGAGATGCGCGGCGACTTTCCCATGACCCTGTTCAAGGGCGGCGGCAAGGCTCTGCCTGACGAAGTCGTCCTGCCCTTCCTGGCACGCGGCGGCAACGCAATCCGCTACCTGCCCTTGCACCGGCTGATGGGCCGCACGCCGATGCACACCGAATGCCTGACCTTCGCGCTGGCGTTGCTCCCGCACCTGATCGCCGGGCGCTATGACATCGTCCATGTGATCGATCCGCCACTGGCGCGCCTGCTCTTCCATCTGCGCCGCCCTTTTCGCCTGAAGTTCCGCCTTCTTTATACGGAAGGGACGGCGATGCCGCCGCGCGACTATCCGCCCTGCGACCTTTTGCACCAGATCAGTGCAGCGACTTTGGCGGATGCCGTCGCGCAGGGCCATGACCCGGCGCGCATGATATTGCGCCCTTGCGGCTATCGCCCGGACCGCTTCGTCGCCAGCGCCGATCGCGCTACGCTTCGTGCCCGGCACGGCATCACGCCCGACCGTTTCGTCATCCTGTCCGTCGCGGCGCTCAATCGCGGACATAAGCGCACCCATCATCTGATCGACGAAGTCGCGACCATGCCCGGCAATCCGCTGCTCTGGCTGGACGGCAGTCTGGACCATGGCGACCCGGACCTGCCGGCCTATGCCCGCGCGAAACTGGGCGAGCGCGTGCGCGTGACCCATGTGCCGAGCGCGCAGGTGGCGGACCTCTTCGCACTGGCCGACGTCATGCCCCACGCCGCCACGTTCGAAGCCTTCGGCCTTGCCATCGTCGAAGCGGCGGCGGCGGGCCTGCCCATCATCCTGCACGACGCGCCGCATTTCCGCTGGCTGATGCCCAACTCCGCCTGCTGGATCGACATGACCGCGCCCGGTGCGCTCGCCACGCTGCTGACGCGCATGGCCGCCGACCCTGCCGAACGCCACCGGCGGCGGATGCAGGACCATGCCCGCGCCACCTATGACTGGGCGGCGCTGCGCCCGGCCTATGCCGATCTTTACCGGAGCATGATGCCATGACGCGGCTCGCCATCATCATCGTCAACTGGAATGTTCGCGACCTGTTGCGCGACTGCCTTGCCGCCGTCCCGCTGGCGACCCGCTCGCCCCCCGGTGCGGTCGAAACGATCGTTGTGGACAATGCGTCGGCGGACGACAGCGCAACCATGATCCGCACGGACTTTCCCTGGGTGCGCCTGATCGAAAGCGGCGCCAATCTGGGTTTCGCCGATGGTTGCCAGCTTGGCTATGACATGACCGACGCGCCGGTCGTCATGCTGCTCAATCCCGACACGGTGGCCGATCCCGGCGCCATCGCCACGATGCTGGACACGATCGTCGCAGACCCCAGCATCGGCATCATCGGATCGCGGCTGCGCAACAGCGACGGCAGCTTCCAGCGGGCGTCCGGCGGTGCCTTTCCCACGCTTGCCAATCTCGGCTGGAACTATCTTTTTCTGGGCCGCCTGCTGCCCCGCCGCTGGGCGCCGCCCGCCGTCTATCTGGATGACGATCCGCCCGGCCTCCGCCCGATCGACTGGGTATCGGGCGCGTCCCTCACCTTCCGCAGGGAAGCGGTCGGCCCGCGCATCTTCCACCCGGCCTTCTTCATGTTCGGCGAGGATATGGAATTGTGCCACCGCGTCGCACGCGCCGGCTGGCGCGTCCTCTATTCCGCGCGCCAGACCATCACCCATCATCATGGCGCCAGCTTCGCGCGCCAGCCTTCGCTGGAAATCCTGTCCAGCGTCTATAAGGGGCCACGCTTCTTCTTCCGGCAAAGCCATGGGCCGCTCGCGCGGATCGCCTATGACGCCATTCTCTTCACCGGCTACGTCCTTCGCTGGGCGGGCTTCAGCCTGCTCGCCCTGCTGCGCCCCGGCCGGGGCCACGGCGCGATGGCGCGCTTCAGCCGAACCTATCTGGCCGCCATGGCCGCCACCATCTTCAGACCGAAAGGAGCAACGCGATGAACAGGGGTATCAAGCGTATATTGGTGACCGGCGGGGCCGGTTTCCTGGGGTCGCATCTGTGCGACCGGCTGGTGGCGCAGGGGCATGACGTACTGTGTGTCGACAATCTCTTTACCGGGTCGAAAAGCAATCTCACCCAGCTGCTTGGCCGGTCCAATTTCGACTATATGCGCCATGACGTGACCTTCCCCCTCTATGTCGAGGTGGATGAGATCTACAATCTCGCCTGCCCGGCGTCCCCGGTGCAATATAGCATCAATCCGGTCCAGACGACCAAGACCAGCGTGCATGGCGCGATCAACATGCTGGGGCTGGCCAAACGCACCGGCGCCAAGATCCTGCAAGCCTCGACCAGCGAAGTCTATGGCGATCCGGAGGTCCACCCCCAGCGCGAGGATTATTGGGGCCATGTGAACCCCATCGGCCCGCGCGCCTGCTACGATGAGGGCAAGCGCTGCGCCGAAACCCTCTTCTTCGACTATCATCGCGAAGGGCGGGTGCGGATCAAGGTCGCGCGCATCTTCAATACCTATGGCCCGCGCATGGACCCGGCAGACGGGCGCGTGGTGTCCAACTTCATCTGCCAGGCCCTGTTGGGCCAGCCCATCACCCTCTATGGTGACGGCCAACAGACCCGGTCCTTCTGCTATGTCGATGACCTGATCGACGGGCTGATCCGCCTGATGGGCAGCGCGGACGCGATCACCGGACCGATCAATATCGGCAACCCCGACGAATTCACCATGGTCGAACTGGCCGAAATGATCCAGGCGCTGACCGGGTCGCGATCATCCCTCATCATGCGCCCCTTGCCCGCCGACGATCCGCGCCAGCGCCGCCCGGACATCGCCCGCGCCCGCGACATGCTGGACTGGGAACCGACAGTGCGGCTGCGCGAAGGGCTGACCCGGACCATCGCCTATTTCGATGCGCTGCTGGGCGGCGCGGCCAGCCCCGTGCTGCCACTCGCCATGCCGGGCGACATCATCCTGCCGCACGTCTATCCGATCAACCGGCTGGGGGTATGAGCATTGTGAAGTCGGCCGGAACGGCCGACGAATTACAGAATGTGGTAAGCAAAAGACAATCGGAGCATCGTCCGGTTCGACCTAATCGGACGATGCTCTGACAGGTGGGCAGGCGGATCGGCGCGACGACGCCCATGCAACCGCATTTTCCAGCATGGTGACATAATGGGGGTCGGCATAGGTTTCGGGGCGATGGCCGATGCCGGAATAGAAGACCCGGCCCTTGCCGACGCAGCGGGTCCAGGCGATCGGATGGTCGCCCATGGCCAGGGCGCCGGGCTTGTAGCTGCCCTCGTCCAGCGTCGCGATCACGGCGCTGCCGGGGCGGGGATTGACGGTAAAGCTATACCATTCGTCGTTCATCACCCATTCGCCCGGCAGGCCGGCCGCCACCGGATGCGTGCGCCCCTCGACCACGACCCTGGCATCCTGAAACTGCGGGTCCATGGGGTGGCCGGCAAATTGGGTGCCGACCAGCGTATCGACATACCAGGGCCAGAAAGTGGACGGATCGCCCGACGATCCATGGACCGCGACATAGCCGCCGCCCTGTTCGATATAGGCTTCGAACGCGGTCCGCTGCGCCAGCGTCAGCACGTCGCCGCTGACATTGTTCCAGATGACGGCATCGAACTGGCGCAGCAGGGCCGGCGTCATCACGCCCCCCTTGTCGCTTACCACCACGGCCCAGCCCTTGCGCTGCGCCATCGCCTGAAAGGCGGCGCGGGCGGCATCGACCGAAGGGCCGTCGCGAAAGCCGTTGATCTTCTCGAAGATCAGCAGCCGGGGCTTGCCCTTGGGCATCGCGATGGTCGGGCGGTCGTCATCGTAGCGCGCGCAGCGCGCCACCCTGTCCTCCGCCGTGACCGGCAGGGCGCGCAGCTTCGCGTCCAGCGCCGCCATCTTGTCGGCAGGCAGGTTCTTCATCTTCGCCAGCGCCTTCAGGTTCAGGATCGCGGCAAAGGTCGGCGCCTGCGTCGCAAAGAAGCGCGGGGGCAGGGCGGTGAAGACTTCCGGCACATCCGCCTCCAGCATCGCTTTGGCCGCTGGGCTCAGCAACAGGTCGACGATCGGCGATTGCGTGGAAAAGGGCGCATCGCGTAGAGCACAATCGGTGACGGGCTTAGCCATCGCACCGATGGGCGACAACGCCAACAACAGGGCGGCACCAGCCGCAAACGCTTTTCTCATGTCCCTCTCCCACGCTTTTTTCGCTTTTCCTAGCTCGCCCGGCGGCGCACGGAAAGCCGATCCGTGCGCCACTTCATGGCTTGCAAAAACAGCCTCTATCGCTCAGAGTAATGATAACGCTACCAGGCGCAAGCGAACAGGGAGAGAATGATGAAACCACTGTCCAACTCGGTGTCGCATTGGCGACGGCTGGTCTCCCTCTCCGCCATGGCCCTGGCCTCTCTTCCGGCTTCGCTGCTCGCCGCCGACAGCGTTTCGATCAGCAAGGACTGGCGCTTCACGAAGGGCGATCCGGCTGGCCTTACCACCGATCTGCGCTACGACGTCCGCCCGCCGATCGAGGATACGGGCGATGGCAAGCTGGCCGACACGCCCGCCGACGCAGCCGTGAAGGTGGAAGATAGCGGCGCCAACGTACTGAAGCCCTGGATTTTGCCCAGCGCCAATCCCTTCATCAAGGATCCGGCCAAACATCATGTCCGCCCGGCCGGCAATCCCGGTGGCGACGTCCCCTATGTTCGGGCCGGTTTCGACGACAGCGGCTGGACCCATGTGGACCTGCCGCATGACTGGGCGATCGCCGGTCCCTTCATCAAGGACGGACCCTATGGCGGCATGGGCCGCCTGCCCAGCTGGGGCATCGGCTGGTATCGCAAGACGCTCGACATTCCCGCCAGCGACAAAGGCCAGTCCATCTTCCTCGATGTGGAAGGCGCCATGTCCTACGCCACCGTCTGGCTGAACGGGAAACTCGTCGGCGGCTGGCCCTATGGCTATAACAGCTTCCGCCTCGACCTGACGCCCTATGCGGTGCCGGGGGCCAGGAACCAGCTTGCCATCCGCCTCGACAATCCCGCCGCCTCTGCGCGCTGGTATCCGGGCGGCGGCCTCTATCGCGACATCTACCTCACCACCGCGAACAAGGTGCATGTCGGCCAGTGGGGCGGGACAGTCCGCACGCCGCAGGTAGCCAAGGAACGCGCGACCGTGGATCTCAGCCTGACGCTCGACAATGATGGCGACAAGCCCGCACAGGTCGAAGTCTCGACGGATCTTTATCCGCTGGATGCTGAGGGCAAGCGCACCGGCCGCCGGGTGGCAAGCATCACGCGCCAGTCCGCCAGCATCGCGCCGGGCGGGAAGGCGGTGCTGAACGGCTCCACCACCCTCGCCAATCCCCGCCTCTGGGGACCGCCGCCCACGCAGCAACCCAACCGCTATGTCGCCGTTTCCACCGTGACGCAGGGCGGCAAGGTGATCGACACCTATGAAACCCGCTTCGGCGTGCGCGACATCAGGTTCGATCCCGACAAGGGTGTGATCGTCAATGGCGAACATATCCCCCTGCGCGGCGTCAACAATCATCATGATCTTGGCGCGCTGGGCGCTGCCTTCAACGCCCGCGCAGCCGAACGCCAGCTGGAAATATTGCGCGACATGGGCACCAACGCGGTGCGCATGAGCCACAATCCCCCCGCGCCCGAACTGCTCGAACTCACCGACCGCATGGGCTTCCTGGTGATGGACGAAGTGTTCGACAGCTGGGAAAAGAAGAAGACGCCGCACGACTTCCACCTGATCTTCCCCGACTGGCATGAGGCGGATGCCCGCGCCATGCTGCGCCGCGACCGCAACCACCCCTCCATCATCCTGTGGAGCGTCGGCAATGAAGTGGGCGAACAATATGATGGCGAAGCGGGCGCCAAGATCGGCCGCGAACTGGTCGCCATCGCGCATGAGGAAGACCCGACCCGTCCCGCCACGGGCGCCATGAACTTTGCCAAGGCGGACATGCTGCTGCCGACCACCGTGGACGTCATCAGCCTCAATTATCAGGGCGCGGGTATTCGCGGCATCGTTGGCCAATATCCCAACTTCCGCGCGAAATTCCCGGACAAGGTCATCCTGTCCACCGAAAGCGCCTCGGCGCTCTCCAGCCGCGGCGAATATATGTTCCCGGTCGCAGGCGCCATCAGCGGCCCGGTGCGCCCCTGGTCGGGCGGCAATCCCGACACGCATCAGGTGTCGGCCTATGAACTGCACGCCGCCGATTTCGGCTCTTCGCCCGATCGGGTGTGGGCCGCTGACGACCAGAACCCCTATGTCGCGGGGGAATTTGTCTGGACCGGCTTCGACTATCTTGGCGAGCCCACGCCCTATTACACGTCGCGCAGCAGCTATTCGGGCATCATGGATCTGGCCGGTTTCCCCAAGGATCGCTTCTGGCTCTATCAGGCGCGCTGGCGCCCGGACCTGAAATTCGCCCATATCCTGCCGCACTGGACCTGGCCCGACCGGGTGGGGCAAATCACCCCCGTCCATGTCTTCTCCTCGGCGGATGAGGGCGAATTGTTCGTCAACGGCAAGTCGCAGGGCAAGATTAAGAAGCGCGACTATGAATATCGCTTCCGCTGGGACTATGTCGTCTATGAACCGGGTGAGCTGAAGGTCGTCACCTGGAAGAAGGGCCAGCCCTGGGCGACCGCCACGATCCGCACCGTAGGCGAAGCGGCCAGGCTGTCGCTGACCGCCGACCGCCCCGCAATCGCCAGCGACGGCCGCGACCTCAGCTTCGTCACGCTCAAAGTGCTGGACAAGGACGGGAATGTGGTCCCGGCCGCCAAGCAGAAGGTCGATTTCACGATCGAGGGGCCGGGCGAGATCGTCGCGACGGACAATGGCGATCCAACGGACATGACTGCCTTCCCGTCCAGGAGCCGCGATGCCTTCAACGGCCTTGCTCTGGCGATCGTGAAGGGCGACCCCAAGCGTAAGGGCAAGATCATCCTGCGCGCCCGCGCACCAGGACTGGGCGAAACGCAGGTGGAGATCGTCACCCGTTAGGGCATGAGCGAAAAGGGCAGGGCTGTCCCATATGGACGACCCTGCCCCTTTGATCAGGCGGCGTCGACCAGCACGATTTCGCTGTCCTCGATAGCCGTCACGCGGATGACCTCGACGTCGCTGATCGCTACGCCGTCGCGCGCATTGGCACGGACATCGTCGATCTGGATCGCGCCGGTGGCGGGCACCAGATAGGCCTTGCGATCGGCACCGATCGGATAGTCGGCGCTTTCCCCGGCCTTCAGCGTCGCCGCAACGATCCGCGCATCGGTGCGGATGGTCAGCGCGTCATTGTCATTCTCATATCCCGACGCCAGCGTCACGAAATGCCCCGACCGTTCGCCCTTGGGGAAGGGACGGGCGCCCCAGCTGGGCGCTTCGCCCTGACGGGTGGGGATGATCCAGATCTGGAAGATCTTCGTCGTCACATCTTCGCGATTATATTCCGAATGGCGCACGCCGGTGCCTGCGCTCATCACCTGTACGTCGCCCGCTTCGGTCCGGCCCTTGTTGCCCAGGCTGTCTTCATGGGTGATCGCGCCTTCCCGAACATAGGTGATGATTTCCATGTCGCGATGCGGGTGGGGCGGGAAACCGGTATGCGGCGCGATCGTGTCGTCGTTCCAGACGCGCAGATTGCCCCAATGCATGCGGGCGGGATCATGATAGCCGGCGAAGGAAAAATGATGCTTGGCGTCGAGCCAGCCATGATTGTCACCGCCAAGGCTGTCGAAGGGGCGCAGTTCGATCATTGTCGTATCTCCTGATCGGGCGGAGGGCCGGGATGGCGTCGCCCTTGTTTAAGACGTCTTTACCCCTTGCCATCTTTCCTGTTCAGATGGATAAAACCGATCCTTATGTTCGAGGAAATGGAATAGTGAACAATCCCGGTACACCGACATTCGACCAGCTGCGCATCTTTCTGGCGATCGTGGACACAGGCAGTTTTGCCGCTGCCGGGCGCAAGCTGAACCGCGCCGTGTCGGTCATCAGCTATGGCATTTCCAATCTGGAGGCGCAGCTGGGCCTGTCCCTCTTCGATCGGGAAGGGACGCGCAAGCCGCAACTGACCGTCGCGGGCCGCGCCTTGCTGGCCGAGGCGCGCAGCATTTCCCACGGCCTGGATGGATTGCGCGCGAAGGTAAAGGGTTTGCTCGACGGGCTGGAGGCGGAAGTCGATCTGGCGGTCGATGTTATGCTGCCGTCCGACCGGCTGGGCAAGGTGCTGCGCGCCTTTTCGCAGGCCTTTCCGACGGTGCAGCTGCGTCTCCATGCCGAAGCATTGGGCGCCATCACCGCGATGGTGCTGGATCGGGCAGCCGTGATCGGCATTTCAGGCCCGCTATCCGCCGGTGTCGAGGGGATTGAGAGAATGGCCGCCGGCCTCGTGCCGATGGTCCCGGTCGCCGCGCCCGACCATCCACTGGGCCGCATGGAGAAGATCGCGCCGGGGGCCGGCCGCACCTATACGCAATTGGTGCTGACCGACCGGTCCCGCTTTACCGAGGGGCAGGATTTTTCCGTGAGCAGCCCCAAAACCTGGCGTCTGGCCGATCTGGGCGCAAAACATGCGCTGCTGCGCGAAGGCATTGGCTGGGGCAATATGCCGCTGCCGATGATCGAGGGGGATTTGGTGGCCGGTACGCTGGTGCGGCTGGTCATGCCCGACCATAGCGGGGGCACCTATCGTTTTTCGGGCATCTGGCGCCGCGATACGCCGCCGGGGCCGGCCGCAAGCTGGCTGCTCGACCAGTTTGTCGGACTGGGCCGCGACGACATGGAGCCGGACGGCATGAGCGACGTCTGATCCGTCACCCCACCGTCCGGCTTCCTGTCATCATGGCAGTAACCGCCTGGCCGCCACCTCGACGCCGTTCGCTTAGAGCCTGTCGAGAAGTATTCTCGAATATGCTCGAAACGAACGCCGGGTGTTGGGCGGTGCCTTTTAACCCTGGATGAAGGCCAGGATATCGGCGTTCAGCTCATCGGCGTTCACCGTCAACATGCCGTGCGAATAGCCTTCGTAGATTTTCAGCGTGGCGTCGGGCAGCAACTCCGCCTGCAACACGCCGGCATTTTTATACGGTACCACCTGATCGCCATCGCCATGCAGCACCAGCGTCGGCACCGTGATCGCCTTCAGATCGTCGGTCTGATCGGTTTCGGAAAAGGCCTTGATCCCTTCATAATGGGCAAGCGCGCTGCCGTTCAGGCCCTGCCGCACCCAATTGTCGATGACGGCAGGCTTCACATCGGCGCCATCCCGGTTGAAGCCGTAGAAGGGGCCGCTCGCGACATCGCGGAAGAATTGGGCCCGATTGGCGGCGAGCCCGGCGCGCAGACCGTCGAACACATCCATCGGCAGGCCGCTGGGATAGCGATCCGTCTTCAGCATGATCGGTGGCACCGCGCTCACCAGCACCGCCTTGGCGACGCGGCCCTGCGGCAGGCCATGGTGGGCAACATAGGCGGCCACTTCGCCGCCACCGGTCGAATGGCCGATATGAACGGCATTCTTCAGGTCCAGATGTTCGGCGACCGCGGCGGCGTCGGCGGCATAATGGGCCATGTCATGGCCGAAATCGACCTGCGCCGAACGGCCATGGCCGCGGCGATCATGGGCGATGACACGATAGCCCTTGGACAGGAAGAACAGCATCTGCGCATCCCAGTCGTCCGACGACAGGGGCCAGCCATGGTGGAACATGATCGGCTGGGCATCCTTGCTGCCCCAATCCTTGTAGAAGATATCGACGCCGTCGGTGGTGGTGATGAACTGGCTCATGGGAAGGCTCCTTGCTGGGTATCGGCCGGATCGTCCGGGCTGAACCAAGGTCTAGTCCAACTTCATTGTTCAGCGCATATGTATAAAATCGGTTCAATCATTCGATATTGTCGAAAAGCTGGCGACGATCCGGGGATCGCCGCCAGCTGTCCAACTCGCTGTCTCGCTTAGGCGGCCAGGTCGAACCGGTCGGCATTCATCACCTTGGTCCAGGCCGCCACGAAGTCGCGGACGAACTTGTCATTTGCGTCGGAAGACGCATAGACCTCCGCCAACGCACGCAACTGCGAATTGGCGCCGAAGGCAAGGTCGGTGCGGGTCGCCGTCCACCGCTGCTCGTTGCTGGCCCGGTCGGTGCCCACGAACGTCTCGTCGCTCGTGTCGTCCACCTGTTTCCAGGCCGTACCCATATCGAGCAGATTGACGAAATAGTCGTTCGTCAGCTGCCCGACCCGATCGGTCAGTACGCCATGGGTCGAACCGCCATGATTGGCGCCCAGCACGCGCAAGCCGCCCACGAGCACCGTCATTTCCGGCGCAGACAGCCCCAATAGTTGCGCTCGATCGACCAGCAACTCCTCGGTCGGCACATTGTAGCGCGTCTGGAGATAGTTGCGGAAACCATCGGCCTTGGGCTCCAGTACCGCAAAGCCGTCGACATCGGTCTGATCCTGCGACGCATCGGTGCGTCCCGGCGTGAACGGCACGGTCACATCATGGCCTGCCGCCTTCGCCGCCTGCTCGATGCCGACGCTGCCGCCCAGCACGATCAAATCCGCAACCGACGCGCCGCTGTCGTTGGCGATCGCCTCATAAACCGCCAGCACTCGTGCCAGTTCGGCCGGTTCGTTGACATCCCAGTCCTTTTGCGGCGCGAGCCGGAGGCGACCGCCATTGGCGCCACCGCGATGGTCGGAACCGCGATAGGTGACGGCGGATGCCCAGGCGGTCTTGACCAGATCGGCAACGGACAGGCCCGCCCCGGCAATCTTATGCTTGAGCGCAGCGATGTCCGCTTCGCGCAGGGCAGGCCCGGTCGGCGCAGGGATCGGGTCTTGCCAGATCAGGTCTTCGGCCGGGACGTCCGGGCCGAGATACCGGACCTTCGGCCCCATGTCGCGATGGCACAGCTTGAACCAGGCGCGGGCGAAGGCGTCGGCGAAATAGGCCGGGTCTGCCCGGAATTTCTCCATCACCGCGCGATAGGCCGGGTCCACCTTCATCGCCATGTCGGCGGTGGTCATCATCGTGGGCACCTTGACGCCGGGCGTATGCGCCTTGGGCGCCAGCGTCTCTTCCGGGTTGCCGACCGGCTGCCACTGCTTGGCGCCCGCCGGGCTGCGGACCAGCTGATATTCATGGTCCAGCAGCATGTCGAAATAGGTCATGTCCCACGTAATCGGCGTCGGCGTCCAGGCGCCTTCGATCCCGCTGGTGATGGTATGGTCGCCCATCCCGCTTTCATGGCCGCTCTGCCAGCCCAGGCCCTGCTGCGCGATATCCGCGCCTTCGGGCTCTGCACCGACCAGCGATGCGTCGCCTGCGCCATGCGCCTTGCCGAACGTATGTCCGCCCGCCGTCAGCGCCGCCGTTTCCTCGTCATTCATGCCCATGCGGGCGAAGGTTTCGCGAATATCGCGGCCCGACTGGAGCGCATCGGGATTGCCGCCCGGCCCTTCGGGATTGACGTAGATCAGCCCCATCTGGATCGCAGCCAGCGGGCTTTCCAGCGCCATGTCCTTTTCGGGCTGGATGCGCGTTTCATTGGCCTCGTCGCCGACCCAATTTTCTTCCGTACCCCAATAGATGTCCTTCTCCGGCTCGAACACATCCGCGCGCCCGCCGCCAAAGCCGAAGACCGGGCCGCCCATCGATTCGATCGCGACATTGCCGGCCAGGATCATCAGGTCCGCCCAACTCAGCTGCTGGCCATATTTCTGCTTGATCGGCCACAGCAGCCGGCGCGCCTTGTCCAGATTGCCATTGTCCGGCCAGCTGTTGAGCGGGGCGAAACGCTGCGACCCGGACGATGCGCCACCACGCCCGTCGCCGGTGCGATAGGTACCGGCACTATGCCAGGCCATGCGGATGAAGAAGGGACCGTAATGGCCGTAATCCGCCGGCCACCATGGCTGGCTGTCGGTCATCAGCGCGGTCAGATCCGCTTTCAGCGCATCATAATCGATCGTCTTGAACGCGGCCGCATAATCGAAATCCTTGTCCAGCGGATTGCCCGACAGGCCGTTTTGCTGGAGGATGTCGAGCGACAGCTGGTTGGGCCACCAGTCGCGATTGGTCCGGCCCAGCAAGGTGCGCCGTGCGGCCGGCTCCTTCATCGGACAACCCAGCGGGTCGGAAGTCTTCGCATCCATGAGATATTCTCCTGTCATTTCCCTGCGTCGGTTCTAGAATTGGTCAAAGCGCTCGCAAAACCGAGATTATCGCTCTGTCTGATTGATAGAATTGCGCAATGGCGCGCCGGTGACAATGCGCCGAATATGTACGTTTCATCCAAAAGATGGCCACAACGCTGCCGTCCCCGCCATCATGGGTGATGGCATGCAGATCAGGCGCGCGCCGGAACGCGCCAGCGGGCAGGGTTGCGCCTGACGCGGAACGTCAACTGCGCGGGGTAAGGCCGCCCAGGGCGATATCGACCAGCTTCTCCGCGACCTCTCGCGGACTGAGCGGCCCTTCTGGATCATGCCAGCGCGCCGGCCAGTTGAGCGCCCCCGCCAGCGCGAAGGAGGCAAAGCGCACATCGACCGGCGCAATGGAGCGATCGGCGATCCCCTGCGCGATCATGTCGCGCACCGCCTCATCAATCTCTCTTTTGCGCGCCCGAAACCGGATGGCGCTGTCCATCGACAGCACTTCCTCGTTGGTGCGGATCACGCAACGGCCGAAATCATCCATGTTGATACAGGCATAGCGAAGCAGGAAGGCGCGTAGCCGGTCATGACCGCTGCCCGGCGTCCCGGCGGCCGCATCCGCCGCCTCGCGCAGCATGGACAGGCCACGATTGACGCATTCGACCAGCACCTGCTCCTTGTTGCCCAGATAATGGTATATGGTCGGCTTGCTGATACCCAGACTCGCGGCGACATCGTCGAGCGAGGCGGCATGATAGCCGCGCGCGTTGAACATGCGCACCGCCGCCACCAGCACGGCTTCCCGCTTGTCCGCCCGGTCCTGTTCCCGTTCCGACTTGCTGCGAAAGGGCGAGGCAAGAGGCTGGGCAGGCGTGATGGCGACGGACTTGGGCAATAGTGGCTCCTTGGGCGTTGCGAGCATTGACAAGAAACGTAGGAACAATCAATATACTCACCAGTATATAAAATACGAGAGAGTAGATGCTGACGGATGTTCAGGCCGCCATTCGCGATACGGTGCGCGATTTCGCACAAAATATGATCCGCCCGCACAGCGCGCGCTTCGAGTCGGAGGGCGGCTATCCGGCTGCCTTGTTCAAGGACTTGGCGGGGCTTGGCCTGTGGGGCATGACCGCGCCCGAAGCCTTTGGCGGCGCGGAGGCGGATGCCGTCTCCTACGCGCTGGCCCTGATGGAGATCGCGGCGGCGGATGGCGCATTGTCCACCATCGTCTCGATCCAGAACAGCATCCTCGTCTCTGGCTTGCTCAAGGATGGCAGCGAAGCCCAGAAATCACGCTTCCTTCCCGACCTTATTGGAGGAAAGACCATCGGCGCCTTTGCCCTGACCGAAGCCGACGCCGGATCCGACGCATCGGCCGTGCGCACCCGCGCGGTGAAGGTCGACGGCGGGTGGCGCATCAATGGCGCCAAGCAGTTCATTACGTCAGGCAAGATCGCGGGTCTGGTGATGATCATTGCCGTCACTGACCCGGAAGCCGGCAAGAAGGGCCTGTCCGCCTTCATCGTACCGACCGACCGGCCCGGCTATGGCGTGGACAAGGTCGAACATAAGTTGGGGCAGGGTGCGTCGGATACCTGCGCGTTGCGCTTCGACGACATGTTCGTGGAGGACGACCTGCTGATCGGGCATCCGGGACAGGGCTATCGCATCGCGCTCGCCAACCTCGAAACCGGTCGCATCGGCATCGCCGCCCAGTGCGTCGGCATGGCGCAGGCCGCGCTGGAGATCGCGGTCGCCTATGCCAGGGATCGCCAGAGTTTCGGCAAGGCGATCATCGAGCATCAGGCGGTGGGCTTTCGCCTGGCGGATCTCGCCACCCGGCTGGAGGCGGCGCGCCAGCTCGTCCTGCACGCCGCCCGGACCAAGGATGCCGGGCTACCCTGCCTCGCCGAAGCCTCCATGGCCAAGCTCTTTGCCTCCGAAGCGGCCGAAGCGATCGTGTCCGGCGCGATGCAGACGCTGGGCGGATATGGCTATCTGGAGGAATATGGCATCGCCAAAATCTATCGCGACGTGCGCGTGTGCCAGATTTACGAAGGCACGTCGGACATTCAGCGCATGGTGATCGCGCGCAGCCTTTAACCACGCTATTTCAGGAGAGAGACCATGCAGGACGATCCGGTCGTCATCGTCAGCTATGCCCGCACGCCGATGGGCGGGTTTCAGGGCGCCTTGTCATCCGTAAAGGCCACCGAACTGGGTGCCGCGGCCGTGAAGGCGGCCGTCGAGCGCGCCGGTGCGCCGAGCGATGCCATCGACCGCATCTATATGGGTTGCGTGCTGCCCGCCGGCCTGGGGCAGGCGCCCGCTCGTCAGGCAGCTCTTGGCGCTGGCCTCGGTCTCAACACGCAAGCCACTACCGTCAACAAGATGTGCGGCTCCGGCATGCAGGCCGCGATCATGGCGCATGAGGCGCTGGCGTCCGGCGCGGCCGACATCGTCATTGCGGGCGGCATGGAAAGCATGACCAACGCGCCCTATGCCTTGCCCAAGCATCGCGGCGGCGCGCGCATCGGCCATGACCGCATCGTCGACACGATGATGATGGACGGCCTGGAGGATGCCTATGAGCCCGGCAAGGCGATGGGCGTCTTTGCCGAAGAAGCGGTGCGCGACTATCAGTTCACGCGCGAGGATCAGGACGCTTATGCCATACGCTCGCTCGAACGCGCCAATGCAGCGATCGGCAGCGGTGCCTTCACCCGGGAAATCACGCCGGTGTCGGTCAAGGGCAGGGGTGGTGACATGATCGTCGATACCGACGAGCAACCGGGCAAGGCCAGGCCGGAGAAAATCCCCTCGCTTAAACCCGCCTTCGTCAAGGACGGCACCATCACCGCTGCCAATGCGTCCTCCATTTCGGACGGCGCGGCGGCGCTGGTCATGACCCGCGCCAGCGTGGCGGAAAAGCTCGGCCTCAAGACAGTGGCAAAGGTCGTCGCGACCGCCGCCCATGCGCATGAGCCGTCCAAATTCACCACCGCACCGGTGCCTGCCATGCGCAAGGCGCTAGACAAGGCCGGCTGGACGGTTGCCGATGTCGACCTGTTCGAGGTGAACGAGGCCTTCGCCGTGGTCGCCATGATCGCCGCCAGGGAACTGGGCATCCCGGACGACCGGATCAACGTCAATGGCGGCGCGACCGCGCTCGGCCACCCGATCGGCGCATCGGGCGCCCGCATCCTGGCGACGCTGATCGCGGCGCTGGAGACGCGCGGCCTCAAGCGCGGCGTGGCGAGCCTGTGCATTGGCGGCGGCGAAGCAACCGCCATGGCCATCGAATTGATCTGAAGGAGACAGCGACATGGATATCAAAGGCGTAGCGGCGATCGTCACCGGCGGCGCGTCGGGGCTGGGCAAGGCGACCGCTGCGATGCTGGCGGCGCAGGGTGCCAGGGTCGCGATCTTCGACCTGAATGAGGATGCGGGAAAGGCGACCGCACAGGGGCTCGGAGGTGTCTATGTCGCTGTCAACGTCGCAGACGATGCCAGCGTCACGGCGGGTCTGGATGCGGCCGAAGCAGCACATGGCGTCGCCCGCATCCTAGTCAACTGCGCGGGCATCGCCCCGGCCGTAAAGACGGTGGGCAAGGAAAATGTGCCGCACCCGCTCGACACCTTCGCCAAGACGGTGGCGGTCAACCTGATCGGCAGCTTCAACGTCATTTCCAAATTCTCCGCACGCCTCGCCGCGGCGGACGAGGTGGACGGCGAACGCGGCGTCATCGTCAATACCGCATCGGTCGCCGCCTATGACGGGCAGGTCGGCCAGGCAGCCTACAGCGCGTCGAAGGGCGGCGTCGTCGGCATGACCCTGCCGATCGCCCGCGACCTCGCCCAGCACAAGATCCGCGTCATGACGATCGCGCCCGGCATTTTCCTGACGCCGATGCTGGAGGCATTTCCGCAAAATGTTCAAGACGCGCTGGGTGCGCAGGTGCCGCATCCCAGTCGCCTGGGCAAGCCTGCCGAATATGCGCAACTGGTGGAAAGCATCGTCCGCAATCCGATGCTGAACGGCGAAGTCATCCGCCTCGACGGCGCGATCCGCATGGCGCCGCGCTAGACGATAAAGCCCCCGGACCGGTGTGCAGCCCGATCCGGGGGCGGGGAGACCGGCCTCAAAGACCGGATTGCGAAGGCCCTTGCCCTTCGTGCGCGTCCAGCGGACGGAGGGCGCTTTCTGCTGCCCTATTCCTCGATCACCAGCGCGCCGAAAGGCGGCAATATGCCGGGCGCGGCGCCGTTGACGGTGCTGATCAGCTTGTTCGTCGGCGCGATCTGTTCCGGCCAGGCTGCCGGCTCGCCCGACAGGTTGAACAGGCAAAGCAGCGACTGGCCATCGGCGGTGCGTCGAAACAGCAAACGCTGCTTGTCGGCGATAAGGATCTCCAGACGGCCATGGCGCAACGCCGGATGCGCCTTGCGCAGGGCCAGCATGGCGCGGGTATGGTTGAGCAGCGAGTTGGCGTCCACCTCCTGCGCGTCGACCGCCAGCGCCAGATGATCCGCGCCATGCGGAAGCCAGGATTCGACGTCGCTAAACCCCGCCTGCGCTGCGTCCGCTGCCCATGGCAAAGGCGTCCGCGCGCCGTCGCGCGACAGGGTCAGCGGCCAGTTGGCTATCGCTTCGGGATCTTGCAGCCGCTCAAAGGGAATATCCACCTGGGTGATGCCCAGTTCCTCCCCCTGATAGAGGATCGCGTTGCCGCGAAGCGCGACCAGCAGCATCGCCTTCAGCCGCGCGAAGGCCGGGCGATCCTCCGGCGCGCACCAACGCGACAGTGCGCGTGGCGCATCGTGATTTTCGAACGCCCAGCTCGGCCAGCCCATGCCCGGCTCGTCGGGCCAGCGATCGACCGTGTCTGCCACCAGCGTCGGCGTCAGCGCGTCGGCATAGAGGAAGTTGAAACCGTAAGCGCTGTTGAGATGGCCTTCGCCTGCGGTATAAGCCTTCATCTCCGCTTCGGACAGGTCGCCACCCACCTCTGCCACGGTAAAGATCGCGCCATATTCGTTACAGAGCGTGCGAATACGCTTGATGAAATCGACCACGCCGGGATGGGACTGGCTGTAGCGCTTGATCTGGAAATCGAAGGATCGGGTCCGCGGCTTCCCTGTTTGCGGCGCGGGCGGATTGTCGCGCAGCAGCGGATCATGCATCGAATGATTGAGCGCATCGAGGCGGAAGCCATCGACGCCGCGGTCCAGCCAGAAACGCATCGCATGCAGCAGCGCATCCTGCACCGCCGGGTTATGGACGTTAAGCTGCGGCTGACTGCTCAGAAACTGGTGCATATAATATTGGCCGCGCCGCCCGTCCCAGGTCCAGGCCGGGCCGCCGAACACAGACTGCCAGTTATTGGGCGGGGTGCCGTCTTCGCGTGGATCGACCCAGACGAACCAGTCGGCCTTTTCACCCGTCCGGCTGGCGCGGCTTTGCGCGAACCAGTCGTGCTGGTCGGACGTATGGGCATAGACCTGATCGATCGTGACTTTCAGTCCCAATGCGTGCGCACGCGCGACCAGCGCGTCGAAATCCGCCAGCGTGCCGAAGATCGGATCGACATCGCAATAGTCAGCGATGTCATAGCCGAAATCACGCATCGGAGAGGTGAAGAAAGGGGAGATCCAGATGGCGTCAGCGCCCAGCTTCGCGACATGGTCCAGCCGCGCCGTGATGCCATTGAGGTCCCCGATACCGTCGCCATTGCTGTCCTGAAAACTGCGCGGATAGATTTGGTAGATTACCGCTCCCTTCCACCAGGGCTGATCGGTCGATGTCGTCGCAAGCGTCATGAAGGCGTTTTCCGTTTTCAGGGTTTGGCAGCGCAGACGGCATAGCCGAACGCAGGCAGGGAAAGGGCCAGGCTGCCCGGCGCGTTGGGAACGTCCGGGCAGGCGCCAGCCAGCGACGTGAAGCCGCCGCTTGCCGGATCGACCGCGATACGGACCGACAATGGCGCGGACGATGTGTTGAAGGCGACCAGCACTTCGCGGCCCGTGTCGGGATCGAAGCGGGATACAGCGAAAAGGCCGGGCTTGTCCGAACCGACGCGGAGCAGAGTCGCGCCGCGCGACAGGGCAGGGGTATCGCGGCGCAGCTTCGCCAGCCTGGCGATCGCGCGATAGAGCGGGTGGTCGGGGTTGAAATTGTCGGTCGCCGTGGTCGCGCTGGTGCCGACCAGCCGGTCCGCATTATATTCTGAGACCCTGGACGCGAACATGTCCTGCCGCGCCTGCTGGTCGTTGCCGGTGCCGGCAAAGCCTTGTTCGTCGCCATAATAAAGCGTGGGCACGCCGCGCAAAGTCAGCAGCATGGCATGGCCCAATATGGCGCGTGCCAGTTCTTCGTCCGCGCTCATGCCAGGCTGGGCCTGACGCAGGAACCAGGCGAAGCGGCCCGCATCATGATTGCCAAGAAAGGTCGGCAGTTGCAGCGCCGCCGCCTGGCCACCTTCATAGAGGGCATCGTCATCGCCCAGCCGCGCGAGCATCTCGGTGCCGCTCTTGCCACTGGCCGCATCGACGGCGGCGCGCATGAAGGCGAAGTCCAGCACCGCCGGGAAACCGGCATTGCGGGTCCAGCTGGCCAGCAGCGCCGGATCATAGGCGTCGGTCGCGACTTCGCCGAAGATATGGAAATGGGGGATTCCCCTCGCCGCCGCATGGGCGCGGATGGCGGGGATGAAAGCGCGCCAGAATTCGGCGTTCACATGTTTGGCGGTGTCGATGCGATAGCCGTCGATGCCGAACCGGTCGATCCAGCCCTTGTAGATGGCGATGAAGCCGGCGACCACGCGCGGATCTTCTGTGGCAAGGTCGTCGAGGCCAACGAAATCGCCATATTGCGCGCTCTCGCCCTTCCAGTCGGTGTCGCCGCGATTGTGATAATGAATGGGATTGTTCAGCCAGGCGGGGACTTTGATCCGTGCCTCGCCTTTGGGTACGACCGGCGTGTAGGCGAAGGCGGGATCGCTCAGCTTATCCCAATTGGCGACGCTGCCGTCGCGGTCGCCGGCGAAACCGGTATTGATCGCCTTGCCTGCTGCGCCACCCCGGCGCGACCAGGGATAGTCGGCCTTGCTGCGATAGGGTGCCGCGCTGGACGGGCTTTCCCGATACCGGATCACATCGGCCGTATGGTTGGCGATGATGTCCATATAGACTTTCATGCCGCGCTGGTGCGCCGCATCGACCAGCGCCTTGAAGTCGGCATCCGTGCCGAAATGCGGATCGACGGTGGTGAAGTCCGTCACCCAATAGCCATGATAGCCCGCGCTTTCCTGCCCCTTGGCGCCCTGAACCGGTTTGTTCTTGAACACCGGCGCCAACCAGATGGCCGTCGCGCCCAGCCCCTGAATATAGTCCAGCTTCGCGGTCAATCCTTTCAGGTCGCCGCCATGATAGAAGGCGCGCGACGTCGGGTCGTATCCGGTCCGGAGGGGGCCGCCTTTCAGGCCGCCAGGGTCATTTTTCCGGTCGCCATTGGCGAAACGGTCAGGCAGGACGAAATAGACGATTTCCTGTTCCGGCCCACGCGCACGCAGGTCGGACAGCGTGTCCGCCCGCGCATGTCCCACGCCGGTCAGGGCCGCAACTATCCCGGCAGCCGTCACGAGGAAAGTCGTGGCCGTTCGACCCATCAGGGACATCCCTTAGCTAGAGCCTTGAAAAAGGCCCGGCGACGTACAGCCGCCGGGCCACTCTACACATCAGAAGCGGTAGTTGAAGCCTGCCATGAAACGGCGGCCATAGCTTTGATAGTTGCGGATCTGGATCGACGCGCCGGTGTCCACGGACACGAAGGGTTCATCGGTCAGATTCTGGCCCTGTACAAACACCGACAGGCCTTCCAGCGCGCTGCCCTTCTGGAAATCATAGCCGACCTGCGCGTCGACGATGGTTTCGGCGAGCGCCCGGCGCAGCTCGCGTTCACCGCCAAAGCCGACGAACTGACCCACGAAGGCTGAGCGATAGCGGGCCGAAGCACGGGCGTTGAACCCCCATTTCTCGAAGAAGAGCGTACCATTGGCGACCCAGCGCGAATAGTCGGGCAGGTCTTCCGATGCGGCGCCGACGCCCGGCTTGATGCTGGTCTTGGTATAGCCCATGCCGCCGGTCAGGCCGAAGCCGTCCAGCGCCGGCGTGACGATCTCGAATGGCACCGTCCCGGCCAGCTCGAAGCCATAGAGCTTGCCGCCCTTGCCGTTGACCGGGCGGGTCAGCGTGCCTTCGGGATCGGTCACGCCCGGCGGCAGGACTACGGGCAGGCCGCTATAGTCGAACGCCGCCGTCTCGCGATAGACATAGCTTTGCAGCTTCTTGGCGAAGAGTTGCAGGCCGACATAGCCCTTCGTCCCGAAATATTTCTCGAAATTGAGGTCCGCCGCCCAGGCGCGATAGGGGCGAAGATAGGGATTTCCGCCAGTGCCGGTGATGACGCCGCTGGCCGTGTTATAGCCATAGTCGAGGCTGACCTTCATATCCTCGAACCGGGGTCGCTGGATTTCGCGCGCCGCCGCCAGGCGGACGACAAAGTCGCTGGGGAAGCGCAGCGACAGGTTCATGCTGGGCAGCACGTCCCAATAAGTGTCGCCTCGGGTCGTGGGCACCAGATCGGCCGCCGCCAGGTTGACGAAACCGCGCGATTTCTGTTCGGTATTCTGCGCCAGCACGCCGATATTGCCGCTCAGTTCCGCCGAACCCACCGATTGCTTGATATTGGCCATCAGATAGGCGGACATCACCCGCTCCGTCACCGAATAGGCTTTGGCGGGCACATCCTTGCTGGGGTTCAGCGTCCTGATATAGACGCCGTCGGCCAGCAGCTTGAACGGATCATAGGACAGGATCGGGCCGACGCCGATGAAGCTCAGGTCCGTCGCCGCCAGACGATATTGTTCCGGCAGTACCAGCGACGTCGCGCCATTCGCGAGGTTGAGCACATATTCTTCGGGCGTCTTGGATTTGGTGCGATCGACATAGCCCAGGCCTGCGGTGATCTTCGACAGGAAGCTGCCTTCGATCTCCTTGCCGAATTCGACCTGATAGCTTTTGATCTCATCGTCGATGATGCGATTATTATAATAGCCTTCCTGATGGCCGAGCGGCGCGCCGGCGCCCCAACCCAGCGGATCGGTCAGCACCATCAGATTGGGGTTGCCATAGTCCAGCTGATGGCTGGTGAAATGCGTGCCCTTCCCGTCGCTCACGAAATCCAGCGTGTCGGTGGCGCCATTGCCGGGGCCATAGCCCGTGCCGGCATTGGATTCGAGCGACAGTTCGTTGCGGTCGGTGCGCGAATAGCCGAAATCCAAACTGGCCGACCAGCCATCGTCGCCGGTATATTTGGCGTTGAACCCGCCCGAAAAAATCTTCGACTTGCGTTCATAGCCGTGGTTGTTGACCACGGCCTCGACACCGGTGAAGCTGCCCTTGTTGATGAAGTCGCCGTCCGTACCGATGCTGGCGGGCACCAATGTCGCGCCGCTCCAGTAGAGTGGGAATTCGACGCCGCGCTTGATCTGCTTTTCCTTGAAGTCGCCATAAAAGCCGTCGAAGGTCAGCAGCAGCGTATCGGTCGCCTGCACCTGCACCGCGCCCTGGATGCCCAGACGCTTCAGTTGCGTGGACACGCCGAACGGCTTGATGCCGCCAATCACCTTGTCGCCATTGGGCCCATCGGCATAGCCCCAGGCCTCGAACTCCTTCGACTGATAGGGTTCGTCATTATAGGCGGCCGACAGCGACACGCCGATACGATCCCCGGCAAACTGGCCGACATAGGTGCCGGTCAGGCGATAGCCCTTGTCCTTGCTGTCGGCATTGACCTTGCCAAGGTCGGTATAGACGCCGCGCGCACCGACCGAAAACAGTTCCTTGCCATAATCCAGCGGACGAATGGTGCGAATATCGACCGTGCCGGCCAGACCCTGATTGATGAGGTTGGCCTGCGGCGATTTGAACACATCCACGCGGCTCACGACTTCGGAAGGATATTGGTCGAATTCGACATTGCGCTGTTCGCCCGTCGAGGTCTGCGGCCGGCCGTTGAGCGTGGTCGAGGACAGGTCGGCGCTCGCGCCACGGATTGCGATCGAATTGGCGCGGCCGAACAGGCGCTGCGACGTCAGGCCGGGCAGGCGGGCGATGGATTCGCCGATCGACGCATCGGGCAGCTTGCCGATATCTTCGGCCGACACCGATTCCACGATCTGCGCGGCATTCTTCTTCACATTGACGGCGCTTTGGAGCGCGGCGCGAAAACCCGTGACGACGATCGTATCGCTGCCGCCGTCCTGCGGCGCGGCGTCAGCCTGCGTAGCCTCCTGCGCGGCGACGGGGCTGGCCGTAGCCATGATGGCCAGAAGCGAAGCGCCCAGCAAATGGACGCGGTTATGATGATAAGCCACTTTATCCTCTCCCCCAAAGACACCGGACAGACCCTGATCGCCGGTGCTGGAAACCCTCGCCGCCGGCATGACTTTACGGTGCCATGTCCCTGCGGGTTCGCCCTGCATAGGCTGCGTTCGATCGCCCCCGCCAGCAGGCATACGTATGCGCATATTATGCAGGGGGTATCGGCTGTCACCGGATTGTCACGTTCGTCCCTGTCGCGAAGGCCGCAATTGCCTTGTTTTCATGGGCCATCTACCATGGCTGTGGCGCATCGGTCCTTCGCGCCGGGAGAGGGAAGATGGGGCGTCCGCCCGGCAACAAGCCGACCAGCTTCGATATTGCCTATCTGGCCGGCGTGTCACAGCCGACGGTCAGTCGCGCGCTGCGCGGATCGCGATCGGTCAGCCGCACCACTCGCGAACGGATCGAGGCGATCGCTCGCGACCTCAACTATTCGGTCGACAAGAACGCTTCCTCGCTCCGGTCGCAACGGTCCAACACCATCGCGCTACTGTTCTTCGAAGATCCGACGCCGGACGAATCGAACATCAATCCCTTCTTCCTCGCCATGCTGGGATCGATTACCCGGCAATGCGGCGCGCGTGGACTGGACCTGCTCATTTCCTTCCAGAAGATGGAGGATGACTGGCATGTCCGTTATCAGGACAGCCATCGCGCCGACGGTCTCATTCTCCTGGGCTATGGCGATTATACGCTCTACCAGCGCCGACTGACCGAACTGGTCGATCATGGCACCCATTTCGTGCGCTGGGGGTCGGTGGGGACGGACACGATCGGCCCGACGGTGGGGTCGGACAATATAGGAGCGGGGCGGCTGGGGGGCGAACATCTGCTGGGGCTGGGGCGTCGCCGCATCGCCTTTCTGGGCCAGGCCGACGAACATTATCCCGAATTTGCGGATCGCTATGCCGGGCTTTGCGATGCGATGGCGGCTCATGGTATCGCGCCGGACCCCGCGCTTCAGGTCGATGCGCTGACCGCGGAGGATGCCGGCCATGCCGCTGCCCGGACCCTGATCGGGCGGGGCATATCCTTCGACGCGATCTTCGCCGCCAGCGACCTCATCGCCATCGGGGCGCTGCGCGCGCTGGCGGAGGCAGGCCTCACTGTGCCGGGCGACGTCGCCATCGTCGGCTTCGACGATATTCCGGCCGCCAGCCTGACCACGCCGCCGCTCACCACCATCATGCAGGACATGAAGGGAGCGGGGCAATTGCTGGTCGATACGCTGGTCGCGCAGGTGGAGGATCGACCCTTACCGCCCACCATATTGCCGGCGCGACTGGTCGTCCGGCGCAGCACCAGCGGATAGGCTCAATCGGCAAGCCCCCGCGCACGGATATTCATCGCAGGCCCCAATTCATGGCGAAGGCTGTCCACGGCCATCTGCACCTTGGGCAGCAAATGGCGGCGCTGGGGATAGACCGCCCAGATCGGCTCGTCCGCCGGCTGGCAATCCTCCAATATCAGCGCGACCATGCCATGTTTCAGGAAAGGCAGGATATAGAAGTCGGGCAGCTGGCAGATGCCCAGCCCCGAAATACAGGCCTCCATCACGGCGTCGCCGCTGTTGCAGCGGAACCGTCCCCTGGGCTGGTGCACGGCCTCCTTGCCTCCAGCGTTAAAATGCCAGGTCGCGCTGCTGCCTGCGATACATTCATGCGCGGCCAGATCACCAACCGTCCTTGGCGTGCCGGCGCGGGCAAGATAGGCGGGGGCAGCGCAGGTATGCAACGTGCGCGACGCGACCCGTGTCGCGATCAGGCGGGAATCGGCGACATGGCCTGTACGGATCGCCAGATCATAGCCCTCCGCCACCAGATCGACGACGCGATTGGACAGGTCGATCGTCACGTTCAACCTGGGGTGGGGCATGGCAAAACGACGGATGATGGGTGCCACGAACCGCTCGCCCATGGCTGTAGAACAGGTTATCCGCAATTCTCCCTGCGGTTCGCCCTTTTCCCCGATCAGCGCGATCGCCTCGTCCCGCTCCTGCGCGATCCGTTCGCATCGTTCGAAAAATATCTGCCCCGTATCGGTCAGGCGAACGGTCCGGGTCGTGCGGTGGAACAGTTGCGCCTGCACGCGCTGTTCCAGCGCCATGATGGAGCGGCTGACATGGGTGGGCGACATGCCGATGGCGCGCGCCGCGCGGGTGAAGGACCGGGTCGTCGCCACCGCGATAAATTCGTCTATCCCATCCCAAGCCGACATATTATCCCTCAAATGACATAGTCTATTGCAAAAAATCCATATTAACGCAGGATTGGACCAATGATAGAGCGGCTTCATCCTCGCAAATCAAGGAAGTCGCATGAAGACTCGCGCCGCCGTCGCATTCGAAGCCAAGAAGCCGCTCGAAATCGTGGAAGTCGATCTCGAAGGCCCCAAGGCCGGCGAAGTGCTGGTCGAAATCATGGCGACCGGCATCTGCCACACGGACGCCTACACGCTGGACGGTTTCGATAGCGAAGGCATTTTCCCGTCCATTCTTGGCCATGAAGGCGCGGGCATCGTGCGGGAAGTCGGTGCGGGCGTCACATCGGTCAAGCCGGGCGACCATGTCATCCCGCTCTACACGCCAGAGTGCCGCCAGTGCAAAAGCTGCCTTAGCGGCAAGACCAACCTGTGTACCGCCATCCGCGCGACCCAGGGGAAGGGGCTGATGCCCGATGGGACGACCCGCTTCAGCTACAAGGGGCAGCCGATCTTCCATTATATGGGCTGCTCGACCTTCTCCAACTTCACCGTCCTGCCCGAAATCGCGCTGGCGAAGATCCGTGAAGACGCGCCGTTCCAGTCGAGCTGCTATATCGGTTGCGGCGTGACGACGGGCGTGGGCGCGGTCATCAACACGGCCAAGGTGCAGGTGGGCGACAATGTCGTCATCTTCGGGCTTGGCGGCATCGGCCTCAACGTGATCCAGGGTGCCCGACTTGCCGGCGCGAACAGGATCATCGGCGTGGACATCAATCCCGACCGTGAGGAATGGGGCCGCAAGTTCGGCATGACCGACTTCCTCAACAGCAAGGGGCTGTCGCGCGAGGAGACGGTCGCCAGGATCGTGGAACTGACCGACGGCGGCGCCGACTACACGTTCGACGCGACCGGCAATACCGACGTGATGCGCACCGCGCTGGAGGCCTGCCACCGCGGCTGGGGTACGTCGATCATCATCGGCGTGGCCGAAGCAGGCAAGGAGATCGCGACCCGTCCCTTCCAGCTCGTCACCGGCCGCAACTGGCGCGGCACGGCCTTTGGCGGCGCCAAGGGGCGCACCGATGTGCCCAAGATCGTCGATATGTATATGACCGGCAAGATCGAGATCGACCCGATGATTACGCATGTCATGGGTCTGGAGGAGATCAATACCGCCTTCGACCTGATGCACGCGGGCAAAAGCATCCGATCGGTCGTCGTCTTCTGATGGAAACGGTCAGCACCAATTGCGCCTTTGGCGGCGTGCAGGGCGTGTACCGGCACGCCTCCACCGCCACTGGCACGGACATGACCTTCTCCGTCTATGTCCCGCCGCATGCGAAAAGTACGAAGCTGCCGGTCGTCTGGTATCTGTCCGGCCTGACCTGCACCCATGCCAATGTGACGGAAAAGGGTGAGTTTCGCGCGCTGTGCGCGGAACGGGGCCTCATCTTCATCGCGCCGGACACCTCGCCGCGCGGAGAAGGCGTGGCGGACGATCCCGACGGTGCCTATGATTTCGGCCTTGGCGCGGGCTTCTATGTCGATGCGACGCAGCCGCCCTTCGCCCCGCACTACCAGATGTGGACCTATATCACGCAGGAACTGCCGGCGCTGATCGCGCAGGCGTTTCCGGCGGACATGGATCGCCAATCGATCATGGGCCACAGCATGGGCGGCCATGGCGCGCTGACGATCGGCCTGACCTTCCCGGATCGGTACAAGGCGGTGTCGGCCTTTTCGCCCATCGTTGCGCCATCCCAGGTGCCTTGGGGGCAGAAGGCCCTGACCGGCTATCTGGGCGACGATCAGGCCGTCTGGCGCAAGCATGACGCCGTCGCGCTGATAGAAGATGGCGCGCGTGTCCCCGACCTGCTGGTCGATCAGGGGGATGCCGACAACTTCCTCACGAACCAGTTGAAACCCGAATTGCTGGAAGAAGCGTGCAGGACGGCGGGCATCGCGCTGACGATGCGGCTGCAACCGGGCTATGATCACAGCTATTATTTCATTTCCACCTTCATGGCGGACCATCTGCGCTGGCATGCCGACCGTCTGGGATGCCCGTGACGGTGATGCTGGAGGGTCGGTCGTCTTTATCGCCCATAAGGATGGAAGCAAACGGATGAGCGTTGATCTGCTGGGCCGCTATTATGCTGCCTTCAATCGTGGCGATGCCGCCGCCATGCTTGATCTTGTGACCGACGATGTCGTGCATGAACCGTCGCAAGGGGCCGTACGCCAGGGCAAGCAGGTCTTCGCCGAATTCCTCGACCATATGAACCGCTGCTATAAGGAAGAGGTGATAGATCCGATCTTTATCCTCACCCCGGATGACGAGCATGGTGCGGCGGAATTCATGCTGACGGGGCGTTATCTCGAAACCGATGGCGACCTCCCGCGGGCGCGCGGGCAGGGCTATCGGCTGCGGGTCGGCACCTTCTTCCAGTTCCGCGAGGGTAGAATCGCGCGGGTCAGCAACCATTATAATCTGGCCGACTGGCTGGCGCAGGTGCAATAGCACGCACCGCCATCGACGCTCTGCGCGAGGAAGGCATATTATCGAAGGCCTGGGTCAGATCGCCTATCTTCTTCGGGACGCATCTGAGCCCCGGCCTGTCGATCTCAAGGCGGACCAGAAGGCCGGCACATTGCTCGTACAATCCCATCATCTGGAACCAGGCGCGCCGCCTGACACGGACGACGCGCTCCGGCAAGAATTGCGCCTGCTCGCCGGCTGGCTTGGCCTATCCTATCGATAGCCCGCAGCGGCAAGGATAGCGAGCAGGTTCATCCGCTTCACTTTGAGCGACGGCAGCGGACTGATATCGATCCATTCGTCCAGCGAGTGACCGCGTCCGCCGGTCGCCGCCCGCGAAATGGTGATGCCGGGGATGCCCAGGTTCATGGGTACATTGGCGTCCGTCGAGGAGAAGCTGAGCCGTGCGGTAACGCCCTCGGTCGCATAGGCGGCCATCGTCTGCTGCACCAGCGGGCTGGCTGGGTCGGTGTTCCCTGCGGGGCGATCGCCGATCAGTTGCTTGTCCACGCTGATCGCACCATCCTTGGTCGATCGCGCCGCATTTTCCGATGCCACGCCGGCATCGACCTGCGCCAGCACGGACTGCTCCAGCTTCGCCAGTTCCGCCGCGCTTTCCGACCGCATGTCCAGCTGCAACCAGCTCTCACGCGGGATCGCGTTGACGGACGATCCGCCGCCTACCACGCTGGCGCTGAAAGTGGTCTTGGGCGATTTAGGCACCGGAATCTTGTAGATATTGACGATCGCCTGGCTCATCGCCGTCATCGGATTGACGATGCCGAAGGCGCCGAAGCTATGGCCACCTGGCCCCTTGAACGTCAGCTTGTAACGCTTGGAGCCGACACCGCCATTGGTCAGGCCGTCGACCGACCCGTCGTCGATCGAAAAGAAGCTGGCAATGCGGTCCTTATATTTGCCCTTCAGGAACAGATGCTTGACCCCGCGCAGGTCACCCAGTCCTTCCTCGCCGACATCGCCGACGAACAGGATGTCCATCGGCGCTTTGATCTTCGCCGCCATAAGCGCCTTTATCAGGCTGATCTGCGTGGCAAGGCCCGCAACATCGTCGCCGATTCCCGGCGCATGCAGCTTGCTGCCCTCGCGGCGCACGGTGACATCGGTGCCCTCCGGAAAGACGGTATCCAGATGGGCCGATACGACGACCAGCTTGCCGCCCGGCTTGCCGGCGCCGCGCAGCAGGCCCAGCACATTGCCTTCCTCGTCAATCTCGACGTCGCCCAGACCGGCCGTCCTGAACATATCGGCATAGGCCTTGGCGCGCATGGCCTCCTTGAAGGGCGGGGCAGGGATCTGCGTCAGGGCGATGATGTTCTCGACCCACTGACCATGCTCCTGTTCGAGCGCGGCGAGCGCGGTCTTGACCGCCGGACGGCCCTTCATGACCGCCATCAGCCTGGTATTTGCCGAAGAAGGCGTAGCGCCGCCGGCCGGCATGGAAAGCCCGGCTGAAAGGGACAGGAGCGAACCCGCCAATATCGATTTCAATATAGTCTGGTTCATCTCTTATCCCCTGCTCAGTTCATGACGGCGTCCGTTCAGGACGCCGTCATAGCCTTTTTCGTTCAGAAGCGAACCTTCGCCCCCGCCGTCATGTAACGGCCGATCGTGTCATAGTGGATCGCGCCATAGGTGGTCAGCGGCGGATCGCGATCGAACAGGTTGTTGACGTTGGCGAACAGGGTGAACTTGTCGATATTCACCTGAGCGCCGAGGTCGACATAGACGCGCGCTGCGATGTCGTTGTTGGCGATGTCCAGCTGATGGTTGAACTTGCCACCGCCGACATACCGAACGCGGGCGTCGACCGACACATCCTGATTGGTGTAGTTGACCGATCCGGTCGCGCGCCAGTGCGGCGTGCCATAGCTGACATTGTCGCCCACATCACCGGCGCGGTTCACCCCGTCGATGATCACCTTGGGCACATAGGTTGCCAGACCGCGGAAGCGCATCGTGCCGCCCAGGCCACTGCTGACCTTGTTCAGCGGCAGGCTGTAGCTGGCTTCCATGTCCACACCCTTGGTCCGATATTCGGCCAGGTTGATATAAGTGGTGTAGATGGTCGTGGGCGCGCCGCTGCTGTCACGCACGATCTGGCTGCACAGACTGTCATTGCCGCCCGCGCAACCGCTGACCACATCCTGCGCGCCCAGCGAGGTGATCGCATCCTTCAGCTTGATGTTGTAATAATCGACCGACAGGTTGAAGCCCGGCAGGAAAGTCGGCGTGAACACTGCACCCAGCGTCAGCGTGCTGCCGATTTCGGGCTTCAGGTCCGCGTTGCCGCCGCCATAGCGGGTGATCGAATAGGTATTGCCGTTCTCCGCGACGGTCGTGAAGCTGGTCGTGGTGGTGGTGTAGAGTTCAGCGAGGCTGCCCGAACGAATGTCCCGCGAACGCGACACGCGGATGAGCAGATTGTCGAAGATGCGGTCGGTCAGACCCAGCTTCCACGACCAGATGCCGCCGCTGGTGCTGTAACGGCTGTATCGGGCCGCGCCATTGACGTCGAGCTTGCTGAACGGCTGGTCCAGCAGGGGGATGGCGACTTCGCCGAAGCCTTCCTGCACGTTGAACCCGCCGTCGAGCGGCGAGAAGTTGAAGCGGCTGAAGCCCTTGGCCGCCGATGTGGCGTCCAGGCTGTTGGTCACCTGCTCTTCCCAGCGCGCTTCGGCTCCGACGGCGACGGAGACGGGGCCGGCCCAGGTTTCGAACAGGTCGCCGCGCAGGCTGGCGCCGGCGCTGTCCATCTTGGTCGTGTAAACGACGCGGGCGGTGTTGCCGAACACATAGTCGATCGCACCTTGGCTGGCGGTGCCGGTGCCCAGAATGTTGAGCGGACGGCAGGCCGTGTTGGCATCGGTCAGCGCCACGCGGCAGACGATATTGCCGCTCGAATCGCGCACCGCGTCCAGTGCGTTGGTCAGGTTCGTGCCGGTGATCTGATTGTCATAGCTCTGCATGTTGCGGTTTTCGCCATGGCTGTAATAAGCCGAATAGCGCCACTTGCCGTCGGCGAAGCTGCCGTCGACACCGACCGAACCTTCCACATTCTGGCGGTAATAGCCGAACGTGCGATAGCCATAATCCTCGAACACGCGGCCGACGCGCACGCTGCTTTCACCAGCTGCGGCAAGCTGGCTGCGGATCGTGTCCGACAGATAGGGGTTGCTGGCCGACAGGGTATAGGTGCCGCTTTCCGCGTAGAAGGGATATTTCGCCCAGATACGGCTGTAGCTGCCATCGGCCCAGAAGGTAGCGTCACCGACTTCGAAGCTGGCGCGGGCATAGCTGTTGACGCGCTGATAGGGGTTGGTCAGCGAATATTCGTCGTTGGTGGCCACGCCTTCGCCGCCGACCATCGTCGTGCCGCTGATCTGGCTGCCATATTGGAAGGCGCGCAACGTGCCGTCGCTGTTGAAGGTCTGGCCCCTCAACGTGCCGGCAGTGATGAGGCCGCCCAGGCTGGTGTTGGACGCATTGACGTCGCGTACCAGAATATAGTCGTGATCGCCCGTCGTCGGCGAAAAGAGATTGGCGCTGCCGACATTCTTGCGCGAATTGCGGTCAAGGATGCCGTCATCCTTCTGATATTCGGCGCCGATCATGAAGTGACCACGCCCACCGGCGAATTTGGTGCCGAAGGTGGCGTCCAGGCTGTAGCGATAGCCGTCGCCGCGCGACGAGATACCGTTCTGCGCGCCCAGCGTCAGGCCCTCCAGCTCATCGTCCAGGATGATGTTCACGACACCCCCGATCGCGCCCGAGCCCCAGGCCGCCGATGCGCCGCCGGTGACGACCTCGACGCGCTTCACCAGGCCCTGCGGCACGGTGTTGAGGTCGGTCGCGCCGGTGAAGCGGCGGTTGTTGAGCAGGGTCAGCGTGCGGGTGACGCCCAGCCCGCGAAGATCCATTGCGGAGGAGGAGGAGTTGGTGTTGGCGACCGTGCTGGCCGGCGACTGGGTCGCGCGGAACTGGGGCAGGTCGTTCAGCACCTGTGCGATGCTGGGGCGGGCACCCAGGCGCAATTCGGTTTCACCGATGACGGTGGTCGGCGTCGGCGCTTCGAAACCCTTGCGGTCGATGCGCGATCCGGTAACGACGATCGCCGGTTCGGCTTCGTCGGCGGCATCTGCGGCAGGCGCGCTCGTCTGCGCCATCGCGATGCCGCCATGCGCCAGTGAAAGGATCAGCCCGGCAGTACCAGCCATCAACAGGTTGCGAAACCCGGTCTTATTATCAGTCATGTTCAGTCCCTTTTCGTCTTCTTGCTTTTTTGTCCGCGACCTGAGCGGCTCTCTTTTATTCACTTGAAATCTGGTCAGTCGGCCCGGCGGAACAGCACGTCATAGGCACGGCCCTCGCCAAAGCGCAGGGCCGTGACGGCGCCATTGGCGTCGCGCTGGAACTTCACCGTGATGCGGCCTGCATCCGGCACCGCCTCGCCGGTAAACACGTCGGCATAGGCGGGGCTGAGCGTCTGGTCGGCCCAGCGCGGGCCGCTATAGGTCAGCGTCTCACCCTGCTGGCGGAAGGTCAGGCAGGCATGGGCGTCGGCAGCGCAGAATTTCCCGACATAGGGCTTGGCGTCGAAGGTCGTGACCGCCTCCACCTTGCGATACGGGATCTTTTCACCCTCGCGATTCTCCCGCACCAGCCCGCTCTTGCCAAAAGCGAAGATATCCTCGCGCTGCGCCCAGCGGCCGGGGCCAACCGGGGTCAACAGCTTGCCATCGGCGCGCAGGCGGCCCTGTTCGTCGCTGTCAAACTTGACCGGGAAGCCGTTCATGCCGTCGGCATAGAGGCCCGACGGCAGCGGCCCTTTGGGCGTGTAGGGCTTGTCCTTCCACGCGGGCAGGAAAACGTCCGCAACCTCGCGGCCCAGCACCGGCGTATCGGCATTGCCGGTGTTGCAGAGCAGGGACACGGCCAGTTTCTGCCTGGGATAACGAGCCATCCACGCACGATAGCCGCCGGTCGAACCGCTATGGCTGACTTCCTGCTGGCCATGATGGTCCAGGTTCACCAGCGCCAGCGCATAGGCGATGGGGGTGCCGTCGTTCAGCTTTGTCGGCGTCTGCATCTGATCGGTGAAGCCAGGACCGAACGTGCCGGCATCCAGCGCCGCCTGCCACTTCACCAGATCACCGACCGTCGTCAGCAGGCCGCCATTGCCATAGGCGTCCTCGATCACCTGATCGTTGCGATAGAGGCCATCCTGCCAGTCATAGGCGCCGGTCCGGCCGGGCACGATGTCGCCATGATCGTCGCGCCAGCTGGTGTGGGTCATGCCCAGCGGCGTGAAGATGCGGTCGCGGGTGAAGTCGGCGAGCGACTGGCCGCTGACGCGCGCGACGATGATCGCCGCCAGATTATAATTGCTGTTGCTATAGAGATAATGCGCGCCGGGCGCGAAGTTCAGCTCGGTCTGACGCGACGCGATCTCCAGCACATCGTCGTTGCTGGCGGTACGGCTGTTGCGCGGCCAGCCTTCGATCGCGGCGACCGATCCCCAGTCGCGCAGGCCGCTCGTGTGGTGCAGCATGTGGCGGATGGTGACGGGCGCGCTGTAGGCGGGCAGTTCGGGCAGATATTTGCGGATATCGTCGTCCAGAGACAGCTTGCCCTCCCGCGCCAGCATCAGGATGGCCGCGGCGGTGAACTGCTTGGAATCCGACCCGGCCTCATAGATGCTGTCCGGGGTCGCAGGGACGCCCTTTTCCAGGTCCGCCATGCCATAGGCGCGAGTCGCGATCGCCTGCCCATCGCGCGACACGGCGACGGCGCAACCGGGCGAATTCTTGCTGTCCCATTTGGAAAACAGGGCATCGAGGCGCGCCAGCGCAGCGGAATCGGCCGGCGCGCTATCCTGCGCCAGAACGCCGCCTGACAGCGGAACGGCCATGCAGAACATTATCCCCGCAACCGCGGAGCGACCCGTCATCATAGTTCTGATTCCCCTTGGAAAATGGCGAAGCGCTTATTTGCGCGTCATTTTTTTGCGACCCGAAGGCTGTGGATTGTCATCCCGCCATTCGTCTTCCCCAATGTCCTAACCGGAGTCGCTGTCATGAACCTGACACAATGGGTCGGACACGGTCGGATGCGTAATCAAAGGCAAGATCGGCCCCGGATCACTTCGCATTTGCAATCCAACGCATGATGCGTATCGCAATTTAATGTCGATCGGGCATGAAGTCCGAAGGACGGAAGGTTTGTCAGTTCATGCGTTTGTTGCTGGTGGAAGATGACGAGCGGCTGGCCCGCGGCATGGTCGCCTCGCTGGAGGCGGCAGGTTTTGCCGTCGATATTTTGACGACCGGTGAAGACGCCCTGAAACTCGCCGACCAGGAACCCTATTGCGCGATCATCCTGGACCTTGGCCTGCCTGACATGGACGGGCTTGACGTACTGAGCCAGTTGCGCGCGCGCGGCGCAGCCACGCCCATCATCATCCTGACCGCACGGGACATGATGGACGATCGCATCCATGGCCTCGATCGCGGCGCCGACGATTATATGGCCAAGCCATTCCATCCGCGCGAACTGGAATCGCGCATCCGCGCCCTTGTACGGCGCAGCCAGGGGCAGCTGGACCCGATGCTGCGGATCGGCACGCTGATGTTCGACCGGTCCAGCCGCACCGTCTATCTCGACGACAAGATGCTCGACCTGCGCCGCCGCGAACTGGCCGTGCTGGAAACGCTGATGGGCCGGCCCGGCAAGGTCATTGCCAAGGAGCGTCTGTCCGCCGAAATCTTCAATTTCGACGACGCCGTCACACCCAATGCGCTGGAAGTCTATGTCGGCCGTCTGCGCCGCAAATTGCAGCCGTCCGGCCCCGCCATCCGCACCGTGCGCGGGCTTGGCTATATGATAGAGGCTGCCTGATCCGCATAATCTGCTAACAGCGTGACGATGCGGAGCCTGCCCCCCTCATTGCGCCTGCGCCTGACCGGCGCGGTCATGATGCCGCTTGCGGCGTTGGTCCTGCTGTTCGGGATCATCACCGCCTGGGTGACGCATGATACGGAGGCCGACACGGTCGATCGCGTGCTGGTCGGCTCGGTACGGACGCTCAGCCTCGTCTATAACAGCCGTTCGCCGGAGCGGGAGAGCCTGTTGCCGCTCGCCGTCCACCTGCTCCAGCGCCGGGCGCGGCCGGTCGTCCATTACAGCGTCTATCGCGGCAGCCGATTGCTGGCAGGCGATCCTGCCCTGCCGCCGCCGGCCGACTATCGCGAAACATGGGATGGCGCGATCGACCCGCATGCGCCGGCAACCTTCGTCAACGCCTATCGGGCCAACCCTACGGTGCGCGGCTATCTCGATCCGGCCGACGCCCGACAGGTGACGCAGGCCGCCTATCTGCGCGACGGTATATTGCACGGCAAGCCGGCCCGCATCGCGACGGAGATACGCCGCCCTACCGGCGAAACCGGCCTCATCGTCATCCAGATCGCCGACTATATCGACGATCGTCGTGACTATGAGCATCAGTTCATGATCCGGGTGCTGCTGGTCGGGCTTGCAGTGCTGGTCGTCACGGGCCTGCTCTTCTGGTGGGCGATCCGCTGGGGCCTGCGCCCGCTCATCGACCTCACCAATCAGGTGGAAATGGCGCAGCTGGATGCCTCGCCCGCTTTCCGTCTGAAAAGCAGCGACAGCGATCCGGCCGAGATCCGTCCCTTCGTCGCAGCCTTCAACGGCCTGATGACCCGGCTGGAGCGGGCAAGCAATTCGCTGCGGCAATTCACCTCCAACGCCTCGCACCAGATGCGCACGCCGCTCGCCGTCGCCCGTGTCCATCTCGACGTGCTGGAACGCTACGGCCCCCATTCGCCGCAGGGGCAGGCCGCGCTCACGGATATTCCGCACGCGATCGATTCCCTTGAACTGCTGCTGCGGCAGATGATCGCACTGGCCCGCAGCGAGGATCAGGGGGACATGCAGATGCAGCCCTTCAATCTTGCGGCGCTCGCCGCCACCATCATTGCCGATCGCGCCGCCCAGGCGCCCGCTACCCTCGACATCGGCTATGACAATCGCATGGACGGCCCGGTCATGGCGCTCGGTCAGCCGGCGCTGGCGGGCGAGTTGCTGGGCAATCTGCTCGACAATGCCATTCGTTACAACCGCCCCGATGGCGCGGTCGCCGTCAGCGTCTGGCTCGACGATCAGGAGGCCGTCGTCGAAATCGACGATAACGGCCCCGGCATCCCCGCCGACGAGCGGGACAAGGTATGGGAACGCTTTTATCGCATTAGCGGGCGCACGGCGGCCCCCGGCACCGGCCTTGGCCTGCCGATCGCCCGCGCGCTGGCCGACCGCTTGGGCGCACGGATCGCGTTGCGCGACGGCCGCACCGGGCAGGGGCTGTGCGTCCTCATCCGCTTTCGCCTCCCTCCGGTCTGACGCAGGCGGCGCGGCTATGTGACAGGTTCATGTCAGCCGCCTTGGCTAAGTCTTGCCGGGTCTGCCGACATCGGCATCGTCCAAGGGGACCGCGTTCATGCCTGCCATTTCTCCTCGCCGCGCGCTGCGCACCCTGCTCTGCGCCGGTGCCGCCGCCATCCTGTCCACCGCCTTGCCGGCCCATGCGGAGGAAGAGGAAAGCGGTGGCCAGCTGACCACCACCACCGTCCCCAGCACGCCCATAGCGGGCGATTTCAGCTTCGCGGCGGTGGGCGATCTCATCTATTTGCGGCCGATGATGGCGACGATCGAAAGGCAGTCGCCCGACATGCTGCGCATCCTGCGCGGTGCCGACATCACATTCGGCAATTTCGAAACGACCGCGCTCGACCTCAAGACGTTCAAAGGCTCGCCCCAGGCCGAATCGGGTGGCACATGGATGCTCGCCGACCCCGCCGTGCCGGCCGATGTGGCGAAAATGGGCATCGATATCGTCAGCCACGCCAACAATCATGCCACCGACTGGGGCGTGGAGGGCATGGCCGAAACGCTCGACCTGCTGGACGCCGCGCACCTCACACATGCCGGCACCGGCCGCAGCATGACCGCCGCGCGCGCACCGGCCTACCATGACGCGCCGTCCGGCCGCGTCGGCCTGATTTCGGCGACCACCAGCTTCACGCCCATGTCGCCCGCCGCCGATCCGCTGGGCAAGGTGCCCGGCCGCGGCGGTGCCAACGCCATCCGCAGCACCGAAATCGGCCTTGTATCGGACGCCGACCTTGCCACCATCGCCCGCTTGGCCGGCACCAAGGCCGGCGCACCGGTCAAGATGAAGGGCCGCGAATATCGCGCGACCGCCAATCCGGCCGTGCCGATGAAGATCGAATATGACCTGAATGCAAAGGACGTCGCCGCCAATCTGCTCGCCATCCGCCAAGCCAAGCAGAATGGCAATTTCGTCGTCTTTTCGCTGCACAATCACGAACCTGGCAATGCCAGCCAGATCGTCGCCAATTTCGCGCAGCCTCTGGCCCACCAGGCGATCGACGCCGGCGCCGACGTCTATGTCGGCCATGGCCCGCATCAGTTGCGCGGGATCGAAATCTACAAGGGCAAGCCGATCTTCTATTCGCTTGGCAACTTTGCGATGATGAACAATTCGCTCGATGACCTGCCGGCCGACATGTACGATCAATTCGGCATCACGCCCGGCACCGTCACCGCGCCCGAACTGCTCCAGGCGCGCGGCGCAAAGGAATTTGGCGATCCCAACCTCTATGAAACGGTGATTGCCGTCAGCCAGTTTCGCGACGGCAAGCTGAGCGAAATCCGTCTTCACCCGATCGACCTAGGCGTCACCGCCACCGGGGCCGGGCGCGGGGTACCCCATATGGCGGACGCCACCACGGGCGCGCGCATCCTGGAACGGCTCCAGCGCCTGTCGCAGCCCTACGGCACGCAGATCGCCATCGAACGCGGCATCGGCATCATTCGGCTGAACACCGCCAAATGATGCTGCTGCCGGCCTGATCCATCCGTCTCCACGCCATCGAGCTGGGTGGCGGAGACCGGCAGGGCCATCATCATGGGCATTTCCAAATTGCGCGCCATGCGCCTATCACTGGCTGATCCAAAAGACAGGTGACAGGCGTGATGATGCGAAGGGGATCGGGACTTGCAGTCTGAAGAGAGCGGCCCGCAGGCCTATTTTCGGCGCACGGATGACGGCCGCTTCATGCCTACCGCCCATGTCGGGGGCGCCTGGAATGTCACCGAACAACATGTCGCGCCGGCGATCGGCCTGCTCGTCCATGCGGTCGAGGCGGATCATGCCGCACGCCGCACCGACCGCCTGCAAGTCGCACGCCTGTCCTATGACATATGGGGCGTCATCCCGATGGAGGCCGTCGAGATAGAGGTCGCCATCCTGCGCCCCGGCCGGACCATCGAACTGGCCGAGGCGCGCCTGATCCATGACGGCCGCCCGGCCATCATCCTGCGCGCCTGGCTGACCCAGGCCTATGACAGCAGCGCACTGGCAGCGGTCAACTTCCCACCACTGCCGCCACCAGACGCGATGCCCGCCGGGGATCCCTCCGCCATTTGGGACGGTGGTTTCATCGCCAGCGTAGAAGTGCGGCGGGTGGAAGAAGGGCAGGGGCGTGCCCGCTGCTGGGTCCGCTCACCCTTGGCCCTGCTCGATGGCGACACCGTGTCGCCTGTCGCTCGGATGATAGGCTTGGCCGACATCGCAAACGGCCTTGCGCCGCTGGCCTTGCCACGGGATGCGGTCTTTCCCAATCTTGATCTGACCGCCCATATCTTCCGGCAACCGGCGGGCGACTGGCTGGGCTTCGACATATCGGTATCCGCCGGCGAAAGCGGTATCGGCCTTACCCACAGCATATTGCATGACGCCGCCGGTCCGTTCGCCACCGTATCGCAATGTCTGACCATACGGCCCCGACCGTCAGCCTGACCGCGCCTCAGCCGATCGCGGTCACCAGCGACCCGGGCACTCTCAACAATGACCCATGCCGCGCGCCTGCCGGCATGGTCAGCCTTGCGCTGACATCCTCCCACTCGACCATGTCGCGCGTCATCGCCGCGCCCCACCGTCCTTCCTTATAGACGTCATAATAGCAGACCAGTGCATCGCCGATCCGCGTCGCCATCGGCCCTTCGACCCAGGCGGGAGAAAAGGGTTTGGAGAGCGCCCCGAACGGCCCGGTCGGGCTATCTGCCTTTGCCATCTGCAAATATTTGCGGGGCGGGGCGACCGTCTCGTCCTTGACGATCAGATAAAGGTCGCCGTCCGGCCCGTGCGCGAAACTGCCGTCGATCACGCTGAAACCGGGATCGTAGAGTGGCTCAGGGATCGAAAAATGGACGAAATCCGCCGTGCTGCTATGCCAGATCCGGTGATTATAGCCCGATTCCGATGCACCCGCCGTCTCCGCGAAACGGCCGCTCACGGTGCTGGACCAGAATATCTGGTGCCGACCGGTGCGCGGGTCGTGGATCGCTTCGGGCGCCCAGCAATTGCGGGTGCCCGGCACATCGGCCATGACGGGGATGGCCTGCTGCGCCGACCAGTGGATCAGGTCGCGACTGGTCGCATGGCCGATCGTCACCCCTTCCCAGGCGGTGGTCCACAGCAGATGATAGACCCGCCCGTCGTGGAACAGGAAAGGATCGCGCAGCAGCTTTTTCTCCCCCACCGCCGGCACCAGCAAGCTTCGCCCGCCAGCCAGTGTGCGAAAGGTGAAGCCATCCTCGCTTGCCGCCAGCTTCAGCCCGTCCGCTTCACCCGCCTTGCCGGTGGTGAAATAGGCGAACAACAGCAGCTCTTCCCCGCGCGTCATTCGCCCGGTCGCACGAGCGGCCGCTGTCATGGCGGCCAGGCTCATGGCGCCCAGCCCCAGCGTGAAATCCCGGCGCCTCATCGATAGGCTTTCGCCATCTCGCCATAGAGTTTGAGCAGATCGTTGGCGACATAATCGCCACCTTCGCCCATAGGGCCCGTCGGCTCCGGCTTGGGCACCGCTTGGGCGCTCGCGAGGCCCCCTGGCGCTTCGGCACTGTTCAATCCTTGCGAAATCAGGTCGGGCTTGGCGCCTTCGCCCGCATTGTGGCCGTTCAGGTCGAATATCGCCTCCTGATGCCGCGTCGGCTCCCAGATGAACGCACCCCAGCCATGTTTGCCCGGCAAGGCATGGACCAGATCGTTGATGTAGCGCTTCCGGCTCGAATATTCCGCGACCAGCAGCCCCTTGTCGGGGTAACGTTTGACGAACTCGCCAAAGCTGGTTTCCCAGTCGCCCTGCGCCCGCTGCTGGTAGCAGGAAAAGCCGATGACATCGAAATCGACCTTGCGCGCGATCAGCGCGTCGGTCCATTCGCGCACGATCGGCCAGTGGCGCCCCAGATGATTGTGCAGCTGGATCGCGACGTCCGGCTCGGCCCGCCGCGCGCCTGCAATGCCAGCGCGCAGCAATTGCGCAAAGCCGTCAAACCCGCCGACCGCGCCGACCTTGGCATGATTGGCGTCGGTCACCGGATTGCCGGTCGATGTGGACAGCTTTACCCGCCCGTGTGGCCAGAGCATGCCAAATGTCGTCTCGTTGCCGATCACCGCCATGTCGACCGGGGCGCCGCCCGCCCGCATCGCCACCAGCGTATCGTGCGTATGCGCTTCGACCGCTTTTGCCAGTTGCGCCAGATCGTAACCGGCCCAGGCGGCCGGCACGCCCTGATGCTCCGGATCGGCCCAGATATCGCTATAGTGGAAACTGAGCACCAGATAGAGGCCCGCCTCGCGGATGCGCCGGCCCAGCTTGATCGTCTGCGCCAGTCCCGCCCACGCCTTGTCCGGCTCGCGCCGCGAATAGCCCTTTGCCGGATCGACGAAGATGCGTAGCCGGATCGCATTGAAGCCGGCATCGCGCAGCAGCTGTATCGGATCTTTCTGTCCGCCATCGACGAAATAGCGCGCGCCCGCGGCCTCATCCTCGGGAATCCAGCTGATATCCGCACCGATCAGATAGGGGCCGGGCCGGGCGCCATTCCTGGTCCTGCCAAAAAGCGGCTGCGGCAAGGCTATGCCTATCGCCGCAAGGCCGGTGGCGCTCAACATAGTCCGACGATCGGGCATGTCTCTCTCCTGTTGCTATGCGAAAAGGGGGTTGCTCCCCCGTCTTATGTCAGCGCGCGAGCCACCCGCCATCGACGGCCAGCACATGCCCATGGATATAATCGGCGGCGCTGGACGAAAGGAACACGGCCGCGCCGGCGATGTCGCTGGCCTTGCCCCAGCGCCCCGCCGGAATCCGCTCCTGTATCTGCCGGTTGCGCGTCTCGTCTGCCTGTAATGTGGCGGTATTGTTGGTCGCGATATAGCCCGGCGCGATCGCATTGACGTTCACGCCCTTGGCCGCCCATTCGTTCGCCAGCAGCTTGGTCAGCCCCGCCGCGCCGCTTTTGGACGCGGTATAGCTCGGCACCCGGATGCCGCCCTGAAACGAAAGCAGCGACGCGATATTCACGATCTTCCCGCTGCGTTGGGCGATCATATGCCGCCCCGCCGCCTGGCACAGGAAGAACAGCACTTTCAGGTTGGTATCGATCACCGCGTCCCAGTCCGCTTCGGTGAAGTCGATGCTGTCTGCGCGGCGGATGATCCCGGCATTGTTGATCAATATGTCGAGGCCACCCAGCTTCCCGACCGTCTCGTCCACCACCCGCTGCACCGGCCCGATACTGCTCAGGTCCGCCGAAATAATCTCCGCCCGGCGTCCAAGCGCGCGGACCTGTGCCACCGTCTCTTCCGCCGGGGTGCGACCCACCGCCGCGATGTCCGCCCCCGCAGCCGCCAGCGACAGCGCGATCGCCTGGCCGATGCCGGTATTGGCGCCCGTGACGATCGCCACCTTGCCGGTCAGATCGAAGATAGTGCTCATGTCAGGACTCCCCGGCCCCTCCCGCGCGCGCCGGAGGGGCGATAAACCGTTACGCCAGCTGGCAGATATCCAGCACATTCATGTCGGTATAATCCTGATTCTCGCCCGCCATCGCCCAGATGAAGGCATAGGCCTTGGTCCCTGATCCCATATGAATCGACCAGGGCGGCGAGATCACCGCTTCCTCGTTGGCCATGACGATGTGCCGCATCGCCTCGCCTTCCCCCATATAGTGGAAGACGCGGTCGCTCGGCCCGTCCAGCTCGAAATAGAAATAGACCTCGCTGCGCCGCTCGTGGATGTGCGGGGGCATGGTATTCCAAACCGAACCGGGCTTCAGCACCGTCAGCCCCATCACCAGCTGCGCGCTCTCGCAGATGCCGGGAATGACCATCTGGTAGATGGTCCGCTCGTTCGATTCCTCCAGGCTGCCCCGCTCCAGCGCGGTGGCATCGGCGACCGAGATCAACTGCGTCCTGAAGCCCTTATGCGCCGGGCAGGAGGCGAGGTAATAGCGCGCGCCGGCCCCTGCAAATGTCACATCCTTCGCGCCCATCGTCACATAGAGGCAATCCTTGTTGCCCAGCGTGAAGACTTCGCCATCGACCGTCACCGTGCCCTCGACATTGCCGACATTGACGATCGCCAGTTCGCGTCGCTCCAGAAAGGGGTGGCCCGCAGCCGAAGCCGGCTCGCTCTGATCGGGCAGCTTGACGGGCGCTTCCGCCACCGCCACGCCGCCGATCACGAACCGTTCGGCATGGGTATAGTTCAGCACGCATTCCCCGTCGCGGAACAGCCCGCCGATCAGATAGCGATCCCGCAACTCCTCGTTCGATACGCACTCCATCATGTCCGGGTGGGTCGCGTAATAGGTTTTGTCGAACATCGAAATCTCCTTGGGACTTTGCCCTTTTATAGCGCCCATACCATCAAAAGGAAGGATTTATTCCCTTAATGTGGAATGATGTCCTAATATGCGGTTATGTTATGGCGTCAGCCTGACATGCACCGGCGCCTCGCGATCCACGCTGATGATGCCGTCCTTTTCCGTCAGTTCGGCGATCTGCAACACGCTGCGCCGCTTCCAGTCGAAATCGGCCCTGGCCGCATCCTCGCCGTCCTGATGCACGAAATAAAGGATATAGGCGCGTTTCCCCGCAACGATGATATCGGGATGCTGCCCTTTGGCGCGATCGGTCGGCTGCGATCCCGGCGTCGCCAATATATGCCCCGGCTGCGTCGTCCAATGCGCCCCATCGTCGGATCGCATCACCAGCAACCCCTTCCACGCATCGGAAATCAGCCAATATCGCCCCTTCCATCGGAACGCCTTGGGCCCTTCGCCCGGCGTCCGGGTCAATCGATCCTTGACCGTCCAGTGGATCAAATCCTTGCTGTCGGCAGTGACGATGGCCTTGTTCTGCCGTTCGTCATTGAAGAACAGTCGATAACCGCCTTTCGGTAGCGCCAGCACGCTCGCGTCGATCACGCGATCGGACCCCAGCTCCAGCCGCTCGCCACAGGTCCAGCTTTTCAGGTCCGGGCTGGTCAGATGGACGATGAAGCGCGGCGCGTTCCAGTCGCGGAATATGCCCGGCACCACCGTCAGCCACATGTGCCACTGGCCCGCCAGCCATTGCACTTCGGGCGCCCACAGCGTTTCGCCGGTGCAGGCCCTGGGAATGGTGGCCGTCCCGCCATAGGCCCAATGCGCCCCGTCCTTCGACCGGGCGACGCCGATCGCCGTGCCATGGACCCAGCGCACATCCTTGGGGTCGTCCATCGGCAGGTCGGCGCGCCGATTGGTGTAGAACATCACCCACTCGCCCGTCTTGCGATCCCGAACGGTGGAGGCGTCGGCCGCCCCGTCATGCACCGGATCGCGGAACAGCGGTTTTGGCGCAATCGGCCCGTTCGCGGCGGCGGCCATCAACGCCAGCGCCGCAATCATCGCGGCACCCTCCGGTTGGACGCATGGGCTGGCATCCGCACGATCCCCTCGCTCATGCCGCTGACCGGGCGACCGGATTGTTGCCCCATAGCTGTTCGTAGCGCCAGCCGGACAGATCCTCGACCACCATGGCGGCGGCGGGGGAGGAGGGGGTGGTGGCGCCGCTGCGCAGATGCTCGATCTCGCGCATCAATATGTCATGGGTCGCGGGGCTCAGGCGGAAACGGCGCGAAATGAAAATGCCGAAGGCCAGGCAACCGACCGTCCCCACGCCCAGCAACAGCGCCATGGTCAAGATCGCACCATGGCTCTGCGCCTGTGCGCCCGACACGAACCCGCCGGCCTGCATGATGAAGCCCACGGCCACGACGGCGGCGGCCTGCGTTGCCTTGCGCACGAAGGTCATCACGCCGGCAAAGCTGCCCTCGCGCCGTTGGCCGGTAACGATCTCGTCCACGTCCGCCATATAATTATAGGTCGCCCAGGGAATGTAATTGAGCGCCCCGCGCCCCAGACCCACCAGCACGATCGGCAACCATATCCACGGTGACGTCGCCGGCACGCCCAGCAGCCACAGCGCCAGCAGCGCGAATACGCCCAGGGCGAAATCGGCGGCTGCGACCTGATAGGCCTTGGCGGGCGACGCGCGCAGCGCCAGGTTGATCGCGATGATGACCGCCACGAACTGCACGATATACATCGTGCCCAGCAATCCCGACGCGATCGCCATCGACCCCGACAGCGCGAAGATCACGAAGAAGGTGAAGGCCGCGTTGAAAATATCCTGGCTGATATAGCCGCCCAGATACATGCCCAGATGCAGGCGGAACGCCCGGATGCGCATGGTCGAAAACAGGTTGCGATACAGCGCCTTCAACGCCTGCCCAGCGCCGCCCGCACTCTTGCGCTCCGGCGTCGCGTCCACTCCTCCGGGCATATGCCGTTCCCAGCTGAACAGGTAGAGCAGCCCGGCCGTCACCATGAACAGCGCGGCAAAGATCAGGCCCATGTAGAAGAAGGTATCGGCGCTGTCCCGGCCCAGCGCGTTGATAAGCCACAGCGGCAGAAAGCCCGCCAGGATCGCCGACGCCTGCCCGAACAGGATGCGCGATCCTGCGAATTTCGCCTTGGTCCGATAGTCGGTCGACATTTCTGCGGCCAGCGTCTCGAACGGGATGATCTCCATCGCATAGACCAGCTCGAACAGCACATAGCTGACCAGATAATAGTAGAAACCCTGTCCCGGCAGCCACATCAGCGCGAAACTGGGCAAAAGGGGTATCGCGGCCAGAATGAAGAAGCGGCGCCGACCGAATTTCCGTCCCAGCCAGGTCGATCCGAAATGATCGGAGATATAGCCGATCATCGGCGAGGCAAAAGCGTCCAATATGCGCGCCACGGCAAAGATGGTCGCTGCCTGTCCGGCGCCAAGGCCGCAAAATTGCGTGTAGAAAATCAGCACCCAGCCGGAAATGACCGCCATGGAACCGGCGCCCAGAACGTCGTTGGAACCATAGGCGAGGTAATTTTGCAGGCGGACGGGTCGGGTTGTTTCAGGCACGTTCAATCTCATCCTCGCCTTGGATCGCGCCTGTGATCCTTATCCTTCGGCGCGGACATTAAATGCCACATAGTGGACGTTTATCACGCAATATGAAATTAATGCAAGGCGCCATCGGTCTCGGCTCGCAGGAACCGCACCGCCTCGATCATCACGCCGCTATCGTTGGCCGCCACCGTCAGATCATGCCGGCCACCCGCCAGTGCACCGGCTAATGTCAGGCTCAGCCGATTGTCCAGCACCCCCATCGCCCATGCCCGGCTACCCGTCTCGCGCGGAATGACCTGGGCATGATCCACGCCATCGACCCGCACCGTCAATCGCAAGGGGTCGCCATCGCGGTCGGCATAGGCAGGCAGCAGGTCCACCACCATCTGCCACTGTCCGGCGGGCAGGGTAACGGTGACCTTGGCCACGCCGCCCATGCCATTGACCGCCAATAGACTGCCCTGTCGTCCCAGCCCTTCGACCAATCGCCATCCCGTTTCGAAGGCGAAGTCGCGTGGCGCAACGACTGTCCAACTCGCTGTCTCACCGGCGGACCGCTTGCCGGCTCCTGGCGGCGCTACAGCATTGATCGGAGGCAGGATCGGCGGGATCAACCGGTAGCTGCGCCATTGCCCGTCGGCCGGTTCCACCGCCATCATGCCGCGCCATTTGCCACCCGCGACCACCCGATTATAGTGCCGGGTCAGCGCCCCGATCGCGGCATCGGCGTCATGCGCCGCCTGCGCCCGCCGCATCGCTTCGGCCAGGTCGCCGTCGCGCAACCGATCATGCGCCTCGGCCGCGAAGAAGCGCCGGTTCGCCGCCGCAGATGCCCGCACCGGATAAGCCACCAGTTCGAAAAATGCGTCCTGCCGTTCAGGTGCAACAAGAGGCTCGATCCGCCCCACCGCCTCTTCCATCGCCGCGAAGGCCGCCAGCCGCTTGTCCGCTTCGTCGATCGTCAACGGGCTTTGCCGCGCCTTCTCGCCCGGCAGATGATATTGCAGATGTTCCGGCCGTCGCTCGAAATTCAACCGATGATAATCGCGCAATATCCCCGCGATCGGCCGCGCTACCGCCGTGCCGATCATGTCTGCGGCCCATCGTTCGACCCACCGGCCGATCGGCTCGGCGCGCGTCCCGTCCACATCCCACGCCATGCGCAGGAAATAGTCTGTACCCAGTTCCGCCGGCTTCAGGTCGCCGACATTGACCACCCACATCGTCCGCGCGCCCTTGTCCCAGGCCCGGCCCATTTCCTGCCGGATCAGCGCGGGCGGCGTGGTCGACAGCCAGAGGTAGGAGAGCGGCGCGCCCAGATAGGAAAGATGATAATAGACGCCCGAACCGCCCTTGCGCGCGCGCTCGGCGGCATCGGGGAAATGGCGGATATAGCCGAAATTATCATCCGGCCACATCAGCGTCACATCGTCCGGCACCTTCAGCCCCGCCCGATAGACGTCCAGCACTTCCTTATAGGGCGTAAAAACCTGCGGCGCCCCGGAAATCCCCGCCTTGCCCAGCATCAGCCGCTGGTCGGCAAATATCCGTTCCAGCGTGCTGCGCCGCTCCTCGACCGTCTTTGGCCCCACCATCCCGCTGTCATGGATGCCCCGCATCCCCAGCGTCCAAACGCTTTCATATCGCGCGTTGGCCGTCACCCGTTCGCCCCAATAGCGACGCACGCCGTCGGGGTTCTTCAGATAGTCGAAATCCGCCGCCGGTGCGCTCCATTCCCCCACATTGTTTCGTAGCATCGGTTCGGCATGGCTGGATCCCATCACGATCGCATAGCGATCCGCCAACGCCGCATTGGCCGGGTCGGCGTTGAACGGCCGGGTCATCTTGTGCATCGCGGGCCACAGCAGATTGGCCTTCAACCGCAGCAATAGTTCGAAGACCTTTTCATAGCTTTTGGGCCCGAGCGGCTTTTCGCCGGGCGCATATGTGCCGGCTGCCCAGGGCACCAGCCCCCAGTCCTCGTCATTCAAAAATATGCCGCGATATTTGACCGAAGGCGGCCCGAACCGCTGTACGCCTTTCGCCACATACAGGGCATCCCGGTGCAGCGGCGCGACGTCCGCCCACCAGTGCCAGGGCGACACGCCGATCGCCCGTGACAATTCATAGACGCCATAGGCCGTACCACGCCGGTCGCTTCCTAAAATCACCAGCGCCTGCGATACGCCAGGCACCGGCCGATCGACGGTGACGATCAGGAAACTCTCCCACGCGCCCTTCAGCATGCCGGCGTCGATCCGCTTGGCGGCCACCAGTCGGTCGATCGCGGCATTATGCCCCAGCGTCCCGATCCATATTTGCGCCGTACCGCCTTCGGCCGCGCCGCTGACCGTGGCGATATCCCGGCGCAGGTCGGCAGCGGCGATCCGCACCACGGCATGGTCCGCCGCATCGGTGACCAGCTTTGCAGCGATCCCGTTAGCCGCCAGTATGAAATCGCCCGCCCGCGCCCGATCATGCACCCATTGTTCGGCCAGCGCCGGCGTCCCCAGCAAAAATGCCGCCAGCCCGATCAAGCCGGCGGCATTTTTGCGCAACAGGCGAAAGAGGCCCAGTCCTTCCACAGCCGTCCCCTTGTCACCCCTTGCCTCAGATATAGGTCCGCAAAAACTCGCCCAGCGCGCAGATGGCCAGGCTCTGGCCATAGGGCATGGAGGTGAGCGCAATATCCTTGTAGAATTGCTGGGTGTCGCCCATCGCGGTGCCGAAACTCACCTGCTGCAACTCGCCCGCCTCGTCGATATTGGCCAGCACGCCGCGCACCGCCTTGATCCCGACGTCCTCATAGTGGCGCGGCAGATAGCCCTTCCGCACGCCCTTCAATATGCCATAAGCGAAACCGGCGGTGGCCGACGCTTCCAGATAGCTGGTCGGATCGACGATCAGCGTGTGCCACAGGCCGGTTTCCGCGTCCTGCGTCTCGGCCAGCGTCTTCACCTGCGCCGTCAGCGTATCGATCAGGAAGGTGCGGAAGAAATCGCCTTTCGGCAGGTCCAATATCTCGATGATTTCCGGGATCGCGATCGTCACCCAGCAATTGCCACGCGCCCACAGCGCCTCGGCGAAATTGTGGCGACCGTTAAAGTCCCAGCCGTGGAACCAAAGGCCGGTTTTCGTATCGAACAGATATTTGATATGGACCAGGAACTGCCGCTTGGCTTCTTCGATATAGGCCGGGCGATCCAGCAGCAGGCCGATCTTGGCCAGCGGCAGGACTGACATCATCAGCGTATCGTCCCACATCTCGCCGGGATTTTCGTCGTTATAGACGATATGCTGGAACCCGCCTTCCTCGGTCTTGGGCAGGCCATCAGGCGCCATCAGCCATTCGGCCCATATGTCCAGATAGGGGATGTAGCGCGGGTCCGGCTCATATTCATACAGATAGGCCAGCGTGATGAATGGGGCCATCGTATTGATGTTCTTGGTCGGCGTGCCTTCGGCAAAGCGATCCTCGAACCACTGCTTGATGATCTCCAGCGCCTTGTAATCGCCGGTCTGCTCGAAATAGCGCCACATGCCGAACAGGCCGACGCCATGGGTCCATTCCCAACCGGCCCACCCCTTGGTGTCGATGATGCGACCATCGTCCAGATGGAGCAGGAATTCGCCCGTCTCGTCCTTGATATTGACAAGATTGTCCATCAGCCGGTCGATGGACAAGACGACCTCGCTGCGTGGGACATCATGATGGATAGCGGCCACTTACTTATTCTCCTTAAGGTCTGAAGGCATTTGGCGCGGCAACCATCTGCACTGGCAGACCGCCTTTCATCGGGATGGGATAGCGCGGCATGGGCGTTTTGGATCGGCATCGATCTTTGCCCTTTTGCCGTCCGCCATCAGCGCACGCATGGCGTCAGTCCATGTGGAACAGCATAGGGAGCGCCCATTCCTTGGGCTGGTTGCTCGCCTGCACCTCCATCAACGGCGCCATATAGTCCCACCAGCGCTGCATCACCGGATGATCGGGCAGCGTGTCGCGGCTGTTGTCGTCACGCAGCTTCAGCACTGCGAACAGGCTCAACGTCTCTTCGTCCAGGAATATGGAATAATCGTATATGCCCGATTGCGATAACAGGTCGGACAATTCCGGCCATATGGCGTCATGACGCTTGCGATACTCGTCCACCACACCGGGCTTCAGCTGCATCTTGAAGGCATGGATAGACATTTTTCCCCAATCCCAAATCATAGCCATATTATGGAACGCTATACCTATATTTGGTAGCATCGTCCCATATATGCGTCAACGCCAGAGCGGGCTGTTCCGCACCGAAAAATGGCGCACCTGTTCCATTGCAATGGGGGCGCGCAGATCGGGCGTCATTGTCTCGGCCGTCAGCCGCTCGATCGCCAGGCCGTCCACATGGCGCGCCCACAACGCCCAACTGGGCAGCACGCCGAACATGCTCGGTTCCGGATAGGCGTCAGGCAGCTCGGCCGGTACGCGCGCCGCGTCCGCCACCGTCCCGCCGCCCCGATAGGATAGATGCACGTCACGCAGCGTCACATCGCGGATCGGATGTCCCGGCAAACCCGCGATCGTGGCACAAAAGCGGTGATCGATCCCGCGCGCATCCACCTCGCGGATCGTCACGCCTTCGATCGCGCCTATTCCCGTGCCCGCCGGCCCCCGTCGCCGATCGCCCAGCCGCAGGAAGAGCGGCGCGGTGGTGACGTCGCGCATCGTCAGCCGCTGCGCCACCACATGCTCCATGACGCCACCGTCCACGGACTCCAGCGCCAGCCCCCTGCATCGGGCGAAGCGGCAATCCTCGATCCGCACATTGCGATATCCGCCGTTGCTTTCGGTGCCCAGCTTGATCCGGCCCGTCACCCGGTCGCGATCCGGAGCCATCTCTTGGCGGGTTCGTTTCGTGCCATCCACCAGCGATCCCATATCGTAACCGGACACATCGCAGTCACGGATCAGGATATTCTCCGCAGCGATCGCCCGACCCAGGGCAAGGCTGCTCTTCATCACGATCGCGTCATCATTGGGCGAATTGACCCGGCAGCGTTCCACCACCACGTCACGCACGCAGTCCAGGTCGATCCCGTCCCGCTCGGTATCGATCGTCAGCCCCTCGATCCGAAGGCCGCGCGTACCTGTCGCCAGGATCGCGAAATGCCCACCCTTCAATATCGTGAAGCCGGACAGATGGATGTCGCGCCCATTTTTGAACGCGATCGCCTTGTTGCCTTGCCCCTGCATCGCCGCAGCGGCAGGTTCCAGTTCCGCGATCTGCGCGTCGGTCATGCCCTGCATCGACAGCGGACGCTCGCCAGCTTGGCGTTTCCACCGCGCGCCCGGCCCGTCGCGGGTCAGGCCGATCCCGTGGATCAACCCCGGCCCAATAATCGCCACCTGCTCGACATCCTCGCCCCAGATCAGGCTGTTGTGCCAATGGCTGTGCCCGAAATCCTGATAAAGCTGGTCGATGCCACCTTCAGGAAGGTCGTACCGCCCGCCATGCCGGGCCGGATCGGCCGCCTCGATCACCGTGCCTTCGGCCAGCAACAAGGTCACCCGGCTCTTCAACCGGATCGAGAAGCAGAGATAGCGGCCACGTGGGAGAATGACGGTGCCGCCCCCGGCGCGCGACGCCGCTGCGATGGCCGCATTGATCGCGCCGCTGTCGATCGCGATACCATCACCCTTCGCGCCATGATCGCGCACATCGAACCGCCGTGCCGCATGCGCAGGAAAGACCGGCAGTACCAGCGCAGCGGCAGCGCCCAGCATCAGGTCGCGGCGGCCCATGCGCATCAATTTCCCGCCGGTCGCTGATTGCTGCGGATCAGGCTTGGAACGATCGCCACCCTGTCCAACTGCGGCCGACCCGGTACGAAGGTCGGGGCGACGACATGGCCAGCCAGCGTAGGCACCTGCGCCTTGATCCGCTCCGCCACCGCCCGCGCCAGCAACCAGGCACCGGCATTATTATGATGCGTCTTGTCCTTGCCGCCATCGTTGAAGATGGCTGGCGCCACATCGGGGCCCAGCGCCTCATAGATGGCCCGGCTGTCGGCATTCAGATCGATCAGCGGCACCTGCTCCTCGGCCGCAACCTTGCGCACTGCCGCCGCATAGGTGCCCAGCGTGTCCTTGATCCGCCCGGCCTCATCGAAATTGCGTCGTTCGGGCGACGTCACCAGAACCGGTTGCGCGCCGCGCCGTCGTGCTTCGGCAATATAGGCGCGTAAATAGGCGGGATAGGTCGTTGCGGCATCGGCGTAGGTCTGCGGCCATTCGGCTTTCTGGTCGTTATGGCCGAACTGGATGAACAGCCAGTCGCCCGAATTCATCCCCGCCAGCAATTTGTCGAAACGCAGATCGGTCAGGAAGGATTTGAGGGTGGCCCCCGATTTGGCATGATTGGCGACCACTACTTTATCGTCCAGCATCCCCGGCAGCATCTGGCCCCAACTAGCGGCCGGCTCGGCATATTGATCGGTCACGGTCGAATCGCCGGCGAGAAACACGGTCGCCGCATGGACGGTCTCTATCCGCACCGATCGGACGACCGGCTTTCCCAGAAACTCCAGCGTCAGCTTCTCGTCCCACGTATAGTCCTGAGCGTCGCGCGCATCGATCCGCACTGTGCTGCCGCCCGGCGCATTGGGCGGTGGAGGCGTGAGGGCTGGTCTGCGGATATTGACCAGGAAACTGCGCTCGACCGTCTCACCCCTGCGTGTGAGGACATGGTTCAGCATCAGCCGCCGCGCCTCCGCCTTGACCGTAGTGTCGCCTGCCTGCGCGCCGCCCAGTGTCAGCGTTACCCGATAGTCGCCCGCGGGCAAGGCGACGGAAAAAAGGAAAGCGTTGTTCGATGCACCCGGCTCCATACCATGGCCGCCTGCCTCATAAGGCTGTCGGCGTTCCGCCGACTCGGCGCGCAAATCAAAATCGGCCGACGCAGAAAGCGATGCCGCGGTCATCATCAGGACAAGGGCGGTGGACATCGGCATGCGGGCAACCATCCGATCAGGCATGAAGAAAAGGGGGAGCGCGACAGCGCCGTGGCGCTCCCCCAGATAGACCGCCCGTGCAGGGGCGGGTCGAACCTATAATCCCGTTAAATAGATTTATGATCCATATATAGGGACATAAATATTCGTCAATGGATTTCGTGGCGAAACGCCGCCGAAACGGTCCACAATATGGAATATAAAATCACATGATGATTTTTCTGGCTTTTGTCCGACCGCAGGGATAGGATGATACAAGAGTTCACATAGTGGAACCATCGATCGACCTCCGGGGAGGAGGCGGTCAGGACATTGGGGAGGATATTTATGCCTGTACGTTCCGCATTTGCCCGCCGCAGTTCGGCCCTTGCGATCGCTTCGACCCTATTGGTCGCCCTTCCTGCCATGGCGCAGGAACAGCCCGTCGCCGATCAGGCCGCAGCCGATCCGGGTGTCGCCGACATCGTCGTCACCGGTTTCCGCGCCTCGCTCAACAGCGCGCTCGGCATGAAGCGACAGGAAGCAGCCGCCGTCGATTCGATCGTGGCAGAGGATATCGGCAAGTTCCCGGACTCCAATCTGGCGGAATCGATGCAGCGCGTGCCCGGCATTGCCCTGGCCCGCGGCGATGGCGGCGAAGGGCGTAACATTTCCGTCCGCGGCCTTGGCGCCGGTTTCACCCGCGTCCGTATCAACGGCATGGAAGGCACATCGCAGACCGGATCGTCCGACATCTATGGCGCGGGGAATAACGGCCGCAGCTTCGACTTCAACGTCTTCCCGACCGAAATCTTTTCCGCCCTGTCGGTGCGCAAGACGACGTCTGCCGATGTCGAGGAAGGCTCGCTGGGCGCAACGGTGGACCTGAGCGCCCCCAGGCCGATGGATCAGAAGGAAGATTTCGTCCTCGCCGCCACTGCGCGCGGGGTCTATAACGAATTGTCGAAAATGGTCGATCCGCGCGCCTCGCTGCTCATCTCTAAGAAGTTCGGCGACAGTGGCTTTGGCATCCTGGGTTCGATCGCCTATCAGAAGCGCCATCTCCGCGAAGTCGGCTATTCGGCGGTGGATATCCTGTCGGCCAATGCCAATGGCGGCTTTTGCTCGCCGCTGGGCGCGCCTATCAACGCCGCCGGGCAAAATGCGGGCCAGCTCGCCTCGCGCGGTGTGACGGCGGCAAATTGCAGCACGAACAATCCTCGCACCAGCAACGCGGCCGCCTATCAGGCAATTCAGGATTTGCGTCGCGACGATCTGGCCGGCACGCCGGGCAGCGGCGCCTTCCTGCCGCGTCTCCCCCGCTATTTGAACAGCCAGCAAAATCAGGAACGCATCGGCGGCTCGCTGACGCTGCAATTCCAGCCGGATGACGCAACCGACATTTCGGTCGATTTCCTCTATTCGCGGTTTGAAGTCACCCGCCGCGACAATTACATCGCGGCTATCTCGTTCGCCCGCAACGCTTCCAATCTCGGACAGCCGATGACGTCGGTGCGGGACATCGAATTTGATGATAATGGATCGCTGCTCTATGGCCTGTTCGACGGGGTCGATGTCCGATCCGAAGGGCTGGTCGATCATTTCGTCTCGACCTTCAAACAGGCGAATGTCAACTTCAAACGTCAGTTGAACGACAGCCTGGAAGTCAGTGGCATCGTCGGCTTCAACCGTTCAATCTGGGACGGGAAGAAGCGGCTCCAGACCTTCATGGACGCGATCGACACCAACGGCTTCTCGATCGACTTCCGCGACGGTGGCAGCACGCCCAAGCTGGGCTTTGGCGTGGACGTCAGCGACCCGGCGAGCTTCAATTACGCGCCCACCCTGGCCAACGGCACCGTGCTGGGCGGCTTCAGCTTCCAGGGCAAGCCGTCCAAGAACACCACCGACAATATGACCGCCGAAACCAATTTGAAATGGACGGTCAGCGACGCTTTCTCCATCCGGGCGGGCGCCCAATATCGACGCAGCAACTTCCTCTCCACCTTCCTGCGTCCCTATAATGCGGATACGGTGGTCCGTGCCCTGCCGGCCGGCACCACGCTGGCGGATCTCACCACCACGATCACTGGTGTCGACAAGCTGTGGGGCAATGGTGCACCGTCCAGCTGGGCCGCGATTGATCCCGACAAATGGGCCAGCACCTTCGGTTTCGATGACGTCCGCTATTGCGGCGTGGAATGTGGCGCCGGGCGCAGCCGTGTCGTGGAAGAAGTTTCCAGCGGCTATCTGATGGCGAACTTCGATCTGGAGGAAGCGTTGGGCGTCTCCATTCGGGGCGACGCGGGTGTCCGCTATGTCAAGACGGACATGGTGGGATCGGGCTATATCAACATTGCCAGCGCGTCATCCCCCACCGGCCTTGCCGGCCAGTATAAGGCCGTCCGCAACAGCTATGACGACTGGTTGCCGTCGGCCAATATCGTGATCGAGCCGATCGATAATCTTCTGCTTCGTTTTTCTGGTGCAAAGGTATTGTCGCGGCCTGAACTGGGTGTGCTGACGCCCACGGTCACGATCAATCCCACCACCCGCGTCGGCAGCATCAGCAACCCGCTGCTCAAACCCATCCGGGCCAATACGTTCGACGCCGCGGTCGAATGGTATTTCCGGCCTGGCTCGCTGTTGTCCGCCGCATTCTTCTACAAGGATATCAAAAGCTATATCCAGAATGTGAACAGCCAGATCAACTTCAACGAGCTGGGTTTGCCGGACGCGCTCCTGATCGGCGGCACAGCCGTGCCCACCGATCCGTTCACCATATCGCAGCCGTTCAACACGCCGGGCGGCAAGCTGAAGGGTATTGAAATCAACGCACAGATCCCATTCACCTTCTTCAATGGCTTCTTGAGCAATTTCGGCCTTCTGGCCAACTACACCCACGTCACATCGAAGATTAACTACATTCTCGCCAGTACAGGTGGCGTCCCCACCGTAACCACCACCGCCGATCTGGTCGGCCTGTCGCCCAACACCGCGTCGGCCACGCTCTATTATGAGGATGACAAGTTCAGCATTCGCACGACCGGCAACTTCCGCGACCAGTTCATCCGTGGCATTCCGGCCTCGCCCGGCAGCGATCTTCAGGGCAATGCCAAGACCTTCTACATGGACGCATCGGCCAGCTATAACGTGACTGATCGCCTGAAGGTCATTCTGGAAGCGACCAACCTGACCGACGAACAAAACCGTCTCTATATCGATAGCACACGGCAGGACACGCTGTTCGAAACCCGGATCGGCCGCACCTTCACCTTCGGCGTCACCTACCGGATGTGATCTGAACCTTATCCTCTCCCCCAAACTGAAGGGCGCGGCCACTGCGGTGACCGCGCCCTCATTGTACCGGCCTGTCCTATTGGACATGGTTTTGATATCATGGTGCTACGCCGGATCGGAGCGCACCATAATTTCCCATTTTTGTTCGGAAATATCCGAATTGGCGGGAAATGTGCGAAGTTAAGCGCGCGATCTCCTATTCAGCGCGGCCCGCTATAGCCCACTGCACCGCTGATCAGCTCGGCCGATCGCATCACCTGCTCCGCCAGACCGGGGCGCAGGTCGTCGGTCAGATAATGCGCGGCGCTGGCGATCGAAATGGCGATGCAGATCTGTCCCTTGGCATCGCGAACCGGCACCGCGATCGACCGCACGCCGTCGCCCAGTTCGCTGTCATGCAGCACTTCGCCCCGCGCCTTGTGCCCGCGCATCTCCGCGACATGGGCCTGGATTTGCGCGGCCGTCACCTTGCCGTCCTTGGCTTCGACGTAGAGCCGCTCCCATGTCGCCTCATCTTCGTCCAGCAACAGCGCCTTGCCAAGACCCGTCTCCGCGATCGGACGGCGATCGCCTGGGGCCGTGGCGACGCGCAGTCGCTGCGTGCCGGTCACGCGGTCCAGATGGCGCGACCAATCGCCTTCGCGCTTCCCCACGAACACGCAGAAACCGGTCCGTTCGGACAGTAATTCCATAAAGGGGCGGGCGACCCGCACATAGTCGATCTGCTCGGTCGCCAAGACGCCTAGCTGCAACAGCTTGGGGCCAAGGGCAAAGCCATCGCGCGTCACCGACAGATAGTTGCGCGACTTGAGCGCCTGTACCAGTCGATGGGCAGTGGTCTTGCTCATGCCCAGCTTGCGGGCCAGGTCCGCGGCCCGGATCGGCCCGTCGATCACCTCATCCATGATGTCGAGGGCCCGCATCAAGGTCTGCGTCCCCTTGACGGTTTCGCCTCCCTCTTTCCTGTCGTCGCCGTCCTGCATATCAGCCTGCCTATCCTGCCGCCCCATATAGAGGGACGTTCCATATAGAGGAAAGCGTATCGGCTATATTGGACCTTTTGTCAGCCTCTTTGTTGATGTGTGCACCCGCAGGCGTATTCGTATGCACACTTGCCCGATCGACCCGGCCATGGCAGCGATAGGCACCAGGAGAGGGGACCAGCATTTATGGACAAGCCGAAACAGGGCTTTGCCGGTTTATGGAATATCAGCTTCGGCTTTTTCGGCATCCAGATCGGTTTTGCATTGCAAAATGCCAATATGAGCCGCGTCTTCCAGTCGCTTGGTTCCAGCATCGACAATCTGTCCGTCCTATGGATCGCCGCGCCCCTGACCGGCTTGCTGGTACAGCCCATCATCGGCCATCTGTCAGATCGCACATGGCTTGGTCGCCTTGGCCGCCGGCGCCCCTATTTCCTGCTAGGTGCCATCCTTTCCGCGTTGGCGCTAGTGGGCATGCCGCGGAGCGACAGTCTGCTGATGGCCGCGTTGCTGCTCTGGTTGCTCGATGCCAGCCTCAATATCTCGATGGAGCCGTTCCGCGCCTTTGTCGGCGACATGCTGCGCAAGGACCAGCATACGGTCGGTTACGCGGTACAGACCGCCTTCATCGGCGCGGGCGCAGTGGTGGGATCGCTCTTTCCCTGGCTGCTCGACCATCTGGGCGTCGCCAATGTGGCGCCAGCGGGGCAGGTGCCGGATACGGTACGCTTCAGCTTCTGGGCGGGCGGGGCGGCGCTGTTCGCAGCAGTGCTATGGACAGTGGTCACCACGCAGGAATATTCGCCCGACGACATGCGGGCCTTTGCCGATGCGGAAGAGGCGCCCGGAGCAGCGCCAGATCTGTCCACCCGCGCCGTTACGCCCTGCCTAGCCTGGATCGGTGCGGGGCTGATCGTCGCTTCGCTGGTCGACCATTGGGGCATGGAGAAGGAAGTCTATCTGCTGGCCGTGCTGCTCGCGGGCTATGGCACCGCCAGCCTGGCCGCGATCCTGCTGGCGCGGGCAGGGCGGGGCGCGAACATGCTGGCGCATATCGTCGGCGATATCGGTGGCATGCCGCCGATCATGCGCCGCCTGGCTCTGATCCAGTTTTTCAGCTGGTCGGCGCTGTTCATCATGTGGATTCATACCACACCGGTCGTCGCCCAATATATGTTCGGATCGGCCGATCCCGCCAGCGCCGCCTATCAGGCCGGGGGCAATTGGGTGGGGGTGTTGTTTTCCGTCTATAATGGCGTGGCTGCCGTCGCTGCGCTTACCCTGCTGCCCTGGATCGCGGCGCGGATCGGCCAGGCCCGCACCCATGCGCTCTGCCTGGTTGCGGGCGCCGCAGGGTTCGGCAGTTTCCTGGTGCTGCGCGATCCCCAATTGTTGCTACTCAGCGAAGTGGGCATCGGCATCGCCTGGGCCTCGATCCTCGCCATGCCCTATGCGATGCTGGCCTCCAGCCTGCCGCAGGCGAAGCTGGGCGTCTATATGGGCGTGTTCAACATCTTCGTCGTGGTGCCGCAACTGCTGGTTGCCACGGCCATGGGATCGATCATGAAGGCGTTCTTCCCCGGCGATCCCATCTGGACAATGGCCTTTGCCGCCGTGACGCTGCTGCTGGCGGCGCTGGCGACCCTGCGGATCAGGGGTTGAGGAGAACAGGACCGAGTCGCGCGATATGCACACCGGTCCAGCTCAGTTGGGATGCTTCTGCGCCTCGACACCTTACGCTACGGAAAGCGTTGCATTGCGCCACGCATGCAATTTTTGCAACTGCGAGAATCTTGTTCGCACTTGCGGGAAAAAGTCAGGTCGGTCACAAGGAACGTGCCTTTCAGGCATCCTCTCCTAAAAACTTTACGGGCTGGTCTTCGGATCGGCCCTTTTTTTGTCTGCGTCGGTCGGGCTATCGTCCAGCCCCTGCGGCATACGCCAGGTGACGCCTTCGTCCAGATAGGCCTCCAGTTCACGCCAATGCCGGTCCCAGCCGGGACCGCGCCGAGCAGGCGGCACTTCCTGCTCCACCATCAACCGCGCGCGCCGCACCGGATTGGACGGCCGCTGTTCCATGCGCGTGACTATGTCGCGTAGATCCTGGGGCCGGTCATTGCTCATGATATTCTCCGCGAGACTCCGATCCCGTAGGCCGCCTTTGCCCCCGAAGCAGCTTGAGAGGCAATGGTCTTGCCGCGTGCGATGCAACGAATATTGTTTTACTGTCATGCTTCCGTCATAAAGCCCCATGTCATTGCCATCCGGCCCAACGGCCCCGCCCATCGCCCGTATCCAGCAAAATGTGTTGGCCGTCGGGGAACGTCATCTTCTCAACTGGCTTTGCGCTCGCATGCCACGCTGGGTCACGCCCGATCTGCTGACCGCGTTCGGCATGGTCGGCGCCTTCGCCATCTTTGCAGGCTATGCTGCCAGCAACTGGGGTGTCGACTGGCTGTGGCTTGCCATCGCCGGCTATGCGATCCAGTGGTTCGGCGATTCCATGGACGGCAGCCTGGCCCGCCACCGCAAGATCGAACGCCCATCCTACGGCTATTTCATCGACCATAGCTGCGATGGACTTGCCACCTTGCTGATCCTGGCCGGCATGGGCGCCAGCCCCTATATTCGCATGGACGTCGCGCTGGTGGCGCTGGCCGGCTATCTGCTGCTGTCCATCCACGCCTATCTGTCGGCTCGCGTGCTGGGCGAGTTCAAACTCTCCTATCTGGCCGCCGGTCCCACGGAATTGCGGATTTTGCTGATCGGGCTGACCGTGGCGATGATGCTGCTCGGCTATGCGCCGGGCCTGTTCGGCGCGGTGTCGGGCTTCGACCTGTTCGTGGGTATCGTCGGCGCAATATTGGTGCTGCTCTTCATCAAGCAGACGCTGACGACGGCCAAGCGCCTGGCATTGGCCGAACGCCGCTGATCCAAGCCGATCCGGGCGGAGTCTGGCCGATCCATGCGGGATCGGCCGGCCTGCCGTCACGGGTGACGACGTTCCCGCGCGCCGCAGCGTGAAATCAACTGGTTAAGGCGCACTTCGTCCTGCGCGCCCGACGCAAATAATTGGCAAAACCAATCCAGACACCGTGCCAATAAAAGCATGGTTCCTCTCCCTTATTATCCGCGCAGCATAACAGATTCGCGGCGCCGCGAAAGAGGGAGAGAAATGTCGTAAATGCTTACTGATCGGCGCCGATCACCCGATAGAGCAGCACCCGATTGCTCACCAGCGCCAGATCCGTGGCGATGGCCGATTGCCGGGCGCTATAAAGCGAACGCTGACTGGTGAGTGCGGCCAGGAACGTGTCGATACCCGAACGATAGCGTTGATCGGCCAAAGCGTAAGCGCGTTGGCTGGCCGTTACCAGTCGGCGCTGCGCCGCCTGCTGGGCGTCGATGGTGCCGGCCCGCGCGAGGCCATCGGCGACTTCCTGAAATGCGGTCTGCACCGCCTTTTCATATTGGGCGACATAAAGGTCGCGCTGCGCCTTGCTATATTCCAGATTGCCGCGATTGGCGCCGCCGAAGATGGGCAGGCTGGCCGACGGGCTGGCCGACCAGGCAAATCCGCTACCGGTGAAGAGCGAGGACAGCGCCGAACTGGCCACCCCGATCGCCGACGTCAGGCTGATGGTCGGGAACATCGCGGCGCGCGCAGCGCCGATATCGGCGTTGGCCGCCTTCAACTGATGTTCGGCCTGCAACACGTCCGGCCGTTGCAGCAGAACGTCGGAAGTCAAGCCCGCCGGTACCTTCGCCACGCCCGCCATCAGGCTGTCGAGCGACTGGGGCAGCAATGCGTCCTCGACCGGCGCGCCGACCAGCAGGTCGAGCGCGTTGCGGTCCTGTGCGACCTGCGTGACATTCGCGGCGACATCCGACGCGGCCTGTTCCACCGTGGTTTCGGCCTGATAGACGTCCAGCTTTCCAGCCAGGCCAGCGACGTTGAGCGAGCGGGTGAGATCCAGCGTGCGCTGGGCGCTCGCCTGTGTCTCGCGCGACAGGGCCAGCAATTCCTGATCCGCCGCCAATGTCGCATAGGCAGTCGCGGTTTCGGCAATCAGGGCTATGCGCGTGGATCGCGCGCCTTCCTCGGTCGCCAGATAGGTTTCCAGCGCCGACTGCGTGAGGTTCCGCACCCGGCCGAACAGGTCAATCTCGAACGCGCTAAAGCCAAGATCGGCGCTGTAGCTGTTTTGACGATTGTCATTCTGGCGAGCGAAGCTGGCGGCGGCGTCAGCGGTAAGGGTCGGCAACTGGGCGGCCCGCTGCACCTTATACAGCGCTCGCGCCGACTGGACATTGGCGATCGCGGCACGCAGGTCGCGATTATTGGCCAGTGCCCGTTCTATGACTGTGTGCAGCCGCGTGTCGATGACCAGTTGCGTCCAGGGCAAACCCGCTTTTTCGGCGGTCTGCACCGGGGCATAGGCTGCTCCGCTCGGCAGCGCCGCCGGCACTGGCATCGCCGGACGGACATAGGTCGGCGCCATATTGCAACCGGCCAGCGCCAGCAGCGACGCGGCGGAAAGAAATGCGCGCATCATGCCGGAACTCCTGAGTCGGGCGCCGGGGCGGACGGCTTGGGGCCGGTGTCCCTATGCTGGGTCTTGTCGCTGCCGAACAGGCGGGCGATGGTGAGGAAGAAGAGCGGCACATAGAAGATCGCCAGCACCGTAGCCGTCGTCATGCCACCGATCACCGCCGTACCGATCGCGACGCGGCTCTGTGCGCCCGCACCGGTGGCGATCGCCAGCGGTATCACGCCGGCGATGAAGGCCAGCGACGTCATCAGGATCGGGCGGAAGCGCAGCCGTGCCGCCTCCAGCGCGGATGTCCATGCATCCTTGCCTTGCTTGTGCGCCAATTCGGCAAACTCGACGATCAGGATGGCGTTCTTCGCGGCCAGACCCATGGTGGTGAGCAGGCCGACCTGGAAGAAGATATTATTCTCCAGTCCCCGCGCCCAGACCGCAAGCACCGCACCGATCAGACCGAGCGGAATGACCAGCAGTACCGCCAGCGGGATCGACCAGCTTTCATAGAGGGCGGCGAGGCATAGGAACACGACCAACACCGACAGGCCGTAGAGAAGCGGTGCCTGGCCGCCGGATAGCTGCTCCTGATAGGACAGGCCGCTCCAGGCGTAGCTGGTGCCGGCGGGCAGTTGCTTTTGCAATTCGACCATGCGGTCCATAGCGTCGCCGGAACTGGCGCCGGTACCAGCCTGCCCTTGAATCTCGAAGGACGACAGGCCGTTGAAACGGGACACCGTGCTTGGCCCCATGGTCCAGTGGGTGGTCGCAAAGGCGGAAAAGGGCACCATTTCGCCGGTGCTGGTCGATCGCACCATCCAGTTGTCGATATCGGTCGGCAGCGCCCGATAGGGCGCATCGGCCTGCATATAGACCCGCTTCACGCGGCCACGATCCACGAAATCGTTGACATAGGTGCTGCCCCAGGCGGAACTCAGCACATCGTCCACATTGGCCTGGGTCAGGCCCAAGACAGCCAGTTTCTCATTGTCGATATCGACCTTGAGCTGCGGCGTATCCTCCAGAGAAGCTGCGCGCACGCCAGCCAGCAACGGGTCTTTCGACGCCGCCTCGATCAGCTGGTTGCGCAGTTCCAGGAAGCGCGCGCGGCTCAGGCTGCCATTGTTGAGCAGTTCAAAGGTAAAGCCGTTCGATTGGCCAAGGCCGCGGATGGCCGGCGGCGTCATGCCCAGCACCTTGGCATCGCGAATCGCGGCCAATTGCTTGGTCGCGCGACCGGAGATCGCAGTCGCGGTATTCGCCGCACCCTTGCGATCGTCCCATGGCGACAGGTTGATGAAGCCTTGGCCCACATTTTCACCCTGTCCCTGGAAGCTGAAGCCGGTCATGATGAAGGCGAAGGCGACATTGTCCTTCTCGTCATTCAGGAAATAATTCTGTACCTGGTCGATGACGGCCGCGGTGCGGCTGGACTTGGCACCAGCGGGCAGGGTGACCTGCACCATGACCTGCCCCTGATCCTCGACCGGCAGGAAGCTGGACGGCAGGCGCACGAATACCAGCACCAAAAGCGCCAATATCAGGACATAGACGCCCCAGAAAAGCTTTCGGCGGCCCATCACCTGCTCGGTACGTCGAACATAGCCGTTCGTCATCCGATCGAACCAGCGATTGAACTTGCCGGCCCAGCCCTTGTCGCGATGCTCCTCGCTCGTGGACTTGAGCAGGGTGGCGCAAAGCGCAGGCGACAGGATCAACGCGACGACCACCGACAAAAGCATGGACGATACGATGGTGATGGAGAATTGGCGGTAGATGACACCGGTCGAGCCGCCGAAAAAGGCCATGGGCAGGAGCACCGCCGACAGGACCAGGGCGATGCCGACCAGCGCGCTGCCAATCTCCTCCATCGACTTGATCGTCGCTTCACGGGGGGAAATTCCTTCCTCATCCATGATGCGCTCGACATTTTCGACCACGACGATCGCGTCGTCGACCAGCAGGCCGATGGACAGGACCATGCCGAACAGGGTCAGCGTGTTGATCGAATAGCCGAACAGGGCGAGGATGCCGAATGTGCCAAGCAACACTACCGGCACGGCAATGGCGGGTACCAGGGTCGCGCGCCAGCTTTGCAGGAAGACGAACATCACCACCACGACCAGCGCGACAGCTTCTAGCAGGGTCTTGATGACCTCCTCGACCGACAGCTTGATGAAGGGGGTGGTGTCGCGCGGATAGACGACCTTGTAGCCATGGGGCAGGCTGGACGAGAGTTCGGCAACCTTGGCCTTGACCAGTTCGGCGGTCTTGAGCGCGTCGGCGCCCGGCGCCAGCTGCAACGCGATGCCTGACGCCGGATGGCCGTTCAGCCGCGCTGCGGTCGTGTAACTTTCATTGCCCAGCTCAACCCGCGCCACATCGGACAGGTGGACGATCGACCCGTCGGTCTGGGTCTTGACGATGATATTGCGGAATTGCTCCGGCGTCTGGAGGCGCGCGCGCGCCGTCACCGTCGCGTTGATCTGCTGACCGGCGGGCGCGGGATCGGCGCCGATCTGGCCGGCGGACACTTCGACATTCTGCGCCGAAATCGCGCTCTGCACGTCGGACGGCATCAGCTTGACGGCGGCCAGCTTATAGGGGTCCAGCCACACCCGCATCGCATATTGCGATCCGAAGATCTGGGTCGCGCCGATGCCGTCGATACGGGCGATCGGGTCCTGGAAATTATTGACCAGATAGTCGGCGATATCGGCCTGCGTCGCCGTGTCGGTCTCGTCATATAGGCCGACCAGCATCAGAAAGTCGGTCTGCTGCTTGGTGACGGACAGCCCCTGTTGCTGCACGGCATTGGGCAGACGGCTCAACGCCTGCTGCACCCTGTTCTGCACCTGCACCTGAGCGGTGTCGGGATCAGTGCCCTTCTGGAAGGTGACGGTGATGCGCGCCTGCCCCGTCGCAGTGGACGAGGAGGAGAAATACATCAGGCCATCAATGCCGGTCAGTTGCTGTTCCAGCACCTGCGTGACGCTGGTTTCGACGGTTTCGGCCGACGCGCCGGGATAGGTGGCGCTGATGCCGACGCCGGGCGGGGCGATATCGGGATATTGGGCGATCGGCAGCGATAGCATCGCCCCCAGGCCCGCCAGCATGATGCCGATGGCGATGACCCAGGCGAAGATCGGACGTTCGATGAAATAGCGGCTCAACAAGGGACGGCTCCTACTTCGTCGATTTGACGGCGACGGGCTTGACGACGGCGTCGGGCTGCACCTTGTCGGTGCCCTCCACGATCAGCCGGTCGCCGGCCTTGAGGCCTGCCGTGATCAGCCATTTGTCGCCGATCGCCTGAGCGGCGGTCACGATGCGGCGTTCGACCTTGTTCGCCTTGTTCACGACGAGCGCGGTGGCATTGCCCTTGGGATCGCGGCTGATCCCCTGTTGCGGGGCCAGGATGGCGCCGGGCACTACCGACTGCGGCGCGACGACGCGCACGAACATGCCCGGCATCAGCATCCCGTCAGGGTTCGGAAAGCGAGCACGCAAAGTGACCGTACCGCTGTTCACGTCCACGATCGGCTCGGCAAACTCGATCCGGCCTTCCTGCGGATAATCGCTGCCATCGTCCAGTTTTAGCCGGATGGTCGCGCTGGCGGGTAAAGTCTTGCCCGCCGCCAGCGACCGGCGCAGCGCCAATATCTGCGAACTGGACTGGGTCACATCGACATAGATGGGGTCGAGTTGCTGGATCGTTGTCAGCGGATCGGTCTGGCTGGTCGTCACCAGCGCGCCGGGGGTGAAGAGCGTGCGACCGATGCGGCCGCTGATCGGCGCGCGGACCAGGGTGAAATCCAGATTGACGTTGTTCGTCTGAAGGCTGGCGCGCGCCTGCTGCACCGCCGCCTGTGCCTGCCGCGCGGTCGCGATCACATCGTCGCGATCCTGCGCGCTGACCGCTTCGGTGTCGCCCAGGGTGCGGTAACGCTGCGCCTTGGCCTGCGCCGCTGCCGCCGTTGCCTGCGCGCTCGCCAGACTGGCCTGCGCTTCGTCCCGCGATGCGCGATAGAGACGCGCGTCGATTTGATAGAGCGGCTGGCCGGCGGTCACCATCGCACCTTCGGTGAAGAAGCGCTTCTGGATGAGACCCGCCACCTGCGGGCGCACTTCCGACATCATCGTCGATACGGTGCGACCGGGCAGTTCGCTGGACACCGTGGTATTTTGTGCGGTCAGGGTCACGACGCCCACCTCCACCGGTCCTTTTTCCGGCGGCTTCTGCTGCCCACATGCCGCAAGGCTCAGGGCCAGGGCGATCGGTGCGACCCGAAGATTGTGCAGGGTGGCAATAGGCATGGTGTGACGCTTTTTCCTCGACGACGGGCCATATCGGCCCCTGCGATGCCCGCCAGTGCAGCGGTGGAACCGGCCCGGACGCACGAGGGGGAGGGGAACGTGCATGATCGGTCGGTCCGCTGCGCCGGTTCCCCGACCATCGTGGCAGGGATAGGCATCGCAAGGACTCTCTTGTGTCGGCGGGGGGAGCCGACAGCGCCCTCATCGCGGCTTAGCCCGTCTCGTGGTAGAGCGACTTATTTTCCGATTGCCACGATGGGTTGCACCGCCCCTTATCTGCGTAACGCTTTGTATCAGCCTGTATCAGGGGCGAAGAGGCGCAGACTTTTAACGGATCGCGCGCTACGAAAGGGCATGGCCGATGCACCATCCTCCTGTCCTGCCACCGTGCTCGTGGTCGATGACGATGCCGATATTCGCGATCTGATCGTGGGCCAGTTGCGGCAGGAAAATTATCGGTTGCTGGCCGCTGCGAACCTTGCCGAACTGCGCCGGACGCTGCGCGAAGAGGATATCGACCTGATCGTCCTGGACCTCAACCTGCCCGATGGCGACGGCCTTTCGCTATGTCGCGAATTGCGGGCGGATGGGTCGGACGTACAGATCATCATGGTGACGGCACGGGGCAGCGCGATCGACCGTGTATTGGGGCTGGAACTGGGTGCCGACGATTATCTGACCAAGCCGTTCGAGCCGCGCGAATTGCTGGTCCGCATCCGCAACCTGCTGCGCCGGGCGCGGACCGGGCCAGCCAACCGCCCCGCCACGACCATGCGCTACGCCCATATCGGTCCGTGGCGGGTCGATATGGTGCAACGGCGACTGGTGGCGCCCGATGACCGGCTGGTGATGCTGTCTTCGGCCGAGTTCCGCTTGCTCAGCCGCTTCATCGACGAACCCAATATCGTGCTGGACCGCGAAACGCTGCTCCCCGAACGCCGCGCTACCGCCGCCTTCGACCGGTCGATCGACCTTCAGATCAGCCGATTGCGACACAAGCTGGCGACACTGCCTGGTGGCGAAGACCTGATCCTGACGGTGCGGGGTGAAGGCTATGTTCTGGCCTGCACGGTGGAGCATTCATGATCCGTCCGGCGATCGGGCGCGCCCGCAACTTCTTCCGGTCGATGGCGGGGCAGATTTTCCTGATCCTGACGCTGGGCATGTCGGTCGCGGCGATCGTGGCCCTGCTGGTGGCGGAACAGACCCGCCATCATGATTTCGAACGCCTCCGTCGTCAGCGCGTGTTGGCCAGCGCGCTGGATGTCGCAGAGCGTTTTCGCCGTGATCCGCGGCGGATCGAGACGATGATGGCGACCCACAATATCATCGGCGCCTTCCCTGCACCCGAAGGCATCAGCCTGAACGAGCAGGATTCGGACCTTGAATCCCTGCTACAAGCGCGCCTCGGGCCACAATCCCGGCCCGAAGCGGGGCAGGTGCCGATCGGCCTTTGTTATCCCGATCGCTACAAGACGAAGGAGTTGCTCGCCGGGCTGGTCGATGCGCCGCGTCCGGATTGCTGGGTGGTCCGCTATACCGACGGGATCGGGCAACGCCGGGCCATCGCCCTCAACTTCCCGCGCATGGAAAAACCGCCCAGCACCGTCTTCAATCCACTTTACCTGATCGTCATCATCGCGTCTTCGGCGGGGCTGGCCATATTGGTGGCTCGCATCGTGTCGAAACCGCTGCGCCGTTTGGAGCAGGCAGCAGAGGCCTTCTCGGTATCGCTCGATCCGGAGGAAATTCCCGAAAAGGGGCCAGAAGAGGTGCGCGCCGCCCTTTCCACCTTCAACCTGATGCAGCGGCGTGCGCGGGCCGGCTTTGCTGAACGGACCCAATTGCTGGCGGCGATCAGCCATGATCTCCAAACTCCGCTCACCCGGCTGCGGCTGCGGCTGGAACTGGTGGAGAATGAGGAATTGCGCGCGCGCCTGCTGGCCGACCATCAGGCGATGCAGACGCTGGTGCGCGAAGGGCTGGACCTTGCCAGCAGCATAGAGGCGCGGGAGGAATGGTCTTCGATCGATATCGATTCCCTGCTGTCCAGCATGGCCGAGGATGCACAGGAACTGGGTTCGCCGGTCCGCGCAGTGACAGGGTGCGGTGGTACGGTGCGGGTCAAGCCCAACGCCCTGACCCGCTGTATCGCCAACCTGGTCGATAATGCCGTCAAATATGGCGGCAATGCGGAAATCAGTTGCACGCGCGCTGGCGGTCGCGTGATGATCCATGTGCGCGATCATGGCCCTGGCATTCCCACCGACCAGCTGGACCAGATGTTCGAGCCTTTCACGCGCGGCCCCAGCAGTCAGCCGGGCGGCCGGCATGGTACCGGTATCGGCCTCACCATCTGCCGATCGCTGGCGATGAGTTTCGAAGCTTCGGTGCGATTGCGCAATGCGGACGATGGCGGCCTGATCGCCACCATCGACATGAAGGATTAGGCGAGCAATCCCGCGACCAGAAGGATCGCCGCGACCGGGACACCCGCGCGCGGCACTGCGGGGCGATAGGTCATGCCCAGCACGACCGATCCGGCCAGCAGCGGCAGCAGCCCGGTCCAGGCCACCAGTGCCATGCCGATATCCGCCCACAGCCACAGGCTGAGCAAGGAGAGGCCAAACAGCGTCCAGCCAGCCAGTTCCAGATGGGATATGAAGCGCCGCTTTTGCCAGGATCCCAGCAGCACGGGCCGATGTCGCTGCATCCGGGCAGCCAGCGCGAACAGCGAAAGATACAGCAGGCCGATGGTCGTCATCATGCCGGCACCGCCCGCCGGCGGGCTGAGGCAGGAGCGCTGCGGCGCCCCACTTGTCTCCACACCAGCAAGCTCAGCGCTATAGCGATCGCAAGCAACATCGCATTGCCAGTCGCCAGCACGACGTCGCCGGCCCAGATCGGCCCCAGCAAGGCGGCCAGCGCACAGAGCAGCGCGAGCAGGCCCAGCAACAATGGCCAGCCCAGCGCCGGGGGCAGGACTAGCCCCAAAAGCAGGGCAGCGCCTGCGCTCCACAATGCGACGGACACTTCCGCTTCGGCCCGCGCCGTCAGTCCCAACGGCAGCAGGCGATTGGCGATGAGGAAACCCGCCATGCCGACGGGTACGCCGGCAAGTCCGCCGACGTTCAACCGCTCTAGCAGCCGGTTGCCGATCGACAGCGGCGCCCGCTCGCGCCGCTTGACGATCCACAGCAGCATCCCGCTCGCAATCGCCAGCGTCAGCATCGCGCCGCCCAGGAAATAAAGCCACCGGGTCAGGAGTGGCGCGAAATGCGCCATGTGCAGCCCGTAAATGGTCTGATAGGCGCGGATCGCCGGGCGCCGCTCCGTCCAGGCCTTCAACACGTCACCGGTTGCGCCGTTAAAGCTGATCTCTGCCGGCAAATAGCCGATCGACGCAGTTTCGACGGGATAGACGGTGACCACCGCGCCCGCGTCACCCGGATTGAATATATAGACCCTTCCCACCGGCGCGCCTGCGAAATGACGCTGCGCCTGCACCAGCATCGGTTCGATCGGCGCCAGCGGTGCCTTTGATCCCGTCGGCGCCTTCGTCACGGCACCGGGGGTCAAGTCGCTGTACAGCGCCATCAGATCCTTGCCATAGGCCGCCGTCATGCCCCAGGGCATGTTGAGCGATGCCAGCGTGAGCAGGCCGGTGAAGGTAATCATGATATGGAAGGGCAGGGACAGGACGCCCAGCGCATTATGCCCGTCCAGCCAGGATCGTTGTCCCTTGGCGGGTCGGAAGGTGAAAATGTCCTTGAAGATGCGCTTGTGTGCGATGATGCCGGTAATGATAGCCACCAGCATTAGCATGGCCGCAAGCGACGCAAGCAGCCGACCCCAGGGGTAGGGCAGTTCCAGTTCGAAATGCAGGCGATAGAAAAATTCACCGCCCAGCGTGTCACGCGCGACCGGCGCGCCGTTCAGTGGTTCGAGCGCGCGGCTGAAATAGGCGCCGCCGCTGTCATAGGTGGCCTCCACCACGTTCGACCGCCCATCGGGAGCGGACAGATACCAGCCGGTCGATCCGGTCGTGTTCGCCGACAGCCATTGGGTTGCGGCGGTGATTGCCCGGACCGGATCGGCCTGCCCGCTGACCTCCGGCCGCATCCATCGGCTGATTTCCGGCTTGAAGACGCTGAGCGTGCCGGCGAGGCACATGATGAAGAGGATATGGCCAAGCAGCAGTCCGGTCCAGCCATGCAGCCAGGCCATCGCCTGCCGCGCGCCGTCGCGCACCATGGCGCTCGCCCCGCTCATGCTGGTTGCCCTGCAATCCAGCCGATGCCGCCGAGCAACAGCGCCGCGATCCCCACGCCGGCCAGCGCGCGGAACGGCCCACGCGCCAGAAAGGCCCAGATGGTGACGGCAGGCGCGATCAGATAGGCAATCAGGGTCGCGATCGTCACCGCTTCCACACGCGCCATCGGCAGGGTGCGGGCCAGCGCCGCCGCCGCCAGTGCCGCCACGCCATAGGCGCCGACCGTCCCGGCCAGAATGCGCAGCGCGACATTGCCGCGATAACGCCAGCCGCTGCGGCGGGGACGGGCGGCCGTCTTGCTCAACCCGACAGGGTCCGAAATGGGGCCAAAAAGGATCGGACAGAAGCGGGCATCATCGCGATTTCCATGGGTGCTTCGCCCCGGTACCCGAGCAATCCGATGCAAGTCAATTGCATTAGCGAATACTATACCAGTCTCTGCGCATCATCCGCTCGGCAGTGCGGTCGTGCGCTCCGGCAAAGCCATTCTTGTCCCCTGCGCATTCTTTTCACTCTAGAGCGTTTTCTAAGCAGGTGGAATCACCTGCTGACCCGGAAAACGCGGTAAGCCAAAAACTTAGAGCAGCCGTGCCGATGCAATCGGATCGGAACCTGCTCTAAAATGTCGGAAAATTCGGCCGTCCGAGAGGGCCGAAGGTGACAAGGAGTGGATGGATGGAGATGATCGTGCCCACGCGGGCTGGGCTGGTGCGTGGCGCCGTCCATAATGGCGTCGCCCGTTATCTTGGCATCCCCTACGCGGCGCCTCCGATCGGCGATCGGCGCTTTGCCCTGCCCCAACCGGTGCCATCTTGGAATGGCGTGCGCGACGCATTGGAGCTGGGGCCCAATGCCCCGCAGCGGGTGCGCGCCGTACCGGGCATAGATGTCGAGGCGCTGGTGGGCAGCGGCTGGCGCCAGGGCGACGATTATCTGACGCTCAACATCTGGAAGCCTGCCGGCGATGCCACGGGCCTGCCGGTCATGGTCTTCATCCATGGCGGCGGCTTCGTGGTGGGGAGCAAGGATGCGCCGGTGCAGGATGGCAGCGCCTTTGCCCGCGACGGCGTGCTGCTGGTGGCGATCAATTATCGTCTTGGCGTAGAGGGCTTTCTGCCCATTCCCGGCATTCCCACCAACCTTGGCCTGCGCGACCAGATTTTCGCTTTGCGCTGGGTCCAGGATAATATCGCGGCCTTCGGCGGCGATCCCGCCAATGTTACGGTCTTCGGCGAGTCCGCCGGGGCAATGTCGGTCGCCAACCTCATCACCTCGCCGCTCGCCAAGGGGCTGTTCCGCCGCGCCATCGTACAAAGCGGCCATGGCGCGATGACGCGCGATATCGGCGTGGCGCAGCGGCTGGTGAAGGCGCTGGCGAAGCGGCTCGGGATCACGCCCGATGCCGACGGCTTCCGATCGTTCGCGCCAGGCGACATGCTGGACGCAATCGAGAAGGTCAGCCAGCCGACGGCGCGCATCGACCTGCGCGACGCGGACGGCCGCGAGCCGGTGTTCGGCATCAGCCGCTTCGTGCCCGTCCATGGCGACGACGTCCTGCCGCACCAGCCGCTATCTGCGTTGAAGGTGGGCGTGGGCGCGGAGGTCGATCTGTTGATCGGCACCAATGCGCAGGAGATGAACCTCTATTTCGTTCCCACAGGCGTGCGGGAAAAGATCGGCCGACTGCTCGCGACCTGGTTCGTGCACAAGCATCAGCCCAAAGCGCGCAAGCTGCTCAAAGCCTATGGCATGGGAGCAAAAAGCGTGAAGCCCGGCCATGCCTTTACCGACGCGATGCACGATCTCGTCTTCCGCTGGCCCGCCCGCCGCTTTGCCGAGGAGCATCGCGGGCGCACGCACATGTATGAATTCGAATGGCGCTCGCCGCTCTTCGGCGGGCTGGGCGCGGCCCATGCGATGGAACTGCCCTTCGTCTTCGATACGCTCGCCAGCGTCACCGGGCCGGAGGGGATTTGTGGGGAGGCGCCGCCGCAGGCACTGGCCGACCGCGTGCATCGTATCTGGGTCGATTTCGCCACCGATGGCGGCCTGCCCTGGGCGTCGTTCAACCGTGACGAACGGCTGATCTATCACCTCGCGGCAGGGGAAACGGTGCATGAACCGTCCATGCCCGCCGCGCCCTATCTGCCCTGAAGGACAAGGCCATGTATCTGGAACGACTGAAACTGGATGGCCGGCGCGCGCTCGTGACTGGCGGGGCGAGCGGCATCGGCCTTGCCTGTGTCGAAGCGCTGGGCGAGATGGGCGCTGCGGTGACGATCGCCGACCTGAAGCCCGATATTATCGACGCGGCGGTTGCTTGCCTGCGGGACAAGGGGCTGGACGTCGATGGCGCGGTGATGGACGTGACCGATAGCGGCGCGGTGACGACCATCGCGGACCGGATCGGCGCCATCGACATCCTCGTCAACAACGCCGGCATCGCGCGCAGCGACACGCCGGCCGAGATGGTGGCGGACGAACATTGGCGCCATGTACTGGACGTCAATTTGAATGGCACCTTCTGGTGCGCCCGCGCCTTTGGCCGGCACATGCTGGAGCGGGGGCGGGGCAGCATCGTCAATGTCGGGTCGATGAGCGGCTTCATCGTCAACCGGCCCCAACCGCAAAGCTATTACAATGCGTCCAAGGCGGCAGTGCATCAGTTGACCAGGAGCCTGGCGGCGGAATGGGCGGACCGGGGCGTGCGGGTCAATGCGGTGGCGCCCACCTATATCCGCACGCCGCTCAACGAGTTCGCGGACAAGGAAGGGCCGATGTACCGGCGCTGGATCGATTCGACGCCGATGGCGCGGCTCGGCGAGGTGGAGGAAGTCGCATCGGTCGTCGCCTTCCTTGCGTCCGACGCGGCCAGCCTGATGACCGGCAGCATCGTGTTGGCCGACGGCGGCTATAGCTGCTGGTAAGCATTGCGTATCTCGCTGTTACGGGAAATATCGGGCGATCGACGCGACAGCGAGTTGGACAGATAAATGGATATCCGATCGGCGAAGTGATCGACCCGGACGGCATAATCGACTATCTCCTCAAACCTATCTGAAAGCTGTACCTATCAGATAGGCCCACAGCGATCTGCCAGACATGATTCTGCCGGACGAGGGGAGGAGAGGATGATGAACTTGAAGGCTTTGCTATGTGCCGGCGTCGCGGTCGCGGCGTCTCTTCCTGTCGTAGCGCAGGCGCAGCAGGCGCCCGCCGCTGAAACGGACGGCAATTCCGACATCATCGTCACGGCCCGCAAGCGGCAGGAAACCCTGCTGGACGTACCGGTCGCGGTGACGGCGATCAGCGGCGATACGCTGGCCAAGCAGAATATCAATTCGGTCCGTGAGGCCGCCGCTTTGTCTCCAGGCCTCAACATCTCCAGCGACGGCGCCGGTCGTGCCTTCGTATCGATCCGCGGCGTCGGCGTTACGCTGGTGCAGACGGTGCAGCCGGGCGTCGGCCTCTTCATCGATGGCATCTATCGCCCCAATACCGCCTATCTCAACAACCCGTTGCTCGATGTCGAACGGATCGAGGTGCTGCGCGGGCCGCAGGGCACGCTCTATGGCAAGAATACGCTGGGCGGCGCGATCAACGTCATCACCCGCCAGCCCGGCAACGATTTCGAGGCGCGCGGCGCAGCCAGCTATGCCGGCCCGGACAATAGCTGGCTGGTATCCGGCTCCGTCTCCGCTCCGATCGTGCAGGACAAGCTGGCCATCCGCATCGGCGGCGCCCATCGCCAGCAGGACGGTTTCATCCGCAACACCACGGTCGGCGGCCACAGCAACAGCCTGAACACGGACTCGGTCAGCGCTACGCTGCGCTTTACGCCGGGCAACGACGTCGTTGTAGCCGTCAACGGCTATTATGACTGGATCAAGGGGCATAATGTCCCCTACGCCTGGGTCGCCGGCCCGACCGATTATTCGCGCAATAATAATTTCAATACCACCGGCATCACCACCTACAGATATCGCGGCGTCAATGCCCGGATCGAAGCGCCGATCGAGGCGATCGACACCCGCGTCACGCTGCTCGCCGCCTATGATGCGCGCGACACGCACTCGCCCGACAGCGATGGCGATTTCGGCCCGGCCAATGTGGTCCGCTCGGCCGGACGGGATCAGTTGCGCACCAGGACGGTGGAACTGCGGCTCGACACGACATTGAACGCGCAGCTATCGACCCTGTTCGGCCTCTTCTACAGCCGGGAGACGTTCGATGCGGCGGGCGCCAATACCATCGTGCCCTTCGGGCTGGTGCTGCCGTCGTCCGACCATCGGGTCGGCGACACCTATGCGGCCTTCGGCACCGTCTTCTGGAAGCCGACCAGCGATTGGGAAGTCGCCCTCGGCATGCGCTACGATCACGAGAACCGCCGGGCATTGGGCGCGCCGCGCCTGAAATCCAACGAGGTGGAACCCCGACTGTCGATCACCCGGCACTGGAACCCAAGCCTGATGACCTATGCGTCGGTCGCGCGGGGCTATCGGGGCGGCGGCTTCAATGCGCCGACCGCCCCGGTCCGGACTTATCAAGGGGATAGCGCCTGGACTTATGAAGTGGGCACAAAATATGCGACCAGCGCCTTCAGCCTGTCGGGCGACATCTTCTTTAGCGATTACAAACATTATATCGGCCTGAACAGCGTCGCGCCGAGCAGCGCGGGCGGGCTGGTGACGGTCGATCTCAATGCCGGCCACGTCCACAGCTATGGCGCGGAACTGGAAGCGCGGGTGCGGCCGACCGACAATTGGACCATCTCCAGCGGCCTGACCTACATGCATGCGCGGCTTGTGGATTCTTCGGAATATACCGACGTCACCAACCGGACCCTGTCGAGCGACCATCTGACCTTCCAGCCCGACTGGCTCTACAATATCAGCAGCGACTATGTCGTGCCGCTGGGCGACAACAAGCTGACCTTCAACGCCAGCCTGAACGGCAAGAGCAAGCGGCTGGCCGCGACGCTCAACCAGACGACGCCGACCTTTCTGAAGGGCTATGCCGTGGTCAACGGTTCCATCACCTTCGCCACGGCAAAGGGCATCGAGTTCGCCGTGTTCGGGAACAACCTGTTCAACAAGAAATATTTCGATGCCTATATCGAAAAGACGACCCTACAGCTGGCGGGGCTGCCGGCTTCGGACCTGGGCATCATCGGCGACCTGCGCCGCTATGGCGTCCGCGCCAGCTTCAAGTTCTGATCCGATGAGCGCCCACACGCCCTTGCTGCCGCGCCAACCCCTGCCGGACGGATTTCTCGATCAGGTTGCTACCCTTGTTGGGGACCGGCTGGCCACCGGGGAGGCAATCCGCCTGCAACATGGCCAGAGCGAGGCGCATTTCGCGCCGGTATTGCCCGACGCGGTGGTCTTCGCCGCAACGACGCAGGAAGTGGCAGCCCTTGTCAAGCTGTGCGTGGCGGCGGGGGTGCCGATCATCCCCTTCGGCGCAGGTACGTCGATCGAGGGTAACACGATCCCGGTCATGGGTGGAGTCACCATCGATCTCAGCCGGATGGACGCCATCATTGAGGTCAATCAGGAAGATTTCGATTGTACCGTGCAGGCCGGCGTGCGGCGCGAGCAGCTGAACGAGCATCTGCGGGACCAGGGCCTGTTTTTCCCTATCGATCCAGGCGCCAACGCCACCATCGGCGGCATGGCGGCCACGCGGGCTTCCGGAACGAACGCCGTGCGTTACGGGACGATGCGCGAAGCCACTCTAAGCCTGAAGGTGGTGACGCCCGACGGCAGAATCATCCGCACCGCGCGACGCGCGCGCAAGTCTGCGGCAGGCTATGACCTGACCCGGCTGATGATCGGCAGTGAGGGGACATTGGGCATCATCACCGAAGTGACGCTGCGCCTGCATGCCATTCCCGAAGCGATCTCGTCTGCCGTATGCAGTTTCGACAGCTTGCAGGGCGCGGTCGATACGGTGGTGCAGTCGATCCAGATCGGCGTGCCGCTGGCGCGGGTGGAGATATTGGACGATGCGCAGATGCGCGCGGTCAATCGCTGGTCGAAACTCGACTATCCGGAGCTGACCACCTTGTTCTTCGAGTTCCACGGGTCGCAATCCTATGTGGACGAGCAGGTTCGAACAGTGGAAGAGATCGCCGCCATGCATGGCGGGGGTGAATTTCGCTGGTCGAACCTGCCCGAACAACGCTCCAAATTATGGAAGGCCCGGCACGAGGCTTATTATGCCGCCGTCAACATGCGGCCCGGCGCGATCGGATGGGCGACGGATGTCTGCGTGCCGATCAGCCGGCTGGCCGAATGTATCACCCGGACGCGCGAGGATCTGGACAAGGCCAGCATGCCTGCGACCATATTGGGCCATGTCGGCGATGGGAATTTCCACGTCATCTTCTCGATCGACCCGAACGCGCCCGACGAAATGGTGGAGGTGGAAGCGCTGAACCAGCGGCTGGTCGAGCGGGCGCTGGCGATGGACGGCACCTGTACCGGCGAACATGGCATCGGCCTTGGCAAGCAACATTGCCTCATTGATGAACTGGGCGAAGCGGTGGACCTGATGCGCGTGATCAAGCGCGCGATGGACCCACAGAACCTGTTCAATCCCGGCAAGATTTTCGCTGTCTAGCCAGAGATGTCTAGCCCCCCGGCTGTCACAGGAAGAGGATGGTCATGACCAGTCTGCCGATCGTCGATCCGGTGCCCCATCCCATGGCGGGCGCCGACAACCCATCCTTCTTGCGCATCCTGCCATCACTCCTGATCCTGGCGTTGGCGATGGCCGCCGGCTTCACCATGATGGGGTCGTTCAGCATGGTGCAGGAGGGCGCGAAGGCCGAAATGGCGCTGAGCGATTTCCAGCTCTCGCTGGTGCAAGGCGTGGCCGCCGCCGTACCGCTGTTGCTGTTTTCCATACCCATCGGGTTATTGGTGGATCGGACCAACCGGCTGTGGCTGTTCATCGGCCTTGCCATGGTCTGGACGGTGGGCACCCTCCTGACCGCCATGGCGCAGAGCGTCCCCATGCTTTTCATCGCCCGCATGCTGGCGGGCATCGGCACCACCGGCGCGCTGACCGCTGCACTCTCGCTATGCGCCGATTTCTGTCTGCCGCATCAGCGCGGCAGGGCGCTGCTGATCGTGACGTTGGGCAAGGCGTTGGGCCAGGCGGGGGCCTTTGCGCTGGCGGGTTGGCTGCTCAGCCTGTTCCTGCACCGCGCCGCCGGCGGCCTGTTCGCCAATGTCGCCCATTGGCGCGCCACCCATTATGCGCTGGCCGCCATCAGCGCTGCGCTGGTCCTGCCGATGTTCCTGCTGCGGGAGCCTGCGCGGCGGGAAGTGGCGGCGGGGATCCATGCCCCCTGGCGTGTCGTCGTTGCCGAACTCTGGTCGCGTCGCGCCTTCCTCGCGCCGCTCTTCGTTGGGCAGGTCAGCGTAGTCATGGCCGATGCCGCTGCCGCCATCTGGGCCTCGCCCGTTCTCTCGCGCAGCTATGGTCTGGCTCCTCCCGATTTTGCGGGCTGGATGGGTAGCCTCATCTTCCTGACCGGGGTGGTCGGATCGGTGCTGGGCGGCGTGGCGGCCGATATCGGACAGAAGAGCGGTCGTCGCGGCGGCCTGCTGATCGGGGCGGTGGTCGCCGCCGGCCTTGGCATTCCCGCCGCGCTGTTCCCGATCATGCCGGGCATAGGCAGCTTTGCGGTCGCGCTGGGTGCGCTGATGTTGTGCGGCACGATCACCGGTCTCATCACCTCGGTCGCGCTGACCGTACTGCTTCCTAACGAACTGCGCGGCCTGTGCATCGGCGCCTTCATCGCGCTGGCCGGCTTGATCGGCTTTGGCGTCGCGCCCACGCTCGTCACCGCAATCAGCGCATTGCTTGGCGGGGAAACGCATCTGGGCGAAGGCCTGGCGGCCGTCGGCGTGACCGTCAGTGGCGTATCGCTTGGTGCCTTCTGGCGGGCCATGAAACAGGCACCCCGCAAACCTATCTGATAGCTATTGCCAAAAGCTATCGGATAGGTCAAGAATCTGGGCCAGGAGAGAATGTCCATGGACCGAATCATCATATCGCCCGAAATGATTGCTCTGGTAGGGTCTGGCATCGCCATGCCGGCCAATGAGGCGGGCCTTACCACAGCCTTCATCCTGGGCTTTGGTGCGGCGGGGCAGGCGGCATCCTTCCGACTGGTCGATGGCCCCGCCCATGACGATCTCAACGACGGGCAGGCCAATCGCCTCATCCTGCTGGTATCGCCCGATGCCTGCGCGCGGGTGGCGGACGGGGCCGTGCCGCTGACGCCGGGTGTCGTTTATTATCTGCCGGCACCTCTGCGAGCCATCGCGCTCGCCATCCGTGACTGCTCATTGCATGAAGCGGCCGCCACCCCCTATCGCCTGGCCAAGAGTATCGAGCTATTCTGCGATCTGCTGCGTGTCGGGCGAGAAGAGGGCTATGTGCCGATCGGGCAGGATGCGCTGCTCTCCCGCGCCGATACCGAACGACTGCTGACCGCGCGCCGCATGATCGAGGATCGCTGGGCGGAGAAACTGACCCTGGACGGCATAGCGCGCGCCTGCGGCCTCAATCGCGCCAAGCTGACCCGCGGTTTTCGCGACATGTTCGGCAGTACGGTCGCCGACGCGATCATGGCGCAGCGACTGGATCGGGCGGGCGCGATGTTGCTCGCCACCGAATTGCCGGTGTCGTCGGTCGGCTATCGCTGCGGCTATTTGAACAATGCCAGCTTCACCCGCGCCTTCGCCCGCCATTTCGGCGTTGCGCCGACGCAATATCGCGCCCACAGGCTGGCGGCATGATGGCGACGCGCGCGGGACAGGCAAGCGGGGGCGAAGACGGTGGCTCCCTGGTCAACCGGGCCATTCAGGCCGTGCGCGACCATATTCGCGATCATGGCATGAAGGTTGGCGACACGCTGCCGGGCGAGGGCAGCTTCGCCATCGATCTGGGGGTCAGCCGGGCGGTGATGCGCGAAGCCTTTGGCGCCCTGGCGGCATTGCGCCTGATCGACGTCGGCAACGGCCGGCGCGCGCGGGTAGGGGCGATCGACGGGTCGGTCATGGGCGCCTCGCTCGACCATGCGGTATCGACAGAGCAGGTCAGCGTTGCCGATGTGTGGGACGTACGCCGAACGCTGGAACTGCGCATCGTCGCGCTCGCTGCCGAGCGGCGCACCGACGAACAGGCAGCCCATATTCTTTCGATCGCCCAGGCGATGGCAGATGGATGCGACGATATGGACCAGATCACCCGTCATGACATCGCGCTGCACAACGCCATTGCCGAAGCGGCATCCAATCTGCTCTTCTCGCAGATCATGCGGTCTTTCGAACCGCTGATGGAAACGGCCGTGCCCCGCGCCTGGGAAACGCGGCAGACCGATCGGCAGCGGCAGGATATCCTGGCCTGTCACATGGATCTGGCGCAGGCCATCGCCCGGCGCGATCCCGCCGCGGCGGCGGCGGCGATCGACCGGCATTTCGATACGTCGATCGGTCAGATGCTCGGCTCCTGAGGGGACGCCGGACGATCCCTCATTTCTCCGATATGAGTACAGGCCTGACCATCGCGGCGCCGATGAGAAAAGCGCGATAATATATATTATGTTAAACAACCCATCATTCCGCTATCGCGTAGGGCTGTCCAACTCGCTGTCTCACGCGCAATTTTGTCAGGCGATCGCCAGCACGCTGCTCAGGATGATCCGCACCAGTTCCGCCTGACCGCGCGCGCCCATTTTCGCATATATCTTCTTGGAGTAATTGCGCGCCGTTTCGACCCTCAGGTTGAGGTTGGCGGCGGCTTCCGCGATCGGGATGCCCTGAGCGATTTCCCAGGCGAGCCGCGCCTCGCTCGGCAACAGGCCGAACAATTCGACCAACTGCTCGCATCGGTCCGCCTGGGACGACCGATCGCCACTAAGATAGACGATCGCCACCGGCGCATTGCCCGTCGCGACCGATCCGCCCCGGAACGGCGCCACCAGCATGTCCATCCGGGGATCCCTGCTGAGATTGATCGCGTGCGGCCGCGCATCGGCATCCTGTGCGAACCGCTTGACCAGCGCGGTCAATTCCCGGTCCAGTTCGGGCGATGCCGGCGTAAGCCGACCATAACGGCCGCGCCGCAACAGGCCATTGCGCTGAAACAACTGATCGACATGCGCCGTCATATCCAGCATGCGGCATTGCGCATCCAGCGTCAGCCAGCCGAAATTCAGGCGCCCGAAGGCTTCAGACGCCAGGCTGGACCGCAGTCTCTCTCGCTCCAGCGCGACGAACCCGCGCATCGCGATCCGCAGATGTGGTGCCAGCGCAGTGAGCAAGGATGTGGCAGAGGACGACATAGGCCGCCCGCCGCAACTGAGCCAGGCGTTGACGCCGCTCGCTTCGGCAACACGAACCGCCCGCAAATCTTCTATGCCGACCGGTAGAAGTTCTTCGTCACGCCAGGCAGTGAATCCCAAGTCGTCGGCATCGATCAGTTCATCCAGCGCATAAACGCGCCCTTCCCGCATCGGTCGGCGCAGTACAGCGGCGTCAACCTCATACTCGGTAAAAATATATCCTAGATTCAATGGTTTTGTTGGACCGACATGCAGTTGAACCACCCCGGTTTCATGCGGCGGGCAATAGGCCAGACCGGCATAAACCGTCTGCAATCGCCCGCGCAAACGCTCCAGAAAATCATGCCATAGCGGTTGCTGAAACATGCCATCATGCAGGCTGGCCAAGAGGCTGGAATCATCCAATCGCATGGACAGCGGCATAGGCCCTCCCATATGGGAGGTCCAATGATTGTTGCCCGGTGCCAATGCAGCGCGCAAGACGATTGCGAGGATAGATGGTGGACGTAAAGACCCTGACCCATTTGGAGCGGCTCGAAGCCGAGAGCATCCATATCCTGCGGGAAGTGGTGGCCGAGGCCGACAAGCCGGTGATGCTCTATTCGGTGGGCAAGGACAGTGCCGTGATGCTCCATCTGGCGCGCAAGGCCTTCTACCCCTCGCCCCCGCCTTTCCCCTTGCTGCATGTCGATACGACCTGGAAGTTCCAGGAAATGTACAAGCTGCGCGACCGGATGGCGCAGGAAAGCGGCATGGAATTGCTGGTCTATCAAAACCCCGAAGCCGCCGAGCGCGGGATCAACCCGTTCGACCACGGCCCGCTACACACCGACATGTGGAAGACGGAAGGGCTGAAGCAGGCGCTCAATCTCTACGGCTTCGACGCGGCCTTTGGTGGCGCGCGCCGCGACGAGGAAAAGAGCCGCGCGAAGGAGCGTATCTTTTCCTTCCGCACAGCCTCGCACGGCTGGGATCCCAAGAACCAACGGCCCGAATTGTGGAACCTCTACAACGCCCGCAAGAACAAGGGCGAAAGCATCCGCATTTTCCCGATCAGCAACTGGACCGAGCTGGATATATGGCAATATATCCACCTGAACGACGTGCCGATCGTGCCGCTCTATTTCGCGGACGAACGTCCGACGGTGGAGCGCGACGGCATGCTGTTGATGGTCGATGACGATCGCTTCCCGCTGCAACCCGGCGAGGAGCCAGTGATGCGTTCCATCCGCTTCCGCACGTTGGGCTGCTATCCGCTGACCGGTGCGGTCGAAAGTACGGCCAAGACGTTGCCGGAGGTGATCCAGGAGACGCTGTTGACCACCACGTCGGAGCGTCAGGGCCGCGCCATCGACAAGGATGCGGGCGGCGCCGGCATGGAGAAGAAGAAGCAGGAAGGTTACTTCTAACGAGGTTTCCCTCCATTCGGGCCGAGCTTGTCGAAGCCCCGCACCTTTCTTCAGAAGAACAGCCCTTCAACAAGCTTGAGGGCGAACGGATTTGGAACGACATGACCGACATCATCGCCGACCCCACCTACAAGACGGACGCCCTCATCGCGCAGGATATCGACCAGTATCTCAAGGTGCATGAGCATAAGACGATGTTGCGTTTCATCACCTGCGGATCGGTGGACGATGGCAAGTCGACGCTGATCGGGCGGCTGCTGTACGACAGCAAGATGATCTTCGAGGATCAACTGGCCGCGCTGGAGGCGGACAGCAAGAAGGTCGGCACGCAGGGGCAGGAGATCGACTTCGCGCTCCTCGTCGATGGGCTTGCCGCCGAGCGTGAACAGGGCATCACCATCGACGTCGCCTATCGCTTCTTCGCGACGGAAAAGCGCAAGTTCATCGTCGCCGACACGCCCGGCCACGAACAATATACCCGCAACATGGTGACCGGCGCATCAACCGCAGACCTCGCCGTCATCCTGATCGACGCGCGCAAGGGTATCCTCACCCAGACCCGCCGGCACTCCTACCTCGCCCACCTGATCGGCATCCGCAACATCGTGCTGGCAGTGAACAAGATGGATCTGGTCGGCTATGATCAGGCGGTGTTCGACAAGATCGTGGCCGACTATGCGCTATTCGCCCGTTCGATCGGGATCACGGCGTTCACCCCCATGCCGATCTCCGGCTTCAAGGGCGACAATATCACTGGCCCCAGCGCGAACACGCCCTGGTATAAGGGACCGGCGCTGATCGAGCATCTGGAAACGGTCGAGGTCAACAGTGCGGCCGACGCCGACAAGCCGTTTCGCATGGCCGTGCAGTGGGTCAACCGCCCCAATCTGGATTTCCGCGGTTTTTCCGGCCAGATCGCGACGGGCAGCGTCAAGCCCGGCGATGCCATCCGCGTCCTGCCATCGGGCAAGACCAGCACGATCACCCGCATCGTCACGCTTGATGGCGACCTGGATGAAGCCTTGGCCGGCCAGTCGGTTACGCTATGCTTAGCCGATGAGGTCGATTGCTCGCGCGGGGATGTGATCGCCGCATCCGACAATCCGCCCCAAGCCGCCGATCAGTTCGAGGCGACGATCGTGTGGATGGCAGACGAGGAAATGCTGCCCGGCCGCTCCTACTGGCTCAAGATCGGGACCCAAATGGTGACGGCGACGGTCCAGCAGCCAAAATATCAGGTCAACGTCAACGATGCGGGCGGTGCGGGGTCGCATCTCGCCGCCAAGACGCTGGAGTTGAACGCCATCGGCGTCGCCAACCTGTCCACCGACAAACAGATCGTGTTCGAACCTTATGCCGCGAACCGCACGCTGGGCGGCTTCATCCTGATCGACAAGCTGACCAATGCCACGGTGGCGGCGGGCATGCTGCACTTCAGCCTGCGCCGCGCGCAGAACGTCCATTGGCAGGCGACCGACATCAGTCGCGATTTCCATGCCGGCCTGAAGAACCAGAAGCCGGCCGTGCTTTGGTTCACCGGCCTGTCGGGCGCGGGCAAGTCGACCATCGCCAATCTGGTGGAAAAGAAGCTGGCGCGGATGAACCGCCATACCTTCCTGCTGGACGGCGACAATGTGCGCCATGGCCTGAACAAGGACCTGGGCTTTACCGATGCTGATCGGGTGGAGAATATCCGCCGCGTGGGCGAGGTGGCGAAGCTGATGACGGACGCTGGCCTGATCGTCATCACCGCTTTCATCTCGCCTTTCCGCGCCGAGCGCGACATGGTGCGCAGCATGATGCAGCCGGGCGAATTTATCGAGGTGCATATCGACACGACGCTGGCGGATGCCGAGGCGCGCGACGTCAAGGGGCTGTACAAGAAGGCGCGGTCGGGCCAGCTCAAGAATTTCACCGGCATCGACAGCCCCTATGAAGCGCCGGAAGATCCGGAAATCCGGATCGACACGGCGGTCATGACGGCAGAGGAAGCCGCCGATGCGATCGTTGCCAGGCTGATCCCATGAGCGAAGGGCCGTCCGACAGGGCCGTAGCCGACGCCACGCTGGCGGCCCATCTGGCCGAGATAGCAGGCCGCCTGCTGCTGGACGTCCGCGCCTCCGCGCTGTTCAGCCCGAAGGCGCTGGGCAAGGCCGGCGACCAGACCGCCAACCAGTTCCTCTGCCACGCGCTGCGCGAACAGCGGCCCGACGACGGACTGCTGTCGGAGGAGGAAAAGGACAATGAAGAGCGGCTGGCCAAGAGCCGCGTCTGGATCGTCGATCCGGTGGACGGCACCCGCGAATATGGCGAGGAGCGGACCGACTGGGCTGTGCATGTGGGCCTAGCCATCGACGGCATTCCCGCCATCGGCGCGGTCGCCCTGCCCGGCTTGGACGGCGGTATCATATTGCGAACCGATCAGGTCCGCACTTTGCCGCCCGCGCCCGAAAAGCTGCGCATGGTCGTCAGCCGCACCCGACCCGCCGCCGAAGCGCTGGCAGTGGCGGCGGCGATCGACGCGGAGCTGGTACCGATGGGGTCCGCCGGCGCCAAGGCAATGGCAATCATATTGGGTCAGGCCGACATCTATCTGCATAGTGGCGGCCAATATGAATGGGACAGCATGGCGCCGGTTGCGGTCGCGCGTGCGCATGGTCTCCACTGCTCGCGCATCGACGGATCGCCGCTCGTCTATAACCAGGCGGACGTCTATCTGCCCGACCTGCTGATATGCCGGCGGGAACATGCCGACGATGTGTTGCGGCATGTTGCGCGCTATGATCAGAGCGTCCCCAGGGCCTGAGCAGCCTCCCTTCCCTGCCACCTGCAATAAAGCCGGTCGACATTGGCCGTACGATGGGCATGATCCCGACTCGCCCGCGCAGTCCTGCGCCAAGGAGTTGATTATGTTGCCCTCTTTATCGTTCGTCCGTCCCTTGATGCTGGCCGGCCTCCTGTCCACATCGACCATCGCGCTGGCCGCCCCGCCCAGCTTCGACGTTGCCCGCGTCAGTCAGGATATCAAGACGCTGGCGAGCGACGCATTTGAAGGACGTGGCCCGGCGACCCGCGCCGAGGTGAAGACGACCGACTATATTTCCGCGCAGATGAAGGCGGCGGGACTGAAGCCGGCTGGCCCCAAGGGCAGCTGGTTCCAGGACGTGCCGCTGCGCATGTCCAACATCACCGGCACGCCGACCCTGTCGATGACCATCGGCGGCGCTACGCAACCCTTGTCGCAAGGCAGCGAGATCGCCGTGCGGGCTGCCGAGACGGGCCAGACGGCGGTCAAGTTCGCCGACCTGCCTCTGGTGTTCGTCGGCTATGGCGTGAAGGCGCCGGAGCGCGGCTGGGATGATTTCAAGGGCGTGGACCTTAAGGGCAAGATCATGGTCGTTCTGGTCAACGACCCGGATTTCGAGGGTGGCGAAGGAGATTTCGGCGGCAAGCTGATGACCTATTATGGTCGCTGGACCTACAAATATGAAGAAGCGGCGCGGCAGGGCGCGGCGGGCGTGCTGGTGGTGCATGAAAGCGAGCCGGCCTCTTATGGTTGGGCCACCGTCAAGAACAGCAACACCAACACGATGTTCGACATCGTCCGCGCCGATCCCAAGGCCGCGCATACCCAGATGGAAGGGTGGGTGCAGAAGGATCTGGCGGCGAAACTTCTGGCCGCGTCCGGCGTCGATTTCGAGGCGGCCAAGGCAGCGGCGCGCAAGAAGGATTTCAAGCCCATCCCCTTGAAGGCGACGATGAGCGCCGACTATGCGGTGAAGTCGGAGATCATCACCTCGCATAACGTCGCGGGCCTGGTGCCAGGCAGCAAATATCCCGACGAAACGGTGATCTATTCCGCGCATTGGGACCATCTGGGCATTGGTGCGCCTGACGCGAAGGGCGACACCATCTATAACGGCGCGAAGGACAATGCGTCGGGCACGGCGGCACTGCTGGAGCTGGCCCGCGCCTATGCCAAAGGGCCCAAACCTGAACGCACCGTGTTGTTCCTGGCAGTGACGGCGGAGGAAAAAGGGTTGTTGGGGTCCGAATATTATGCCGATAATCCGCTGCGGCCGTTGGCCACCACGGCGGGAGTCGTCAATATGGACGGGCCGTTCGGGATCGAGAAGACCACCAATTTCAGCATTTCGGGCGCGGCAAAGCTGGACCTGCTGACCACGCTGACGCAGGAAGGCGAGAAATTGGGCCGCCATTATACGCCGGACGCGCGGCCGGAAGCCGGCAGTTTCTATCGTTCCGACCATTTTCCCATGGCCAAGCGCGGCGTACCGGCCATTTCCTTCAATCCGGGGCGCGAGCTGGTCAATGGCGGGGCCGAGCGGGGCAAGCTGTTGCAGGACGCCTATACCAAGGATCGCTATCATCAGCCGGCCGACGAGTATGACGCCAATTGGGATACGAGCAGCTGGGTCGGCGATCTGACGCTGCTCTACAATGTGGGGCGGCGCGTGGCGGACAGCCATGAATGGCCCAACTGGTCGGCGGATAGCGAATTCCGAGCGACACGCGATGCCACCGCAGCGCAGCGAAAATAGTATAACCCCATGCTATGCCCCGGTCAGTTCGGCCCGATTGCCGATGCTGACCGGGGTGAGGATGATGGCTGCCCTGTCGAGGAGCCGTCATGACCATCACCCGATCCCTGAACGCCATCGCCACCGTATCATTGCGCGGAACGCTGGAAGAGAAGCTGAAGGCCGCGGCTGCGGCGGGTTTCGCCGGGGTCGAGATTTTCGAGAATGACCTGATCGGGTCGGCGCTTTCACCCAAAGAGGTGCGGGCGATGCTGGACGATCTGGGCCTCGCCTGCATGCTCTATCAGCCCTTCCGCGATTTCGAAGGATTGCCGGGCGATCTGCGCCGCCGCGCCTTCGACCGGGCGCGGGCCAAGTTCGACCTGATGGAAGAACTGGGCACCGATCGCGTCCTCTTTTGTTCCAGCTGCCATCCCGCCGCGCTCGGCGAGCGGGCGCGGATCGTGGACGATTTCCGCGAACTGGGCGGGATCGCGCAAGAACGCGGCATTATCGTGGGCTATGAGGCGCTGGCCTGGGGCCGGCATGTCAACGACCATCGCGACGCCTGGGCCATCGTGGAGGCGGTCGATCAACCCCATATCGGCATCATCCTCGACAGCTATCATTCGCTCTCGCGCCAGATTCCGAGCGAGAGCATCCGGGGGATACGGGGCGACAAGATTGCCTTCGTGCAACTGGCCGACGCCCCGTTGCTGGACATGGACCTGCTGTACTGGAGCCGCCATTTCCGTAACCTGCCGGGACAGGGCGGATTGGATGTTGCGGGCTTCGTGGCGGAGATATTGCGTACCGGCTATGCTGGACCGCTCAGCCTCGAAATCTTCAACGACCGCTTCCGCTCCAACGCCGCGCGGCTGGTGGCGGAAGACGGGCATCGCTCGCTCGACTATGTCCGCGATGCCGCGCAACGGCTGATCGACCAACCGACCGCCATGCCCGCGCAGCAGCCAGTGCTGGGATGCGAGTTCGTGGAGTTTACCGCCGATGGCAGCGATGCCGCACGGCTGGGCAGCAGCTTTGCCTCGCTCGGTTTCACGCTGGTCGGCGAGCATCGCCAGAAGAAAGTGACGCGATGGCGGCAAGGTGGCGTCAACCTGATCGTCAATGCCGAGCCGAAGGGCTTTGCCAGCGCCTATCGCGCAACGCAGGGAACATCGATCTGCGCCATCGGGGTACGGGTGAAGGACAAGGCGGCGGTGCTGGCCCGCGCCGCCGCGCTGGGGATCAAGGCCTATAGTCCCGAAGGCCGGCCGGGGCGGATGGCGATGCCGGCGTTGCGCGGGGTGGGTGGCAGCCTCATCTACCTGATCGACGATCATGAAGTCGAAGGTCTTTGGGCGCGCGAATTCGACACTGTCGAAATGGATGCGGATGCCATCGGCGCGGATGTGCGCCACATCGACCATCTGGCCGCCGTCGTCCATAATGACGAATTTCTGTCCTGGCAGCTTTACTGGCGTTCGCTGTTCGGACTTGAGGCGCGAGCGGCGCAGGATGTGATCGATCCTTCGGGGCTGGTCCACAGCCAGGCGTTGCAGTCGGCGGACGGCGCGTTCCGGGTGACGATCAATGCGTCCGATGCGCGGGAAACCTTGTCCTCCCGGTTCCTCGACCATGGCCTTGGTGGGGGCTATCAGCATGTTGCGCTGACCACCGACGATATTTTCGCCACGGCCAGGGGCTTGCGCGACAACGGCGCGGCGATGCTGGAGATACCGGGCAATTATCATGCCGACCTGGCCGCGCGTTTCGACCTGGACGATGCGCTGGCGGCGCGGATGGCGCAGGATGGCGTCCTGTATGACGAGGATGGCGATGGCGCGGGCTATTGGCAGATGTATAGCCGAGCCTTCGACAAGCTGTTCTTCTTCGAATTCGTCCAGCGCACACAGGGCTATGGCGGTTATGGCGCGCCCAATGCCGGCGTACGACTGGCGGCGCAGAACCGGTTCCGGCCGGACGCGATCCCGGCGGCGACCTTGTAGGGAAATGGGCGCTTAACTTCGCACATTTCCCGCCGATTGCGACATTTACGAACAAATGTTGGAAATAATAGGATCGGGACACATCATGGCGAGCGTAGCGAAGGAAAGACGATATTCGCATATATCGGCTGCTGTAGGACAGCGCCCTGCCCTTACAGGATGAGTTTGATCGTCGCCCCCGCCACCAGCGCGTCGGGATAACGATCGGTCGCGCCGACGCGGTGGATATATTGCAGGTTGGGGCGTAGCAGCAGCTGCCGGGTCGTCTGCCAGCCATAGAAGATTTCGCCGCTCATCTCGTGCGTCTGCACCGCGACATCCTGCCCCATCGCGACCTGGTCCCGCTGGCGGTCGGCGATGCGCGGATTGACGCGGGCATAGACCAGCCCGAGGCCGAAATTGTCCTTCGGCCGGCTATCCCACAGACCGCGCGCGACGAAACCGCCGCTGATGAAGGTTGGCACGCGCGCAGTGTGGCGATCCGACAGGGTCAGCGTTCCGAACAGGCTGAGGCCACGATCGCCCGGCCCGAAGCGGACGATCATCTGTTCGCCCATGGCCCAGGCGCTCCACCTCTCCTGCCGCATCGCGGGCGAGAGGCCGGACAGCACGTAAGAATCGCCGTTGATGTCGTCGCGCACATCCGCGCGATCGGTGGTGTCGACCAGCCCGCCGATGCGCAGCAGACCCGGCAGGCCGCCCGGCTTCTGACCCGTCTTGAGCCCCAGTTCTACGGGCAAGACGAAGCTGTCGAAGCGGGGGGCGAGTTTCCACCCTGCCCCGGTCTGGGCGCGGAAGGCGTTGACCTCAAAACCCGCGACGGTGACGCTGAGGTTGGGCGCGATCTCCTGCCGGACGCGCAGGCCCCAGCGCGGGATCGGGAAGCCCGAAAAGCCGCTATTATAGAAAAGCGTGGTCGGGCGTGGACAGAAGGCGAAATTCTGAAACTGGCAACCGCTGGGCAAGGTCGCGAAATCGTCGCCCGTATGATAGAGGCCGAATTTCAGCGCGGTCCTGCCGCCGTTCAATTTCTGTTCGTAGCTGAGCTCAGCCGGACGCAGATCCTGGCCGCCGCCGAACAATTCCTGTACTTCGAACAGGTTGCCAAGGCGGGTTGCGGTGAGATCCTCCCCCTTGCGGTGGATGATCGTGGCGATGATCTTGCCGCCGTCGAGGCCGAACGCTTTGCCGGTGTCGATCGAGGCGGAGGCTAGCAATTGCTGTGTGTACGCCGCGCCGCCATCGCGCCCGCCAGTGATGCTGGCCGCGCTTTCGGAGACGTAGGAGAAAGTGAGATCTACCCCCTTGTCCTTTAGCCGCGTACGCCATCCGGGCTTGTTGGCTGGGGCCGGTGGCGCAGTTTGCGGTCCGGCCGGCGGCCCCTTCAACTGCGCGGCTTTGGCCAGCACGATAGGCGCAGGCACGACTATGGCGGGAGGCGTGTCGGCGATCATGCGGCGGCTCCTGCGCTGGCGCGATCGAAATCGCGGAGCATCCGCGCGGAATCCGGTTCGGTACCCGTAAACAGGGCGAAGGCGTGGGCTGCCTGCATCACCGCCATGCCGCCGCCGGTCAGCGTCGCGCAGCCCTTCGCCTGCGCTGCGGTGAGCAAGCCGGTCTGAAGCGGGAAATAGATGATGTCCGACACCCATTGATCGGCCACCAGCAGATCGGGATCGAAGGGCAGGCCGGGATGGCTGAGCATGCCGATGGGTGAGGTCTGGACGACGCCATCGGCACCGCCGATGGCGGCCTGCGCCGTGGCGGCGACCGTCACCTGCGCGGCGGGGAAGAGCGCGGCGAGGCGATCGGCCAGCGCCTGCGCCCGGTCCTGCGCCGGGTCGAACAAAGTGAGGCGCGTGGCGCCCAGGTCGAGATGGGCATAGCCGACCGCCGCTGCGGCGCCACCCGCGCCGATCATCGCGACATGGGCGCGCTTGTGCTGGCCAAGGCCGGTGAGGAAATGGGCGCGATAGCCCGACCAGTCCGTATTGTCGCCATAGGTCCGACCGTCCTCGAACAGGATGGTGTTGACCGCGCCCAGCGCCTTGGCCGCAGGCGACAGGCTGTCGAGCAGCGGCATGACGTCCTGCTTGAAGGGATGCGTGACGTTGATGCCGTCAAAACCCATCGCCGCCAGCATGGGGATGAGGCGTGGCAGGTCCGCCGCGTCATAGTCCATCATTTCGCCGTCGAGGATGCGATAGACCATCGGCAGACCGAGCGCGCGGGCTTCGCCTTCGTGCATTTGCGGGCTGCGCGATCCGGCGATGCCGCTGCCGATCAGGCCGCAGAGAATGGACGCGACCGGTCGGCCCGTATTCGATACGGGGGCTTGGAACATGGGACTTGTCCTTGATCGAGAGGGTCAGGCGGCCTTGGGCAGGCGGATGAGCGAAGCGCACAGGCCCGCCAGAACGACCGGCACCGCAAATATGCCGAAGATGATCGGCAGCGACACCTTGGCCGCGAGCAGGAAGCCGCCCAGCATCGGGCCGATCACCGCGCCGATCCGCCCGACGCCCATGGCCCAGCCGATACCGGTGCCGCGCGCTTCGGGTGGATAGAGGCTGGCGGCGAGCGGATAGCAGCCGTTGAAGCCGCCTTGCACGAAGACGCCGATCAGGAAGGCGGTGCCCAGCGTCAAGGCAAGCGGCATGGCGACCGATCCGAACAAAGTAAGTGCGGCCGCAGCCAGCGCCATATAGACCAGGATCAGGCGGCGTAAATCGAAGCGCATGGCGACGAGGCCGATCGAGGAGGTGCCGATGAAGGCGCCAATATTGTAGATGGCGCCAGCATAGATGGCGTCTTTTGCCGGCAGGCCGGCCTCGACCGCCAGCTTGGGAATCCAGCTGATGACGAAATAGAGGGTCATGAAACTGAAGGTGATGGCCAGCCAGAGCAGGACGGTGCTGGGTGCACGCCCTTCGCTCAGCAGGCCGCGCACGCCGGCGTTACGGGCTTCGCGCTGTGCAAGCGGCGGCAGTGCGTCCAATTGGGGCTGACCGATCGAGGCGAGCAGCTTGTTGGCTTTCACCAGAGCGCCCTTGGGTTGGCGGCTGAGCAGGAAGGCGATGGATTCGGGCAGCAACAGCCAGACCAGCGGAATGGCGGCGGCGCACAGGAAAGCGGCGCCGAGCAGCATCGCCTGCCAGCCATGGGTGGTGACATGGCTGGCTACGACGAACCCGGTGATGGTCGCGCCCACGGGATAGCCGGCCTGAAGGAAGCCGACCGCGAAGGTGCGATGCTTTTCAGGCGCATATTCGGCGGTGAGCGCGGCCATACTGGCGAGCACGGTGCCGATGCCGATGCCCACGACGAATCGGCTGGCAATCAGTTCGGGGATGGAGGCGGCGATGCCCGACGCAAACATCGCCGCGGCCATCATGATGAGCGAAGCCAGGATCAGCTTGCGCCGACCGAAGCGGTCGGCCAGCGGCGCGATGAGCAAGCCACCGGCGGCCATGCCGGCCAGCCCCGCGCTGAACACGACGCCCAGGCTTTCGGGGCTGACCTGCCAGTCGGAAGACAGTGCGGGCGCGATGTAGGATAGGATCAGCACATCCATGCCGTCGAGCATGTTGAGGATGAAGCAGGTGGCGACGACCAGAATCTGGCGCGTGGTCCAGTTGCCGTCGGACGACTGGGCTGGAGCATTGTCCACGGTTACGTAGGGCCGCACGGACACGGTGCCGCTGGCGGAATAACTGGCCATCTCGGAAAACGCCTTTCATCCTCTCGGGAGCCATCGGCCCCTTCGCATCAACCAACCCGGTGCCCTATGTGGTTCTATTCTGCGGGTCCGACCGCTATGTTGCGAACGATCCTTGCTTTCCATCATGCCAAATGCGCTTTGTCATGCCTTTATGTTATGGCTTGCTTATGGGAGTTTGGGCCGTGGCAGTGCCAGCAGGACCGAACGCGCGATTTCCTCGAACGTCTCGCCGATGATGGCGCGGGGCGATTCCAGATTGCGGTTCATATAGACCGGCAGCACGCCCGGCTCCTCAAACTCCAGGAAGCGTACGGTTTCGGCATGGGCCTGCATCGCGGTGAAACTGTCGACCAGCGCCACGCCCATGCCGTTGGCGACGAAGGCCACGGCGGTTTCGGCAAAGCGGATATAGGTCGCGACCTCCAGTTCCTGCCCCGCCCGTGCGAACATGTCGGCGATGATGCGGCCATGCGGCGTGTCCGGGCGGAAGGATTGCAGTTGTTCGCCGGCGATATCCGCCACGCTGATCCGCTCCCGGTCGGCGAGCGGATGGCTGGAGGGGACGGCGCAGACCATGCGCCCGGCGCCGATACGGCTGGACAGGATGTTGGGATGATCCAGCGGAAAGGCGGTCAGCGCATAGTCGCCGCGCTGGAGCGCCAGATAATCGGCCGCCTGTTCGACCGAGAGAATGTCGAACTGGATGGTGAGGCCGGGATAGTTTGCGGTGAGGCGCGCGAGCATCTGCGGCACGACCGAATGGCCGAGCGAGGGCGAGGCACCGACACGGAAGGTCCGGTCCTCCCCCTTGGCCAGTCGCTTGATGACATGGTTGAGGTCTTCGAACCCCTTATAGACATGCTCGATCTCGTCGAACAGGACGCGCGCCTCATGGGTGGGGACCAGACGGCCGCGGGTGCGGTCGAACAGGCGGAAGCGCAGCTTGTCCTCCATATGACCCAGCATGCGGCTGAGGCCGGGCTGCGACGTGCCGAGCATCTGCGCGGCGGCGCTGACCGTCTTGGCGATCATGATGGCGCGGAAAATCTCGATCTGGCGCAGGGTGAGCATGGCGCCCTCTACCACGATTTAAGCGCCTGTGGACATGGGATCGGAAAACGCCCTGCTTTCCGATCCGATATCGGCCTTAGAAGCGATAGTCCCAGGACAAGGTGAAGTTGCGCCCGCGCCCCGCGAAATAATGGGCGTTGTCATTGGGGCGGACGGTCTGGCTGTAATAGTCGATATAGAAGGTGTCGAAGATGTTCTGCGCCGCCAGTGTAAAAGCACCAAAGCCGGTCTGGTAGCGCAGCGACAGGTCGGTCACGTCATAGCCGTCGAACCGGTAGAGCGGGTTGTAATTGCCTGGTGCGCGTTCGAACTGGCGGGCAAGGAAGAATTGGGTCTGGATGCGCGCCGAAATCGGACCATGCGCATAGCTGGCCGCGACGTTCAGGCGATCGGGCGAGATATTGGCGCCATCCAGGTCGCGATCAACCACATCGACGCCATTGTCCGACCCATCGGTGCGGCCGATCAGATGGGCGTAACCGGTGGACAGGGTCAGGCCCGGCAGCGGCGTCTTGACGCTGAGATTAAGTTCCAGACCCTGAATTTCCACGCGCTGGCGCTGGATTTCGAAGGGTGCGCCGATCGCGGTCTGGACCAGCAGCGATCCATTCTTGCTGGTCGACCAGAAATAAGCGACGCTGGCGTCGACCGGACCACGCTTCACTTCCGCGCCGATTTCGCGATTGTTGGATACGATCGGTTCGATATTCACATAATCATCGATATCCACGCCCGCCGTGCCGACTGCGCGGGCGATGCGGCCAACGTCGGGGACGGTATAGCCTTCGGCATAGCTGGCATAGGCCCGGATGCCGGCCCATGGCTCCAGGATCACGCCGCCATTGACCAGCGTGTCGCTGAACCGTGGGGTGCCGCCCGATACCGCAAAGCCGCCATAGCTGGCGAGCGTGGTATAATCGTCGATGCTGATCTTCACATCTTCATGACGGACGCCCGCCGCGATCCGCAGCTTCTTGTCGAAAAGGGCCAGGTTCGCCTGCGCGAACGGCGCGATGCTGCGATAGTCTGTCGGCGGGACCCAGCTGCGGCCGGTGGCAATCAGCCTTTGTTCGGTAAGGTCGTAGAGCGCATCGACGCCGACGATGGCGGTCAGCGCCTCGAAGCCGGGGATGGTGCGTTCATAGCTGAGCTTGCCGCCATATTTGCGGCTACGGTTCTGCGACTGGTCGAACAATGTGCCGCCGGGCACGATCTGGAAAGTTGCGATAGGCGCGATTTCGCCGCCATAAGTATCACGCGAGCGGTTGAAGAAGATTTGCGCGATCAGATTGCCGCCGGCCAGATTAGTGTCGGTCAGGGTCAGCGCCGCGCTTTCGGTACGGCTGGTGGCCGGTACGCCGGGCGGCGTGCCGCGCACCGATGTCGTCGGCAGGTCGATGCGATAATTGCCGTTAGACGCGATATAGTCGCCCTCCCCCTTCAACTGGAAGCGGCTCATGGTGAGGTCTAGGCGTGCCGTGTCGCTCAAAGCATAGCCGAAGCGGCCAAACAGCGACCAACTGCGGCTGTCCTGCGTTTCGCCCTGGGTCAGGTCGGTGCCGACGCGATTGCCGTGGCCGTCATAGAAGGTGCCACGCTTTTCATAGGCCGCGCCGACCATCGCATCCCAGCGGCCACCGCGCCAGGCGAGCAGGCCCGCGACCTTGCCCCCAATGCCGTCGCCATGGAAGCCCGTGTCGGCATTGCCCTGCACCAGCATACGGCCAGACAGGCCGTCGCGTTTGGGCGGGGCGGCCGTCACCTGATTGACGATGCCGCCGGTCCCGCCAATGCCCTGCAAGGCGTTGGAACCGTAGATCAGTTCGACCCGATCGACGAAGAAGGGGTCGATAGTGAAGCCGTCGCGTGCGCCGTCGCGCAGCGGTGCAGTCTGCGGAATGCCGTTGATGGCGTAGAGCGGTGAGCGGCCGCGCAGCGTTTCGCCCGCGCCCGACAGTTTCTGGCGGGTGGGCGAGAAGGACGGGGTCAGCGTAGAGACAGCATCGACGATCGATCCGCCGATCGCCACCTGCTGATTGAGCGTTTCCTGATCGATGACGTCAATCGTGAGCGGCAGTGCGTTGGCCGGCAGGACCGAACGGGCCGCCGTGACGACGATATCGTCCGCGTCGGCGGCATGGGCGACCGGCGTAATAGCAGCCACGCCGGCGATGGACAGCGTCGTCGAGTTGAGCAGGATGGCGGCGCGACTTTTCATATTCCCCCCCTTTAACGGATGCGCCGGTCCGTTAGAGGAGAGGTTGGGCTGTTGCAAGTCATTAGCATATTCGTGTGTAATGGAGGCGGCAGACTGTTGCCTAAAAGGTTCAGACGACGAGCGCCTCCATTGTAGGCAGCCGCACCTGGAAGATGCTGCCCTCGCCCGGCACACTTTGCTTGAGCGAGAGAGCGCCGCCGTGCAGCGCCACCAGTTGCCGCACCAGCGCAAGGCCGATGCCCAGTCCCTCCTGCGGATCGCCATTGGGTTTCTTCACCTGGGCGAACAGGTCAAAGATGCGGGCCTGCATGTCGGCGGGAATGCCGATGCCGGTGTCTGCCACCTCTATTTCCACCCACCCATCGACGAGTCTCGCGGTCAACCGGACCTCACCGCCCGCCGGCGTATATTTGGCCGCATTGTTGAGAAGGTTCGAAGCGATCTGAACGATGCGGGCATAATCGGCGTCCAGCCAGACCGGTATGTCGGTAATGTCGAGAACGAGTCGATGCTGCGCTGCCTCGATCGCCGGCTGGCAAGCCTCCACCGCGAAGCCAAGCGCGTCCTGGAGCGAAATGCGCTGCGTCTTCAGGGAAATCTTGCCTTGGTCGATGCGGGCGATGTCCAGAATATCCTCGATCAGGCGGGACAGATGCTGGACATGGCGATCCATGCGGCCGCGTATCTCGCGCACGGCGTCCGTGCCCTCGCGCCGCTCCAGCAAATGGAGGCCGGCGGCCAGCGCAGCGATCGGATTGCGCAGTTCATGGCCAAGGATTGCGAGAAATTCATTCTTGCGCCGGTCGGCTGTCTGCAAGGCGGCGGCGAGCTTGGCCAGTTCGTCGCGCTGCGCGACGATCTGACGCCGCTGATCGTGCAGGTCGAAGAAGACGGCAGCCTTGGACCGAAGGATGTCCGCCTCGATCGGCTTCTGGATAAAGTCCACCGCCCCAGCCTCATAGCCGCGAAAGCGGCGTTGCAGATCGGTGGTGCCGGCGGTGACGAAGATGATCGGAACATGGCGGGCACGTTCGTTGCCGCGCATATATTCGGCCAGTTCAAACCCATCCATGCCGGGCATCTGGACGTCGAGCAGGGCCAGCGCGACATCATGGACCAGCAGCAGTTCCAGCGCCTCCTCGCCCGATCGGGCCTTGAGACAGATCAGGCCGTCGCGCTGAAGCAGTGCTTCCAGCGCGAGCAGATTTTCCGCCAGATCGTCGACCAGCAGGCAGTAGATGGGATGCGTTTCGCTCGTCATGTCGTCGCCAGTGCCAGAAGATAAGGGATAAGATCGTCCAGGGTCATCACGCGCGCGGATGGACAGGCCGCATGTGCCGCCTCCGGCATGGTGGCCACCTGCGCATCGGCGAAATCCTGTACAATGGCTGTCCCGCCGCCGGCGCAAACCGCTTTCAGCCCCGCCGCGCCGTCATGATTGGCACCGGTCAGGACGATGCCGGCCAGCGCCGGGCCGTAGGCGTCGGCTGCGCTTTCCAGCAGCACGTCTATGGCGGGGCGGCTGTGATTGACCGGTTCGTCCATCGACAGCGACAATGTCCGGTCCGCCTCCACGAGCAGATGATAGTCGGATGGGGCGAAATAGACGGTGCCGGGCCGGATCGGCTCCTTATCCTCCGCTTCCCGCACGGCGACGCGGCATTTCGCCGCGAACAGGGACACCAGCGCATTGCTGCGATCGGGCGGCACATGGACGACGATGAACAGCGGGACCGGAAAGTCGACCGGCAGTGCGGGCAGGATGCGCAGCAGCGCTTGCACCGCGCCTGCCGATGCGCCGATGGCGATGGCTTCGATGGGCGCCGCACTCATGCGTCCTGCCTCTGATAGATTTTCTCTTCACGCACGAAATCGGCAAAGGCGGGGGCATGGGCGGAAAAACGCAGGCTTTCCTTCGAACCGAGGCCAAGGAAGCCCTTGCGCGCGAGAGAGTCGCGAAAGAGACCAAGCGCCCGGTCCTGCAACGCGCGGTCGAAATAGATGAGGACGTTGCGGCAGGAAATCAGGTGCATTTCGGCAAAGACGGCGTCTGTCACCAGACTATGGTCGGAAAAGACGACTTGCGAACGCAGACTCTTGTCGAAGACCGCACGGCCATAATCGGCGGTATAATAATCGGACAGCGACGAGCGCGCGCCCGATTTTTGATGATTCTCGGTGAATTTGCGGATCTGGTCGAGCGGGTAGATGCCGGCCTCTGCCGCCCTGAGCGCATCGGGATTGATATCCGTCGCGTAGAACAGCGTGCGCTGGTCCAGCCCTTCTTCGCGGAACAGGATGGAGAGTGAATATAATTCCTCGCCATGGCTGCATCCGGCAACCCAGACCTTGAGCGATGGATAGGTGCGCAGATGCGGGATCACCTTTTCCCGCAATGCGCGGAAATAGGAGGGGTCGCGAAACATCTCGCTGACCTGTACGGTCAGATAGTTGAGCAGGCGCGGGAGCGTAGCGGGATCGTGCAGCACATGATCCTGCATCGCGGAGAAGCTGGCGAACCCCAACTGGCTGCGCGCCTGGAGCAGGCGCCGCTTGATCGAGGCACGCGCATAATGACGGAAGTCATAATGATAGCGCTGATAGAGCGCCTCCAGCAACAGCTGGATTTCGATATCCTCTACATTATCCAGCACTAGCGCGGCATCCATACGCGCACCAGCGAAAGCAGTTTATCGACGTCGATGGGCTTTGCCATATAGTCGTTGGCGCCCGCCTCCAGACAGCGTTGCTGATCGTCGGGCATCGCCTTGGCCGTCAGCATCAGGATAGGCAAGCCTGCCAGCCGCGCGTCGGCACGGATCGCGCGCGCGGCGGTGAGACCATCCATCACCGGCATCATCACGTCCATGAGGACGAGGTCGATGGTCTTGGCCGGATCGTCCGACGCGGCGACGAGCGCATCCAGAGCCTCTTGCCCGTTGCGGGCGATCTGTACCGAAGCGCCGCGCGGCTCCAATACGCTGGTCAGCGAATAGACGTTGCGCACGTCATCTTCCACGATGAGGATGCGGCGGCCCTCCAGCGCTGCATCGCGGTTGCGCGCCTTCTGGATCATCTTGCGCTGCTCTGGCGGCAGTTCCGACACGACCTGATGCAGGAAGAGGGACACTTCATCCAGCAGGCGCTCTGGCGACTTGGCGCCCTTGATGATGATGGAGCTGGAATAGCGACGCAGGCGCTGTTCGTCATCCGGCGAGAGGTCGTGCCCAGTGTAGACGATCACCGGCGGGAAGCCATGATCGCCCTCCTCGCTCAGCGTCTCCAGCAGCTTGAATCCGGACGTGTCGGGCAGCGTCAGGTCCAGAACCATGCAGTCGAAGGTCTGGCGGCGCAGCTGCTCCAGACATTCGGCCGCGCTGCCGACGCCGACCGTTTCGACGTCGTCGGTCAGCAACAAGCGGGAGACAGCGTCGCGCTGGACCGGGTCATCCTCAACAATGAGGACACGGCGAACGCGGGTCGCCAGCTTCGCCTGCAATCCTTCCAGTACCTCGGCCAATTGCTCGCGCTTCACCGGCTTGACCAGATAACCGACCGCGCCCAGCGATAGCGCCGCCTGGCTATGATCGGAGGCGGAGACGACATGGATCGGGATGTGACGGGTCGCGTCGTCATGTTTCAGGCGATCCAGCACGGTCAGGCCCGACTGGTCGGGCAGGCCAAGGTCAAGCACGACGGCGCTGGGCATATAGTCGCGGGCGAGACGGACGGCTTCCTCCGCCGTGCCGGCGATGATGCACTGGAACCCCATGTCGTGTGACAGGTCGCGCACGATCGAGGCAAATACCTCGTCATCCTCGATCACGAGCAGCAGGCGGCGTCCTTCGGCAAGGGCGGCGCGGTCATCCTCCAGGGCCCACTCGGGCGCAGAAGCACTGCGGACGGGTGCAGGATTTACCGTGGGGGCGGGCTGTGTGGCTTCGGCACGGGCCGGTACCGGAGCTGCGCGCGGCGCCACGGTCGAGGGATCATAGGCCAGCGGCACGGTCAGGGTGAAGAGGCTGCCCTTGCCCGGTTCGCTTTCCAGCGTGATGGCGCCGCCCAGCAGGCGGGCCAGCTGGCGCGAGATGGAAAGGCCAAGGCCGGTGCCGCCATAGCGGCGACTGATGGTTCCATCGGCCTGATGGAAAGCCTCGAAAATATGCCCCTGCTGTTCAGGCGACATGCCGATACCGGTGTCCCGCACGGCCAGCGACAGTCGGCCACCTTCGTCGGGAGACAGGGTCAGGCTGACCTTGCCCTGCTCGGTGAATTTGAAGGCATTGGACAGGAGGTTCTTGAGGATCTGCTCGATCCGCATCCGGTCCGTTTCGATCGCGCGGGGGCAATCGGAAGCGATATCGATCTCGAACGCCAGCGATCGACTTTCGGCGATCGGCTGGAACATCTGGCGAATATCGCCCGCCAGCCGCTGGAGCGGCACGGTTTCGGGCTGGACCTGGATATGCCCCGCCTCGATCTTCGACAGGTCGAGAATGTCGTTGATGAGCGTGAGCAGATCATTGCCCGATGATTCGATCGTTCGCGCAAACTTGACCTGCTCGGCGCTCATATTGCCTTCGGGGTTGTCGCCCAGCAGCTTGGACAGGATCAGGAGCGAATTGAGCGGCGTGCGCAGTTCATGCGACATGTTGGCAAGGAAATCGGACTTATACTGGCTGGCCTGTTCCAACTCGCGCGCCTTGACGGTGAGGTTGGCGGCGCCGCGTTCCAGTTCGTCGCGCTGGCTTTCCAGGGTCTGGGCCTGTTCCTCCAGCTGGCTGTTGGTCTGTTCCAGTTCGACCTGCTGCTGCTCCAGGCGGACCTGCGATTCCTTGAGCGCGCGCCCCTGCTCCTCCAATTCCTCGTTGGATACGCGCAATTCTTCGCTCTGCGCCTGCAATTCGCCGGACTGGCGCTGCGTTTCCTCCAGCGCGTCCTGAAGCCTGGCGCGGAAACGCGCAGAGCGCAGCGCAATGCCGATCGCGGGCGCCGCCTGTTCCAGCAACATCATCGTGGCGCTATCGACGGGCTGGAAAAAGCCCAATTCCATGACGGCGTTCACGACCTCGTCCGCCTTCGCGGGCACGATGACGAGATGACGCGGACGGTCGCGGCCCAGCGCCGATCCGATCGTCAGATAACCATCGGGAATATCCTGAAGGACAAGCGGCTGGCCGTCCGCCGCGACCTGACCAAGCAGCCCTTCCTTGACCAGAAAACCGTCGGGCACGACAGCGTCGGCGGGAATACCGAGCGTCGCGGCACGCTGAAACCGCCCGCCCTCGCCCTTGAACAAAGCGCCACCCTGAAAGCCGAGATAGCGGGCGAAGAAGGTGAGAATAGACTCCCCAAGCTCCTCGATGGACTTTTCGCCGCGCATGGCAGCGGACAGCCCCAATTGCCCCGCCTGCAACCATTGCTGACGGACGCGGGCGCGATTGGCGATACGCATCAGCATGAAGAGGGCGAGTGTCAGGCCCGCACCGATCAGGCTGGTGACGATGCCGCTGGTGATCGCGGTTTGCGACGCAGCCGCCATATCCTCCAGACGGATGGCGCGCAGGCGCAATTCTTCCTGCGCCATATTGTTGAGTTGCGCCCGGATCGCATCCATCTCGATCTTGCCGCGATCGGTCGTGACGATCTCCAGCGCGGCGGCGATGCCCCTGTTTCGGCGCAGATCGACGGTTTCGCGCAGTTCGGCCAGTTTCGCGTCCACATGACGCTTCAACACGGTGACATTGGCCTGCTGCGCGGGATTGTCCTGCGTCAGCGTCGCGACATTGTCCATTCGTGCGGTCAGATCCGCAACGGCGCTATTATAGGGCTCCAGATAGGCCTGCGTGCCGGTAAGCAGATAACCGCGCTGCCCGGTTTCTGCATCCTGCGCGGTCGAGAGCAGCTCGTCGAGCGCGATCAGAACGCTATGGGTATGGCGGACCGCCAGGTCGCTTTCTCGCAGGGTCTGGACATTGCGATAGGCGATCGTCCCGCTGATCGCGAAAAAGCCGATGCCCAGCAAGAGGCCCAGTGCGGACCAGAAAGAGCCGCGCGTAAGGGTGAGAGAGCCGAAAGCGGTTTTGATCGTTGCCATGGCCCCTCGCCTATACAGGTGTCGCGGCCCCGCCTAGCGGTTGTTTCGCTCCCAGTGCAAGGACTGTCCTACCCGGCTGACACAATCCTGATCTGCATCAATGCGTTTTGTCCCGCCTTGGCCGTCGAAACGGTGGGGCGTTTAAATTCCATTATCTCCATGGCGTTATACAGCTTTGCGGATCGCCTTTTCCGGCAAATGTCGGTAGAAGCGGGTGAATGGGAGTGCATATGCCAGACGGATCGTCATCGTCGAACCGGGATGTATCCAGCGCGCAATCCTTTCTGATCGAGGCGAGCGAGCGGTTGGCCGCCGCCAGATCCATGACCGAAGTCGTGGAAGTGCTGCGCCAGACCGCCCGGTCCGCAATCGGGGCGGAAGGGATCGCCGTCGTCCTGAAGGACGGCGACCTGTGCCATTATGTCGCCGAGGATGCGATCGGGCCGCTTTGGGCCGGCTCTCGCTTTCCTGCCGAGAGCTGCGTGTCGGGATGGGCGATGCGCCATGGCCAGACAGTCGTTATTTCCGACATCGCTCTTGACGATCGCGTGCCGCAGGATGCCTATCGCCCGACCTTCGTCCGCAGCCTGATGATGGCGCCGATCGGACGCCCGGCCCCCGTCGCGGCACTGGGCGCCTATTGGTCCAAAGCCGGCGTACATGACCAGGCGACGATCGACCGGCTGGAAGGGTTGGCCCGCCTGTCCGCCATCGCGATCGAAAATGCCCGGCTGATCCACGAAATGGAAGAAAGCGGTCGGCAACGGTCGTTGATCCTGACGGCAGGACGAATGGGCGCATGGACATATGACATGGCGACCGGCGTGCTGGACGCTTCGGCATTATGTCGTCGCAATTTCGGCCGCGATCCGGCGCAGCCGTTCAGCTATGCCGATTTGCAGGCAGCGATCCATCCCGACGATCGCGAGCGGGTGAATGCCGCGATCCGCGAGAGCCTGAACAGCGGTTGCGATTATGACATCGAGTATCGGATATTAACGCCGGAAGGCGAAGTCCGCTGGATCGCGGTGCAGGCGCAACCGGCGCGGCTGGCGGACGGCGCGACCACGGGCCTGGCCGGCATTTCCATCGATATGACCGATCGCCGGCGGATGGAGGATGCGCTGCGCACGTCGGCTGCGACGCTGGAACATCTGGTCGAGGAGCGGACGCGCGAACTGGTACGAACGCAGGATGCGCTACGCCAGTCGCAGAAGCTGGAAGCGATGGGTCAGTTGACCGGCGGCGTCGCACATGACTTCAACAATCTTCTGACGCCGATCATCGGCAGCCTGGATCTACTCCACCGACGGCAGGTCGGTGGCGAACGGGAACAGCGGCTTATCAGCGGGGCACTGGATTCAGCCGACCGGGCGCGTACCTTGGTACAAAGGCTGTTGGCCTTTGCCCGGCGACAGCCGTTGAAGCCGGAGCCCGTCAATCTGGCAGCGCTGATATCGGGCATGGCGGAATTGATCGGCACGACGTTGGGACCACAGGTTCGGGTGCGGCTCGACCTGGCTGCGGACCTGCCATCGGCGCTCGCAGATGCGCATCAGGTGGAAATGGCACTGCTCAATCTGGCCGTGAACGCCCGCGATGCGATGCCGATCGGCGGCGAGTTCGTGATGTCCGCACAGCTTGCCGAGCAGAAGAAAAAGCAGGTCGATGGCGTCAAGCCAGGCCATTATGTCGTCGTGAAAGTTTCGGACACCGGGACGGGCATGGACGCCGATACGCGGCGCCGCGCGATAGAACCCTTTTTCTCGACCAAGGGCGTGGGTCGTGGCACAGGGCTGGGCCTCTCGATGGCGCACGGGCTGGCGATGCAATTGGGTGGAGCGCTCAAGATCGAGAGCGAGCCGGGACATGGAACGTCGGTGTCGCTCTGGCTGCCCGTAAGCGAAAGACACGCCGTCGCCTCACCCGATAGCATAGCCGCGCAAGGCGCTTTCAGCGGCACCGCTTTGTTGGTGGATGACGAGGATGTGGTGCGGGCCAGCACGGCAGACATGCTGGTGGATCTGGGCTTCAAGGTGTTGGAAGCACGATCGGGCACGGAGGCAATCGATCAATTGCGGCTGGCAGGCCATATCGACATCATCGTCACCGACCATATCATGCCGAACATGACCGGCGTGGAACTGGCGCAGGAAGTGGCGCTCATCAACCCTACGCTGCCGGTGCTGATCGTATCGGGCTATTCCGATGCCGTGGGCCTGGCGGCGGGCCTGCCGCGCCTTGGCAAGCCATTCCGCCAGGCCGACCTGGCCGCAGCACTCACGGGCGTCCGCACCAATCCGCTGTTCGCGCCGCTCAGCATGTCGCCAGAACCGCGTGAGACTTAGCGCATGATGAAGCGCATCATGCGCTAAAGAGCCTTTTGCCTTCCGCATTTTACGATCCGTCATCCGTTCAAGATGACTACATGATGCCCTGATCCGCGTCCGGCTGCCTGTCGGGATGGGCGGCGGCGACGGGTGGTTCGGCGCGGATGCGTTCGACCGTTTCGACAAGGCGAGGAAAGGCGCTCAGGTCCACGCCGAACCGCTCCGCCGAATAGAGTTGAGGCACGATATGACAATCGGCGAGCGTGAGCCGATCACCGAAGCAGAAACGACCGCCGTGACGGGCCATCAGCGTTTCGAGCGCTTCAAAACCCTGGCCGATCCAATATGCGATCCAGCTTTTCACCGTCTCCGCTGAAGCGCCAAGATCGTCGCGCAGGCGGTTGAGGACGCGCACATTGTTGAGCGGGTGGATGTCGCAAGCGACCAACATCGCCATACTGCGGACCACCGCCCGGTCTATCATCCCGGTGGGCAGCAGTGGCGGATCTGGATAGCGTTCGTCCAGCCATTCCATGATGACGCTGGACTGGGTCAGGATGTGGCCTTCGACCTCCAGCGCGGGGACCAGCCCCTGCGGATTGAGCGCCAGATAATCGGGCGCACGCTGCGCGCCGGTGCGCAGGTCGTGGCTGATCTGATCGTAGCGCACCCCCTTTATGTTCAGCGCAATCCGGGTGCGGTAGCTGGTGCCAGACCGCCAATAGCCGTGCAGGATCAGGGCGGCGTCATGTGTCTCCATGAACACAGGATAGCGGGTGGCCGGCTATTAGCCAAGGATGGGTGCTGGTGCATATGGATATGACCGACGATTACGACCGCCGCCCCTTCCCGCTCTTGCGAGACCAGTTCTTTGCGAAGCTGCATCAGCGTCAACTTACTGTCATGGCAGGGTGCGAAGACACAGTATCGCCATCGCACCGAAAGTGACGCCATGACCTTCGACGACCCCAGTTTCGCCATGGACCGGATCAAGGCGGAGATCGCCGACAGTTTCGATGAGGAACTGGAGATGGAAATTGACGAGGATCGGCTGGAAACGATGCTCGCCGACATGGAGGCGCATCCCGATCGAGAGCAACTGGAACGGCGCACCTATTTCCGTGAATTGTTCCGCCTGCAACATGAACTGATCCGTTTGCAGGATTGGGTGGTGCACAAGGGGCTGAAGGTCGTCGTCCTGTTCGAAGGCCGCGACTCGGCGGGCAAGGGTGGGGCGATAAAGCGTATTACCCAGCGGCTGAACCCGCGCGTCTGCCGCGTGGCCGCCCTGCCCGCGCCCAATGAGCGCGAGCGGAGCCAATGGTATTTTCAGCGCTACGCCGCCCATCTGCCGGCGGCGGGCGAGATCGTGCTGTTCGATCGCAGCTGGTATAATCGCGCTGGTGTGGAGCGCGTCATGGGCTTCTGTTCGGAAGGGGATGTCGAGGAATTTTTCCGATCCGTCCCGGAATTCGAGCGGATGCTCGTGCGGTCAGGCATCATCCTTGTCAAATATTGGTTCTCCATCACCGATGAAGAACAGCAGTTCCGCTTTGCCATGCGCATCCATGACCCATTGAAGCAGTGGAAGCTGTCGCCGATGGACGTGGAGTCGCGCCGGCGCTGGGAGGATTCCACGCGCGCCAAGGAAACGATGTTGGAGCATACGCATATTCCCGAAGCCCCATGGTGGGTGGTCGAGGCGGTCGACAAGAAGCGTGCCCGGCTCAACTGTATCGCGCATCTGCTGGAACAGATTCCTTATGAGGATGTCCCTAAAGCGCCCGTGGTGCTGCCCGACCGGGTACGTAACGCGGACTATATCCGCCATCCGGTGCCGGACGACATGATCGTGCCGGATCGCTATTGACGGCAGGGCGCGCTGTCGCGGGGCGGCGGCCTGGGAAGCAGCGCAGGCCATTCATCGTCGCATGAAGCCCATGTGCCGCAGGAGCCAATAGGTTATGCCTGCCGCGCCGCCCGCGATCAGGGTGGCGACCAACGTGCCATGCGGCCCGTCCGCGAGCGGCATGCCGCCGGTATTCATGCCGAACAGGCCTGTCACCAGTGTCGCAGGCAGCATCAGCGCGGTGATGATGGAAAGGATGTAGAGATTCTGGTTGGTGCGTTGCGCCGCCTGAATATCCACCTCATCACGCAGGAGACGCAACTGGCCCTGAACGCCCAATATATCGGCGTCGATCGCCTGTAGTCGCTGCGCCAGTTTCTCCACCGTGGGGAGCAGTATTTCGGGCAGTTCTTCATCCTCCTCCAGCCGCTGGAAAACGCCGCGCATGCCAGTCAGCAATCGGTGTATTTGTGCAAGCCGGCGGCGGATACGGATCAGGTCGCGCGGCTCTGGCGGATGATGGCCGTCAAGAAAGGCATCTTCTGCGCCCTGAACGTCGTGGCTGAGCGTGCGGGCGATGTCCGCGATATTGGCGGTGATCGCGCCCACCAGAAGGTCCAGCGCCTGGCCTGGGCCATTGACGGTCGCGCCGCCGCCGCGCTCCAGCCGGTTGCGCGCGATATCGGCCGATCGCAGCGGATGCAGTCGCGTCGTCAGCATGAGCGTCGGCGTCAGCGCGATGCGCAGCGCACCGATCCTTTCTGTGTCGGCAACATCGAAGTCACGTTCGAAATCATGCAGGACGCAGCCCACACCCTCCCCATCCACCAGCGCGCGCTGATGCGTATCGGGTGCCAGCAGCAGATCGCGTATCTGCGGCGAGAGCTGGTCGGAGGCCGCGATCCATTGCCGCGTCCCATGATCGGCGAGGTTCAGGTGCAACCAGCGGAAACGACCGCCTATATCTGCATCGCAGCGGGCGACAGGGCTCATGCCACCGTCGCCCGCAAAGTCCAGGCCCCAGATCAATCCAGGCCCCATGCCCTGAACGGCTATGGGGGGCTGAAAAAGAGGAGGCTGATCAGAGGCCGTATTCCCGCTCCCGTCAGAATATCTGGGAAAAGAGCATGTACAGGCCGCCAGCCAGCCCGATCGACACAGGCAGGGTCAGCACCCAGGCCATGAGCAGGTTGCGGATCGTGCTCATTTGAAGGCCCGACCGATTGGCTGCCATGGTTCCCGCCACGCCGGACGAAAGCACATGGGTGGTCGATACCGGCAGGCCCAGATGGTCAGCACCGAAGATGGTGCCCATCGCGACCAGTTCGGCCGAAGCGCCCTGCGCATAGGTGAGGTGCGACTTGCCGATCTTCTCACCCACGGTAACGACGATCCGTTTCCAGCCGACCATCGTGCCCAGACCGAGTGCGAAGGCGACCGCGACCTTCACCCAGGTCGGAATGAAGCGCGTGCCGGCGTCGAGCGACTTTTTGTAGGTCGCAAGCGTTTCGTTATTGGCGGCGGTCAGATGGGCTTCCTTGTCCTTGCCAAGGCGTTTGATCGCTTCGGAAGCCAGATACATGTCGTTACGGATGTTACTGACTGCCGCGGCAGGCACCTGCGCCAGCGAGCCATATTCGGCGACCTGACGATCAACGTCACGGATCACCGTCGCAAGGCCAGGGATGGTGGCATCCGACAGCGTCTTGTCGGCGATATAGGTCGTGACGGCCTTGCGCGCTTCGACGATGTCGCTGCCCCCGGCCGGGGCGGCGCCCAACACCGTGGCGGCAGCGACGCTGTTCTGGTGAAATTCGACGGTGTAGCGTTCCGGCACGGCGCGGTTGAGCGCATAGGCGGTGGGCACGGTTCCGATCAGGATCAGCATGATGAGGCCCATGCCCTTCTGACCGTCATTGGAACCATGAGCAAAGCTGACGCCGGTGCAGGTGAAGATCAACAGCGCGCGAATCCAAAGCGGCGGCGGCACGCCATCCTTGGGTTCCTGATACAGCTCTTCCTTCCGGATCAGAACTTTCATGGCGACGAACAACAGGGCCGCGACACCAAAGCCGATCAGCGGCGAGACGAGCAGGGCCTGGCCGATTTCGGTGGCCTTGCTCCAGTCGACGCCGGCTGTGCCGCTCTTGCCGTGCATCATGGCATTGGCGACGCCGACGCCGATGATCGAGCCGATCAGCGTGTGGCTGGAGGAGGAAGGGATGCCCAGCCACCAGGTTGCAAGGTTCCAAAGTATCGCCGCAATCAACAGGGCGAACACCATGGCAAAGCCGGCGTTCGATCCGACCTGAAGGATCAGTTCGACGGGCAGTAGAGAGACGATGCCAAAGGCGACCGCGCCGGTCGACAGCAGCACGCCGAGGAAATTGAAGAAACCGGACCAGACCACCGCGACATTGGCAGGCATGGCATTCGTGTAGATCACCGTCGCAACGGCATTAGCGGTGTCGTGGAAGCCGTTCACAAATTCGAAGCCCAGTGCAATCAGCAGGGCGATGAACAAGAGGATGAAAGGCAGATAGGTGGTCGCCTGCACCCCGGCCGAACTGGCGTCGGCATAGATGCTGTAGGCGACATAGAGCAGCGCGGTCAGGATGGCGGCACCAAAGCCGATCGTGCCGACCAGCCCCAATCCCTTGTCAAGATCGGGTCGATGGGGGCTACCCTCCATGGCACCATCTATGGCTATGGTAGCATTCATCCGAATCGTCTCCCTGTCCGGGCAAAATGTGAATGAATTCTTGCTAGGCCGCGTCCGTGACAGCTTGGTTGCAGCGTCCCGCCCGGCAGCCAACATTGTGCAGCCAACATTACGGGGCCGGGATGAAGGGGGCCATTAGAAGACGATCGTGACCAGGATCGTGTCCGCATAGCCACCGGGCGCCACATTCTGACCCGCTGGCACCCGGCCATAGACGGTGGTGGTCTGATCGACGCTCAGCAGAGCCGTAAATGTGTTGGTTACGGACAACGATCCGCCGGTCCCGTCGCCCCATATCTGGTTGCGCGCATTGCTGGTGTAGAGATTATAATGCAGCGTTGATGGGCCGCTGGTCATCGTGCGCTGCACATAGGTGGAGGATGATCCGCGGCTAAGCTGGATCGTGTAACTGCCAGCCAAAGCGAGGACGAGATTACAGCGCACGCGAACCGTACCCGAACTGACATTGTCCGCAACCGCGACGGGGTTATAGCTGCCGAAATCCACACCCGTCGCCGAAACGGTACAGGTACACAAAGCCAATATGTCGCAAGCGGCCTGTGCCGGCTCGGGCATGACGATCGCGGACAGCGGCAACGCGATCGCGCCGAAATAGAAGCGAACGCCCATCCTGTTCCTCCTCACTGCACGCATGGCAGCGGCCCTATGGTGGGTAGCACCTGATCGGGCAGGACGTCGAGCCTGACATGGCATGGACCGCCCGCCGCATCTATGGTCAGGACCATGCCGATATGGAGATTTTGAAGAAAGACCTCCCCTTCATTGCCGACGAAGGATTTTTCCAGGTGCGTCGATACGCTGCTGCCCGCCGCGACTGGCTTGCCGTCCGGCATGAAGACGATGATGGTGCCGGGTCGCTCCTTGATCGCGACGAAATGCGCGCTGACGGCGCCGCGATAGCGCGGGACCACGAGCAGCTGATCTTCCGGCATGCGCACGTCGATAGGAATGTCCGCCGCTGAAATGCTGAGGCGATTGACTTCATAGGGGCGCAGGTCCGGAATGATCGCCGTGCCACGCCCGTTGGTCCGGCCGACCAGACGATTTTCCTGATACACGCGCACGTCAGCCTGATCGGGCACACGCACGACGGCAAAGCCGCTTTCCATCTGGCGCGTCGGGAAGACCGCGCCATCGGCGATCAGCAGCCCGCCGCGACCCGTGATGCGCATGCCGGTCTGGCCCCCGGCATGATCGACCTGGGCCGTCATTTCGCCCACATCGCCGCGCCACTGCGCTTCCGCCTGCTGACGCGCATTATTGCCCGTCGTATTGGCCAGCCGATAACCCCAGCCGCCACTGACCGGTGGCGTGCTGCGCACCTCCGCACGGGTGCCGTCCGTCCCGCCCTGAAGATAGGCGCTGCTGCGCGGCCCGAAGGGCACGGTCAGGTTGAAGCCCAGGCTGGTATCGCGGCCGGTTTCCGAAAAGCGACTGTGGATCGCATAGATGCTGACAAAGGCCCGGTCGCGCACCGACAGGCTGTAATTGCCCGACAGCAGTTGCGCACTCTGTCCATCGGCATAGGTCAGGCTGGTGTAGGAAAGGCCGGCCGTGCCCATGCGGCCGAAAGTCAGGCCGCCGGCCGCTTGTATCTGTTCAACAATGCGTTCCGATGCCCGCTCCACGCCGATCTCGCGATAGTTACGGCTGGCCCGCTGATAGCTGAGCGCGATATTCCAGGTCGGGGCGTTACGATTGAAGGCAGCACGATAGAGGAAGCCCTGTCCTTCCTTCGCGTTCGACCCGGCCGCCGCCAGGCTGAATTCGCCGAGCGGCACCATCACCATGGTGATGCCGCCACCTGCCATTTGCGTGTCACCGCTCGCTTCCCCCCGGCCTTCTATCGTGACCCAATCGGTCAGGCCTCGGCGATAGGTACCCGCGACGAAGGGATCGGCATAACGAAAGCTGCGCAGGCCATAGTCGCGCCGTTCGGCACCGGCTTCAGCGGACCAGGCGGTGAGGCCCGCACGCAACAGGCGGCTGCTGACATAATAGGAGGATTTGATCCGCCGCTCTACGCCCAGCGGATCGCGGACCACCAGCGTCACCTCCCCCGCACCGGTGACGAGCGGCACCTGGTTGATCGAAAATGGCCCCTGGTCGACATCGGTCTGGAAACGCTGGGTACCGTTGACCAGCAACTCGACATTGGATGGCACGGCGGCACTACCCGCCAGCGACGGCGTCGGGAAGGTCAACAGGCTGGGCTGTAGCGCAAATTCTGTGCCGAGGCGCACGCCCCCGAAACGGACCTGGCGCGACCAGTCGCGTGCGTCGGTCACGCTGTCGCCCACCACCATCCGGGTCAGATCGATCGGATCGTCGCGCATATAATAGCTGTCGAGCCGCGTCGCGCGGCCATAGACGGTGCCATTGCCCAGCAACATGCTGTTCGACACCACGCCCCAGTCATCGGAGATACCCGCTTCGACGAAGGCGCCGACCCGCGCCTTGTCCGCATATTCAAGCGAGAGATTATAGTTGAAGAAGGCTGCAAAGGCGCTTTCTGTAGGTTGTGGCATGGCTTGCGTGGCCGATACCCGGTTGGCGCGGAAAGCAGCTGGCGGCGCGGTGACTGTGAGTGATTGTTGCAAGGGGTCGAACGCAGCCGTCACGCCAGCGATTGCGGCCAGCGGCACGAAACGCTCGCCGTCGAGCTGAAGGGGTTCTACCGGGGGCGGCCGAAGGCGCCAGGCAACGAGGTCTTCCACCCGGATCAAAAAAGCCTGACCGCGCCGTGCGACCAGATAGGTATCGGGCTGAGTCCGGCCATTGATGCTGACGGATACCAGCAGCATGGCGGGCGCGGATTCCGAGCCAGCAGGCAGACCAGCAGAAAAGGCCTCCTCGGACCGGGCGATGCCGCCAGAGCCAAGGATGCCGAGCGACAGTAGCGCCGCCCTAGCGATCCCCGTCGCCATGCGATCCCGCCTGGCTGACGAGATTGACAGATAGCCTCTGCGCATCGCTGGTGGCGTCAAGCGTCAGCTTTTCGCCTGCGGCGATCGGGCCGGGCGTGTCCAGCAGGAAGCTGCGGGTCGCGCCCGGCAGAATATAGACGGATTCCTGCCGCGCGGTCAGCGCGGATCCATCAGCGCGCTTGATATCGATCCGGTTGAGATGAATATGCGCGCCGCCCGTGTTGCGTGCCGTCACCATGACCTGCTTGGCGCCGGCCCCGGACAACTGCCAGTCAAGCGATGGTTGCGTCCCGGGCACAGGCACGAAAATCGGGATGCTCACGCGCAGTAATGTGCGCACTTCGCCCGGCGCCATGGGCCGCTCGGTCGGGATTTCTTCCAAGAAGATGCGATAGCTTTTCTCGGTCGCGCCGGCCGTGGTGCGCAGGCCGAAACGGGCGATCTGCTGCGCTCCGGCCGCAACTTCGAACAAGGGCGGATTGGCCAGGATATCGCGTGTATCTTCGAACATATCCTGGCCGTTTTCCTGTCGCCAGGCGAGGACGCGCACCTGCATGCGGGCCGGTGCGTCGCTGCTATTTTCGATCGTCATCGTCTGGACGGGGGTCTTGCCGTCCAATTGTATCAGTACCGGATAGATTTTCAGCGTCGTGCCTTGGGCCATCGACGGGACAGCCAGGGCCATCAACGCCGCTATCGCGCCGCACAGGAGAGGATGCCGCATGCCAGTCTCCCCCACAGTCGCTACGTCAATAGACGACGTTGACGGTGATCGTGTCGCTGTAGGAACCGATCGGCACATTCTGCCCCGCCGCGATCCGACCATAGACGGTCAGCGCGGTGGCGCCCACCGGCGCCGTTGCGGCGACCGTGTCGGTGCCGGCCGTGTTGCCCCAATTGGTCGTGCGGCCGGTTTCCTGATACAGCGCATAGTTCAGCAGGTTGGCGCCGTTGGACATTTTGCGCGTGGTCACGGTCGCGCCGGACGCCGTGCCCTGGGTCAGGCCCACCGTGTAGGACGTGCCAACGGTGCAGAGTACCGACAGGGTCGAAGTGGCGTCGTTCGGCGACGAGGCGGTAGGATCATAATTGCCGAAAGCCAGCGGCGTCGCCGAGACGATGCAAGCCTTGATGACGGTCGCAGTCACGGGGAAGGTCGTAGTAGCGGTAGCGGCAAAAGCGGTGCCGCCGGTCGCGATCATCAGTGGAGCGGCAAAGAGCGCCGCAACTAGTCGGGAACGGGACATCATACTCTCCGAGCTCAACATAACTTGCTGCGGAAAGTATCGCTCCGGATCGTTAACGGAATCTTACTTTTGCTTTTAGACTTTCGTCGAATCGTCCACTACGGATTCAACCGCAAGATATTGCGTCGCAGCAAGACCAAATCATGACTTGTTATCAGAATTCATAGTCAATGAATGATCCATGCCGGACTGAGGCATGCCCATCTGGCTCTGTATCACTAATGGTAATTTGCACAGGGGCTTCAGAAATCGTCTTGCGAATATTGGTATGGCATGAATTTTTATTGTCATGGTCCGAAACAAGGCAAGGCTTCACGACTGTGGCGCCCACCGTCATGGCCGACTTTGCCGGCACCTGCCCCCCCGCCGCAGTTGCCATCATGGCAAAAGGCATGCAGCACATAGCCAGCATGACACGATCAAACACAGTAAAAACCCCCGCTTTGGCCATGTGCCCTTATGCGCGACCCGCCAGATACAGCCCCCTTGGCCGACCGGTCACAGACACTCATTCTAGCGTAGCGCCATGCTGGTGGAAAGTTGAATAATCGTTATCGGACACGGACCGATGCCATGGCGCACGCTATCGAGACCCTGTCTCAAAATGCGCACGATCCGTTTCTTCATCGTTGAAATGGAAACTGTCCAGTTCCGATCCTGCGGTTGCGCTTCGCGGGGGCAAGGGCCAGTTCCTTTGCAACAGAATGAATTGGAAGGCTTGCGATGAAGAAGATCGGTTTCCTGTCCTTTGGCCATTGGTCCGAAGCCCCCTATTCCGCCACCCGATCGGCGCGTGACGTCCTGCTCCAGTCCATAGATCTGGCTGTCGCCGCGGAGCAGTTGGGCATGGACGGTGCCTATTTCCGCGTCCATCATTTTGCCCGGCAGCTCAGTTCCCCCTTCCCGCTACTGGCGGCGGTGGGCGCGAAGACCAGCCGGATCGAGATCGGCACCGGCGTGATCGACATGCGTTATGAGAACCCGCTCTACATGATCGAGGATGCCGGCGCCGCCGATCTGATCAGCGGCGGTCGGTTGCAGTTGGGGATCAGCCGCGGATCGCCGGAACAGGTGATCGACGGGTGGCGCCATTTCGGCTACGCGCCACCAGAGGGACAGAGCGATGCCGACATGGGTCGGCACCATGCCGAAGTCTTTCTGAAATTGCTAAAAGGTGACGGTTTTGCCAGGCCCAATCCCAGCCCCATGTTTCCCAATCCGCCCGGATTGCTGCGCCTGGAGCCTTATTCGCAAGGGTTGCGCGAACGCATCTGGTGGGGGTCGGCTTCCAACGCGACCGCCGTCTGGGCAGCCGAAAAGGGCATGAACCTGCAAAGCTCCACGCTGAAGGCCGACGAGACGGGCGAGCCCTTCCATATCCAGCAGGCCAGGCAGATCAGAGCCTATAGGGATGCATGGAAGGCCGCAGGTCATGCGCACGAGCCGCGCGTGTCGGTGTCCCGGTCCATCTTCGCGCTGACGAACCAGGAAGATCATGATTATTTCGGCCGTGGCGACAGCAGCGACCAAGTCGGTATCATCGACAATATGCAGGCGGTTTTCGGGCGCTCCTATGCGGCGGAACCCGACATATTGATCGAGCAATTGAAGGCCGACGAGGCGATCGCGGAAGCCGATACCCTATTGTTGACCGTGCCCAACCAGTTGGGCGTCGCCTATAATAGTCACGTGCTCGAAGCGATATTGACGCATGTGGCCCCCGCGCTCGGGTGGCGTTGATAATTCGGCGGCGGAAGCGAGCCAGCCGTGCCGGCTCGTTTCCGCTGCGGTTGCGGCGGGTCAAGGGGCACAACAGGCTTCTTCATTGCCGAACTGCTTGAGCGCTATCCGGTTGCGCCCTTCCCGCTTGGCGGAATAAAGCTGTTGATCGGCTTCGGCTATCCAGCGCTCCACATCCAATCCCGCCGTACAGCGCGCGCTTGCGACGCCGATGCTTACAGTGATGAACGGGCTGATCTGCGACAATTTGTGGGGGATGTTGAGCGACTGGACCTGCAACAGAATTTCCTGTGCGACGAGTTCGGCGCCATGCGGATCGGTGCCAGGCAGGATGCAGGCAAATTCCTCTCCCCCATAACGGGCCGACAAGTCCCCCGCGCGCTTGACGGCACGGGTCAGGGCGGCCGCTACCATGGTGATGCAACGGTCGCCGGCGGGATGGCCGTAGGTATCGTTGAACTGTTTGAAGAAATCTATGTCCAGCATGGCGACCGACAGCCATTCGCCGCTGCGGGACAGACGCGCCGCTTCCTCTTCCAGCGATCGTTCGAGGTGGCGACGGTTGCTCAATCCCGTGAGGGCGTCCGTCACCGCCATGGCGGCCAGTTGATCGCGCAAACGCTTGAGTTCGACATGATTGCCAACGCGCGCGCGCAGAATAGCCGGCTGGATCGGTTTGGTGACATAGTCGATCGCGCCCAGCGCCAGCCCGCGCATTTCGTCTTCGGTATCGCCCAGGCCGGTGGTGAAAATGACCGGGATGTCCGCCAACATGGCGTCCGACTTCATTCTCTGGCAGACTTGGAAGCCGTCAAGATCGGGCATCAATACATCAAGCAGCACCAAGTCCGGCTGCGCTATGCGCGCGGTTTCCAGTGCCTGTTCGCCAGAAGTCGCGAAGCAGACTTCATAATCCTCCTCCAGCAGCGCATTCATGATTTCGATATTCGCGATCTCATCGTCGACGATCAGGATTCTGGCTTTGGTCATGACAGAGATTCCGTTTGCATGGCCGGCATATCCCCTGGTCCATCGATCCAGTTCAAAGCGGCTTCATAATCCAGTTTTTCCAGGGCTTTATAAACCGGATGCGCTGTCCGCATCTGATCGGACAGGCCCTGAGCATCAGCGAAAGCCTGAAAACCCGCGCGTGCGCGCAGACTGCGACAGCGCAGCAACTCTCTAAGCGCCACGCGCGCGGCAAGCGCCTGTTCCCCATCCATGGGCATGAGGCTGGCGGGTGCGACCTGTACAGGTTCGATCTTCAGGCTTCGAGCCGCAGCAATCGCCGGGGCAATCGCCTGCTCCAGCGTATCGACCGCATCGCGGGCGGACTCGATCAAGCCGTTGGCCAACATACGCTCAACTTCTGATGCAACCGTCTGAACCTCATCCAATCCTAGCGACCCGGCAACACCCTTCAAGCTGTGCGCCTGACGCCGTGCGTCAGGCAGCAGGCCGGTGGAGATATGGACGCGCAGATCTTGCGCGACGTTGGCATAGGTTTCGCCAAAGGTGACGATCAGCTTTTGCAACAGCGCAGTCTTGCCATTGACGCGCACCAGTGCCGCTTCGATATCGAAAGGCGGCAGACTGTCAGGCAAAGTGCCGGTGGTCGCCATGCGCTCGACGATCGCAGATGCCGGTGGCACTATCGACACAGGCATTTTGAGCCAACTATCCAGTGTCGCGACCAAGTGAGCAGGGTCGACTGGCTTGGCGATATGGTCGTTCATGCCTGCGTCCCGACAACGCGCCTTTTCTTCCGCATAGGCATGCGCGGTCATGGCGATGATCGGCAGGCGTTCGGCCGAATGGCTTTTCCGGATGATGCGTGTGGCGGTGATGCCATCCATCTCGGGCATCTGCACATCCATCAATATCGCCGCATAGGCATCCGGCCGACGTTCCACCATGTCGCAGGCGACCTTGCCATTGTCCGCCCAATCCACGGACAGTCCAGCATCGCCCAGCAATTCCAGCGCGATCTCCCGGTTGATGTCATTATCCTCGACCAGAAGAACGGAGAGGCCGGCAAATTGCGGGGATACACGCGGCAGCGCCAGCGGAGCCTGGCCATCGGGCGTCAGACCGGCATTGTCCTGGGCAAAGATAGTGCTGATCCCTTCCAGCAGCATGGCCGGAACGATAGGTTTGGTCAGGAAAGCCGCGACATCGCCTTCATGCCCGCCCTGTACCAAGGCATCGGCACCATAGGCGCTGACGATCACCGACTTGGGCGGCCTGGATCGATAGGTCGTCCTGCCTATGGCTTCGATCGCCTGCATGCCGTCCATACCTGGCATCTTCCAGTCCAGCAGAACGAGGTCGTAGGGCTTGTCACTTTCGTCGGCGGTCTGGATCGCCGCCAACGCCTCATCACCAGAAGCGACGAGATCGATCGCGATGCCCCAGCCGGCAAAGATATCCTGCAAGATCTGGCGCGAAGCCGGATTATCGTCGGCAGCAAGGACGTTGAGCTGGCGGATATGGTGCGGAACCGTTGCATCCAGTCCAGCCGGCTCGTCGGGATGCCCCATGCGCATCAGGCATGTGAAACTGCTGCCGCCGCCCGGAACACTGTCGACGCGGATCGTCCCGCCCATCTGCTCCACGATCTGCCTGCATATTGCAAGGCCAAGACCGGTACCGCCAAATCGACGTGTGGTCGAACTGTCTGCCTGAGTGAAGGATTGGAAAAGCGACGATTGCTGATCGAGGGTCATGCCGATACCCGTGTCCTGCACGACCATTTCCAGCATGACATGGTTGTCGCGATCTTCCGCAAGGGCAAGGCTGATCGTCACCGATCCGCCTTCCGAAAATTTGACGGCGTTGCTGAGAAGGTTGAGCGCGACCTGACCAAAGCGCAATTCATCGCCGGAGAGGCGATCTGGAACATCGCCCGCAATGCGCGATACCAGCGCGACTTGCTTGGCCTTCGCCGCATCTGCGACGAGCAACAGTTGGTTCTCCACCGCACGCCGCAGATCGAAGGGTCTCGCTTCCAGCGTGAGCTTGCCCGCCTCATTCTTGGAAAAATCGAGAATGTCGTTGATCAACCGCAGCAAGGACTGGCCGGCATGGTTGATCTTGCTCACATAATCATGTTGCCGGGTATCCAGTCCGGTCCGCAAGGCGAGGTGGCAAAAGCCCAAGATGGCATTCATGGGCGTGCGAATTTCGTGGCTCATATTGGCAAGGAAGAGGGATTTGGCCTGGTTGGCTTCCTCTGCCTCCTTGGTGCGCGCCTCCAGCGCCTCATTCTTGGCCAATATCTCGTCGCCCATGCGCTGGTTGCGTGCGAAACTGTCCACCAGCTTGTCGCTGAGCCAGGCCAGCACGGCCGTCTGGAAGGCGACGATGCCTGCATGTAGCAGGACACGCTCCAGATTGCCCTCACCGGGGAAGACGGCATAGGGTAGCAGGTAAAGCAACAGCAGATGATGCACCGCCGTTGCCGTGGCGGCGACCAGAATGGCGCGCTTGTCGCACCAGGCGATGGTGAGGGCCAGCATGGCGAAGAAATACATATGCATGTCCATCTGCCACGGGTGACCGCGTAGCAGCAGGAGCAAAATCGCCGGTTCGCCTATCAGGGCCACGGCGGAAAGATAGCGGGTCGAAGGCGCGATAGCGTTCTGCGACCATGCCATGTGATAGGCGGCCGCCAACAACGCACCGCCAAGCCCGGCCCAAATAGGCGAATGCCCCGTCAACAGCGCCACAGCCGCCAGCAGCGGAACATGCGCCCAGAACAGCGGTAGCAGAAACTTGCCGAAGTGGAAGCGCAGCTGGTCCAGCTGTGTCATGATACGCCCTTCCGTGGTGAGGGATCAAGGCAACCGCCGCTTGGGGGAGCGGCGATCGCAAGCCAGGCGCCCGCATGCCGCACCGCGACTGCAAAATCGGGCCGATCCGAGCCGGCGATGACGATGTTGGAGAAGCGTCCAGCCTGAACGAGCCGTCCATCGGTGTCCCGAACAAGGTTGATGGTATCGGCGAGCGTGGTTCCAGGTGCAGTGAATATGATATAGCGGCCGTTCACGCCTGCATCCGACAAAGACGCACATGCCAGTCCAAAAATTCCAATCGCGCAAAGGCAACAAGCGGAAAGATACGGCCTGAACCGGGAACTGCCCGCTCGGCGCTTGTCGGCAGGATCGGAACATCCATGCCGATGGATGTGCGATCTGTTTTGCCTGAAAGAATATGCCCCCAATCTCATGCGAGAGATAGTTGACGATGTGAATTACGATTCTCTAAAAATATCTGCGATTGTTCAGATCACTGGTCCGATATGGACAGTTTATTTCAACGTCAGGCCGGATCCGACAGTCATCGCTCCATGCGCCGCGCAAGCCGTTCATTTTCAAGCGCGACGGAGGCCGATCGCGCCAGGGCTTCCAGGAGAGCGATCTCATTGTCGGTCGGCTGTCCTGCTTCCGACCAGTAAGCGCCGATCGCCGCAATGGCCTCCCCCTGGCCGATGGGCACCATCAGCATCGATCGGACGAACGTCGTGCGATAGGCGTCCACAGGCACGCGCGGATCGTCGAAAATGTCACCGATGACGGCGGTCTGTCGATGCTCCATCGCCCATCCGGACACGCAATGGGCCGCCGGGAAATATTGCCCCTCCCACAAAGGCTCCATCGCATCTTCAGCGATATAATGGCATTGGTCGCCATCCCGCAGCACGATCGCAATGCCATCTGCGCCGACCGAGCGGCGCGCGAAAGCGCGCAACACATGGACGACAGCATCCAGCGACCGGGTGCCGGCCAGTGCCTCTATCGCTTCAGCAGCGCTGCTCCACCGCGCCGCCAGCGCCTTATCCTTGGAATAATCCCCTGGAAATGTCTCACCCATCAACACGTTTCCCGTTCTTCCTGAACACTGGCTATCATCAAATGTGCAGAGGAAGAAGCGTCCATGCCCGGATGAGTTGCATGGAATGCTTGCCATCGCCTTGATTCCATGGCCAGCGCAGAACCATTCGACGCTGGCCATGGCGGGATCAGCCCTTGTCCGGCAGCGCCCAGGCGATCACCTGGTCGCCAATCGGCGTCTTCATGAAATGATGACCGCCGGTCATCAGCACCACATATTCGCGTCCATTTTGTTCATAGACCATCGGCGTGGCCTGACCGCCTGCCGGCAGGGCCTGCTGCCACAGGATCTTGCCAGTCTTTAGGTCGATGGCCTTGAACAAATCATCCGTCGCCGCGGCGATGAAGATGATGCCACCCGCGGTAACGACCGCGCCGCCATTATTGGGTGTGCCGATGGTCAGCGGCAGATAGCTGGGAATGCCGAAGAGACCATTTTTGCGCGCCGAACCGAAAGGGCGATCCCACAACGTCTTGCCGGTGGCGATGTCGATCGCGCGGATGCCACCATAAGGCGGTTGTTTGCACAGCATCCCGGTAAAGGGCATCTGCCAGCCGGCATTGACGTCGATCGCGTAAGGCGTTTCCGCCTGCGGATCACCCGCACCTTCCGCATGGGGCTTGTCGCTGCGACTGGCATTGCCGCCCTTCTCGGTTTTCATCGATGCCTGAGCCATCGCCGCCTTTTGCTCGCGGGTGTACCAGCCCTTCCGGTTGGCATCGGCGCGGGGAACGAGGCGGACATAATTGGGCATGTCGTTATAATTGGCGACGATGACGCCGCGTGTCGGATCGACCGCGACGCTGCCCCAATCCGTGCCGCCGTTATAGCCCGGATATTCGATCGAATGGCGATCGGTTTCGGGCGGCGTGAAGAAGCCCTTGTAGCTTGCCCTGCGGAAGTTGATGCGGCAGATCATCTGGTCGATCGGCGACATCCCCCACATATCGGATTCGGTCAGGGGCGGTTTGCGCAGGGTCTGCCAGAGGGAGACGATCTGCGTCGGTGCGCGCTGCTGTGGCTCGACGCTGCCGCCGGGCACACGGATCGTGCCGATCGGGGTCAACGGACGACCCGTTGCCCGATCCAGCACGTACATATCGCCCTGCTTGGACGAAACGAGCAACGCCGCCTTGCCCTTATAGTCGATCAGGGTCGGCTGGCTGCCGAAATCATAGTCCCAGACGTCGTTCTTGACCGCCTGGAACTTCCAGCGGGGCTTTCCCGTCGTCACGTCCAGCGCGACGATGGAGGTGCCGAAGCTGTTTTCCACCGGCGACCGCATGCTGCTCCAATAATCGACAGTGCTGTTGCCCATGGGCAGGTAAACAAGGCCCAGTTTCTCGTCGCCGCTGGCGATCGTCCACATATTGGGGGTGCCGCGCGACCATTGTTGTCCGGCGGGCGGGTAGCCATTCCAGTCCGGGTGCATCATGTCCCAGGCGAAGCGCAACTTGCCGGTGACGGCGTCAAAGCCCTGGATGACGCCGGACGGCTCCCAACGCTGTTGCCCATCGAGCGTTTGATGCCCGGTGACGGCTATGCCGCGAATGATGACCGGCGGGGAGTTGATGGAGACCAGGCCTGGAAAGACCTTCCCCATGCCGACCTTGGCATCGACCTGGCCATTAGTGCCGAAATCGCTGCACGGACGACCCGTTTCCGCGTCGACGGCGATCAGGCGCGCGTCCAGCGTGCCTTCGATCAGGCGGCGAGCGCAAAGCGTATCGGCTTTGGCGTTGGGGACCGCATAATAGCTTACCCCGCGACACGCAGCCGTGTAGGGTATCCACTCATCCTTCACCTTGGGATCGAAACGCCACTTTTCCTTGCCGTTGGTGGCATCGAGCGCGATCATCACATTCTTGGCCGAACACAGGTACAGCATATTGCCCACCTTGAGCGGCGTGGTTTCCGCCCCATATTGCGCGGCGGCCGCTTGCGTCCGGGGCATGTCCCCGGTGTGCGCGAGCCACGCCTGCTGCAAGTGCGCGACATTGCCCGCGTTGATCTGCGTCAGGGGTGAATAGCGACGGGCGGCCCCCGTGCCGCCATAAGCCGGCCAGTCGGCGCCGGTCACCATGCCCGACGGATCGGCCATCCCCAGCGAATTTTGCGCTGGCAGGGCAGCGACTACACTGTCCCTGGTGCCAAGGAAAGTGAACAGGAGTGCGGTCGCGACAACGACCGCACCCACGCCGAGCGCAGCGTTACGCCATTTGTGAGGCGCCTGTGTCAGGGTGGGCATGACAAGGATCGCGACGATCAGCAGGACGATCGGCGCAAAAATGCGGGGCACCAAAGCCCAGGCCAGATTGCTCTGTGCATCGAGGAAGGCCCATAGGATGGTCACGGCGACGATGGCGATATAGAGCCACGCCCCCGCCATGCGGCCGCGCACCAGCAGATAGCCGGACACCAGCATGGCAAGGCCGGCAGGCAGATAATAGAGCGAGCCGCCCAGCGTTGCGAGCCACGCCCCACCGACGGCAAGAATAGCACCTATCAAGCCCACGACTATCCCGAAGAAGAGGGCGGACCAACTGCGTCTTCCTGCCATATATACCATCCTTGCTACACCGCAGGGCAGTGTAATGGCCGGCCTGCGGGAATATTGTTTCCCCAGCGAACCGAAACCGCCAGTCTTGTTTCTGTTCCGTTGCAAATTTGTAATGTTGCAGATGGGCAGGGTCGCCCTGCGATTGCATGGATTGCAACCGCCATGGCTCGCTTCGCATTTGCGCGGAGGCGTGGAAAAAGCGAACGAGGTGGCGCCTTTCAGGCATCCTCTCCTAAAAACTTTCAAGGCTGGTCGGCGACGATCAGCCTTTCTTTTTTGCCTGCGGCATCCCGCCACGCCAAAGGCAAACGTCGCCTGACAAGCGCGCCTGCCATCCCTATGGCCGGCAGGGCACAGGCTGGACGGAGATTGCATGGTTGTCACCGACATAGCGACGCGGACCTACAATCATAACTGGCGCCTCGATCCGATCGTGCGCAGCCTGCTCGACACGGATTTCCACAAGCTGCTGGTGCTCCAGATGGTCCGGCACGTCTATCGGGACGTCGAAGCGACCTTCGCCCTGATCAATCGCACCACATCTGTCCAGCTGACGGACGTCATCGATGAGCATGCGTTGCGCGCACAGCTCGACCATGCCCGCTCGCTGCGCTTTGGAAAGAAGGAGTTGATCTGGCTTGCCGGAAACAGCTTCTACGGCAAGGCGCAGATGTTCAGCCCCGAATTCATCGATTGGCTCGCTGGCTTCGCCTGCCCGACTCTTGGCTACCGGGTCAGGCTCTACTATGGGACAAGCCCGCCCTTCCCCTCTACCGCGACGAATGAGAATGACGATGCCCGCCCAAACTGCTCTCGCCAATCTGGGCCAATGCATCGCCGCAACGCATGGATGGCCAGCGGCCAAGGCGTTCAAGGCCTATGTCTGGAGCGAGCAGGACCGCGCCGGAATTGCGGCCTGCGCGTCGGATATCTTCAAACTGTTCCCGGTGGCGGGTCAGGAAGAATCTCTGACCGCGACTTTAGCCTTCCAGCTCCAGCGCCGTCTTCAGGCGCCGGTTCACCTTATTGCCGGAACGCTGCGGGTCGAGGGGCTGACGGTATGCGAGGGACGATTGCCCGCCGATGGATCCAGCCCCTTCGCCGCAAATGCGCCGGTGTGGCGTGGGCATTTGTGGATCATGGTCGGACCGCATGTGGTCGATGCCTCGATCTTCCGGATGGCAAACGCGCCCGACTGTCCGCCCGCACTTGCGCGTCATGTCCATGCCCTGTTCGGCTCGGACAAGGGGCTTTACGCCGATCACTGGCGGCATGCCCGGCGGATCGGGCTGGACTATGATCCGCAGCATGTGCTGAGCGAAGAGGATATGGATTTCCTCCTCAACGCCGCCTATCGCCTAATCAAGGATGGCGCTGGCTAGGTGCTGCCGGTCCTCTACAGCTTTCGCCGCTGCCCCTATGCGATGCGGGCCAGACTGGCTCTGGCGATCAGCGCCACGACTGTAGAACTGCGCGAGGTCAAGCTGTCGGCGAAGCCGGAAGCGATGCTTGCCTCCTCGCCCAAGGGTACGGTCCCGATACTCGTCCTGCCCGATGGCACGGTCGTCGATCAAAGCATCGAAATCATGCGTCTTGCATTGGCCCGCAATGATGCCGAGGGCTGGCTGACGCGCGACGATCCTGCCCTGATCGCCACCAATGACGGCCCGTTCAAGCATGATCTCGATCGCTACAAATATCCCGAACGCCACGGATCGAACAGTCATAGCCATCGCGACAGCGGGCTTGCCTTTCTCCTGGAAATAGAAGAGCGACTGGCGAGCGCCGCGTATCTGTGCGGCGACGAGCGCGGCATTGCGGACGCCGCGATCATACCGTTCATACGGCAATTCGCATCCGTCGATCCGCACTGGTTTTCGGCCCAACCGCTTGGCCGCGTCAAACATTGGCTGTCGGCCTACCTGACCTCGCATCTGTTCGAAACCATCATGGTCCGCCTGCCGCCCTGGTCGCCATCGGACAGGCCCGTGGAGGTTCATTGGTCCGACTCGATCGGGCGTTGATCGACATTCTGGCCAGGCTCTCTGTTGCCCATCCCATCCCTGGCCCGTTGCATATCCTTGTGCAGCAGCCTCTTCGCTTTTGGACGCAATTCTCCGCCCGAACCCGAACCTTTAATAGAATTTCGTATCTATGAATATTTCATCTATGCGAATTTAATCCGATGCTTTAGGAGGAGTCGCAAGAAACAAAAGGCTGGAAGGATATTATGCCGGTCATTCACCCGAATTGGGAACGTCCGCCCGTCAATATGGTCGATGGCTATTCGCTGGAAATGACGGCGAAGGACGTGGAGTCGCTGCGAGAGGCTGCACCGGCAATTGCACGCGAGACGCCCGTTGCCGTCACCTTCCTGCCCGGCGAGGATTTCGCTGCGCGGATAGCGGCCACCAAGCTCGTCCGCAGCCTGGGGTTCGAACCGATGCCGCATTTTTCAGCGCGCCGGATCACCTCCACCGCCGAATTCGAGGATTATCTGGCGGCCGCCGTGGCGGAGGCGGATGTGCGCCGCTGCTTCGTGATCGCGGGTGACCCGTCCGAACCGGAAGGTCCTTATTTCGACAGCAGCGCCCTCATCGCCAGTGGTGCGTTCGAACGGGCCGGAATAAGCGCCATCGGCATTGGCGGCCATCCCGAAGGTCATCCCAATATGACGCCGGAACAATGCTGGTCGGTGCTGACCGGAAAATGCAGCGAGATCGAAGCGCGCGGTATGGCGCCGTTGATCGTGACCCAATTCGTGTTCGATGCCGATGCGGTCCTGGCTTGGCTCACCGAATTGCGGACCCGCGGCATCAGCGCGCCGGTGCGCATCGGCGTGCCGGGGCCGGCCGGTATCAAGACACTGATGCGCTTTGCCGCGCGCTGTGGTGTCGGGGCGTCGGCTTCCGTGCTCGCAAAATACGGAATTTCGATTACGAAGCTGATCGGATCGGCCGGTCCTGACAAGCTGGTCGAACGGTTCGAGCGGATGCTGGGGGAAGAGCATGGCAAGGTGCGGCTGCATTTCTATCCCTTCGGCGGTCTGGAAAAAACGGTGGCCTGGATCAACGACTATGCCCGCGCGCACTGACGCAGATGGGTGAGCGGGAGGAGATTGACGTGACGACTATCTATACGCTGCGACTTCAGTGCGACGACAAGCCCGGCCTTGTGGCCAAGGTCGCCGGCTATCTGGCGGCGCGTGGCTGCAATATCGTCGATGCGCAGCAATTCGACGATGCGATGAACAATACCTTCTTCATGCGCGTCGCGTTCAAGCCGGGCGCGGGCGAAACGCTCGACGGCCTGCGTGACGGGTTCGCGCCCATTGCGCAGGATGCAGAGATGGACTGGTCACTGACCGATCAGGCCGCGCCCAAGAAGGTCGTACTGATGGTCAGCAAGTTCGACCATTGCCTGGGCGACCTTCTCTATCGCCAGCGGATCGGCGAACTGCCGATGGATGTGGTCGGCATCATTTCCAACCATCCGCGCGAAGTGCTGCACACCTCGATGATCGGCGACATGCCCTTTTACCACTTCCCGATCACGAAGGACACGAAGGCCAGCCAGGAGGCGCGCATCAAGCAGGTGGTGACCGAAACCGGCGCGGACCTGATCGTCCTGGCCCGCTATATGCAGATTTTGAGCGACGATCTGGCGGCTTTCCTGTCGGGCCGCTGCATCAACATCCATCACAGCTTCCTGCCCGGTTTCAAGGGCGCCAAGCCCTATCATCAGGCTTATGAGCGTGGCGTGAAGATGATCGGCGCGACCGCCCATTATGTGACCGCAGACCTGGATGAAGGCCCCATCATTCACCAGGATGTCGAGATGATCGGCCATGCCGACGTGCCCGACGAACTGGTGCGGCGCGGACGCGACATCGAACGGCGCGTGCTGGCCGAAGCGGTGCGGCTGCATTTGCAGGACCGGGTCTTCATGAACGAGACGCGCACCGTCGTCTTCAGGGGCTGATCCATGGTCGCGCTGATCGATGGGCGTGCGATGGCGCATGCGCTGGGCAAGCGGACCGCGCAGGCCGTGGCCGGGCTGAAGGCCGACGGCGTCGAACCGGCGCTGGCCGTGGTGCTGGTGGGTCATGATCCCGCCAGCGAAATCTATGTCCGGCGCAAGATCGGCGAATGTCGCAAGGCTGGCATAGGCTCCATCGAAAGGCGGCTGGCGGCCGATTGTGGCGAGCAGGTGCTGCTGGACCTGATCGACGCATTGAATGTCGATCCGGCCGTGCATGGCATATTGGTCCAGCTACCGCTGCCCGCCGGGATCGATGCTGCGCGGGTGCTGGACCGGATATCGCCAGCCAAGGATGTCGACGGTTTTCACCCCGTCAATGTCGGGCGGCTGTCGACCGGGTCGAAGGGGTTGGTGCCCTGCACGCCGCTGGGCATCATGGTGCTGCTGGACAGCGTGATCGACGATTATCGCGGCCTCAACGTCGTAGTGATCGGCAAGTCCAATATCGTCGGCAAGCCCGTCGCCATGCTGTTGCTGGAGCGGGAAGCGACCGTTACCGTCACCCATATCGAGACGCGCAACCTGCCCGATATCGCCCGCGCCGCCGACGTGATCGTGGCGGCGGCCGGCGCCCCGCATCTGGTGCGCGGCTATTGGGTGAAGCCGGGCGCGGTGGTGATCGACGTCGGCATCACCCGCGTGGTCGATCATGACGGAAACAGCCGCATCGTAGGCGATTGCGCGACCCATGAACTGGACCATGCCAAAGCCGTCACGCCGGTGCCGGGCGGCGTCGGCCCCATGACCATCGCCTGCTTGCTGAGCAATACCGTCACCGCCGCGCAGAGGAGCATGGGCTGATGGCATCCGTCACCACCAGAGTGCGGGTCAAGGACCTGCCCTTATTGGCCGATATCGGCATCAATCCGGACGAGATCGGCCGGCGCCAGCCGCTGGTCATCACCGTCCAGTTGCTGTTGGATGGCGGCGCGATAGAGGGGATCGGCGAAACGATCGACTATCGCCGGATCGTGCGCGCTGCCGAGGCCATGTCGGAAGTGCATATCCCGCTGATCGAGACATTTGCCCAGCGGCTTGGCGAGGAATGTCTCAGTTGGCCGGGCGTGGTCGAGGCCTGCGTCAATATCGACAAGCCCTTCGCCCTGACGCGCGGGCTGGCCGGGGTGGAGGTCTTGGTTCGGCGGGACTAAGCCCCTGCCCGGTCCAGGATGCGGCGCGCCTGCACCAGATGCGGGCGGTCGATCATCTTGCCGTCCAGCTTCAATGCGCCCACGCCGGGATTAGCATCGAACGCATCGACGATCGCACGGGCATGGGCCAGTTCGGCAGATGTCGGCGTGAAGCCCGCATTGATCTTGGCGACTTGAACCGGGTGGATCGCCATCATGCCGGTGAAGCCGTCGCGACGGGCGCGGGCGACATAGGCGGCCAAGGCTTCGGGCGCGTCGATGCGCGGGAAGACCGTTTCGATCGCGGCGGTGGCCGCTGCATGGGCGCCGAACAGGGTGAGCGACCGGACCATTTCATAGGGCGGCGTATAGCGGCCATCCTCCTCGCGCGATGTCGCTGCGCCGATCGCGGCGGGCAGATCCTCCGCCCCCCAGGTGAGGCCGGCCAGATGCTTGCCTACGCCAGCATAGCTGCCCAGTTGGAAGATGGCGGCAGGCGTCTCCGTCGCGATCGGCAGGATCGGCAATCGCACGTCGCCCATCAGGGCGAGCAGCGCCTCCACGCTTTCGGCCCCCTCCGCCTTGGGCAGCAACAGGCCGTCGGGTTGGCCCGGCAGGATGGCGGCCAGATCGGCTTGCGTCTGGTCGCCATCCAGCGGATTGACGCGCACGAAGGTCGGGACAGACCGATCCCCTGCGAGCCATTCGGCCACGGCCGCGCGAGCCGCCCTCTTGCGTTCGGACGCAACGGAATCCTCCAGGTCGAGGATCAGCGCGTCCGCACCGCTGGCCGCCGCCTTGGCGAAGCGTTCGGGCCGGTCACCCGGCACGAAGAGCAGCGAGCGAAACGTCATGCGTCCGACCTTTTGAGCAAGGCCATGCGCAGGCATTGGCAAACGACCTGATCGCGCTGATTGTAAAGGCGGTGAGTGAAGGTGACGATGCCGGCGCCGGGGCGCGACTTGCTGGGCTTGAGATCGGTGACCTCCGTTTCGCAGCGCATCGTGTCTCCGATAAAGACCGGATTGGGCATGACGAGCTTGTCATAGCCCAAGTTAGCCACCAGCGTGCCGAGCGTCGTATCCCCCACCGACAGACCCACCATCAGCGCAAAGGTGAAAGTGCCGTTGACGAGGATCTGGCCGAATTCGCTGGCCTTGGCCGCTTGTGCGTCCAGATGCAGCGGCTGCGGATTATGGGTCATCGTCGTAAAGAGGAGATTGTCGGTCTCTGTGACGGTGCGGCGGATATCATGGACGATCCGGTCGCCCACCTGCCACTGGTCGAAAAATTTGCCTGCCATGTCTTCGTCCCTTAACTTCGCACATTTCCCGCCAATTTTGACATTTCCTGTCAAAAGCAGGACATTATCGAACAAGCCTCATCCCGGCAGATGCGGCGGCCAGTATAAGCCGAGGCGCGTCCTGTAGGACAGGATCATTCGTCCTTTTCGATCCGCGCGAGCAAGGCGCCCTCGCTGACCTGACCGCCTTCAGCCGCGTTGAGTTCGGCAACGGTGCCGTCGAACGGCGCGACCAGACTATGCTCCATCTTCATCGCTTCCAGGGTCAGCAGTTTCTGCCCCTTGGCGACCTTTTCCCCGGCCGCCACGGCAACGGCGATGATGCGACCAGGCATGGGCGAGAGGATCGCGCCATCGGATGCGGCGCCGCCCGCGCCGCCTGATGCGCGCCATGGCGCCAAGCGCCAGACCTGTCCGCCTTCGGCGATCAGCACATCGTCCAGCGCTGCATCATCATCCGTGCCGGCGCGTGGATCGAAGCGGATCGTGACCGCTTCGCCGTCGAGCAGCAAGGTCGCCCTCGTCCTGATCGGGGCATTGAGGCGGAAACCCGACAAGCCATCGCCTGACACCAATGCCGACGCCGCATCGGCCAGCGTCTCGTCAGACGGATGGGGCGGCGGGAGCAGCGCGTCTCCCTTCCGCCCGATCAGGCCCGTGTCCAGTTGTGCCGCGACGAAGGCGGGATGCTCCAATGCCTTGACGAGGAAGCCCGCATTGGTGCGCAGCGGCCAGATGGCCGTATCGTCCAGCGACCCGGCCAGCGAGCGGCGCGCTGCATCACGAGTGGGGCCATGGGCGATCACCTTGGCGATCATCGGGTCGTAGAAGGGCGAGATTTCCGCGCCCTGCTCGACGCCGGTATCGATGCGGCACCCCTGCCCCAGTTCAAACCTGTCGAGCCGCCCGATCGACGGCAGGAAACCCTTGGCCGGATCTTCGGCATAGAGGCGCGCTTCCATCGCCCAGCCGTTGATCGACAGCTCCTGCTGCGTTTTCGGCAATGGTTCGCCCGATGCGACGCGCAATTGCCATTCGACCAGATCCTGCCCGGTAATCTCTTCCGTCACGGGATGTTCGACCTGAAGCCGGGTGTTCATTTCCATGAACCAGATGCGGTCGGCGCGCAGACCGTCGCTGCCGTCGGCGATGAATTCGATCGTGCCGGCGCCGACATAATCCACCGCCTTCGCCGCATTGACCGCCGCCAGACAGACGGCCGCGCGGGTTTCGGAGTCCATGCCCGGTGCCGGCGCTTCCTCTATCACCTTTTGATGGCGGCGCTGGAGCGAGCAGTCGCGTTCGAACAGATGGACGACATTGCCATGGCTGTCGCCAAACACCTGCACTTCGATATGGCGCGGATTGGTGATCCATTTTTCCAGCAGCACGGAATCATTGCCGAAGCTGGAGGCAGCTTCGCGCTGGCAGGAGATCAAGGCGTCGGCGAAGTCGGCGGCATCATCCACCTTGCGCATGCCCTTGCCGCCGCCGCCCGCGACCGCCTTGATCAGGACGGGATAGCCGATCGCATCGGCCTCCGCCATCAGTCGGGCAGGCGACTGGTCCTCCCCCAGATAGCCGGGGGTGGTGGGAACGCCGGCGTCCTGCATCACTTGCTTGGCCGCGTCCTTGAGGCCCATGGCAGTAATGCTGGCGGGATTGGGACCGACCCAGATGAGGCCGGCATCCTGCACCGCCTGCGCGAACTGCGCATTTTCGGACAGGAAGCCATAGCCCGGATGAATGGCCTGCGCGCCGGTCTGCTGCGCGGCGGCGATGATGCGGTCGCCCCGCAGATAGGATTCGCGCACCGGCGAGGGGCCGATATGCACGGCTTCGTCGGCGGAGCGGACATGCAGGGCGTTGGCGTCCGCGTCGGAATAGACCGCGACGGTGCGGATGCCCATGGCGCGCGCGGTACGGATGATGCGGCAGGCGATTTCGGCGCGATTGGCGATGAGAAGGGACTGGATCATCGTCATTACATCCTGAAAATGCCGAATTGCGCGCGGTCTTCGACCGGTGCGTTCAACGCGGCGGCGAAGGCGAGGCCGAGGACGTCGCGGGTCTGGGCCGGGTCGATGACGCCATCGTCCCACAGCCGCGCGGTCGCATAATAGGGATTGCCTTCATCCTCATATTTGCGGCGGATCGGCGCCTTGAAGGCTTCGGCCTCCTGCGCGCTCCATTGGGCGGCGTCGCGGTGGACGGTTGCCAGAACGCTCGCGGCCTGTTCCCCGCCCATCACGCTGATGCGGGCATTGGGCCAGGTGAAGAGGAAGCGTGGCCCATAGGCGCGGCCGCACATGCCATAATTGCCCGCGCCGAAGCTGCCGCCGATCAGCACGGTGATCTTGGGCACCTGCGCGGTGGCGACGGCGGTGACGAGCTTGGCACCATTTTTGGCGATCCCTTCCGCCTCATATTTGCCGCCGACCATGAAGCCGGAGATATTCTGGAGGAAGAGCAAGGGGATGCGCCGCTGGCAGGCGAGTTCGATGAAGTGCGCGCCCTTCAAGGCGCTTTCGCTGAACAGGACGCCATTATTGGCGAGGATCGCGACGGGCATGCCCCATATATGGGCGAAGCCGCAGACGAGCGTGGTGCCGTAAAGCGGCTTGAATTCGTGAAATTCGCTGCCATCGACGATGCGGGCGATGATTTCGCGCACGTCATAGGGCGCGCGAACGTCGTCCGGGATGATGCCATAAAGGTCGGCGGCGTCGAATTTGGGCGGACGGGGATCGCGCAGGTTGAGATCGGGACGGCGATCGGGCTGGAAGGTCGAGACGATGTCGCGCACGATGGTGAGCGCATGATCATCGCTTTCGGCGACATGATCGACCACGCCGGACTTGCGACCATGCAAATCGCCGCCGCCCAGATCCTCGGCGCTGATGACTTCGCCGGTCGCGGCCTGCACGAGCGGCGGGCCGGCGAGGAAGATGGTGCCCTGATTTCGGACGATCACCGTTTCGTCGGACATGGCCGGCACATAGGCGCCGCCCGCCGTGCAGCTGCCCATGACGCAGGCGATTTGCGGGATGCCGCGTGCGGACAGGTTCGCCTGATTGTAGAAGATGCGGCCGAAATGGTCGCGATCCGGGAAGACCTCCGCCTGGTTGGGCAGGTTCGCGCCGCCGCTATCGACCAGATAGATGCAGGGCAGCCTGTTTTCGAGCGCGATTTCCTGTGCGCGCAGATGTTTCTTGACGGTCAGCGGATAATAGGTGCCGCCCTTTACGGTGGCGTCGTTGCAGCCGATCATCACCTGACGGCCGGACACGCGGCCGATGCCGGCGATGAGGCCGGCGCCGGGGACTTCATCGTCATATAGGCCGTTGGCGGCAAGCTGGCCAATTTCCAGGAAGGGCGAGCCGGGATCGAGCAGCCGTTCGACGCGATCGCGGGGGAGCAGCTTGCCGCGGGCGACATGCTTGTCGCGGGCGTTGGCCGAACCGCCCTGAGCGGCGGTCGCCACGCGATCGCGCAGTTCCTGCGCCAGCGCGCGATTATGCGCGGCGTTGTTGCGGAAGGCATCGCTGTCGGGCGATAATTTGCTGTCGAGGACGGGGGCGCTCATGCTCCGATCAGCTCCCGGCCGATCAGCATGCGGCGGATTTCGTTGGTGCCAGCGCCGATGTCCAGCAATTTGGCGTCGCGCATATAGCGTTCGACCGGCCAGTCCTTGGTATAACCCGCACCGCCCAAGGCCTGCACCGCCTCCAGCGCGACCTTCATCGCATTTTCCGACGCCAGAAGGATGGCGCCGGCGGCGTCGAAGCGGGTCGTTTTGCCAGCGTCGCAAGCACGGGCGACGGCATAGACATAGGCACGGGCCGAATTGAGCGCGACATACATGTCCGCGATCTTGGCCTGCATCAGCTGGAAGGCGCCGATCGGCTTGCCGAATTGCTTGCGCTCGCGAATATAGGGCAGGACGGTGTCGAGGCAGGCCTGCATGATGCCAAGCTGGATGCCGGCCAGCACGGTGCGCTCATAGTCGAGGCCGCTCATCAGGATGCCGACGCCGCCGTTGAGCGGTCCCATGATATTTTCTTCAGGCACTTCGCAATCGTCGAACACCAGTTCGGCGGTGGGCGATCCGCGCATGCCCATCTTGTCGATTTTCTGGCCGATCGAGAAGCCCTTCATCCCCTTTTCGATGAGGAAGGTGGTGATGCCCTTCGACCCCTCCCCCGTCTTGGCATAGACCACAAGGGTGTCGGCATAGGCCGCGTTGGTGATCCAGAATTTGGTGCCGTTGAAAATATAACGGTCGCCCTTCTTCTCCGCCTTCAGCTTCATCGAGACGACGTCGGAGCCGGCACCGGCCTCCGACATGGCAAGTGAGCCGACATGCTCGCCCGAAATCAGCTTGGGGAGATATTTTGCCTTTTGCTCGGCATTGGCCCAGCGGCGGATCTGGTTGATGCAGAGATTGGAGTGTGCGCCATAGCTGAGGCCTATGGAGGCGGAGGCGCGGGCGACCTCCTCCTGCGCGACGACATGCTCCAGATAGCCAAGGCCCAGGCCCCCGTCTTCCTCTGCCACGGTAATGCCATGCAGGCCCAGTTCGCCCATGGCCGGCCATAATTCGACCGGGAACCAGTCCTTCGCGTCGATCTCTGCCGCCAGCGGGGCGATGCGGTCGGCCGCGAAACGGGCCGCGCTGTCCCGGATCATGTCGGCATTGTCGCCCAGCGCAAAGTCGAAATCGGTCATCGGCGTCTCTCTCCTGTTATCGCCTTCTTAGCGCAGCCGCAGTCGGCTGGAAAATTGACAGTCCCATATCAGTGTATAGATGGGACCTATGATAGAACGCTATCTTCTCCGCTATTTCCTGGCCGTGGTCGATCAGGGCAATTTCTCCCGCGCGGCGGTGCATTGCAACGTGTCGCAGCCGACCCTGTCGGCGGGCATCTCCAAGCTGGAGAACGCGCTGCAACGGCAACTGTTCACCCGGACCAACCAGCGGGTGCAATTGACCCAGGCCGGCACCCGATTCCTGACCCATGCCCGGCGCATCGAGCGGGAGTTCAACATGGCGCTGGGCGCGATGGCCGACACGGCGCAGGCGCGGCCGATGCGGATCGGCGTGCTGAACAGCATAGCAGGCACGATCGTGGCGCGAGCGGCGCGGGCCTATCGCGCAGAGGGTGGCGGGCCGGTCGAGATCGCCTTTGCGAGCGAACGCGAATTGACGGCGATGCTGGCGCGAGACCGGATCGACGCGACCTTCAGCATCATCCGGCCGGGCGCGCAGTCGCCGACCCAGCACGTCGTGGCAGAGGAAGGCTATGCGATGGTGATGGCGAGCGACCATGTGCTGGCCCATCGGACGCAACTGGATGCAGAGGATCTGCGGCAGGAGACGATGATTGTGCGGCGCCATTGCGAATTGCTGTCGCAGACGAGCCGGCATTTCCTGGAACGCGGCGTGCGGCCGCATTTTTCGTTGCGCACCACCAATGACGAGCGCGCGCTACAGTTGGTCGGCGCGGGCATGGGCGTGACGGTGATGCCCGATTGCTATCGCAGCGCCGACGTTGCCCATGTGCCGCTGGCCGGCTTCGACCATCGCCGGACATTGGGGTTCACGCTGGCGGACGAGGGATTGTCGGACCATGGCCTGCTGCGCGCGCTGGCTGCGGCATTTGTGTAGCGGATGTGCCGATCGGCAGTTTCATGGGGCATGGATTGGCGCGAACTGGCGGGATGGGATGAGCTTGCCTATGATGGGCCGGAATTTCCATTTTCGGGCGCCCAGCATCATGTCCTTCCTTACTCTCCTTCCCGGTATCGCCGCATGAGTGCCCTGCCCTGTCTGGCCGGTGTGGAACTGGGCGGGACCAAGATTTTCGTGTTGCGGGCGCGGGGGCGGACGATCGAGGAGCGGGTGATGATCCCGACCACGACGCCACAGGAGACGCTGGGTGCTGCGGCGGCGATTTTGCGGCGCTGGCATGAGGAGTCGCCGTTCGAGGCATTGGGTATCGGATCGTTCGGGCCGCTGCGGCTGGACCGGGCGGCGGCGGATTTCGGCCATATGCTCCCCACACCGAAACCGGGCTGGACCGGCGCGGACATTTATGGCGCACTGGCGGGCGTGCTGCCCTGCCCTGCCGCGATCGACACGGACGTCAACGGTGCGGCGCTGGCCGAGGTGCGCTGGGGTGCCGGGGCGGAGGGCGACAGGCCGTCCGACTGCCTGTGCTACATCACGATCGGCACGGGGCTGGGCGCGGGCTTTGCGCTGCAAGGCCGGCCGCTCCATGGCGCGATGCACCCGGAACTGGGACATATATTGACCCGCCGGGCGGCGGGAGACGGTTTCGAGGGTTCCTGCCCTTTCCATGGCGACTGTATCGAGGGGCTGGTGTCCGGTCCGGCGCTGGCGAAACGGTTCGGCGTTCCGGGCGACCGGATCGCGACCGACGATCCCCGCTGGGACCATGTCGCTCATGATATCGCGCAGCTGATCGGCACGATATTGCTGACCACGGCGGCGAGGCAGGTACTGATCGGCGGCGGCGTGGGCATGGGCCGGACCGACCTGCTGGACCAGGTGCGGGCGAAGGTGGTGGCGCAACTGGCCGGCTACCTGCCCTTCGTCACCCAGGAGACGATCGGCACTATCGTGCGGGCGCCGGTGCTGGGCGATCAGGCCGGGCCGCTGGGCGCTGTTGCACTGGCGATGGATGCACTGGAGACGGCCAGGCCGCGCTGACGCGACAGCGAGTTGGACAGGTAAAAGCCAGCATTAAAGTCGCGCTTCTGACTTCAGGGCATTGAACGAGGGATATATTGCCACGTCAGTCCACAAGCGATCCTATGGCTCCGTGTCCTGCATAGCGTGTCGCGGATCCAAGACCCCGCCTGCCCGCAGGATCGCGTCCTGGAAGGCACGGGCGGTGGGGGGCAGGTCGCTCCTGTGGATCATCCACAGCCGGGTGCGGACGGTGGGGAAGAGTGGACGCAATATCACCTTGTCCACATGCAGACGTGACAGCGAACGCGACAATATGGTGGCGCCGAAGCCGGCGGCCACCAGCCCCAGCAACGTCGCGAAACTGCCGACCTCCAGCGTGATGCTGGGGCGAAATCCGGCCTGTTCGCACAGGGCGAAGAAATGGTCGTTGAAATCGGCGCTACTGGCCGTGGCGTAAAGGACGAAGGGCACGCCAACCAGGTCGGCGATGGAAGGCTCAGCGTCCCGTCGGGCGAGGGCATGATCCTGCCGCAGGGCGAGCAGCATATCCTCCTCCAGCAACCATGTGGCGCTCAGGCCATCGGGCAAGGTGGGCGACGCGACGCCGCGGATGATGCCGATGTCGAGATCGCCCCGCTCGATCAGTGCGACCTGATCATCGCGACCCAGTTCCTGAACCCGAAGATCGACATCGGGGAAAGTCTGACGAAAATCATAGAGTGCATCGGCGATTTGCGGCACGAAAGGCGCCGAGGCCGTGAAGCCCAGTGCAAGACGCCCCAGATGGCCACTTTGGGTGTTGCGGGCGACCTGTGCGGCATGATCAGCCTGCGCCAGGGTCTTGCGCGCTTCGGGCAGGAACAGGCGCCCGACTTCGGTCAGGGCGACGCGACGACTGGTCCGGTCGAACAGGCGCGCCCCCAGTTCCTCCTCCAGTGCCCGGATCTGCTGGCTGAGCGGCGGTTGCGACATGCCCAGGCGTCGTGCGGCGCGGCCAAAATGCATCTCTTCCGCCACGCACAGGAAATAACGCAAATGTCGCAGGTCCATAAGATCAGGTCGCCATAGATATCAATCATGCTTTATTAGATATTGGACACAAAATAGACAACTGCCCATAGCGCCTGGCAAGGGTGGCGTTTTGAAACCATAGTGAACGTCTTCGCACAGCATGACGCACCAAATGGCGGGTACGCCGGCTCGATGCGTTGTTCTCCCATGCGGCCCTGATTGAACGGAGAGGCGAATTTTCACGACCGGCGGTTCGGGCCGGTGTGATGAGTGCGGGAGTCCTGGTTTGATCGGTATCGTCAAGGTTGCGCTGCATCGGCCGCTGACCTTCATCGTCATGGCGATCCTGATCGCGATCGTCGGCATCATGGCGGCGGTACGTACCCCGGTCGATATCTTCCCCAATATCCGCATCCCGGTGATCGCCGTAGCCTGGCAATATGCCGGCCTGCCCCCCGAAGACATGGCGAACCGGATCGTCACCCCCTATGAGCGGGTGCTGACCACGACCGTCAACGATATCGAACATATCGAAAGCCAGTCGATGCAGGGCATCGGCGTGGTGAAGATCTTTTTCCAGCCGGGTGCCGACATCCGCACCGCCACTGCGCAGGTGACATCCGTGTCGCAGACGGTCCTGCGCCAGATGCCGCCGGGCGTCACGCCGCCGCTGATCCTGAACTACAGCGCGTCGACGGTGCCGATCCTGCAACTCGCTTTGTCGGGGCAGGGCCTGTCCGAACAGCAATTGTTCGACCTGGGCCAGAATCAGGTGCGTCCCTCGCTCGTCACGATTCCGGGCCTCGCCATGCCCTTCCCGTCGGGCGGCAAGCAGCGGCAGATCCAGATCGACCTCAATCCGGTCGCTCTCCAGTCCAAGGGGTTGACCGCGCAGGATGTGGGTACCGCGATCGCCGCGCAGAACCAGATCAACCCGGCCGGCTTCGTGAAGATCGGCGCGACCCAATATAGCGTAAGGCTGAACAATGCGCCCGGCACGATCGAGGCGCTGAACGACCTGCCGGTCAAGGTGGTGAACGGCGCGACCATCTATATGCGCGATATCGCCTATGTTCGCGACGGCAACGGGCCGCAGACCAATGTCGTGCATGTCGAAGGACGCCGTTCCGCGCTGCTGACCGCGCTGAAGAATGGCGCCACGTCGACGCTGGCGATCGTCGACGGCGTGAAGGAAGCGTTGCCCAAGATCAGCGCGACGCTGCCCGACAGCCTGAAGATTCTGGTGATCGGCGACCAGTCGCTGTTCGTGAAGGCGGCCGTTGAGGGCGTGATCCACGAAGGCGCGCTGGCCGCGGCACTGACGTCGCTGATGATCCTGCTGTTCCTGGGCAGTTGGCGATCGACCGTCATCATCGCGCTGTCGATCCCGCTGGCCATTTTGGCGGCGGTCGCGGCATTGGCCGTGTTCGGCCAGACGCTGAACGTCATGACGCTGGGCGGGCTGGCGCTGGCCGTCGGCATCCTGGTCGATGACGCGACGGTGACGATCGAAAATATCAACTGGCATCTGGAACAGGGAAAGGGGGTGGTTGAATCCATCCTGGACGGCGCGGCGCAGATCGTGACGCCCGCGTTCGTATCGCTGCTGTGCATCTGTATCGTGTTCGTGCCCATGTTCTTCCTGCCGGGCGTTGCGGGCTTCCTGTTCGTGCCCATGGCGCTGTCGGTGGTGTTCGCGATGATCGCGTCCTTCATCCTGTCGCGTACATTGGTGCCGACCATGGCCATGTATCTGCTGAAGCCCCATGTGGAGCATGGCGACGCGCACATGGCGGGCGACACGCAATCGCGTAATCCGCTCGTGCGGTTCCAGCGCGGGTTCGAGCGTCGGTTCGAGAAAATCCGCGACGGCTATGTCGGATTGCTGCGCAGGGCCCTCAATGCGCGCAAGCCCTTCCTCCTCGGCTTCATGGGCGTGGTCATCCTGTCCTTCGGTCTGCTTCCCATGCTGGGCAGCAATTTCTTTCCGGCGGTGGATTCGGGCCAGATCGCCATGCACGTTCGTGTGCCGGTGGGCAGCCGAATAGAGGATACGGCCGCACGCTTCGAGCGGATCGCCAGTGCCGTCAAGGATATGGTGCCTGCCCAGGAGCTGGGGTCGATCACCGACAATATCGGCCTGCCGGTCAGTTCCATCAACACCGTCTATAATAATAGTGGCACGATCGGCCCGCAGGACGGCGACATGATGATCGCGCTGAAGCACGGCCATCGCCCGACCGACGAGATTGTCGGCAAGCTGCGCGAGGAGTTGCCTCGCCGTTTCCCCGGTACCAGCTTCGCCTTCCTGCCGGCCGACATCACCAGCCAGATCCTGAACTTCGGCGCGCCTGCCCCGATCGACATCCAGATCGCAGGCAAGGATGCCGCCGGCAACCGGGCCTATGCGCAGAAGCTGCTCGCCAAGGTCGCGGTCATTCCGGGGCTGGCCGACGCGCGTATCCAGCAACCTGGCCGGTCGCCGCAGCTGGACGTGGATGTCGATCGCAGCCGTGCAGGCCAATATGGGCTGACCGAGCGCGATGTGACCACCAGCCTCGCCAGTTCGCTTGCAGGCACCGCCCAGACCGCACCCGTCTTCTTCGTCGATCCCAAGAGCGGGGTATCCTATCCCGTCGTCGCGCAGGCGCCCGAATATCTGGTCGGGTCGATCAGCGACCTGTCCAACGTGCCGGTGTCGGCGGCGGGCGCAAGCAACGGAGCGGTACAGCCACTGGGCGGCCTCGCCACGATCGAACGGTCGAACACGGTGCCGGTCGTGTCGCACTATAATATCGCGCCGGTGCTGGACATATACGCCACCGTGCAAAGCCGCGACCTGGGAGCTGTCGCGGCCGACATCAACGCCGCCATCAAGTCGCTGGAGAAGGAAGAGCCCAAGGGCGCGACCATCACCATGCGCGGCCAATATGCGACCATGAACACGGCCTTTTCGGGTCTTGGCTTTGGCTTGGCCGGCGCGATCGTGCTGATCTACCTGTTGATCGTCGTGAATTTCCAGAGCTGGGTCGATCCGTTCGTCATCATCACCGCCCTGCCCGCCGCCCTTGCCGGTATCGTGTGGATGCTGTTCGTGACCGGCACCACATTGTCCGTCCCGGCGCTGACAGGTGCGATCATGTGCATGGGCGTGGCCACCGCCAACTCCATCCTGGTCGTGAGTTTCGCACGGGAGAAACTCGCGGAACTGGGCGACGCCACCGCCGCCGCGATGGAGGCGGGCATGGTCCGCTTCCGCCCGGTCCTGATGACCGCACTGGCCATGATCATCGGCATGGGTCCGATGGCGCTGGGCCTGGGGGAAGGCGGCGAACAGAATGCGCCGCTGGGCCGCGCGGTGATCGGCGGCCTGGTCTGCGCCACCATCGCCACGCTCCTTTTCGTCCCCGTCATCTTCAGCTTTGCCCACCGCCGCCACAAGGCCGCCGACCCCCAGATGGAAATGCAGCCCAGCCATGTCTGATAACACGCCAGAACAGAATTCCGCCGCGAGCGGCCCGGACAATCGAACGCTCAAGCGCGTGGGCATCGGCGCCGCCGTGATCGCCATCGCGGTCGTAGGCGTTGGCATGGCGACCCGGATCAGCGCGACCAACGAGTTGCGCGACACGGCCGAAAAGGCGGCCATCCCATCCGTAGCGACCGTGTCGCCCAAGCAGGATGGCAAGGGTGGCGCGCTGGTGCTGCCAGGCAATGTCCAGGCCTATAACAGCGCGGCCATCTATGCCCGGACCAACGGTTATGTCAGTCGCTGGCTGGCCGATATCGGCGATAATGTACGCGCTGGCCAATCGCTCGCGGTGCTGGACGCGCCGGAGATCGACCAGCAGCTGGCTGCGGCGCAAGCGGATTACCAGACCGCGCTTGCCCAGCAACGTCTTGCCGAAACCACGGCCAGGCGCTGGGCGACGATGCTGGCCAAGGATGCAGTATCGAAACAGGAATCGGACGAGAAGAACGGCGATCTGGCCGCGCGGTCGGCCGTCACCAATGCAGCGATGGCCAATGTGAAGCGGCTGCGCGCCTTGCAGGGCTTTACCCGGCTGGCGGCGCCCTTCGATGGCGTCGTGACCAGCCGCGCGGCGCAGATCGGCGCGCTGGTGGTGGCGGGCAATGCGGCATCGCAGCCGCTGTTTACCGTGTCCGACGTCCACCGCATGCGCATCTATGTCCGCGTACCGCAGGGCTATTCCGCGCAGGTGAAGGCCGGCATGCCCGCAACCTTGATGCTGCCCGAATATCCGGGCCGGACCTTTACCGCCAGATTGACCAGCAGTGCCGGCGCCGTCGATGCACAATCGGGCGCGGTGCTGGTACAGTTGCAGGCCGAAAATCCCGATCGGGCATTGAAGCCGGGCGCCTTTGCGCAGGTCAGCTTCAATGTCGGACAAGGCGGCGGGAACGGGATGTCCCTGCCGGGCAGCGCCATCCTCTATGGCAATAACGGTCCGACCGTCGCGGTGGTGGGCAACGACAATCGCGTCACCGTGCGTCCCGTCACCATCACCCGTGACGAAGGCGCAACCGTATTGGTGACGGGCGGCATCACGGTGCGCGACAAGGTGATCGATTCGCCGCCGGATTCGATCCAATCGGGTGACAGAGTGAGCGTCGCATCGGGCGGCAAGGGCACGGCGCATGCGGGGTAAGATGGTGCGGCGTGCGCTGACGGCTTTGGGGCTGTGTGTGTTGAGCGCCTGTTCGATGGCGCCGGCCTATCAACCACCGCAGATCGCCGCGCCGCAAGCCTATAAGGAGATGGAAGGCTGGACCCAGGCGACGCCTATGGACGCCGCGCCGCGCGGGCCGTGGTGGAGCGCGTTCGACGACCCCGTACTCGACGATCTGGAAACGCAGGCGGAGGCCGCCAGTCCGACATTGGCGGCGGCGCTTGCCCGTTACGATCAGGCGCGCGCCGTGGCGCGGGTCGAGGCTTCGGACCTGATCCCGACCGTGGGCGTGGGGGCCGATGCCAGCCGCCAGCGCGTGTCGGGCAGGCGGTTCCAGGGCAATGGCAATGCGCAGACCTATGATGATTATGCGGTGGGTGCGTCGCTGGACTATGAACTGGACCTTTGGGGGCGCATCCGTAACAGTGTGAAGGCCGCGCGGGCCGACGCGCAGGCGAGCGAAGCCGATCTGGCCGCTGCGCGCCTCAGCCTTCAGGCTTCGGTGGCCGATGCCTATGCACGGCTGCGCGGCCTGGACGCGCAGGCCGACCTGCTGCACCGGACGGTAAAGGCGTTCGACCGTGCCTATCAGTTGACCAGCACGCGCCATGAGGGCGGCATTGCGTCCGGAATCGACGTCAATCGCGCGCGCACGACGCTCAGCAATGCCAAGGCGCGGATTTCGGCGGTCGCCAATGAGCGGGCGGCAACTGAACATGAACTGGCGGCGCTGACCGGGGCCGTGGCCTCCAGCTTTTCAATAGCGCCGAAAGTGCAACCACTCACTGCGCCCGACATGCCGATGGGGGCGCCATCCACACTGTTGCAGCGCCGGCCCGACGTGGCAGCGGCGGAACGGCGCATGTTCGCCATGAACGCCCGCATCGGCGTGGCGCGCGCGGCGTTCTTCCCGTCGCTGACGCTGGGCCTGAGCGGCGGGTGGCAGACGACGCATGGCCAGTTGCTGTCCACGCCGACCAGCGTGTGGGGCCTGGGGCCGCTGGCAGCGGCATTGACCCTGTTCGATGGCGGGCGGCGCAAGGCGCAGGTGAAATTGTCGCGCGCCGAATATGACGAGCAGGCTGCCGGCTATCGCGACACGATATTGGGTGCTTTCCGCGAGGTGGAAGACGGCATCGCCGCCCTGCGCCATCTGTCGGTGCAACTGGTCGACCAGCGCGATGCGGCACAGGCGGCACAGCAGACGAGCGACCTCGCCTTCACCCGCTATCGTGATGGCGCGTCCGACTATCTGGAGGTCGTGACCGCGCAAACCGATGCGCTCGATGCGCAGAGTGCGCTGCTGAATGCAGAAATTGCGCGGATGCGAGCAAGTATCGCACTGGTCAAGGCACTGGGCGGGTCGAGCAGCCCAGCCTGAATGCAGAACAGGTGATCGGCCGCTCGGATGGTGGCGGCCGTTTACGACAATGTTCCGCTGATTTTCTACTGTACGGAACAATATAAGGGCCGCCCGGTTAACCACGGCAACTGACGAAGTCGATATATTGTGCAGTGCGAAATGATTACGCCTGCACGATGTATAAGGGTACACCGAAACGGCATTTTTCAGTCGCGCTTTGACAACTGCGACAGATGGCGGCAAAAGGACAGGCGGCCCGCATATGATGTCGGATCTTTCAGGGCCGAATTGTCTGCATAGGATATCAATATGGCCGATACTGAACAGCCCGATTATACGAGCCTGACCGTACAGTTGTTGAGCGCTTATGTTGCCAACAATAGGGTCGCAAGCGAAGATCTGGCAATATTGATTCAGTCGACCCGTGCTGCGTTGATAGCAGACACTGTTCCGGCCGAACCGGAAGCGATCGAGCATGTGCCCGCCGTGAGCGTGCGCAAGAGCATTGCGTCGCGCGACCATATTCTCAGCCTGATCGATGGCCGCCCTTACAAGACGCTGAAGCGCCATCTGGCGACGCATGGCCTGACTCCGGCCGACTATCGTGCGCGCTATGGCCTGCCCGAAAGCTATCCGATGGTGGCGCAGGCCTATTCGGACCAGCGCCGCGCCGTGGCGCAAAAGCTGAGCTTGGGACAGCGCGGTACGCAGGCGCGGGTCGCCGCTGCGGCGGCCGCCAACGGAGCCAAGCCTGCAACCCCAGCCGTCAAGGCGAAGGCAGCTGCGGCACCTAAAGCCGATGCCGAAAAACCAGCCAAGCCCGCCGCCCCGAAGAAAAAGGCGAGCGCAAAAGCGCCGGCCAGCGCGCCTGTCGTTGCCGAAACCCCGGCGGCAAAGCCCGAAGCCAGGAAAGCGGCCAAGGTTGCGGGCAAGCCCAAGGCGGACGTAGCGGCAAAGGCTGCACCTGTCGCCGCAGAGACAGCCAAACCGAAAAGCGCCGCTGCCAAGGCGCCGGTTGCACCGAAAGCACCACGCAAGAAGCTGGGCATCAAGGCTGAGGCCGGCACCAGCACCTGATGAGCATAGGCGCTGCATGCCATAAGGATGCAGCGCCTGTCAGGCCGTTTATGCCCTGTCAGCCCGGATCGAGCGGCGCATATTTATAGCGTTCCTGCGATGCCAGACGGATGCTGGCATTGGGCGCGCCATAGCCTTCATAATCGTGGCGTTCGACAAATTCGAAGAAGAAGCGCTTGTGGAAGGCGCGGCTGTAGAGTTGGAGATAGTCGCCGCCAGTGCCATCGGCATCATAGAAGATGTTGGCTTGCGCCAATGCTTCGCGCCGATGATCGTCAAGCCCGAAGCGCGCCGCGACATCGTCATGATAGTTGGCGGGAACCGGCAGTATCTCTGCACCGCTTCGCGCCATATTTGCCGTCCGTGCCAGCAAGTCCGGCGTGGCGAGTGCAATATGCTGATAGCCGCCACCGACATTATGCTCGACGAAGCGCGACGACAGGGTACCGAGCGCTTCGGATGCATTGAGCGTGACCCGCAGCGCGCCGTCGGCCGATTGCAGAGGCTGGCTGAGAACCAGGCCCGACGGGTCGATCACATCCGCCTGGAAACTTTGTTGCAAGCCAAAGAGCGAGCGCCAATAGAGTTGCCAGGACAAATATTCCTCGATCCGCACGACCGCGGCAAGATGGTCGATGGATAGCGGTGTCTCGTCGATGGGCGCGCCCGTGGGCGCAAACTCGCCATCCCACATGGCATCGACCTCATCCGCCCCGATGAGATAGACCAGACTGCCGCCAATGCCGCGCAATGCGGGAAAGGCGAGGTTGCCGGGCGCATCACCATCGTCCACCGTGCCAATGCTAAGATGCGCCGCGCGTGCAGCGACGGCATCGCGGTCAGGGACCACCAGTCCCACGGCACAGATGGACGGGCCATGGGCGACGCGGAAATCATGGCCGAAGCCTTCCCCCTGCGCATTGACGACCAGATTGACCGAGCCCGCCTGCCAGCGACTGACCGCTTTGGTCCGGTGGATGCCGGTGCGCACGAAACCCAGTGAGCCGAACATGCGTTCGAGCGCCGGAACATCGTCGTCGCCTACCGCAAATTCGACGAATTCGGGCCGGACATGGGGCGGCGGTGCGGGCGCGTCGGCAGAGCGATCCAGCAACCGCAGCGCCGCATCCTCAACATGACGTAGCGAGCGCAACCCGTCGGCCGCGATCAGGCCCGCCGACCAACCCCGAAAACGATCGTTGAAGATTTCGAGCGAGAGCGGTCCTGTGTAGCCGGTCGCCAATATCTCGGCGACATAGGCTTCGACGGGAAGACCCCCCTGCCCTGGAAAGTTGCGGAAATGGCGGCTCCAGTAGAGCAGGTCCATGTCCAGTTTCGGCGCGTCGGCCAACTGGACGAAGGCGATCTTGTCGCCGGGAATGGCGCGGATGCTGTCGCTGGGGATGCCGCGCGACAGGGAATGGAAACTGTCGAGGATGATACCGACATTGGGATGATCGACCTGTTCCACGATGGACCATGCGTCGCGATGGTCGAAGACATGCCGGCCCCAGGCCAATGCCTCATAGCCAACGATGATGTCATGGCTGGCGGCCAATTCGCCCAATTGCTGAAAATCGGCAACGATGCGGTTGCGTTCGCCCAGCGCATGGGGCGAGCAGTTGGAACAGACAAGGATATGGCGAGCGCCCAGTTCGCCCATAAGATCAAACTTGGCCGCCGCCCGGTCGAAGGCGCGCTGGCGCATGGCGCCCGGCATCCCCTCAAAATCACGGAAGGGCTGGTACAGCATGCACGAGAGGCCGAGATCGTCCAGCATTGCGCGCACTTCGCGCGGGCGTAGAGGCGAGGCGATCAGGTCATTCTCGAAAATCTCCACCCCGTCGAAACCGGCGGCCGCCGCGGCGCGCAGCTTTTCCTCCAGCGTGCCGCTCAAGGACACCGTGGCGATGCCGAATTGCAGGGTCATGGCTTGCCTCTCCTTATGTGGTCAGCCCGCAAGCGCGGCATGGAAATTCCCGCGCATGCGGGCGGGATCGGCGGTCAGGCCGGTAAAATGCCCGAAGGCGCCCACTGCCTGGAAAATGGTCATGCCGCTCCCGTCGAGCGCGGTGCAACCGACCTCCCTTGCTTCGCGGAGCAATTGGGTTTCCAGCGGGAAATAGACGATGTCGGTCACCCATAGCCGGGGTTCGAGCAAGGTGCGCGGAATGGCTGATCCGGGATGGACGGCCATGCCCATGGGGGTCGCGTTGACGATGCCGTCCGCCTGCGCGATCGCCGCGGCAAGATCCCGCCCCACGATCGCGCGACCGGCGCCATGGGCGACACAGAGCGCTTCCGCCAGAGCGGTTGCGCGATTCAAGTCGGAATCGAACAGGGTCAGTTCCGCCACGCCTAGTTCCATCAGCGCATGGGCCGTCGCTGCCCCTGCCCCTCCGGCGCCCATCTGCACCACGCGGGTGGTGGCGGCGCCGTGCGGCAGGCCGGAGCGGAGATTTTCGGCAAAGCCGGTGACGTCCGTATTGTAACCGATCCGTCGACCATCGCGGAAGACGACGGTATTGACCGACCCGATCTGCGCCGCCTGGGGCGAGAGGTCGTCGAGATGAGAGATGACTGCCTGCTTATAGGGATGGGTAACGTTGACGCCGGCAAAGCCGGCCAGTTGCAGCGCGTCGAGCAGGCGGGGCAGATCATGGCCGTCCATGCCGTCGGCCGCGAAATCGAAGAGGCGATAGATCAAGCGGACGCCCTGCGCATCTGCCTCACTTTCATGCAGGCGGGGCGTCAGGGATGCCTGAATATCCCGCCCGATCAGGCCAGTCAGGTAGCGGGCGGGGACGGAACGAGGCTGGGTCAATGTGAGATCATCCGATTGGGAGAAAATATCCCCGCCGCCCGATAGGCCGAGCGGCGGGACAGGCGGAGAGATCAGAATTTGAACTTCGCGCCTACATAGAAAGACCGGCCGACCATGTCGTAGGTGCCGGCATCGGTACCGTTCTGCGAACTGGCGACGAAGGGAATGCCCTTGTCGAACAGGTTGGTGATGCCACCGCGCAGCTGCATATTGTCGTTGATGTCCAGCGTGGAGAAGACATCGAACAGATTATAGGGCTTCACCCCGACTTGTTCCGCCGCTGGCGTGGTGATTGCGCTGATGTCGCGCAGCTTGCCCTGATAGCGCCAGCGCAGGCCGATGCCGAAGACATCGGAGCTGTAGCCAACGGTCGTCAGCGCTTTCCACTTGGGCAGCGGGCGGCCCGGCGTGCTGGTGCCGACGAAATCCTGCGCCGCAGTGCCGGGCAGGGTCTGAACCTTGTAATGGTTCAGCCAGCCGATGGCGGACGAGGCATAGATTTTGCCCGAGCCGTCACCAATACCGGCGTCGGACAGTTTGAGCGACCAGTTGACCTGCATATCGACGCCGTCAGTGTCGAGCGCGCCCAGGTTCAGATAAGGCTGAGCGATGGCGACCAGCTGACCGGTCGGATCGCGCTCGACCAACTGGCAGAATTCGTTGCTGTTGGAATAGCTGCTGTTCGATCCATCCAGATTATAGCATTTTGCAAGGACGGTCAGGCCATTGATGGTCGAGATGACGTTGCTGATCTTGATATTATAATAGTCGACCGAGAAGGAGAAGCCCGACAGCCAGGGCGACGACAGCTTCGGATTGAAGACGAAACCGACATTGAAGGTGTTCGCCTTTTCCGGTGTCAATGCGCTGTTGCCCTGAATATTGCCGCCCGTGGCGGTGGTGGCGAACTGATAGGCGTCGATCGCCGCGGCGGGGATGCCCTGCGCCAGGCAGAGGCCACGCACCTGCGCACCATTGGCCCCGGTCCGAGCCGCAGAACGGACGTCGCAAGGATCGCCAATGGCGGCGGGCGGCGTGCCGATCGCCAGCTGCGATCCGGTTACGGGCGAGAAAAGCTCACCAATATTGGGCGCCCGCACCGCGCGCTGGTAGCTGCCGCGGATCAGCAGCGCATCCACCGGCTGCCAGCGGGCATCAAATTCGTAACTCTTCACGCTGCCGGTCGTATTATAGTCCGAATAGCGGAAGGCCGCGCCGACGCCCAGTTCATGAAAGAAGGGCGTGTCCGACAGCAGCGGCACGTCGATCTGCGCGGCGAATTCCTTGACGCTGATGTCGCCCTGCGCCGGATTGGAACCGACGACGGATTCGACATTGTTCGACACGAGATCGGGGCTGGGATCATATTTATACGTGTTTTTTCGATACCCGGCGAGCAGCGCCAGTTGCACGGGACCGGCCGGCAGGTCGAACAGCGGGCCGTTGACCTGACCCTGAACCTGCGTCTGGGTCAGCCGTTCGCGGCTGTTGATGGTGGCGGTCATATATTGCTGGCACGCGCGCGACAGGCTGGTCGCGTTGATGATGCCAAAGGGATTATAGCCGCCCGCGCACAGCGACGCGCCGCCGTCGGCCGCATTGAGCAGGTTCTGGACGCGCGATTTCAGCACGGCGTTGAACATCGACTGATTATGGACCGTTTCGTCATAGGCGACGAAGCCGTCGAACTTCCACGACCCCGCAATCGTGCCCTTCAGGCCGCCCAGATATTGCTGCACCTTGTAATTTTCGTCCCAGCCCTTGTCGCCGATCCCGACATAGCGGGCGCTCCAGCGGAACGGCGCGTTCGGATCGGTGCGAGAGGCCAGCAGCGTGCGCAGGTCATTGGGGATGAAGGGGTTGGTGACCGGAATGGTGGTGAAGGGCGCGAATTGCGTCAGGCTGCCGCCCGCTTCAGTGGTGACGGTGGAATCGACATAAAGGAACTGGCCATAAGCAGTCAGCGATTCCGTCAGGTCGAATTCGCCCTTGGCAAAGGCGGACTTGCGTTCGAAGGCATTTAGAACCTGAAGCTGCGGGCCGACCGGCATGCGGACATTGCCGCCGACCACGGCATAGGCGCCATCGCGCGGCCCCTTGTAATTGACAGCGCCGGTCTGGACGAACAGCGAGCCGTCATTGTTGAAGCCCAGGTTCAATGTCCGGTTGATGGGCGTGGTGACGCCATATCGGGCAAAGACGCCATTCAGAGCCGCCTGGCTGGGCAGGTTGAGCGCGTTGGGCACGAAGGTGCCGGTGCCGATGAAGGAAGACGGCACCTTGTCAGAGAAGAAGCCGCGCTGCGAACCGGAGAGCGGATCGCGCTGGCCGTAGCTTAACGCCAGCATCAGTCGGCCGCGATCGTCGGCGAATTTGGTGCCCAGCGCGAGCGAGGCGTTGAACTTGCCATAATCGCCACGGAAGCTGTTGCCGTTCTGGATATCGGCGCGGATGCCATCGAAATATTTGTCGGTCTTGAAATTGACCACGCCGGACATGGCGTCAGACCCGTAGATGGCCGACGCACCACCGGTGATGACATCCACCGAACCGATGATCGATTCCGGCAGGATGTTGATGTCGACATTGCCGTTAATGTCCGACAGCGGCAGGCGGCGGCCGTCGAGGAGGACGAGGTTGCGGTTGGAACCAAGGCCACGCAGGTTGAGCGTAGCGCGGCCACCCGCGCCCTGCCCGCCGGTCCCGGCATTGCCCGATGGGGTGAAGCCCGGCAGCTGGTTCAGCGAATCTTCGAGCGTGATCTGGCCGCTCTGCTGCACCAGTTCGTCAGACACGGTGACGATCGGGCTGACCGCGACATTGTTCGGGCGGGCGATCAGCGATCCGGTGACGACGATGTCCGCATTCTGCTGCGCGGCGGCGTCAGTGGCCTGCGGGGCCAGCGCGGCGGCGGCCGCCTCCGCCGGTGCGGCCTGATCCTGCGCCCAAAGCGGCGATACGCAGGCGCTCAAGGCGATCGCGGCAAGCGATCCGCCCAGGCGCAACTGCATGGTGAAACCTGTCTTCATTCCATCCTCCCATTTTTATTACTAACTAGTTCGTACATAATCTTGCGCGACCAGAGGCTCTATTGGCCTTTGGATCATCATCCGACCCTATTTCATCGGATGATGTCCTCACTCTCATTTGCTCCTGGCGTTCCAGGAGCTGACAGCCATTTCCCGACGTCCGAGCGCTTTGGCGACATGGCTGTGTCCAAATGTCGTTCAGTCCATTTCCACTCGACGTACATCCCCCACGATGAAGACATAAGCAGCGGCCCCGACCAGCGCGAGCACCCCGATGAAGGCCAAAGCGCCGTAGAAGGAGCCGGTCTGCCCCACGATCACGCCCACCACGATCGGCGTCACGATGCCCGCCAGATTGGCGCACAGATTGAAGACGCCGCCGGTCAGGCCGACAAACTGGCGCGGTGCGACGTCGGAAATCAGCGTCCAGCCCAGATTGACCATACCCTGGCCGAAGAAAGCGATCGACATGATGGCGATGACCAGCGTGTTGCTCTGAAAGAAATTGGCCGCGACGATGGTGGAGGCCAGCAACAGGCCGACGACGATCGGCAACTTGCGGCCGATATTGGCGGAGCCGGTGCGGCGGATCAGCAGATCGGACACTTGCCCGCCCAGCAAAACGCCGGCCGATGCGGCGATATAGGGCAGCACGGCGAAGGTGCCGGACTTCAGCCAATCCATGCCGCGCTCGGTCGCCAGATAGGTCGGGAACCAGGTCAGGAAAAAGACCAGGGTCGAATTGCCGCAAAACTGGCCGATCGATGCGCCCAATATCTGGCGCTTGCTCATCAGCTTGCGCACATTGGCCCAGGAAAAGGGAATTTTCTCGTCCGTCTTCGTCACGGTCAGGCCGCCGCCCGCCTGGATATAGGCCAGTTCGGCGGCGTTGATGCGGCTGCTTTCGCCCGGATCGCGATAGCGGGCATACATGAGCAGGCCGAACGCCATGCCCAGCGCCCCGGCGATCAGAAACAGGGCGCGCCAGCCGAAGCTGCCCACGACCCAGAACAGGACCGGCGCGAAGAAGGCCAGGCCCGCATATTGCCCCACGGCATAGACGGAATTGGCCCGCGCCCGTTCATCCTGCGGGAACCAACTGCTGAGAATGCGGCTGTTGCACGGGTAGCAAGGTGCTTCCGCCATGCCCAGCGCCAGGCGGAAACCGAACAACATTGCCACATTGCCGGCTATGCCGTGGAGCAAGGTGAAGAAGGACCAGAGGATCAGCGACCCGGCATAAGTAATGCGCGTGCCGAGCCGGTCGAGCAGCAGCCCGCCTGGAATTTGTGACGCGGCATAGGTCCAGGAGAAAGCCGAAAAGATGAAACCCATCATTTCCGGCGAAATCCTGAGTTCGGCCGTCAGCGAGGGCGCGGCCACGCCCATGACGGCGCGATCCATATAATTGAGCAGGGTGGCGACGCTGATGAGCGCCAGCACGCCGATACGCGCACGGGTGGGACGCAACAGCGCGGCAGGATCGGCCGCCTTCATGCCGCGTTCCGCCGCTGATCGAGGAAGAGCAAATGACGCACGGCCAGCGCATAGCCGTCCGTCCCCATGCCTGACAAAATGGCCGTGGCAGTGCGCGTCACGATGGAACGGGTACGCCATTCCTCGTCCCGGCGATGGATATTGGAAATATGAACCTCCACGATCGGGCAGTCGCACATCTTGAGCGCGTCCAGCATGGCATAGCCCGCATAGGAAAAGGCGGCGGGGTTAAGTATGATGCCAATGGCACCGACCCGCGCTTCGTGCAGCCAGCCGACCATTTCATGTTCGGCATTGGTCTGGCGGAAAATCAGGTTCGCGTCCCAGCCTTCTGCCTCACGCCGACAGGCCGATTCGACATCTGCAAGCGTTTCGGACCCGTAGATATGCGGCTCTCGCACGCCCAGATGGTCGAGATTGGGGCCGTTCAATATATAGATGTTACGCTGGCCCATGACTGGCCCGATCCTCCCCCTAAGACGGAATATGTTTCCCGATCTTGTAGAATCATATTTACGCGCAACAGGAGCAGCATGCAAGCGAAATGTACTAACTAGTTAATACCATTTTTCGCCAGACGGCGGACGGCGATCCGGTCGGCCTGATAGGAACCGAGCCAGAGGTCATTGCCGATCAGCACGGCCGCCGACACGCCGTTGAAGGCAGGATCGGGCGGGCCATAGGCGATCAGCGAAAAGCGGCGGCTTTCCGGGTCGAGCTGCGCCACGGCATAGCCGCGATGGCAGAGCATGCCGTCAGCGACGCCGTTGACGATCTTGCGCAGGCCGCCGCAGGCCGGTTCATCACGCACCATGCCGGCGAGCAGCAGCCGGTCGCCGTCCCAATGGATATTGTCGGGCATGAATTCGGGCGCCTGCGCGCGCCAGAGCGGATGGCGCGTGTCTTGCCGCGCATAGGCGACGACGTCGCGCAGGCCGAAGGCGATGACGTAGAAGCCGCGGTCGTCGCGCGCTGTTTCCAGCCCGTTATTACCCGGCAATTCGGTGCCGGGCAGCAAGCGGAAGGCGCGATCCTGCGGGCCGCGTTGATAGACGCCGCCGGTCGCGCGACCGCGCACGAAGTCGGTGATGCTGGTGCCTGGATGCGTGAGCACCGTGGCGAGCACAGTACCGTCGCTGTAGGAGGCGACGGCGTTGGCGACATGGCTGGCGGGCATGACGAAGCAACCCTGCCAGCGCAGGGTCGGCGGCGCGGCGCCATCGCGCGCGTCGATGGCGAAGACCTCGATCGCTTCACGCCCGCCATGATTGACGACCAGCAACCTGCCCTGCCCCAGCCCGGTCATGCGCAGGCTAAGACCTCGCGCAGTGAAAAGCGCCGGATCTGGCGGCGTGGCGCAATCGGGATAGGCCGGGTCTGGCGCCACCTGATCGGCGGCGGCAGTGAACCAGAAGCGCGCCTGTCGGGTGCGGCTGTCCACCAGTTTCAGCCCGGCCCCGGTCGCAAAGCCGCTGGCGACGATCCAGGGCGTATCGGGGATATGGGCCAGGTCTTCCGGCTTGTTCGCGCCGCACACGAAACTGAATTGCGCGGTCGCCGCGCAGGCTTCGTCGGCCCGCTGCATGGGCGATGTGGTCGCACAGCCCGTCAGCGCCAGAGCGGCGGCGGCCAGGATGGAAGGATGGTTCATGAAACGCGATAGACCCGGATGCGTACGGCGGGTTTGGGCGCGTCTTCGGGTGGCGGGCCGATCGTGCCGATGAAGATCGCCTGATTGAGCCAGTCGTGCGGGCCGATCGGCGCTTCGAAACTGGGGACGGTGCGCAGATAACGGTTCGCCGCGCCCGGCACCCGGCTGTTGGTCAGGCCGACATTGCGGACATGGATGGGCGTGCCATCATCAGTGCGCATCATATAATCGGCCTCTATGACGGTCCAGTTGTCGGCACGCTGCAACTGCCAGTCCGCGCCGCCGGCGACCACCGTGCCCCGGATGCGCGGGCCGGAGAAAGTGCCGCCGGTAATCGGGACGCGGCGGCGGGTGCCGATCGGGGTCGGGCCGATTTCTTCGGTCGGTTCCAGCGTGACGATCGCTTCATAGACGAAGTCCAGGCCGGGCGCGTCCGTATTGGCCGCCCGTCCCGGCACCGCCCAAAAAGCCATCGCGCCACCGATGCCGGTCAGGACATCCCGTCTTCTGGTCATCGCCATCAATCCCGAACCTTGGGCCGCTCGGCCGGTGGGGGCGCATCGCCGAACAACGACCAGTCGGCGAAATGCGGCCAGGGAATGGCGCTGCGCGTCTCGCCCAGTTGCAGCACCACAGGCTTGCGAGGCATGAAGGCGGGCCAGTTCGCGCCCGGCTTGCCGGTGCGGGCGAAGGCGACCAGATGATCCATCATCTCGGCCGACAGTGCCTGATCCACCGGCGTCCAATCGCGGGTCTTGCGGAACAGGTTGAGGCTGTCCAGCGTCCCCAGCCAATAAGGGATATCGGCGCTATGATAGGCGCCCACCGTTGCCGGATCATGATCGGCGAAGGTCACACCGGGGCGATAGGGGTGGACGCGGGTGAAGAAATAGGCGTGCACGGGCGACTTGCCGGTGGCCGCCTGCCCGACGGCCCATTGCGCCATCTGCATATTGAGGGTGGAATCCCGCTCGATATCGCGCGTTTGCCGTTGCGCTTCTTGCAGATCATGGGCGGGATAGCGTTTCAGGATCGCGGCGGCAATGGCAGGAAAGGCACGGCGCACGGCCGTCTCATAATCGGCGACCGACGCAATGGGGCCGAGCGACCGAAAACTTTCGTCGCGGGTGAAGCCCAGCAGCAACGGCACGTCATTCTGGCGTCCGGCGGCAAAGGCGGCAGCGGGGGTTTGCGTCACGACCTCCCCATCGATGGTGATCGCCCTGCGGCGGACCGGCGCGGCGAGCGCGATCAGCTTGTCGGCAGGCATGTCGCGCATCTGATCGATCGACTGGACGCCCAGCGCTTCCTGTACGGCGAGCCCTTCGGCTTCCGCTTCCTTCAGCGGTGCCGGGGCGCCGACGCCGCCAAAGGCGCCACCGCTCATGCCGACGGCGCGCTGGAACAGGCCCTTCGTCGCGGGGCTAGCCTGTAGCAGCGAAACGGCCATCGATCCGGCAGATTGGCCCGCGATCGTGACATTGGCCGGATCGCCGCCGAAACCGGCGATGTTTGCCTTGATCCAGCGCAGCGCCGCCACCTGATCCTTCAGGCCGTAATTACCCGACCTACCGCCATTTTCGGCGCTCAATTGCGGGTGGGCGAGAAAGCCCAATGGCCCGACGCGATAGGCGATGGCGACATAGACGACCCCTTTGGCCGCCAGCGCCTCCCCCGCATAATTGGCCATGGAGGCGGAACCGATATTGAAGCCGCCGCCATAGATCCAGGTGACGACCGGATAGCCGCCCGCCGGCGCAGGGCCGGGCGGCGCCCAGATATTGAGGTAGAGGCAATCCTCGCTGGTCGCTTCCTCGCCAAAATAATGATTGAGGTTGCGGGCGCGCAGCGGCTGGATACATTCGGGCGCGGGGCGATCGGCATGCCAGACGCCGTTCCAACGGGCATGCGGTTGCGGATTGCGCCAGCGCAGCTCGCGCACCGGCGGCGCGGCGAAGGGCACACCCAGCCAGGCGCGCACGCCCGACGCCAGCGTCTTGCCATCAACCAGGCCCGCATCGGTGCGAACGGGATCGCCGGCCGATCGTGCGACGATTTGCGCCGGCGCGGCCGATGAAAGGAACAAGCCCAGAAATACGCCGGGCGCCAGCAGCAGCCGGCGCATTATTTCCGGCCCTTGAGCTGCGTGTCGAAGAAGCGGAAGGTCAGGTCCAGCGCCCGCAGCGACGCCGCGCGGGTTGACGCTGCATCCGCGCCGATCCAGCTATGGCCAACGCCGGGGATGATCTCCAGCGTGACGGGGACACGGGCGGCCTTGAGCGTAGCGGCCAACTGGCGCGACTGGTCGGCGGGCACGACCTTGTCCTCCGTCCCGTGGATCAGCAGCATCGGCGGATCCTTCGCATCGACGTGGGCGGCGGGGCTGGCGGCCTTGATGCGGTCGGCCGGGCAATCAGGCTTTATGCAGTCGAGATAGGCATTCTCCGCCCCGGCGATCGCCTGCGGCATGGTCGCAAAATCATAGACGCCATACCAGCCGACACCCGCCTGCACGCAATCGCTCTCAGCCAGATTGCTCTTGTCCTCACCGGTCGCCGCGCTGCCGCATTGCAGCGCGGCGAGCGCAGCAAGTTGGCCGCCGGCAGAGCCACCCCACACGGCGACGTGGTTGCCATCCAGCCCGAAGCGCTGCGCGTTGGCGCGCAGATAGCGGATGGCGGTGCGCACATCGTCGATCGCGGCCGGGAAAGGCGCTTCCTTCGACAGGCGATATTCGAGCGAGGCGACGACATAGCCGCGCGCCGACAGGTCGGCCAGCACGGCGGGAAAGTCGCTGAATGCGCCCGACTGGCGAGTATGGCCGTTCGCCCAGCCGCCACCATGAATGTAGATGACCAGCGGAAGCAGCCCGGCCTGCTGTGGCGTGCTCTGCTGTGCCGGGCGATAGAGATCGAGGATGATCGGGCGATAGCCCGAAATGGTCGAATAGGCGATGTCGGCATTGACCGTGACGCCGTTTGCCAGCGTCAGGATGCGGTCGGGCATCGGATCGCCGAGCGCGGGTTCTGGGGCGGTAGCAGGAGATGGCGGCTGAGCCTGTGCCGGCATGGTGGGCCCAAGCAGCGCCAGACCCAAAGATAGCGTGATCCGCTTGCGCATAATCCTCTCCCGTTCGCGATTCTTGTGCTAACTATTTCGTACATTGATATCATCAGCGATGGGCAAGGCAAGCGCGATGACGATGCGCCAGCGACTGTATCGCTTTTCGCGGACCGTCATTCCGCTTTCGCGCAAGCGGGAAGGCGTTGTCCTGATCAGTCTTCGTCAAAATCCATATGGCACCCTTCAGGCGCGGCACCAGCTTTCGACGATATCGACCACATTGGCCCGTCGCCGCGCCAATATCTTGGGCGCGGTCACGTCGCGTTCGAATCCGTAGGAGACCGTATAGCGGTTGGAGACGTTGTAGAAGCAGAGCGCGCTGATCGTCATGTGCAATTCCAGCGGGTCAATGCCTTCGCGGAAATGGCCGCTGGCGACGCCGCGCGCCAATATGTTGCGCAGCTGCTCCACCACCTTGCGATTGCGTTCCCGGATGCCGGGAATTTCGCCGATATGCGCGCCGCGCAGGATATTTTCGTTCATCACGAGCCTGACGAATTCGGGATGCTGATGATGATAGTCGAACGTCGCACCGACGACGTCGCGCAGCGCAGCGTCCGGAGCCAGGTCGCTGCGTGTGTTGTCCGCGTCTATTTCTCGCACCGCCGTATAGGCGCGCTCCAGAACGGCGCGGTACAGGCCTTCCTTGCTGCCGAAATAATAATAGATCATCCGCTTGGACGCATCGGTCCGTTCGGCGATTTCGTCGATGCGCGCGCCGCTCAGCCCCTTGTCGGCAAATTCCAATGTGGCGACGTCCAAGATGTTGAGGCGGGTCTCCTCCGCTTCGCCGGCCCGTCCACTCGCCTTGTTCAGCATATTCGTCGGCGATCTGGCCACGCATCCATCCTTCTCTGTTTGGGACCGGCATAGCTTGCCAGCGCCGCGCCATACAAGAGAGGATGCACGCGAATGACAAGGTGCCGCCCGTCAACGAACGCGCAGCACCTTCATAAATCAGAAGCGGACGCCTACGCCCATCCAGATGCGGGCCGGGTCGATCACATAGCCCGACGCATCATAGTCCAGCCGCTTGTCGAACAGGTTCTGCACGCCGCCATGGACGGTGAAGGCCGGCGTGATCTTGTAGGATGCGCCGATATCCACCACTGTATAGCTGGCGGCGAAGATGTTGCTGCCGCTAATCTGTGCTTCGGTCACGGCTTCCTTGCCGCGATAGACGGCGCGGGCATAGGCCGACAGGCGCTGGTCGGGCTTCCAGTTCAGCGAAGCGCTGGCCTGCTGCTTGGGCGTATCGTTGAGCGCCGCGCCCGCCGCCGCGCCACTTAGTTGTTCGGAATCGGTAAGCGTGCCGGTCGCGTTGACCCGCAGCGTACCGGTCAGCGGGAAATCGACCGCGATTTCGATGCCGCGCACCTTGGCCTTGTCCACATTGACATAGGTCGTGGGCGGGCGGCCGATCGAACTGAGCGGTTCATCGACGCACCAGGCATCCGCCGCCAGACAGGTAACGCGGGTGATCTTGTCATTGAAGCGCGTATCATAGGCAGTCAGGCTGGCGTTGAAGCGGCCGCGCGAAAAGAGCAGCGCCGCCTCGATCGTGCGGCTGGTTTCCGCTTCCAGATCGGGATTGCCATAGATGGTGCCACCCCGGCTGGACTGGCCCCAGTCAGGGATGGTCTGGCGCAGGCTGGGCGCGCGGAACCCCTGCGAATAGCCGCCCTTGAGCGTCAGCGCCGGGTTTATGTTCCACACAGCATAGACGCGCGGGGTCCAGTGGACGCCATATTGTTCGTCATTGTCCATGCGGATGCCACCGGTCAGCGCCAGGCCATCGAGCAGCTTGAGTTCATTCTCGGCGAACAAGGCCCAGCTGGTCCGGGTGGTGCCAGTCGTGGTGGAACCGGAAAGCAGGTTGCCGGTCAGGTCGGTCAGATCCTCATAGCGGTAGAAGCCACCCAGCGTCAGCGTGTTGGACGGCAGCGGAATTACCCAGAGGCTCTGAGCGACGGTGTTCTTCACTTCCTTTTGCGCGGTGACGTTTTCGGCATCCTCATATTGAATATAGGATTCCGAGGTCGCGAAACCCCATTTGCCGCTATGGCTGATGGAGCCGACCTTGCGTCGCTGATCCTGAATATTAACCGTGCCTGCGGGCGCGGTGGCGGATGCCTCGATCGTCTCGCCCGAAATCTGCGTGACCTTTTGGCGATAATAGCCCGCTTCCAGCAGGATTTCGTGATTGTCATTCAGCGCGAAGCCCAGTTTGCCGGCCAGGCTTTCGTCATGGCGTTCGGGTGTGCCGCCGATCACCTTGTCGCCCTCGCGCCGGTTGATCGCACCCTGCAACTGGATGCCGACCCCCTTCGTCACCGGGCCGGACAGATAGAAATTGCCGTCGGCGAAATTGCCATAGTCGGATCCCAGCTGCATCGTGCCGTTGATCCGCGCGCTGCCGCGCCAGTCGCCGCCGATGCGACGGGTAATGATGTTGACGACGCCGCCCATCGCATCCGATCCGTAAAGGGACGACATCGGCCCGCGCACAATCTCGATCCGCTCGATCGCTTCGAGCGGGGGCAGCTGGCCCCCTTCGCTGATATTGCCGCCGTTGGTGCGGGATTCGCGCGAGGACAGCCGCTTACCATCGACCAGGATCAGCGTATATTGCGGTGCCATGCCGCGAATGGAGATATCACGGCTATTGCCCTCGCCCGGCGTGACGGTGACGCCGGGCACTTCCATCAGCGCATCGGTGACTTCGCGATAGGGCATGCGATCCAGCGTCTCGCGATTGATGACGGTGATGGAGGCCGGCGCATCGCGCACCTCCTGCTCGCGACCCGCAGCGGTCACAACGATCTGGTCGCTGTCGGCGGTGACATCGGCGGCAAGGGCGGTAGCAGGAAAAAGAATGGCGGCAAGGGCGCTGCTGGCGCGCAAAAGGGTCTGGGCCTTCATGGAAAGTCCTTGGGTTGAACGACTGGACGGGCGTGCGAACACGCCCTTGGATCAGGCTGCGACAGGAAGCGCAGGCCGGCGATGATGGTTTTTTGGAAGTCCCCCGGCGCCTTGACGGCACTCTCAAATGCGATTGCTTCGCAGCTGCATTTGTCGCATCACTCCCATCATTCCAAATATCAATTTTGAATAGCGGACTTGCCGGATATGATCGTTCAGACGGCTTCGGCCAGCTGATCGATCAGCCATAATGTGGCAGGATCACGCGCCCTGCGCTCATGCCACAATATCCAATAGTCGAAGCCCTGGATCTCGGCAGGTGATGGCAGGCAGGCAAATCCATGCGACGAGGCGAAACGGTGTGCCGCACGGGTCGGCATGGTCAATATGGCGTCGGTGGCGCCGATCAGATCCGGCGCGGCGTAAAAATAGGGGAGCCGCGCCACCAATTGCCGCTCCGCTGCCCGATCGCCCAGGCAGGAATGGACATGGTCGATATCGGGATCGCCCACCTTGACCGCAACATGCGGCCAGGCCAGATAGTCGTCGAGCAAAACCGGCCGGTCCGGTCCGCGCGCGGTGATCGGATGACCGCGCCGCACGATCAGCGATTGCGTTTCGCGGAACAAGTGGCGCGCATGAGTGAGCGACAGGTCAGGCTCAAAGCCATAGATGATGAGGTCCAATTCGCCGGACGCCATCTTCTTGAACATATCCCCGGAAAAAGCGGATATGTCGATCCCGCAACCAGGCGCCGCCCTTCCCATCGCCTTCAACGCAGGCGATACGACCGACAAGACGCCATAATCGGTCGCGGCCACACGAAAATCACGCTTTAGCAGCGCGGGATCGAAACTGGCTGGCTCCAGCAAGGCACTGCTCATCGCCAGCCAGGCTTCCAGTGGCTGGGCCAGTTCCTCACCGCGCTGGGTCAATGTCATCCCCCCACCCGATCGCACCAGCAGCGGATCAGACAATATCAGACGCAACTGGCCAAGCGCGCGACTGACCGTCGGCTGGCTCAGCCCCAGACGCTGGGCCGAACGGCTGACGCTGCGGGTTTGCAGCAGCATGCTGAGCGTCATGAGCAGATTGAGATCGATAGGCTTGATCGGCCGGCTCCAGATTGCGATTTCGTCGCATTAGCCAGTGCGCAGGACCGCTTCAAGCAGCCCGATCAGTCCAACATGGTTCGCAACGATGGAGACACAGATCGGCCATCTTTTCCCAGCGCATCGAGCGTTGCGACGGCCATGGCGCGATAGGCTGGCAACAGGGGCGGCTGGTCGGCAGACAGCGCCGCAAGATGCCGATGGATCGTCTCCGCATCGCCCCGCAACAGGGGGCCGGACAGTGCCGCCATGCCGCGATCCAGGCTGTTGTCCAACGCTGCGCGGGCCAATGGCCCCAGCAGCGCGGCGGGATCGGCAATGCCCGCCGCCGCCAGCGCATCGCGCGATCCGGCGATCAATGTGACCAGATGATTGGCCGCATGACATAGCGCGGCATGATAGAGAGCGCGCTGCCCCTCCTCCACCTGCTCCGCCACGCCGCCCAGCAAGGCGACCAGCTGCCGCGCGGCCAGGATGGCCGGGCCGGAAGCTGTGATGACGAAAGTCGCACCGACCATGCGCGCGCGCTCCTGCACGGGATCGCCAGTGAAGGTCATGGCCGGATGCACCGCCGCCGTCAGAGCGCCGCGCTGCTGCAACGGCGCAAGCAATGCCGCGCCGCTCCGACCGCTCAGATGCAGGATGAAGGGCGCGGCACCATTGGGCAGGCAGTCGGCAAGATCGGTAACGATGTTGGCGATGGCATCATCCGACACCGCGATCAGGATCAGGTCGCACTGCTGCGCGACCGCCACCAGACCGGATGCAGCGCCGCTGCCAGGAACAGCCGCGACCAACACGGCAAGGCGAGCGGGATCGCGGCCCCAGATCAGCGGCGGTTCCGCCGAATGGGCGCGCAAAGCCAGCGCCATCGCGCGCGCGACGCGGCCGGTGCCGATGATGCCGATCCGGCGATAGCGTGTTAAGCTGTCCATGGCGGCGGCTGAACCTCTATCCTTCGCCTCTTTCACCGGAAAGGATCAGGCGACCGCCGCGATGATGATGATCTCCACCTTGTAATCGGGCGTCGCCAATCTGGCTTCGCCGGTCGCGCGGGTGGGCGCGGGCACATCGGCGATCCAGGCATCCCAGACCGCATTCATTTCCTCGAAATCCGCCATGTCGGCCATCCAGATGGTGGCGCGCAGGATATGCGCCTTGTCGCTGCCGGCCAGGCCCAGCAGCCGCTCGATCTCCTCCAGCGCGCTTTTGGTCTGCGCGGTGACGCTGTCGCCTTCGCCGACCTGCCCGGCCAGATAGACGGTGTCGCCGTGAATGACGATTTCGCTCATGCGCGGGCCGGTTTCGATGCGGGTGATGGTCATGGCGTTTCCTCTTTGAAGATCAATTGCTGTAGCGCGACAGGGCCAGATCGGCCGTCTCGATAGCGGGCTTGGTGCCGCTGATGATATCCGCGATGACATGCCCCGACCCGCAGGCCATGGTCCAGCCCAGCGTACCATGGCCGGTGTTCAGGAACAGATTGTCGATCTTCGTCGCGCCGATTACCGGAGTCGAATCCGGCGTCATGGGCCGCAGGCCGCTCCAGAAAGTCGCGCGGCTCAAATCACCGGCACCGGGGAAGAGCGTGCCGACGCTATGGTCCAGCGTATTGTGCCGCGCCTGTGGGAGATCGTTGGTATAGCCCGACAATTCGGCCATGCCCCCCACCCGGATGCGATCGCCCAGCCGGGTGATCGCCACCTTGTAGCTTTCATCGAGCAGGGTCGACACCGGCGCACCTTCCGCTTTCACGATCGGCACGGTGATGGAATAGCCCTTCACCGGATAGACCGGCAGGCGCAGGCCGAGCGGCGCGACGACCAGCGGCGAATAGCTGCCCATGGCGACCAGATAGGCACCGCCCGTCACGGGTCCCTCCGCCGTATCGACATGGGCGATGCGACCGCCCTCCGTCGCGAGGCCCCGGATGGTACGGCCCATCAGGAACTGCACGCCGCGCGCTTTTGCCATATCCGCCAGCGCGTTGGTGAATTTGAAGCAATCGCCCGTCTCGTCATTGGGCAGGCGCAGGCCGCCCACGATCGATGCTTCGCTGGCGGCCAGCCCCGGCTCGGCGGCCAGGCAACCGGCCCGGTCCAGCACTTCGAACGGCACATTGTCGGCGCGCAACACCTCGATATCCTTGGCGATGCCGTCCATCTGCTTCTGTTCGCGGAACAGTTGCAACGTGCCCTGACTGCGCTCGTCATAGCCTATGCCCGTCGCCGCCCGCAGCGCTATCAGTCGGTCGCGGCTATGTTCGGCCAGCCGCACCATTCGCCCCTTGTTGATGCGATAGTCGGTCGCGTTGCAATTGCCCAGCATCGCCACCAGCCAGCGCAGCATCGCCATATCGACCTTGGGCCGCAAGATCAGCGGCGCATGCTGCATGAACAGCCAGCGCAGCGCCTTGGCCGGGATGCCCGGCGCGGCCCAGGGGGAGGCATAGCCCGGCGAAATCTCACCCGCATTGGCAAAGCTGGTTTCCTGCGCCACGCCGCTCTGGCGATCGACCACGACCACCTCATGCCCGGCCTCGGCCAGATACCAGGCCGACGTGACGCCGATCACGCCGCCGCCCAGGATGACGATCTTCATGCCTGCTCACTCCTCATATCGCTAACGGCCGGCGCGGGCAGATAGGTCCGGTCGTATCGGCTGCCGAGGCGGGTCAATATTTCATAGCTGATCGTGTCGGCCTGCGCGGCGACATCGTCGATCCTCTGGTGCGGGCCGAGCAGTTCGACCGGCGCGCCGGGATAGAGAAGATCAGCGGGCAAATCGGTGACGTCCAGCGCCATGCTGTCCATCGACACCCGGCCTAGCACCGGGACATGGATGCCACCGATATAGGCGCTGCCGCGACCACTGACATGGCGTGGCCAACCATCGGCATAGCCCACTGAAATCGTGGCAATCTGCGTCGGCCGATCGCAGCGATGGGTCAGGCCATAGCCCACGCCGGCACCCGCCGGGACCTGTCGCAACTGCATGATATAGGCGTCGAGCGCGACGACCGCCTGCATCGGATTGGGCATGCCATGCGGCGCGCCGCCATATAGCGCGATGCCGGCGCGTACGATGTCGCCATGCTGCACGTCGGGCGCCATCGCGCCACCGGAATTGTCGATGGAGCGCGGCACGCCGGGGAATTGCGCCGCGATCCGATCGAACCGGCTGCGCTGGTCAGCATTGACCGGGTTGGACGGCTCATCGGCGCAGGCCAGGTGAGTCATAACCAATTGGATATCGATCTCTTTCAGGCGGTCCGGCTGATCCTGCAAGACCGCCAGTTCCGCCGGCGTGAGGCCCAGCCTCGACATGCCGCTATCGACCTGCACCACGCCGGGCAGGCTGGCGCCCAAAGCGCGCGCCGTCGCGGCCCAGGCATCCACTTGCACCAGTGCGTTAAGTATCGGCACCGCGCCGATCGCGGCACATTCCGCCTCGGCGCCGGGGCGCAAGCCGTTCAGGACATAGAGGGTGGCATCGGTTGGCAAATGGGGCTTGAGCGCCCTGGCCTCGCACAGATGGGCGACGAAGAAATGGCGGCACCCCGCCGTCAGCAGCGCCTGCGACACGGCGATGGCGCCAAGGCCATAGGCGTCCGCCTTGACCACGCCCGCTACCGCAGCCGGCGCAACCTGCGCCGCGATCGTCCGGTAATTGGCCACGATCGCACCCAGATCGATGCACAAGTCGGCCGCCGTCCCATAATCCATCGCCATCCCCTTCCGATACCGGCCAAGCTATCCAACGTTTCTGCGAATAGGCTATCGAAGTGCGCGACTTTCTTCGAATATATCGTCATATAGGACAGGATATTGCAAGAGATACGCATAAATGGCCAATAGCCTCGACAATGCCGACCGCGCGATCCTGCGCCTGCTCAAGCTCAACGCTCGCCGTTCCAATGCGGAAATCGCAGCGGAGGTCGGCCTGTCCGCTTCCGCCTGCCACCGGCGCATCCGACAGTTGGAGGCCGAAGGCTATATACGCGGATACACGCTCGTTACCGGCGGGCGGGACGACGGCGCGATCGTCAATGTGCTGGTGCAGGTCACGCTGGACCGCCAGACCGAGGATTTTCTATCCCGCTTCGAACATGCGGTGCGACAATGTCCGGAGGTGCGGGAGTGTTTCCTGATGACGGGATCTGTCGATTACTGGCTGCGGGTAGAGGTGGACAGCGTCGACGCCTATGAACGCATCCACGGCGAAATATTGTCACGCCTGCCAGGCGTGACCCGGATCAACAGCAATATCGCCATGCGCGACGGCCTGCGCCCCCGGCGCGGCAAGGGGTAGGCGGGAAGCCCAGTTGCTAGACGGGGGCTTGCCCGGACATTGGGCTGACCCGCAAGGATGCAGATCGGCTGGGCAGATCGACCGGTGACAAGTCAGTCGCCAACGGCACCGACGACATCCCCACTTTCATGATGAAGGTCATGGTTTCGGGCGCACGTATGTCGGCCAGCGGATCGGCCTTTACCGCCACAATGTCCGCCGCCTTGGCGGGAATGATGGAACCGACCTCCTTGTCCAGCCCCATTTGCTACGGCAAAATTTTCCTATCAGGACATTTTCCGACGCCCGGATGGATTGCGGTCATGCAGAGCGCGATCAGCGAAACGACCGCTGATTGGGTGATTGGACGCATCCGGACGCATTGCATGGGCTCGCAGGGCAATGCTCTCATATAAATGGTGTTTCCGAACAGGACATGGGCGAGGCCGGCTTTATCGTCACGCGCCCAGTTCATCTCAGGGCATAGTCGAGGATCAAGGCCGAACGCGACAACGTTGGACAGGTGATTCACATTTTCAACAGAGATATTTTCTTCATGGATATTTTTTGTCTTACATGAAGAAATATAGCGAATAAGGATACAGCTGGTCGATCAAGTAAAACCCGACATCCACTGCACTAGCCCGGGCAGACTTCAGCCGCCATGGTGCCGAAAGATAGCGACGATCTGGGCGGCGATGTCCGCCGGTGAGAGCCGCCCGGGACCATACCAGTCGGCTACATTGTTCAGCTGCGACAACAGCAGGTTGCGGTAAATTGAGCGATCAAAGTCTGGTGGCAAGGGCAGCCCGTCCACCAGCGACCGAAACAGGCTTTCGAACCGATCCCGGCGCGCGACAAGCTGCTCGCGCACTGGGCCGGGCACTTCCCGGAAGTCATTCATCATCGGCATGGTCAGCGAATCCGGCGCGAGTTGAATGTCCAGCAAGGTCGCGCACGCGGCCAGCAATCGCTCCCAAGGATCATGCTGCGCACTTACCGCCGCGTTGATCCTTTCAGCCGCCACGTCGAGCGCAGCATCATGGAGTTCGACGAAGAGCGCGTCCTTGGACTTGATATGGTGATAGAGCGATCCGCCCAGGACGCCGGCCTGTTCGCCGATGTCGCGCATGGAAGTGCCACGATAGCCCTTTCTGGCGAAGATCTGGGCCGCGATCTCCAATATTTGACGGCGGCGCACCGACCCCTCTTCGTGCGATCCATTGGCAAGGCTGCGCTTCTTCATCCCTGTCGCGCTAGCATATCTCCCCATGGCCGCGAAGCCCCGCCATTGCGGCGCGTCAGGCGGCCGTCCTTCCAGGCGTGGCTATACGATACATCAATTCCGCAATAACCCGCACGGCCGCTTCCGCCTCCGCGCGGTCGGGCTGTTCATTGGGGTCGTTATAACCGGCAAAGTCGTTGGCGCCGCTCGACTGGACGATGATGCCGTCACGGCGCGACAGCAGGCCGACGTCGCGGTAGCTGATCCCGAATTGCAGTTCAGGCTGTGGGATCAGCCAGGCCAGCTGGCCCCGGACCGGCAGGATGGATTCATCCTGCCACAGGGCGCGTGCGCCGTAGCCTGTGGCGTTGATGAGGGTCTTTTGCGTCAGCCGGGTCAGATCATGGGGCGTATGAAATTCGGCCTGTTCGAAGCGTCCGCCTGCTGCCAGAAATTCGCTGGTCAGTCGGTCCGACAGGCTGGCGATGTTGAATTGCAAGGATTGCGATCGGCGCACGAAGGGCGTGGGAAATGGGTGGGTGCCGGCCGGCAGATCGACCGGCGCCGGCGTCAGATCCGCTGCGCGATCATGATAATCGACGAAGCCGGGACTGCCACCGCGATCCCGCAGGTCATGGGCCTGCCTGAACGGAATGTCGGATAAAGCATAGCGGTCCGTCCATTCGACCGGTGTGCCGGCAAGGCCCAGATAGGATTGGAAATGGGTGAAGGACATGCGGCACATCGCATCCCATCGCGCGGGAAAATCGCTGGATATCCCCTTTTCCAACGCAACACGCGATGCCGGCGACCATGTGCCGGTGGCACGTGATGAACGAACATAGGGCGCACGTTCCCGTGCATGGATAGTGACGCGCGCGCCGGCGCGTTGCGCCAGAAGTGCCGAGGTCATGCCCAGCGCGCCTGCGCCAATCACGCCAATGTCGCGATCGCCACCAGACAGCGCCTTTTCGACCGCGATGCTGCTCGATCCCCAGGACAGGGACCAGCCGCTGCCGCCATGACCATAATTATGGACGACCAGATGATCCCCCACCCGTTCCGTATCGAGACGCGGGCCAGCTGCGCGAAAGGGGCGCAGACAGGTGGTGATCCGAAAAATACGGTCTGTCTGCGCCCGGACGAGCGGAAAGGGATCGAGCGGGTCATAGCGTCGGCGGCCCGCGATCATTCCATTGGCGATCGACATAGTGGGGGAAGCGCAGCCCGCCACCAGACCCGCGCCGCCCAACGCCGCGAGCGATGCGAGCAAAGTCCGGCGATTAATGTCATGCAGCATCGGATATGTTTCCCCCATTGGGTGACCGGACATTCAGGCGCGCGCGGGCATGTTCATAGCTGCCATTGATACCGAAGGCCCCGTGAGACGAGGTTTTCGGCACGGCCGGGCTGCCGCTGGCAATCTGCGCCGCGTAGGTCACCGGATCGATCTTGTCCGGATAGATGTCGCACAGATTTTTTGCACCGAGCGCGATGGTAAAGGCAGGTGTGCATCATAGCCTGTCTCCAGATCGGTAATCCCCTTGCTACCGATGATGTTACGACGATAATTGCCGTTCGATCCACCATCGATCAGCACGCAAGACTTGCCATAAAATGTCTCCCGCAGATTGAAGGGGCATTTGGCGACCTTCCACAGGACGCCGAAAATGACCTTCAAATGAGGCTGGGTGGTTTCAAGGAACGAGAGCGCATTGAGGATAGACCTGACCGGACGCCGCGATCGAAATGGTCAAACCTCATAGGCACTGGGCGACCGACAAGCGCCGAAGCCTCTCGCGCATTACCGGGTGAATCCCGCCATTTTGTGACTATCAGGATGAAGGCATGACAGATTCAAAGTGCGCGATCAGAAAGCGTCACCGTCCAGGGCCATGATCGCACTTTCGCCCGCCGCAATGCTCGCGGCCAAGCCGTGAACCTGGGGCAACATGCGTTGAGCGAAGAAGGCTGCCATGGCGCGCTTGGCTTCATGCAGCGGACTGTCGCCTTGCGCCGCACCCGCCATCTTGCTCCACATCCACCCCATGGACACCAGCGCAAAGAGGCGAAGATAATCGACGGCCGCAGCGCCCGTCGCGTCAACGCCGGCGCCGCGCAACGACAGCGTCGTCGATCGCAGCAGGGCAAGGGCTGCCAGGCTATCGTCCGCGATGACCGTGCCTTTGCCGGCTTCCAATTCTTCCTGGATCAGGTCGAAAAAGCCATCGACGACCGTGCCACCGCCCAGCGGAAGCTTGCGCCCGACCAGGTCCATGGCCTGCACGCCATTGGTGCCTTCGTAAATCTGCGCAATCCGGGCGTCGCGTACATATTGTTCCATGCCCCATTCGCGAATATAGCCGTGGCCACCAAATATCTGCTGCGCCTGCACCGCGCTTTCGAAACCGAAATCGGTGAAGGACGCTTTCACTACCGGGGTCAGCAATGCGACCAAAGCGTCCGCTTCGGCGCGCTCGGCCGGATCGGGATGATGGTGCGCGCGATCGAGTTGAAGCGCCGTCCAGCCGCCCAAAGCGCGACCAGCCTCCACAAAGGCACGGATGTTGAGCAGCATGCGGCGAACATCGGCATGTTCGATGATTGCGACCGGGCCGCGCGCACCATCGGCGCTCCGCCCCTGCAACCGTTCCTTGGCGTAGCCGGTCGCCTGAATATAGGCTGCCCCGGCAACACCCAGTCCCTGAATGCCGACCATCAGCCGTTCGGCGTTCATCATCGTGAACATGGCGGCCAGGCCCCTGTTCGGTTCTCCCACCAGCCAGCCGGTCGCTTCGTCGTAATTCATGACGCACGTCGGCTGGGCGTGGATGCCCATCTTCTTTTCGAGCGCCCCGACCGACATCCCATTGCGGACGGTGAAGGCTCCGTTTTCGTCCTGCAGGAATTTGGGCACCAGAAACAGGCTGATCCCCTTCACACCCGCAGGCGCATCCGGCAGGCGGGCGAGCACGAGATGCACGATATTGCCGCCGAAATCATGATCGCCCGACGAGATGAAGATTTTTTGGCCCGTGATGGCATGGCGCCCGTCACCAAGCGGTACCGCCTTGGTCTTAAGCAAGGCAAGGTCGGTCCCGGCCCCGCTTTCAGTGAGGGCCATGGCACCGGTCCATTCACCGCTGATCATGGGCGGCAGATAGGTGGTTTTCAGCGCATCGTCGGCATGGGCCATGATCGCTTCGCATGCACCGCGCGTCAGGCCGGGGAAAAGGCCGAAGGACAGGTTCGACGCCGCCATCATTTCATCGAACCAAAGCTGAAGGATGAACGGCAGGCCCTGGCCGCCATAGGCCGGATCGGCGGAGACGGATGCCCAACCTGCCTGCGCGAAGTCGCGCCAGGCCTCGGCAAAGCCATGCGGGGTCCGTACCGCGCCATCCACCAACTGACTGCCCTGTTCGTCGCCTTCGCGATTGATGGGATGCAGCCGGTCGGCGCACATGCGCCCGGCTTCTTCCAGCACCGCCGATGCCAGTTCCGCATCGACCTCTTTCCCGATCTCCGCCATCGCCATGTCGAAGCCCAGCACCTCGTTCAGCAGGAAGCGATAATCGTCGATGGGCGGAATATAGCTGTACATTGGGCCTCTCCCATTTTGGCAGAGCCGATTTATACCAAACATCTGTTACAGTCAAATATAGGCACTCTGCCAGACAAGCGCGATCGGGGCACTTCGCCATCTCGAGATGGCGAAGTGCCCCATCTGCTCAGGCGTCCTGCAACAGCTTCGCGCCGCGCTGCACCGTCATGCGGTGGGAGCCGGCCAACGCCGTGGTGCGGGTGCGGATATCCTGCATGAAGTGCCAGGAGCCCGCGACCTGTTGCGGCGTGACGTCCAGCGAGACATAGCCGCGCTGGCTGGCGTCGCAGAAAGCCATGCCGGGATTGACCGCACGCAGGGCGCGAGCGACGTCGGCCGGCGGCACGCCCTTGGCATAGGTCTCGAAGCCCGGCGAAGTGACGCTGTGCCCGGCGAATTCCACGCCGACCCGGTCCTTGCGCCCGCCCTGCCCCGGTCCGCGCTCGCCCAGATTATAGCCCCAGGCATTGTGGCTGTCGCCCGACAGGACGACCAAGTCCGCGTCCGCCGCCAGCGCCGCATCATAGAGACGGTTGCGCGCGGCTGGATAGCCGTCCCAGCTGTCCATATTGTAGGGCAGGCCCGCCTGAGAGGCGGCGACCGCACCGGCGAGCGTCTTGCGCACGATATCCGGCGCATTGGCGGGCACCCATTCGGCCGCATTGGTCGGGAAGCGCCCATAGCCCATGATGACCTGCTGCGCGAGGATCTGCCAGGTGGTGCCGGCCTTTTTCGACGCGGCAAAGCCGTCATAGAGCCATTTTTCCTGATCCGCGCCCATGAGGGTACGGTCCGACGCGCTCCAGGCGCCGTCGCGAAAATCGGCCAGCGCCTTGGCCAGATCGCCACGCCCGGCGACCGCTTCGCCGACGCTCAACTGCTTGTTGCGCGCGGTGATGCGGGTTTCGGGTCGGAAGATGGTCGCCAGCGTGCCGATCTGGAAACTGTCATAGTTCGCATCGGATACGGGCATCCATTCGCGATAGACTTTCTGCGCTGCCGCCTTGCGTACCGACCATTGGCCTTCCTTGTCCGGCTGATGATTTTCGGCGCCATCCTTATAGGCGTCATTGGCCAGTTCATGATCGTCCCATTGGGCGATCATCGGGAAGGCGGCATGCAGCGCCTGAAGATCGGGATCGAGCCGGTAGGAGGCATAACGCAGGCGATAATCGGCCAGCGTCACCATCTCGTTCGCCGGTTCGACGATACGGCCGGGCACCGCTTCTTCCAGGCTGGGATAATGGCCGCGATCATATTCGTAGAGATAGTCGCCGCAATGAATCACCAGGTCGATATCGCTGCGCGCGGCGGCATGGCCATAGGCGTTGAAGAAGCCGAACGGCATGTTGGAGCAGGAGAAAAGGCCGATGCCGAAGCGTGACACGTCACCCTGCGGCAGGGTGCGGGTGCGTCCAAGGCGGCTGATGCGGCCATCTGGCGCGATGAAACGGTAGAAATACCATGCGTCCGGCTGAAGGCCGGTGACGGTAATCTTGGCCGTGTGATCGGCATCCGCATGGGCCGTGACCTCCCCGCCGGAAACGACCTTCGTAAAGGCGGCGTCAGTGGCGACTTCGGCGCGCAGCTTGGTGTCGCCGGACCCGACATAGCGGGTCCAGAGCAGCACGGAGGTGGCGCCGGGTTCACCGCTGGCGACGCCATGGGTGAAGCCGCGCCCCGACAGGATGGCGGCGGCACCGGGAATGGACATGGCGCCCAGGCCCAGCATGCTGGCCTTGATGAGCAGGCGGCGGTCTATGGTGAAGCTCATGGCTGTCTCCTTCCTTGTTCGGTTCAGAAGCGACCGGTCAGTTGCACGCCGTAGAAGCGCGGTTCTGCCGGGATGTAGGTCGGGATACCGAAGGCGCCGCCGGTATTGCCTGCGTCGAGCAGATAGTTTTTGTTCGTGGCGTTGCGCATGAAGCCGGAGATTTCATAATGGCCATCGGCGAAGCTGACGCCGGCGCGCAGGTTGACCAGCGTTACCCCATCCTGGCTGATGGCTTGGATGTTGGGCACTTCGAAATAGATTTTGCTGCGATAGGTGACGCTGGGCGTCGCGAACAGGCGCATGCCGTTGCCGATCGGCGCGTCGATGGTGAAGCCGGCCGCAGCCTGGAATTTGGGCTGAAGGCGGAACTGGTCGCCGGCGAAACGGCCATTGGCGGCCTTGTCGTCGATGCCGCCGTCGATATAGCCGCCATTGGCGAAGATATTGAGCGAGCTGGTCGGCTGGATCATGACTTCCGCCTCGACCCCCAGATTGCTGGCCGTGCCGGCACTCATCGTGCGGGCGACGCCATCACTGCCCACGACGCTGACCTGGAAATTGTCGTATTTCTGATAATAGACGCCCAGCGACCCGGAGAAGATACCGCTATTGCCCTTCAGACCGACTTCATAGTTCCAGACATTTTCTTCGGCGACCTGACTGATGCGCGCCACCCCGCCGGCTGCGGCATCGAGATTGACGGTCGGCGAACGGCGGCCCTTCGACACGGTGGCAAAGCCGTTCAACGCTGGCGAGAAACGATAGAGGATGTTGAAGCGCGGCAGGAAAGCGGCGAAGCTGCCCTGTGTGCGGAGGACGCGACCGTTGGTGTTGATCTGGCCCGGAATCAGGGGTGCGCCGCTCAGCACCGAATTGGGCACGGTAGTGACATAGCCCGAACGACGCTTTTCGATCAGGCCGCGCACGCCGGCGGTCAGTTCCAGCGACGGGCTGGCCAGCCAGGTTCCATCGGCGAACATCGAATAGCTGTCGTTCTTGCCCTGATTTTCATAGACGGAGCTGTAGGGAATGGCTGTTGCAGCGCCACGGGTTAGTATTGCGGTCGCCTGCGATGCGGTGACGGTGCCGTCGGCCGCGATGCAGGCGAGGCCCGGAATCAGCCGCGTCGCGCACTGGATATAGGTGCCTTCCTCGGTCGAAAAGGGCACGCGCTGATGGTTCTTTTCACGGAAGCCATTCCAGCCGAACGACCCGCGGAAATGATCGCCGGCATAGGAGAAGCGGGTTTCATGGCTGACCTGCCAGCCCTTGGCTTCCTCACCAAACTCCAGATACCAGGCGGCCGAGCCGTCGGCGTCGAACACTTCATTGCTGTCGAACTTGCGATAGCCATTGACCATCGTGAGCGTCCAGTCGTCGGCAATGTCCCAGCTGAAGGTCAGGTTCGCGTCATAGACGTCGCGGTGCAGCCCCAGTTTGGAGGCGCCCAATACGGAAGCCGAGAGCGGCGATCCGCTGAGATTGGCAGAACCGAAAGGATTGCCCGGACCTTCCGACGTTGGCAGCGCGAGCGAAACGAAGGGCGTGCCCGAATTGCGTTGGCGGTCGTAGGTCAGGATGAGGTCGGCCGTGAAGCTTTCGGTGGGCTTCAGCCGCAGCGAGCCGCGCACGCCAAGCTGGTCGCGGGCATAGAGATCGTCCTGCGTCGCGGACAGATTCTTTACGTAGCCGTCCCGGTTCTTCCAGGCGAAGGCGATGCGGCCGGCGACCTTGTCCGATCCGCCGTTGATAAAGCCGCTGAAAAGTTTGGAGTCATAATTGCCGTAGCCGGCGTTCAGTTCGGCCGAAAAGCCGGGCTTGGGTCGGGCGGAGATCATGCTGATCGCGCCGACGGCGGAGGCGGTACCGAACAAGGTCGCCTGCGGCCCCTTGATGACCTCGATCCGCTCCATGTCGTAAATGTCCTGATAGGACCCACGCGAGCGGGAAATATCGACGCCGTTATAATAGAGGGTGACGCGCGGCGCCTGCTGGGCCGATCCGCTGTCCGACGTGATGCCGCGAATGACGATGCCGGGATTGTTGGCGCTCTGCTCCTGAATATTGAGGCCGGGGATATAGTTGGACAGTTCGTCGAGGTCGGACACGCCGATTTCCTCCATCCGCTTGCCACTGACGGCGGAGATGGTGATCGGGACATCCATCGCGCGCTGCTCGATCTTTTGCGCGGTCACGATGATCTGCTCGCCGGCGCCGGCCGTATCGCCGTCAAGCGCGGCGGTCTGGGCAACGGCCGGGACGGCGGCACTGCTGGCGAGCAGCATGGTGAGGAGGTGAAAACGGCGTGTCATGTGGCGAGCCCCTGTCGAACTGGATGGGGACGCCGCTGCCCAACGGATGTGACCTGCTGGCGGCTTGCAGATGACAAGTCAGTGAAAATTCAAATATTACAATGTCATGTAAGGTATCGACTTGGGTCGCTGACCCTGTTCATGCGGGCGAGCGACCGAGTGAACGGCAAGTTCGCCGTAGCGTCAGCCCTTGGGGGTGACCCAGACTTCGACCGGCGCGACGAATTTGCCCGGTGCGGGCTTGCCTACATTCACGCGATCGGCCGTAACCCGCTCCCCATTTTCCAGATGGAAGGTCACCCAAGGCTTGGGCATGCGGCCGAAGGTCATTTTCTGAATGGGCTGACCGGTGGTCGAATTCATGATGGTTGCGATGATGCTCATGGATCAGGCCGGTAGCGGTCGTCCTGGCATGTCGTCCATCGTTCATCCGGGTTTTCCACAGATTTCAACATCGGTCATAAAATCGCCCTACCCCCTCTATCCTGCCTCTGACGCCAGATTGCCCATCGTCACATAGTCGAGCTTGCCGGTACCCAGCACCGGCAACGCATCGCGTTCACGGATGTCGCGCGGAATGGCGAGTTCGGTCACGCCATTGGCACGGCCCCAGGCCTGAAGCTCGCTTGCCTTCGCGCCCTTGCGCGTGGTGAACAGCACGAGTTGCTCGCCCTTTCGTGCGTCGGGGCGGGTGACGACGGCATGCTCCGCGTCGGGCCAGAGCGCCGCGGCATATCCCTCCACGGCGGGTAGCGACACCATCTCCCCGCCGATCTTGGCGAAGCGCTTGGCACGACCCCGGATCGTGACGAACCCGTCATCGTCCATGGTGACGATGTCGCCGCTGTCGTGCCAACCTTCTTCCGGCGGTTGCAGGATGCCGGGCGCATCAGCCTTCATATAGCCGGCCATGATGTTGGGACCACGGATCGACAAACGACCGCCTTCGGCAATACCCGGCACATCGTCCAGCTTGGCCTCGATGCCCGGCAGCAGACGGCCAACCGTGCCCGCGCGGAAGTGCATCGGCGTGTTGACCGCAATCACCGGGCCGGCTTCGGTTGCGCCATAGCCTTCCAATATGCGCAGGCCGAACTTGTCGGCATAGGCCCTGCGGGTTTCGTCACGCACCCGTTCGGCGCCTGCAAAGATGTAGCGCAGCGAATAGAAGTCATATCCATGCGCCATGCGGGCATAGCCGGACAGAAAGGTGTCCGTACCGAACAAAATGGTCGCGTTGCTGTCATAGGCGAGCGCGGGAACGATACGATAATGCAGCGGACTGGGATATAGCAGCGTCTTTACGCCGTGCAGGACCGGTAGCAGCGTACCCCCGGTCAGACCGAAACTGTGGAAGACCGGCAGAGCGTTGAGTACGACGTCCGCGCTGTTGAAATCGATACGCGCAGCAAGCTGACGGCAATTGGATAGCAGGTTCCGATGGGTCAGCACCACGCCCTTGGGCAGGCCTTCCGATCCGCTGGTGAAGAGGATGACGGCGGGCGCATCCGCGGCGATGCGCAGCCGGCGATGGTTGTAAGCGGCAAAACGGCTGGCGACGAGTGCGCGCAATTTGGCAGCAACGCCGATGGTCGCGCCGATATCCTCCAGCCAGAGGATGGTCAGTCCGTCCGTTTCGAGCGCAGCGACGATGTCGCCCAGCCTGGCCTGATCGACGAAGCCGCGGGCGGTGACGATGCTGCGGATCCCGGCCGCGGTGCAGGCGGCTTTCAGATTGGTGAGACCTGCCGTATAGTTGAGCATCGCCGGTATACGGCCATGCGCCTGAAGTGCGAAGAAGGTCGCGACCACGGCCGACACATTGGGTAGCAGCACGCCGACAGCTTCCCCCGATCGGGTTGCTGCGGCCAATGGACGGCCAAGCGCCAGACTACCTGCCACCAGTCGATTGTAGCTCATCGGCTCGCGCTTGATATCCTCCACGACCGCAGCCTTGCCGCCGTTGATATGGCGCGCCTCCAGCAGCGCTTCGAACAGCGTCTCCTCGGTGCGCGAGGTGGCGAAGATCATGCCGCTCATTTCGTCATAGAGGCGGCGGCCGGCGATGGCGCGGCGGGCGCGGGCCGTCATTTCCCTTTCTATGCTGAAGCGGCGCGGCGGCAGCACGGTCAGCGTGATCTTGGGGAAGCTGCGCAGGCGGACCTTGCCGCGCAGGCGGGAAAAGGGCGTATATTGCGCGCCGTCGATACGGACCGGGATGATAGGCGCGTCGGCCTTGTCCGCGACCATGCCGGGGCCATCGAATATCTTCATCAGCGCACCGGTGACGGTGATGCGACCTTCGGGGAAGATGACCAATGTGCGCCCTTCGCGCACCGCCTTCACCATCGCCTTGGCCGCCATCGGATTGGTCGGATCGACCGGGAAAGCGTCGAACAACGGCAGGAATGGCTTCACCCACCAGGCCTTCGCGATGTAGGTGTTGACCGCAAAGGTCGGCTTTCCAGGCAGGAATGCGGCGAGCAGCAGCCCGTCGAGGAAGGAGACATGGTTGACCACGACCACGGCAGGGGTGCCGGCGCGAGGCATATTTTCTTCGCCCGCAAGCTCGATGCGATAAAGGAAGCGCAAGATGCCACGCACGATCGCCTTGATGACGGTTTCGGGCAGCAGCCAGCAGGAGATGAGGGCGATCGTCAAAGTGGCAAAGCCCATGGTGCCGATGACGCCCGGTACGCTTTCGCCGCGCGCCAGCATCAGCGTGACGACCAGAACGACGGCGACACTGACGGCGGCGTTCAGGATATTGTTGGCGGCAATGGTGCGCGAACGTTCCTCACGGGGAGCATGGGTCTGGAGGATCGCATAGAGCGGCACGATGAACATGCCGCCTGCAAAGGCGATGCCGAACAGGTCGATAAGGATGCGCCCACTACCGGCCGTGGCGATGAAGGTCGCGATAGTGGCATCGGCGGTCACGGGCACATAAGCGCTGGTCGATAGCCAGAGGTCGATCATGAAGCCCGCCAGCGCCAGCGCCGAAATCGGCACGAAGCGGGCCGACACTTCACCACCGAGCAGACGATTGACCAAGAGCGATCCGAGCGCGACGCTCAAGGAAAAGACCAGCAGGAACAGGGTTGCGACCTCCTGCTTTGCCTGCAACACGCCACTGACCAGCGGCGCGAACTGGGCGAGAAGAACGGCGCCCACGGCAAAGAACCAGCTGATGCCCAGGATAGAGAGCCAGACGCCCCGACCATGGCGCGCGGCCTTGAGAATCTGCCAGGTGCTGCGGAAGATATTGGGATCGATCCGCAACCCCTGCGCGACCGGCGGGGCGGATGGCACGGCAAGGCTGGTCAAAAAACCCAGTAGCGCCACGCCGACCGCGATCAGGCCTGCGGTCTGAGCGGGGATGACGCCCGCCAGCAACTGACCGCTCAGGATCGCGAGGAATGTGCCCGCCTCGATCAGGCCGGTGCCGCCCATCATTTCCTGTGGATGCAGATGCTGTGGCAGGATCGAAAATTTGACCGGGCCGAAAATAGTGGAGTGCAACCCCATGAAGAAAAGGCAGGCCAGCAGCAGCGGCACCGATTGCAGCCAAAAGCCGATTAAAGCGGTGCCCATGATGATGATTTCGGCCGCCTTCACTGCGCGCACCAGCTTTGCCTTGTCCCAGGCATCGGCGATCTGGCCGGCCAGGGCAGAAAAGAGGAAATAAGGCAGGATGAACAGACCCGTCGCGATCGTCGCCAGCAATTCAGCCTTGTCCGGCGCGGCACGGAACAGCACGAAATTGGCGAGGAAGAGCAGCGCGAACTTCAACAAGTTGTCGTTGAACGCCCCCAGGAACTGGACGACGAACAACGGCGCGAAACGGCGTTTTACCAATAGGGACAGGTCTGGTGCGGACATGAAAGATCCCCCGAACGGAGAGCGTGTAAGCGGCAAATATAGACGGGCCGTTAATCGCCATCGGCCCGCGAACAGGCCGCTCGGCAAGATCGGCTGCCCGTATCGCCGAGAAAGGGACTATCAAGGAATTAAACAGTGATCAATTAATAAATTGGACAGTGGATAATTAAATTTCTAGAAGGCGTCCATGGGCAGGCGATCCGATCATAGCCGTGCGGAACTGGAAACACTGGTTCTGGAAGAAGGACATCGCCATATGGCAGAGGTGGGCTTTGCCCGTTTTTCCGCGCGCGAGGTGGCCAAGCGCATCGGCTATTCTGTCGGGACTCTCTATAATGTGTTCGGCAGCTACGACCTGCTGATCGCAGCGATCAACACGCGGACCTTCGAACAATGGACGCAGCATCTGGAGGATCGGCTTGCCAGAGCGTCGGTTGACCCGATCGCAACGCTGGTCAAAGGCTATTTCAGCTTCGCGGCTGAGCATATGAATTTGTGGATGGCGATTTACGACCATCGGCTGCCGGCCGGCATGGCGATGCCCGAAGCGCTGGCCCTGCGGCGCGGGACGCTGACCGACGTGATCGTACGGGAAATCGCTGCAATCCTGCCGGCAAGCAACAGGGACAAGGCCCCTCGCCTCGCACGGTCGCTGGTCGCCACGGTGCATGGTCATTGCACCTTTGCCCTCAACGGCAGTTTCGCGCTGCTGGGCGAAACCGATGCGCTGGGCATGGCGACGGCCCGGATCAGGGAGGCACTGGCTGCGGCCGGCGCCAATGATCCGCTGCCGAAAATATAGTAGGGGCGCGAACCGATACCGGCCGCGCCCCTGTTCTGATCGTTACAGCTTGTTGCTCAGCGACACGCCGATGATGCGCGGTTCGTTGAACACGGGCGCCATGTAATTTTCGATCACGCCCTTCATGTTCTTTTCGCCCGTGATGTTGCGGGCAAAGGCGGCGATCTCATATTTGCCGTCCGGCGCGGTGTAGCCGATCTTCAGGCCACCTTCGAAGTCGCCCTTCGAGTAGAATTCCTGCGTCTTGTAGAGCACGAAGTTGGTGTAGCCTTGGATGTTCCAGTCGGTCGCCGCGAACAGCTTGCCACCATTGCCCAGCGGCACATCGTAGCGGGCTGCGATGTTCGCCGTATATTTCGGCGCGTTGGGCAGCAGGTTGCCGTCGATCTGGGCGAAGACGCCGCGCGCGTTGGTCACGGTCGGATCTTCCACGGTGCAGACCACCACGCCATTCAGCGTACAGACCTGCGCATAGACATTCTTGTCGTTGATTTCGCTATGGAGCAGGCTGAGGCCGGCCGACAGGGTCAGATTTTCGAACGGACGCGCTTCGAGGTCGGCTTCCAGGCCATAGGCCTTGGCCGCGTCGGCATTGAACAGGACGCCGTTGCCGTTCACGTCGTTGCCGTTCAGCTGGATGTCCTTCACCTTCCAGGCGAAGCCCGACAGGTTGAAGCGCAGGCGATTGCCCAGCAGGCTGGTCTTGATACCGCCTTCGTACGACATGATCGTTTCCGAATCCGCCGTGGTGAAGTCGCTGTTGAACACGGCCGAGCGGCCCTGGATGGTCGGGCCGCGGAAGCCGCGCGCGACGCGGGCGTAGAGGCTGACTTCAGGGCTGACTTCATAGAGGGCGCTGACGTCCCAGCTGGGTTCCTTGCCGGTCAGCTTCACGTAGCGACGACCGCCGTAGGTCGACACGCCCGCCACGTTTGCGGTGGCGCGGACCAGACGGGTTTCCTTCGTGTCCTTGGTGTAGCGGCCGCCGGCGGTGATGGTGAAGCCGGGGACGACTTCATAGCTGGCCTGACCGAACAGGCCCCAGCTTTCATTCTTGTTGCGCAGGCGCACCCAGTTGTTGGGGTTGTTCGCCGCGCCGGTCAGAAAATAGGCACGCTGATAGAAATCGGTGGTATCGCGGCTGTCGAAATACATGCCGCCGACCTGCCATTTGAAGGCGCTGTCGCCGTTGCTGGCAAGGCGCACTTCCTGGCTCAGCTGGTCGAGGTCGCGGACATTGCCCTGGCTCTGGCCAAAGCCGTTCGCGACGCCGGCCACCGGATAGTCCGCGCCTGCGCCACCGTCCGTATCGCCACGGCTGTAGCCGCTGGTGGTTTCATAGGCGGTGATCGAGGTCAGCGTGACCGGACCCATGTCGATCGCGATATTTTCCGAAGCGCCATAGGTCTTATAGGCCTGCGGGTTGTTCATCGCTTCGTCCAGCGCGATCTTGCTGCGCGGTTCGCCCGCAACGCTGTTGCTGCCCTTGGTGAGGCCCGCGCGGTGGAAGATGGTCGAGGTGCCGTCATAGTCGCGGGCATGGACGCTGGTCAGCATCGACACATTTTCGGTCGGCGTCATCAGCAGCTGAAGGCGCACGTCCTTCTCATTATAGCCGCCCATCGCGTCCTTCCTGGGGCTGACGGTGCCGTCGGCGCTGGGGCCGGTGTAGGTATTGTCGACCCAGTCGTCGCGATGCTGGTAGAGCGCCGACACGCGGAAGGCGAGCTTGTCGGCGACGATCGGGCCACCGATGCCGCCGTCGAAGGTGACGGTATTATAGCTGCCATAGCTGGCCTGGGCGCGACCTTCCCAATCCATCGAGGGACGGATGGTGTCGAACTTGATGATGCCTGCCGTGGTGTTGCGACCGAACAGAGATCCCTGCGGGCCGCGCAGCACTTCGACCTGGTTGACGTCGAACACCGGGTTCGACTTCAGCACGACATGCTCCAGGACGACATCGTCCTGGATGATCGACACAGGCTGCGAAGCGCCGAGATAGAAGTCGATATTGCCGAGGCCGCGAATGTAGAAGCGCGGGAAGATGCGACCGGTGGTGGTTTCGGCGTAGAGGCCGGGCACGCGGGCGGCGAGTTCGAGGATGTCGCCGCCGCCGGCGGTGAGGTTGCGCAGCGCATCGCCCTGCACGACGCCGACCGAAACGGGTACCTTCTGGAGATTTTCCGAGCGACGCTCGGCCGTGACGACGATCTCGTCCAGCTGATCGGCGCTGGCGGCTTCCTGCGCATAGGCGGCGTGCGCCGTCGTTAGAGCGCCAAGCGCGGCGGTCAGCATGAGTGCCGACCGGGTGAAGATGGTGTTGGACAAAGTCGTTCCCCGTAATCGTGTTTTGCAAAGGCCCAACGGCCCCCATGGGCGCGGCGGCTAGGGTTCGATCATGTCTTTATTGTGACATAATGTTGCTTGAGCGTGCCGACTGATCGCAAAGTGGCGGGTTGTGGCAATCGCGCCACAGCCGGTATTTTCGGCTCACCCGCGGAAACGGGCCTCCGCCAGGTCCAGTTCGCGCGTCAACTTGCGCGCGGTGCCGCCGCTTACCAGCCGGTCGCGGATAAGCTGGGCCAGCGTGGTGCGCTCCGCCTTGATCCCGACCAGCGCAAATTCACTGGCGAGGCGTCGGCCCGCGCGCGCCTCGTCCGCCTGCTGCCCGCTCAGCCCCTCGATCCGTTCGCGATACAGATCCATCGCGCGCGCGCCAGCCATGGCGTAGAGGTCCGCATCGCCGCGATCCTCTGCCAAGGCGTGCTGGTGCCGCTCTATCGCCTGGATCGCGGCATGGGCGGCCACGATACGCGCGCTGTCCTCTTCCGCCTGCTTGGAAGGTTCCGGCGGCATGGTGAGGCCGTTGAGCAGGAACGGCAGTGCAATGCTGGCGAGGATGAGCGAGACGACGATCACGCCTGCTGCCAGAAAGATCGCCAGATCACGGGCCGGGAAAGCCGTGCCGTCGTTCAGGGCGAGCGGCAGGGTGAGAACACCAGCCAGGGTGATGGCGCCGCGCACACCGGCGAAGGAGGTGGCCGCGACCAGACGCCATTCGGGGCTCTGCATCTCGCCCGACCTATGCGTCTTGCGCAGGATGGTGAGGTGGAGCGAGGCCCAGACCCAGGCGAAGCGAAGCAAGGCAAGGCCTGCGACGATGGCAATAGTATAGATCGCCAGCCACCAGGGGGACGCATGACCGGTGAGCGCCACGGTTTGATGCGCGCCCTCCAGAATGCCGGGCAATTGTTCGCCCAGCAACACGAAGATGATACCGTTCAGGGTAAACTGAATCATGTCCCACACGGAATTGCGTCGCATGCGGGTGATCGCCATCGTCTGGCGCGAGATTTCGGCAAATGTCATGGTGACGCCGGCCGCGACCGCCGCCAATATGCCTGACGCATGGATATGTTCGGCCAGCATGTAGGAGCCGAAGGGGATGAGCAGGCTGACGAGAATCTGCGATCCGGTATCCTCGCCCCAGCGTTTGGTGACGAACGCCTTGGCACGGGTGACGGCCAGCGTGACGACAACGCCGATCACCAGGCCTGCGCCGGCCACCCACAGGAAATTGACGGTCGCCGCCCCGGCGGAAAAAGTGCCGGTCAGGGCAGCCGCAACCGCAAAACGCAGGCATACCAAGCCCGATGCGTCGTTCAGCAGCGATTCCCCTTCCAATATGTGCATCATCCGCTTGGGGATGGGCACGCGGGCGGCGATGGCGGACACGGCGATGGGATCGGTCGGCGATACGACCGCCGCGAGCGCGAAGGCGACCGCAAGCGGCATGGCGGGTATCATCCAGTGGATGAAGAAGCCCATGCCGACGACGGTGAGGAGGACGAGGCCCAGCGCCAACTCCACCACGGTGGAGACGTCCTTGAGCAGTTCATCCTTGGGGATGCGCCAGCCATCCAGAAAGAGGAGTGGCGGAAGGAAGAGAAAGAGGAAGAGTTCGGGGTCCAGATCGACGCGGTGAGATGTCGACAGGCCGATAATGGCGCCGAGCAGGATCTGCACCAGCGGCGTGGGTATGGAAACTGGCAGCATTCGGGATACCGCCCCGCTGACGACCACGGCCAGCAGCAGGAAAAGCACGATCGATACTGTCTCCAAACCATCACTCCCTCTTTGGATGTGACGGAACCCTAGAGGTGGAAGGATGATGGGAGCAACCCCGAAGGCGGGTTTTCAGCCCGCGTTCGCGATCGGGCAGAGATTCTCCGCCTGGGCCAGGCAGGCGGGTACTGCTTCGGCAGGCATGGCGCGCGCGTAGAGGAAGCCCTGTCCCACATCGCAATTTATGTCGCGCAGATAGGCTTCCTGCGCTGCCGTCTCTATACCTTCGGCGACGATTTCAAGGCCCAGGCAATGACCCAGATTGACGACGGTGGAGGTGATCGCTTCCGCATCCGTGCTGGTGCCGATGCGCTGGATGAATGAGCGGTCGATCTTGAGCAGATCGACGGGAAATTGCGTCAGATGCGAGAGCGACGCATAGCCGGTCCCGAAATCGTCGAGGGCGATGCGAATGCCATGACTGCTCAGAGCACGCAATTCGCGTTCCACATCACCGGCGCCATGGCCCAGGAAGACATTTTCCGTGACTTCGATCTGGATACAGGCGGGCGGCAACTGGCGCGCCGCCAAGCTGCGTATGACCTTGTCCGCAAAGCCACCCTGCCGGAAATCCGCCCCTGCCACGTTGATCGCCACATGACCGAAGGGCAGGCCGGCGCGCGTCCACTGCTGGATATCGTCCAGCACCTTTTGCAGCATGCGTTCGCTCAGCAGCGACCCCAGCGCCGGATCTTCGAAGGCCGCGTGGACCATGTCGGGCGAGCGCAACTGGCCTTCATGGTCCCGCCAGCGCAGCAAAGCCTCGAACCCTGTGACCTGCGACGTGCGTAACCGCACCTTGGGCTGATAATGGGGTATGATGGTATCGTGGGTCAGGGCCTGGCGGGCGAGCGCGATCATGGTCTGATGCCGTTCGACCTCTACCATCATGCCCGGTTCGAAGATGCGCAGCCTCGCCCGGCCCCCGGTCTTGGCCGCATAGAGGGCGATATCGGCGGCCTTCATGATTTCCGAGCGGGTGCGGCCGTCGCGGGGGATGAGGCTGGCGCCGATGCTGGCGCTGGATTCCAGCAGGCGGCCGCCATGGTCGATCGGCGTTCGCAGCTGGTCATAGATATTCTGCGCGACCTGCTCGACAGCTTCCACCGAACGGGCGGCGATGACCAGCGCGAATTCGTCGCCGCCGGTGCGGGCGACCAGATCGCCCTCCCCCACGGCGGCACGGAGGCGTTCGGCAAAGGCGCAGAGCAGCGCGTCGCCGCCGTCATGACCAACGCTGTCGTTGATGGTCTTGAAATTATCGACGTCGATGATGAGCATCGCCGCTTCCATGTCCCGCCCGACATTGGACAATGTCGCGTCCAGATGATCCTGAAGCAGCGCGCGGTTGGGTAGGCCGGTAAGCGCATCATGCTGCGCCATCCATACAGCCTTTTCCTCAGATTTCTTCTGATGGGTTATATCGCGAGCGACGACGATCAGCCGGCCTGATGCATCAGAGGTCTTGTTGATCGCGATATCGAACCAGCGCCGCTTCGCAAGTTCGGGCGCCAGTTCCGTGTCCGGCATGAGGTTGAGGATCAAATTGGCTGGCTGGCTCGCCTTTGCCTGCTCCAGCATCCTTTGGGCGGCGGCGCGATCATCCTCCGCAATTTCGTCCAGCCAGTTTCGACCGATCAGATTCTCTGCGGGCAAGCCGCCTTCCGGCTGATTGTGGAAGATGATCCTATAATCGCTCTCAAGGACGAGCATATGGTCGGGACTGGAATGCAAAATGGTGTTCGTGAGTGACTCGCTGCGCTCCAGATCGGCAAGTGCGGTCATCCAGGACACCAGCATCTTGTGCAGGGCGAAGGAGGCCGAGAAGATGGTCAGCATGAAGATCGGCAACTGGACGCTGATGACGGGCAGAACCGGATCGGCCGTCAGGCTGCCCGCGACCGCACATGGCCCAAGCGCCAGGAAAACCATGGTAGCCGCCAGCCGGGGCGTGCCAAAATTGCGCAGACATATGCCGCACACCATCGCCGCGGCGGACAGACAGGCAATGGTCGCCAATATCCAGTCGCCCGACAGGATGCAAAGCGACGTGCCGATACCGACCGACAGGGCCCACAAACAAGACAGGAGCGCAGACAGGCCGCGCGGCGGCGTCGCGCCTGCGGCCATGCGTTTCTTGCCATAGATCAGGACGGTCATCCGTACCAGACCGAGGCAAATTTCAAATAGCAGCCAGCCCAGGAACGGCCCGGTGGGGTGACGCCAGGCAGCGATCGTCGCCACGGCGGTCGCGTTGAGTACGCCGCCCAGGAAGATGGGCAGCGAGGAGAAAAGACCGTTTTTCAGCTGATCCGCAATCACTTCCGGCACCCTGGTCCTCGAATCGAGGAGCCATTCGGTCAGGCGCGTGAGAGGGAAAGGCTGCACGTAAATGGTCACTCGATCGGTTCGTCCCATCGCACGGAATATGCAACAGGACGAAGGCATGGCGGCCCAGCCAAAGGCAGGGAACGTCCGTCAGATGACCATCATCTATAAGATATTGGTTTTTAATAACTTAACCGCGTGAGCCCGAAGCAGGTCACATCAACCGCGTCTCGGATGGACGGTAATATGGGCCTGCCGCCATGCGTGGCGATTTCCGCCCTCTGCCAGACCAGCTGACTTTTCTAAAATATAGAATGTTTAGGCACATTTTATCAGCCTGTTTCATATTAATGGTCGTGGCTAGAACGACATCAGCCCGAACGGACGGGCACAAGACAATTTCAGGAAGGACGTTCGCCATGACCATCACTGCCACCCCGACCCCCGCCAAAGCCCTGCTGTCGCCCACCAACCATGCTCTTGTGCTGATCGATTTCCAGTCGCAAATGGCCTTTGCCACCAAGTCGATCGCCCCGGAACTGTTGCGCAACAATGCTGCGCTGGTTTCCAACGCCGCGGCGGGGTTCAACGTCCCTACCATATTGACCACCGTCGCCGAAAAGAGCTTTTCCGGCCCAATGTTCAGCGAAATTACAGAAGCCTTCGACAATCAGCCGATGCTGGACCGCACGTCGATGAACACCTGGGAAGACGCCGCCGTCATCGAAGAAGTCAACCGTATCGGCAAGGATCGCATCGTCTTCGCCGGACTGTGGACCAGCGTGTGCATCGTCGGCCCGGTCCTGTCCGCCATCGAACAGGGTTTTGAGGCCTATGTCATTACCGATGCCAGCGGCGACATATCGGACGAAGCGCATGAACGCGCCGTCGAGCGCATGATCCAAGCCGGTGCCAGGCCCGTCACCGCGCTGCAATATCTGCTCGAACTGCAACGCGACTGGGCGCGGACCGAAAGCTACGACATGACCACGGGCGTTGCCCGCAAGTGGGGCGGCGCCTACGGCCTGGGCATCACCTATGCCAAGACCATGTTCGGTGCGTCGGAAGGCGCCCACTAAGCATCGTCGGGGAGCCGCTTGATCGTGGCTCCCCCCTCCCTTCCCTGCCGAAGGACACGCCCATGAAACCCTATCTTCTTTCGCTTGGCGCCGGATTGCTGGTCGGCATCGCCTACAGCCTGATGGGCGTGCGATCGCCCGCGCCGCCGATCATCGCCCTGATCGGACTGGCGGGGATATTGCTGGGCGAGCAGATGCTGCCGATCGCCCACCGCCTGATCGCGCCTTGGGCCCATAGCCTCCCTCCGGAGAATGACGCATGATCACCCGCCGCCAGGCGCTTGCCAGCGCCGCCACCACCGCACTTCTGACCGCTACGGAAAGCCTTGCCATGACCGGAAAAGACATCATCATCATCAATGCCAAGGTTACGACGCTGGACCGGGAAAATCCGGTGGCGCAGGCGGTGGCGATCCGCAACGGTACATTTCTGGCCGTGGGCAGCGAGCAGGCGGTGCGTGCCGCCGCCGGTGCCGATGCGCAGACGATCGATGCCAGGGGACGTCGCCTGATCCCCGGCCTGATCGACAGCCACATCCACGTCATTCGCGGCGGTCTCAACTATAATATGGAATTGCGTTGGGAAGGCGTGCCGACCCTGGCCGACGCCATGGCGATGCTCAAGACGCAGGCGGAAAACACCCCTCCGCCGCAATGGGTGCGCGTGGTCGGCGGCTTTACAGAACATCAGTTCGCCGAAAAGCGCCTGCCCACGATCGACGAGATCAACGCCGCCGCGCCCGATACCCCGGTCTTCATCCTGCACCTCTACGATCGCGCGCTGTTGAACGCGGCCGCGCTGCGGGCCGTGGGCTACGACAAGAACACGCCCAACCCGCCGGGCGGCGAGATCGTCCGCGATGCACAGGGCAACCCGACCGGCCTGCTGCTGGCCCAGCCCAATGCGACGATCCTCTATGCCACGCTGGCCAAAGGGCCAAAGCTGCCGCAGGAATATCAGCTCAATTCGACCAGGCATTTCATGCGCGAACTCAACTCGCTCGGCGTCACCAGCGTGATCGACGCGGGCGGCGGGGCGCAAAATTATCCCGATGATTATGAAGTCATCGACAAGCTGCACAAGGATGGCGAACTGACGCTGCGCATCGCCTATAATCTCTTCACGCAAAAGCCCAAGGAAGAGTTGAAGGATTTCGCCAGCTGGTCGACCAAGGTGAAGCCGGGCGATGGCGACGATAGCTATCGTCATAATGGCGCTGGCGAGATGCTGGTCTATTCGGCCGCCGATTTCGAGGATTTCCGCGTCGCACGCCCCGACATGCCGCCAGAGATGGAAGGCGATCTGGAGCCGGTCATCCGCCTGCTGGCCGAACGCCGCTGGCCCTGGCGGATGCATGCGACCTATGATCAGACGATCGGTCGCGCACTCGATGTGTTCGAAAAGGTCAATCGCGACATTCCGTTGCAGGGGCTGAACTGGTTCTTCGACCATGCCGAAACAATCAGTGAGCGCAATATCGACCGGATCGCGGCGCTGGGCGGCGGCATAGCGGTACAGCATCGCATGGCTTTTCAGGGCGAATATTTCGTGGAACGATATGGGGCCAAGGCGGCCGAAGCCACTCCACCGATCAAACGGATGATGGCGGCCGGCGTGCCCGTGGGTGCCGGTACCGATGCCACGCGCGTCGCCAGCTATAATCCATGGGTCTCGCTAAGCTGGCTGGTGACGTCGAAGACGGTCGGCGGGTTGGCGCTTTATCCTGTGCGCAACCGGCTGGACCGCGAGACCGCGCTGCGCCTCTGGACAGAAAAGAACACTTGGTTTTCGAACGAGGTCGGCAAGAAGGGCCAGATCAAGAAAGGGCAACTTGCCGATCTTGCCCTGCTGTCCGACGATTATTTCTCCGTCCCGGAGGACGAGATTATTCATCTGCGCTCGGTGTTGACCGTGCTGGGCGGCAAGATCGTTTATGGCGAGGGCGACTTTGGCCCGCTGGCGCCGGTCGCGCCCAAGGCTATGCCCGACTGGTCCCCGGTCGCGACCTTCGGCGGTCATTATCGCCGGGGCGATACAGCCAAAAAGCTGGCGTCCGCCTGCGGTTGCGCCTCATCCTGCGGGGTCCACGGCCATGATCATGCCGTAGCGCTGGGTGCCAATGTGCCCGCCGCAGATGTGCAGAGCTTCTGGGGTGCGTTGGGCTGCGGCTGCTGGGCCGTATGATCGCAAAGCCGCCCTCTCCCGGCAAGGAGGGGGCAGCTGCGCATTTCAAGAATATGGAATATGATCGTCGAAATTATTCGGATCGATCCGCATAAATTCTGCGCTTAGACCGGTCCGGCACCATCGACCAAGAGGGCTGACCCTCTCCAACCGGAGCAATGACATGAACCGCATCACCCTGATGATGGCGACCGCGCGGGTCGCCATCAGCCCTGCCCGCGCGCCCGCAAAAGCGGCGCCTGCCGCCAGCACCGACTATGCGGTCGGCCCGCAATATGACACCACCCATGTCTATGTCGATCGCCAAGATTTCGACCGCTTCATCGCCAGTTTCACCGCTACATTCGGCGGCACGATCAGCAAGCAGCGCGTGTTCCAGGTGACGCCCACAGCCAGCCAGACCAAGTCGCAGCTTGCGCTGACACCTGCCGGCACCGTTTCCGTCTTCGGTTTCCTGACACCTGTCCCCTATCCTTTCGGGGCGGAGCGGACAGGCTATCTGGTGAGCGACATGGACGCGGCAGTCGCTTCTGCCCTGAAGCATGGCGCCACCCGCCTCATCACCAGCTTTCCTGATCCCATAGGCCGTGATGTCGTGGTCCAATGGGCGGGCGGCGTGAACATGCAGCTGTATTGGCATACGGTCAAACCCAACTATCCCGCGCTGAAAACGGTACCGGAAAACCGCATCTACCTGACGGCCGATGCCGCCAATCTGTTCGTGAAACAATGGATTGGTTTCGCGCATGCCAAAATCGCGTCGGACGAAAAATCAGCCCCGGGCGAGGAAATCAGCCAGCCAGGCAAAAGCTATCGCCGCATCCGCCTGACGTCGGGCTATGGCAAGATGAGCGTCATCGTGTCGGACGGACAACTACCCTGGCCCTATGGCCGTGACGTGACCGGCTATGAGGTCTCTGATCTGAACGCCACATTGGCCAAGGCCAAGGCAGCCGGCGTCGAAACGCTGGTGCCGCCCCATGAAGAAGGCGGCCGCCAATCCGCGATCGTCCGTTTCCCCGGCGACTATATCGCCGAAATACACAGCATCGTCGGGAAGTGAGTGTCATGACCGTAAACCCCCGCTTCGTCTCCCTCCTTCTTGCATGGCGCCCTACATGGTTTCTCGCCAGGCTGATGCTGGCCAGCGCCTATATATTGGGTGGCATCGTCAAGCTGACTGACTGGCAGGGTGCCGTTGCCGAGCAGGCCCATTTCGGCATGAGTCCGCCAGCTTTGCGGGCGGCATTGACCATCGCGCTGGAGCTGCTCGGCCCGCTGCTGATCCTGTCTGGTCGGCTGGTATGGCTGGGTGCTGGCATGCTGGGCGTCTTCACCCTGCTCGCCGCCTTCACGGCCAATGCCTTCTGGGCGATGCCCGTCGGGCGGGAGCGCTTCATGGCCACCAATGCTTTTTTCGAACATATCGGGCTGATCGGCGGCTTCATCCTCGTGGCGATGATCGCAGACCGGAAGCGGGCCGATGCGTGAATGCCTCCTGTCCTGCCTCGCGCTGCTGGCGCTGCCGGTCCCGGCCGCTGCCCAGCAGCGCGAAGCGTGGCAGGCGCCGACGCTGAGCGTCACCCGCTATGACGAGGATTGGTCCGATCTTGCAGATGCCGAAAAGCGCGCCCATCACTGGACCGGTCCATTGAAATATGTGCCGCTGGGCGACGATGCATGGCTGTCCACCGGGATCGAATTGCGCGCGCGCCGCGAGAGTTACGACGGTAATCTCTGGGGCGGTGCCGATGCACCGGACGATCATTATCTCTGGCTGCGGGCCATGCCCTATGTCGACCTGCATGTCGGGAAGATGCGTGCCTTCGTTCAGCCAATCGCGGCTTATGCGATCGGCGTGGCACCTTCCGCCAGTCCGATCGACCAGACGCAGGTCGATCTGCTCCAAGCCTTTGGCGAAGTCGATCTGGGGCCCGTCACCTTGCGCGCGGGACGGCAGATGCTGTCGCTTGGCACCGAAAGGCTGATCGGTACCCGCTATGGTCCCAATGTGCCGCTTGCCTTCGATGGTGCGCGCGCCGACGTCAGGGTCGGCCAGGCGACCGTCAGCCTGCTTGCGATGAGGCCGGTGCAGCCTGACGCTGGCAGTTTCGACGATGCGACGTCCCGTACAAAGGCGCTTTGGGGTGCCTATGCCACGCTGCTGACATTCGACGTTTATTATCTGGGCTATCGCAATCGTGCCGCTCGTTTCGGCGGGGTGGAGGGGCGCGAATTGCGCCATAGCATCGGTTTGCGATCCTATGGCGGGCGCGGCAATTGGCACTGGAATGTCGAGGGCGTCTATCAATTCGGTCATTTCAAAGGCCAGCGCATCGCCGCCTGGACGCTGGGCACCGAAGTCGGCCGTAGTTTCCCCAATCTGCCTTTGGCGCCCGACGCGACGCTACGCTTCAACATCGTAAGCGGCGACAGGAAGGCCGGCGACGGCCGCCTCGGCACCTTCAATGCGCTTTTCCCTAAGGGTAAATATTTCGGCGAATTGTCGCCCGTCGGTCCCACCAATATCGTCAGCCTCAACCCGCGTATCAGTGGTGCGTTGGGGGACGGCATATCGGCCAGCCTTGCCGCCATGGCCTATTGGCGCTCCAGCAAGGATGATGGCGTCTATGATATTCCCGGCAATCTGATCCGCGCGGCTGGCAGCAGTGACGCCCGCTTCATCGGCAAGGAGGCAGAGATTACGATCGCTTGGCAGGCGACGGCGGAGTGGGAAATATCGACGTCCTTCTCCGCCTTCGCGCCCGGCCCCTTCATCCGCGATACCGGTCCGGCCAAGACGATCACCATGCTGGGGCTGGAAAGCAATTTTCGCTTTTGATCTATTCCATATTTTGGAACGAAATCACGCATATTATTCGACTGCATGCAATTGCCGCTTGTCCATAGGATCGACCGCATGATCCCATCTGGAGACTGTTCATGACTGCGCCTGCCAAAAGCCCTTCCCCCCTGCCATGGCTCCTGCTCTTGCTGTCCGTAACGACCGGCCTGGTCGATGCGATCAGCGTTTTGGGGCTGGGCAAGGTGTTCACCGCCAATATGACGGGCAACATCGTCTTTCTGGGCTTTGCCGCCGTCGGTACGCCGGGCTTTCAAGTCGCCCCCTATCTGGTCGCGATCTCGGCCTTCCTGGTGGGGGCGCTGGCGGCCGGCCGGATCGGCAAATATCATGCCGGTCTGCCGTTGCGACGCTGGCTGCTGGTCGCCGCCCTTGTCGAGGCGATCCTGCTATGGATCGCAGCCGGTGTGTCCATAGGCTTCGATGTCCCGGCCCAATCGCCGGGCTCCAGCCTCTATGCGATCATCGCGCTCACTGGCCTGGCCATGGGATTTCGCAATGCGACCATTCGCCAGCTCAAGGTGCCGGACCTGACGACCACCGTGCTGACGCTGACGGTAACCGGCCTGGCTGCGGACTCCTCGCTTGCGGGAGGGAGCAACCCCAATTGGGGCCGCCGCATCGGCAGTGTCGTCGCCATCTTCCTGGGCGCCGCCATCGGAGCGCTGCTCGTCACCCATGGCGGGCTGACGAGCCCGTTGTTGCTTGCCGGCGCTTTGGTCCTGGGCGGAACGCTGGCCTGCATGTTGCATCCGGCAGCCGGAGACATTGTCGCTGGCTGATATATGTTTCACTTTCCGTTCAGCGCCGTGTCGCTAAAGCGGCGGCGGATCATGCAGTAAATCAAGGGTTGGGACGTTGGTTAAATTCTGGGGCGCTGCTGTCCTGTCGGCCTGTCTGTCAGCGGTCAGCACCCCATCCGTCGCCTTCGCCACCACCTATTATTTCAATTCGGTCAAGGGCGACGATCGGTTCAGCGGCACGTCGGATGCGCAGCCGTGGAAATCATTGTCGCGGATCAGGGACGTCGCCCTGCAACCGGGCGACCAGTTGCTGCTGGCGGCGGGCTCGGCCTGGAAAGAGCCGCTCACCATTACGCGATCTGGCAGGGCCAATGCGCCGATCACCATCGCCGCAACCGGCATAGGACCGCGTCCACGCATCGATGTGGGTGGCATATCCCCACATGGCGTGGCGATCATCAACGCGGAATATGTCACGATTGCGGGTCTGGAAGTCACCAACGATGCCAGCGATCCTGCGCCGCGATATGGCGTCCTGATCTCCGCGCAGGATCGCGGCGTTACGCGCGGCATTCGGGTAACGGACATGTATGTGCATGACGTGCGCGGCACCAACGCGCGCAAGGATAATGGCGGCATCGTTTTCAGCGCGACCGGGCAGAAACTCGCCACGCGCTTTCGCGACCTGATCATCGAGCGGAATATCGTGTGGCGCGTCGATCGATCCGGTATCGCCGGGATCAGCGACCGGGTGACGTTCAGCAACTGGTTTCCGAGCGATAAAGTCGTGATCCGCGACAATTATGTCGAGGATGTCGGTGGCGACGGCATAGTGCCGCGGGGCACCGACGGCACGCTGATCGAACATAATATCGTCCGCTATGCCGGCAGCCGAGCGCCCGGTTACAGCGCCGGCATCTGGCAATGGAGTACGGACAACAGCCTGATCCAGCTGAACGAGGCCGCCTATACCCGCACCCGTTATGACGGGCAGGGCTTCGATTCCGACTTCAATTCGCGGCGCACCACCCTTCTCTACAATTATAGTCACGACAATGCCGGCGGATTCCTGCTCATCTGTTCCCCCAAGCGGAACGAGAAGGACAATCTGGGTAATCGCGGGACGGTCGCGCGCTACAATGTCAGCCGCAACGACGGTACGCGCATCTTCCAGCTGTCGGGAAATGTGTCGGACGCGCTTGTCGAAAAAAATATCGTCCATGTCGGCAAAGGCATGGATGTGCAGATGATCGTAGCAACCAACTGGGATGGTTGGGCACGGGATGTCCGCTTTGCCAGCAATATATTCAAGGTGGCGGGCACGGCCCGTTATGGCAGCGAGATCGGGCGCAACGGTCCGGACTATCTGATCCAGGCAGGGTTCGCGCCGGTCGAATATATCCGTTTCAAGGACAACAGCTATCTGGGCCGTCATGTCGACTTGCCCGATGATGGCGCGAAGCAGTCGGTCATTCCATATATGGAGGAAAATGCAGATTGGGCCGTGCCGGTCTTCGATCCGGCCAGGCCGGACGACTTTCCCGGCTTCATAGTCCGGCATCGCGCCTGGATGTTGGCCATGTTGCAACGCGAACTGCAATCGGCGGTGGAATTGAAGTCGTCCCGGCGTATTTCCATCTTCGAAGCCCGGCGCTAAACGGACGGTCCTGACAAAAGCGGATCGTCGGCTTATCAGGGGGGAGATGCCCGGTTCCGCCCATCCCCTGCCGCGCGCTGAAGCGGCGCATCCGGTGCGAGCCGTGGCTTTTGGCGCAGGCGACTATGCGTTCAATCTCTATTGGCAGACGGTCAGCCTCTATCTGCTTTTTTTCTATACCGACCGGCTTGGTCTGACGCCGGATCGGGCGGGGATCATCATGGTTGCGGGCGCCTTTGCCGATGGACTGGCCGATCTCGCGATCGGGCTGGCGGCAGACCGTTGGCGCATGCGGTATCGACGGATCGTGGCGTGGGGAACGGCGCCACTGGCCGTGCTGTTCATGATGCTGTTCATGCAGCCGGCGCTATCGGGTGGACGGCTGTTCACGCTCGTTCTTACCGTGCATCTGGCCTTCCGCATTGCCTATGCGCTCGTCAACCTTCCCTATGCGGCCTGGTCCACGCGGGTGAGTGGCGATGGGACGGACCGGACGCTGATGTCGGGATCGCGCATGACATTTGGCGCGCTGGGCGCGGTGACTGTCGCCTTTGCCATGCCGGTACGAGGGGCGGGTTATGACGGCATGGCGCTGCTGCTGGCGCTGGTAGCGACCTGCGTTCTGGCCGCCGTGGTCTGGCGCGTGCCGGAAAGGGTGCCTGTCGAAAAGCCACAGGCCGCGCAACGGACCGTTCGGCGGGATGTGTGCGCTTTATTCCGCAACCGCCCCTTTCTGATGCTGGGCGCCGCCACCTTATGTGTCACCATGGCCGGTGCGATCATCGGCCATTCGGTGCTCTATTATTTCACCTATATTCTCTCAGCCCCAGGCGCGGGCAAACAAGCACTGGCCGTCATGGGCGTGACCGGTGCAGTGGCGGTGCCGCTGTGGACGGCCTTGGCGATGGTCGTGGGGGCACGGGCCAGCTGGTTGATTGCGGCGGCTTGCGGAATGTCTGCACTTGCCGGCTTCGCTTTCTGGCCAACAACGCCGGGCATCCTCGTCTCGATCGTCACCCTGACCATATTGCAGGCGGCAATGAGCGGATTTCACCTGGCGGCCTGGGCCATGTTGCCGACAGCGGTGGACCATGGCGAACGCATTAGCGGCTTTCGCGTGGAGGCGACGGCGTTCAGCCTGTTCATGCTGGTGCAAAAGATCGGCATGGGCCTGGCCGCACTGCTGCTGGGAATGGCCTATGCCCATTGGGGCTATAGAGGCGGCACGCCCGATGGCGCGGCGCGCGCGGCCATCACCTGGCTGATGATCGCCGGTCCCATGGCGACCATTGCGGCAGGCGCAGCGATCATGGCTTTCAACCCGCTGCGCGGCCGCTCAGGTCAGACCAGCACGAACATGTCCGAAACCCCCTCCGCTTGAGCCGACGGCGCAACCCAGAGGCGGAATTTGCCTGGCTCCACGGTCGGCTGCATATCCTGCCCCAGGAAAGTCAGGTCGTCGCGCTTAAGCGTGAAGCGGACCTGTCGCGTCTCGCCCGGTTTTAGCGCGACGCGCTGGAACGCTTTGAGCTCACGTACCGGTCGGGTGATGCTGGCGGTGATGTCCTGTACATAAAGCTGCGCGACCTCGATCGCCTCATACCGGCCGCTGTTGCGGATGCTGGCCACGACGGTCAACTCGCCACCCGCCGTCAGCCGACCGGCGCCCATGTCGAGCTTCGTATAAACAATCTCCCCATAGGTCAGGCCATGACCGAAGGGAAAAAGGGCGGCGTTCGGCGCTTCGCGATAATGGGCCTTATAGTCCTGACGCGGTCCGGGCGGGTTGGGGCGGCCGGTATTTTTATGCGCATAGTAAAGCGGTTCCTGACCGCTTTCATAAGGGAAGGAACAGGGTAGGCGCGCCGACGGGCTGGCCACGCCGAAAAGAATATCGGCGATCGCCATGCCGGACATGGACCCCAGGAACCACGTCGCCAATATGGCTGGCGCTTCCTTTACCACGCCATGCAGGGCGAGAGCGCGGCCATGGCGCAACAATATGACGACCGGCTTGCCGGTCTGCGCGACAGCTTCGGCCAGCGCCATCTGGGCTGCAGGGATGGTGATATCGGTACGGGATTGCGCTTCGCCCGACATTTTCTGACTTTCGCCAATTGCCAGCACGACAATGTCGGCGTCCTGCGCCGCAGCGACGGCGGCGTCAATCCCGCCGGCAATCGGCTTTTCAATGCCCGATCCATCCACTGCAACAACGGATTGCGGGTCGGCGACCACGGCCCGCATCCCGCTCAACAGATCGACGGCATCGGCGTCCGTGCCATAGACGTTCCACGGCCCGATCAGTTCTCGCTGTCCCTGCACGAAGGGGCCGATCAGCGCGATCCGCTTGCCCGATCGCGGCAGAGGCAGCAGATTCTCCTCATTTTTGAGCAGTATGATCGACCTTCTGGCCGCGTCGCGCGCGACCGCCAGATGCTCCGGCGTACGGACCCGCGCCTTCTCCCGCTTCGGGTCGATCCGGCGGAAGGGGTCGTCGAACAGGCCGAGTTTGGCCTTGAGCGTCAGGACGCGGCGGACCGCTTCGTCGAGCCGCGCCATGGGGACTTCGCCCGCCTTCACCAGATCGGGCAGATGACGGATGTAGAAGCCGGATTGCATCGACATATCGACCCCCGCGAGGAAAGCGAGTTTGGCCGCCTCCCGCTCGTCGGCGGCAAAGCCATGGTCGATCAGTTCGAAGTCGCCCGTATAGTCGGATACGACCAGGCCATCGAAACGCCATTGCCGACGCAATATGTCGGTCAGTAGCCAGTGATTGGCGGTTGCCGGCACGCCGGACAATTCGTTGAAGGACGCCATGACGGTTGCAGCCTGCGCATCCAGCGCGGCCTGGAACGGCGGAAAATAGATTTCGCGCAGCGTCCGTTCCGACACGTCCACACTATTGTAATCCAGCCCGCCTTCGGCCGCGCCATAGGCGGCGAAATGCTTGGCGCAGGCGGCCATGGCATCGTCCGCCGTAAGGCCCGACCGACCCTGGAAGCCGCGCACCCGCGCATCGGCCATGATTCGGCCAAGCAACACATCTTCGCCCGCGCCCTCTATTCCGCGCCCCCAGCGCTGATCGCGGGCAATGTCCACCATCGGCGCGAAGTTCCAGTCGATACCGGCCGCCGTCGCCTCGACCGCGGCGATGCGGGCGGTCTGTTCGGCAAGGGCGGGGTCGAAACTGCCCGCTTCGGCCAGCGGCATGGGGAAGACGGTACGGAAACCATGGATGACATCGGCCGCGAAGATGAGCGGAATTTTAAGCCGGGATTTCCGGGTGGCGACCAATTGCATCTGGCGCGCCATTTCCGCACCGTTACCATTGAAAACGCCGCCGATCCGCCCGCGGCGCACATCTGCCAATTGCTGCTGAAAGCTGGATTTGGAAGGCGATGTCGGATTGAGCGCATTGGCAGCCCCACCGGCCCACGCCGCCGCCATCAGCGTGACCTGCCCCGCCTTCTCCTCGACCGTCATCCTGGCGATCAATCCGTCCAGATCGGCCGATGCCACGCCACCATCCCCTGCTTGCGCCAGCAACGCGCGCGCCGGCGACGACGCCCAGGCCGCCACCGCACCGGCGCCGAGGAGTATCGCACGACGCGAGATCGAGGAGCGGGGCTGCATGTCTTTCTCCTAAATTTAGAGGCGTGGCCGATGTCATCGAGCACCGGTTCGCCATCCTATTGCAGTATCCTTTGGTTTCTTGTAACCGGTTACAAGATGGATCGGCAAGCCATGTCGGCAAAAAAGCAGAAGATAAGGGCAGAGGATGAACGGCAAGGCTATCGGACAGGCGACGATTCGCGACGTGGCACGCGAAGCCGGCGCTTCGGTCGCGTCCGTATCGCGCGTGTTCAATCGCCTGCCCAACGTTCGCCCGGAACTCAAGGAACGGGTCGAGGCGGCCGCTCGCAAGCTCAACTATGTTCCCCATGCCGGCGCCCGCAATCTGAGCCTGGCGCGGACGGGCGTGATCGGCGTCGTCCTGCCCGATCTGCATGGCGAGTTCTTCTCCGAAATATTGCGCGGCATGGAACGGGAGGCTGCGATGCGCGGGCGCCACCTGCTGCTGTCGAACATGCATATGGGGCTGGGCGATGGGATAGAGGCGCTACGCAATATGCGTGGGCGGGTCGATGGACTGATCGTCATGGCGCCGCATATCGATCCGGATCTGCTGTTTGCGCATCTGCCCGTCAGCATTCCGGCGATTTTGCTGAACGGCCCGGAAAACCGGCAGGGCCGGCCCGAATTGCGGATCGACAACGCCGCCGGCGCACGCACGATGGTCGAGCATCTGATTGCGACCGGCCGTCGTTCCATCGTGCATATTGCCGGAGCACAAGGCAATATCGAGGCGACCGAACGCGCGCGGGGCTATAGCGAAGCCATGATGTCGGCCGGCCTCGTTCCCCTGATCTTGCCCGGCAATTTCGACGAAGAGTCAGGCCATCTCGCGGTTCAACGGCTGCAAATGCAGCAGGCCGACGTCGATGCGATCTTTGCCGCGAACGACATGATGGCGATCGGTGCGCTGGTCGCGCTGCGCGACATGGGCGTCGATGTGCCAGGACAGATCGCCGTTGCGGGCTTCGACAATATTCCGCTGGCGCGCCTGATCAACCCTGGCCTCACGACCATGGCGGTCGATATCGCCGATCTCGGTGCGCGCGCGATTAACCGCCTTTCTGCGATCATCGATGGAGAAATCGTTCCGCAGACGGAACTTAGACATCCCAGCCTCATTGTTCGCAACAGCACGAACAAACAACAACGTAACGACCACCCCGATGGGAACGGGGATAAGACAGGGGAACAGATGCCATGAAAAACACGAACGCGATCCGCCTCTTGCTTGCAAGTGCCACCGCGCTCAGCAGCATCGTCGTAATGACTGCGCCGGCCAGTGCGCAGACGACGGTAGCCTCCATCCGCGGCCGGGTGACGGACTCCGCTGGTGCGCCCGTGCCCGGCGCGACCGTGACTCTGACCAGCGCCGGAACCAGCCGCGCCCAGACGGCGACCACCGGCGCCAACGGCACCTATATCCTGAACGGCGTGCGCGCCGGCACATATCGCATCGCTGTAGCCGGTTCCGACAAAGGCACGTTCGAACAGGATATCGCCGTCGGCGTGGGCCAGGCCGCCACGGTCGATGCCCGATTGGGCACGCCAGCCACCGACACGGCAGCGGCCACGCCCGACGATGGCGCCGGCAGCCAGATCGTCGTCACCGGCAGCCGCCTGCGCGAGACCCGGACCAGCGAAATCGCGACCAATATCAGCCAGGAGCAGATCCGCGTCCTGCCGCAGACCGATCGCAATTTCCTGAGTTTCGCGGCACTGGCGCCAGGGGTCCGATACAAGGATTCGGAAACCGACAAGGGGTTTTCTTCGGGCGCGTCTCCCGCCAGCCAGGTCAACGTGTTCATTGACGGCGTCAGCCTGAAGAACAAGCTTCGCGAGGGCGGCGTGGCGGGGCAGCAAAACAGCCGTGGCAACCCTTTCGGCCAGCTCGCCGTCCAGGAATTCCGTGTCATCACGCAGAATTACAAGGCCGAATATGAGCAGGCCGGCGCGGCGGTCATAACAGCCATCACCAAATCCGGCACCAATGAGTTTCATGGCGAGATATTCGGCCAATATACCGACCGATCGCTCACGCAGAAAAGCTATCTCGACAAGCGCGACGGCAATGCCAAGCCCGCGTTCGAGCGCAAGCAATATGGCGCGTCGCTGGGCGGTCCGATCATCAAGGACAAGCTGTTCTTCTTCATGGCTTATGAAGGCAATGATCAGGATCGCGCCTTCAATGTGAAGTCCAACGGTTCGCCCGACGCGATCAACGAATTCGAACAATTTTCCGGGCGGCGCATTTCCGATTTCGAAGGTGCGTTCGTCAGCCCGTTCCGCAGTGATTTCTACTTCGGCAAGCTGACGTTGACCCCGAACGAAAATCAGACGTTCGATTTGTCCTACAGTCGTCGTGAAGAAACCGACGTGCAGGGATTCCGCGACAATGTGTCCTACGAATATGCCGAAAACAAGATCAACGTAGTCGACACCTATCAGTTCAAATGGACCTATGACGACGACAGCGTGGTCAATGAGTTCAGTGCCAACTATCTGAACTACACATTCAATCCGGTTGCGATCAACCCCGGTTTGCCTGCCTATGATTATCAGGGCGTGATCCTGTTCGGCGGCAAGGATTCGACGCGACGCGAAGTGCAGCAAAGCTATAACTTCCGGAACGACCTGACCTATACCGGGTTCAGCGGCCACGCGATCAAGTTCGGTGCGCGCGTCGAATTCACCGACATCAGTTTCGACAATCAGGCCTATATCCAGCCCCGCTATTATTTCCGCCGGGAACCCAACAATAATCTGAACTTCGCCTTCCCGGCTGAAGCGCGGCTCGGCCTGGGTTCAGGCCTGATCCAATCGTCGAACACGCAACTGGGCTTTTATATTCAGGATGACTGGGACGTCACCGATCGGTTGCAACTGAACCTTGGCCTGCGCTGGGATCATGAAAGCAATGGGTTCAACAATAAATATCGCACGCCTGCTGCCGCAGCGGCGGCATTGCGCGGATTGCCGACGACATCCTATTTCAATCCCGAAGACTATATCAGCGACGGGAACGACCGCAGCCCGTTCAAGGGCGCCTTCGCCCCACGAGTGGGCTTCTCCTGGGACATCAAGGGCGATCGCAGCACCGTCGTCTTCGGTGGTGCCGGCCGCTATTATGACCGCAACAATTTCAACAATACGGTCGATGAACTGTCGCGTACGATTAACCCGATCGGCCTGTTTCGGTTCTCGGCCGACGGCCTGCCGCGTGACGGCCAGCCTACGGTCGCGTGGGATCCTGCCTATCTGACCCGCGATGGGTTGCTCGCCCTGGTCAATGCCAATCCCGATGTTGGCCTGCCCGAACTGTTCGCCGTCAAGAACAACGCCAAGCCGCCGGTCAACGACCAGTTCTCGCTGGGCGTACGCCAACGTATCGGCATTTTCGAAACCTCGCTCACTGCTTCCTATCAGCGCGGGCGAAATGGCTATACCAACCTGTTTGCGACCCGGAACGGGGATGGTTTCGGCAGTTGCTGCGATGCGGCCTCGCTCGCGGCAGTCCGCGCGGCAGGCTATTCCAACGTGCTGATCGGCTATGACGGGCTCGATACCCGTTACAAGGCGCTCTATTTCACGCTCGACAAAAACTATACCAAACAGTCTGGATGGGGCCTGAACGTCGCCTATACCCTCAGCAAGTCGGAGAAAAATGGCGGCGACCTGTTCAGCCTGGACGCGCCGACGCCGGATTCCTATGGCTGGCGCGCGTCGCCGGGCGACGAACGTCATCGTCTGGTGATATCGGGTATCGTCGATCTTCCGCTCGGCTTCCAATTCTCCACACTGACCACGCTGGGTTCGGGCGAAGCCTACGCCGTCACGGACGGGACGAACGGCGCGTCCTCCGGACTGAACGATTTCACCGCCCGCTACCCTAAGAAAAACTGCATCAAGGGCGTCTTTGCATTCTGCGAAGTCAACATGACTTTGACGAAGACCTTTCCCCTCTTTGGCAAAAACGATCAGGTCAATTTCGCCGTCGATGTGCTGAACGTCTTCAACAACAAGAATTTCAGCGGATTCGATGGCTTCTTCAACAACAGCATCAACCCTGCGACAGGGCAGATTACCGACCCGCTCGACCCGGCCGATGGCCGGTATGCGGCCAATCTGATGACCCTGCCGCGCCGTATTCAATTCCGCGTCGGTTATCGCTTCTGATGGCCGCGCATCCCGCAGCGGACCGGTTCTGCACGATCTGGTCCGCTGCGGTTCTGCAACTGGAGTAAACTATTGCTGGACAGACGGACGTTCGTTGGCACGGCGGGAGTGGGCTTGGCCGGGCTATTGTCGGGCTGTGCCACGCGCGCACCGGAAGTGCCGATCGCCGAAGGGCCGATTGCCGTAGATGGATGGACTAAACTGGACCATCGTCCTGCGCTGGATGTGGAGGTCAGCCCTCTGATCGACGACATTCAGAAGCTGGCCTTCCGCTATTTCTGGGAAGTCACCGACAAAAAGACGGGCATGTCGCCCGATCGCTGGCCGACACCATCCTTCGTATCGATCGCCGCCGTCGGCTTTGCGTTGACCGCTTATCCGATCGGCGTCACGCATGGCTGGATCAGCCGTGACGAAGCGCGCGAGCGGACGCTGACGACGCTCCAGTTCCTGGCCGCGGCACCCATGGGCGACAAGCGCACCCAGGTCAGTGGCAATCACGGTTTTTTCTATCATTTCCTCGGTTCCACCAAAGGCTATCGTTTCGCCTTGTCCGAATTGTCGACGATCGACACAGCGCTTCTGATGGCGGGCGTGTTGTTCGCGCAAAGCTGGTTCGACGATCCCCTCCATCCCGACGAAGTGAAGATTCGCGATCTGGCGGAAAGACTCTATCGCGCGGTGGAATGGACCTGGATCACGCCGCGCGCGCCCTTCGTATCCATGGGCTGGCATCCCGAAAGCGGCTTCATTCGCTCCGACTGGGAAATCTATAATGAGGGGATGATCCTCTATATATTGGGCATGGGGTCGCCGACCTTCCCGCTGCGCGACGACACATGGAACGTCTGGAGCACCCAGTTCGAAACCAGTTGGTCGTCGCGCTGGGGTGATCCGCACCTGCATTTCGCGCCCATGTTCGGCCACCAATATAGCCATGTCTGGGTCGATTTCAGGGATATTCGCGATCGATATATGGCCGGCAAGGGGATCGACTATTTCGAAAACAGCCGCCGGGCCACTTATGCCCAGCGCAACTATGCGATGGAAAATCCGGGCGGCTGGGCCGGCTATGGCGCCGACTGCTGGGGACTGACCGCCTGCGACGGACCGGGCGATTTCAAGATGACGCTGGCGGGCAAGGAACGGGAATTTTACAGCTATTCCGCGCGTGGCCCCGGCGAACGCGATGATGGTACGCTGGCGCCCACGGCGCTGATCGGCTCCCTCCCCTTTGCGCCTGAGATCGTTGAGCCGACCATTCAGGCCATGTATTTTCGCTATGGCGAGCAGCTTTACGACAAATATGGCTTTCTGGACAGTTTCAACCCGACGATCATCCGCCGCCCGGCCCAGCCATTCCGCCACGGCGAGTTCCGCCTGGGAGTCGGCTGGGTGGACAAGGATTATCTGGGCATCGACCAGGGACCAATCGTCGCGATGATCGAAAATTATCGCTCCGGCCTCGTCTGGAATACGATGAAGAAAAACCCGCATATCCGGCGCGGCCTGCAACGGGCCGGCTTTACCGGCGGGTGGCTGGGTTGATAGTCTTGCTACACGCCTATCACCCGGTCAGGTTTAGACACGCCCTTCGCAATGCAGACCCCATATACCCGGCTCTGTGAGCGTACCGCGGGCCCAGCCATCGAAGCCGGTCAAGAACTGGCTGGGCTTTTGCGCGTCGAAAACATTACTGGCCGGCAGAAGGCGCCGAAATGCTCGCCATCCTGATCATCGTAACGGGGTGGTGCAGGCGATCGCCATGAGGCGACCGACCGTTTCTGCCACGCTTGCTCCCTCCTCCTCCTGACCTTCGGATGGATCGTTCTCCCCGTTCAATAGCCGATCGCATAACCCATCCGGCGAGGATCGGCTCCGCCGTTACGGGTGCCTGACCCGTCGACCAATATGCCCTGGACGCTTCCGATCGCATAGGGGCCGACCTTTTCGATTTTGTGTCCCATCGTCGCCAGTTGCTGAAGGAGGGGGTCGGGAAAGCGCCCCTCGGCCTGCACGGTGATCGCCGCGCCGGGCTTGTAGAAATTGGGATCGGCATCCAGCGCAAAGCGTGGTGCCTCGATGGCTGCCTGCACGGGCATGGCACGATCGACGATGTTGACCAGAAACTGGAACTGGGTCTGACCGATCGTCTCGCCGCCCGGCGATCCGAACACCAGCTTGAGGCGGCCCCTTTCCAGCACGATCGTTGGGCCATTGCCCAACAGCGCGACCTTGACGGGCGCGACCTTGTTGGGATGGCCCGCATAGGGCGCGGACGAACCAAGGCGCAGGCCATTGTTGAACAGGATGCCGGTATTTCCCATCACCAGGAAAGTGCCAAATCCGCCACCCACCGTCGTGGTCACGGCAATGGCATTGCCGTCGGCATCCACTGCGGAAAGACTGGTAGTGTCGCCGCCCCGCGTGTGGTCGTCTCCCACGGCAGCCAGATGCTGTTGCGCCCGTTCCCGAACAGCATTGTCGAACGCAGCCGCATTGCCGCCTTCCGGATAGACGCCCGCTCTGGTCAGATCAATGCGTTGACGACGCTGCGCTGCAAAGCGCTTCGATAGCAGCCCTGCGACAGGCGTTTGCGCGAACCTGGGATCGGCGGCATATTTATATATGTCCGCCTTTGCGATCTTTATGGCTTCAATCAGCAAATGCGTGAATTGCGGGCTGTCCGGCGGGATAGCGGAAAGGTGAAATCCCTCGACCAGATTGAGCTGCTCGCACATTTCCAGGCCCGTGCGGGACGTGAGCGGGCTGGCATAGACATCCAGGCCCCGGTAATTGGTCGTAACAGGGTCGTTCCATTGCGGCTGATAGTCCTTCAGGTCATCAAGCCGCAGCCAGCCACCTGCCTGTGTGGAAAAGCGCGCAAACTCCTGCGCGATTGGCCCTGTATAAAAATAGTCATAGGCCGCTTGAAGCGCACGGTCACGGTCGCCCCCACCCTTCAGCGCGGCGGTTTCTGCGTCCGCCAGCGCCTGGAAAGTGCGAGCCAGGTCAGGATTGCGGAACAGGGATCGTGCCGCCGGCGGTTGTCCACCTGGTAGAAAAATGGCCGCACTGCTCGGATAAAGCGCCAGCGTCTTTTGCGCCCGCGTGATGAAATTCGCGATCGATGCTTCCAGCGGATGTCCATCGCGCGCATAGCCGATCGCAGGCTCCAGCAGGGTGGAAAGGGGGAGTTTTCCGAACCGGCGTGCCAGCGCGATCCAGCCGCCAAATGCGCCGGGCACCGTCAACGCCTTGGGTCCATGATCCAACGCTTTGGGGTCGCCATCCGGATCCAGCAAGCGTGGCGCCCCGCCCGCAAAGGCCAGCGAATGCACCTTTCCGCTTTTGCGATCGAGACAAGTGGCAAAGCCATTGCCCCCCGCGCTCGATGCCCATGGCTCCACGACGTTCATGACGGCCATGGCCGCGATCACCGCGTCAGCCGCCGTACCGCCCTGCATCAACATGCGCGTCCCGGCCATGGCCGCCAACGGATGACCGGCCGTCACGCCGCCATGCGGCATCGGGACTTCGACACGATGGGCAGAAACGGCGGCGCTGCCGGTACGCGGGGCGTCCGGCGCGCGACTGCCTGACTGGGCAAGGCCACGCGAAGGCAAAGCCGCGACCAGGGCGCCGGTCAAGCCGGCCGCGATCAGTTCCCGACGGTCCAAAGCCATATCAACTCCTGTTCATCGCTTGAAACGGAAAAGGCGCGGCGTCTTCATCGACGCCGCGCCTTTTGCCATATGCCTTTAGAAGACCTTCTTCAGGCTGGTGTACCAGTAACGCGCCTGCGGCTGGTAAAGGTTTGACAGATAGCCGGTCGATGCCAATGGCGGATCTTTGTCAAATATGTTGCGGGCGCCGATCTGGATTGTGGTGCCGTTGAGCGGCCCGTCATTCTTGAACGTATATTGGCCATAGAGATTGACGGTGGTTTGACCCTTCACAGTCCAGGGATTAGCCGCCGCATCGCGCACGCCATTTTCATAGACACTGTCGATATATTGGGTGAACGCGCCCAGTTTCCATGGGCCAAGCGACCAGTCGAACGTCGCCGAGATGCGCCAACGCGGCTGGCCATCGCGGCCGATAACGTCGCCACCGCCCTGGATCGGCACACCGGCGTTGATCTCGCCAGCCGCCTGCCCGGCAATCACCTGCTGCACGCCAGCGGGTGCATCGACATAATAGCTGATCAGGCGCGATGCGTTCACGTTCAGAGAGAAGCTGCCAATGCCGGTATTGGGCAGAACATAATCCAGATTGAAGTCGATACCCTGGACGGTGACCGGCAGCAGGTTCTGGAAGTTGGCGATGACATAGAGAAGTTCGCCGACTGGCGCGAGGCCGGTCCCGTTCGTCCGCGCAATGTCGTCCGCCGTCGGATCACGGCGAATGACATTCGGATTGCTGCTACCCTGGACACGCATCAAGTAATCGAGATTGAGCGCATTCTGATAGTCCAGCAGGCCCACGACATTCTTCTGCTGAATCTTCCACCGATCAACAGTGAAGGTAACCTTGCCAAGGCCGTCGCCCAGTTGCGGGGAAAAGACCGCGCCAAAGCTCCAGCTGGTGGATTCTTCAGGCTTCAGATTGGGGTTGCCGCCGCTGCGGCGCAGCACTGAAACGTTACAGACGGCACTTGAAAAATTGGCCGCGCGACGGGCGCGGACGTCGGCGTCGCACAGCACATAGTCGAAACCGCCATTCACGCGATCCAGCGTGGACGTATTGATCACCTCAAGGTTCGGCGCGCGGAAGCCCTGGCTCCACGAACCGCGCAACATCATGCCTTCCAGCAATTCCCATGATGCAGCAACCTTAGGCTTGGCGACCGACCCGACGTCGCTATAGTCTTCATACCGACCGGCCAGCTGGAAGTTCAGACGCCGGAACATCGGGATGTTCATTTCGGGGCTGAAGATCGGGATGGCCAGTTCGGCATAGGCCGACTTCACGTTGCGCTTTCCGCGCACGTCCGGGCTGGGGCTGGCGCCGCCAAGATCGGAACCATAAAAGACGCCGGTGACAGCGTCGGTGTAGGTGGTATCGACGCCAGCGATACCGCCTTGATAGGTCGAGCGATTGTCATGATAGGTTTCGCGGCGCCATTCGATACCGGCTGCGACGCCAATGCTGTTGTCCGCCCACAGGCCCAGCAAATTGGAGTTCGAAACCTTGAAGTCCCACAGCGCCAGGGAGGTGCGGGTCTTGCGGGTGGCCTCTATCATGAAGCTGTCGATCGTCGCCTGGCTGTTGGGCGTGCAATCGCCGACCGACGGCGTGGCGACGCAGCCGCCATTGAAAGGGTTATAGGCGTCAGGCGTCGTGCGATTGATGGCCGCTTGCAGCAAGGTGTTGGAGAAGTTTTCCTGCGTGTCCGCAGCCGTCGCCCAGGTATAAAGACCCGCCGATTCCCATTCGAAATCGCCGACATTACCGCGCAGTCCGCCTAGAAAACGATATTGGTAATTGGTTACGTCCACCTTGCGCGACCCGACATCCGCATAAGTCAGCGACGTGATCTGAATCGGCAGTCCGGTCACCGGGACGACCGCGGGATCCAGTCCCGGCAGGCGATTGGGCGATCCTACCGGGCCGAGCGGGTTCCAATAGGCATTCGCCGCCACGGTGATCGGAATATTGGCCAGCGATCCGGGCGCACCGATAGTCGAGCTGGTCTTGCCGCGATAGAAGCCGAGTTCACCGAAGAAAGACAGCGAGTCAGACAGTTCATAGTTCAGATAGGAAAAGATGTTGATACGCTTGACCGAAGGCTGCACGGTCAGGTCGTCGAACGTCGCGGGCGAATTGAACCGCAGATTGGAATCAGCGCCCGACATTTCGGTCACGCCATTGCCGTCGTCATAACAGGTATTGGGCGTTCCCGTCGCGATGCGACATCCCGCGTTGGCGCTGGGCTGGATATGGAACTGACCCGAACTGTTGGTAAAGGTCGTGCCGTTGCTGGTCAGCGTCCGGTTCAGGAATACCGCGCCGCCACCGGGGCGCACGACCCGAAACGTTCCCCATGGCGTCGCGGTCGCCGTACCGTTCCATGCGGCAACATTGGCAAAGGAGGTGCCAGCCACATAGCCACGCCGATCGACACTGGCGGTATAATCCTGATCGCTCAGATACAGTTTCGATTTCTGCGCATAACCACCGAATATGGAAATATTGCCGCGGCCTTCGTTGAAGTCGAATCCGACCAGGCCATTGGCTTGAAACTCGCGCAGATTGGTACCCTCGGCACCCCCATATTGAACGTCGAACTTCGCACCTTTATAGTCGGAATTCAGGACGTTGTTAACGACACCGGCCACTGCGTCCGATCCGTAAAGCGCCGCCGCGCCGTCACGCAATACTTCCACGCGAGAGATATTGCCGACCGGAATGGTGTTGGCATTGTAGCCGAAAGTCGGCACGCCGGAATCGACGACGCCCGTAATTGCCTGCGATGTCGGATGAAGCACCGTACGGCGGCCGTTGATCAGCAACAGCGTATTGCCCTGACCAAGGCCGCGCAGGGACACTGTCGATACGTCGCCGCGCGCGGCGTTGGCATTGCCACCACCCAGCACCTGTTCGTTGAAGGTCACACCACCAAGTTGTGGGATAGAACGATAGAGATCAGCGCCGGAAACGGCTGCCACAGCTTCGATCTGATCCTCACCCACAATACTGACGGGCAATGCGCCGGCTGTATTGGCACCCCTGATTTGGGAACCGATCACCACGATTTCCGCGTTTGGCTGTTCATCGACTTGCGGCGCGACGTCGTTGGCGCCTTGCGCGTGGGCTGCGCCGGTCATCAGCGCCCAAAGGCTGACACCGGCCAGAGCGACAATCGTTTTTTTTCTACTGCTCATCGTTCGTTCTTCCCCTGTGATGAAGCACATGCGCCGACCCTCCCGGCGCATTGCCTTTTTCAGTCTGGCGATCAGGTCGGTTCGAAATAGACGTCACGAAGATTGAACTACGATGGCCAAAATGGACGTTAGTTCAGAATTTATACCGACGGAAATCCCCGAAAACTGGAATTCCGGCATCCTCTCCCGGCACGGATTTTCTCGATCGTCGTCGCCCTTGCGGCAGCAGGGTTTGGTCGTACGCAATATCCGCAATCGCGTACGATCCTTCACCTAAGACAGATGAGAACGAAATTTCCGCCATGAATTTCGAAATATTTTGTAATCTTTCAAATTTTGTCGGCAAATAGAGGATCGCAACGACTTGCGCGTTATGAACGACGTCGGCAGGCGCGCGCCTTCCCTCGGACCGCACCGCAAATGCCGACCACAGGGGATTTTCATTCATGAGCGAAACCGAAAAGCAGGTATTGAGCCGTCGCGACTTCGCGACCCTGGCGGCAGGCGGCCTCGCCGCGCTGGGTAGCGGAACCTCCGCTGGCGCCCAACAGAATGACAAGGCGCCCAAAGCGGCGATCGAACCCACCCGACTGGTGAGTGCCGGAGAAACTTTGCGTCCGGAAATCGTGGGAAATTTCGGTATCGTCGCAGCGGGCCGCCATTATGCCGTAGCGGCAGGCACGCGCATATTGATGGCAGGCGGCAACGCCACGGATGCGGGCGTCGCGGCGGTGTTCGCGGCGGCGGTCACCGAAATCTCCCACTTCGGTTTCGGCGGCGAAGCACCGACCATCATTTTTGACGCAAAGATGAAGAAGATCTCGCTCGTCAGCGGCCAGGGCGTTGCCCCCGGCCTCGCCACGCCGGACAGGTTTGCCGCCGCAGGCGTCATCCCTGGCAATGGTCCCAATGGCGGCACAGTGCCCGCAATGGTCGATGCCATGGCGCTGGCCCTCCAACTCAATGGCACGATGACGCTGGATCAGGTGATGCAGCCCGCCATCGAACTGGCCGATGGCTTCGTCATGTATAACTTCCTTGCCGAAGTCTTCGTCAGCCAGCAAAAGGCCACGTCCAAATATAAGGACGCCTACGACGCCTATTATCCGGGCGGCAAACTGCCCAAGACAGGCGAAATCTTCCGCCAGCCCAACCTCGCCCGTACCATGCGCACCATCGCGGATGCCGACCGCGCTGCCTTTGCAAAGACCAAGGACCGCAAGGCTGCAATTCAGGCCGGGCGCGACGCTTTCTACAAGGGCGACATCGCCCGCCGCATCGGTGCGGCCATGGAGCGCGACGGCGGCCTGATGCGCTATGAGGATCTCGCCAGATACAAGGGCAAGGTCGAAACGCCGGCCATGACGAAAGTCTTTGGGTATGAGGTGTATAAGGCCGGCTTCTGGAGCCAGGGTCCGGCCATGCTGATGGCGCTCAACATCGCAGAGGCAGCAGGCATCGCCACCATGGAGCCGGGGTCCGCGCCCTATCTCCATACCGTGGCGGAATCGATCAAGCTCGCCTTTGACGATCGCAACATGTATTTTGGCGATCCCGACTTCGCGACCGTTCCCATGAAGGGCCTGCTATCGAAGGACTATGCCGCGGCGCGCGCGAAGCAGATCGGGCCGAAGGCGTCGCTCGACCATCGCTTCGGCGATCCATGGGCGTTCGAGGGCAAGGCCCGCACCACGCCGGTCTTCACGCCGCACATGCTCAAGGCGCCGCCCAAGCCCACGGCGGACACGACCGCGATCGAAGTAGTCGATAAAGATGGCAACCTCTTCTCCTGCACCCCCAGCAGCGGCTGGATGCTCGGCGGCGCCTATGTCGCGGGCGACACCGGCGTCCCGATGAGCAATCGCCTGACCGTCTTCGACCTCGATCCTACCAGCCCCAATGTTCTGGCACCAGGCAAGCGCCCGCGCACCACCCTGTCCCCCTCAATGATATTGAAGGACGGAGCGCCCTACCTGGCGATCGGCACACCGGGCGGCGACAATCAGGATCAGCAGATCATGAACGTCCTGCTGCGCGTCCTCGCCTTCGATCAGCCGCTACAGGCCGCGATCGAGGCACCCCGCATCAATTCCAACCACTTCCATGGCTCCTTCGGCATCAAGAAGGATGAACCGGGCGTGCTGGAAATCGAGGATCGCGTGCCCCCTGCGGTACGTGATGACCTGACCGCGCGCGGTCACAAACTCGATGTGCTGGGGCCGTTCGCCGTATCCACCGGCATCGTGGCGACCGGCGTCGTGCCGGGCAGCGGCACCTTGCGCGGCGGGGCGGATGTCCGCCGCGAACGCTATGTCTTCGGCTGGTAAGGGAAAGATCCAAGATCATGAAATCCGCCATCAAACTCCTGTCCCTCGCTCTTTTGTCGGCAAGCGCCACCAGTGCTCTCGCCCAACCCGCGAATTTGCCACCCCCGGGCGGCGAAAAGCCCGTCGCCTTCGACGTGCATGAAGGCACCTCCATGGCCGTGTCGGTATCCCCCGACGGCAAATGGCTGGCGATGGACTTGCAGGGCAGCCTCTGGATCCTACCGGTGAAAGGCGGCAAGGCGACCAGGATCACCGATTATTTCAACGACGCACGTCAGCCTGTCTGGTCGCCCGACGGGTCGCGTCTCGCTTATTTCTCCTATCGCGACGGTGGCTATGATCTCTGGACGATCAAGCTGGACGGTAGCGACATGCAGAAGTTGACCGACGGCGCCTATGACGACCGAGAACCCGCCTGGTCGCCAGATGGTCGAACCATGGCTTTCTCGTCCGACCGCAGCGGCAATTACGACATCTGGACGCTAGACATCGCCAGCGGAGCGATGAAGCAGATCAGCAGCAACGGCCGCGAAGATCGCCTGCCGAGCTGGTCAACCGATGGCGCGCGCATCGCCTATGCCGGCATCGATGGCGCGAAGACCGCGCTTTACGTCGCCACCCTCGCCGATGGACAGGAAAGCCTTCTGAAACAGGTGGAGGGCAAGATCGACGCCCCATCCTTCGGTCCGGACGGCCAACTCGCCTATGTGGTGCAAGACGCGACGGGCAGCCATCTCGACATCGACGGCAAAACCGTCAGCGGCAGCGAAAATGTCTTCCCCTTCCGCGTCAGCTGGGGAAAAGGCGGCACCTATTATTATGTCTCCGACGGCAAGATCCGCAGCAGAAAAGGCGCGGCGCTCTCCACCGTCGATTTTGCCGCCACGCTCGAAGTCATCAAGCCCGCCTATGCTCGCGCCAAACGCGACTGGGACAGCACGGCTCCGCGCAAGGCGCTGGGCATCGTCCATCCCACCCTCTCGCCCGACGGTAGCCGCATTGCCTTTGCCGCGCTCGGCGACCTCTATGTCATGTCGTCCAAGGGCGGCGTACCGGAAAATCTGACGAAGGACGGCGCGCTCGACACCGATCCCGCATGGTCGCCCGACGGCAAGAGCCTCGTCTATACATCCGACAAGGGCGGCGGCCTGCCGCAGCTGTGGATACGCGACCTTGCCACCGGAAAGGATCGCCGCCTCACCGACATCGACACCCAGCCGCTGGGTGCGGCATGGTCGCATGACGGCAAGCGCATCGCCTATATCGACGTCGATGGCCGCTGGGGCGTTGCCGGCGTCTGCATCGTGGACGTCGCCACCGGCAAGATCACCCGATTGCAAGGGTCGCTGGGTCAGCCCGGCAGCCCCAGCTGGTCGCCCGACGGCAAATATGTCGCCATCGCCCTGTCGCACAAATATTCCAACAGCTTCCGCGAAGGCACCAACCAGATCTACATGATCCCGTCCGACGGGGTCGGCAAACCCTTCTGGCAGATTCCGGAAAACAATATGTCGATGGACACGCGCGCGGGCGGCGGCCCGACATGGGCGCCCGATGGCACGAAGATGGCGGCCATCTACGAAGGGCTGCTCAAGATCTGGCCCGTCGCGCCCGATGGCAAGCCGCTCGGCCCGCCGCGCGCCTACACCTCCGACATCAGCTATTTCCCGACATGGGCGGCCGACAACAAGACCATCCTGTTCCAGTCGGCCGATGCGCTGAAATCCATCGACATCGAAACCGGCACGATCACCGACATTCCGGTGGACCTGACCTACCGCATCGCCAATCCGACCGGCCGCACCGTCATCCATGTCAGCAACCTCGTGGACTCGGTCCGCGACGTGACCCAGCATGACAAGGACATCATCGTGGATGGCCACCGCATCGCCGAAATACGCGATCACGATCCGGCGCTGCACAAGGCGGAGCATTTTGTGGACGGCACCGGCCTCACTGCCATTCCTGGCCTGATCGAACATCACAGCCACGCGCAGAAGGATTTCGGCTCCAACCTTGAACGTGCATGGCTGGCCTATGGCATCACCACGGTGCGCGATCCGGGCACGCAGATCTACGACGCAGTAGAGGATCGCGAGGCGGCGGAATCGGGCGTACGCCTGTCGCCGCGCCTCTATGTCGCGGGACCGCTGCTCGAATGGCAGCGCGTCTATTACAAGATGGGCGTCGCCGTTTCCAGTCCCGCCCATCTGGAGCGGGAATTCGTGCGCATGCGCGCGCTCAAATATGACATGATCAAAAGCTATGTCCGCATGCCCGACCTCTATCAGCGTCAGATCGTGCGCGCGGCGCATGACATGGGCATCCCGGTCAGCGGCCATGAGATCTTCCCGGCGGCCTTTACCGGCGTCGATGCGACCGAACATATGGGCGCGACCAGCCGTCGCGGCTATTCCCCAAAACAGGGGCCGCAGGGCATGGCCTATGAGGATGTGATCCAATTGTTCGGCCGCAGCGGCCGCACGCTTACCCCCACGAATTTCGGTGCGATGAATCCCTATCTATCGAAGAATCCGGGTTATCGCGACGATCCGCGTCTGAACCTCTATCCCACCTGGGCGCGCGAGACGATCAGCGGAGCCGATCCGATGGCCGCGATGCTCAAACCCTTGCTGGACGGTCAGTATAAGAGCCTGAAGAAAATGTATGATGCGGGCGCGCTGGTCACGGCGGGTACCGACACGATGATCGCCAACAACCTGCATGCGGAAATATCCTCCTATGTCGATGCGGGCCTGACGCCGTTCCAGGCCCTCCAGACAGCGACCGTCAACTCGGCGAAGGATCTCAATCTGGACGCCGGCACTCTTGAACCGGGCAAGCTCGCAGACATCGTCCTGGTGGATGGCGATCCACGCGAAAATATCGCCAATACCTTCAAGGTGAAAAAGGTGATGGTGAACGGCGTCACCCATGATGTTGACGATATTGTCCGAAGCGGTGTTCGGAAATAGCGGCCGCTGTCATCGCCCCCGCGTTTTGCCTGTCGATAGTAACAGTGAAGGAGGCAAGGAAGCTCCTTGCCGACTTCGACACTGGGACAAATAACCGTTACGGCATATCAGCAGATTGACACGGGACGCTTGCCGCTGACGGCATAGGGTGGCAAGCGCCGCGAAATCGACAAGATTACCGAACTGCCCGGCGAGCGTATCGAGTTCGCCGCGCCGATCATTTTCACCTTGCCCGCATGATAGGCAGGAAGGACGATGGTTTATGCGGCCTTGCCGATGAGGGGCGCCAATCCCCTGCTCAATGCAATTTCAGGCGCGGCCGTACGAAACGATTGATATGACTGACCAGGATCAGCGCTGGACCGCGTATCTTTCCATGTACGGCGAGCAGGTGCATGCGATAGAGCGACATATAGACGAAGCGGGCAAGGCGCCCCTCCACCGCCATGCGTCCTCCCACCAGCTTGCCCATCAGCGATCCGACCGTCGAATAGCGGCTGAGCGATACCAGCGAGCCATGATCCTTATAGACAAAGCTCCGTAACGCTCGCCCCGCCATCAACCGACCCAGATTGTCGAAAACGGTATCCGCCATCTGATGCGCGGCCTGCGCGCGTGGCGGCACCGGCCGATCGGCGCCATCGGGCGTGTAGGACGCGCAATCGCCCATCGCAAAGACCCGATCGTCGGCCAGGCTTTGCAGCGTCGGCCGCACAATGACCTGCCCCGCACGGGACAGCTCCAGATCGTCCAGCCCATCGCGGATCGACGCGGCCTTTACCCCGGCTGCCCAGACCTGAAGATCGGCGGCGACGAAACCGCCATCCCTGGTTTCCATCCCCTCCGGCGTGGAGGCGGTGACGGCGACACCGGCGCGCACCTTGACGCCCAGCACCTCCAGCTCCTCACGCGCGGCGTCGGCCAGTCGATCGGGCAAGGCAGGCAAGATGCGCGGCCCCGCCTCCAGCAAGGTAACGTCGAGCCGCTCGCGATCGAACACTTCAAGCCCGTAATAGCCCAGCGCATCCGCCGCATTATAGAGTTCCGCCGCCAGTTCGACCCCGGTTGCGCCGCCGCCGACGATCGCGATCCGCACCCGCGCATCCGATGCCGGATCGGCCGACATCGCGCGCGATACGCGCAGGCAATGGTCGAGCAACTGGTCGCGGAAACCATCAGCCTGAACGCGGCTATCGAGAAACAGGCAATTGTCCGCAACACCGGGCGTCCCGAAATCGTTGGTTACCGAACCATAGGCCAGCACCAGATAATCATAGCGAACCGAATGGGCGCGTACGACTTCGCGGCCCTTGGGATCGAACACCGGCGCGATGTGGACACGCCGCGCGCTGCGATCGATTCCCTCCAACGTGCCATAGAGGTAGCGATAGCCCCACCGGTGGCAGTGGCTGCGATAACCCACTTCGTCCAGACTGGCGTCGAGCGATCCAGTCGCGACCTCGTGCAGCAATGGCTTCCAGATATGGGTGCGATTGCGGTCGATCAGGATGATGTCATGTCGCTTGCGACCGTAGCGGGCGCCCAGCTTGCGTGCCAGTTCAAGGCCGGCGGCGCCGCCCCCAACGATGACGATCTGGGTCTTCTTGTCAGGGATCACGTGCATTCCTCTATGATCGATAGGCTGATGGATTGATCGCCGACGTGCTGCGTGCCTGCAAGGCAGAATGTCAACAGCTGGAACACAGTCATAAGCCTGGATCAGAATTGCATCTTGACCTGCCCGCCCAGCGCCAGCGCATCATGGTTGCGGCTATAGGTGAAGGCGCCCGGATCAATAATATATTGCAGGTCAGGCCGGATACTCAGCCAGCGACGCAACTGGATGCCATAGCTGAGTTCGATGGCAGTCTCACCCATCGGCAGTGCGGCATAGCCACCGGGCATATCCTGTGCCTCGGTCGCTGTGTGGCGCAGGCGCGGATTGACCTGTGCATGCACGATGCCCAGCGAGATGCTATCCGTATCGCGCCCTGGAAAAGTGCCGATCTTGACCAGCCCGGCCGCATACCAATGGGTGATCTGCGCCGACGACGCCGGATTGGCGGTAAACTGCCCGAAGATCGACAGGCTGCGGCTGCCATTGCCGTCTCGTACTATCATTTGGTCGGCCAGTGCATAGAAACCATAGCGTCCGCGCAGCGTACCGTCCTCGCCCCGCCGGGCCGCGCGCGAACTGTCATAATAGACGCCCAGCTTGTAATGGCCAGGCAGCACGCGGCTGCCCGGCTCGATGCCCGGATCATATTCCATTTCCAGCGGCAGGAGGATGCCGGTCGTGCCGCCCACAAAGGGACGGAAGCCATTGTCCAGGTCGTTGAGCCGAGGATTGACCTGATAAAGGCCCGTGCGCAGCGCGAGATCCGGCCGCAGCCGATAGCGCACCGCCGCACCCCAGCGCGCATTGGGATAATTATACCAGCCGCTATTGCCCGATTCCGACAACGGATGCGCGCAGAATGCAGCGTTGACGAAATTGCAGCCCAACGGCATGCCGCCCAGATCATTGCCCATGGCGAAAAAGCCCAGCCGCAGATTGAACCGGTCATTTGCCAGATTCTGTTCGTAGCTGAATTCGGACAAGCGCGTATTATAGGCCCCCGCAGCCTCCTGAATCGGCAACCGGTTGCCGACGAAATCGGAAGAGAGGCCCACGCCCCGCCGGTCGTTGAAGGTGACATGCACGGTCCCGCCGGTCAGGCCGGCAATCGCGTCCATGTCGAAATCAAAACCCCCGCGCAATTGCTGCGTATAGGCCGTGCCACGGCGCTGGCCGCCATCGACGGCGGCGAAGGTTTCCGACACATAGTCCGCGCGGACCGTGATCCCCGCCTGCTTCAGGCGGGTGCGCAGTCCGCCCCAGTCGCCCGTCAACGTCTCGCGCGGCGGGGTGCGCACCGCGTCCGGTGCAGGCGCCGCATCCTGGGCGAACGCGCCCGCTACCGGCAGGAGCGACAGCAGCCCCGCCACGGTCAGGTGGGCCAGCGGATGAATGATCTGGGCCACAGCCCCTCCCTTCCGCGCGACAATCCGGCGCGCGGCGACATGAATGATGACAATGAGCGGGCGGGGCGGCACCAAGCCACCCCGCCTCTGGTTCAGCGTAATGTGTAGGCGATCACATAATCGCCGCGATCGGGTGACTGGCGCGCACCGCCCGCCGTCACCACCACATATTGCTTGCCGCTTTTGGGCGACTTGTAGCTCATCGGACCGCCTTGGCTGCCGACCGGAAGGCGGGCTTTCCACACTTCCGCCCCGGTCGCCGCGTTGAAGGCCCGCAGGTAGAAATCCTGCGTACCGGCGATGAAGACGAGCCCGCCCTGCGTTGCCAGCGTACCGCCCAGCGTCGGCATGCCGATCGGGATCGGCAGGCCCATGCGAATGCCCATCGGCCCGGTGTCGCGCACGGTACCCACCGGCACCTGCCATTTGACGGCCCGGCTCTTGAGGTCGATCGCGGTCAGAGTGCCATAGGGCGGCGCCTGACAGGGAATGCCGAAGGCCGACAGGAAGCGGTCCTTCACCACCGAATAGGGCGTGCCCTTGAGCGGAACGCTGCCCATGCCGGTATTCACCGCTTCGCCCGCGCTGCCCGACTGGCCCTTCTGCGCTGCGGTCTGCGGGAACATCTGGACCCACAGGCCCAACCGCATATCGTTGATGAAAATAGTGCCGCTGGTTGGATCGGTCGAGATGCCGCCCCAGTTCATGCCACCCAGCGATCCGGGGAAGCTGAGCGATTTGTCGGTGCCCGGCGCGGTGTAGAGCCCGTCATAGCGCATGCCCTTGAAGGCGATACGGCAGAGCAGCTGGTCGAACGGGGTCGCCCCCCACATGTCCGCCTCGGTCAGTGGACCCACGCCGATCTGCGGCATGCCCAGCGACTTGGGCTGGGTCAGCGAATAGGGTTCGCCCGGAATATTGGCGGGTTTCACCGGCACTTCCCTGACGTCGGTCAACGGCTTGCCGGTGGCGCGGTCGAGCACATAGACTTGGCCCGCCTTGGTGCCGAAGACAAGCGCAGGCACCTTGCGTGTCGCATCGACCGGGAAATCGACGAAGCTCGGCTGCATCGGCAGGTCGAAGTCCCACAGATCGTTATGGACCGTCTGGAAATGCCATTTCTCGCGACCGGTGGTGGCATCCAGCGCCAGCATCGACGCACCATATTTCCGATCGAGCGCGCTGCGGGTTACGCCATAAAGATCGACCGAAGCGCTGCCTACCGGCATGAACACGGTGTTCGATGCCGGATCATAGGACATGGCCGCCCAGACATTGGGGGTAGAACGGGCATAGCTCTTGCCCGCCGCCGGCGCCCCGGTGATCGCTGGATTGCCCGGATCAAAGGCCCAGCGCAGCTTGCCGCTGATGACGTCGAAGCCGCGCATGACGCCGCCCGGCATATCGACCTGCACATTGTCGGCGACGCGACCGCCGACCACGACGGTCGTCCCCGCCAGCGTCGGCGCGGAGGTCAGCTGATATTGGGGATCGGGCGCATTGCCGAGGCCGGCCTTCAGGTCGACCCGGCCATTCGTGCCGAAATCGGCGCAGAACTTCCCGGTGTCGGCATCGAGCGCAATCAGTTCGGCATTGACCGTGTTCATCAGGATGCGGCGCTGACAGGCGGCGCCGGCCGGCACGGTTGCCGCTATCACCGGCGTTGCGCCCGGCAGGCTGGGCTGCTGGATCGGCGCGCGGGCGTCGAAATAGGCAAGGCCACGGCAACGCATCCAGACCGATGCCTTGGCATTGACCAGCGTCTTCCATTTCTCGCGGCCGGTATCCGCATCGAGCGCGATAACATTATTATGCGGCGTGCAAACGAACAGCGTATCGCCGACCTGCAACGGCGTATTCTGGTCTTCCGCGCCATTACCGTCGCTGAGCGCAATGTCTCCGGTGCGGTATGTCCAGGCGACCTTCAACTTGTCGACATTGCCGCGGGTGATCTGGTCGAGCGCCACGAAACGGCTGCCGCCATGCGTATTGCCATAGGCGGTCCAGTCCTTCTGCTCTTGCGCCGGATCGACCGGCAGCAGCGCGCCTTCCTGCCCTGCGAACGGAACGGTGGGGTGCGGCACGAACATGGCGGCGGCCCCGGCGACCGACCCCAGGCCGATCAGGCCAGCCACAATCAATGCGGGACGCCAGGCGGGCGCCGAACCGTCCCGACGGCGCATCAGCGGGTAGGACAGAGCGACCACGGTCGCGCCCACGCCCATCGCCAACAGGCGGGAAATCAACGGCCAGAAGCTGAAACCCACTTCCCACAAGGCCCACAAAATGGTGAGCAGGAAGACAGCGCCAAACAGCAACGCCCCGCTTGCTTTGCGCAAAGCGATGAGCACCGCTGCAACGGTCAGCGCGACGCCGGCCACCAGAAAATAAAGGCTCCCGCCCAAGCTGACGAGCCTGATCCCGCCTATTGCGAAAAAAAGGCCCGCGGCGAGGATCACCGTCCCCAACAGAAACAGCCAACCGCGGATCAGCGGTTGGCCGTGCATTTTCGTGCCTGACACGCGGCACCTCCTTTGTCTGTTATAGTCGCCTGATGGTGCCGGTTTGAAGGTCGATGGGACGCCGAGTCGCCAGACCGTCGCGGCCGCGACGCTGTGTACCATCTAGTACATGCGATCGAATTTGCAAGGTCGTTGGGATATTTGCGTGGTGAGCGCCCCCGCAACCGCTATCCACCATCGACTAAATTCTGACGATGGAGCGGAAATCGGAATTCCTGCAAGGACAGAATGTGGGTAAAAAATGCCTGTCGAAGCTACCTTGCCTAACTAGGGTGGCGGTTTAAGCGCAGAAGCGCTATGAGCGGGGCAATTCCCGAAACAGGAACGAGAATGACCGGCACGCGCACCCGGTCCAACCGGGCGGACGGCCCTTTTCTCGCCATTCATGAGGTCGCCTTCTTCCCGCGCCGGTGACCATATCTCAGACAGAAGGATCAAAAGGAATTTATGCGAGGATTTAAAGCACCGGGCTTTCAGGATAGAACCGCCGCAGCCCGTGATGCCAAGCAGAAGGCGCTGGACCAGTTGCGCAACAAACCGCCTGTTGATCCGGCCGAGCAGGCGGAACGCCTGGCAAATCGTCTCGCCAAGGAACAGGCTGCCAGGGAAAGACGCGAAGCCACGGTTCGTGAACGGGAAGCCGCACGGCTGGCCAAACGCGCAGAAGCTATGGAGCAGGCCGCAGCGGTAGCGAAAGCCAATCCCAAAACTGCCACCCTGACCGAAGCCGAGCGAAAGGCCGCTCGTGACGCGCGTTACGCCGCGCGCAAAGCCCGGAAATAACCTATTTAAATAGTCGTTCTAATGGTCCGACGATCTCGCCCGACAAAGGAATATTTCTGAATCAGTTACATAATGCCGATAGGCAGGTAGAGCATGTCGATCCAGTTTCATTCCTTCCGAGCGATAGCGGCCAGGCAGATCTAGCGGCGTCCGGCGTGTTGATCGACACGGCGGATATCCCAAGCGGCGGACAATTGCGTCTTCTGCAATATGGTCACAATTTCTCGATCGAATTCGGGTTTGAGGAGTTGATGGGCAGTTGCGACTATGTGTCGGAAGAAGCCTTGGCGAGAATGACATGCGAACGTCTTTCGAACGCGGACGGTAATGTGTTGATCGGCGGGCTGGGAATGGGCTTCACCTTGGGCGCCGCCTTGGCAGCATGGTCCCCGCAGGCATCGATCATTGTCGTGGAACTGGTGCCGAAAATCGTGACCTGGGCCAAAGGCCAGTTAGCCCACATCTTTCGCGATCACCTCGCCGACCCTCGCGTGGTCGTGGAGATTGCAGATGTGCATGATGTCATCGCAAATTCGACGGATCGTTTCGATGCCATCCTGCTCGACGTGGATAATGGTCCGGACGGGCTGATCCAGATCGAAAATGAACGGCTCTATTCCAGATGGGGGCTGCGTTCTGCCCATTCAGCTCTCAGGCCAGGGGGCATATTGGCGATCTGGTCCGCTTATCCCGCAGCTGGTTTCGATCGCATGCTGGAAGACATCGGCTTTGCTGTAGAGGAACGGAAATTGCCAGCGTTCGTCGACAGCGACGAAGACGTCCATCATATCTGGTTCGCGACAAAAACGCCCCAGTAACGGCGGTTCGAAACAGAAATATTCAACGCACAAGGTCGAGGAAATGCAAACGCCCTCCTCGACCTTGTTGCATTAAGAGCGTCAGGCCGCGCCCGCCTTCCGTTCGGCGATCCAGTTATCGACCACGCGCTCCAGCACGGTCAGCGGCATGCCGCCACCCGCCAATGCGGTGTCATGGAAACTGCGGATGTCGAAGCGTTCACCCAGAGCAAGGCGAGCCTTCTTGCGAAGACGCAGCCACTCATTGTGACCGACCTTGTAGGCGCAGGCCTGGCCCGGCCATGCGCAGTAACGCTCCACCTCGGACGTGGCGCCGCCTTCTGCCCGGCCCGTATTGTCGATGAAATAGCGGATCGCCTGCTCGCGGCTCCAGCCCTTCGAATGAAGCCCGGTATCGACGACCAGCCGCACCGCGCGGAACAACAAACTCTGATAGAAGCCGACTTGACCCAGCGGGTCATTCTCGTACGCGCCAAGCTCGTCGGCAAGTTGTTCGGCATAAAGGCCCCAGCCTTCGGTATAGCTTGAAAAACCAAACAGATTCATCAGCTTGGGCGCCGCTGCGCTTTCCTGCTGCAACGCGATCTGTAGGTGATGCCCCGGAATCGCCTCATGATAGGTCAGCGTCGGCAGACCATATTTGGGCCAGTTGGCCGTATCGGTCAGGTTGATCCAATATATGCCCGGTCGCGTGCCGTCCAGGCTGGGCGGATTATAATAGCCTTGCGCCGCGCCTTCCTGAATCTCGACCGGGACACGTTTGATCTCGACCCCGGACTTGGGCAGATGGCCGAAAGCCTTGGGCAGAAGTTTCTGCATCGCCGCCATCTGATCATTGAGGTGCGCGACGAGTTGAACCTTGGCGGCATCGGTATTGGCATAGACATTGGCAGGGTCCGCGTTCAGCGCGATCATGCGCTCGCCCACCGTTCCCTTGCTGAAGCCCAGCTTCTTGAGCATCTCGTCCGAACGCGCGGTCAGTTCTGCCACCTGTGCCAGGCCGACACGGTGGATATCGTCCGCCGTCATCCGCGTCGTGGTGATATAGTTGAGGCTGTTCGCATAATATTGATCGCCCTGGGGCAGGCGCGCGACCGACGCCTCGTGCCCTGCCTTGGGCAGGGTAGCTTTCAAGGCGTCATTCTGGCGCTGCAAAGCCGGATAGACCCGCTCCGTCACCAATTTCTCGACGCGCGCTCGCCAGTCGCCGGCGATTTTCTGCTCACCCGTACGGCGCACGATCGATCCGACGAGGGGTGAATCGGCGGCCTTCGTGTTCAACATCGCGCCCTGGAGGCCGATGGTTTTCTTGAGGATGAAATCGGGCGGAACAACGCCGATGCCGAAATCTTCCACCATGCGATCGGTCTCCGAGGCCAGCACGTCTGCAAAGTCATTGATGCGCGATACATAGGCCTCGGCATCGGCCGCATTTTTGATGCCGTGCTGATTATCGAGGAAATCGCCCGTGTTGAGATAGGCGCCGCCACCCTGACTGACGCGATAGATTTGCGGCCAGCCACCCTGCCCATAGGGAATGGCGTATGTGCGGATGACCGCATCGAGATTGGCCTCGATCGTGTCGTAATAGATGCCGTCCTGCACGCCCAACGACGCACGGTGGATCTTGCGAAGGTCGGCGCGCGCAGTGCGCGTGCGGGCGCGGTCTTCTTCCTCGCGCTGGCGGGTGGGAATGGTAAGATGCGATTTCAGGGCGGCGCGAGCGCCGGTATCAAGTCCAAAGCTGGTCGCAGCTTCTGGCGAAGCATCGATCTGGGCTTCGAAATATGCGTCCATGAACGCGGACAGGGCCGGGTTGGCCGACCCGGCGGCGGCCTGAGGCACGGGCTTGCGCGCGAACACGGGGCCGGCCGCAAGGATGGCAGCGCCAACTGATGCGGAAGAAAGGAAATGGCGACGGTTGATCATGGTGGCTCCGGATTGTGTCATGGAGCAAGCCTAGGCCATACATCTCGCGAAATCCAACCGGCGCGACACGAAACCTCTTTGTCCCCAATCATCCTATTGGATGGAAGCATTGCCTCGGCTAGACAGCCACGATGCGAAGGCTGGATATTGCGATCGCGGGCTGCGGGCCATGCGGACTGGCAGCGGCGCTGCTGCTTCATCGTGCCGGGCATCATGTGACGCTGTTCGAACGGTTCGATACACCCCGCCCTATCGGTTCCGGTCTGATGATCCAGCCTACGGGCATGGCCGTCCTTTCCAGATTGGGACTGTTGGATGCAGCAATGGCGGGAGGGTCGCGCGTCGATAGGCTATTTGGCAAAGCGGGCGATCGGATCGTCCTGGACGTGCATTATGCGGCCCTGCGCCGCCACGATAGGTTCGGCATTGGCATTCATCGCGCCAGCCTGTTTGCGATCCTGCACGACGCCGTCCTGCGATCGGGCATTGCAGTGCATACCGGGCGCACGCTGACCGGCAGCCTTTTGGCTGGAACGAAGCGCCACTTATGCTTTGCCGGTGGCGAGACGAGCGGTTCCTACGATCTGGTCGTCGATGCGATGGGTACGCGCACGCCGCTGGCACCGCCCACAGGCCAGGATCTGGCCTATGGCGCGCTCTGGGCCAGCCTGGATTGGCCGACGAACGGCGCCGTCGATCCCAACACACTCACACAGCGTTACGAACGCGCCAGTGTCATGGCGGGGGTTCTCCCCATCGGTACGCCGCCTGGGGCAGCAGCGCCCAAGGCTGCTTTCTTCTGGTCGCTGCGTGCGGATCGGCTGGACGACTGGCGCAACGCCGGACTGGCGCCGTGGAAGGCGCAAGTCGCGGCGCTCTGGCCTGAGACCATGCCGTTGCTCGATCAGATTCATCATTCAGATCAACTGACCTTCGCTCGCTACGCGCATCGGACGCTGTCCCGTCCGGCGGAACCGGCGCTGGTCCATATCGGCGATGCCTGGCACTCCGCCAGTCCGCAGCTGGGGCAGGGAGCCAATATGGCGTTGCTGGACGCATGGGCACTCACGATGGGGCTTGCGCAGAAGGATCATGTCGATGACGGCGTCCGGCATGCCATAAGCCTCCGCCGCCGTCACATACGCACCTATCAATGGCTCACTGCGCTGTTTACGCCAGTCTATCAGTCGGACAGCCGCCTGCTACCGTTGGTCCGCGACCGTATCGTGGGCCCATTGTCCAGGTTCTGGCCCGCCACCACCATACAGGCAGCGATGGTGAGCGGGCTGGTGGGCAATCCACTACCGCCTTTGGGACTGGACGCCGACCTGACCATCGGCGCGCCCGTGGCAAACGCCGCATGACGGACGTCCCGAACGACAATGATGGCCCGATCATCGTCTTCGATGCGATGTGCGTCCTCTGCTCCGCCAACGCCGCATTCGTGCTGCGCCACGACCGCGCCGGTCGTTTCCGGCTGGCATCCATGCAGGGTGAAGTTGGGGCCGCGCTCTATCACCAGTTCGGGATCGACCCGGCCAATCCCGACACCCTGATCGTGGTGGAAGACGGTCGCGCCTTGCGCGACAGCGAGGCGGTACTGGCGATATGGGCCGGGTTGGATCGTCCCTGGAATGGGCTGAGCGCATTGCGGATCGTGCCGCGCTGGTTGCGCGATCCGGTCTATCGATGGATCGCGCGCCACCGTTACCGCCTGTTCGGTCAGCGATCGACCTGCTGGATACCGACGGCAGAGCAGGCCAGCCGCATCCTGTGAGCCGTGTATTGATTCTTGGCGGCTATGGCGGCTTTGGCAAACGCATCGCGTCGCGTCTCGCCTCCGCCGGACATCATGTGCTGGTCACCGGACGATCCATCGACAAGGCCCGCGCCTTTTGCGGGAACGCGCCCAGCCTCACCCCTCTGGCCTTTGATCGCAGCCAGATAGCCGCAGCCCTGGCGGAGCATGAGCCAGATATGGTCGTGGATGCTTCCGGCCCGTTTCAGGCGATGGACCACAGCATTCCCAAGGCCTGCATCGCAGCGCGGGTTCACTATATAGACATCGCCGACAGCCGCGATTTCGTATGCGGAATCCGGCCGCTGGACGACGAGGCAAGAGCGGCAAACGTCGTTCTGCTTTCCGGCGCCTCAAGCGTACCGGCGTTATCGGGAGCGGCGGTGCGGCATCTGGCAGATGGTATGGACCGGGTGCGCGCGGTCGAAATGGCCATCAGCGCGTCCAACCAGGCGACGGCGGGTCCGGCGGTATCCGCCGCCATATTGGGCCAGGTCGGTCGACCCATGCGCATCTGGCGCGGTCAGAAATGGGCCAAGGCTTTTGGATGGCAGGATATCCATGCCGCCACGTTCCACTGCGCAGGGGTGGAAGCCATTACAGGACGGCAGATAGCCCTTGTCGATGTACCAGATCTGGCTCTTCTGCCTGAAAGGCTGGAGGGGCGCCCCGCCGTCAGCTTTCGGGCGGGTACCGAGCTCTGGTTCCAAAATTGGGCGCTCTGGCTCATCAGCTGGTTTGTGCGTTGGGGCCTTATCAAGTCGCTCGCGCCGTTCGCACGCTTTCTTCACCCTCTCCAATCTCTCACCCGCTCGATGGGCAGTGATCGCTCCGCAATGATCGTGCGCCTTTTCGGGGATGTAGCCGACCGGAAGGTCGAGCGCCGATGGACATTGATCGCCGACCGGGGCGATGGACCGGAAATACCGACTTTATCCGTGGTGCCCATCGTGGCGCGGATCGTGTCAGGACAGGAAGTTGCAGGTGCGCGCGATGCCGGAGAGGCGCTGACGCTCGCCGATTATGCCGAAGCGTTCGGAAAGCTGGCGATCCATCACGAGGTGCAAGAGCAGCCTGCTCCGCCACCTCTTTATGCGCGGGTCATGGGAGATCGCTTCGCGCAACTCCCTCCCCAAATGCGCGCCATCCATGATGTGTTTCGCGACGGCGGCGCGACGGGAGAAGCGCAGGTGATGGGCGCGTCAAACCTGATCGCGAGATATATTGCACGGATCGTGGGCTTTCCTACACCCGGCCTTCACCAGCTGCACGTCCATTTCCGGGAAATTGATGGCCGCGAAGTCTGGACGCGCGATTTTGGTGGCCGCCGTTTCGAAAGCCATCTCAGCCAGCACGGCAGCTGGCTTGTCGAGCGGTTCGGCCCCTTTCGCTTCGCCTTCGATCTTCCTAGCGACGCCCACGGACTGACCATGATCATGCGACGGTGGTGGATCGGTCCTGTGCCCTTGCCGGCTTGGCTTGCTCCGCGTTCGATCGCGCGGGAATGGGCGCAGGAGGAACGCTTCCATTTCGACGTACCGATCGCATTGCCGCTGATCGGGCGGCTGGTCCATTATCGCGGATGGCTGGCACCGCCCAATATCTGATTGCCATGGCTGGAGGCACGCAATGCGTTTGAGTATCCGGCGACATAGTGGGCGACAGACTTTATCGGTTGTGGAAGAGAGGGCCCTGGAAATCGGTGCGGATAGACCCCATGCCGCGCAGTTGCGAACGCCCATACTCCAAATGAACGGTCCAGGCACATTCTCCTCGGGCAAAGAGGACAGCCGTCCCGAAAGGAACGCCTGCCCTCCCCCCACGGCAACGGTCAGAAGCGCGTACGCAAAGTCACGCCGTAGGTCCGTGGATCGCCCAATGTGCCAGTGATGGAGCCGGTGTTGCCCGCGGACAGGCTTTGATAATAATCCTTGTCGAACAGGTTCCGGCCCCAGAGCTGAAGGTCCAGACTGCCGTCGAGCGCACGTACGCCGATGCGCGCATTGAGCAGGCTATATCCGGGGATCAGCGAGTAACGCGACAGGCTGGCGGTCGTATAGAAATTGGACCGATAGCTATAATCGGCCCCGACATAGACCTGCGCATCCTGACCCAGCGCCCTGCCCACGGCAGCCTTGGCCTCACCGCCAGCCGAGAAAGCCCATTTCGATACGCCCGGCAGGCGATCGCCAGACAGGTCGCACAGCGTCTGCCCGTTCGTCTCGATCGGGCAAGGCGCATTAGGGTAACTGACATATTGCGCGTCCGTATAGGTGCCCGATCCGTAGAGCGACAGCCATGACACAGGCGCAGCGCGCACATCCGCCTCGATGCCGCGCGTCCGGACCTTGCCGACATTGGTGAAGAAGGAGATGTTGTTGCGATCGACATCGACGATCGTCGTCTGATAATCGCTGACATCGGTCCAGAAACCGGCAAGATTGGCGGTCAGCTTGTTTGCCCACCAACTGGTTTTCAGGCCCACTTCATAGCTGTTGATGGTTTCGGGCTTGATGACCGGATCGGCGGCGTAGGCGCCGGTCGTGGTGATATTGGCAAGGTTGAGGCCACCAAATTTGTTGCCCCGGCCGTAAGTGGCATAGAGTAGCGCGTCCGGTGTCATCTTCCATGACAGGGTGGCCTGACCGGACAAGCGACCTTCCTTGGTATGCGCCTCATAATAGTTGGCCGCGCCATAGCGGGCGCGAATGGTCAGGGCGGCTGCCTGTTGCGCCGCGGTCAAACCGCTCAGATCGTCACCAGTGGCTTGCTGGTCGAACCAGCCGCTCTTGGTTTCATAGGTATAGCGCAGTCCAGTGGTCAGGTCGATCGTGGGTGTGATGTGCCAGATCGTCTGTCCGAACGCAGCATAGCTGTTGGTCACCGGCTTGGAGTGGCTGATGATCGTGTAGCCGTTGAGCGCGGCGGCGCCCATCACCGGATCGACGCTCGGCGCCAAGAACCAGGCCGCTGCATCCTGACCATAAGCGTTCAGCGCTTCGGCCTTGATCGATTGCCACAGATAATAGAGGCCGGCGATATAATCGACCTTGCGATCGCCTTCGGATGCGATGCGCAGTTCCTGGCTGAATTGCTGCTGATTATTGCTCTGGTGGAAATCTGTGCCGGCATCCAGGCGCGTGCTGTCGCCATCATTATGCGGATACCAGTCCCAGCGGCGCCAGGATGTAACGGACGTCAGGCTGTGGCCCGGCAGGGTCAGATCCGCAATCGCGGATATGCCACCCTGTCGCATCTTGTAGCGCGGGTTGCCATCGACATCGACGATCCGATCGCCCGGCGCGGCCGTAACCGTCTCCAGACCAAGCCGCGTCGCACGGTCATCATAGTTATTCGCGAAGTTCACGCCATTGTCGTAGCTGCGGATCACCCCTGTCAGCACCGCTGCGGCAGTCTGGGACTTCTGGAACCCGTAATCGCCGATCACGCGCAGCTTGAAATTTTCCGTCGGCGTGAACAGCAATTGGCCGCGCAAGCCAAAATCATGATAATCCTGCGTCTTGCTGCCGTCATAGCGGTTGGAGACATAACCGTCGCGATCGGTCTTCGACACATAAAGGCGCCCGGCCAGCACATCGTCGATCAACGCGCCGCTGGCATAAGCGTGCAACTGGCGGAAATCATAATTGCCATAGCTTATGTCGCCGCCGAATTCGGGGTCGAACGTCGGCGACTTGGTGGTCACGACGACTGCGCCGGCCGACGTATTCTTGCCGAACAACGTACCCTGCGGCCCGCGCAAAACCTCGATCCGCTCGATATCCGCCAGATCGAACACCGCCTGCCCTGGCCGCGCCAGATAGACCTGATCCATATAGACGCCGACCGCCGGCTCCAGCCCATCATTATAGACCGACACATTATTGCCAAGGCCACGGATATTGATGCTGGTGTTGCGCGGATTGGTCACGGTCACCACCAGACTGGGACTAAGCGCCTGAAGATCACGCAGGTTATAGGTTCGGGTCGCCGCCAACTGTTCGCCGCCATAGCTGTTCGCGGCGACTGGGACGTCCTGAATCTTCTCGTTCCGGCGACGCGCGGTGATGATGATCTCGCCGCCACCCACATCGCCATTGTCCGCCGCTGCCGGCACCGATGCAGCATCAGCTGCATGGGCGGTCACGGAAAGGCCGGCGAGCGATAGGGCAGCCAGGACGGCAAGGGACGAGGAATGAAGCAGCGTGGTCATGGAACCCCCAATTTTGGCGACCGGTACGATTGAGTCTTTCTCAATGCCGCAACTAGAGAATTAATTGGAATTGTGGCGAGACAGTTTTTCTATCAAACTCATAGACAATAGATTGTTTCGCATCCGCCGCGCCGTCGCATAGGTCTGCCGGGTCATTCAGAGTCGGATCAGGGAGATGACCCGGTGAACAAGATATTGAAATCAGCTATTTTATTTGCCGCGACGGCGTTGTCGAGCGCCGTTCCGGCACAAGCGCAGCAGGCACAGCAGGCGCCGTCGTCAGGCGCACCGGCCGCCACCGCACGGCAACCCAACTTTCTTTTGATCGTCGCCGACGACCTTGGCTGGTCCGATCTCGGCGCCTTCGGCGGTGAAATCACAACGCCCAATCTGGATGCGATCGCCAATGGCGGCGTCCGCTTCACCGGATTTCATACGGCCCCCACCTGCTCTCCGACCCGGTCGATGTTGTTGAGCGGTGTGGACAATCATCAGGCAGGCCTTGGCAGCATGGCCGAAACGCTGACACCCGAACAAACCGGTCAGCCCGGCTATGAAGGCTATCTCAACGATCGGGTCGCCTCGATCGCCGAACTGTTGCATCAGGGTGGCTATCGCACTCTGATGTCGGGAAAATGGCATTTGGGGCTGACGCCCGAACGCGGCCCGGCAGCACGCGGCTTCGAACGCTCCTATGCCCTGCTCCAGGGCCTGGGCAATCATTTCGGCGAAGACCAGAACAAGGCGTGGGCAGCGATCGGTGGCGCCTCGACCTATCGCGACAATGGCAAGATCGTGAAATATCCCAAAGGGCGCTATTCGGCGGATTATTTCACCGACCGGCTGATCGGTTTCCTGAAGGAAGGCGTGAAGGATAAGCGGCCGTTCTTCGCCTATCTCCCCTATACCACCCCACATTGGCCCATGCAGGCGCCCGCCGACGTGATCGCCAAATATAAAGGGTACTATGACGCCGGCTATGAAGCCCTGCGCGAGGCCCGGCTCAAGCGTCAGAAGGAACTGGGATTGGTCCCTGCGGACCTTACCCCCCATGATTGGGAAGGCGTGAAGCCGTGGGCGTCTTTGAACGCCGAGGAAAAAGCGATCGAGGCACGCAAGATGGAAGTCTATGCCGCGATGGTCGATCGGATGGACCAGAATGTCGGCCGCGTCGTCGACACGCTCAAGGCGCTTGGGCGTTACGACGATACCGTCATCGTCTTCCTTGCCGACAATGGACCCGAAGGCAATATCATCGATGCACCGTTCCAGGCGAGCAAGAAGCCTGAAGCGCTACCCGCCCTCAAGATCGACAATAGCCTCGCCAATATCGGCAACGCCTCCTCCTATGTCGGCTATGGTCCCGGCTGGGCTCAGGCGAACAGTTCGCCGTCCTGGCTGGTCAAGGGCTATCCTACCGAAGGCGGCACCCGCGTCACCGCTTTTGCCAGCGGACCGGGTATTGCCGGGCAACGGATCGCCAACGCTATGCTCAGTGTGACCGATGTGGCACCCACCTTGCTGGATCTGGCCGGGATCGAACAACCGGCCACTTTTGGAGGCCATGCGATCCTGCCTTTCCAGGGGCATAGCCTGCGTCCTGTGCTGGCCGGTACGGCAGCGCAGGTCCGGCAGCCCACCGAAGCGGTCGGGACCGAGCTTTTCTATCGCCGCGCGCTGCGCAAGGGGGACTGGAAGGCCGTTTATCTGCCCACATCGGCGACCACCTATCCCCGCAATGGCGTGGGCACCGGCGTGTGGCAATTGTTCGATGTGGCGAAGGATCCGGCCGAAGCCCATGATCTTGCGGCCAGTCAACCGGCAAAGCTTCAGGAATTGATCGGCGACTGGAACAGCTATGCCACCGCCAAGGGCGTGGTCATGCCGGCGCCCGCGCCGGTTCAGGACAGCGCGAAGAAATGAGGCCGTGGCGCCCGATAGCAGCCCTGACGTTGCTTGCCGCCAGTGCGGCAACGCTTTTGGGGGCTGTGCCGGCGCCATCGACCGGCCTGGCCGCGCAATGTGATAGCCGCGACGGGCGTGTATTCGTGCCGGCCGGCACGCTGTTATTGGGCGAGGATGGTCCAGGACGGCCCGGCCGCAAGGTGGAAGTCGCGGCCTTCTGGATCGACCGACATGAAGTGACCAACCGGCAGTTCGATGCCTTCGTCCATGCCACCGGATATCGCACCGCGGCTGAACGTGAAGGCGGCTCCGCCATCTTCGTCCAACCGACCGAACCGGTCAGCCTCGACAATGCCGGCGCATGGTGGCGCTATCGCGAAGGCGCGGACTGGCGCCACCCGCAAGGGCCTGGCAGCGACCTGTCCGGGCGGGAGGATTGGCCCGTCATTCATGTCGATTATGAGGATGCGCTTGCCTATGCGCGTTGGGCGGGCGGCACGCTTCCCACCGAAGCCCAATGGGAACGAGCCGCGCGCGGCGACCAAAGGGAAGGTCGCGATCCGCGTAGTTGGGCCTATGGTCCGACAGGTCATCCGGTCGCCAATAGCTGGCAGGGGGTGTTCCCGATCCGCGATACCGGCCGCGACGGTTATGTCGGGCTGGCGCCGGTCGGTTGCTTCCCTGCCAACAGCTTCGGGCTGCGGGACATGGTCGGCAATGTATGGGAATGGACCAGCGAGCAGCGCGCCGGGACCGGGCTGATCAAAGGCGGCTCCTATCTGTGCGCCATGAACTATTGTGCCAATTTCAGGCCTGCCGCATTTCAGGCGCAGGAACGGGATCTGGGCACGTCGCATATCGGGTTCAGGATTGTCACCGCAGCCTGACCTGACCATCTGCATGAGCCTGCCATCCATGCACACGGAACGGATAAAGGATGATGCTTTCCATCAGGTGTTCTTGGTGAATGTCATGCTCGTCGGCATGGCAGCTTCGCCAGTTCCTTTTACCGGACCAGCCCCTTCGCCGCCAGGCGTCCACGCTCCGCCGCAACTTGCGACGCGGTCAGCTTGCCGCCGGCCCGCACCTTTGCGATTTCCGCTGCCGTAAAGGTCGCGCCCGGTTTTGCCGCTTTCTTGAGCGATACGGCATGGTTGAGCACGTCGGCCACATCCTGGTCGCTCAACGTCCCCATGCCCGGCATCAGACCGGTAATCTTCTTGTCGTCCACCATGATCGGGCCATAGATGCCGTAGAGAAGCACCATGGCGAGGTAGCGCCGCCCATCTGGGCTGGTCGCGATCTCGGACACGCGGCCGCTCAGCCTTGGAAACTGACCAGGCAGGCCGGCGCCCGACGGCTGATGGCACATGGAACAACGGCTGGCGAAGGTCTGCGGGCCGGTCGCCAACGCGGCTCCGGGCAGGCCGATTATCGCGACAAGGAAAAGAGTGACGCGCTTGATACCCTGAATCATCGCAGATGTACCCCTGACATGGTGGACGTTTGACCGGGAAGCACGCCTGCATGAAAGCCGCCCCGGATTTTGCGCCTCTTCCCAATCTTCTATGGACGACCCAATATTGGACAGTCTTCAAATATTCGTCAAGGCGCTCATTTATCCTGCCGTGCAAAGGGTGGCGCGATAGACCAATCCATGATAGGAACACCGCCAAGGCAGATGTGACATGATAATCGCTCCTTCACGACCCGGCATCTATGCTCGCGGGTCAGAAACCGTTGGCCAGATCCTCAAGGCGGCGCTTGAGGTATTGATCGATGAAGGGGCCGAAGCCTTCACCCTGCGTCGCATCGCCGCGCGCTGCGATATGAAGGTCGGCAATGTCAGCTACCATTTCCCGCGCAAGGAAATGCTGATCCAGGTAATGCTGGACGAGATGCTGGAATCCTATGACAAGCTGCTGGAGGAGACGGTGCGCAAACCTGGCCTCACCACTGAGGAACGGTTGAAGCTGGTCATCATCCTGTGCCTGGAGGATATCCAGACCAAGCGCACCACCCATTTGTTTACAGAACTCTGGGCGCTGGCGAACCAGAGCGATTTCGTTGCTGACCGTGTCCGCCTCTTCTACAGCAAGGTGCATGAGGTGATCGGCGAATATGTCGCCCAGATCAATCCGGCACTGAGCGCGGATGAGGTACATAGCGTTTCCTTGTTTATCAGCGCCTCGATGGAGGGATCGACCCCTTTCCTCGGCCATCAAAAGCCCTGGGCGCACAAAATGCCGGCTTTCACCGCACTTGCCGCCATGTCCTTCGTGCATCTTGCCAAGACGGTGACTTCGCGCGATCTTGCAGGACTGATGACGGAAGCGGCCTGAGTCCGCGACGCGGGAGGGATGGTCTGAAACGGCACGGGCGCAACCAGCGCCGGTTCATGCTGTGGGGGCCATCATGGAAGCACGCCGTATATCGCTCACACGGGCAGGCCAACGCAACACAGCCTGCATCGTCGCGGCAGCACTGGCATTGTTGCAGCCCGGCATCGACCCTGTATTCCTCACGCTGCTGACCGCCGCGACCGGGCTTGCTCCCTCCGATCACGGCTGGATCGTCGGCGCGACCCAGGGCGGCATGGCAATCGGGGCCGTGATAATATGGCGCGGTGGTAGCCATTTGCCGCAAGGCACCCCTGCTGCCGCAGCCCTGATCGCGCTGGCCGCCAGCCTGATGACACCCGCTCTGGAATCATTGCAGGCGTTAGTCGCCATGCGCGGCCTGTTCGGCATTGGCATGGGCATCGCCTACACCCATGCCATGAGCATGGCCGCCTCCCACCGGCCCACCAGTGCCTATGGCGCCGTCTTCCTGATCCAATTGCTGCTTTCCACCCTGGTCGCGCTGGCGCTGCCTGCTTTTGGCGATATGGCCGGCCCGGCCGCTGCGCTGCGCCTGCTGGCGCTGGCACCTGTCGCGCTGCTGATATTATCGCTCCGCCCCTCGTCGGCCGATGCGCCGACTGACCGCTCTGTGACCGCGATGGAACGGGAAGGCCATCCGGTCCACGCGCTGGCGCTCGCCGCCGCCCTATTCTGCTTCATTGCGGCGACCATGATGATCTGGAGCTTCGCCGGCGCGCTCGCCATCACCGCCGGCATTGACGACCATGTGGTCGGAACAGCGGTCGCGATCGGATCGGTAATCGGCGCGGTGACGGCCCTCATGGTCATGCGCGAACGCACGCTCGTGCCGCTGCCGCTGACCGGCCTCTTATCGACGCTTTGCCTCCTGGCACCACTGGCACTGACTCGCCATGGCGCGCCGGAATTGTTCATCCTCTCGATCGGCCTGCTCAACATAGGATCGACCGCAACGATCATCCGCTTTTCCGGGCTGGCGACGGCTGCCGCGGACGGCAGGCCGCTCTTCCGCCGCTTCGTGGCCTGCATCCACAGCCTCGGCATGATCGCCGGGCCGGTGGCCGGGTCGATGCTGGCGGACGGTTTGGGGCCTCGCGGATTGACCAATGGCGCGACCGCGACACTGGCCTGCGGCTGCATCGCACTGTTCGCCGCCGCCATGCCGCGCGATTTGCGCCTGTTCCGGATGAACGGCGTGAACGAAATCATTGCCTAAAATTGCTGCATCGCAAAAATATTTTCCGAACAGGCCCTGCACCCCTTGACCAATTCTTGACACTTGTCCAGCCTTCGACTGAGCGCAGGGAAGGCCATCAACGAGTCCTTTGCCACCGCATCGATCAAGGGGGATCACGCCAGATGTCGAATGCCGCCGTCAGGGGATTTTTCGCCGCCACTGCCATCGGCATGGCCCTGTTCGCAGCCACCATCGGCCATGCCGCGCCCGCCGACATGACGGCTGCGCTGGAACCGGAAACGTCCGACGTCGTGACGATGGAACCGCCCAAGCCTAACTGGTTCTTCATCGACGGCGGCTGGGACATGCCAGGCACCAGCATATTCGACGGGGAAACCGGCAAGATGAAGGGTATGGTGGAAACCCGTCGGCTCGCCGACATGGCGATCGACCCGGCCGGCCGCTATTATTATGTCGCTGAAACCATCTGGTCGAAGGGGGATCGCGGCACGCGCCAGGATATGGTGTCGGTCTATGATACGCGCGAGTTGAAGCTGGTGACGGAAATCACCATCCCCGACCGCATCCTCATCGGATCGCGTAAGAATAATTTCATTATCAGTGACGATGGCAAGACCGGATTCGTCTATAATCTCAGTCCCGCTTCCTCGGTCAACATCGTCGATCTGGTGAAGCGCAAGTTCGTCACCAATGTCGAACTGCCCGGCTGCGCCAGCATGATGCCCAATCCAGGCGTCGGCTTTTCCGCCCTGTGCGGCGACGGTTCGCTCGCCACGGTGAAGCTGACCGGCGCCAAGGCCGACATCACCCACAGCGCGCCTTTTTTTTCCGCCACCGACGATCCGATCTTCGACAATTTCACCTATGACCGCAAGAAGAAGGAAACGACCTTCCTCAGCTATACCGGCCAGATATGGACGGCTAAACTCGGTCCTGCGCCAACCATTTCCGCTCCCTTCTCGATCCAGGCGGCCGCCGGCATCCGGCCCGGCGAAACCAAACCGCTGGAACTGAACTGGTATCCGGGCGGGCGCCAGCCAATGGCGCTGCATCGTGCCACCGGCCATTTGTTCGTGCTGATGCACATGGGCGAATATTGGTCGCACAAGGCGTCGGGCACGGAAGTGTGGGAGGTCGATCTTGCCAGCCAGAAGGTGGTGAAGCGCCACCCGCTGAAAGAAGAGATGAACAATATAGAGGTCACCCAGTCGGACAAGCCACTGCTCATCATGGACGGGGAAAAAGGCACTGCTTTGGTCATCGACCTCGCCACATGGGAAGAAAAGCACAAGATCGAAAAAGCCGGCGGCAGCACCATCACGGTCGCGGACCCGTCCTGACCATGGCGCTGGGCCTGGCGATCGCCGCGCTTGCGGCTGCTATCGGGATCGGCCTGATCCTGTTGCAGGCGGGCATATCCAAACTGCGCCATCGTACTTTGCTGCCTGGCGTGATCGCCAATTACCGGCTGTTGCCCCGCAGATTGGTGGCGCCCGCCGCGACCATTTTGCCGCTGGCAGAAATGGCGATCGGCGCCACCCTGATCTCTGGCCTCGCGCCGGTGCCGGTGCTGCTTGCCATGCTGCTGCTCGCCCTTTTCGCCGGTGCGATGGCGATCAACATCCAGCGCGGGCGCAGCCACATCGACTGCGGCTGCGGCCGATCGCAACTGCGTCATCCGATCGGCTGGCCGCTGGTCATCCGCAATCTGCTGCTGGTCGCGCTGCTTTCCCCTCGCCTGCTGCCTGCCCCGCCCTTTTCGGCGCTGGATATCGCCACCGCCGCCGCCGGCGGGATCGCGCTCTTCCTCGCCTACCATCTGCTCAGCGCCCTGCTCGCGCTGATCGCCGCCCCTGCCGCCGCCTACCGGAGATAGACTTATGCTGACGTCGCTCATCATCGCGCAGATCCTCTCCTGGGTCGTCCTGTTGGCGCTTGGCGTCGGGCTGCTGGCGGTCGCGCGGCAGGTCGGCGTGCTGCATATTCGTGTGGCGCCCGCCGGCGCGCTCGCCACCAGCGGCGGCCCGGCGGTCGGCGAAGCCATCGTCAGGATCGACGCCCGCACGATCGACGGCGCGCCGGTGACGATCGGCGGCCACGCCCACGGCACGGCGCTACGCCTCCTGATGTTCGTCTCTGCCCAATGCCCTCTGTGCAAGAATATCATTCCGATGGCCAAATCCTTCGCGCGGGACGAGCGGGTCACACTCACCTTCGTGGGCGACGATGATGTCGCGGCCCAGCGCATAATGATCGCGCAGCATGGGCTGGACGGCTACGCCTTCGTCAACGGGCCGGATGTCGGCCAGGCCTATGGCGTCGCCAAACTCCCCTTCGCCGTGCTGCTCGACGCCGAAGGGACCATATTGTCCAAGGGGCTGGTCAACAGCCGCGAGCATCTGGAGAGCCTGATCGTCGCCCACGAAATGGGGATTGCGACGGTTCAGGACTATATCGGTTCGCTCAAGGCGCAGGCGGCCTGAATTTTCAAATAAGGGGGTCCGTACCATGAAGAAGTTCGACGCCGATGCCATGGGGGAAAAGCTGCTGCGCAAGCTCGCCGGCGGCAGCTCGCGCCGCTCTATGCTCTCGCGCCTGGGGGCCGCGCTGGTCGCCGCGCCCGCCTTCCCGCTACTGCCGGTCAGCCGCGCCGAAGCGGCCAAGCCCGATCGTTCGCCGGAGGCCAAGACCGCCTTTGCCCGCACCGCGCAGAGCAAGGACGAAACCAAGTGCGACTATTGGCGCTATTGCGCGATCGACGGCGCACTGTGCACCTGCTGCGGCGGCGGCATCCACAGCTGCCCGGCCGGGTCGGAGCCTTCGCCCGTCTCCTGGGTCGGGACCTGCATCAACCCGGACGATGGCAAGGCCTATCTGATCGCCTATCGCGACTGTTGCGGCAAGCCTGCCTGCGGCCAGTGCGGTTGCGACAATACCGATCGCGAAACCCAGCTCTACATGCCCCAACTCAACAATGACGTGATCTGGTGTTTCGGCACCAGCAGCATGGAATATCATTGTTCGACCGCCGTGCTGGTGGGCGCGGCCAGCTGACGCAAGAGACCATGATGCGCGCGTTGCTGATCGGATCGCTGGCGCTACTCGGCGCGGTCGGCATCGGCCGCGCCGCTTTGCCGCCCATGGGACTGCTGCCTGCCGCAATCACCGATCCCGATCTCGCCCGGTCCGACTATGTTGAAAATTGTGGCGGCTGCCACGGGGTCCAGGGTAGCGCCGCGCCCGCCGCGCTGCCCGAACTGCGCGGCCGGGTCGGCTGGTTCCTTTGCACGCCAAAGACCCGCGCCTACTTGATCCGCCTGCCCAATGTCGCGCTCAGCCGGATCAAGGATAATCAGCAACTGGCCGACATGATGAACTTCGTCGTCTTCGGCCTGGGCGGCAACAGCGTACCCCAGGGCAGCGCGCCCTTCAGCGCCGATGAAGTCGCGCACGAACGACGCTTCGCCCTGTCTTCCGCCTCGCTGACGGCCGAACGCGCCCGCCACGTCGAAACCGCGATCAAGCAATGCCATGCGCCAGCATCGCTGCGGATGCTGTTTCCGTCGGTGCGGCGGTAGGAGCCGTAATGGATAGGAAGGGGGAGGTCTTGTTTTAGATCACCTCTTGCCCACCGGTCTGTGCTCACGGTAATAGTTCAGAATGCATAGGAAGCATATTCATGCCGGCACCGCTCTGTCTATCGCAGGATTTGTAGCGTCCCTAACGTTGTCCACGCTAGGTCATGCCATAATTTCAGAGAGTGAGGCAGCTACCGACACCTTGCTTGATATAACGGCAGTCAGTATTTTCGCGTGCGCCTACTGTGTGCCTCGATCCGCAAGATTGTGGATACAAAGGCCTTCCTCACGTCGGTGATGTTCTCGCTCGATCAAAGCGATCGACCTTGCCAATGGAAAAATATCTTATCGCCCGCTATTTCCGCTGTTTACGCGCCTCCCCCGGCCAGCATGTCGTGCAACGCCGCCAGCAAATGAGCCCCGGCATCGCCACAGCCGGTGTCAGCCCCGGTTCTGGATGCAGGCCCGCCAATATCTCTGGCGACACGCCTTCGGGCGCGGCCCGGTTGTGGCACATAAGGCATTTGCGGCGATAGTCCGCGCGAGTCAGACCCGAATGGTCTTCCTGCGCGCGCACGGGCGTGAGCACGACCAGCATCGGCCCCATCATGCTCATGAAAATGGCCATGCCCCACATCCCTATCCGGCGGGGCATGGCCATCATGTCTGGCGACCTTTTTAGAATTTTTGGCCGAACCTTATGCCGAAGAACTGCGGCTTGATGGTAAATGTCCGCGACGACCCCGAACAGAAGTCGATCGAGCAAAAGGTATTGCGCGTCAATTGTCCCCGCTTGTCGAAGGCATTTTGCAGGAACAAGGTCAGGCTCCAATTATCCTTCTTGATCCCGCCGGAGAAATCGAAGCTGACAAAGCCCTTGGTGTTGCCCAGCAATGCATTGCTATCGACGTTCAGATCCTGCGTCGCCCCGGTTTGGTACAGTGCCGCCCCCTGAAGGAAGGCGCTAAAATCGCCCAGCATCGTGTCGTAGCGGACCGACGTCGTGCCCTTGAACCGGGGCTGGCGCGGCAGGCGCGTACCGCCGGCCGCCGCGACCGACGGGATCGGCGGGTTGGCCCCTACATCCACGCCGGGCGCGCAACTGCTCAGCTGACCGATCGCGGTGCCGGCATCATTCAGAGCAAAGTTGCAGAAATCGCCCTTCAGCTTGCCGTCGTTGAAGGCGCCGGACGTCGAAATGGTAATCTCACCCAGCTTCAGGTCGGCATCATATTCGATGCCCTTGACCACCGCCTTGCCGGCATTGCCCGTCATGCCTGCGCCCTGCGCGCCGGCCACGACCACGCTATACTGGATATTGTTCCACTTTTCATAATAGACGGCGGCATTGAACCGGAACATATTGTTCCAGGTCGTCTTTACCCCCAGCTCGAAATTGGTGAGCGTTTCGGATTCGAACGGCGCGACATCCACGATTTTGCCCAGACTGCGGATACGTAGCGGACGATTGAAACCGCCGGGTCGGAATCCGGTCGAATAATTGAAATACACCATCTTATCGGGCTGGAACTGCCAATCGAGCGCAACCTTATGTGTTTCTCCATCCTCCTTGTAGCGCCCCGTACCATCAGCCGCATTGGTGTTGGTATTGATGCAGGTCAACCGCTCATCGGCGGGGAAAGGTGTCGTACAGCCAACGCCGGCCGCAGATCCCGCCACGCCGGCAAAGCCTCGCACCTTATAGTCGGTCCAGAAATAGCGGATACCGCCGGTCAATTTCAGCGTCGGCGTGATATTATAATGGCCTTCGGCAAAGATCGCCTTGTCATGATAAAGCTGGTCCTGCTCGACGAAGTAGAAGGCGTCGCCCTTCACGGCCTGCGTCCCCAACAGCATCGTACCGAGCGGATTGCCGTTGGGATTGATGACGTCGCTTGTGTCGAAATAGGGATTGCCGTCATCATCATAGGCAATGCCATACATGGCCGGCACGCCGATCAGGCCGCCCGCCACATCGCCCCCGCCGGTCGCGGTATAGCCCGTGATCGTGTCCAGCCCGCGGATCGCATAGCTGGTGTTCAGCTTGTTCGACTGTCTCTGGTAGAATCCGCCGATCGTGACGTCGAACGGCCAGTCCTTTGGTGTGCTGATCCGCAATTCCTGCGTGAACTTGTTGCGATGCGTATCGGCGTGATAATATTGGGTCGGATCAATCAGCGAACATTGCTGCGACGCACCAGTGCCGGTACAATTATCGAAAAATTGCAGATAGCTTTCATAGCCAGGCCCAAATCCGTCATAGGTCACGGTATAATAGGTATAGTCGTTGAGCGTGCGGGTACGCCGCTTGAAGTAGCCGGTCGCGGACACGACGTCCCAATCGCCGATATGACCATGGATGGACAGCGCTGCCTGATACCAGCGGTCGTCATTCTTCGTCTGGTCATAGTCATGGACTTCCAGATCGCCGACACGCGGATCATAGCCGAAATATCCGTTCGACACCTGCTTCTGCGCGGTGATGGACGGGTTGAACGACCAGTCATCGACCGGCTCCCACAACAATTGCAACCGACCGCCAAATTCCTTGATCGTGTTGTAATCATCCTTGGCGATATCGCTATTGTCGAGATTCCAGAACGTGTTGGGATTATTGTCGCCCAGATTATAGACCGCCGGCGCTCCATTGTTCAGCAATCCCTCATTGGGCTTGTTGTCGATATAGCCACCGTCGCGCCGGTAATAGCCCATGGCCCGCAACGCCAGCGTATCACTCAACGGCACGTTGACATAGGATTCCAGCTGCCCGCCAAAATCGCCCTTGCCATATTTATTGGCTTCGACGTCATAGCCAAATTCGAACTTGTCCAGCTTGGGCTTGTTGGTGATGAGGCGAATGGTGCCGGCCAGCGATCCCGCGCCATAAAGCGTGCCCTGCGGCCCCGACAGCGCCTCGACACGCTCCATGTCATAGGCGTGTACATCGGGCACTTCGGTACCGGTGATCGGAATATCGTCCAGATAATAGCCAACCGAGGCATAGGCGCCGCCCGCCGGCACGATGCCGCGGAAGAAAGCGGTATTGCGGCCTGGCCCGATACCCGCGAATGACACCGATGGCAGCAAGGCTGCGAAATCGCTCAACCCTTTCACCTGCCGTTCCGCGAGCTTTTCGGCACCCAGAGCCTGCATCGAGATCGGCACCTTCTGGATGCTCTGCGCGCTGCGGGTCGCGGTGACCACGATTTCGCCGAGACCCGATTCGACGGCAGCCTCGGCATTGTCTGCCACCTGCGGAACAGGCTCCTGTGCCATGGCCGGCGCGATCATCGGTGTCAAAAACGTGCTCGTGCCCAGCGCGCAGAACATGCGCATCCTGCGCGAACGGAGACGAATGGCCATACGAATACCCCCTGTATGCGTTGCGACTCGGCCTCTCCTAATGTCGTGCCCGGCTTTCCGGGTCTTGCGTGATGCGTTTCGCCAGCGATCGATCAGGACAGGGCAAAAGTAACCCTGTCCGAAGGAGCTCATCCTTCAGAATCGCCGCCTGGCGCCCATCACGCTGATTATCTCTTCAACACCCTCGAACAGTTCGCTTTTGCAGCAATCATAACAACTGTCCTAAATTGGATAGTGCCAGTCGGACACGGCATGTCAAGCGGCTCTTCGTCGACTTTTTGAATCTTTCGTGACGCCGGGACTCGACGAGTGCCTGTAGGCGGCATAGGATTTTGAGCAGTCGCACAAATATGAGGGGCTATGGGGAACGCGCCCGCCGATACGGCAATCGGGACGATAGAAGCGGTTTTGGCACAGGCGGCCGGCTGGCTCGAAACGCGCCCCGACGCGGCGTTGGCGCAGGCGCAGGCGATCATCCGTCGCGCAGGCCCGCTTCCTCGCGCCGAGTTGCTCGTCGGCCAGGCGCTGCGACGGCTCGGCAAGCCCGAAGAAGCGTTGATCCATCTTGCGCCCCTCGCCCGCCTGCACGCCCATATTCCGGCAAATTTATGGGAATTGGCCAAGGCAGCGCAGGAAGCACATGACTATCCGCAGGCCATTGCCGCGCTGGAGCGGCTGACCCGCCTGCAACCGGCGGTGGCCACCGGCTGGTTCCTGCTGGCCGGATTGCTGCGCGCGGTGGAGCGCGATGCGGATGCCTGGCGCGCGGACCTGTCCGGCGTCCATGCCGCCTCGCGCGATCGCGACCTGCTGGAAGCGGCAGTGGCGATGAACGACGGCCGACTGGCGGAGGCAGATGCGCTGTTGGCCGCCCGCGCCGAACGACTGCCCGACGACCCTGTCGGCACCCGCCTGCGCGGCGAGGTGCAGTGGCGGCACGGTGACATGAACGAAGCGCTGACGCTGGTCGAGCGGGCCGTGACGCTTGCGCCGGGATTCGATCTGGCGCGCGACTTCCTCATCCGCCTGCTGCTTCAGAACAACCGCCTGTCCGACGCGCTGACCCATGCCGACATATTGTCGCACTCGCCGATCCATAATCCGGGCTATGACCTGATCCGCGCCTCCGTGCTGGTGCGGCTGGGCGACCAGCAGAGCGCGCGCACGATCTACGAGCGCTTGCTGTCCGATCGGCCCGACCAGCCGCAGGTCTGGCAAAATCTGGGTCATGCGCTCAAGACGCTCGGCATGCAGGCCGATGCCGTTCATGCCTATCGCAAGGCCGTGCGTTATCGCCCGACCATGGGTGAAGCCTGGTGGAGCCTCGCCAACCTCAAGACCGTCAAGCTGGATGCCAACGACATCGCCACGATGGAACAGGCGCTGGCCACCCTGGCTCAAAATGGTCAGGGCGCGGGTGAGGATATTTTTCACCTGCACTTCTCACTGGGCAAGGCGCAGGAGGATCGAAAGGCGGACGAGGCAGCCTTCCGCCATTATGACGCGGGCAATCGCCTGCGCCGGGCCATGATCCGCCATGATTCCGATGAATTTTCGGCCGAGATCGCGGCCACCGCGTCCACCTTTACCGCGCCCTTCATCGCCGCGATGGGCGATGGTGGCTGCCCCGCCCCCGACCCGATCTTCATCGTCGGCCTGCCGCGCGCGGGATCGACGCTGGTGGAACAGATCCTCGCCAGCCACAGCCGGGTGGAAGGCACGATGGAACTGCCTGAAATGATGGTCATCGCCAGCCGTCTGCAATCGCGCGTGGATGAAGGTGAATTTCCCGATTTCGCCACCATGGTTGCATCGCTTTCACCCGCCGACCGCAAGCGGCTGGGCGAGGAATATATCGACCAGACTCGCGTCCACCGTCAGAGCGACAAGCCTCGCTTCATCGACAAGATGCCCAACAACTGGCAGCATGTCGGCCTCATCAAGCTGATTCTGCCCAACGCCAGCATCATCGACGCGCGCCGTCACCCGATGGGCTGCTGCTTTTCCGGCTGGAAACAGCATTTCGCCCGGGGTCAGGCGTTCAGCTACGACCTCACCGACATCGGGCGCTATTATCGCGACTATGTCGCGCTGATGGCGGCCTATGACAGGGCAGCGCCGGGCCGGGTCCATCGCGTCATCTATGAAAAGATTGTCGCCGACACGCCCGGCGAGGTCGATCGGCTGCTCGCCTATCTTGGCCTGGATTTCGAGCCTGCCTGCCTGTCCTTCTGGCGCACGGATCGCGCCGTCCGCACCGCCAGCTCCGAACAGGTGCGTCAGCCCATCTACACCAGCGGCGTCGATCATTGGCAGCGCTTTGCCGCCAGGCTTGGTCCGCTGGCCGACGCGCTTGGCCCGCTGGTCGATGCCTATCCCGACGTTCCGGCAAGCTGAATCCAGGCAGTCGGATCGACCCGACCCTGCCGCGCGACCAGCCCGGTCATGTTGGCAACCGCAAAGCTGACGCCGAACAGGTTGCGCCGTTGCGGCACGCCAGGGATTGGGCGCGGATGGCCGGATGCAAAGGCCAGCCCATCGCGCAGCCGATAATCACCCGGCGGACAATCCCAGTCCAACCCCACGCCCAGCACCTGCTCCAGACTGCCGGGATAGCAGGCGATCCCTTCATTATCCCGCGCCGCGACGATCAGGATGCCGGCAGCCAAAGCGCGATCCGCCGCCGCCGCAAAGACGCTGCGATGAGCCGGATTGACCGTGCCGAGGCTGAGATTGATGATGTCCACCCGCACCGCCACCGCCCGGTCGATCGCCGCCACCAGTGCACGCGCCGTGCTGCTCAACCCGTCGTGAAAGACCCGGATCGGCAGACAGAGCGCATCAGGCGCCTGATGCTGGATCGCAGCGGTAACAGCTGTGCCATGACCCTGCTCGTCGATCGTGTCGGTGCCCATGTCCGTGCCATCCTTTGCGATGGCAAAACCGGGCAACAGGCGCCCTGTATCGATATGGGGATGTTCAGGATGAACCCCACTGTCGATCACGGCGATGCGTAGCGGCTCAGGCATGGACCGGCGCCTGTTGAGGCACCACCAGCGCCTGTCTGTCTGCAATCGTCATGACCGCATCGGCGATGCGTGCCAGCGCCGGCTTATGGGTGATGAGGATGATCGTCGCGTCAGGCAGAGCGCTGCGGAGCCTCTGGGCTACCAGTGCCTCCGTCTCGCCATCCAGCGCCGATGTCGGTTCGTCCAGGATCAGCACGGACGGTCGGCGCAGGAGCGCACGGGCGATGACGATACGTTGCCGCTCACCGGCCGAAAGAGCGAGCCCCCGTTCACCGGTGCGCGTGGCCAACCCATCGGGCAAGCGCCCAAGGAAGGCGTCGAGCCCGGCGGCATGCGCCGCCGCCTCGATCTCTTCGGTGCAAGTATCGGTCAGGGCAAAACCGATATTGCCGGCAATGCTGTCGTTGAACAGCCAGGGCGATTGATCGACCAGCATCACCTCGCGCCGCAGATCGTCCAGGCGCAGATCGCGCAGGTCATGCCCATCCAGCAGGATGCGCCCGCAGGTCGGATCGGCGTAGCGCACCATCAGGTCGGCCATGGTGGACTTGCCGACTCCGCTTGGCCCCAAAATGGCGCAGATGCTGCCGGCAGGAATGGCCAGATCCATATCCCGCAGCACCGGATCGCGGTCATAGCGCATCGCCACCTGCTCGAAGCGAAGCTCGCCCCGCACCCGGCCGACCGCCACGGCATCCGCGCGCTCGATAACATCGGGCCGGGTATCGAACAGTTCGAAGATGCGCCCCAACGAAACCCGCGCGGACGCCAGCCCGGATGTCAGCCCCATCAAAGTCTGGATCGGCGACAGCAACCGCATATGATAGGTCATGAAAGCGACCAATGTGCCGATGCTCATGCCGCCTTCAATGATCCGCCAGCCGCCATAGAGGATGACGGCAGACGTCGCCCCGGTCATCAATGTGCCAGGCAAGGCGCCGGTCATGTACGAAGCCATCTGCATCTTCAGCATCGCGCCGACGAAGGCGTCATTCTTCGCCTTGAAACGCCCGACCTCATGCTCGCCCGCGCGCAGCGCCGTGACGACGCGCATTCCCATCACCGTATCGACCAGCAGGCTCCCCAGGTCAGCCCCCCGCTCCCGCATATCGCGGGTCAGCGCGGTCAGCCGACGCTGATAATATGTAAAAGCGGCCAGGCTGGCGGGTACCAGGAATACGCCCACCAGGAACAGCCGCCAGTCGAGCCAGACCATCATCGCGACGCAGCCGACGAAGAAGAGCAAATTACTCACCACCGAAAGCAATGTGTCGGACGCGATCCGCTGCACGTCACTCACATCGCTGTTCATGCGCGAGATGAGGTCGCCCAGCCGAAAGCTGGCATAGAACCGCGGCGACAGCGTCTGGAGATGGCGTAACAGCGCAGCGCGGATATCGTAGAGCATCGCCGCCGACAGTCGGACATAGCGGTAGCTCGCCAATATATTCACGCCAAAGCCCGCCACGGTCACCGCGATCATGATCCCTGCAATCCGCAGCAGAGCCCCCATATCCCGCCGCAACAGCGCTTGGTCGATCATCAGTTTAGACAGATAGGGCTGGGCAAGGCCAAGCGCGGTCGATAGCACGCTGATCGCCAGCACCATCATCAGCCCGCGCCAATAGGGCCTGATATAGGGGAGCAACCGACGATAGCTGCCCCAGTCGGCGACAGGCGCGGGTTGCGGCGCGGAAACAGGACCGGTCATGCCGCCGACTGCCGCGGTGTCAAGCGCAGTCCGTTCAGAACATATTGCGGCTCAGGCAACCTCGCCAACAGGCCGGTGCACCAGCGGTGCCCCTCCATCAGCGCGTCATGCTGCGCCCGCCACCAATCGCCCCGCCCGCCTTTTGCGTAGAATTGCGCGCACAGCAGCAGATGTCGCCGCATCGTGGCGATCAGCATCGCCTGATAATGGCCAAGCAGCGCAATCCGATCGCCCCCCTCTGCGATGGCGGTCAGGACCGCGCTTGCCAATATCGCCTCACGCACCGACTGGGCGGTGCCATCACCGCAGATAGGATCGAAGCCGATCGCCGCCGTGCCGCAAGCCAGCCAGTTGTCACCGATAAGCGGCAGGTGCAACCGGGGCGCGGCAAGGAAAGGAGAGGTCGTTCCTCCAACCGGTTCGACGACCGGCGCGACCAGGCGGCTTTGCGCCAGCAGCATGTCGATATCGCCCCCAACGCCGAGTAGCCACCCCTCCTCCCCATCCGCAGGGACCAGGAATAACCAGCCGCTCTCGACCGCCTCGACCCGCCCTTCCTCACGACAGGCCGGGTCACGCAATCGAACGCGCGCCGCGACGGCGTGGCGCTCGCCGAAAATATGCAGGTCGCCGGCCGGCAGCGGCGGTGCGGCATGAATGGTGAAATCGGGTGCCGAATCCACCCCTCCATCGAACGGGGCGAACGCCACCTGCACCGCCTCTTCGGATGCCAGTACCGCGTCATGCGGCACCATCACCGGTGTACCGCCCCAGGCGACCAGTCGGCGGTGAACGCGCGGCGCATCGACAAAAAGATCCGGTCGCGCGAACAGATCACGCATCAGGACTAGGGCAGCCCCGCTCAACATCAGGCTGGGCACTGGCAGGCGACGGATAGGCTCGACAGTGACCCGAAGTCCCGCCTCTCTCAACAAATGTCCACAGGCATTGGCGGCCATCCCGCTGCCCCGAATGGCCACTGCCATCGGCGTATCGGGATCGCCGGACCAGGTCACGGCACCGCTACCATGCCCGCCCCGGTCGCGTCATTGCCCAGATCCCAGGTCGCTTCCAGCTTCAGCGTCTTGGCATCATAGACCTCGATATCGAAGCTGGCGCCGTAGATATAGAGCTTGGCCCCATCCATCGACATGCCGAAGCGGAAGCGCGATCGGCAGGGGAACTCCGCCTTGTCCACCACCGCATTGGTGGACAAGTCCATGTGCCAGAATTCGCACCGCTTCGATCCCAGCGTGCCGTTGGTCACGACCGTATAGGCCTGCTTGCCATCTGGCGTGATTTCCAGCCCCGCCATGGCGGCGGGCGCCGGGCCGATCGGCGTGAAATCGAACTGGCGACTGTTAAGGTCGAACCGGGCGAGGCCGAACATCTTGCTGTGAATGTAAGGGTCGGCCGCATTGAACAGAGACACATATTGCCCCGGCGTCCGCAATGTCTCCAGCGCGCCACCAAAGCCCACATTCTCCAGCCCCGTCCCCTCCGGTTTTGCCAGATCGATGCGGTCGGTAGCTTTCAACGTCGCGGTGTCGATGATGATGACCTTCTCGCCAAAGGCATAGAGATATTTGCCATCGCCCGATACCTTGAACGCCACGCGATAGCCGCCGATCGCCTTCTCATCATCCTTCTCGATCTCGGCCGTGCGCACCAGCTTGCCCAGCTTCAGGTCAACGACGCCATAAAGCGGCTTGCTGACCTTGTAGCGGTCCATTTCCTTCTCGATCTTGGTGACGATCGTGTAGAAATAGCGGCCGGCCGGGTCCGCCACGCCGCCATAAAAGCGCACCTTGTTCAGCCCGTCATTCAGGCTGAATTTGCTGATGACCTTGCGGCTTGCGGCGTCGATCACCTCGATCCCGCTCGTCGTGATGGTCGACACATAGATGCGCTTGCCATCGTCCGACAGGGTCATGGCCGTCGGCAGGCCGGTATCCAGCTTGATCTTTTGCGTGACCGCGCCCTTGCCCTCGTCAAAGACCAGCAGCATGTCGGGATAGGCGCCCATGAACAGGGTCGCCGCCTGTGTGGGGAGTGCCGCCAGCACGGCCAGACCCGCCGCCAGCGAAAAGCGGAGTTTCTGCATCGCCCACCTCATGGGAACACCAGGTCGAGGTTGCGCCAGTCCTTGGTCGCGGTGGCGCAGTTGCTGGCCCAGTCGGGCGAATAATTCACATGATCGGGCACCTGAACCGGCCAGAAGCATGTGACGTAGCAGTCGTAGATGTCGCGCTCGACCGGCTGGCACAGTCCCGCCGTGCCGCCGCCCGCATCCACTTCCCAACCGGGCGAGAAGGACAGGGTGCAACCCATCGGCACATGCGGACGTGGCGCCTGTTGCAGGGCGACGACATCCTCCTCCATGTCGGACGGCGTCGCGCCCGATGCAGCGGCGGCCTCGATCGCCGCCTCCATCTGGGTCACGGCCTCGTCGATCCGCCGCGCCTTTTTGTTGATGGCACGAAGATGCTTCATGACAGCCCCTTTCGTTCAGCGAAATGCTCCAGAAAACCGGGATTCTTCACCGCCAGCTCGCCATAGATATGCAGGCAGGTGTCGGTCCATTGCCGGATCCAGTCGCAATAATGGAGATTGGCGTGACCGGTGTCGCCATAGCGGACGAACGCCTCATGGTGGCAGCCGCCCGCGCACAGCGGCCGCGCCCAGCAGCTCTGGCAATCATATTTGGCGCCGACATGGCCGCGGCTCAGGAAATCGCCCTGCTTGGCCCGGTCGATGCCGCTCGATACATGGCCCATCACATGCGTGTCGGCGTCGGTGAAGCGATGGCAGGGTGACAGGTCGCCCGACGGGCTGACCCCCATCAGCCCCATGCCCGCGCCGCAGGGATGCGATTTGTTAACGCCCGAAATCAGCTCGCTGATCGTCTCGCTGACATTGGTGAAGCCATGCATTTCCCCACGCAGCGCAAACTCCAGCCATTCGCGCGCCAGCAGGTTGAACTGCGCCAGCACGCTGTCCATGCCGTCGGCGTCGATCGAATAGGCCCGCGTCTCGCCGGTGGTCACCGGCGCGAAGCCGACCTCGTGAAAGCCCAGATCGTCCTTCAGATGACGGAAGATGCGCACGACATCGGTGACGCCCTCGGTCAGGGTGACGCGCGCGGTGACGGCGCGGGTGCGATGATGGGCGATCAGCGTGCGTAGCCGCGGCTCGATCACCGCATAGCTGCCCTTGCCATTCTTATAGACGCGATGCTTGTCCTGCAATTCGGGTGGGCCATCCATCGACACGGTGACGCCGACCCGATTGTCCGACAGGAAAGTGACAATTTCCGGCGTCAGCAACGTCGCATTGGTGGTGAGGCTGTAGGTGATCCCCTTGCCCGCCGCTGCCGTCGCCCCATTGGCATAATCGACCACATCGCGCAGAAGCTTGAAATTCATCAAGGTTTCGCCGCCGAAGAAAGTGATGTGGACCGACGGGCGATGGGCCGCCTCCGCGATCAGCAGGTCGACCGACGCCTTCGCCGTCTCCAGCGTCATATATTTGGGCTTGCCCGCCGGCGTCGCGATCTTGTCCGCGCCGAACTCGTAGCAATAGGTGCAAGCGAGGTTACACTGGTTGGTGACGTTCAGCACCAGCGCCTGCAACGGAAAATCGGCCGGCGGAGCCTCCGGCACGGACACCGGCGCAGCGCCAAGATGGATAAGCTGCGCCGCACGCAATTCCCGCACCAGCGACTCCGCTTCGCTCGGGTCGCCACCCTCCCCCGCCAGTTCCTGCACCAGCGCCGCATGGCTCAGTTCCTGCCCGTCGATCCGGTCCAGCACCTCCTGCACCTGCGCATCGATCTCGAAGATCGCGCCGGCGCTCACCAGATAGACGAAATCGCCGCCCCCTGCCGAAAAGCCGTGATATTCGGCGCGGCGATAGGCAGGCATGTGCATCACGGTCATTGCGACACCTCCGGCTGATCCCAACGTTGATACATAGGCACGGTCACGACCAGATAGGACCGGGCGCTCAGCGCCTTGCCGAACTTGTCCTTCTCGCCTTTCGCCGTTGCGACGATCCACACCTCGCCATAATTGTTGCGGCTGAACCGGCGTTCGGGATTGGGGCCTTCCAGCCCCGGCGTGAAGAAGGCGGCGGGGCTCAAAGCGCCCACATATTTCATGTCATCGTCATAATAGACCGACATGAATTCCTGCATCGACCAGGTCGCATCCACCGGGCCGATCGCGATGTCGTCACTCGTGTTCGGCTTCCCATCCAGGCCTTTATCGAAACCGATGGCTTCGAACTGCTGATACCCCTTGGGAAACTTTGTTCCACCCAGCCGCGCCAGGCTCGTTTCCGGCGTGACCTTCAGATAATCGACCTTGGTATAGACCGGAAACGCCCGTTCCAGCACTGCGCCGCCGATCCCGACATCGCGCTGACCCGCCGCCGCATTCGCCGCGACATCCACGCTCAGCACCGCCTTGCCCGGCGTCGCCGACACGACCTTGGCAACGGTGACGCCCACCCCCAGATCGACGTCGCTCGTCGCCAGAGACCCCGGCAGATTATGGCCCCAGATGGTCACGGCCACGCCCTTCGCCCCGGCCTTCACTGCCCCCGGCGTCACCGCGAGGATCGAAGGCGCAGCGGTCGCGCGCACCAGTTTCACATCATAGCCGAATTCCTGATATTCGCCCCAGAACCAGCGCCCCTCCGCGCTCTGCTGGTCGGGCGCGAACCACATCGTTTCGCGCGCCGGGTTGGTAAGATCATCCGGCTTCGTCGGCGCGGCCGCGCCCTTGGACGAACCGCGCCAGCTATAGCCGGAATAGACCAGCCCCGTGCCGCTACGGCTGACTGTCGCCCCATTAGCCAGCGACGTCAGCGATACACTGGTCTTGAACTCGTCGGCCGCGCCGCCCGGTGCCACCATCATCGTGCCGACGAAGCGACCCTGCCCCGGTACCGACGCCACCACCAGCCAGTCGCCCGCCAGCCTCGGCGCGCGCAGCCGCGCACTCCAGGCCGCCCATTCCGGCGTATGCAGCCCCGCCACCTTGGGCAGGTAGGTTAGCGCATATTCGCCGCGCGTCATCTTGTCCTTGGGATCGCGCCCGGCGGGCTGCTCGTTATCCTCGGCCGGTCGGCGATATTGGGCGTCCGCCTGGGAATAGAGCGCGACATGCATGTCCTGCAACGTCTTCCATTCCAGTTTCGACCGGCGCCAGGACAAGGGCTGGGCATAGGCATGGCAACTGGCGCAGGCGCCGCGCATCGTCTCATTGGGTAGCGCCTCGTCAATGATCCGCTTTTCGGGCAGGTACATGACTGGCCGCGCCTCCTCCGGCGCCAGCCCGTGCGATGCGGACAGCGACTTGATGACTGCGCGCGATTCCTGCGGCGTGATGCCAAGGCCATTCAACCGCACCATCCGCTTGATCGCCTGTGCCCAACCCTCCGGCGTGGTGCGGACCCAACTGATGCGGGACAGGTTCCCCTTGGCATCGGGCGCATGACAGCTGCCGCATTTTTCCTGCACCAGCGGATCGGTGACGGGGATACCCGCTTCCGTCTCCTTCATCGTCGCGCCGTCGGGACCGCCATCGCTCCCACCACCCCCTTGGGCAAGCACGACCGATGCGGAGAGCAACGCCAACAGACCGAATTGCACCGGAAGCCGCTTCACCCTGATGTCCCCCTTTGGCGCCCGGAATTTATCCTGGACGCAGCCGAAGCCTGGACGGGGCTTTTCGCCCCTCTGATCGGCATGACGAAGGACGCCATGCCGATCCGCCATAAAAATCTTGACGATCATCAAGATTTTTTCCGGGGAGGGCCGAAAAGCTCAGGAAAGGGAGATCAGGCGAACATCCCCGGCACGATCGGCAGGGTGCGGATGCGCTTGCCGGTGGCGGCATGCAGCGCATTGACCAGCGCCGGGATCACCGGCGGCAGCGCCGGCTCGCCCATGCCGGTCGGCGGATAGTCTGTCTTCACGAACTCAACGACGATCTGCGGCGTATCGGGGATGCGCTGCAACGGATGGGTGTCGAAATTGGCCTGCTCCACCGCGCCGGCAACCTGCGTGATCTTCTGCCCGGCCAGCGCCTGCCCCAGCCCCTCGATCACTGATCCCTGCGCCTGATGCAGCGCATTGATCGGGTTGATGATCTGGCTGCCGACATCGCCTGCGACCCACACGGTCGCGACCTTCGGCATGCCGTCCACCAGCGCCACCTCCAGCACCTCGGCGAAATAGCCCATATGGCTGTAGTAGAAGGCAAAGCCCTTGCCCCGCCCCTTGGGCAATTTGCCGCGATCGGCCCAGCCGCTCATCGCCACCACCTTCTCGATCACGCCTCTGGCGCGGCCGGTGATGAAGGGCGGCGCATTGGATCCACGCGGCAAGCTGCGCGGCTCAGCCAGCAATTCCAGCATCAGCGTCGGCAGGTCCTTGCCCGCCGCCTGCGCCACTTCGTCCAGGAAAGCCTGTGTCACAAAGGCCAGCGCATTGGAACCGGGGGCGCGCAGCCATCCGGTCGGCATGTTGGTGCTGAGGAAACTCTGCTCTAGCAGAACCGTATCGATCAGGCCGGCGGGAATTTCGGTCGCCGGCATTTCGGCCGATCGCACCGGCTTGCCGTCCTTGCCAAAGGTCACGAAATGATCGTGGAAGGCCGTGAGTTTGCCGCTCTTGTCCAGCGCTGCACGAAACCCGTGCCAGCCGGCCGGGCGATAGAAATCCCGCTGCATATCCTGTTGCCGGTTGAACAGCAGCTTCACCGGCACGCCCGGCAATTGCGCCGCGATCAACGCCGCCTGCACCATATAATCGTTCATCAGCCGCCGGCCGAAACCGCCGCCGATGCGGGTGAAGTTGATGCGGATTTTCTCCGGCGGCAGGTTCAGCGCCTTGGCCACCAGCCCGCGCCCGCTTTCCGGATTTTGCGTCGGCGCCCAGATTTCGATCGCGCCATCCTTGAACAGGGCTGTGCAATTTTGCGGTTCCAGCGTCGCATGCGCCAGAAAAGGATAGTCATATTGCGCACTGACCGTCTTCGCCGCCGCGGCAAAGGCGCCATTCACATCGCCCGTACGGACGATATCGCCATCGGCCTTGCCCTTCAGCCGCGCGGCCGCCTGCGCGGCATAGCCTTCGGTAGAAAAGCCGCCAAACGCGCTCATATCCCATTCGACCTTCAGCGCCTCGCGCGCCTGATTGGCGCTCCACCAACTGCGCGACAGGATCGCCACGCCATCGAACGAGGATTCCGGCGTCCCATCCCCCTTGATCGTCAGCACATGGGCGACGTCGGGCAGCTTGCGTACCTCATCCAGATTGGCCGCCTTGAATGTGCCGCCAAAGGCCGGGCAGGTTTCCAGCACCGCATAAAGCATGCCGGGCAGCTTGAAATCGATCCCGAACAAAGGCTTGCCCGCCACGATCGCAGGCGTATCCACCCCGCCGATCGACTGGCCGATGATGCGGAAATCCTTAGGGTCTTTCAGCACCAGCGTCGCCGGATCGGGCGCCCGCTGCTGCGCGGCCGCGGCCGCCAGCGCGGCATAGGTCATGCTCCTGCCCGAAGCCGGATCGCGCACCGTGCCGCTGCTGGTCTTCAGCGTCGCCGGCGCCACGCCCCACATCTGCGCCGCCGCAGCGACCAGCATCGCGCGCGCCGCCGCCCCGGCCGTCCGCGTCGGCAACCATTCGCGCGGCGTGGTGCGACTGCCGCCCGCGCTCTGCCCGCCGAATATCTTCTGGTCGGCATGGGTCTGCTCGATCGTCACCTGCGCCCAGTCGACATCCAGTTCCTCGGCGATCAGCATCGGCAGCATCGTCTTGGCGCCCTGCCCGATCTCGGCATTCTTCGCCCCGATAACGACGCGATTGTCCGGCAGGATGCGCACAAAGGCAGTCAATATCTGCGACGAGCCCTCGGCCGCACCCGCCAGCGGAATGTTGAGGTCGAACAGCAATCCGCCGCCCGCCACCAGCGACGCGCTCAAAAAGCGACGGCGCGACAGGACCGGCGCGTTCATGCCTTCGCTCCCGCCTGGGCCGCATCCCTGATCGCAGCGCGGATGCGGACATAGGTGGAGCATCGGCAGAGATTTCCCATCATCGCGGCATCAATGTCGTCGTCCGTGGGATCGGGCGTGGTCGCCAGCAGCGCAGTCGCGCTCATGATCTGTCCGGCTTGGCAATAGCCGCATTGCGGCACGTCCAGCTTGACCCAGGCGTCGGATATCCGCTTGCTCGCCTCGCTCTGCGCCACCGCCTCGATCGTGGTGATCGCCATGCCCTGCGCTTCGCCGATCGGCGTCTGGCACGCGCGCGCCGGACTGCCGTCGATATGCACGGTACAGGCGCCGCATAGCCCGGCACCGCAGCCGAATTTGGTGCCAACCATGTCCAGATCTTCGCGCAACGCCCATAGCAAAGGCTTGGCTGGGTCAGCCTCTACCGCCCGCACCTGCCCATTCACCTTGAGGTTGATCGTCATTGCCGCCCCCCGATTGTCGCTCATGACGATTGGATGGCAGAAAGCCCGCACCTGTCCAGTCGTTTCATGTTCGTTCTTCGCATCGGTTCAACCGAGCCATCGGCGCGGCGGCACCCTCTCCGGCCCTAGAAGCTGGTTCGCCGGCACGGCATTTCCGCGATGGTCATTCGCTGCCAGCAAAATTGTCCGGACGGACCATGTTGATCAGTTCCATCCGCTGCGGCGCCGTACCTATCTCTATCCCTTCTTGCCGGAAACGGCGAAGCAGTACCGTGTAAACATTGCTTCGGGCGCCATAGGCCGCTCGCGGGCTGGAAACATGGGCAAAGCTGTTGAAAAAGATACGTCCGTCGGCGATCGAATCGATGAAGACAGAATAGGCAGGATCTTCCAGCACGGCCGGCTCGTCGGCATAGGTGGCCAACACGATTTCCCGCACCTGGTCCGCGTTCGTTTCGATCGGCACCGAGAACTGAATTTGCATCCGGCCCAAGGGGCTGGCCAGCGTCTTGTTGAGCACTGTCTTCGTGATGAGTTCCGAATTAGGCACGATCAACGTCGAATGATCGGGCAGCTGGATTTCGGTGGATCGCACGCTGATCCGCTTCACATCGCCCTCATCCTGGCCAACGCGGACCAGGTCCCCGATCTTGATCGGCCGTTCCGCGAGCAGGATCAGGCCCGACACGAAATTCTGCGTGATCGCTTGAAGGCCAAAACCGATGCCGACGGACAAAGCGGACAGCAGGATGGCAATGCGCTCTATTCCGATGCCAAGCGATGCAAGACCCCAAATAACCGCCAGCGCGATGCCGACATAACGCGCCACCAGGCTGACCGAGTTGCGCCCGCTGCCGTCCAGATCGGTCACTGGCAGGTAGCGCCGTTCCAGCCAGCGCATGAATCCACGCACCAGGGTCAGGCCGATCATCAGCACCAAAATGCCGCGCAGGATAGCACCGGGCGAGATGGCGACGCCGCCGACTTCGAATCCTTGCGCCAGCATGCCGAGCCGGCTGAAAAGGCTGGCGACATTGCCCGCGCCGAAGGGCGATAGCAGCATCGAAAAGCCGAGCAGCAGCACCGCCAGACGCAAAAGCCCAGACAGAAGGACGCCAAACTGCTCGACCGCGCTGCCGCGCAGGCCCAGGCTGCGGACCAGCGCCATGCCAAAACGGCTTGACCGGTCAAATATGGTCGTCGCCAGATCGTCGATCGCCACGGTCAACAGATAGACCGCCGCCCCCAGGACCGCAGTCCATGTCATCATCTGCAACAGGAAAAGGCTGAGGCTGAAATAACCCAGCAGCAGGCTGATCGTCGCCACCGCGACGACGATCCATGCGAGCAGGCTGATGATGCCGCTGACGCTTTCCTGGCGCTCGTCCGCCGCGCCATCCACCTTGGCCGCGCGCAGATGCGCAACGGTAATCAGGACCGCGCTGACGAGCAATATGTGCAGCAATGCGAAGACCGCCTGCGTCGCCTCCTGCGCCGCCTTGCCCACGCCGACAGACATGTTGAACTGCGCATAGACCACGCCGAGGAAGGCCAGCAGCGCAAGCAGCAAACTATAGGGGCGCAGCTTGGTCGCGCCATTGTCGCTGATGGGCGCGATGCGCCAGGACGGGCGACTGCGCATCAGCAATGCGCCCAGGACGGAAAAGCTGAAGCCGCTAAAGGCGCTGGCTCCAACGATGGCACCCAATAGTGGCTCCCACCGCTCTGCAATCAGTCCTGACCAGCGCATCCCCTGCGCGATCGAAAGTGCCGCCAGCAATGGCGCAAAGGTGCCGACTGCGACACGCCAGAGCGCATAGGTGGACCGCCGCACCCGACGACCGGGCACGCCCTCGGTCAGCATCCGCTGCCCCATATGCCGCGCGGCCACCTGCCCCGGCCCTGCAATCAACAACGCAAGCAGCAGGCCCGCCAACGCATGCCAGGGCCGGTGATCGCCCAGTGCGGCGGCGGCATGCTCCCTGCCCGCCTGCATGAAGGCTCCCGCCCGCCGCATGTCACGTGGAAAAGCATGGCCGAGCGAGGACCAGAAGCCGGGTGAGAGCGGCGATGGCGATCGGGTCGAGATTTTCTGGCTGAACTGCTCTGCCTCGCTGCGTTCGATCTCGTCGGCGAGTTGCTGCGCCTCGACACCCAGCAGATTGCCCCGCTTGATGGCGGAATCGATCGCCGAACGCTGCCGCGTGAGGGCCGCGCGCTGGCGCTTGATATCAGACGCTTCGATGCTGTCCGCTGCAACGGTGCCAAGTCCTGTGAGTTTGGCGTCAAGCAGCGCAAGTTGATCCTGCAAGTCGCCGGCCGCATCCGAAGCCGTCGCCTTGGCCGCCAATATCTTGGCCAGCAGCAGCCTGCGATCGCCGGCATCCATGCGCGTATCCAGGCTCTGATCGACCGACCGCACATCCTTTTCCGCTTGCGCCAGTCGCGCGGCGGGATCGACCGTCGGGTCCGGCTGCGCGTGGACCGGACCGGTCAGTCCAAGGCTCGACAGCAGCAGGATCATCCCGACAAGGACATGAAAATAGCGTTTCGGACCCATCAGCTTATCGTACCGGAACAAGAACCACCCATATTTTGCGCAATGCTGTCCCCCTATCTACGGCGGGCCGCCGCGCAGGTCCACCATGGGCAGCGTGAAATCCGGCCGATCTTCGACGATAACGCCTTGACGCGAAGGTCGCGATATATTCTCCCTCACCATAAAGCGCACGCGCAACGCTCGCGCCCCTCGCCAACCGAGGGTAACGTAAAAATCAAACGGCGCGGCGGCTGAACGTCGCACCGGCACAAAGGAACAGGGTCGAATATGGGAAAGATTGCACGTCTTCTAATGTCTGCGGCAATGGTCGCTGGCCTGGCCGCGCCGGCGCTCGCCCAGCCCAAGCAGGTGCTGACGCATGAAACGCTGTGGATGATGAAGCGTGTCGGCGCGCCGCTGACCAGCCCGGACGGCAAATGGGTCGTCTATGCGCTCAATGAGCCGTCCTATGCGAAAGACGGATCGGTCAGCGACCTGTGGATCGTCCCGGCCGACGGCAGCGCGAAGCCCCGCCGGCTGACATCGACCAAGGCGGGGGAAAGCGATCCGGCATGGGCGCCCGACAGCCGCCGCATCGCCTTTTCGGCCAAGCGCGAAGGCGACGATGTCGCGCAGATCTACATTCTCGACCTGGCAGGCGGCGAAGCCCGGCGCGCGACCGATGTGCCGACTGGTGCCGCGCGGCCGCAATGGCGCCCGGACGGACAGGCGATATTGTTCGAAAGCCTCGTCTATCCCGGCGCGATCGACGCTGCGACCAACAAGAAGGCGGCGGAAGAACGCAAGGCGCGCAAATTTTCCATGCGCGTCTATGAACATTTCCCGATCCGCTACTGGAACGACTGGCTGGACGATCGCCGGCCCAGCCTTTGGGTGCAACCGCTGGCCGAAGGCGCCGTGGCGCGCGACATGATCTCCACGACGAAGTTGGGGCAAGCAGAGGGCTTTGGCGGCAGCCCGCAAAATGACGGCGGCGCGACCCTGTCCCCCCTATGGAGCCCGGATGGCAGGGAAATCCTGTTCATCGCCACCACGCAGCGATGGGATGCTGCCCATGCGCGGGTCAATTACGGCCTGTACCGGATGCCGACCGACGGCGGCGAACCGACGCTGGCCACGCCGGTTGCGGGCGAATATGGCGATCCCAAATTCACGCCCGACGGCAAAAGCCTGATCGTCAAGTTCAACAGCCAGGGCGATGACGTCTATGACCTGGCGCGGCTGCATCGCATCGCCTGGCCGGCCGGCGGGGCCGCGACGCTTCTCACCGGCGCGTTCGATCGCGAAGTGGACGGTTATGCCGTGACGCCTGACAGCCGCACCCTCTATCTGACGGTGCCGGACGCGGGCATGGAAAATCTATACCGCCTCCCCGTTGCTGGCGGCAAACCCGAATTGGTGGTCGCCCCCAAGGTCGGCGGCTATAGCGCGATCGACATTCCATCCGACGCAAAATCCACCGAGCTGATCGCCAGCTATGGCAGCGCGGTAAACCCGGCTGAAATCGTGCGCATAGATCCCAGGACGGGACGCCATAGCAACCTGACCAACGTCAACACGGCGCTTGCCGCGACGATCGACTGGTCCAGCCCCCAGCATTTCTGGTTTACCAGCGACAAGGGACGGCGCATCCATAATATGATCGTTACGCCACCTGCGTTCGACCCGGCCAAGTCCTATCCGCTGATGGTGCTGATGCATGGCGGCCCGGCATCGTCCAATGCCGACCAGATCGGCCTGCGCTGGAATTATCATTTGCTCGCCAGCGCGGGTTACGTCGTATTGATGACCGATTATACCGGATCGACCGGCTATGGCGAGGCCTTCTCCCGCGCGATCAAGCTGGACCCGCTGCGCGGCCCGGCCGAGGAGATCAACCGGGCCGTGGATGAGGCGGGCAAGCGCTTCCGTTTCATCGACACCAGCAACGCCTGCATCGGCGGAGCCAGCTATGGCGGGCATCTGGCCAATTGGATGGAAGCCACGACCACCCGCTATAAATGTATCGTCAGCCATGCTGGCGAAGTCGATCTGTTGACCCAATGGGGCACCAGCGACTTCAACTATGGACGCGAAGTGGCGAGCGGCGGTCCGCCCTGGGGCGACAGCAAGGTGTGGCGCGATCAAAGCCCGATCACCTATGCCAAGGACTGGAAGACGCCGATGCTGCTGACGGCCGGCGAGCGCGACTATCGCGTGCCGATGTCGAACACGCTGGAAACCTGGTCGACGCTTCAACGGATGCAGGTGCCCAGCCGCCTGCTCATCTTCCCCGACGCCTGGCATTGGATCACCAAGCCTGAAGACAGCCGCCAATTTTATCATGAGGTACAGGGCTGGCTCGCCCATTATCTGAAGGGCGCACCAGCGGTGAAGGGTGGCCCCTTTGCCACGCCGGAAAAGACCGCCACCGTCACGGATTGATCCGGTCGATCTCGATATGAAAATGCCGGCCGGATCATATGATCCGGCCGGCATTTTCTATTCATATATGCGCTGGGCGTTGGTGCCTGAACATATCTTCGACCAGCATTACAGCGCCTGCTGTTCCTGGTTCAGATTGCGCTTTCCCGACATCTTCGGTTCGTCATCGGAGTTGCCGCCGCTGAGCGTCTTGGGCACCTCGACATAAGGCAGGCCCAACGTCTGGCTGGTCATGCGACGGATACGGTTGGTGAGGTCCGGGCTTTGGTTGAGCTTCTGGCCATAGGAGGGGACCATCGCCGCCACCTTCGGCTTCCAGCTGGTCGCCATTTGTTGCGGAAAGGCGCGGCGCATTACGTCCAGCATGATCGCTGGCGAAGTCGAAGCGCCCGGAGAAGCGCCCAGCAAGGCCGCGATGCTGGCATCCTTGTCGGTGACGATTTCCGTACCGAACTGCAAGACGGTCCCCTTCTTTGGATCATATTTGATCACCTGCACACGTTGGCCCGCAGTGATCAGCTTCCAGTCGCCGCGCTTCGCGTTGGGATAATATTTGACGAGTTCGGCCTGCCGCTGCGCGTCGGTCAGCGTCGCCTGCTGCGCCAGATAGCGAACCAGATCCAGATTTTCCGCGCCGACCTTCAACATGCCGCCGACGTTATTTTTGTAAACCGATGCGAACAGGTCGAGCGGCGAGCCATTTTTCAGGAACTTCGTGCTTTGGAGCGCGAAAGGACCAAACAGGGTCACCGATTTTCCGTCCAGCTTGCGCGCATCCAGATGCGGCACCGACATGGGCGGCGAACCGGCCTCGGCCTTCCCATAGACCTTTACATTGTGGCGGCCTGTGGCGGCAGGCCCCTCAAACGCCAGGAACTGGCCGCCAACCGGGAAGCCGGCATAGTTTTTCGATTCCGGAATGCCCGACATTTGCAGCAGTTTGAGCGAGGCGCCACCTGCGCCGATGAAAACGAACCTGGCCTTGACCACAGTATCGCTGTTCTTTTTCAGGTCATGGACGGTGACGTTCCATGTCTTGTCCGTATTCTGGTGCAGGCCGCGCACTTCCTGGCCCAGTGCCAGGTGAAAATTGGCGTTGCGGGCCAGTGCATTGGTCAACTGGGTCGTGATAACGCCGAAATTGACGTCGGTGCCGATCGGCATGAAGGTTGCCGCCACCTTCTGCCTTGGATCGCGCCCTTCCATCACCAGCGGCGCCCAACGGCGGATTTGCGCGGGATCCTGCGAATATTGCATGCCGTAGAAGAGCGGGTTCTTGACCAGCGCATCGCGCCGCTTGTGCAGATAGGCGATATTGTCGTCGCCCCAGACGAAGCTCATATGCGGGGTGGCATTGATGAAATCGGTCGGCCTGGGCAGCCGCCCCAACTTCACTTCATGCGACCAGAACTGGCGCGCAATCTCGAACTGCTCGGCGATATCGACGGCCTTTTCGGTCGCGATCGATCCATCGTCCTTTTCCGGCGTATAATTCAGCTCGGCAAAGCCCGAATGGCCGGTCCCTGCATTATTCCAGCCGTTGGAACTTTCCTGAGCGACCTTATCCATCCGCTCGTAGATATCGATCCGCCAATTTGGCTCCATCTCCTGGAGGTAGGTGGCCAGCGTTACGCCCATGATGCCACCACCGATTACCAGCACGTCCACCGGCTTGTCATTGGCTGCTGCCTTCCCGGCCGGGGAAGCCATCGGGCGGAAAAGATAGGCCGTGGCGGCGATTGCCAGCAGCAGGATCGCGATGGCAAGGGCGAGAAGTATCTTCTTGAGCAGGGACCGGCGGTGGGTTGGTGCCGGACTGGAGGAGGATGTCATGATCTTGGGTTCCGAAACTGCGTGGAAAGGGGGCCGGGCGACCGGATGCGCGTTCGCCAATCTTGTCCGTCAGGTCATATGCACCACCCCATTCACCTTCAGAACCGAAAGCTCAACCAGCCGGCCAGATAATCGCTGTTGCCGTAGCCGGCACGGCTGAGCACCGGCCCTGCATCCAGATGTTCGTACCGCCCGACGAAGGACAGGCGCGGCGTGATCGACCAGGCGATCTGCGCGCGGATCGATTCCCCGATCTTGTGACCGGGTACGGATTGCGTTCCTGCGAAAATCGACTTGTTGGCGCGATAGACCGCATCCTGATCGTCGGCGCGCCAGGCGAACTGATATTCCATCGTCGCCTTTACCCTCTTGAACGGCGACAGGGTCAAACTGGGCGCCAGCGTTTTGAGGTTGGTCGGCGTCATGCACAGTTGGTAGCTATAATAGATATTATTGCCGAAGGGGGCGTAAGCCGCCTTGAGCGTGCCCCCCGAGAAGGTACCGCCGCCGCTCGCATAGTCGGCATGGAAGCCGATGCGCGGCGCCATCGGCAGCTTGCCTGGCAATTTATAGCTCTGGTTGAAGAAAAGCTGCCACGCGCTGATGTCGCGAGCGTCGAAATGGCCGAACTGGTGGTTGACGGTCCAGTCGACATTGAACGGTCCAGCCTCGCCCCACAGGCGCGCGCCGGCATAGAAGCGCTCGACCCGGCCGGAAACCCCGCCCCAAAGCGCCTCGCTGGTACGCAGCCGCCAGAAAAAAGGATCGAGATAGAGTTTGGAGCCACCCAGCGCCGCCTGGGGAATGCGGATGCCGGCCGTAAAGCCGGAAAAGCGCCGTCCCTGCTCGACATCGTCGTCGCCGGTGCCACCATTGCCCAGCGCGGTCGGCTTGAAATCGAAGGCGTCGATGCGCAGCGATCCCGTTCGGGCCCAGGCGCGCACGCCGTTCAGCGCATAGCGGATCGTGTTGTTGTCGCGCTGCGACGTCAGCAGGTTGGCGCCGTCGGTAAATTCCTGTCGCCCGTAACGCAGCCCAAGGTCCATGCCCGCGACCCTGCCCCGCAGTTCGGCAAAGGACTGAAGCAGCACCAGATCGTTGCGCAGCGATCCCGAAGGCGATCCGATATTGTCGCCGGCGATGCCGCCATGGGCAATCTCTCCATAAAAGCGCAAATGCGGCCCCACATGCAGGTCGGCGCCGCCCACCAGCCGGTTGATATCCTGCCGTTGGCTGCCCGCATTTCGCAGGTTGAGGTTGCTGGTGTAATTGACCCGCACCCGCGCTTCGCCACTCAGCGTCACATAGATGTCGCCGTCGCTGTCAAGCGGCAGATATTTGAGGCGATCGAACAGGTCGTCTCGCTGTTCGGGATCGGCCTTGTCGCGCCAGTCCTCCGTCCAGCGCGACAGGGCATAGCCGCCCGACACTGCGCCGTCGCCGACGGCATCGGCGGGATAGAGGCTGGCAGGTTCAGCCGGCATGGCGTCCGCCCATGCGGGACCGGCGGTTAGGATTGCGAGAGTAAGAGCGGAAAAGATGGCGGGGCGGCGCGCGGCCGCGCAAGGAAAAAGAACCATGATGGCTGCGCCTCATTCCGCCGGTACGGCTTTGGGCAGCGCAGGCGCGACCGGGATTGATGTCCCTACCTCGCCCCGCATCGCGGCCTGCAATTTGTCCGGGTCCAGCTTCCCTTCCCAGCGCGATACGACGATCGTGGCCACGGCATTGCCGATGAAATTGGTGAGGCTGCGACATTCGCTCATGAAGCGATCGACGCCTAGAATAAGGGCCATGCCGGCGACGGGCACGGAGGGGACGATGGAGAGGGTCGCCGCCAACGTGATAAATCCCGCCCCGGTCACGCCTGCTGCACCCTTGGACGACAGCATGGCCACGCCCAGGAGCAGGATCTGATCTCCCAGAGGCAAATCGATGCCGGTAGCCTGCGCAATGAACAGCGCAGCCAGCGTCATGTAGATATTGGTACCATCCAGGTTGAAGCTGTAGCCGGTGGGCACCACCAGGCCGACGATCGACTTGGGGCAGCCTGCACCTTCCATCTTCTCGATGAGCGCAGGAAGCGCGCTTTCCGACGAGGAGGTGCCGAGCACCAGCAGCAATTCGGTCTTGAGGTAACGGATCAGGCCGAAGATCGAGAAGCCCGCCATCCGCGCGACCACGCCCAGGATCACGAACACGAACAATGCCGAAGTCAGGTAGAAGGTCCCCACGAGGAAGGCGAGGTTCGCCAGCGTGCCCACGCCATATTTGCCGATGGTGAAGGCCATGGCGCCGAACGCGCCGATGGGTGCCGCCTTCATGACGATGGCCACCAGTTTGAATATCGCGGTCGAGACCTCGTCCAGCAGGTCGAGCACGCGCGCGCCGCGATCGCCGATCAGTGCCAGCGCGACGCCGAAAAGGATCGCGACGAACAGCACCTGAAGAATATTGCCGCTGACGAAGGCGGACAGGAAACTGTCGGGAATGATGCCGGTCAGGAAACCAGTCAGCGTGCTGTCATGCGCCTTTTCCGCATATTCGCTGACTTTGCTGGCATCGAGCGTCGCGGGATCGATGTTGAGGCCGGCGCCCGGCCGCACGACATTCGCGACGATCATGCCGACCGCCAGCGCCAGCGTGGAAAAGAAGAGGAAATAGGCAAAGGCCTTGCCCGCAACCCTGCCGACGCTCGCAATGTCGCGCATCCCTGCAATGCCGGTGACGATCGTCAGGAAGATCACCGGCGCGATGACCATTTTTACCGCTTTGATGAAGGCGTCGCCAACCGGCTTCATCGCCTCGCCCAGATCGGGCGCGAAATGACCGAGCGCTACGCCGGCGACGATCGCCAGCAACACCTGCGCATAGAGATGGAGATACCAGGGGCGCCGAACGGTGGGCGCGTGAGATAGGGAGGATAGCTGCATGACAAGTCTTTCTGGCCCTCGCCAAAAGCCTGCCCGCCTTCTTTATCGGACGGGTCGGGAATTGAGGTGCGCATTATCCAGCGATCGTGAGGGGCGGACAAATTGTCATGAAATCTAATTTTATCACTATATTTCAGCTATATAACGCTAACCTCTCGTAGATCGCCGCGCTAACCAGTGCATATTATTGCCCGTTCGAAAATATGTATGTGCAGAAAATTGCACACGCCCGCCCGATGCGCTAAGCAGCCATATGCACGGCGGCCGCTTCCCGACTCGTATCTTGTGGATCACCCTTTTTTTGTGCGTGGGTGGCGGCATTATGTGGCTGTCGGGCGCGATCGCCGAGCGCAACGCCATCGCCCGGCTGAGCGCTGAGACGCGAGGGGCGGCAATCCTGCGCCAGGCTTATCTGAAGAGCGAGATCGAACGGTTCCGCCTGCTACCCATCGCCCTGTCCGATGATAGCGACCTGCTCGCAGGTCTCACCGGATCGCGGGCCGCATTACAGGCATTGGACCGCAAGCTGGAGACGCTGGCCCGCACTACGGGCGCGGCGCAAATCTATGTTCTCGACGCAGCCGGCCAAACCGTCGCATCAAGCAACTGGGGCAGCGAACGCAGCTTTGTCGGCCAGGACTATTCCTTTCGCAACTATTTCAAGCTTGCCGCCGCTCATGGATCGGGTGCGCAATTCGCGTTGGGCACGATCAGCGATCGGCCTGGCATGTATCTGTCGCGGCGTTCGCGCGGCGGCGGCTATGTCGTGGTCAAGCTGGAGTTTGACGGGATCGAGCAGCAATGGGCGCGGCTGAGCGAAATCACCTTCATCACCAGTCGAGAGGGTATCATCCTCATCACCAGCCGACCCGACTGGCGCTTCACGACCATCCACCCGCTTTCTGCCCAGGCCAAGCAACGGTTCCGCGCCGAATTGCAGTCCGGCCGCGGATCTCTGCTGCCCGTACCGCTTCAGGGCATTAGCGATGCCGACGGTCGGCAGATCGTAAGCCCCGGCGACGATCCGCACCGCCGCCTGTTGTGGCAGGCCGTTCCGGCAGGCGAGCCGGGCTGGCAACTCAACATGCTGACCCCGTTGCAAGGCGTGGAAAGCATCGTGCGCACGGTGCGGTTGGCAACCCTTCTACTGTTGCTGCTGATGGCGGGCGGCATCTGGATCTTGCGCGAACGTGCCCATCGGCGCGCGGAGCGAGCCGCCATGACTGCTGCCCGTACCAGCGAATTGGAAGCGATGGTCACGGCCCGCACACACGCATTGCGCCGCGAGATGGAAGAGCGCGCCGCCAGCGAGACGCGCGCCGACACGTTGCGCGAAGGTTTGCGTCAGGCCAACCGGCTCGCCTCGCTGGGTCAGATTACCGCCGGCATCGCCCATGAGACGGCGCAGCCGGTTGCGGCCATCCGCAACTATGCCGCCAATGGCCGCTTGCTTATCGAACGCGGCGAGATTCAAACTGCGGTCGAGAATATGGCAGCGATCGAGCGTCTGACCGATCGGATAGGCAAGGTCACGGCTGAACTGCGTGGCTTTTCCCGCAAGGCGACAGGGGCGATCGACGCCATACCACTATCCGCACCGATCGAGGGCAGTCTGCTGATCCTTAAGTCGCGGCTGGCGCGGGTCGAATTGCAATTGCCCGATATACCGGACGGTCTGCGCGTTATGGCCGATACGATCCGACTGGAGCAGGTGCTCGTCAATCTGCTGCAAAATGCGCTCGAAGCGCTGGAAGACGCGGCCACGCCGGTCATCCGCCTGTCCATCGCGTCCGATGCAGACACCGTATCGCTGTCGCTGATCGATAATGGGCCGGGTATAGATCCGTCGGTACAGGATCAACTCTTCACCCCGTTCGTCACCAGCCGCCCGTCGGGACTGGGGCTAGGCCTTGTCATCGCCAGTGACATCATGACCGATATGGGGGGATCGTTGCGCCTTGTCCCCAGCGACACGGGCGCCCATTTTCAACTGAGCTTGCAGCGCGCATGAACGATATGCCTCCGCGTGCGGTCGCCCTGGTCGACGATGATGATGATCTGCGCGTCGCCATGGCCCAAACGCTGACCCTGGCGGGCTATCAGGTCAGCGCCTTTGCCAGGGCCGCCGACCTGCTGGATGCACTCGAAACCGATTTTGCCGGCGTGGTGGTCAGCGACGTGCGCATGCCGCACATGTCCGGTGTCGACCTGTTCCGCACGCTCCACGCCCGCGACGCGGAATTGCCGGTGATCCTCGTGACGGGCCATGGCGACGTGCCGATGGCGGTGGATGCGCTGAAAGCCGGCGCCTGGGACTTCCTTACCAAGCCGTTCGACCCCGACGCGCTGGTGGCATCGGTCGGGCGTGCGAGCGAAAAGCGGCTGCTCGTCATCGAAAATCGGCGACTGCGCGCGATGGTCGATGCGCCCGTCCCGTCGCCGCTCATTGGTCACTCCCCAGCGATCGAGCGCCTGCGCGACATGATCGCGACATTGGCCGACACCCATATCGACATAGTGGTCGAAGGCGAGACCGGCACGGGCAAGGAGTTGATCGCGCGCATGATCCACCAGCGCAGCCGTCGCGCCAGTGCGCCTTTCGTGAGCGTCGCCTGCGCCGCCATACCCGACACCATTGCCGAAACCAGCCTGCATGGCGAAAGCCTGGTCGGGCGCGTGCCCCTGGAAGGCCGGCTCACCCGCGCGCATCAGGGCACGTTGTTCCTCGACGATGTCGATCAGTCTGGGGCTGCGCTCCAGGCGCATTTGATCCAGTTCCTTGAAGACCGGCTGGTCCGCCCCATCGGCGCGCGTGAACCACAACCGGTCGATCTGCGCGTGATCGGCTGCATGACGGGCGCAGGTGAGGCCATGACCATCCAGCCGGCGCTGCTGTATCGACTGGCGGCAGTGCGGCTGCACATCCCGCCGCTGCGCGAACGGCGGGAGGATATTCCGCTGATCTTCGCCCATCTGCTCGATGCCGCCGCCCGGCGTTTCCGCCGTACGGTCCCGCCGGTGAGCCGTGCCGTGCTCGCCCATCTGCTCGATCATGACTGGCCCGGCAATGTCCATGAGTTGGGGCGCCTGGCCGAACGGCTGGCATTGGGGCTGGAGCAAGAGCCTGCAAGCGATGTTGCCTCGCTGCCGCTCGACGCGCGCATGGACGCATTTGAACGCATGGCCATCATCGAGGCGATCCAGGCAACGGGGGGAGATATGGGCCAGGCCATCACGCGCCTGGGCCTGCCCCGCAAAACCTTCTACTACCGGGTGCGCCGGCTCGGCATCGACCTGCGCAAGATCCGGGGCCTCGATAGCTGACGGGGTACCTCATGACAGATGCGCGATGGTCAGGACGAGCGGAACTGCAAGCCGGGCGGACGTCGATGCGATGACCGTGTCAAATCTAGTATGAGAAATAGACTGGCAACGCTCACAACATGCCAGCATCGGCCGATGCGTTACGGATCAACGCCAGCATCTTCAGCCGGGCTTCCTCGGCTTCGCCGCGCATGATCGCATCGAATACAGCGTCATGATCGGGCATGGGATCGCGGGATTCCCTGCGCTCGTCGCGTGCGAAGCGGGTGGTCCAGGCGACCACCGCGGTAACGGATGTGGCCAGCGTGATGAGCGATTCGTTACGTGTCGCATGCAGGATCAGCCGGTGGAAACTTTGATCGGCAGCGCGTCCCTCCGACGTTTGCAGGCCGAAACGACGCATTTCCTCCAGGGCGTGGCCCATGCGGGATATATCCTGCCCATCCCGCCGCAAGGCCGCAAACTGTGCGGCCGCTGGCTCCACGACGATACGCAGTTCGAAAATATCGCGCAGAAATTCGGCAGTTGGACCAGCCTCGAACATCCAGGCGAGTACGTCCAGATCCAGCATGTTCCACCGCAGCCTGTCGGTGATGCGGGTGCCGCTCTTGGTTCGGCTATAGACCAGCCCCTTGGCGGATAAGACGCGAACGGCCTCCCGATAGGCGGTCCGCGATACACCCTGTTCCGCGCTATAACGCTCCTCCCCCGGCAATATGTCGCCCGGCTGATAGCGGCCGCCGACAATCGCTATGCCAAGATCATGAGCGATCCGGTCATGCACGGCCCGTGGCGCCGGGCTGGCCGGGCGGGAAAGTGGGTGATCGTCTGCCTGCATCATGCCGTCTTCGTCCGCCTTGTCGCTTCGGTCGTCAAGCCCGATCCCGCCAATTTCGAGAAATTGGTATGAGGAAAATAGCCAACACGACGCCCAATCTCATTACTCCGTCAAATTATCGCTTGAATAGGTGGCAAACTTTCGTAATCTAGTATGAGAAATAAAAATGACTCGGAGGGGATATAGGATGAGAAATGGAATAAAGCTGTCCATCTCGCTGTTCGCGCTGCTGACGGCGCAATCGGCCTTCGCCCAGGACGGCGGCGATCAGGGCGCCAAGGATGTGAGCAATGGCGACATCATCGTCACCGGCATGCGTGCCAGCCTGTCGTCGGCGCAGAATATCAAGCGCAATGCCCAGCAACTGGTCGACTCGGTCGTTGCGGAGGATATCGGCAAGCTGCCCGACAACAATGTCGTGGAAGCGCTCCAGCGCGTACCCGGCATCCAGGTGTCGCCCCGTGCGCGCGGCGAATCCGCCACCGTGCTGATCCGCGGCCTCCCCGACGTGGTCACGCTGGTCAACGGCCGCAACATCTTCAGCACCACCGGCCGCTCGCTGTCTCTGGCGGACGTTCCGGCCGACCTCGTCGCGGGCGTGGATGTCTATAAGTCGCGTTCCGCCGATCAGCTGGAAGGTGGCATCGCCGGCCTCATCAACGTCCGCACCCGACGGCCTTTCGACTTCAAGGGATTCGAATTCGCGCTGGCGGGCCGCGAAGTCTATAGCGAACAACCCGACACGATAGACCCCTATGCCAGCGCGCTGATCAGCAACCGCTGGTCCACCGGAATCGGTGAAATCGGGGCGCTTGTCAGCGTCTCCTACCACAAGACCCGCTATCGCGACGAAACCATCTATAGCGGCGGCTATTTCGGCTATAATCTCGACAATAGCCGCGCGCCATATACGCCCGGCGTCCCGCTGGACCCACGCGGCACCAATCCGACCGATCCGAAGGTGTTTCGCACTGACGTCATCGGCGCCTTCGACCGGATCGGCACCCGCACCCGCCCGGCGGTGAACGCCACGCTGCAATGGGCACCGGATGATCGGCTGACGATCCACGCCGACGGCCTGTTCTACGGCTATCGCGAACGCGGCAACAGCAACCAGAATTTCACGTCGATGAACGGTGCTTTGCTGTCGCCGCTAGTGTTCGTGGACGATACAAAGCTGGTCCAGTCGCTCAGCATCGCCAATGGCCGTGTCGCCAATTTCGGCGGCGCCTACCGGAATAAGGCGGATCGCTGGCAGGGCGCGCTGGGCGCCGACTGGACCAGCGGCGACTGGAAGGCATCGACGGAGTTTTCCTACACCCGGTCGAAAGCCACCGACGTCGGCAACAATCTGGACGTGGACTTCATCGCCTCGCGCACCGACGCCGTGTTCAACGATGGATCGGGCGCGCCTTATTTCACCCTGCCCAATGACGACATTGCCGATCCGTCGCGCTATTATCTTTCACGCCTGTCCACCACCCGGACGATCGGCGACGGCAAGGAACTGGCCTGGCGCGGCGACCTGTCCTACCGCACGCCCTTCCTCATCTTCTCCGGCCTCGACGCCGGCGTCCGCCTCAGCAAGCGCGACGCCAAATCGGACAGTTTCACCCAGACGATTAATTGCGCCGCGACCGGCGCGGTCAAATGCTACAGCATCAAGGCTGCGAGCCTGCCTGGCCTGATGACGGTGACGCCCGGCGACTTCTACAGCGGCACCCGCCAGTTCGTGCGCCAGTGGGCGACGCCGACCACCGATTATCTGCTCGGCAATATCGGATCGCTGCGCCAGCTGTTCGGCCTCGCCCCCGGCGACCCGGCCTTTCAGGATACGCAGCATTTCGACATCGAAGAGAAGAATTACGCAGGCTATGGTCAGGCCAATGTCGAAGTGGGCCGCCTGGATGGCCAGATCGGCGTGCGCGTCATCCGTACCGACATCACGTCCAACGCCTTTCTGGTGCTGCGCGGTGCGACCGCGCCCGTCACGATCCGGAACAAGAGCACGGACATCCTCCCCAGCCTGGCGCTCCGCTACAAGCTCAAGGACAATCTGTTCCTGCGCTTCGCCGCCAGCAAGACGATCACCCGGCCCAGCTTCGCCCAGCTCAATCCCGCGCTTACGCTGACCCCACCCGTGCCGGGGCAACAGCCCTTCGGGCGCGGCACCAGCGGCAATGCGGACCTGAAACCGATCCGGTCTGACAATTACGACCTGTCGCTCGAATGGTATATCGACCGGTCGAGTTCGATCACCGCCACCGTCTTCCGCCGGGACGTCACCGGCTTCATCCAGTCGGTGACCAGCAATTTCGACATCGATTATCTGGGCGCCGATAATGGCGTCTATCAGATCACCCGGCCGGAAAATTCCGGATCGGGCAAGTTGCAGGGGATTGAGGGGGGGGTCACTGTCTTCCCCAAGGGATTGCCGAACTGGCTGGACGGCATCGGCATCAGCGCCAACGGCACCTATATCGATGGCAAGAACAAGGCCCTCTCGCCCCTGCCCGGCGTCACCGGCTATATGGACATCCCGTTCCAGAACGTGTCCAAATATTCCGCGACCGGCACCTTCATCTATGAAAAGGGCGGCTTCTCCGCCCGCGCCTCCTATGTCTGGCGCGACACCTATAATGCCGGCCTGCATTTCACCGGCGTCAATCCCAACTTCATCACCAACGGGCAGATCAGCAATCTTGACCTGTCCTTCTCTTATGAGATCAATCCCAACTTCACCATCGTCGCCGACGCGACCAACATACTCAAAAATCTCTACCAGACATCGTTCAACGACCCCGGCCTCTACCCGCGCGATACCGTTCTCTACACGCGCACATTTGCCCTCGGGTTCCGGGCGAAGCTCTAATGTTCCTGTCGAGAGGATGCCATATGACGATTTCCAAAGTGATCGCTTCACTGTCCGTGCTGATGGCGCTGCCGCCAACGGCGCAGGCGCAGGCGCCAAGACAGGTCGCGATCAGCGTGGATGCGGCCAAGGCGGTGGGCAAGCTGCCGCCGGTCTGGCGCTTCTTCGGCGCGGACGAACCCAATTATGCGACGATGAAGGACGGCCGAAAGTTGCTCGTGGAGCTGGGCGAACTGAAAAAGGGCCAGGTCTATTTCCGCGCCCATAATCTGCTCAGCAGCGGGGACGGCACCGCCGCCTTCAAATGGGGCAGCACCAATGCCTATACGGAAACCAAGGACGGCAAACCGATCTATAACTGGGCCATCGTCGATGGAATCATCGACGCCTATCTGGCGGAGGGCATCCGCCCCTATCTCCAGATCGGCTTCACCCCCGAAGCGATGGCGAACGCCCCGGCAGGCACACCCTATCGCCATAGCTGGCGCCCCGGCTTTGCCTATAATCTGATCGCCACGGGCTGGACCTATCCGCCCAAGGATTACGAGAAATGGGCGGAATTGATCCATCAATGGACGCTCCACAATATCGAGCGCTATGGCCGGGCCGAGGTCGAGAAATGGTATTTCGAGGTCTGGAACGAGCCGAACTCGCCCTTCTACTGGACCGCCAGTCCCGAAGAATTCTACAAGCTGCACGATTATGCCATCGCCGCCGTGCGCAAGGCCCTGCCGACCGCGCGCGTTGGCGGCCCGGATGTCGCGGGGCCGGGCGGCACCTTCATGGACGGCTTCCTGAAGCACGTCTCCTCAGGCAAAAATTATGCAACCGGCCAGACCGGGACCCCGACTGACTTCCTGTCCTTTCATGCCAAGGGCAAACCGACCTTTGTCGATGGCCATGTCCGCATGGGCATCGCCACCCATTTGCGCGAAACCGATGGCGGCTTCACCAAAGTCCTGTCGATCCCCTCGCTCGCCAACAAGCCGGTGGTGATCGGTGAAAGCGATCCTGAAGGGTGCGCGGCCTGTCCTGGACCGGCCAACGCCTATCGCAACGGCACCATGTATAGCAGCTACACCGCCGCCAGCTTCGCACGCATCTGGGAACTGGCCGAACGGCGGAAGATCAATCTGGAAGGCGTCGTGTCCTGGTCCTTCGAATTTGAGGACCAGCCCTGGTTCGCGGGTTATCGCCAGCTTTCCACCAACGGCGTGGACCTGCCGGTGCTGAACGTCTTCCGCCTGTTTGCGCAACTGGGCGAAACGAAACTGGCAACCACCAACATGGCGCAGGTGCCACTCGACGCCCTGATGAAAAATGGTGTTCAGGGGGATGCCGACATCGGCTCCATCGCCACCCGCACCGCCGATGGCAAGGTCGCGCTGCTCGTCTGGCATTATCATGACGATGATGTCGCCGGGCCGGATGCCCAGATCAGGCTCAGCCTGAACGGGATCAAGGGCAAGCCCGCGCAGGCGAAGCTGTGGCGGGTCGATGGCGATCATGCCAACGCCTTTACGGCCTGGCAAAAAATGGGATCGCCTCAGTCCCCCGATCAGGACCAGTATAAACAGCTGGAAGCCGCATCGGTCATGCACGCGGAAACGCTGCCTGTGGCCAAAGGCCAGCGTGGCGCCGCCAGCATCGACCTGCGCCTGCCGCGCCAGGGTGTCGCCCTCATCGTCCTCGACGGCCAGTAAGGACGAAAAATGGAGGCGATGACACAGGCAGGGACGCGGCTTTACGCAGGACGCTGGGCGATCGCGGCGACGATCGCCGTCGCCATCGCCATCAGCTATCTCGATCGCCAGACCCTGCCCTGGGCGATCAAATATATTGAGGCTGATATCCCGATCGGCAACCAGACCAAGGCTTTCCTCGATTCCGCCTTCCTCGCCACTTATGGACTTATGTATCTGGGCGGCGGCTGGCTGCTGGATCGGGTGGGCACCCGGCGCGGCTTTCTGGCGATCATGATCTTCTGGTCGCTCGCCTGCGCCAGCCACGGCTTGGCGGGCGGCATAGCGGCGCTGGTGGTCAGCCGTTTACTCCTCGGCGTGGGCGAAGGCGGCGGCTTTCCGGCCGCGACCCGTGCCATCGCCGAATGGTTTCCCGCCGAACGTCGTGCTGCTGCCATGGGCCTGGTCAATGCCGGGACGGCGGTCGGCGCGGTCGTCGCGCCGCCGCTGATCGCGGGGATTCTCGCCTATGGCGACTGGTTCGGCCTGTCGAGCTGGCGCTGGGTCTTCTTCGTCACCGGCGGTTTCGGCCTTGCCTGGGCGCTCTGGTGGTTCCTGACCTATCGCACGCCTTCGGCTCTCGCCACAGACATGCGCGAAGCGGAAGGCCCTGCTCCAACGATCGCAATGCTGCTCGGCCGCCGCGAAGTATGCGGTCTGGTCGTCGCCAAATTCCTGAGCGACGGCGCCTGGTATTTCTACCTCTTCTGGCTGCCCAAATATCTGTTCGAAGCACACGGCTTCGACCTGAAGCAGGCCGCGACGATCGGCTGGATTCCCTATGCCGCATCGGGCGTCGGCAGCCTGTGCGGCGGCTGGCTCTCCAGCCGCCTTCTATCCGCCGGCCGGTCGGTCAATGCCGCGCGCAAAATCGCCCTGGGGCTCAGTGCCGCTTGCATGCCCTGGGTCATGCTCGCGCCCACGACCGGGTCGATCGTCGCGATCATCGCGATTTTCAGCCTGGCATTCTTCGGTCAGCAAAGCTGGTCCACCCTCGTCATGACGCTCCCGACCGACCTCGCCCCACGCAGCGCGCTCGGTCGCCTGGCCGGCCTGGTCGGTCTGGGCGGCGCCTTTGGTGGCATCGTCATGGGACAGGCGGCCGGTTGGGCGCTCGACGCCGGCTTCGGCTACGCGCCGGTCCTGACCGTGGCCGCGACCCTGCACCTGATCGCCTTCGCGCTGATCTGCCTGTCCATTCCCCGCATTTCACGACTCACCTTCACTCGAAAGGCCGTTCCTTGAAAATCACCGAAATCCGCACCCGCGTCGTCCAGTGGGAAGGCGACACAGTCCCCCTGCCACCGCATTTCTGCACCAATCCCATGGATCTGGTGTCGCCCATGCTGTCGCCGGAGACCATGGGGACCTTCACCTTCCACGGCTGGCTGATCGTCGAAATCTTCACCGACGCCGGGCTGGTCGGCATCGGCAATGCCGCACTGGCGCCACTCGTCACCAAACAGTTGATCGACCAGTATCTCAGCCCCCTGCTGATCGGCCAGGATCCGTGGGACAGCGAGTTTCTCTGGCAGCATATGTATCGCAAGACCATGGCCTTCGGGCGCAAGGGCGTGGCGCTGGTCGCCATCTCCGCGCTCGACATCGCCATCTGGGACTTGATGGGGAAATCGGCCAGGCAACCGGTCTTCCGCCTGCTGGGCGGCCGGACAAAGGCGAAAATCCCGGTCTATGCCAGCCGCCTCTATTCGATTCCCTTGGAGGAACTGGCACGCGAAGCCGCCGCCTACAAGGCGCAGGGCTATAAGGCGATGAAACTGCGCTTTGGCTGGGGGCCGATCGACGGGGCGGAGGGCATGGCCCGCAATGTCGAACTGATCCGTACCGTGCGCGAGACGGTGGGCGAGGAAATCGACATAATGGCGGACGCCTATATGGGCTGGAGCCTGGACTATGCCAAACGCATGATGCGCCTCATCGAACCCTTCAACCTGCGCTGGCTGGAGGAAGCCATCATCCCCGACGACATCAACGGCTATCATGAGTTGCGCCGCTTCGGGACCACGCCGATCGCGGCGGGCGAGCATGAATTTACCAGCTATGGGTTCCGCCAGATGATCGAGGCCAGGGCACTCGATTATTTTCAGTTCGACACCAATCGCGTCGGCGGCATCACCGCCGCTCGCAAGATTCAGGCGCTGGCCGAAGCCTATTCCATCCCCGTCGTCCCGCATGCCGGACAGATGCACAATTATCATGTCGTCATGGCCAGCCTGAACAGCCCCATCGCCGAATATTTCCCGATGGTCGATGTGGAGGTCGGCAACGAGCTGTTCTGGTACATCTTCAAGGGTGAGCCACAGGCGGTGGACGGCCATATCGATCTGGACGACAACCTGCCTGGTCTGGGCCTCGAAATCGACGAGGCCGCTCTCTCGCGCTTCAAGGTGATCGGATGATGAACAGGAAAGTGGCCGTTCTGGGGCTGGGCATCATGGGGGCCGGCATGGCGCGTCAATTGCTCGCCGCCGGATTCGACGTGGCGGTGTGGAATCGCAGCCGAGAAAAGGCCGAAGCGCTGGGCGAAGCGGGTGCGCGCGTTGCCGAAACGCCCGCCGATGCCGTCGCCGATGCGGAGATCGTCGTCGCGATGCTGGCCGATGATGGCGTGTCACGCGCGATCTGGACCGGAGAAGAGGGCGTGCTGCCTGCGATGAAGCCGGGCGCGGTCGCCGTCGAATCCAGCACCCTGACCGGCGACTGGGTATTCGAACTGGCACGCGAAGCCGTCACGCACGGCGTCCGTTTCATAGAAGCCCCCGTCACCGGCAGCCGCGATCAGGCGGCACAAGGGCAATTGCGTTTCCTGGTCGGTGGGGAGGCGGACGCCCTCGCCGCCGCCCGCCCCGCGCTGGAGGCGATGGGCGGTGCCATCGTCCATCTCGGCCCGGTAGGCAGCGCCGCCACGGTCAAGCTCGCCAACAACTTCCTGTGCGGCGTACAGGCGGCCAGCCTCGCCGAAGCCATCGCCCTGTTCGAAAAACACGGGCTTGACGTGGAACAGGCCATGTCCATCCTGTTCGACGGCGCACCCGCCAGTCCGATGGTGAAGGCCGTAGGCCGCCGGATGCTCGACCGCGACTATGCCCCCCATTTCCTGGTGCCGTTGATGGCCAAGGATCTGGGCTATGCCGCGCAGGCGCTCGCCGATGTCGGCATCTCTTCTGCCATAGCACAGGCGGCGCGGCAGCGTTTCGTGGACGCCGATGCTGCCGGAGAAGGGCATCGCGATATAGCGGCGATCGTGGAGCCGCTCAGAAACGCCTGAAAAACAAGGGAGAGGATCGAATGAAAAAGCGCCTGACACTGTCCATGTCGCTGTTCGCGGCGACGATCATGACCCCGCTCTCGCCCGTAGCGGCGCAGACCAGCGCACCTGCCGCGACGGCCTTGACCGCCAGCGCCACGCTGCATGCCGACAAGCCCGGCGCGATCATCGACCGCCGGATATTCAGCCAGTTCGCCGAGCATCTGGGCTATGGCATCTATGGCGGCCTCTGGGTCGGACCGGGATCGAAAATCCCCAACACGCGCGGCTATCGCAACGATGTGGTTGCGGCGTTGAAGGCGCTGTCGGTACCCTTGGTGCGCTGGCCCGGCGGCTGTTTCGCCGACGAATATCATTGGCGCGAAGGCATCGGCCCGCGCAACCAGCGCCCGACCAAGATCAACACCCATTGGGGCGGCGTGACCGAACCCAATGGTTTTGGCACCCATGAATTCATGGACTTTGCCGAACTGATCGGGGCGGAGGCCTATGTCTCCGGCAATGTCGGCAACGGCACGCCTGCGGAAATGGCCGAGTGGGTGGAATATATGACCGCGCCCGCCGGCACGCTGGCAGACGAGCGCGCTAAAAATGGGCGCAAGGCGCCATGGAAGCTGCCGATGTTCGGCATCGGCAATGAACTATGGGGATGTGGCGGCAATATGCGCGCCGATTATGCAGCCGACGTCACCCGCCGCTACGCCACCTTCGTCAAGTCGCCGCGCGGCACGAAAATCCTCAAGATCGCCAGCGGCGCCAATAGCCGCGACTATGAATGGACCGATGTGATGATGCGGGTCGCCGGCAAGTCGATCGACGGCATCGGCCTCCATTACTACACCCACCCGACGCGCGGGAAGGTGAAAGGGTCGGCCACGCAATTCACCGAAACCGACTACGCACGCACGCTTGTCAGCACCCTCGTCATGGAGGAGTTGCTGGAGAAGCACGGCGCGATCATGGACAAATATGACCCTGGAAAGCGGGTCAATCTGGCCGTCGATGAATGGGGCATCTGGACCGATGTGGAACCGGGCACCAATCCAGGGTTCCTCTACCAGCAAAACAGCATGCGCGACGCCATCATCGCCGCGCTGAACATCAATCTCTTCGCACGCCATGCCGATCGGGTGCGCATGACCAACATCGCCCAGATGGTGAATGTGCTTCAGGCCATGATCCTGACGCGCGACGACCAGATGGTGCTGACGCCCACCTATCATGTGTTCGACATGTACAAGCCGTTTCAGGACGCGACGTTCCTGCCGCTGGACCTTAAGTCACCCTGGTACAACAAGGATCAATGGACCGTGCCGGCGGTCAGCGCGGCGGCGGCGCGCAGCAAGGCAGGACAGGTCTATATTGCCCTGACCAACACCGATCCCAACCGACCCGCAACCGTGACGGCAAACATCGAAGGCATGCGGGCCTCCGTCGTAGAGGGCCGTATCCTGACCGCGCCTGACATCCAGTCCCACAATGATTTCGGATCGCCGGATGTGGTGCGGCCGGCAACGTTCAGCGGCGCGACCATCTCGCCCGATGGTCTTTTGGTGACCTTGCCGCCGCATAGCGTGGTCATGCTCGCTTTGCAGTGAACGCATGGTGGCCAGAACCTACGCAGCCCGCCGTCCCGCACCACCATCAGCGTTCGCACAGCGATAGCGAAGAAGATGTGGTGATTTGCCGGTTGCAGGCCACAGAAACGTAGATGATAGTCTGCGTCGTGGACGAACCTTGCCAGGAGATCCGACCTGAGTAGCCAATCGCGCATGCTGACAGGCCCGGCGTCTGTCTGTGCTGCCATGTTCGCCTGATGGAAAGCATCGGTCGCGACCTCAATGAGATGCAGCGTGTGCCGCTGGCCGACGATCATGTCGCAGCCTTGCGCGCGGCCGGCTCGACGGCGACGTACCCGGCTGGACACTATATCGTGCAGCCTGGCGATCCTGTCGATTGCTTCGTCTATGTCGAGTCCGGCGAAATAGAGGTCGTCGATGCCTTCTCCGGCGCGCGTTACGGCTCATCCTCCCTTGGTCCCGCGCAATTCATGGCGGAGATATCCTTCCTGAGCGGTGGCGTCTGGACGATGCCGATGCGGGCCGTGTGCGATACGCAGGTGATAGAGGTGCCACGCGCCGCCATGTTGCGCCTGATGGCGGATATGCCGGAAATGTCCGACATCATCATCACGGTCCTGTCGGCGCGGCGACGGCGACAACTCGATAATCGGGACGGGACGCTGGTGTTGATCGGTGAGGAAGGCGACCGCGAAATCCGTTGCATTGCCGAATTTGCAAGCCGCAACCGCTTGCCCTTCGCGTCCCACCCCATCGGATCGCCCGACGCGCAACGCATCGCGACAAGTTGCGCGATACCGGCCGATCAGCCCGCGGTGATCTTCGGACGCGATAGGGTGATTGCGCAGCCTACGCCGCATAAGGTGGCGGAACTGCTTGGCCTCAATCGGGATGTTGCCCAATGTGAGGCGTTCGACGTTTTGATCGTCGGCGGCGGCCCGGCGGGTGTAGCAGCCGGCGTCTATGCCGGCGCGGAGGGGCTGAACGCCCTCGTCGTCGAGGATATCGCGATCGGCGGCCAGGCCGGCACATCTAGTCGCATAGAAAATTACATGGGCTTTCCGACCGGCATATCCGGCGCCGACCTTATATGGCGGGGTGAAGTCCAGGCAATGAAGTTCGGCACGCGCTTCGTCATGCCGCGCCGGGTCGAGCGGCTGGAACAGCTGGATAACGGCCAGTTCTGCGCGACGTTCGACAATGGGCACCAGGTCCGGGCAGGCGCAGTCGTCGTCGCGACGGGGGTGCAATATCGACGCCTTCCCATCCCCCGCTTTGTCGAATTCGAAGGCGCAGGCATCTATTATGCGGCGACCGAGAACGAGGCGCGCTATTGCCACGACTCCGAGGCGATCGTCATAGGCGGCGGCAATTCGGCCGGACAAGCGGCCATGTATCTGAGCCGCTCGGCAGATCATGTGCATTTGCTGGTCCGGGGCCCATCGCTCGCCACCTCCATGTCGCATTATCTGTCGAGCCGCCTGGAAGCCGACCCAAAGGTCAGCATCGAATATGAAGCCCATATTGTCGAACTCCATGGATCGCAAAAGCTGGACGGAGTGACGATCCGTCAAGAGGGCGCCGAAGATCGTACGATGCCTGTCTGCGCCATGTTCGTCATGGTGGGCGCCGCTCCCAATACCCAATGGCTGACAGGCCTGGTCGCGCTGGATGACAAAGGGTTCGTGATGACAGGTGATGCCGTGGGTGGCGGATCGCCCTATGCCACATCCTGTCCGGGCATCTTCGCGGTCGGCGATGTGCGTTCCGGCTCGACCAAGCGCGTGGCTTCGTCGGTTGGGGAAGGATCGGTCGTCATCTCTAAGGTCTGGGAATTTCTGAACGGTTGAAAGTTGATTCGCATCGGAACCGCCGACAATATCGCGGTAACCTTATCGACTATGATCCTGACGCGCCAAAAGCAGCGCTCCGTCCAGCGGATCGCCCAGCGGCGGGCTCAATCGCGCCACTGTCCGTGCCCTCAGCCAGGGCTGCATCCGCTCGGCCAGTCCGCCGACCAGCGTGCAGCGGCTTGCCCCCCGCTCGAAGATCGTCTCGATGAAGCGCTCGATATGCTGCACCGCATCCTCCACGATCGATCGGGCGATGGCGTCGTCCGCTTCCGCATAGTCCATTACCAGCGGCGCGAAACTGCCATAATCCTTGGGGCTGGCCTTATCCATCCAGCCGATCGCCTGCGCCGTGTCATGGCCAAACCGCTCCGTCACCGCGCGGCTGAGCGGCGTTGCCTGCGATCGCCCGTCCAACGCGCGCAAGGCATGGCGCATGGCGCTCAGGCCCAGCGCTGCCCCGCTGCCCTCGTCGGAAATGGGAAAGCCATAGCCGCCGATGGTGAAATCCCGGCCGCCCGCACGCACCTGCGCTATGCTGCCCGTACCCAATATCAGTATCGCCCCGTCCGCGCCGCCATGCGCGCCCAGATTGGCGATGAAGCCGTCCGTTTCATAGGCTACCGAAGCAAAGGGAAAGGCGAAATTCTTGAGCGCTTCGCGCACGCCCGGCCGCGAAATGCCGGCGATGCCCATGCCCGCGCGGACCGTTCCGACCTGCGCCGGCGACAGCCCCGCCTGCGCGATCGCCTGATCCGACACGGCACGCAATGTCGCATAAAGCGGCTCCAGCCCGATCCGGGCATTGGCCGTCCCGCCCTGCCCCGTGCCGATCACCGTACCGTCGCCATCGATCAGCCGCGCGCGGCAATTGCTGCCCCCCGCATCGATGCCCAGAAAATAGCTCATCGTTGCGCCTCCTGTTGCGGCTCGCCCCAGTGGCGCTCCCGCGCCGTCTGGCCAATACCCGGATTGCACTGGTTGCGCGGATCGATCCGGCGATAGAACTCCGCCAGATCGGGCTTCGCCTTGTAGAGATGACCGACATTATGCTCGGCCGGATATTCCGCCCCGCGCGCGTCCAGCAGCGCCCAAATGCGATGCTCGAACGCCAGCGGGTCCACGCCCTTGCGCACGATGTAATCCTGATGGAACACATGGCACATAAAATGGCCATAATAGAGGCTATGGAGGCTCTGCGCAGCCAGATCGGGCGGCAATATCTCCTGCCAATCCAGCGCATTGCGTGGCAGCGCCACGTCCAGCGGCACAATATCCTCGACGGCGTCGCGATGCACCGCGCGATAGCGCACCGCCGCCCCCGCCGCGACGAAACGATGCAGGAAGGCCTTGGCCGCCAGCGTCGGACTACATTCGAAATATTCGCCCTCCCCGGCTGCAAACAGGCTGGCGAGCAAGGCGCGCGTCTCCGCCACCGCCGCCAGCGGCATTTTGAGCAACAGATGATGCTCGAAGCGATTACGGTAGGCGCGCATCTCAGGCGGCAGATGGTCGGGCAGCAACCGGCCGATCCGCTGCATCAACCGGTCGCTGAAGCCTGCGCCGACAAAGGGCAGCGCATCGACCCGCGATTTCAGCGCGAACAGCCGGGGCAGCCGGTCCGTCCCCAGCCGCTCGATCGCCACAAACATGTCCTTGCCATAACGGTCGGCAATGTCGAATGCGGCGCGATGCATATATTCGCCCGCTACCGGCAGCTGGCTGAACCCGCCCAAAATGGCGCGCCGGATCGCGGTCAACTGCGCGGGATCGTTGGTCCCGATGTAGAAGCTGGTCGCCCCTTCCTCCTTGACGAAACTGTCGAGCCGCACGGCAAAGACGATCATCTTGCCCGCGCTGCCCGCCGCTTCGAACAGACAACGACTGTCGGCATTGAAGCGAGCGGGCGTTGCGCTGTCGATATCGCACACATGGCTGGCATAGTCATGGTCATGGGCCCGGCGGTCCGCCGCCGCATCGACATCCCCAGCCGAAAAATCGCCGCTTTCCAGCCGCCGCAGCATCGCTTCGGGATCATCGCCCAGCGCCACGCCCAGATGATTGACCAGCCGCAACATTCCGTCCGCACCGACCTGCGCATAGAGGCTGAGCTGCGTATAGGCCGGCCCGCGCTGCACCAGCGATCCGCCCGAATTATTGCACACGCCCCCCACCACCGACGCGCCGAAGCAGGAGGAGCCGATCACCGAATGCGGCTCCCGCCCCAGCGGCGCCAGTGCCTTTTCCAGCGCATAGAGGGTCGTGCCGGGCAAACAGATGACCTGCGCGCCGTCGCGGATCAGGTGCAGCCCGTCGATCCGCGTGGTGCTGACGATCACGCAACCGCCCGGATAATCGTCGCCATCGGGCGTCGACCCGCCGGTCAGCCCGGTGTTGGACGCCTGCATGATGATCGACACGTCCGCCGCGACACAGGCCTGCACCACGCGCCATTGCTCGACCAGACTGCCCGGCCGCACCACCGCCAGCGCCTCGCCCGATCCGGTGCGATAACCATGACGATAGCGCGCGGTCGCCTGTCTGCCCGTCAGTACATGGCGCGGCCCGACGATCGCGCGCAGCCGGGGCAGCAGTTCGGTCATTCGCCGCGCGCGTCCATCTGCCCGCCGATCCAGGTTCGCCGCACCCGCCGGTCGCCGTCCAGATGGACCAGATCCGCGCGCAACCCCGGCGCGATCGATCCCGTCTCTGCCTCCAGTCGCAGGAAGCGCGCCGGATTGCCGCTCGCCATCAGCGACGCCTCGACCATGGAGCAGCCCATCAGGTCCATCGCGTTGCGGAACGCCTGCGCCATGCTGAGCGCCGATCCCGCCAATGTGCCGTCCGGTCCGCGACAGGTGCCCTCCACCACATGGATGGCCTGGCCCATCAGGGTGAAGCTGTGCTGCGCGCCGCCTACCGGCGGCATTGCGTCCGTCACCAGCATCGCCCCCTCCAGCCCGCGCGCCGCCACCGCCACGCGCAGGGCGGCGGGGTGGACGTGCAATCCATCGACGATGAGTCCGAAATGGCTGTCGCGATCCAGCAATGCGGCGGCGACCATGCCCGGCTCCCTGCTTCCCATTTGCGTCATCGCGTTGAACAAATGGGTAAAGCCGGTCAAGCCTTCGCGCAACGCCGTGACCGTCTGGTCATAATCGGCCAGACTATGGCCCGCCGCCACCAATATCCCTGCCTCATGCAACGCCCGGATCGCGCCCGGTGGCGCCAGTTCCGGCGCCAGCGTCACGATCCGCCGCCCGGCCGTCGGCAGCGTCAGCCGCGCCAGCACCTGCGGATCGATGGCGGTGAATTTGGCGGCGTCATGAATCCCCTTCTTCACCGGGTTAAGGTGCGGACCCTCGATATGTACGCCCAGCACGCCCGGCACGCCCCGTGCCAGCGCCTCTTCCCCCGCTGCGATCGCCGCATCGACGACATCGGCGTCATCGCTGATCAGCGTAGGCAGCAGGCCCGTCGTGCCGAACCGCCGATGCGCCCGTGCGATCGCGCTGATCCCCTCCACATCGGGCCGGTCGTTCAACAGCACATCGCCGCCGCCATTGACCTGGGTGTCGATGAAGCCGGGCAGCAGCCATCCGCCCTCCAACGCAACCGTCTCGCACTCATCCGGCAGAGCATCGCGCGCCACGATGCCGACGATGCGCCCTTGGTCGATCAGCAGCGCGCCATCATCCACGATCCGGTCCCGCCGCACGATCGCCGCGCCGACAAGCGCCTGCACGCTCATAGCGTCCGCGTCACCTTGGCCAGATGCGGCGGCTTGTCCGGGTTGCGCCCCCGCGCCAGCGACAGCGCATTGGCCAACCCGTAAAAGCTCTGGATTTGCGCGATCGAGCCGATCACCGGATGCACATCCCATTGCCCCGGCAATGCCAGCGTCGCCGCCGCGACATCATCGGGATGCCCCGCAGCGATCACCTGCGCGCCACGCGCCCGGAAATCCTCCAGCCGCTCGCGCAGGCCGGTGCGCGCTTGGTCGACCGGCCCCAGCGCCAGCACCGGATCGCCCGCGCCGATCAGCGTCATCGGCCCATGCGCCACCTCGGCAATGCTGAAGGCTTCGGCATGCAGGCTCGACGTCTCCTTGAACTTCAGCGCCGCTTCCCCCGCGATCGGCAGGGTCAGGCCGCGCCCCAGCACCAGCATATTGCCCGCATCGCACAGCAACGGCACAGCCCCGGTCCAGTCGGCCGCTACTGCCGCCTCCAGCACATCGCCGATCGACCCCAACGCCTCCAGCAACGCCGCATCTTCGCTCCATTCCGCCACCAGATGCGCCAGCGCGACCAGCGTGCCGATAAAGCTCTTGGTCGCCGCCACGCTGATTTCCGCCCCCGCATGAATGGGGATGCAGATGTCCGCCATCGCCGCCAGCGGCGACGCGCCGTCATTGACGATGGCGACCACGAGCGCGCCCTGCCGCTGCGCATCCGCCGCCGCCGCGATCAGGTCCGGACTGCGTCCCGACTGCGAAATGGCGATCAACGGCACCCCTTTGAAACGCGGCGACGTCGCCTTGTAGATCGACCCGATCGAGGGCGCATGGCTCAATGTCGGCATACCCGCCCGCGTCTCCAGCAGCACCTTGGCAAAGGCCGCCGCCTGGTCCGAACTGCCCCGCGCCAGCGTGGCGGCAAAGGGCGGCGACAGTGCACGCAGCTGCGCCCCCGCCTCCCGCATCAGATCGGCATTGCGCGCAATTTGCACGCTGCAACGCTCCGGCGCTTCCGCCGCCTCGCGCGCCATCAGCGTGGCGCGACTCTCACCCCGTATCGCGATCATGCCGAAACAATACCAAATGGATGAAAAAGCGCAATTGGAATTAATTTGGTTGCATCGAAATGCGACAGGGACAATACCACATGCCAGAAGTGCCGCTTGCGCGCATCGTGCCTGCCGCGCATGAAGTTGAACCGATCACAGCCGGGCGTCAACGGTCCGCGACGGAGCATATATGAGTACCGAAGCCATCGACCCGCGCTATGTCGATATCGACCAATGGCCGACCATTCGCGCCGTCGAAGCGATGCTGGAGGGCCAGATGGCCGCCATCGCCGCGGTCGGATCGCAGGCGGGCGAGATCGCACGGGCGGCCGAAGCCGCCGCAGCACGTCTCGGCACGCAGGGCAGACTAGTCTATGTCGGCGCCGGCACCTCCGGCCGCATCGCGGTGCAGGATGGCGTCGAACTCTACCCCACCTATAACTGGCCGCAGGAACGGCTGCTCTTTCTGATGGCGGGCGGCCTGGCCGCGCTCACCGAAGCGGCCGAAGGGGCGGAGGATGACGCCGACGCCGCCCGCGCGGAAATCGCCGCTGCCGCCATCGGCCCACAGGATGTCGTGATCGGCGTCGCCGCCAGCGGTCGCACTCCCTATACGATCGCCGCCATTGCCGCCGCCCGCGCGGCCGGGGCGCTCACCATCGCTGTCGCCAATAATCCTGACACCGCTTTGCCGGCCGCCGCCGACCATGGGCTGGTCGCCGAAACCGGCACCGAAATCGTCGCCGGATCCACCCGGATGAAGGCGGGTACCGCGCAGAAGGCGACGCTCAACATCCTGTCCACCGCGATCATGCTGCGCATGGGCCTCGTCTATCGGGGGCGCATGGTCAATATGCGCATTTCCAACGAAAAGCTGCGCTTGCGCGGCGAAGCCATGGTGCGCGACATTGCGGATGTGGACATGTCAGCCGCATCGCGCGCGTTGGATGCGGCCGGGCAGGACATCAAGCAGGCGGTGCTGGTCGCCATGGGGGTGGCAACCGACGAAGCGCATCGTCTTCTTGAAATGCATGGCCAGGATCTGCCGTCCGCGATGCGCGTGGTACAAGAGGGGGAATAGGGCGAAATGCGTGAAAAACTGGTCGCGCGCGGGGAAGATGGTACGCCGCTCTACCTGCAACTGGCGCGCAATCTGCGCGATCATATCGAAAGCGGCGGCATCATACCGGGCAACGCCCTGCCGTCCGAACGCGACCTCAGCGAAATGGCCGGCATTTCGCGCGTCACCGTGCGCAAGGCGATCGAACAACTGATCGAGGAAGGCGTGCTGTTCCGCAAGCAGGGATCGGGCACCTTCGTCGCCCGCCGGATCGAAACGCCCGCCTCCGTCCTGTCCAGCTTCACGCATGACGCCCTGTCGCGCGGCGAAGATCCCGGCGTCATTTGGATGATGAAAAATTACGCCCATCCGACCGAGGAAGAGGCCGCTGCGCTGGCCATATCCCCCGCTGCCCGCGTCGCGCGCCTTGGCCGCGTGCGCCTGTCGGGTGGCGAGCCGCTGGCGATCGAACATGCCGTCATTCCCGCCGATTGCCTGCCCGACCTCGCGACCATCGGCGATTCCCTTTACGAAGCGATGGGCCGGAGCGGCTTTCGCCCTACCTCCGGCACGCAGCGCGTCCGCGCCTCGCTCGCGACACCGACCGAAGCCGGCCTGCTCAGCGTTCGCCAGAACAGCGAAGTGCTGCGGATCGAGCGCCTGACCCGCATCCCCGGGGGCCGGGCGGTCGAATTTACCCGCTCCGTCTATCGTGGCGACCGCTACGACTTCGTCACCGAACTCAAGGAAATCGGCTGAATGACCGCATCGATCGCCGCCGACCTGACCGAAGCCCCCACGCCGGAGCGCCCACCGCTCCGTACGCTTGGCCTCTATCTTCTGCTCGGCTTTTCAGCCGGCCTGCCCTTTTACATGTTCAATGCAGTGCTGACGCTGCGGCTCGCGCGTCATGGCATCGACATCGTCATCATCGGCTTCTTCGCCTGGATCGCGCTGCTGCCGACCTTCAAATTCGTCTGGGCGCCCTTGCTCGATCGCTACAGCGTCCCCGGCTTCTCCCGCTTCTGGGGCCGGCGACGCGGCTGGATCATGCTGTCGCAACTCGGCATCTTCTTCTCGATGGTCGCCATGGCCTTCACTTCCAGCGACCAGAGCCTGCCGCTTACCGCCCTGTTCGCCATCCTTTTGGCCTTCTGGACAACCACGCTGGAGGTCGCGGCCGATGGCTGGCGCATCGAACTGGCCCCAACACAGGCGCAGCAGGGCCCGATCGTCGCCGCCAATCTCTGGGGCTATCGCAGCGCCATGGTCGCTGCGGGCAGCGGCGCGGTGCTGGTCGCCGCCTGGGCGGACTGGACCTGGGCCTATCTCGCCATTGCCGTCGCCGCCTTCCTCCCCTTCCCCATTCTCGCCGCCATGCGTCCAGAACAGGAGAGCGCGAAAGGCCGCGCCAGTGCGCTCTTCAGCGGCACTCTCGTCAGCCTCGTTATCCTCGCCATCACCGGCACGGCGACCGCCCTGACCGGCTGGGCGCTGCTCTCGGCCGTGCAGGGCGCGGGCTTTTCCGCCCAGACCAATGTGACGCCGATCGTCCTGGCGGTCGCCCTGCTGCCCTTCGTCGCGCTAGCCATCGCCCTGCCCCGCATCCGTCGCCTGCCCGCCGATGCCCCCGCGAAAATGCCTGGTTTCATCGCCCCCTATGTCGAGATTTTCTGGCGCTACGGCTATGCCGTGCTGCCGGTGCTGGCCTTCGTCTCCTTCTACCGCATGGGCGATGTGCTGACGCTCACCCTCTCGCACCCGCTTTGGAATGCGGCCGGCTATAGCCTGGAACAGATCAGCATGGCCGACGGCGTCGTCGCCCTCACCTGCTCCATGGCGGGCGTGGCGCTGGGGGGCCTGTGCGCCGCGCGCCTGCCGATGACGGTCGCGCTCGTCATCGGCGCCTGCGCCTCTGCCATCGGCAACTGGGTGTTCGTGTGGCTATGGTATGCCGAACCCTCCGCCTTCGTCCTCTATGTCGCGGCGGGCGTGGACCAGTTCGGCCACGGCCTGGAAGGCGCTGTCTTCGTCGTCTATCTCTCCATGCTGGTCAGCCCGCGCTACCCTGGCACCCAATATGCCTTCCTGTCGGGCTTCGCCTTCCTGCTGCCCCGCCTGATCGGGGGCGCGGCCGGGGCGATCCAGAAACAGATCGGCTATGACGGCTTCTTTATCCTGTCGGGCGCCTTGAGCTTGGCCGCCATCATCTTCCTGCCGATCGTCATGCGCGTTCGGCCCAGAACAGCCTGAGGGTTTCCGATGATCGACCAAATCTGCGAAACCGCTTTCGCTCCGGCGGCGCAGGCGGTGGCCAGCGGCCGCATCCCCGGCGCAACGCTGGGCGTAGTCAACGCCGACGGCCATAGCGCCATACGCCTCGCCGGATCGGCCGCCATCCTGCCCGAACGCGAAACATTGACGCGCGACCATTGGTTTGACCTCGCCTCCGTGTCGAAGGTGATCGCCACCACCACCATGATCCTGCAACTTGCCGAGCAAGGCCGGCTCGACCTCGATCGCCCTCTGACCGACGCCATTCCCGACCTGCGCCAATATGACGTCGCCAATGCAGCCGAGCGCAAACTCACCTTCCGCGACTGCCTCGCCCATCGCAGCTTCCTGCCGGCCGTCGAGCCGATCTACACTTATGGCGACGATCCCGCCCGGTTGCGCGCCTTCGTCCTCCAGCGCGAATGGCGCCACGGCCCGCCAGTCTATTCCGATATCAATTTCATCCTGCTGGGCATTGCGATCGAGCGCATCACCGGCGCGCCGCTCAGCGACTGGCCGCTGGGCGATGGCCTGTCCTACGGCCCGCCTCCCGGCCCTGCCGCCGCGACCGAGGCGTGTAGCTGGCGCGGCCGGGTGCTCAAGGGCGAAGTGCATGACGAAAACGCCGCCGCGCTGGGCGGCGCGCCGGGTCATGCCGGCCTGTTCGGCACGGTCGATGGCGTGCTGACTTTCGCACGATCGATGCTCGACGGCTCGATCCTCTCTCCCGCCATGCTGGCTCAGGTCCGCGCGCCGCAACTGGGCCACCGTACCTGTGGCTGGGAACGCGCCTTTGCCGGCTGGTCGGGCGGCGACGCCTGTTCGGCCGAAACGATCGGCCATACCGGCTTCACCGGAACGGGCCTGTGGATCGATTTCGACCGCGGCCTTGCCTGGACCCTGCTCACCAACCGCGTCCATCCCACCCGCCATGCCGACAGCGGCATCTTCACCCTACGCCCGGCCGTGGGCGACGCGCTGATCCGGGCATGGGATAAGGCTTAGGGGATGCGCCCCTGCGCCAATCCTTCCTCGACCGGCGTATAGGCGCTGATCGCGCCCCGCCCGGTCGGCACATCGGTCGCGAAATAGACGACGCCGGTGCCATTTTCGGGATCGACCCATAGCCCCGACTTCAGGCCGTAGGCATCGCCGGCATGGCCGATACGCTGCCGGCCATCGCCGAACGGATCATCGGCGCAGCCCTTGGCAGCCGTAGCCAGGAAGGCGATCGCCAGACCATAGCGACAGGTGAAACCGGTGTTGGTATCACCCGTATCGGCTTCACCGGTCACGCCATTGGCGGCATCGACGCCGCCATAGGTCCATAGCGGCGTCATAAGTTGCGCCATGCTCTTCTCGCTCAAAAGGCGTCGGCCATCTACCACGCCCCGCCCCAGCAACAGGCGCCCCACCGTTGCCAGCCCGCGCGCCGAAATCCGCAACCCGCCCTGCGGCGAGAAGATCGCGCCATTGCGGCCTGCAACCCAGGTCGACAGGTCGCAGCTGCCATCGCTGGCCGGCGTCACCGTACAGCCAGGCCTGGCGCCCTTATTATCGTCCCGCACCGGCTGCCCATCCTGATAGAGCACAACCGCCTGCGCCGCCCGAGCATCCGAACAGCTCGACCAGTTATAGCAGGCGTCCAGCTTCAGCGGCTTCAGCACCAGTCGATCCATCAACCGGTCGAACCGCTCTGCGGTCGCCCGCTCCATCACCGCCGCGACAACCGGAAAGTTGAGATTGGTATAGGCATACCAATCTCCCGGCGCATGATCGGCATCCCATGCTTCGGCCTTGTCCAGCGTGGCCCGCATGTCCGCATCCAGCGACAGCGCATAGCCCGCCCGGTCGACCAGCCCCGACCGGTGCGACAATAGCAGGCGCAACGTGATCGGCCGGTCGGGAAAACCGGGATGACGCAGCCTGTAGCCCAGCCAGTCGGACACGTCCTGGTCCAGATCGAGCTTGCCCGCCTCCACCAGCCGCATCACGCCGATCGCCACCACCAGCTTGGAAATGGACGCGACCCGCACCGGATCATCAATGGTCAAAGCCCGCCCGGTCGCCTTGTCGGCGGGGCCGCTGACCTTGCTGCCCGTCACCCCCTTGCGATCGAAGGCCAGCCGCACCATCGAGACCGGCGGATGAGCCGAAGGGGTCGCAGCGGCAACGGGAGTGGAAGCGAGGGCCAAAAGAAGGGATAACATACCGGGCAGGCTAGTCTGATCCCCACCAGCGCCGCAAGTCCCGCTCATTGCCGCAGGTTATGGGTCATCCCATTCACACCCTATTCCACCGGTCTGCTTGCGGTCTATGATCCGCCTCATGCGCCTCATCCTCACCCTGCTCGCCCTCACCCTGCCGCTGACCGGCCTCTCCGCCCAGAATGCACCGCCGCCGCTCATCGCCGCGGTCGAACAGCAGCTGGCTCAGGGGCCGGCCGGCACGCGCTATGGCCTGCTGGTCGCCACGCTGGAGGGCGATCCGATCCTCGCCATAGCCCCGGACCAGCGCTTTATCCCGGCTTCCAATACCAAGATGTTCACCACCGCCACCGCCTATGCCGATCTTTCCACCTTGGACGCAGCCGCGCAGGGCACGGGCGTCCGCCTGGAACAAGGCGACGTCATCCTCGTCGGCTATGGCGACGCCCGCCTGTCGAGCGCCGAAAATTGCATGACCGATTGTCTCCAGACGCTGGCCGACGCGGTCGCGGCCAAGACCCGCCATGTCCGCAATATCGTTGGCGATGACAGCTGGTTCCCGGACGAGCGCTGGGGACCGGGGATGAGCTGGAACAATATGCAGTCGCGCTATGGCACCGGCATTTCCGCGCTGACGCTGGATGATAATGAACTGACCGCCTCGGTCGCGCCCGCCACGATCGGTGCCGTACCGGCCGTCACCGCGCCTGCTTATTATGCGATAGACAATCGCGTCACCACCGTCCCCGGCAAGGACGAAGCAATCACGGCCGACCGCGCGCCCTATGCCCGCATCATCCGCCTGACCGGCACGATCGGCGCGGACGCGCAACCCGCCACGCTCCATTTCAGCATCGACGATCCGGCTCATTATGCCGCCTGGCGGCTGCGCGACCTGCTCGTCGCGCGCGGTGTGAAGGTCGACGGCACGGTCGCGGCCCGCCATCGCCCCCTCTCGCCCGCGGATGATCCGGCCATCCGTAAAGGCGCGCCCGCCGCCCAGCCACCCGCTCAACCCCTGCTGGCCCAACTCCCCGCTTTGCCGCTGGCGGACGACATGCGCATCATCAACAAGCAGAGCCAGAATCTCCACGCCGACCTGATGCTGCGCCGGGTGTCCCGCGCGCAGGGGAGCGGCTCGATCGCCGACGGACAGGTCGCGCTGCACCGGTTGATGGCGCAGGCGGGCCTGCTCGAAACCAGCTACGGTTTCGCCGATGGATCGGGCATGTCCTCCTACAACCGCATCACGCCGCGCGCGGCTGTCACCCTGCTGACATGGATCGCACGCCAGCCCTGGGGCCTGGCCTGGCGCGATACGCTGCCGATCGCCGGGCGGGACGGCACGCTACGTGGCCGCTTCAAGGGCACGTTGCTGGAAGGCAAGCTGTTCGCCAAGACCGGCTCGCTCAACGCCGCCCGCGCCGTTTCTGGCTATTTCGTGACGAAGAGCGGCCGGACTTTGGTCTTCTCCGCCCTTGCCAACGACATGCCCGACGGCACCGACGGACAGGCCACCGCCGCCGTCGATCGCGCATTGGTCGATATAGCGGGCGCGCTGTAACAAACGCCGTTCGCGTCGAGCCCAGTCGAGACACGGTCGGCGCAACCGCTTCTCGATCTTGGCCTGTCCTGAGCGCCTGCCTCAGCAGGCAGCCGAAGGGCTCGAAGCGACCGGATATTTTTCTAGCCCGGCAATATCTCCATTCGTTCGACCGCATGCCGCTCCACAGCGTCGCGGCTGAACCAGAGCGGCTGCATTTCGCCTGCCAGCCAGCGCGGATAGAAGTCGCGATAACGCGCCGATCGCGGATCGGCCGACTGGCCAGGTAGCAGCAGGAAGCGGCTGTTATCCCAGGCCCCCACATCCGCGACCATCAGATAACTGGCCCCATGCGACACCTGATAGCCGCGCTTGGGATTGAAACCGCGCGCCATCGGCGTGAAGCCGTCGCCGCCCGATCGCCCGCCGTCGATTTTCGGGAAAGCCGCCGATATACCCGGCAGCGACGCCAGGGGGTGCGTCAGCGTCACCCGATGCAGATCGCCCCAACGCCATTGCGCGGGATCAGCCCCGCCTTCGGCCAGCGCCTTTTTCCAACCGGCGATCAATGCCCGCTCTATCAACCCGTCACGCATCAGTGGCGGGTTCGGCCCCAGCCTTGCGTCCGGCGCCGCCAATATGCGCAACATTTCATAAAGGTTGATCGATGGCACAAATTCCCGCGCCGCCGCCGGCAGGATCAGGTCGCGAAAGCCCGATTGCAGTTCGGGCATCACCATCTCATAGAGCAGGGCCGCGCCGCTGTCCGCCTCCAGCCCGCAATCCCAGCGTTTCAACAATGCCGCAGCTGGCTGGGCTTCGGGCAACAGCTTCTCCGGGATCAGCTTCACCAGCGCTCGCGCCGGCAGCGACTGGACGTCATGCTGGAGCGCGATGCTATCCTCGATCCGATGTCGGGGCTGGCTGCGCAGTACTTCGGATATGCGATCATAGCGGAAAGGATCGCTCCAGTCGAAGCTGATGATTTTCTTCGCGTAGGGATAATCGGCCGGGATATTGAGCTGATTGGCCGACGCAAACCAGCCTTCCTTCGGATTATAGACGGACGGCATCTCTTCGATCGGCAAAATTCCCGTCCAGTCGAAATCGCCATCGCCGGGCGCCGGGAACAGCCCATCATGCTTTGGCCGCTTGGGGGTAAAGCCGATCGTCTGCCAGCCGGTATTGCCGTTCACATCGGCATAGTGGAAATTGGTCGGCGACACGTGGATCTTGAACGCCTGCCGTAGCGACGACCAATCCTTGGCCAGATTGATCGCGATGATGGCAAAGCGCATATTCGCGCCCGGCAGCATGCTCGCCGTGGCAAAGGCACTGGCCCGCTGTCGCGCCGCATCCTGCGCCACGATCGGCCGTCCTTGCGCATAGCGCAACGTCACCGACTGCGCGGGCCCATCCTTGACCGCGATCTCGTCCTCATGTCGTTCGAACCGCTTCCACTGTCCCTTGTGCCAGTAACGCTCCGGATCGTCCTTGTGCGTGCGAAGGATGAACAGGTCGGTCTGGTCGATGTGGAAATTGGTCCTTCCAAAAGCGAAACGATCGGTATGCCCCTGCATGATCCCCGGCAGGCCCGGCGCGCCCGCGCCGATGACGTCCAGGCCCGGCGCGGTCAGATGGATCATGTGACGCGGGCTGGTCCCGCCGATCCCCAGATGCGGATCATTCGCCAATATCGGTCGCCCGGTCGCGCTGCGCGAGGCAGCGATGGTCCAGGCATTGCTCCCTTGCGCGAAGCGATCGGCACGCCGCTCCGCCCGGTCGAGCGAGGCTTCCTGGATCGCGTCGAACGGCACCGGTCGGTTCGCCGGGTCCAATATGCCCAGATCCGCATCGCTCACGGCCGCACAGTCCAGCCCTTCGGGAACGGTAAATGCCCAGGCCGGGCGCAACGGCGCCATCAGCGCGTCATGCGCCAGCAACCCCTTCGCTTGCATCTGTGCGCGGCGGACTTCATCGTCGGCATCGCCCATGCCGATGCCCCGGTTGCGCACCAGATCGCGCACGTCCCAGCGCAGCGGCGTCAGGTTCAATATCCCATATTCCAGCGGCATCTGGGCCGGGTCGACCGTCAGTTCGGCGATCCGCGCATTGACGCCGGCAACATAGCCCCGTGCACATTCCAGCACGCCGGGGGGCAGGGCAGCCATTTCCGCCTCGATATCGCCGCGATAGAGGAACAGCCGGGCAGCCTTGTCCGCCGCCACGAAGCGCGGTCCGAAAGCTTCGGCCATACGCCCCATGTCGCGGCGATAATCCATGTCGATCTGAAACAGCCGGTCGCGCGCCACCAGATAGCCCTGCCCGAAATAGGCGTCGTGCAAAGACTGTGCCCGCACATGCGGCACGCCCAGTTCGTCCTCGACAATCTCGATCGGCGCCTTCGCCCCCGCCGCCTTCATCCGCAGCGGCTTTCCGCCCCGCACGACCGGCCTGCCCATCAGCCCGCCGGGCAGGGCAAAAGCGGCCACACTGGCCAGAAGAAACGCTCGACGCTGGATCAATACAGCCTCCTTATGTTGGGAAATGGGGCGGCTAAGACTATCGCAGCCAGGCCGTATTGGCCTATAGTAAAGCCGATCGGCGCCTATAACTGCAAGCTATCCGTAGCCCAGCAGGGCCAGGCTATACCAGCCCGCCATTCCATCCGGCTATACCTGTATGCGATCAAAGTAATACCAAATCTATTGACCAGCCGTGACCACCCTGTAACCTCCTTGTCATGGAACCGGCTTTCCGTTCGTCGAGCGGACCTGGCTGGAGTCGTGATGACAGCATGGTAGGAACCGGCGGATGGCACGAATGCCTGCCTGCGGTCATGTGGTAGGAAATAGGGTAGGGCCAGACCGGCGCAACAACGCCGCGCACGCACAAATGCGCGCGGCCTTATCCTCTGACAAGGGGGTTTATATCTATGCGTGATTTCAGGCGAATTCGTCGGTCGTTTGGCCACCCCTCCGGCCTCGGTCTGGCAATGACGGCTCTGGCCCTTGTTCAGTCTGCCCCCGCCATGGCTCAGGATGCCGCCACTCCACAGGACAGCGCTCAGGCGGCCCCCGCCGATCAGATCGTCGTCACCGGCAGCCGTATCGTGCGCGACGGCTTCAAATCGCCCACGCCCCTCACCGTCATGACGCAGGAGGCGATCCAGAACCAATCGCCGACCAACAATATCGCAGACCTCGTCAACCAAATGCCCGCTCTGGCAGGCAGCACCCGCCCGTCCAACTCGCGCCTCGCAATCAGTTCGGGCCTCGCGGGCATCAACACGATGAACCTGCGCAACCTGGGCGAAGTCCGCACCCTGGTTCTGCTCGATGGCCGCCGTTCGGTGGGATCGACCATTACCGGCCTCGTCGATATCAACACCTTCCCGCAAGCGCTGGTGAAGAGCGTGGAGATCGTGACCGGCGGCGCGTCGGCCGCTTACGGGTCGGATGCGGTCGCCGGCGTGGTCAACTATGTCCTCGACAAGAAATATGAAGGCTTCAAGGTGAATGCCGACGCCGGCATCACTGACAAGGGCGACGGGTTCAACTACAGCTTCAACGGCGCGATAGGCAAAAGCTTCGCCGACGGGCGCGGCCACATCCTGCTGTCGGGCGAATATGCGCACAGGGATGGCATTTTCGAGGTGGATCGCGACTGGAATCAGCTCGGTTATCGCACCATCACAAACCCCAATTATACCGCCACCAACGGCCAGCCGGCCAATCTCGTCGTGCGTGGCGCAGGTACGTGGAACAGCACGCCGGGCGGCATCATACAGTCGCAGGTGGGCGGCACGACGGCGCTGCGTGGCACATATTTTGCGCAGGGGGGCGTTGCCCGGCAATATCAGTTCGGGTCCGTTACGGCCGGTACGCAGACGGTCGGTGGCGATTATCAACTCAACGACACATCCCGCCGCATCGGCCTCGACGCGACGGACGACCGGCGCGGCGTGTTCGGCCGCCTGAGCTATGAACTGGCCGACTGGATCGAAGTGTTCGGTGAGGCCTCGTACAACTGGAACAAGACGTTGTTCAATGCGGGGCCGCAAGCCACGACATTCACCCTGCGTGGCGACAACGCCTATCTGCAACAGGCGCTGGGCGCTGCCGCCTTGACCGGTGTGACCTCGGTGACGCTGGGTTCATCCTCTGCCGACATGCCCTATCGCAAGAATAATAGCAGCCGGGAGGTTCAGCGCTATGTGATCGGCGCGGGCGGCGAGTTCCAGCTGTTCGGCAAGAAGGCGGTATGGGACGCCTATGGCCAATATGGCCAGACCGATACGCATGAGCTGTTGCGCGACATCATCAACACGACCGCACTGGCCAATGCGACCGACGCCGTCTTCGCGCCTGCCGGCAACGCGCTGGGCGTGGCGGCGGGTACCATCGTCTGTCGGTCGAGCCTGACCAGCCCGGCCAACGGGTGCATTCCATTCAACCGGCTGGGCATCGGCGTCGGCAATCAAGCGGCGATCGATCAGTTCCTGGGCGATCCCTATCGCGATCAGCGATTTAAGCAGACGGTGGCCGGCTTCAATATCTCGGCTATTCCGTTCGCCACCTGGGCCGGCGATGTCAGCGTCGCGGTGGGCGCCGAATATCGGAAGGAAGAAGTGTCGGGCTATGTGCCGACTGAATATCAGTCGGGCTGGTCGGTCGGCAATTTCCGCGCCACCTTCGGCAGCTACAATGTCAAGGAAGCCTATCTGGAAACCGTCATCCCCCTGGGTCTGGGTGCGGAATTCAACGGCGCGGTGCGTGGAACCGACTATTCGACGTCGGGCTATGTCACCACCTGGAAGGCCGGCCTGACCTGGCAGCCCATTCCCGATATCCTGCTGCGCGGGACCAGGTCGCGTGACATCCGTGCGCCCAACCTCAACGAACTCTATCAATCAGGTACGTCGCGAACCAATACGTTCAGCACCAGCAGCGCCTATGGCCAATATGCCGGTGCGACCTTCCGAGAGCTGACGACCGGCAATCTGGCGCTCGCCCCGGAAAAGGCCGACACGCTGACGCTGGGGGGCGTGCTACAGCCGCGCTTCGCGCCCGGCCTGTCCATTTCGGTCGATTGGTTCCGCACCAAGGTGAAGGATGCGATCAGCCAATTCTATGCCGACGACATCGCGCAACGCTGTAACGAAGGCATTCAGAGCTTCTGTGCCGCCATCGTTCGCGACCCGCTGGGCGATCGGGATTATTATGTGACGGCGCAGCCGTTCAACTTTGCCCAGGTCAAAGTGCGCGGCATCGACTATGCGGTAAACTATAACCTGCCGATGGACCGCCTGTTCAACAACGGCAGTTCCAGCAGCCTGACGCTGAACGGGACGGCTACCAACTATCTGGAAAATCTGGTCGATAACGGCATTTCGGTGCCGGTCGATACGGTGGGTCAGAATAGCGGCCAATCCAGCACACCCGACTGGATCTTCCGCCTGTCGGCGACGTTCGACACGCCGACCTATTCGATCACGGCCGTTGGTCGTGGCGTCAGTTCGGGAACGTACAGCAATACCTATATCGTTTGCACGACCGACTGCCCGACAAGCACGGCGGCCAATCCCACGATCGACAACAACCATATCAAGGGCACATTCTACACCGACCTTAACCTCACCGCAAAGATCAAGGTCGCCGGTTCGGACGGACAGTTGTTCTTCAACATCACGAACCTGTTCGACAAGGATCCGATCCTGCTGCCCGAAACCGGCCTGTCGGCCAACTCGACCTATAGCGACCTGCTGGGCCGCAGCTTCCGCATCGGCGTACGCTTCAACACAAATTGATAATCGATAGAGACAGGAGGAACAGGGTGGGGGATCGTCGATCCTCCACCCTTTTTCTTGGGTAGGTGAGCCGATGGGCAATTCGATCGCCCGCTAACGATCATAATATTTCGCAAGAAACTGCGCTTGTATGACGCGCCAGCTTCACGGCGCGCGGTGCGAAAAGTCCGCATTCCAGAAGCGACGGTCTGCGCATGGGATCGATGATGGCAGCCTAGGGCAGCGCGACACTAACTGTAACAAAGCCCAGCATCGCATCGGACTGTCCTACATACACAGCGACACTATAAAAGACCGGATGACGACCCGTACCAAAGGCCTGCCACGTCTTCCCGAATTTGTAACATTGTTGCCGATAACTGTTCTATTATATCAATTTCAGCGGGAAATGTGCGAAGTTAAGCGGACGAATTCCTATGGTCGTCATGGGCAGCCGGCAGGTTTCGCCCGCAGCAACGCACGCCCGGCAACAGCACCCGTCGTTCGGCTATTGCTGACCGACAGCACGCCATTGACGAACAGCTTGGCCACCCCGACGCTCAGTTCACGCGGATGGACATAATCTGCGCGCGGCGCATATTGTGCCGGATCGATCACCGCCACGTCGGCATAATAGCCGGGCTTCAGATAGCCGCGATTATCGATCTTGTAGATATCCGCCGTTGCCCCAGTCGACTGCCGCACGAATGTCTGAAGGCTGATCACGGGTCGATTGCGAACATAGTTCACATATTTTTCCGGAAAGGTCGCAAACATGCGCGGATGGCCATCCGACCCATCGGATGACGTCACGATCCACGGCTGCTGCATGATCAGATCCACATCGCCCTGCGCCATGTTGAAGGAGGCAACCCCGGTCCCCTTGCCCTTCTTGGCCGGTTCGGTCGTTTCGATGCTCTGGCGAATAATCCGCAACGCCGCATCGCGCGGATCGACCCGCCACTCGGCCGCGACCTGCTCCAGCGTCTTGCCGGTCCAGGGAAAGCCCGTTGCAATCAATAGCAACGCCTTGGGCCCACCGCGCCTGCGCATATTATTCTGCATCTCGTCCCGAATCTTCGCCAGCGTTGCCGGATCATCCAACCGCTTCACCAATGCTTCGCCACCACCATCGACCGCCCATCCGGGCAACAATGATGCGTCCAAGCTCGATCCTGACGCCAGCCAGGGATATTGGTCGGCAGTCACGTCCTGCCCCGCCTTGCGCGCCGCCTCGATCTCCGCGATCACAGCCGGGGCCTGGCCCTGCACATCCACGCCAAGGGCCTTGAGATGCGCGAAATGCACCGGCATCCCAGCCTGCTTACCGATGCTGATTGCTTCCTTCACCGATCCCAGCAGCCCGATATTATAGCTGGATTCGTCGCGCTGGTGGGTGTCGTACAGGCCACCCCTGGTCGCCGCCTCGCGCGCGACTGCGACCACCTCCTGCGTCTTTGCAAAGCTTTGCGGCGGATAAAATAGCCCTGCGGAAAAGCCGGTTGCCCCTTCACACATCCCCTTGGCGACCAGCGCTTTCATCCGCGCCAATTCCTGCGCATCGGGCGCGCGCGCATCGTCGCCCAGCACCTGCTGCCGCACCCGGCCGAAGCCGATAAAGGGCACGATATTGGTGCCAATGCCCGACGCTGCCAGCTTCGCCGCATCTTCGGCCACATCAGGCGTGCCGAACCCGTCGACCCCGATCATCACGGTGCTGACCCCCTGATCCAGCCATGCGGCATTCACTCGCATCGCCTTGTCGGGCGAGCGGATGAAACTATCGGCATGCGTATGGGCGTCGATAAATCCCGGCGCGACGATCATCCCCTTGGCATCGACGACCTGCGCCGCCGTCATGCGCGCCCTGCGCCCGACATAGACGATCCGGTCGCCCTCGAGCGCCACATCGCCGACGAAAGGCTTGCCGGTACCGCCGTCATAGATTGTCCCCCCGCGGATCAGTATGTCAGCTTGCGGCGGCGTCGCTGCCGCCCCGGCGGCTGTGATGGTCGCCAGGCCGCCTGCCAGCAACACGGTCCGAAGGCGACGCGCAACGGGGGAACACGGCATAAGCATGACATCCTTGGAAACTGAGCCTTGCCGGCAACATGGCCCCGATAAGTCGTGGCCGTCCAGTGCAGCCTGTTGCGCCGCCTATAACCGGATGTCATAGCGGACAAAGGCCCAGATGTCGTTGATTACGCAGGACGGGCGGCAGCCAAAGGGGACAACGCCTATGAACCTGCGCCAGATCGAGATTTTCCATGCTGTCTATCTGCACGGCACGGTCAGCGCCGCCGCGCGTGCGCTCAACGTCTCGCAACCCGCCGTCACCAAGGTGCTGCGCCATGCCGAACGCTCAATCGGCCTGGCCCTGTTCGAACGCGCCAAGGGTCGGCTGATCCCCACGCAGGACGCCCGCACGCTATTTGCGGAAGTTTCGGACATTCAGGACCGGGTACGGTCGCTGCGGCAGGCGGCGCAAAACATGCGCCATGGGCGCGGCGCGCTGCTGCGCGTGTCGGCACTTCCCTCGCTCGGTCTTGGCGCCATCCCTGATGCCGTCGCCCGCTTCCTGCGCGGGCATGAAGACATCATGTTCGATCTTCAGACGCTGCATCATGATGAAATGGTGCGCAAACTTTACGAGCGCGAAACAGATATCGCGATCAGCTTTGAAGTCCCTCTGTCCGCTCCCGTCGCCCATCAGGTGATCGGTGAGGGCGAACTCGTCGTTCTCTATCGTGAAGAAGATATGGCCGATGCACCCAGCCGGCTTCATCTGGAGGAACTGCGCGACCAAAAATTCATCAGCCCAGTGCAGGGTGGCCCTATCGGTCGCGTCTTGTCCAGCGAGCTCAACCGCCTCGACGTCGAACTGAATGAAGTCGTTTCGGCGCGCACCTATTACATAGCGGCGGCTCTGGTTCGTGCCGGGGTCGGCATGGCGATCGTCGACAATTTCACCGCTCATGCCTCCACCGCACCCGGCCTGTCGAGCCGCCCGCTCCAGCCCGCCATCACGTTCGACATTAACGCCGTCTATCTCCAGAACCGGCCGCCATCGAAGACCGCGTCAGAATTTCTTGCCCTGCTGTCGGAGGTGATCGAAAGCCTATAGCGTCAGGCTATAGCCTATGTGGGCATCGATATTGGGGCTGGCGCCGACCCGGCGATAGAGTGGACTTCCTATCAGCACAGGTTCGACACATCCATGATCGCCACGCCCTATCTCCTCTATCTCGGCCACAGCAATGACGAGATCGGCATCAAGACCTCACGCGGGCTGGCGGTGTTCCGGCCGGATATCTGCGTGGGTGAATATCGTCATGACGATTGCGGCCTGACGCTGGGCCTGCCCCGCATGGACTTTGCCACCGCCCATGCCGCCGGCGCGCGGACGCTGGTGCTGGGCATCGCGAATGCCGGCGGCAAGCTGGGCGAGGATCTGGTGCGCGACGCGCTTGCCGCGATGGAGGCCGGCCTCGACATAGCATCGGGCCTGCATCAGCGCCTGAAGGACGAACCGCAATTGGTCGAAGCTGCCATGCGCCTCGGACGCGCGCTGCATGACGTGCGCGATCCGCGCCCTGACATCCCTGTCGGCAATGGCAGGAAGCGCGCCGGCAATCGCCTGCTGACCGTGGGCACCGATTGTTCGGTGGGCAAGATGTACACCACGCTCTGCCTCGCCCGTGCTCTGGCCGAGCGGGGCGTGCCCGCCGATTTCCGCGCCACCGGCCAGACGGGGATACTGATCGCAGGCGACGGCGTGCCGCTCGACGCCGTCGTGGCCGATTTCATTTCCGGCGCGATCGAACAGATTTCGCCCGATCGCCAGGATGGCGGTTGGGATCTGATCGAGGGACAAGGGTCGCTTTTCCATCCCTCCTTCGCCGGCGTGTCGACCGGCCTGCTGCACGGCGCCCAGCCCGATGCGCTGGTGCTCTGCCACGATCCGATGCGCCAGAGCATGCGCGGCCTGCCCCATTACACCCTGCCCAGCCTTTCCGACTGTCTGGAGGCCAATCTGCGCACCGCCCGCCTCACCAACCCGAATGTCCGCGTGGTCGGCATTGCGCTCAACACCTCCGCCATGGACGAGGCCGATGCTCTGGCGCTCTGCGCCCGCATCGCCGACGAGTTCGACTTGCCCTGTTCCGATCCCTATCGCATGGGTGTGGAGGCGATCCTCGACCGGCTGCTGGAGACGGACGCCGCTACGACCGCCCCCGCAACGGAGACCGCCTGATCCCCATGCCACGCACGCTGACTGCCCTGGGGGAAAGCTTTCCCCTCGCCATCCCGTTCCGCATCTCGCGCGGCGTCAAGACCGCCGCCGATGTCGTCACCGTCACCCTGTCGGAAGATGGCGTCACCGGTCGGGGCGAATGCGTGCCCTATCCCCGCTATGGCGAAAGCGTAGAGGGTAGCATTGCCGAAATCGAGGCGATCCGAAAAGCGTTGGAGAACGGCATCGATCGCCGCGCCCTGATCGACATCCTGCCCGCAGGTGCGGCCCGCAACGCCGTCGATTGCGCTTTGTGGGATCTGGAACTGCGCCGGAACGGCAGCGACATCGCAACGGCCATGGGCCTTGCCCGGCCACTCCAGCCCATCGCCACCGCCATGACCGTCGGCCTCGACACGCCCGACGCCATGGGACTGGCAGCCGCCGCCCTGGCCCACGTGCCGCTGATCAAGGTGAAGGTCGATCGCACCGATCCCGGCGCCCAACTTCGCGCCGTCCGCGCCGCCGCGCCACAACCGCGGATGATCGTCGATCCCAATGAAAGCTGGACCATCGCCGAAGTCCGCGACCTCCAGTTCCTGATGATCGACCTGCGCATCGACCTGCTGGAACAGCCCCTGCCCGCGCATGAGGATGGCGCGTTGAACGGCTTCATGTCCGCTATCCCGATCGCCGCCGACGAATCCATCCACGTCGCTGCCGATCTCGACAGTCTGCCTGACGGTTATGCGGTCGTGAATATCAAGCTGGACAAGGCGGGCGGTCTGACCGCTGCGCTCGATCTGGCGCAGGCGGCGCGTGCGCGGGGCCTGGGCATCATGACCGGCTGCATGATCTGCTCCTCTTTGTCCATTGCCCCTGCCTGGACCATCGCGGCGGACAGCGCCTTTGCCGATCTGGATGGGCCACTCTGGCTGTCGTCCGACCGGGAGGGCGGCGTGACTGGCGATCGTGGCTATCTGCTGCCGCCGCAGCCCGGTTTCTGGGGCGGGCTGTAACCCGCTCATGACAGCATTCGCCCGCAGCTGGTTCGCCATCCCGCTTTGGCAGCGCGTCCTTGCCGGGCTGTTCGTCGGCGTGGCGCTCGGCCTCTTATGGCCGAGCGACACGCCCTGGATCGCCTTTATCGGCGAAGTCTTCGTCCGGCTCATCCGCATGCTGGTGGTCCCGATCGTCTTCGTGTCGATCGCGTCGGGTGTGACCGCCCTGGCTGATCCGCGCCGATTGGGATCGGTCGGCGGGCGGACGGTCATCCTCTTTGCGCTTACCACCGCTTGCGCCGTCTCGATCGGCATGGTGCTAGGTCTGTTGATCGGTCCAGGTGCAGGTGCAGCGCTGGGCACGGCTGTTCCCCATGGACTGGGGGAAGCCAAATCGCTGCATGACCAGTTGATCGGCATCGTTCCTGTCAACATCGTCCAGTCGCTGGCAGAAGGGGACATGCTGGCCATCATCTTCTTCTCCATGCTGTTCGGCTTCGGCGTCATACTGGCCGGCGACGAAGGGCGGCCTATGGCCAACATGCTTCAATCGGCCAGTCGTGTGCTGTTTCACCTTGTCCGCCTCGTTATGGAAATCACGCCTTTCGGTGTCTTTGCCCTTATTGCCAAGGCCGTGGCGGACAATGGCGTCGCGGTCTTCGCCAATATCGGCTGGCTGGCACTATGCGTCCTGTTGGGCGTGATCGCCCAGATTCTTATCGTCCATCTACCACTCATTAAACTCGTCGCCGGCCTGTCGATCCGTCGCTTTTTCCGTGCGGCGGTCGATCCCCTGCTAGTGGCCTTCTCCACAGCCTCCTCCGCCGCAACGTTGCCGGTCGCCTTGCGCGTAGCGCAGGAAGATTTGCGTATCGAACCTGCCATCGCTTCGACCGTCCTGCCGATTGGCGCAAGCATCGGCAAGGACGGGACCGCCATGTATGTCGGGTTGCTCAGCATCTTCAGCCTACAGGCGCTGCACATTCATCCTGATCCGGCAATGCTGGCGATCATGCTGCTGACCGGATCGCTCGCCGCCTTCGGCACCGCTCCTATCCCTTCAGCGTCGCTCTTCATGTTGGCGGCCGTGTTGTCGGCCGTAGGGGTCTCGCCCGACCAGACAGCGCTTGTGGTAGGCTTCGTCCTACCCTTCGATCGATTACTCGATATGACACGCACGGTTGCGAGCGCCAGCGCCAACCTCACGGTAACCGCTGTCGTCGATCGTAGGGAAAGCACAATAGGAACACGTCTCCACAATTGATCCATATTTCCCTGAGAACCAAAAGCGGCAGAATGACCATGTGTATCACCATGTACAGGGCGCTCCGTTGCACGCGGCCCCGCTGTGGGCGGATTTATGAATTGAGCGCCTGAACTCCGGCCTGAATCGGGAACATTGCTAGGGTCAGGTCTCATAGCCAAAATGGGGCTGTGACAGCGGGAACGACGGCGGATAGAAAGATGTTTGCGCACCGGTCATAGCAGGTGGAGACGCGCAGCCAGTGTTTAAGGCGAACAAACATCGTCTCGATACGGTTGCAACGCTTGTACCGGCGGTTTTCGTATTTGACGGCCTTGTTGCGGGATTTTCGGCCTGGGATGCAGGGGTAACCCCTTTGCCCTTCAATACATCGCGGAACCTGTCGGCATCATAGCCACCGATCGCCCACCAGCCATTGAGCTGTAGGCAGGGTATCCAACAAAGCTGTTGCCCCGGTGTGATCGCTGACTTGCACTGCGGTCGTAAAGGCGCTGATCGGACGACCTCTGTCGTCTGTCACAACGGGCAGTTTGGTGTTCATGCCGCCCTTCGTGCGACTGATCAGCCGTCCTGGACTCCTGTTTAACTCGCAGGCTCGATGCCGTGCGGTGCGCTTTGAGATAGGTCGCATCGATCATGATCATCTTGCGTTCGGCCCCTTTGGCGCACAGCCCATCCATCATCGTGATGAACACACTTTGTCGTCTCAACGTTTCCAACGGTTGCAGAGCGTTTTGGCCGGACACATTCTTTGGTGCGTTCTGGCAACTCAGCCCGTTAACATTGATCAAGATGATACCGCTCACCACCTCGCGATCATGAACACGCGGTTTTCCATGGCTATTGGGAAAATGGGGCTCAGCCGAGTCATCTGCTCTTCCGTCAGGCAATACAGCTCGCTCATCTTCAATCTCCTCGCGGAGCATGGATCAGATTGCGGCAATCAGTTCAATGGGTCCTGACCATCAGGCCTTCCTTCGGCGCTTGGGGCTTGTCGGCTAGTTCGACGAAAGGCGCATGGTCGCTTGCCTTCTCAAAGCCGCGCGGGCGGCGATCGACCACTGCCGGAAAAAGCCGCGCCCTAGCTTTGTCGTTAAGCAGGAAATGATCGATCCGCAAGCCCGCGTCGCGCTCGAACGAATAACGCAAGTATGCAGAAGGTGTAGATGCGCTCGTCAGAATAAGGGTGCAATAATGCATAGGTCCAACATACCACAAAACTCACTCGCAGGCAGCGGATCAAATTCGGATAAACCCATGACACTTCTCCTTTGCCGAGATGGCCATCGGCAGAACGCACCAGAGCAAGATTCCCTTTATCGCGATTCAGCTACCGATTTTACGTTCCTAAATGCGATCCGTCCGCTAACCGGCAGGTCGCGACCCAACTATGGACGTTCCCATTTCGGGATGGAAATGACCACGTTCGCCGGAAAGGGTCATCCCTCAACCAACTGTCGACTGGCGGACAGATTCCGGTAAGCGCCGGTCTATATTTGATCGTCCCATTAATGAGTCAGGTTGGCGACCAGTCTCAGCAGATCCAGCAAAAGAAGTCATGACGGGTTGGACCGCCGGATTGCTCGCACCATAACCGTCCCCGACCAATATATTGTTGCCTGACTGCACACAGCCTCACCCAGCAAAGCTGAGGGCCAATGCGGACAGTGCTGCACTGGCCTGTTGGTCGTATAAAGTGTTTGCAAGATAGCCTATTGGCGTTGTGACCGACCGATCAGCAATGTCGTGATGCTTCCGATCATGGTCAGGGTAGCCAGCGGTATCAATGCCATCGGGAAACTCCCCGTCTCGTCCTTGATATAACCAAGGACCGACGTCGCCCCACCCGTGCCCAGATGGGCGATGGTATTGATCGCCGCGACGCCAGCCGCCGCCATACTGGGCGGAAGCGTTTCGGTGGACAGAGCCCAGAACGGCCCCTTGATCGCATAGTTGCCCAGCAGAACCAGCGTCAGCAAGATCATGGTGACGACCAGCGATCCCGTCAGCAGCGTCGCGAAAAGGCAGGTCGAGGTCAGCGCCAACGGAATAGCGGTCGACCATATACGCTCGCCGGTCTTGTCGGCAACGCGGCCCCAGATGATCATGAATATGGCGGCGATGCCGAACGGAATCATGTTGAGCAAGCCCGTTTCCCAGGTCGTAAGACCGAAGGATTTTAGGATCTGCGGCTGCCAGATCGACAGCGCATTGCTGGTCGCCGAACTGCCGCAATACACCACCGCAAGCGCCCAGACCTTGCCGTTGGTAAGGGTCCGCCAGATCGACCCTGGCTTGGCGGTACCGGGCGCATGCTCGGTTTCCAGCGTATTGCTCAGCCACGCACGTTCCTCTTCATTCAGGAAGGTCGCGTCCTTGGGGCGGCTGGGCAGGAGAAACAAGGCAAACAAACCCAGCATCACGGCGGGGAGCGACTCCATGATGAACACCCATTGCCAGCCCGAGAACCCGGCCATGCCGTCCAACGAAAGAAGCAAGGCCGAAATCGGCGAGCCCAGGAAGTTGGACAGCGGAATGGCGACCATGAACGTAGCGACGATCCGGGCGCGATAAGCACGTGGGAACCACTGCGCGAGATACAGAACGGCACCGGGGAAGAAGCCCGCCTCCGCCGCGCCAAGAAGGAAACGCAGCGCGTAGAAGCTATAGGCGCCCGATACGAAAGCCATGCCGATGCCGACAAGCCCCCAGGTGATCATGATCCGTGCGATCCACACCCGCGCGCCGAACTTCTCCATCGCGATGTTGCTGGGCACTTCGAACAAAACATAAGCGATAAAGAACAGGCTGCCGCCAATGCCGAAGGCGGTTTGTGACAGGCCGACGTCAGCATTCATGGTGAGCGCGGCGAAGCCGATATTCACCCGGTCCACATAGGCAATGAAATAGCAGAGGATCAGGAAAGGGACGATCCGCCACGCTACCTTGCGCATGGTCTGCCGCTCGATGTCGCTTACGAGCGCGCTCCGATCGACGGATTTGCCGTCGGATATGATGGGAATGGTCATCAGCTTTCCTTATTCGGGGAAGGTGTCATGAATTTCAGAAGGAGACGGCGACGCGGCCGACAAGGGTGTCGCCGCTGTCCGCACCGGCATAGGCGCCAGCCCGGTTCTGTGTTCGCCAGTGTATCCAGTTGGGTGTCAGGCGGACCCAGTCGAGCAGATACCAGTTGAGCCCGACCGTACTCGACCAGCCCTCCCCGCCCAGCGGGCCGGAATAGGTCACGCGGTCATAGCGCGCAGCAATCTCGAACGCGCCCATGCCGCCTTCGGTGACGGGGTGCAGCACGCGCGGCTTCGACCATACGCCGCCACGCGCGACATAGGGCGGCTTCTCGCCGGTCAGATAATAGCCAGTGCCAAGCGATCCGGCACGCACGGTGACATGACGACCGCCTGCCGCAGCGCGTGCCCACACGTCGCGTTCGCCATATTCGCCGAACATCCAGAAGGATTTATAGACGCCGCCCATTTCCAGCCCAAAGGCCTGGCCATGATCCGGGTTGAGCAGGTTCGACGCCTGAATGGTGATCAGTTCGTTGAAGCGCCCACCGATGCGGGTGTTGAGCGCGAGCGTGGTGACCCCGCTTGAGAAATCCTCGCGATAGCCCCAGGCGCCCAGATGGGCGATGGCATCAATATTGCGCCACGGGTTCCAGTGGACGCGCCCGGTCAACGTCGTGCTGTCGTCCACGCTGCCATTGGTACTGGCTTCATTACCGTCCAACTGGACGGCTGCATGCCATGTCTTGCCATAGACGCGCGCCATCGCGCCCAGACCGAAGGATCCCTTGCGCGGCGCAGTCGCCAGGGCGGAAGCGCTGCGTTCCAGAAAAGGTTGGCTGTCGGAACTGGACGCGCCGTCCATCGAACGGTCGGTCAGGCGGTTGCCGAGCGAAAGTTCGTAGGTATTGGCGCCCCATTTCTTGGTGAAGGATAGATAGGCACCGCGAAGCGCCGGCTGGTTGTCAGTGAAGTCCGCCTCCACCTGATAGCCGATGACGTCGCCGATCTTGCCTTCGATGCCGAGGCGAATGGCTCGGGCTTTGGTGCCGGTGATGTTGCGCCGGTCCATGCCCGATCCGAAGCTGGTCGTCGTATCGAACAGCATGCGGCCGCGCATCCGCATCGCGGACCGACCATCGGCGGACGTGATCTGGGGCAGCCCTTTGTTCCAGTCGAACGTCTCGTCGGGTTCGTTGGCCGCCTGAGACGGCGAAGGCGCAGTCAGCGGATCTGACGCCGGACGCATGGCTGCATTGCCGGCGGGCAAAGCACGCAGCCGCTCCAACCGATCGAGCCGGGATTCGACGACGGGCTTGGCCTTTGCGACCTCCGCCACCGTGGTCGATGTTTCCTGCACGACCGGTTCGAGCGCGGCGAGGCGCCGTTCTAGCGCATCGATCCGGTCTTGCTGCGCCTGAAGCGCGGCTGCCTGATCCCTGACAAGTTGCTCCAGGGCTGGTGGCGTGGTCTGGGCCGCAACGGACGTGGTGGAAAGCAGGAAAGCTGCGGCACCTGCCGCCCTGAACAGAGACATCAGCGTACCTTGATCGTGTCGAACCCGAACAGGCGGGCCGGAGTTGTCGTCAGGATGGCGGAGCGCGCGACGGCATCTGGCACCCATCGGTCGAGCGCGCGCCGACATTGGCGGGCATCGGCCTGCTTTTCGAACTGGGTATGGGGCCAATCGCTGCCCCACAACAGCCGTTCGGGACCAAAGGCGCCCAACAGCATGGGCGCAGCCGCGTCCGCCAATGCTTCGCCGACGCGATAGGGCGCGGATAATTTGACATAGACCCGGCCACTGTCGGCTGCATTCAAAAGATGGCGAAAGCCGGGATCATCAATGCCCAGTTCTGCATCCGGCCGGCCGAAATGATCGATGACGATCGGCGCACCGGCATTCAACAGCGCAGGCAACAGCTTGGGCAGGCGTGCTGCCTCGCACTGTATTTCGATCTGCCAGCCTAGCGCCGCAACGGCTTCCAGATGCCGACGCCATTCCGGGCTGTCGAGATCGGGATCGCTGCGGCCGATGAGGTTGAGGCGGATACCGGCCACGCCCGCTTTGGCAAGTTGAGCCATTTCGGTTGGCGGAGTATGGCGTGACAAGGCGATGATACCGCGCAATTGCCCGGCATGACGAGCGAGAACTCCTAGCAGATAGCTATTGTCGAAACCCAGGAAGCTCGGCTGGATCAGGACGCCTTTGGCCATGCTGTTTTTGCGCAGCATGATGAGATACTCATACGGCTTCGCGTCATAATCGACGCTGTAACGGCGACGCTCGGCGACAGGCAGGTCGCGCCGGAAGACATGGGCGTGGGTGTCGATATTGTCGTTAGATGGGCGCGCAGCGCCGATGGAGGGCGATGCCGCAAGCGCGGCCGCGCCTTGAAGAAAAATGCGGCGGGCCATCATGTGAATTGCTCTTCGATCAGGTTTGCGTCGCGCGTTTCCGGCAGAAACGGCAGGATGATGATGATTAGGCCATAACTCGCGGCGGCGACCAGTCCGATGAGTTGATCCAACGGCAGCAGAGCCGATGCCCAGCCGATGATGCCGGGCAACATGGCCGATGCCAGGCGTCCGCCATTATAGGCCAGACCCACGCTGACCCCGCGCACAGGTGTGGGAAACATCTCCGAAAACCAACTTCCCAGCACGGCGGGCGTCCCCCCTGCTGCAAAACCCAGCGGCAGTGCCAGCAGCAGCGTAGCCGTCGGCCCATTGTCAGTGAGCGAAAACAACAGCGCGAAAAGGGTCGAACTACCGGCAAACAGGGCTATGATGGGCTTGCGTCCAAGATGATCTGCAAAATGACCTGCAAGGATGCAGCCTGCGGCGAAGGCAGTCGTCATCAGCAGCAATGCAAGACCGGTGAGCGTGGATGGATAGAAGCGTACCGTGCGCAGCAGCGTGGGTAGCCATGTAAAGAGGCTGTGGAACCCGCCATGCGCACCAAGGCCGATTAACGATGCCAGAATGAGCCGGCGACGAAGCGACCATCGGGCCAATGTGGCCCCGTCATGCGGTGCCTTCACTGCGGACATTATCTGCTGTCCCGGTAACCGGCGGCGTAGCCAAAACACAAAACCTGCTGGAACAATGCCCACCAGGAACATTGCCCGCCATGCCAAATCGCTCGGCAACCACAGGGTAGCCGCCAGAAAGACCAGTATGGCGGCACCCCACCCAACCGCCCAGGCGCTCTGCATCGTACCGAGAAACAGCCCTCTACGCCGTGCGGGCGCGACCTCCGCCAGCATGACCACGCCGACCGACCATTCGGCGCCGAAGCCCAAACCCTGAACCCCCTTGAGGACCATCAATTGCCACGGAGCATTGACAAAGGCAGCGCCGAAGGTGGCGATTGTGAACACCAGAACAGAAACGATCAGCATGCGCGCACGACCGACGCGATCTGCAAGAAGGCCGCCTAGCGGTCCACCAAGGGCTGCACAGCCCAATGCGATGGTAATGATGGAACCAGCATCCCGTGGGCTAAGATTCCAGCTGGCCAGAAGCAGCGGCAGAGCGAGACCGAACAATTGGTAATCAAAAGCGTCAATCGCCCAACCGCCAAAACTGGCGATCGCGACTGCCTTTTGATTGTCCTTAGGGCTCTTGCCCTCACACATCAGCCTACTCCTATAGTCATATATATGACTCACGAAGCACGACATTGTCAAATCGATTAGTGAACATCGACCTCATAGACGAACTGCTCAGCCGAACCGTGCGAAATCCGCCATTCCAACGGCGTTTCGGCATGGTCTATCGCCAAACGTTCGATCCGAACCACGGTGGCTTGAACAGCGATCCCCAAGTCATCGGCTATTTCGGAATCGGCCATTTCGACCGACAGCCGCTCTTTGGCGCGCGCAACTATCTTCCCAAAATGCTTTTCATAGGCGGGATAGAGGAGTGGCATCAGGTCCGATACCTCCATATTCAAGATCGAGCCGAAAATCGATGCCGGGAGCCAAATCTCCTCGCGCAGTAATATACGGCCGGCGTCGGTCCTCAGGCGTAACAGCCGGATTGCGTCTTCCGATGCACCAAGATGAAGCTTTTCCCGAGCAGCTATGGGCGGCTTGGCGAGAGAACGCGAGAGTATCTGGCTGTCAGGAGCAATTGATCGCTTGTCGCCAGAACCCAGCCGAAAGAAGCGAAAGAGAGATGTGCTGAAATCCGCGCGCCGCACGAACATGCCCCGTCCATGGGCCCGCGCGATCAATCCATCTGCGGTCAGTTCGTCGATGGCGTGCCTGACCGTGCCGATAGCGACGCCATAAGCGTGCGACAGTTCGGATTCAGTTGCGATGGCTTCACCCGCCTTCCATTCGCCATCGGCGATGCGCATGGCAATATCATCGCGGATCTGCTGATATCGCGGCAGACGGGGATCAGCCTTGTTCATACGATGATGTCTTGTTCCGTGCCGGGGGCCAGAATGACGACGCCATCCGCATCCGCAAAAACATGGTCGCCAGGAAGCACGGACGCACCGCCTATCTCGATAGAAATGTCGACATCTCCAACGTCGCGGCGAACCGATTTGCGTGGCGTCGTGCCCAATGCCTTGATGCCGATGTCCATGGTGGCAAGCGCGGCCTTGTCCCGGACGGCACCCAGGATGATGATGCCTTCCCAGCCATTATCGACGGCATTCTGGGCAATCATATCGCCCAGTAGAGCACAATTGAGGCTGCCGCCGCCGTCTACCATGAGGATCTTGCCCAGGCCGGGTTGCGCGGCCATGCGTTTGACGACGCTATTATCCTCATGACAGCGTGCCGTCACCGCGATACCGGAAAATGACGATCGGCCACCAAAATCCATCCACTGTGCCGTGGCTATGCGCGCAACGTCCCCATGCCGATCATAAAGGTCGCAGGTGGATATCATCGCGGTACTCCCAAGTCATCGACATGAGACGACTAGCCGGGATAATTTGGCCGCGCTACTCAAAAGGCCGAGGCATACGGAGCGAATAGCTGAGTAGATGATGCCTCGTTCACGAATTGAGTAGCCCCTAGCGCTTGCAGATTTCAACCTGGTTGCGCGGCACGAGGGGTTCGGTAAGTCGGCGCGCGCTGCTGCACGCCCAAAGGCGACTTTGTCTCGGCGCGTGGCGGAACTGGAGGCCAAGATCGACGTGCGCCTGTTCGAATGGCGCGCGCGATCTCAAGCTGACGGAGGAGAGGCGGGCGCTTTTCGAACGAACGGCCATCCTTTTCACCGAGCTTGACGAAACGGCGGCCGCCATCGCCTCGCGGGGTCACAACCCCCGGGGATGACTGCGGATCAGCGCGCCTTTGCACTTTTCGCAAATTGCGATGGGCAGAATAACGGCAAGGTTCGCAATCAAATTCCCGGAGATACGCTTGGAAGTCACCACCGACGACCGGGCGGTCGACATGGTCGAGGAGGCCTATGATCTGGTGATCAGGGTCAACCTCGCGCCGGATGATGCGTTGGTCGCACGCGCCTTCATCCATGATCGTCTCGTCGTGGTGGCAGCTCCGGACTTGCATCGTTCGGCCGATGCGTCGGTCGCGGCAGTCTTGCATGGGGTCATCGGGCAAATTCAGGCATGGGAGATGGCAACGGCATCGGGCAAAGCGGGCATCCAAGTCGATCTCATCCTCGGACTGTCGTCGCTGGTGATGGTGCGCGATGCGGTACGCGCGGGGGCCGGCGTGGCGCGGCTCCCGCTGTCGCTGGTCAGCCACGACCTGGTCGCCGGCATACTGGTGCATTGGGGCGACATCGAAGGGCCAGGCACTACGCTATGGGCACTGTATCCCTCACGCCGCTTGCTAAGTTCACGCATCTCGGCATTCCTCGACCATCTCAAGGAAGCCTTCCCACAGGGAACGCCCAAAGAACTTGCTGCCTACATCGCGCCGTGAAGGAGGAAGGCGCGCTGGGATAGGCATCGCCGACATGTCTGGCGATGCCTATCATAGTCATGCGTTTCGAGGCGACTTCCGAGCAAAGTCCCGGGCGTTCATCGTGACGAAGCGGACGCCGGGGTGCTTTTGATGTCGGCGAACAGCCGCGCGAGCGCGGCTAGAATTGCACGCCCTGCGTCAAGCCACCATCGATGAGAAGGTTCGTCCCGGTGATGAAGCTGGCTGCCGGACTTGCGACGAACAACACCGCTTGCGCAACCTCGGCAGGCGTCGCCATCCGTCCCAGCGGATTGCGTGCCAGGCATTCCGCGAACAGCTCCGGCGTCTCGCGTTCGATCTCTCCCCATACACCATCGGCGAAATAGACGTTGCCCGGCGACACGCTGTTGACCCGGATGCCATCGGGCGCATGACGCACCGAGAGCGTCTTGCCATAGTGGATCAAGGCTGCCTTCAGAACGCCATAGGGTTCGGCGAACATGTCCACTTCGCGGCCTGACACGCTGGAGATCAGCACGATCGACGCCGCGCTGGACTGCTTTAGGAACGGCAGTGCCGCCGTGGCCATCGACACCGTGCCCAGCAAGTCGGTTTCGAACGCCTTGCGCCATATCGCAAGATCCCCGCCCCCCGCCAACGCGCTGACATTGGGCACCACGATATCGATCCCGCCCATGCGTTCGCTGGCAGCCGTGATCCAGCTTTCGATCTCCGCCGGATTGGTTACGTCCACTGCAGATCCGAACGCCCGCTCGCCAAACGTCTCCTGCGCGGCGAGAACGCCGGCCGCGCCGCGCGCGCAAAAGGCGACCTGCGCGCCTTCGGCCAGAAACAATTCGACAATGGCGCGGCCGATGCCACGCGATCCGCCGCTGACGACGACCTTCTTGCCGGAAAGACCCAGATCCATGACTTCATCCTTGTTGGCTTGAATGGAAAAAGGGCGATCGTAAGACCGCCCTTTCTTTTGGTTCAGTTGGTTTTGGGCAGGGCGAAAGCGATCGTCTCGTCGCCATATCGCGTGCCCAGCGCACCATGGCCGCCGGCGGTGATGACGACATATTGTCGTTTGTCCGCCCCCACATAGGTCATGGGCGTCGCCGTAGCGCCGGCCTTCATGCGGTATTTCCACACTTCCTTGCCGGTCTTCGCATCGAAGGCGCGGATATACTGGTCCGTGGTCGCGCCGATGAACACTAGTCCGCCGGCCGTCACAATCGACCCGCCCAGGTTCGGCGTGCCCGTGGGCAGTGGCAGATTATGCTGCAACCCGAACAGGTTGTTGTCACGGGCCGTACCCAGCGTCTTCTTCCACATGACCTTCTGCGTGTTCAAGTCGATGCCGACCATCTCGCCCCATGGCGGGGGTACGCACGGCACTTGGAACGGGCTGAGCCAGGCGCGCAGGGTCGCCAGATAAGGCGTCTTTTCCTGCAAGCGCACGTCCAACTTCTTGGCATTCTCGCCGCCGCTGCTCTTGCGCTTCACCAGTTCCCTGCCCCGGTCGCTGTTGCGATCGACCAGCTGGAAATAGAAGGGCATGTTCATCGTGTTGACGAACATCATGCGCCGCTGCGGATCGACCGACGCGCCACCCCAGTCGGTCACGCCGTCGAAGGCGGGATTACCGATCGAACGGTCTGGTCCAATGGGCGTGTAGATGCCATTGTTGCGTGCACGGGCCAGATCGACGCGGCAGACCAGCTGGTCGATCGGCGTCGCCCCCCACATGTCCTGCGGCGTCAACTTGGGCGGCGTCAGGCTGGGCATGCCGACAGAGAAGGGCTGCGTTTTGGAGAGGAAGGTATTGGGCGCAGCGCCAATCTGATCGACGGGGCGCTCCTCCACCTTTGCGATCGGCTTCCCGGTCGCGCGGTTCAGCATGAAGATCTGGCCCATCTTCGTCGTCTGGATCAGCGCCGGGGTGCCGTCCTTCATATCGAAGAGCGAAGGGCCGATGGGGATGTCGAAATCCCACATGTCGTCATGCACCATCTGGAAGTGCCAGCGCAGCTTGCCTGTCGTGATGTCCAGCGCGACCAGCGAGGTGCCGAAGCGGCGGTCGAAGGGACGGCGGAAGCCTGTATAATAGTCCGGCGCCGGATTACCGGTGCCCAGATACACCATGTTCAGCTTGGGATCGCCGGTAATCGGCCCCCAGACATTGGGAGTGCTGCGGGTATATTCCTGACCTTCGGGCAGGCGGCCGGGCAGCGCGTCGGGCGAACGCCCCACATCCCATGCCCACACTTGCGCGCCGGTGACCGGATCATAGGCGCGCACGACGCCGGACGGTTCATCGGTCGACATATTGTCGATGACGCGCGATCCCACGACCAGCCGGTCATTCATGACCAGCGGGGTCGATGTCGATACCTGCCAGCCCGCCGGCCAAGTGCCGGTCTGGTCGCGCAGGTCGACGGCGCCCTTGTTGCCAAAGCCAGGGCAAAGCTTGCCGGTGTCGGCATCGATCGCCAGAACCCGTGCGTCCATCGTGGGCAGGAAGACGCGATGCTTGCAACTGTCGGCCTGCGGCGCGTCATAATAGCCGACGCCACGGCAGACGATATAGGGGTTGTTGCGCGGGATTTTGGGATCGAACTTCCACTTCGTCTGCCCCGTCGTCGCGTCGATCGCCAAGACCATCGAGTGCGGGGTGCAGGTAAAGAGCGTATTGCCGACCTTGATGGGGGTCGATTCTGAATGATATTCGCGGCCCTTGTGGTGGATTTCCGCGTCATCCGGGCCATCGCCGCTGTTGGATATCCAGGCGATGTCCAGCTTGCCGATATTCTGCGGCGTAATTTCTCCGGCGGCGCTGTAGCGAGTGCCGCCAGCGTCATTGCCATAAAATTGCCAGTCGGTTGGCGCGCCGCCCTGCTGCGATGCGACCTGCGATGTGTCGCCCGATGCCGGGCCGAAGCTGGCATAAAGGATCAACGCAACCATGGCAGCGCCCGCCACGACTGTCGCCGCCTGGAAAGCGCGCCAGATCGGCGTGGCGATCTTTGCGCGGGCGGGGCGGCTGAGAGCGGGGACCAGGAACAGCGCCAGCAGAACGCTGGGCGCGAACAGGCGCACTTCCAGCTTCCACGGATCGCTGCCCGATTCCCAGATGGACCAGACCAGTGTGACCACCCACACCGCCAGATAGAGGAAGAAACCCGAAGATCGTCCACGAGCGACTTGAATGCCGCTGGCGATCATCAACAAGCCGGCAGCGACATAATAGACGGTGCCACCCAGCGAGACGAGCCAGCCGCCCATTCCCGCGAAATACGCGCCCAACATTATTAGGACGACGCCGAAAATCAGTTGCGCGATACGCGCGCCATTTAGCGAACCCACTATCTGTCTCCGCGAGCGATGCCCGCACAAGCAGTATCGCCATTGAACGTTCAACGTCCGCCCCGACATGGGCGGACATCATGTCGCATTGCCCTAAGACTGCTTCGCCTCCCGCTTCAAGCGAAGCGGTATCGAGGTGAAGAGATATCGCCATAGATGAATTTAATTCATGCCGTTGAACTGTCACGAACAATTTGGGTTCATGCGGTAGCACTGGCAGAAGGACCACCGCCTTGAAGCTCTACATCTACGATCATTGCCCTTTTTGCTGCCGCGCGCGCATGATCTTCGGCCTGAAAGCGCTGCCGGTGGACATTGAGATCGTGATGGAAGGCGATGCTGACACACCGATCCGTCTGATCGGCAAGAAGATGCTGCCGATCCTGCGCAAAACGGACGGCACGCATATGAGCGAGAGCATGGATATCGTCCATCATGTCGATCGGCAGGACGGGTCACCGATATTGTCGCTCTCATCTAAGCCGGATATACAGGCATGGTACGATGTGGCTTGGCCTCTGGCGCTCAAGCTGTTCATTCCCCGCTTCACCCGCGCCGATTTTGCCGAGCTGGCGACGCCGCCGGCGCGCGAGGCCTACAGGCTGCGGGAAGAGCGAGCCTTTGGCGATCTCGACGCGCTGATGGCACAAACCTCGGCCCTGATCGAGGAGATGGACGCTCTGCTCGTCGATCTGGAGCCGCTGGTCCGCTATCGCGATGGCATCGATACGGACGATATCCTGCTCTACCCCCTGCTGCGTTCGCTCAGCATCGTGCGCGACCTGCCCTTCGGCCCGCACGCGCTGGCCTATATGGGACGCATGGAAGCGGGTAGCGGCGTGCGGCTACTGTTCGATCAGGCCGCATGACGTCGCTCAGAAAGTCGCAAAGGCACTCGCGCCCAGCAGGACCACCGCGCCGCGATCCGACCGGCCGCTCGGATGGACATAGACCTGCACATTAGGTCGCACGCTCAGCGCCGGATGCACTGCGATCGCATAGGTGAGTTCGGCCACATATTCCGACCGTTGCGGCACGCGAGCGGTCATGCCCGCCTGCTGCTGCAACGCTTCCACCTTCGCAAGACGGCCATTGATGTGGGTTCGTCCCAGCGCAAGGCCGATTTCGTCCTTGGGTCGCGAAGGGATCAGACCCGTCCAGGTGATGCCGGTCACGACGATGGAGCGAATGAGATTGGTGCGGGCGTCGGGCAGCACAGCGCTGAAGCTGAGGTTAAGGGCACCGCTACCGTCGGCGCGTGGCGCCGTCATCTGCTGGCGCGCCACGGCATAGGCGCCCCAGCGACCCCGCTGCCGCGCATAGGGGAGTCCGCTGAGCGCCGCATAGCCACCGTTGACATCCCTGACCAGATCGTCGCTGATCGACGTGTCGTGCCAGATACCAATTTTGTAGATGCCCGACCGTTTGGGGTCCCCACCCAATTTTGTCGTGAAGGCGCGCTCCACCGGAATGATTGCGCCCTTGGCTCCTGAAAAGCTGAGATTGAAGCCTTTTTCAGGATTGAGATTGTCGGGATTGAGTTCATAGGCGCCGACCTGCGTATAGCCCCATCGGTCTTGGATCTTCACCCGGCTGCCCCAGACGCTGACCGGTGGATTATACCAATATTGCGGCGAAACATGCCCCGGCACGATCCCGCAAAACATCAGGCTTTCGAAGAAGCAGGGCGCCGATCCGAAATCCTCACCCATGCTCATCCGGCCAACTTTGAATTCGGCCTTGCCGACTGTCTGGAGGTAGAAAAGCTGCGACAGGCGCCATATTTGCCCGGCGCCCCAAACCGCCTGCGGAAATTGCAGCAGACCGATATTGACGTCGTTGTTGATGTTCGTGCCATGCCGGTTGGTGATCAATGCCTGAAAAGCGCCGCCCTTCACCCCCGCGATGCGATCAAGATCCAGCTTTGCGCCAAAGGTCAATTGCGCCGTATAGGCCGATGTCTGGCGATCACCCCCGGTGAGGTTCATCGCCGGCATGGCGATATATTGAATAGATGGCGTCACCCCTGCCGATTCCAGCGCCGTACGCACACCGCCCCAGTCGCCCAGCAGGTGAGGCTGCGTCGTGGGTAGGGATGGCGCGTTGGCGACCGGCTGTGCCCGGCGGGTTTCCGGTAGCGCCGTTGCATCCGTGGGTGCTGTATCCTGGGCCTGCCCGGCGGGTGTTGCGGAAGCAGGCGATGCCGGTGGTTGCGACGCGGCAGCGACCATGATCGCGGGCGGCGGGGTCAAGGATTGGGGGGGAAGAGCAAGGGGCATGGGAATAGCTCACCGGACATCCGGCGCTTTCTGCAAAGGGGGTTCGCCCGCTGGACGAACCCGGTCAGACAGTGATGATCTTGCGGATCAACGGTTGGCGCTCTTTGGCACGAGCAGGACAAGCGCGGCGCCAATCAGAACGGCAGCAGCGATCGCATAGAGGCCCAGGCGCAGGTCGCCAGCGGCGGAGACCAATGATCCGATCAGATAGGGCGATACGAACCCGGCCACATTGCCGATGGAGTTGATCGCCCCGATCCCTGCGGCCGCCCATACGCCACCCAGAAATGCGGGCGGCAAGCTCCAGAACATCACCGTCGCGGTCAGCATGCCGGCAGCGGCGATCGACAGCAGCGCGATCGACAGGCCCAGATTATGCGGGAAGAAGGACGCGACAGTCAGCGCCAATGCCCCCATGACCATCGGTATGATCAAATGCCAGCGGCGTTCATGCATCTTGTCGGCGCTGCGGCTGAACAACACCATGGCCACCATCGCAGCCAGAAACGGCAGGCTGGTCAGCAGACCGTTGAACAGCGGAGAGCTGGCCCCGGCATTCTTGACGATGGTCGGCAACCAGAAGGTGATGGCATATTGCCCCATCACAACCATGAAATAGATGGCAGTGAGCAGCCACAGGCGCTTGTCGCTCAGGAACTGACGGATCGACATATGCTCGGTCCGCGTGCCTGCATCCTCGTCCAGATCGTTCTGCACAAGCTGCTTTTCCTGCGGCGAGAGCCATGGCACATCGGCCGGACGGTCGGGAAGAAAGCGCCAGGTCAACACACCGGCGATCAGCGCCGGCAAGGCTTCCAGAACGAACATCCAGCGCCAGCCCTCCCACTGGGCGACGCCGCCCATATGCTCCATGATCAGACCTGACAGGGGCGCGCCGATCACACCGGCCAGCGGGATGGCGAGGAACATCGCGCTGTTGGCACGAGAGCGCCGCGCGGCAGGAAACCAGTAAGTGAGATACAGCAATGCGCCAGGAGCAAAGCCAGCTTCCGCCACGCCCAGTAGGAAGCGCAGGGCATAGAAGTGCATTTCCGTCTGAACGAAGGCAAAGCCTGCCGAAACGATGCTCCAGCTGATCAGAATACGGGCAATCCAGCGCCGTGCGCCGACCTTGTGCAGCATCAGGTTGCTGGGCACTTCGAAAATCGAATAGCCGATGAAGAAGATACCCGCGCCAAGGCCATAGGCGACCTCGGAAAAACCGAGGTCCGATGCCATCTGGAGCTTGGCAAAGCCGATATTCACCCGGTCGATATACGCCGCCAGGTAACAGAGCAGCAGAAAGGGCAGGATGCGCCACCCGATCTTCTTGTAGGTGCCATTCTGCTGTTCGACGGAAAATGCTGTCATGGTCATGGCCGTCATAGCCCTCTCCTCTTCCTACGCGCCCGATCTCTGGGGGTCACGCGGTCTTTCATTTATTGCGACAGCCAGAGCTTGATGCTCTCGCTCATGGCGGAGGCCGAAATGCCGTAGCGATCGTGCAGCGTCGGCAGCGCGCCCGCGTCCAGGAAAGCGTCGGGCAAGGCGACCTGGCGGAAGGGCGCATATACGCCGGCGCGCATCATCGCCCCAGCCACGGCCTCGCCAAGACCGCCGACGACCGAATGATTTTCCGCCACTACGACCAGACGGCCGGGCTTTGCGCCGGCAGCGGCAAGGATGGTGGCCTCATCCAACGGCTTGATGGTCGGCACATGCAACACGGCGACATCGATCTTGTCGGCCTTCAGCGCGTCGGCCGTTTCCAGCGCGCGCATCGTCATCAGTCCGGATGATATGACGAGGACATCGGCCCCGTCGCGGATCATCTTGGCCTTCCCCAGTTCGAACTGATAGCCATATTCGTCCAGCACGGCGGGAACCTTGCCGCGCAGCAGGCGCATATACACCGGGCCGCGATGGTCGGTCAGGGCCGTCGTCGCCTGTTCGATCTCGACGGCATCGCACGGATCGACGATCGTCAGATTGGGCATGCCGCGGAAGATCGCGATATCCTCGGTCGCCTGATGCGAAGGCCCATAGCCGGTGGTGAGGCCAGGGAGCGCGCAGCACACCTTAACGTCCAGATCCTCTTCCGCGATGGCGAGGCAGAGGAAATCATAGGCGCGACGCGAGGCGAAAACGGCATAGGTCGTTACCCAGGGCTGGAACCCTTCGCGCGACATGCCGGCGGCAGACATCATCAGCAGCTGCTCGGCCATGCCCATCTGATAGAAGCGATCGGGATACGCCTGCGCAAAGATATGCAGGTCGGTATATTTGCCGAGATCGGCGGTCATGCCGACGATGCGGGGGCGGGTTTCGGCAGCCTTGGCCAGTGCATGGCCGAAGGGCGCACTGATGGTGCGCTGACCTTCGGCTGCGATCGAAGCGATCATGGCGGAGGTTTTCAGGCGGACGGGGGCGTTCATGTCTGTGTCTCCGCTTCTATCAAATCGCGTCGTTTATGGTGCCGCCCTGGGCGACCCAGCCGGCGTCCACCTCCACGATCGCCTTGTCCCATTCATCCTCATCCACGCGGATGAAGTGTGTCTTTTCGCGCGTTTCCAGGAAGGGAACGCCCTTGCCCATCAGCGTGTCGCAGATGATGATGCGGGGCTTGGGATCCTTCAGTTCCCGGGCGGCATCGAAAGCCGCGACCAGCGCTGCCATGTCGTTGCCGTCCACGCGCTGGGCGTACCAGCCGAAGGCGGTGAACTTGGCCACCAGTTCGGGGTGGTCGAGCACTTGCGACGACGGGCCGTCGGCCTGCTGGTTATTATGGTCGACGATCGCGATCAGGTTGTCGAGCTTCCAGTGCGGCGCGGACAGTGCCGCCTCCCAGGTCGATCCTTCGCCCAGTTCGCCATCGGATAGCAGATTATAGACGAAACGGTCAGACCCCTTGCGCTTCAGACCCAGCGCCATGCCGACGGCGATGCCCAGGCCCTGGCCCAGCGAACCACCGGAAATCTCCATGCCTGGCGTGTAGGACGCCATCCCGGACATCGGCAGACGGCTTTCATCCGACCCGTAGGTTTCGCGTTCTTCGAACGGGATGATCTTCGCCTCGATCAGGGCGGCGTAGAGCGCGATCGCATAATGGCCGATCGACAGGAGGAAGCGATCGCGCCCTTCCCATTCGGGTGCGTCCGCTTTGTAGGTCAGCGCCCGGAAATAGGATACGGCAAGCACGTCGGCCACGCCCAGCGCCTGACCGACATAGCCCTGCCCCTGCACGGCCCCCATCCGGAGCGCGTGCTTGCGAATGTGATAGGCGCGTTCGGCAAGCTGACGAACGGGCATATTGTCGATGACGGGGGTGCTCAAACCAGACTCCTCTCACCGCGATCCGGCCAGGTCGGCCGATCAGCGTTGGTGGCAATAAGACGTTTCAGACCGAGTTGAGCAAATGGTATGTTTACATGCTAGATGAATTATGTTCATGCTATGGCATGCACATTCCGTTCAATACACTCAACGCTTTTGAGGCAGCTGCGCGGCATCTGTCGTTCAAGGCGGCAGCCAACGAACTCAATCTGTCGCCCAGCGCGGTCAGCCATGCAATTGCCAAGCTGGAGCGGGAATTGGGGGCCTTGCTGTTCGATCGCGACAGCCGGCAGCTCGCGCTCACGCTGGACGGGCAAATGCTGCAACGACCGATTGAGGAAGCCATCGGGCTGATCAGAGCTGGCATCCAGTCCGTATCCAACCGGCAGGCGCAGACATTGCGATTGCATGTTGCGCCCAGCTTCGCGGGCCAATGGCTAACCCCACGCCTTCAGCAGTTTTTATCGGCTAATCCGGGCATGGATGTGCAGATCGCGGCGGACACCGATTATAGTCGCTTCACCAGCGACGAATTCGACGCCGACATCGTCTATGGCGCGCGCGAGCAGGACGGGTTGATCAGCCATGGGCTGGGCGCTGAACGGATCGTGCCGATGTGTTCGCCCGCCATGGCAGCGCATATCAAAAAGCCCGCAGACCTGATCGGGCTGACTTTGATACGCAGCACCCTGAAAAGCATAAGTTGGGAAGCGTGGCTGCGGGCCAATGGCGTTATGCCGCCGCCCATTATGGGCATGCGGTTCGATCGCAGTTTCATGGCGATCACGGCAGCATCCGATGGACTGGGTGTATGCCTGGATTCAACCAGGCTGGCGGAACGCGAACTGAGCAGCGGGCGGCTCGTCATGCCCCTGCCCGATGCGCAGGAGGTCGCCGTCATCGACCAGCATTTTCTGGTTTATCCGCGGCGAAATGCAGAACGTCCGATCGTCATCGCATTTACCAAATGGCTGATGGATACTCTTGGCCACGAACAAGAGGGCACATCCATCGATTAAGGCTTGCATGGGCGGATGCCGGACCTGTGCTTGTTTGGACGGGCAGGCCTGCCCTGCCCGTCCAAACACAGTCAGTGTATCAACATGCCGCCATTTACGTCCAGCGTTACGCCGGTAAGATAGCTGGACAGGTCGCTGGCAAGATAGAGCGCCGCATTGGCGACGTCGTTGGCCACACCCAGACGCGCCAGCGGAATCCCTTCGATAATCGCCTGCTCCTGATCCGACGACAGCTTTCCGGCGGTAATGTCGGTGGAAATCAGACCCGGCGTGATCGAATTGACCCGGACCTGCTGCCCGCCAAATTCGCGTGCCATGGCCTTGGCAAGGCCCAATACGCCGGCCTTTGCCGCGCTATAGTGAGGACCACCAAAAATGCCGCCGCCGCGTTGCGCGGAAACGGACGAAATGCACACGATGCTGCCGCCGCCCGTTTCGATCATATGCGGGATCACCGCTTGCGAGCAGATCAGCGTGCCCCGCAGATTGACGTCGAGGATGCGGTCATAATCCTCGCGCTTTATCCCCAGCGTCTTCACCGGCTGGGTTATGCCCGCATTATTGACCAGAATGTCGATACGTCCATAGCGTGCAACCACAGCGGCGATGGCGGTGGCGATCGCAGCTTCATCCGCGACGCTGGCGCCAAGGCCAAGATGATCGGGACCGAGCTGTGCCGCCGCTTGCTGTGCCGCCGCTTCGTCCAGATCGATGATAGCGACAGTGGCACCTTCTTCCGCAAACCGTTTGGCCGTGGCCCTGCCAATGCCTCGCTCTGAGGCGGCCCCAGTAACAATTGCGATCTTTCCGTCGAGCAACAAAATCCCTCTCCTCATCCTAATCATAGGCGCATCGCTGTGACTGCTGTTGTTGCGTCCACAGTTTCGATAGCCATCTTGAAGATCGCGGCATAAACGATCAAACGACACTTATTCACGAAACATGAACTAGATTCATCTAGAGCCGGATGGAGCAGTCACTAATCTTGAAGGATGGATGCCGCGAGCGGCCATCTCTACCCGGAGCGCGTCATTGTCGTAGGCGCGGTTGGCGAGCAGTGCATCACCATCGCTCAGGGTGTCGAACATGTCGGCGGCGCTACGACCATCATATACTTGGCCGGCGACGAGCTTGAGCGCGATGGGCAGGCCATTGGCATCGACCAGCACGTGGATCTTGATCGTCAGGCCACTGCGCGAACGGCTCATGCAGCCGGGTTCCCCTTTTTATCGCCATTGGCGTCATGTTGGTGAACCCGGATCGAGGAATTGCCGATCATCTACACGTCGCCCTCGTAAGCTGCTCAACCTGCTTCCAATATCCGCGCCCGCCTGCCCGGCGCCAGCGGTTGATCGGCTCACGCATATTGTATGCGGGCCGTATCGTGCCGGAATATCAGCCTTGGGAGCGCCCGTCCGCAGTCGCCAGAAATACCATCGAGTAACCCTGCGGGATCGTCCGGAAATTGCGGCTAATCTCAACCAGTGTCAGCTGCGAGGTCCCCTGCTGCACGAAGGATATGAAACAGCGGCAAGCCGTTATCAGGATATGCAGGATCATTCCAGGCTTTAGGGATGATCGCTTATTGCCGCCCTGACCGGACGCTCCACTCATGCCGTGCAGAAGCGTTTTTACACGTCCTGGACCGCCTGCTAGCGGAAGTCATAGGGACATTTTCCACCATTTTCTGGCGCCGTATTGAATGGAAGGTATAGTCGATAGCGGACAAGGCATCATTCATAGGAACCACATGCTCCCCGTGTCCAGGACTGCTGTGCGTCCCAAGTGGGCCGTCAGCCGCACTTTTAGAACGTCCGCCGACCTGCGTCTGGTGGAACGAGCAGAGCCTGGCTACGCTGCGCGAACGGCGGTTCGGCCAGCGGATCCTGCTTTTTTTAACCGGACATACTGCGGCTGCAGCCATCTTCGGCGGAGAGCGCATCTAGCGTCATGACGTGCGCGAGATGCGACAACCCCTGCGGCAGGTTGCCCAAGAAGGCTCCGCTCTGCGGATCGATCATCTCGGACAGAATGCCCACGCCACGATCGAACGTCGCATCAAGGGCGACAAGCATGGCTTCCGCTCGCTCGCGCTGGCCGAGCAGCAGCCGCGCTTCGATCATCCAGAAGGTGCAAGCGAGGAAGCAGCCTTCCTCTTCAGCGACACCGCTGTAGCGAAAGTGCCAGGGTCCGGCACCCAGTTCGCGGTCGATCGCGTCGATCGTGGCGGCGAGCTTGTCGCGCCCGTCGAAGCCGAAGCGGACCATCAGCGCCAGCGACGCATCGAGCCGGTCACTGCCGGGGTAAAGCACGAAGGCGCCGTGCGTGTGCGACCAGCAATGGTCGAGGATCCACGCTGCCACGCGATCGCGCTCGCGCGCCCAGCGGTCGCGGCAGGTGGTCGGCAGCTGGCCCTGGTCGGCGAGCTCGACCGCACGCGCCAGCGCCTGCCAGCAACTCACCTTCGACATCGTGTAATGCTCGTGCTCCTCGAGCTCCCAGATGCCCGAATCCTTCTGCCGCCATGAATCGGCGCACTGGTCGGCGAGGTGCGAGAGCAGTTCCGCGCTCGACGCATCGAGGATGTTGCCGCAGTCCACGAAGCAGGCGGCAGTGTCGAAGATGTCGCCGTAGACGCCATGCTGGTTCTGGTCCGTGGCGGTGTTGCCCGTCACCACCGGACGCGAGCCACGATAGCCAGGCACGTCGATCTCGCGCACATCGGGCACCAGATCGCCCCCCAGCGTGTAGCACACGCGGTAGCCGTGCTCGCCCAGCCGCTTCAGCAGCCAGGTGAATGCAGCCTTCGCCTCGGGTTGCGCACCGGCGGCGAGGAACGCCTTGATGGTGTAGCCGGCGTCACGCACCCAGGCATAGCGGTAATCGTAGTTCTTCGTGCCGCCGATCCCTTCCGGCAGGGAGCTGGTCGCAGCCGCCGCGATCGCGCCCGACGGCGAGAACAGCAGCAGCTTGAGTGCGAGTACGCTGCGGATGAAGGCGGGCCGGCGTTCGCCACGGTACGCGATCCGCTCGGCCCAGGTGCGCCATTCCGCATCGGAGATGTCGATACGCTCGTCGATCTCGGCAACGGGCGGCACGACGAGTGGCTCGCCCTCGCCGCACACGACCGCCACCACCTCGCGTTGGCCTTGGGCGACGCTGAAGGCGCCGATCACGGCATCGTCGCTGCGCTGCACCTCAATGCCGTCCGAGTGCAGCAGCACCCCAAGCACGTCGCCGACGTGGAATACCGGGTGCCGGCCGAAGCGCGACTGATAGGGGCTGGCCGCGCGTGCGCGGCGCCCGGGCCGCATTTCCAGATCGAAGCGAACGGTTCCGTCGAGCCCTTCGATGCGACGGGCGAGTTCGACCCACGGCAGCCGCCCTGCGGGGCCACTGTTGATCGATTCGGTCAGCATGGCGCGGCCAGAAGCGGTGGTGAACACCGTCTCCATGACGTTGCTGTCGGGCCGGTAGCGCTGCTCGGCCGCGAATGGCTCGGTTGGGGTGATCGCAAAGCGCCCGCCCTCTTCGGGATCGAGCAACCGGTCGAACAGCGGGGACGAGTCCAGATTGGGAACGCACCACCAATCGATCGAGCCGTCCGAGCCCGACAGCGCCACGGTGCGCCCGTCGCCGAGCGCGCCGTAGCGTTCGAGCGGCAGATACCCGTCCTGTCGAGACGTGCGCGGCGCGGCATGGTCGACCGCGCGCACCCTCTCAATCACGCCCCCGATCGACCGGCCGAGCATCAGGCCGACTGCGGCACGATGCTGATCATGTCCTCCTCACCCGGTTCCTTGGCGGGCTTGAGCTTGAGCATCTGGTCGGGCTTGATCCCGCAGCTGCGGTGCACCGGCTCAAGCGCCACCGGCGCGCCGCTTTCCAGCGAGCGCTCCACCGCATCGAGCACGCGCATGTCGAGCCAGCCCTCCTCGGCATCGGCCTCGGGCTGGCGGTCGTTGAGGATGCACTCGGAGAAGTACTGCGTCTCACCGCCGAACTGCTCGACCGGGTCGAAGCTGTGCGTCTCCTTGCTGCCATCGGCCCTGGTCTCGACGTAGCTGATGCCGATCTTCGGCCCGAACATGAAGCAGGGCGAGGCCTCGATCGTCGCCTTGGTGCCCACCAAGGTGAAGCGTTCGGCCGGCGCAGTAGCGTAGCTGACGGTGAACTGAGCGACCCGTTCGCCCGGAAACTGCAACGTCACCGCCACCGTGTCGTCGAAGTTGAACCCGCGCCCCGCGGTCTTCATGCCGACCGCGTGGACGGAAGTCGGCTCCTCGCCGAACAAATTGCGCACGGCGTTGAGCGGATAGGTGCCCATGTCGGGCACGGGGCCGCCCCAGTAGCCGTTGTGGCCGCGCGAATTCTCCTCGGCGACGTTCTGCGCAAAGGCGGCGGTGAAGAAGCGCAGGTCGCCAAAGTCGCCGCGCTGCGCGCGGGTCACCATCTCGACGGTACCGGGCTCATGATGGAGGCGGTAAGCGACCATCAGTTTGGCGCTCGAACGCTTCTGGACATCCAGGATCCGCTCCGCATCGGCCAGGCTGGCCGTCGCCGGCTTTTCCAGCAGCACATGGATGCCGGCCTCGAGCGCGGCGATCACATAGTCCGTGTGAAGCGCGTTAGGTGTCGCGACGTAGACCGCGTCGATCTCGCCCGAGCGCAGCAGCGCATCATACTGGTCGTAGCTCCAGGCCTTGACCTTGTATAGCTTGGCCAAGTCATCCGCTTTGGCCGGATCGCCGGTCACCAGCGCGGCCAGTTCCGAATTGTCGGTGCGCGCGATCCCGGGCATGAACGCCTGCTGTGAAATCTGGCCGCCGCCGACTACCGCATAGCGCACCTTTTCCTTGCTTCCGAACATCGTAGCTCCTGCTTTTCGCGTTGTGGGGTGGTCAGGAAACGATGGGGTGCGACTTTTGTTGCGTTGCAGCACGGTTCAGCGCGAGCAGCAGGCCGCACGCAAGGCCCAGCGCCATCTGATCGAGCGAGCGCCGGATGAGCGGCGTGGTGGTGAGGTTGGTCGCCACCGTGACCACCTGATAGACCAAGAGCAGCGCGCCAGACTTCACCACCGGAATGCCCTGCGTCGCGACATAGGAGGCGAACCAGTCGACGAGCGAATAGAATATCATCGAGTGGAACGCGAAGAACAGCGACACCTGCCAACCGATCGGTTGGCGCCATTGCGACCAGCGACAGGACGGCGAAGAGCAGGAGCCGTAGCGCGTTGAGTAGTCCGGCCGCGGTGCCGTCCAAGTGCAGGTCGCGCTGGATCTCAACCAGGACGGGACCGAGGCTGGTCACCGGCGCGCGCAGATTGGCGCCGATAAGGACGATGCCGATAGCGGCAGGCATGCAGCGCGACGCGGCGGGAATGGGAGGTCGGGCTATCATCGGTCAACCTAGCAAGACACGACGACCCGGCTTAACCGGATCAATCGGGATGGTGCGTTGGTTGACGTCAACGCTTACGCGAGGAGCGGCACGCCTGATCCCCGTCTGTCAGCGTCAATAGGTGAACGACAGTCGCGGATCAAGGAGATCATATGCAAAGCTGGCCATATGGCCGAGATCGACTCGACGACCTGATGCGTGTAACAGTGTTTTCCGTCGCCATCCGCACGAATTGCGCGTCACCGGTTGGTTTGCTTATCCGAATGTGCTGCTCCTTGACCAAGTATGCGTGCGTTTGTGATCGCCTACCTGTAGATCGCGTTAAGTGGCTGCTTCTGCCTAAGCTGACCTTTACGCAAAAAATCTAGACGACCGTGCTCCCGAGCAAATTCATCTCTATAGCGCTTTTGAGGGCTTGAACTCTGAGCCGCTATTAGCCTCACGGCTGATCATTTTCGCGTCGGAGAAATCTTTCGCGTGGCACAACCATTCCGGCGCTATGGTGCGCTAATGTCACACCCACTTATCGAATTGAAACAGGTGCGAAACTTTCTTGCGAGTGCGTAATTAAGCGGTCAGGGCGCCGTGGCTCCCGGGTTCCGACGCGGGTGGTGGAAGATATCGTTTTAAGGCGGCTTCCCAGACATGATTGCGATCCGGCTCCTTTGAGAATGTCGGAAGCTCAGGAGGAATATCATAATGCATATTGTCCATTTATCCGCGTACAGACTGCTTCTGGCTGGCGCTGCGCCTTTCGCCCTGATCGCCGGGAGCGCGATGGCGCAGACCGTCCCTGCCGCGCAGGATGCGTCCGGCTTAGCGGCCGATGAGAGCCAGGCCGACATCGTCGTCGTCGGCACTGCGGGCGGCGGCACCCGCCGTCAGGACGCGGCCTTTGCCGTCACCAGCCTGTCCAGCGACGCGATCGCACGCGCCGCGCCAAACAGCACGGCCGACCTGCTGCGCACCATTCCGGGCGTCAGCGCCGAAAGCTCCGGCGGCCAGAACGGCGCCAATATCTTCGTGCGCGGCTATCCGTCGGGCGGCGACGCCCAGTTCGTCACTTTCCAGCTGGGCGGCGTACCGTTCTTTCCGCCTTCGACGCTGTCCTTCCTCGAAAATTCGCAGCTCATTCGCCTCGACGAAACGGTCAATCGGGTGGAAGCCGTGCGCGGTGGCACCGGATCGCTCTTTTCCAATGGCCAGCCGGGCCTGACCGTCAATGTGCAGCAGCGCGAAGGCGGCCAGACGCTCAAGGGCTTTGCGAAGCTGTCCTACACCGATTATGACGAAATCCGTGGCGACGCCTGGATTTCCGGCCCGATCAGCGAAGACACAACCTTCATGGTCGGCGGCTATTATGCGCAGGGCAACGGTATCCGCGATCCGCAATTCCGCGCCGAAAAGGGCGGTCAGATTACTGCGAACATCCGCCATGATTTCGACGGTCGCGGTTCACTGCTGATCTACGGTCGTTACCTCAACGATCATGGTCAGTGGCTGCTGCCCATCCCCGTCAACCAAGACGGCAGCAAGATCAGCCAGTTCGCCAATTTCGACCATGGCACCGGCGCGCTCGCCGGTCGCGATGTGCGCGTTACCACGAACAATGCCGGTCGCACCGTCGATCTGGCCGATGGGCGTGGCGCTAAGCTGGGCAATCTGGGCCTGAGCTTTGACTATGAACTGGTCGATGGCCTGAGCATTCGCGAACGCGCCAGCTATATGTGGGGTACGGCCAACACCATCGGCCTGGTTCCCACCGACGCGCCGATGAGCGCGGCGGCGATGGCCACCACGCTGGGCGGTGCGGGCTCGACCGTGGGTAGCCTGACCTACGCATCGGGCGGCGGCGCGGCAGCGGCCGGGACGCAGGTCATGCGTGCGGGCATCTGGGACGTGCGCAAGCGGATCGACGCTTTCGTCAACGACATGGCGCTGGAGTTCAAGACTGGCGGCAACAAGCTGACCGGCGGCTTCTATCTCGCCAACTACACCACTCGCGACAATTGGGCGCTGGGCAATGACATATTGCTGACCGCCGAACCCAATGCCCGTCGCCTGAACCTGACGCTGGGCGACGGCCGGGTCGCGACCCGCGACGGCTTCACCTCCGGCGCCAGCTTCCTGGTGAACGGCCGCTATGAAGGGCGCGACATCGCTTTCTATGCGGTAGATGAGCTTCAGATCACTGATAAGCTTCGCGTCGATGGCGGCGTGCGCTGGCAGCGTCACGAAGTCGGGGGCGATGTCGCCACTTCCGGCGCGGCCTTCGATCAGGATGGCAGCGCAGCCACCTTGTACGACCGGACTGTGCAATTGGGCGGAGCCAACCGGATCGACTATAATGCGTCGCGCTGGTCGTGGACGGCAGGCGCCAATTACGACTTCACCGGCCAGATCGGCGTCTTTGCCCGGTACAGCCGTGGCAACAGCTTCCCGCAGTTCGACAATCTGCGCGAAGGGCTGACCATCATATCGAAGGTGGACACCTATGAAGGCGGGCTGAAGGTTTCGACCCCGATGCTGAACCTTTATGCGACGGTGTTCCATAACAAGTTCGACGGTTTGGCCACGACGCAGATCATCAACGGCGTGCCCAATGAATCGGTCGGCGGCGCCAAGGCGACCGGCGTCGAGCTGGAAGGCGTGATCCGTCCGTTCGCGGGCTTCAGCATCGCGGCGGCGGGCACCTATCTGGATGGCACCTATCGCGGCTTCTTCAGCGGCAATGGCACCATCGACAACACCGGCAACCGCGTGCAGCGTCAGCCCAAGTGGATGTGGCGCGTGACGCCCAGCTACGAACTGACGGTGGGCGAATTCCGTCCGTCCATCTTCGCCACGCTGCAATATACGGGCGACCGCTTCTCTGACCCGGAGAACGCACAGCTGCTGCCCAACTATTATCAGCTTGACGCAGGCGTGTCGGTGGACGTCAATCAGCGGTTGAAGCTGGCAGTGACGGGCAACAACCTGACCGACGAGCTGGGCCTCACCGAAGGCAATCCGCGCATCATCGGGTCGCAGGGCGCAGGCACGATCCTGGCTCGCCCGATCCTGGGTCGGTCCTTCCGCTTCAGCGCGGCCTACAGCTTCTAAAACATAGGCGCGGTGCCTATCGGCACCGCGCCAAAAAAGGGGTGGGGCGATCTCATCGCCCGGCCCCTTTGCATTTACTCGGCCTTTTCCAGGTCGGCCGCTATGTCTGGATAGCGGTCCAGCAACGCGCTGGTGACGCCGTTGGTCCATCCGAACCCGTCCTGAAGCGGATATTCGCCGCCGCCGCCAGGCTTGCGCTCTTCGACGTCATATTTTTCCAGCATCTTGCCGGTTTCGGCATAAGCGGCCGCGACCGTGCCGATCCAGCGTCCGGCAATATCGCGGGCTAGCTTTTCCTGTCCGTTTCGCGCCAGGCCGTCGATCGCCACCCATTGCAGCGGTGCCCAGCCATTGGGCGTATCCCATTGCTGGCCGGTCGCATTGGCAGTGGTGCGGAGGCCGCCGCTGCCCAGTAGCTTGACGCGGACGGTGGTTGCAACGGCGGTCGCCTGCGCGTGTGATGCTGCGCCGACGAACAGTGGATAGAGGGTTGCGGCGGAAAGGATAGCTGTCGACTTCTTAGCCTTGCTATCCCAATCACCATAGCGACCTTCCTTAGCTACCCACAGATAGCGGTCGATCGCAGCCTTGCGCTTGCGCGCCAGTCCTGCAAATTCGGTAGCGCAGGCGCTGTCGCCTGCCTTGCGGCAACGAGCCTCGATCCGCTGTTCCATCGCCAGCATCAGGCTGTTGAGGTCCACCGGCACGATGTCGGTGGTGTGGATTGTCGCGATCGTCCGTCCGTCGCCGAACCAGCGCGACGTAAAGTCCCAGCCGCTTTCCGCGCCGGCACGCAGATGGCGATAAGTTATCGCCTTGTCGCCCTTTGCTTCCGCCGCGGTCGCGACATCTTCCGCATAGGATTCGTCGCGCGGCGTATTTTTGTCGTCCCAATAGCGGTTGAGCAGTGTGCCATCGGGCATCCATACCACCCGTTCGCACGCGCCGCTGGGCTGCACGCAAGACGCGCCTTTCATCCAATAGGCATGTTCGGCGCGCAGCGCCGCCAATTGACGGGTGGCGGTGTCGGCGCTGTCATCCTTCGACAGATCCAGCATCAGCGCGTAGAAGGGCGGCTGCGACCGGCTGAGATAATAGCTGCGCATCCCGTTGGGGATATGGCCGTAAATCTCGATGGTGGAGGTGAAATCCACTAACATGCTTTCGATCAGCGGCTGCTGGCCATCCACTGCCAGGCCCAGCATGGTGAAATAGCTGTCCCAATAATAGATTTCACGAAAGCGCCCGCCCGGTACGACGAAGGGCGCAGGTAGCGGCAAGGCAGAACTGCCCGCCTGCCGCTCAACCCGCTGGCGCACTAGGGTTGGCCACAAGGTGCGCACATGGGCGCGCAGGTTGGATGCGCCATGATCATTGACGCCCGGCACGCGGAAGTGGCGCAACACGAATGTTTTGAGCGCGTCTTTGCCCTGCGGCGGTTGCTGGCGATAGGCTGCCATGATCGCGGCCGGGTCCGATCTCGGCGTGGCGTCGACGAAGGTCTTGCCGTCGGGGAACAGCTTTTCAAGCTGCACGCGCTCGAACAGATCGCCGTACAGTTCGGCAGGGGAAGATTGCGCCCAGCCCGGATTTCCCAATGCAAGGAGGGAAGCAAGGCCGGCAGCAACGAAGGATCGGCAATTTTTCATGCCCCTCTTTCGGTCGCCCCGCCAGCCTTTGCAACGGCAAAATCGGATGATCGGCTGGGACTACGGCATAGGGCCGCAGCATCGCTATAGCTAGGCGCGTGCGATCCGATGGATCAGTGGTGGGGCCGAAACTCGTCAACATAAGTTCGATTGACAGCATCCATGACGATGGTTTTGATTATGCAATCCTGTTTGTTGTGATCTAAGAATCGCATGGCTCCAAGTAAGTCTTTGAGATGCGTGAAAGGCGTATCTGCAATCGGGAGGCTTTATGCGGATCATCATGGCTGGCCGGACTATAAGCTCTGCAAGGCACACGCTGTCCGTGAGGGCGCCCAATGGGAAAGCCGCCCGGCGGAAAGCGAGATTCGAAATATGTTTCATTTCTTCAAGCGATGATCTGCGAGATGATGTCAGCAATTAAAGGTGAAGCGGGCGTTATGCCTAAAAAGCTCCATATCGCTGGGCAGCATTTGGAACTTAGCAACCCTTCCCGTTCTAGTTCAAACTTGACGTTGAGCGGGGCGGATGGGGACGACGCATCTTGGTCTACAGCCGCGGTACAGCCGAACGTCTGCTTCTGGGAAGTAAAAATTGATCGCTGAGCGGCCGGCTAGGGTTGGCTTAGCAGGAAGCGAACGCCGGATCGCGGGACGTATCAGCCATTCCCACTTTCGCCGTTTAACGTCGGCCTGCCTTCTGTCGCAGCACCGTCTGGGCCAGCTGACCAAGACTAGAGATGCCTTTACGCATATCAGCGACGCCGCATGCCAATTAAACCCGTACGCCAGTTCCCGGCCCGATCACGCCGCCTCCACGCAGCGGATGAGCCGTGTCAGGGAGATGACCTCGATGTCGCTTCCAAAGCGCAACGTCCGGCCTTTCGTCAGGCGCAGCTCAACCATGGATGTCGCGCCTGGACCAGGGTTGTAGGCAACTTCAGGGGCTTAACGGCAGGGGCAAGTCTAAGGGGGAGAAAGACGGGCTCAGGCGCGACTCCCAAGAGCCCGCGCTTCTTCAAATCATAGCGCCAAGTATAAATCTGTTGTCGGGTTACATCGTGGCGCTGCGCTACCTCTGTCATTGTCGCGCCATTCTCGCCAACGGCACTGATGATCTCTAGAGCATCGCGCTTGAAATAGGAATCGAGGGATTCCCATAAGGTCGGAAATGTGATTCACCGTTGTTGGAGGTGGATCATGGGGAAATCCTATTCAACCGATCTTCGGGACCGGATCGCGGATCACATAGCATCCGGGCAATCTCGTCGCTCTGCATCTCGTCATTTTGGGGTCAGCCCGAGTTGCGCGGTGAAACTGGCGCAGCGCGTGGCTGTGACGGGATCATCGGCGCCTGCCCGGCAAGGACGCCCGCCCGGTAACGGCAAGCTGGCGCCTCACATGGCGACTTTGGTCAGATGGGTCGATGCCGAGCCGGATATAACCATGCCCGAACTGTCGGCCCGGCTTTCTGCGGCCACCGGTGTTCAGGCGCACCCTGCCTCGCTGTCGCGCGCCTTGCTCAAGGCCGGCTACAGCTTCAAAAAAAACGCTGCTGGCATCGGAATGCGGACGCGATGATGTTGTCATGGCGCGCCGGGCCTGGCGCGTCTATCGGCAGCCCGCCTTGCGGAAAGAGCCGCATCGACTGGTCTTTATCGACGAGACGGCAACCACCACGAAGATGACGCGGTTACGAGGACGGGCGCGCCGCGACCAGCGCCTCAAAGCGCGGGCACCCTTTGGTCATTGGAAAACCCAGACCTTCATCGCGGCCCTGCGCTGCGACGGACTGACCGCGCCATGGGTCATCGACTGCCCCATGAACCGTACGACTTTCGAAACCTATGTCGAAACGCAACTCGCTCCACCCTCAATCCCGGCGACGTCGTCATCCTCGACAATCTCTCCAGCCATAAAAGCGAGAAAGCCACGGCCATCCTCAAGGCACGCGGTGCATGGTTCCTCTTCACGCCGCCCTATAGCCCTGACCTCAATCCGATCGAGATGGCATTCTCCAAACTCAAGGCCCACCTTCGCCGAACAGGTGCCAGAACCATCGATGCCCTCTGGCAGGCCATCGGCAATATCTGCGACCTCTACACCCCAGACGAATGCCGAAACTTCATCAAAGCCGCTGGATATCAGTCCGATTAAAGGCTCGATGCTCTAGGGCACGAGAAGCTAGAAAAATCCCAATAGCCCAGCTCCTGGGGCCCCCGCGGGTCGTACATGTAAGACTTTCGTACGCCTACGGCGCCCGAAACCCCTCGACTGATAGGAGGGACCGTATGTGGTCGCTCCCTGCCGGTTAGCGGACGGGCCGGACCAGGGGATGCGAGATTGGTGCCTGAATGGCGACAAAGGGTCGAAGTCGGTAGGCAGGAGTTTAGCACGCAACTGCCACTTCCTTACTCACCTGAGCTTGACAGTTTAAGCTCCGATCAGCTCGTCAACCAGAAGCGATAAACGCCTCTAGCCGGCTGGGGGAAGTTGCGGCATTGCTATGGGCACCGCCGATCAGATTGGAACGTGTAGCAGCACTAAATTTTACTCGTCGCTCGCGTGTCGGGCATACGAAGATAAACGATCAGAGACCCGCCGATCATGGTCGTCACATACCAGTAGAAACCCTGCTCCATGTCAGCATACTTCATCAACAGGGCGACATATTCCGCCGTTCCGCCGAATATTGTGTTGGTCAAGGCATAGGGGAGCGCCACCCCCAACGCGCGGATGTTGGCCGGGAACAGTTCTGCCTTCACGATCGCGTTGATAGAGGTGTAGCCAGTGACGATCACCAGTCCGCCCAGTACCAGCAGGAAGGCGCCAAAAGAGGAAGTGACGCTTTCCAGCGCGGTGAAGATGGCGGTGGTGAACAGGACACCGCCGACGCCAAAACCGATCAGCAGCGGCTTGCGCCCGATGCGATCGGACAGCCAGCCGGCAATGGGCTGCAACAGCATGTAGATGAACAGCGCCGACGCCATGATGGCGGTCGCGGTCTGCCGGCCGAAGCCGGCGCTGTTGACCAGGAATTTCTGCATATAGGTGCTGTAGGCATAGAAAGCGAGCGTGCCGCCGGCCGTCAGTGCCATGACGAGCAGCACTTCGCGCGGATGCTGGCGGATGAGGTTCAAGCCGCTGGAGCGGGGCTGCTCCTTCACCGCGACGCTTTCCTGATAGGCTTCGGTTTCCTTGAGGCCTCGGCGCAGGCGATAGACCCCAATCGCCATAAGACCGCCGATCACGAAGGGGATGCGCCACCCCCAGCTTTCCAGCTGATGTTCGGTCAGGAACAGCTGGAGCAGCAGCAGGACGCAGAGCGCCAGGAGCTGCCCCGCGATCAGCGTCACATATTGGAAGCTGGAAAAGAAACCGCGCTGGTCGCTTTGCGCCATTTCGGAAAGATAGGTCGCACTCGCGCCATATTCGCCGCCGATCGACAGACCCTGAATTAATCGCGCAAACAGCAGCAAAGTCGGTGCGGCGACGCCGATGGCCGCATAGCTGGGAATAGCGGCGATCATCAGCGATCCGCCCGCCATCATCATGACCGAAAGGGTCAGGCCTGCCTTGCGCCCCTTGCGATCGGCATAGATGCCCATGGCCCAGGCGCCGATCGGTCGCATCAGGAACCCCACGGCAAAGATGGCGGCCGCGTTCAGAAGCTGGGCTGTGCTGTCGTCCGACGGGAAGAAGATCGGCGCGAAATAGAGGGTGAAGGCCGAATAGACATACCAGTCATACCATTCGATCAGATTGCCGATCGATCCACCGAGGATGGATTTCAGGCGATCCTGGTGGGAAAGGCTGGCGGGCGCGAAAGACGAAACATGTTCCATCCCGGTTGATACGGATGGCCCGATCCGTTCTGCTAACTCCCGTCCGCAGATACCAATATTATCGAATTGTCGCTGCCCGGAACGGCACGGATGCCAAATCCGCTTTCCAACGCATCGACGAAGTCCTGCGACCGGTCTAGCCGGAAGGCGCCGCCGACCCGCAGGCTGGCAATGGCCGGATCGCCGATCACCAATGGGGTCGGGCGATAGCGGTTGAACTCCTCGACCGCCTGGGCGAGCGTATCGCCCTCAAACTCGACCATGCCCTCCTGCCAGGCGACGCGCTGCCTGATCTTGGCCGGTTCCAGATGGGTGACGGCGATGCTACCGCTGCGCACGGCCGCGCTGCGCCCGCTTTCTATTTTGCGGACGGCAGAATCGCCGTTGCGGACCGCGACGATCCCCTCGATCACGGTCAGTTCCGTGACGTCGGCCCGCAAGCGCACGTTGAACATCGTACCGATGGCGCGGACCAGCGTACCGTCGGCATTCACGATGAAGGGACGTTTGGCATCATGGGCGACGTCGAACTGCGCCTCCCCCTTCAACAGGCTGATGGAGCGGACGTCGTCGCGCAGCGCGACCTCGACCGAACTGTTCGTGTTGAGATGGATTTTGGAGCCGTCGGCCAGCCGCACCGTCCGGGTTTCGCCCAAAGCGGTGCGATAATGATCGACGGTGCCCAGCAGGCGCAGCGCCACGGTAGAGGCCACCCCGATCGCGGCGGCCGCAGCGGCGAAACCGACCAGCAGACCCCGGCGGCCGATCCGGCGCGAACTCGCCGCGGCGATCACCTCTGCCGGCGGCGGATCGTCCGACGGCGCAACGGCGGCCGCCGCCGGGCCGTCCTGCTGGCCGTCGGGCAGTTCGTTCAGCCGCTCCGCCAGTTCCCATCCGGCCTCCGCCTTTGCAAAGGCAAAGCCATGGGCGGGATCCATCGCGACCCAGGCATAGGCAGCGCTCCAGTCTTCGGGGGCGTCGCTTGCCCGCGCCTTAAGATACAGACGCGCCGCTTCGGCCTCGATCGCCTGCATGTCCTGCGCGCTTGTGTAGCGACCAACCAAATCCAGAACCCTCAAACTGTCCGATAGCCTGCATTATCTTCACCGCCGCGCGCGTCAAATGCTTGTCCACAGTAAAGACGGACAGACCCATCTCCTCTGCTATCTCCTTGACCGATTTCTCATGAACCCGGCGCAGGATGAAGGCGCGTCGACATTGGGCGGGCAGCGTGTCGAGAATGGCCTGAAGGTGGCGAAGCTCGTCGCGGGCGTGCAACGCTTCTTCGGTCGAATTGTCCGCCTGAAGCACGTCGAGTTCGGCCACCAGTTCCAGCGACACGATCTTTTCGCGCCGCGCCTCGTCGATCAACAGGTTGCGCGCGATCTGGAACAGGAAGGCCTTGCCGCTTTGGGTACGGTGAATATCGCCATTCGCATAGGCGCGGGTCATGCATTCCGCGACGATATCGTCAACATCCTGCCGATGGGACACCACCCGGCGCAATCGGGATCGCAGTGCGCCTTCATGGGGCAGGATGGCTTGCTTGAACCAGTCCAGCCTCGCCCTGATCGAAATCGCGTCCACGCCCACACTCGTCCCCCTGTGCCTATCACTCCCCCTGCGGCGCGCCCGATCTGGCGCTGCATCGGGGCGTACCGATCGATACCGAAGGCGCCCCGGTCACAAAAATGAGATATTTTTAAGCGTCGTTAGCAGAAACGCGATCGGCCTCCGTATCCACCACTGAAAGTTACAAAATTCGACGGGGGTTAACTGATGACACGAACTTATCTGCATCTCGCAACCTGTGCTGCTGTCACGCTCTTTGCGGCGGGATCGCAGGCAGCATCGGCAGCCGAACCGGTGCAATTCAAGATTCCCGCCCAGTCGATGCAGACCGCGCTGACCCTGTTCGCCAAGCAATCGGGGATACAATTGCTGTTCCCCTATGATCAGGTGAACGGCCTGGCCGCCCGGTCCGTCAATGGCAAGATGACGCCGGATGCGGCCCTGGCGCGCATGATCGCGGGTAGCGGCCTAAAGATCACGCTGTCCAACGGCAACGTCATCGCCCTGTCCCTGCCCGGTCGCGCCAGCCGCCAGAGGACGGTCGAAGTCGCCAGCCTCGGCGTCAGCGGCCTGCCGTTCGCGATGCAGGCCGCCGGCGCCATTCCGGCAGGCAGCGCGCTGCCGCAGGCGGCCGAGGAAGATCCCGCCGCACAAATCGTCGTGACCGGATCACGCGGTCAGGCACGTACCGTCGCGGACAGCCCGACGCCGATCGACGTGATCGGAGGCGAGGAAATGAACCGGACCGGCAAGGCTGGCGTGCTGGCGGCGCTCAATACGCTGGTGCCTTCTTTTAACCTGCCAACCCGTGCTGGCGGCGGCACGTCCACCGTCATCTCCACGGGCGGCCTGCGCGGACTCAATCCCGACCAGGCGCTAATCCTGGTGAACGGCAAGCGCCGGCACAAGACTTCGCTCATCAATTCAGTGTCGTCCTTCTACAAGGGGTCCGTGCCGGCAGATATGGACATGCTGCCGAATGCCGCAATCGATCATATCGAAGTGCTGCGCGACGGTGCTGCGGCACAATATGGCTCCGACGCGATCGCGGGGGTCATTAACATCATCCTAAAGGATGATGCGAAAGGCGGCTCCGCGTCGTTTTCGGCAGGCCAGAATTACGATCGCAGCGACGGCGAACTATATCGCGCCGATGTCAATTACGGCGCGAAGCTAGGTGACAACGGATATATCAATCTGTCCGCCAGCGCGAAGCAGCAAATGGCTTCGAACCGTGCGGAGCCGATCGCATCCACAGTGCGCCTCTATCCACTGGTCAACGGCCAGCCCGATCCGCGCGAAGCGACCATCAATCGGCTCGTGACCTACAATTACGGCGCCATGCCGCAAAAGAGCCTGAACCTGGGCTACAGCACAGGCTATGATTTCGGCGGTTTAGAAGTCTATTCTTTCGGTACGTACAGTGAGCGCCAATCCGATCTGAACTATACCTATCGTCCGGCGACCAACGCAAACTCCTTGCCGCAAATCTATCCCAACGGCTTTCGTCCGCGCGTTATCATCAGCGAGGCCGATTTCGAATTCGCGCTGGGTGTGAAGGGCACGATCGGCGGCTGGGATACCGATCTAAGCAGCACTTATGGCAAGAACCGGTCCCGGCAGAATGCTGACAACACATTGAACGCATCGATGGGGCCGACCAGTCCGACCGAATTCTACGTCGGCTCGCTGGTGTCCAAGGAATGGGTGAACTCGCTCGACCTGACGCGCGGCTATGATGTGGGTGGCGGCAACCTTCAGGTGTCGGGCGGCTTGCAACACCGGTATGAAAGCTATGCCGTTCTGCAAGGCGAAGAGGCCAGCTATCTGGCCGGCACCTATACCTCCAGCCTGGGCGTCCCCACGCCCGGCGCGTCGGGCGCGGCCGGCTTCACGCCCGAAGACGCCGGCAGAATCAGCCGCAACAACCTCGCTGCCTATCTCGACGTCGCCTATGACCCCACCAAGGATGTGACGATCGGCGCGGCGGTTCGCTACGAACATTATGATGACGAGAGCGGAGATACGCTGATCGGCAAGCTGAGCGGTCGCTATGCCTTGACCGACTGGCTGTCGTTGCGTGGTGCGGCCAGCACGGGCTTCCGTGCGCCGGCGCTGGCGCAGCAAATCTATGCGGCAACCACCGGCCAGTTCCGCAACGTGAATGGCGAATCCATTCTGTTACAGATCAAGACGCTTCCCGTAGGGTCGCCGGCGGCCATCGCGCTGGGGGCAGAGCCGCTGACCCCGGAAAAGTCGGTCAACTTCTCGGCCGGCTTTGCGCTCAAGCCCATCTCGGGCCTGAGCATCACCGTCGATGCCTATCAGATCAAGGTGAAGGACCGCATCACGCTGACCTCCACCCTGCCTGACTCGATCGTGTCGCCGATCCTGATCGCAAACGGCATCCCGGGCTTCATGAGCGCGCAATATTACACCAATGCCATCGACACCCGCACGCGGGGCATCGACGTGGTCGCAACCTATCGCCACGGCATCGCCGATGGCCTTAACATGAACTGGAACCTGGGCTATAACTACAACAAGACCATCCTGACCAAGGTAAAGGACAATCCCGTCGAACTGGCGGCGTTGCAAAGCGAATTGTTCGACCGTGCATCGCGGGCGAACATGACAACCAACCTGCCGCTGACGAAGCTGTTCCTGGGCAATGTAACTACTTGGAACGACTTCTCGCTCAGCACGCGCGTCGTGCGTTATGGCGCGTTCAAGAGCCAGGGCAACACCGTGTCGCAGGACGCCGAATTTGGCGCCAAATATATCACCGACATGGAACTGACCTGGAATGCGTCCGAACGCTTCAATGTCAGCGTCGGCGCCAACAACCTCTTCAACGTCTATCCTTTGCGTGACGAGGCCAATACCTCGGCCGCGAACGGATCCGGCTTCTACGCGACCGGCGGTGGCTTCGGCTTCACGGGCGGATATTATTATGGCCGCGTAACGGTCAACTTTTAAGACAGGGGATCAAAGATGCGTTCGGTATCAGCGGGACTGACGCTGGCTCTGGCTACGCTGGCGGTGGGGGCTTCGGTTCCCATGGGCAGCGGTGTGCAGGCTCAATCGAAGACCAGCTTCGGCGGTGGCGAGATATTGTGGGACAGCTTCGGCGTCCCCCATGTCTATGGCAAGACGGAGGCGGCGGCCTTCTATGGCTTTGGTTATGCCCAGGCGCATAATCACGGGAACATCCTGCTGCGCATGTATGGGGAATCCCGTGCGAAGGCAGCGGAATATTGGGGCGAGAAATTCGCCAAGCAGGACGAATGGCTGATCGGCAATGATGTGCCGGCGCGCGGTCTTGCCTGGTACCGGCAGCAGACGCCGCAGATGCGGTCCAATCTGGATGCCTTCGCGGCCGGGGTGAATGCCTATGCCAAGGCCAATCCCGACAAGATCGCGCCGGACGTTCGTCAGGTGCTGCCACTGACCGGCGTCGATATCATGACGCATGCCCACAAGCTGATGAACTTCCAATATATCGCGTCTGACCGCCGCGTACTGGTCAACCCGGACACCAATGAAGCGGGCGGGTCGAATGCCTGGGCCGTCGCGCCATCGCGGTCGGCCAGCGGCAATGCGATGCTGCTTGCCAACCCGCATCTCCCCTGGGCGCCCGGTCCGCTCACCTATATGGAAGCGCATATAAATGCGCCGGGCATGGCCATTTATGGCGCGACGCAGGTCGGCCTGCCGGTGATGCGTTTCGGCTTCAACAATGATCTGGGCTTCACCAACACGGTGAACACTATGCTGGGCTATACCAGCTACGCGCTGACGCTGAGCGATGGCGGCTACACGTTCGACGGCAAGACGCTGCCGTTCAAGACCGCGCAGAAAAGCTACAAGGTCAAACAGGCCAATGGTGCGCTCAAAACAATAACCTTCACCCAGCGCTATGCCGTGCAGGGACCGGTGTTCGACCTGCCCGGCGGCAAGACCACGGTCGCCGTCAAGGTGGCGGGTCTCGATCGTCCCGGCGTGCTCCAGCAATATCTGGACATGGGCAAGGCGCATGACTGGGCGGGTTTTGAAAAGGCGCTGCGCCAGATGCAGGTGCCGATGTTCAACATCGTCTATGCCGATCGCGGCGGCCATATTCTCTATCTCGACAATGGCATCCTGCCCAAACATGCCGAGGGCGACGTCAAGATGTGGTCGAAGCCGGTCGCGGGCGACACGTCGAAGACGCTGTGGACCGATGTGCACAGCTATGACGAGATGCCCAAGGTGAAGGATCCGGTGTCCGGCTTCGTCCAGAACGCCAATGATCCGCCATGGCTGTCGACCTGGCCGCGGGTGCTAGATCCCAAGGCGTTCCCGGCCTATGTCGCCAATGTCGGCCCCGTCAGCCAGCGCGCGCAGATGTCGGTCAAGCTGCTGAGCGAAGGGCCCAAGTTCAGTTTCGAGGAGTTCGTCGCCAAGAAGCACGAGATGCGATCGCTGATGGCCGACCGGATAATCCCGGAGTTGGTCCAGGCAGCGCAGGGCAATAGCGATCCCGACATTCGCAAGGCGATCGACCTGCTCAAGGCGTGGGACCATCGCGACACCGCCGATGCGCGCGGCGCGCTGCTGTTCGAAACCTGGGCATCGATTTTTTCGCCCAACAACTTCACCAACCAGACTAATTATGCGGTGAAGTGGACGATCGACGACCCGCTCCAGACGCCCCGCGGCCTGAAGGATCCGGCCGCCGCCGTCGCCATGCTGAAGCATGCGGTCGCAAAGACGAAGGCGCTGTATGGCGCGGTCGATCGCCCCTATGGCGAAGTCTCCCGCTTCCGCGTGGGCGACACCAGCGTTCCGGGCAATGGTGGCTTTGGCAATACCGGCATCTTCCGCACCATCACCTGGGGCCCGATGAAGGATGGTGAGCGAAAGCCGAATGCGGGCGAAACCTGGGTCGCGATGATCGAGTTCGGCACACCGCTCAAAGCCCAGGGCCTGATGAGCTACGGCAGTTCCAGCCAGCCCGGCTCCAAGCATATGGGCGATCAGTTGCCCTATCTGTCGGAAGGCAAGTTGCGCACCCTGTGGATCGACCGCAAGGATGTGGAAGCCCATGTCGAGGACAGGACGGCGTTCTGATGCGCAAGACGATGACGGCGGCCTGCGCCGCTTTGCTGGCGGGCTTTTTTGCGCCCGCCAGCGCCGCTTTCCCCGACGCCCGCCAGGCGCATGAGGGCATGATTGTGCTCGACACCCATTTCGATACGCCCGCCAATCTTGGTCGGCCCGAATGGAACATCATGGACCGCCATGTCGAGGCGACGGACGGAGATCAGGTCGATTTCCCGCGGATGCTGGATGGCGGCGTGGACGGCGGCTTCTTCGCCATCTTCACCGCGTCCGGCCCGCGCACGCCCGAAGGCGACCGCGCGGCGCGCGACTTCGCCATCCGGCGCGGCGTGCAGATACGTGAGATGATCGCGAAACATGCCGACAGGTTCTCGCTCGCCATCACCGCCGACGATGCGGAAGCGGCCGTGAAGCAAGGTAAGCGCTTCGCGTTCCTGAGCATGGAAAATGGCTATCCGTTCGAGCGCGACATATCGCTGATGTCCGCCTTCCGCAGCCTGGGCGTCACGATGATGAGCCCGGTCCACACGAAGAATAACGATCTGGCCGACAGTTCCACCGACAAGCCGGAATGGAACGGGCTTTCGCCTGCAGGCAAGGCCTATGTGGCGGAGGCCAATCGGCTCGGCATACTGATCGACCTGTCGCATGCATCCGATGAAGTCGTGCGCCAGACGGTCGTCCTGTCGAAGGCGCCGATCATCCTCTCGCACTCGGGCATGCACAGCGTGTTCGACCATCCGCGCAACATCCACGACGCAGAGGCGAAGCTGATCGCGGAGAAAGGCGGCGTTATTCAGATCAACGCCTTCAACGCCTATATGATCGCAACACCCAAAATCCCGGGGCGCGAGGCTGCGCTGAAGGAACTGATGGCCGGCTTCATGTCGCGCACCAACATAAGCGCGGCGGAGCGACGCACCCTCATCGCGAATCGCAAGGCAATCGACGCGAAGTGGCCGGTGCCACAGGCGGGTTTCGACGATCTGATGAAGCATATCCTGCACGCCATCAAGCTGGTCGGCATAGACCATATCGGCATCAGCGGCGACTTTGACGGCGGCGGCGGGATCGAAGGGTTCCGCGACATTACCGATTTCCCGAAGGTCACGGCCGCGCTGCTGAAGGCCGGTTACAAGACAAACGACATCGCCGGGCTGTGGGGCGGCAATGCCCTGCGCGTGCTGCGCGCGGCCCAGGCGGGCGCGGAGCCCGGCGCGGTCCCCGCCATCCCCTTCACCAACTGATTTGCACCCGACGATAAAGAGGAACTGCCGTGAATAGCTCCAGCACGATGCGCGCAAAACTGGCCCTGCTGCTCCTGTCGGGCGCGGCGATCGCGGCGGCGCCCGCCGTGGCGCAAGTCCCCGCCACCGGCCATCATTTCGAAGCGATCCAGCGCGACCTGTTTGCGCAGGCCGGCTCGCTGTCCAACGCCTGGGCCGATTTCGACAAGGATGGCGACCTCGACTTCGCCGTCACCATGAAGAGCGGCGCCATCCACCTTTATCGCAATGACGGCGGCACCTTCGTTCGGGTGGGCGAAGCGATGGGCTTGCCGGTCGCGGGCGGCGAATTCCGCGCGATCAGCTGGGCCGATTATGATGGCGATGGCTGGCTGGACCTGTTCGCCGGCTCCTCCCTGCCCGACAAGCCAAGCGCGCTGTTCCGCAATGTCGAGGGCAAGAGGTTCGAAAATGTCGCGGAGAAGGTCGGCCTGACCATCACCGGGCCGGGCCGGGCCTCGCGCCAGAACAACTGGATCGACGTCGATAATGATGGCGATCTCGACCTTTACGCCACCGACCGCATCGGCAAGAACCGCCTCTATAGCAATGATCGCGGCACCTTCGCGCAGATGCTGGCCGATGCCGAACCGACCGTGTTCAAGTCGACCGTGGGCGCCTGCTGGCTGGATTATGACCAGGACGGCAAGCTGGACCTGTTCCTGGCCAACCAGTCGGGCAAGACCGACTCCCTCTTCCATAATGAAGGTGACCGCTTCGTCGACGTCGCGCCTGAACTCGGCATGGACATGCCCGGCCGCGCGAAAGAAGATGGCGGCGTGGGCTGCGCCGTGGGCGATTTCGACAATGACGGCCTGCTCGACATCTTCGTGCCCAATTATGGCAAGAATGTCTTGTGGAAGAATGACGGCAAGGGCGGCTTCAACAATGTCGCGGCAGAGATGGGGCTTGATGCCGAAAATCATGCCGTGGGCGCCTCCTGGGGCGACTATGACAATGACGGTTTCCTCGACCTCTACATCACCTCCTATCATGGCGAACCCGGTAAGCAGACGCCAGCCGACGCATTGTTCCACAACGAAGGGGGCAAGCGCTTCGTCAACGTCATCGACCAGCATCCGATCGTCAATGATGGCGATCATGGCGTGGAATGGGTCGATTATGACGGCGACGGCGCGATCGACCTGACCGTGACCCATGGCTACAGCGCGGTCGGCGGCCATTTCATCTTCCGCAACGTCATGCCCGCAGCCCAGGTCGCGCGCGCGATCAACATCATGCCGCTCGATGGACAGGGCCGCCCGGCCAAGCCCGGCACCGAAGTCCGCATATACGACAGCAAAAAGCGCATTCTGGCGACCCGCATGATGTCCACCGGCGGCGGCTATGGCGCACAGAGCGTGACGCCGCTGCACTTTGGCTTGCAATCCATGGACAAGATCTCGGTCGCCGTGACCTGGCTGACGGCCAAGGGGCGGCAGATTCAGTGGTTGCAGGATGTCAGTCCGGCCGCTCACTCAGGTAAAGCGCTAGCTATCCAGCAGAAGCTTAAAGGTAGGAGGTAAGCCGGCTTACGGCCACGGCTAACCTGGGCTGAAGCCAGAATGGAGCCTGATCGTGACGTCGGTGGCGCAAAAGTCGCCGAGTGGCTATGCCATCTATGCAGGGCAGCAGCGTTAATGTCGCGGTCTTCCAGTTGGGCTCTGCTGCGTAAGGCTGGGCGACAGAGCGTAACACTCTCAATCCCAAGCGTCAGGCGATGCTGAGCGTGCTGATCGCCAGCCGGATTACTGAAAGGTCTGTTTGAGTAGCC
>NZ_JBWKVW010000003.1:0-391893 GCF_059421905.1 Sphingobium sp. GW821-FHT02B05
ACGCACGACAAAAAGCCCGCCAATCCGGCGGGCTTTTTTGTTTGTACAAATCCCGCAAACCTGTCCTTGCCACGATCGGGGCGGGAGAGGCATTGGCCAGATACAGCCCCACTTCCTCTCGCGGCTATCTACCTCCTCGCCGCACCCCGCGGTCGCGCGAATATCGCCGGCGTAACAGAGCGGCTGCCACCAGCAAGGGCAACGCGGCCAGCATCGACACACTACCCAACAGGCTGGGCGACCAGCCCCCCAGGCTATGCAGGCCAAAGGCGGCCGGCGCCATGACCAGCAGAAAGCCCAGCGTCAACAGCCACAATCCCCATCGGCGCGGCCGCACCGCCACCATGCGCATTTCATGGCGCCAGGCCTTGCGGCCAGCCTTGGTCGACAGATCGGGTGGTGGGGTATCGAACATAAGCTGCTGGACCTTGTGCCGTTTCCTCCCTATCCTGTCCAGCATCCCCGGGGGACCGCACACAAGCGGTTGAGAGGCAGCTGAAGTGGCTGCGACCCGTTGAACCTGATCCGGCTGACACCGGCGTAGGGAGGGAACGGCTTGTATCATGTGCAAACCGCGTCCGCCCCGCGTCCTTGAAAAGAGACGAAAGAGAGGCGGCCCATGGATACGATTTCCGTTCTGACGCTGCGCCTGGCCGAAATTTTCGGCCTTTACATGATCGTCATCGGCATTGGCGGCCTGGCCAGTCCGCCGCGCTGGCGGGCGGTGATGGACGATCTCAACCGCTCGCCGGGGCTGGTCGTGGCACTGGGGTTCGCCGTCTTTGCGGTCGGCGGCACGCTGGTGCTGATCCACAGCATTTGGACCGATCCGCTCGCATGCGTCGTCAGCCTGATTGGCTATGTCGCCCTGATCGAAGGCGCAACGCTGCTTGCCGTGCCCGGTCCGCTCATTCGCATCGGCCACTGGTCGACCGGCTTCATCCGGGCCTGGGCCGGCATCGCGCTTATCCTCGGCATCCTCCTTTTCCTCGCCGGCCTCACCGGCCGCGCCACCATCATCGTCTGAAAGGCAAATCCATGGCAGATGTCCCCGCCCGCACAGAGATGCCGGAAGCCGAAGGCTTCACCGACCGGCAGGCCGCAATGAATGTCACCACCGGCCCCATTCGCGGGTCTAGGAAGATCCATGTCGGCCCGCGAAAGGTCGCCATGCGCGAGATCCATCTGGAGCCGGGCAGCGGCGAGCCGCCGGTGCGCGTCTATGACACGTCGGGGCCATATACTGACCCGGACGCGCGGATCGACATCATGGCAGGCCTCCAGCAGCTGCGCCGCGACTGGATACGCGAACGCGGCGATGTCGAGGAATATGATGCCCGCGCGATCAAGCCGGAAGATAATGGCCTCAAAGGCCCCGATCGCTCGGGCGGCGTCCAGCCTTTCCCCAATGTCGTGAAGCGGCCCCTGCGCGCGAAAGCCGGGGCCAATGTCAGCCAGATGCATTATGCCCGCCGCGGTATCATCACGCCGGAAATGGAATATGTGGCGGAACGCGAAAATCTCGGCCGCGCGCGCCTCGCCGAATATGTCCGCGACGGCCAGAGTTGGGGCGCATCCATCCCGGACTATGTGACGCCGCAATTCGTCCGGGACGAAGTCGCCCGTGGCCGCGCCATCATCCCGTCGAACATCAACCACCCGGAATCCGAGCCGATGGCGATCGGCCGCAATTTCCTGGTGAAGATCAACGCCAATATCGGCAATTCGGCGGTCGCCTCCGACGTCGCGGCGGAGGTGGACAAGCTCGTCTGGTCCATCCGCTGGGGCGCCGACACGGTGATGGACCTGTCCACCGGCCGCAACATCCACGACACGCGCGAATGGATCCTGCGCAATTCGCCGGTCCCGATCGGCACGGTTCCCATCTATCAGGCACTCGAAAAGGTCGGCGGCGTCGCCGAAGATCTCAACTGGGACATCTTCCGCGACACGCTCATTGAGCAGGCCGAACAGGGCGTCGATTACTTCACCATCCATGCCGGCGTGCGCCTCGCCTATATCCCGATGGCGGCCAGGCGCGTCACCGGCATCGTCTCGCGCGGCGGGTCCATCATGGCGAAATGGTGCCTCGCCCATCATAAGGAAAGCTTCCTCTACGAGCATTTCGACGAGATCACGGAGATCATGAAGGCGTACGATATCGCCTATTCCTTGGGAGATGGCCTGCGCCCCGGCTCCATCGCTGACGCCAATGACGAAGCGCAATTCTCCGAACTCTACACGCTGGGCGAACTGACCCACAGGGCCTGGATACAGGATGTGCAGGTGATGATCGAAGGGCCCGGCCATGTGCCTATGCACAAGATCAAGGAAAATATGGAAAAGCAGCTGCAAGTCTGCGGCGAAGCGCCCTTCTACACCCTGGGGCCGCTCACCACCGATATCGCGCCGGGATACGACCATATCACCAGCGGCATCGGCGCGGCGCAGATCGGTTGGTATGGCACGGCCATGCTCTGCTACGTCACGCCCAAGGAGCATCTGGGCCTGCCGGACCGCGACGATGTGAAGGTCGGCGTGGTGACGTACAAGCTGGCCGCCCACGCCGCCGACCTGGCCAAGGGCCATCCGGCAGCGCAAGTCCGCGACGATGCGCTCAGCCGCGCCCGCTTCGAATTCCGCTGGCGCGACCAGTTCAACCTGAGCCTCGATCCCGACACGGCGGAACAATATCATGATCAGACGCTCCCGGCCGAAGGCGCCAAGAGCGCCCATTTCTGCTCCATGTGCGGCCCCAAATTCTGTTCGATGAAGATCACGCAGGAGGTCAGGGACTTTGCCGCGAAGAAGAACCAACCCGCCGACGGTTTCCTCGAAGCAGGCCTGACCGGCGCGGAAGTGGCGGAAGCCAGCAAGGCCGCCGCGCTCAAGGGCATGGAAGAAATGAGCAGGCTCTTCAAGGCGACCGGCAGCGAACTCTATATGGGCGCTGGCGGACGGGAGCATGATTGAGCGGGCGGTTCCATCGGCATTTTCGCATCCATGCGTTGGACGGGCGCTTAGAGCAGTTTCCGATCCGATTGCATCGGCCCGGCTGCTCTAAGTCTTTAATTTGCCGCGTTTTCCGATTCAGCAGGTGATTCCACCTGCTTGGAAAACGCTCTAGCCTATGAAATAGATGGTCGGCCTCATCTGGAAGGATAGGTGAGGCCGACCATCTTTCGCCTCGATGATGGCGAAATAGGCGCCATGACCGCATCGGAAGGCCTATGCCCGGAACCGGTCCGGATCGAATGGACGGCCGATGCGCCCTGGACCATGCTGGCCTTCGCCGCCGGGGATGGGAACCAACGGCAATTCGCCGACCGGTTCCGCCACAACCCCGCCTCGGCCTGATCCATCCCTTTCCTATTAGGAAATCCTCTGATCTATCCTCATGGATGGATCGATCTTCTCCCCCCAATCCGCCCGCTGCCCCTGCCCAAAAGCGCCGCGCCCACTGGACGCCCGCCTTGCAGGCCAGCTTCCTTGGCGTCTTGATACAGACAGGCAGCGTCCGCCACGCCGCGCGCGCGGTGGGCATGTCGCCGTCCAGCGCGCATCGCTTGCGTCGTCGCCTTGCCGGCACGGAATTTGATCAGAACTGGGCGGAGGCGCTTTGGCGGCATGAGCAGTTTATGAGCCGGCCGATGACCCTCTATCAACGCGCAATGGCCGTTGCAGCGAAAATAGGAGGTGAGGCTTCGGGAACGCCTCGGTGAGGCTTCGCGAGCGCCTTGCGAGTGCATCACGAACGCTTCGGACCAAAAAGCCGCTTCACACTGTGAACTTTGCCGACCTAATCCTGGATCAGCACGGCGCTGCGCCGCTTCTTCCATTCCAGCGACACGCCGATGCGCTGTTCCAGCCGCCCGTCCCAGCGGGTCGTCAGGCCATGCGCCTCCAGCTGTTCGACGATGCGATGGCCGATTGCGACCGCCTTGTCCTCGCCCTGGTCGCAGGCGCCATAGTTGAGATAGAGGCCATGCCCTTCGACCGCGCCCTCCGTGTCCTGCATATGGAAAAAGGCATAGCCCTCCACGGTCATGCCTTCGTCCTGCGCGGCCTCGATCTCGTCCCAGATTTCGGATGCGCCGCATGTGCCGCAGCAAGTGAAATTCTGCCGCGCGACGATGCCTTCCTCTTCCAGCGCGTCGAAGGCGGCGTCCAGCCGGTCGCAATCGGTCATTTCCGACCAGTCCCGCTCGGCCGCCCGATGATCGGCCAGCGCGGCGCGCAACGCGGCCGACGCCTCGACCCGCAACAGCGGCCGGGGCAATTCCTCCTCGAACACGTCGTTGGCGTTGGTCAGGATCGCGTCATCGTCGAAAAAGCCGCCGGCGACATCCCGCCGCACCAGATCGCGCAATGCGGCAACGGGGTCGTAGCTGGGCGCGGCGTTGCCGATGGCCTTGCCAGTCGAACTGGACGTCGGGGCAGCGCCTTTCGCTTCGCATATCTGGTCTTCGCCGCTTGCCTGCTTTCCGAAAATCCGCTTCCACAAAGACCCGAACATGCGCCTGTCTTGCCTCCTGCGATGCGTCACGACCGCGCCATCATGCCGCGCTATGCCGCAAAGGAAAAGAGGCTAAAGCGCCGCTTTGTTCCATTGCGCGGGCGGTTCGTTCGAGCGGTCCGATCATGGCGGCCCCATGATCCGCAGTCAGCGCGCCCGGTTTCGCTTCCCCCAGACGCACGCCGCCTCGTCGATGGTCCGCTCGCCAATACAGCCCCGCCGCCGCATCGCGCGCAGCCATTCGGCCCTGCCGTGGCGCGTCTTTGCGATAGGACCATGGTGGCGCAATATTCTGTCGGGTTTGGCGGGAAATGTGCGAAGTTAAGCGCGACTGTTCCTGTTGCCGGGTCGATCCGCCTGTCCGGTGGCACAATCACTGGATTGCCGCGCTACAGCGCTTACATAAGGGGCCGATGCCACCCTCCACGCCCGATTCCACGCCGATTCCGCCCGTATGGGCGACGCTGCGCCGCTTCCTGCCCTATCTCTGGCCGGCCGATTCGGCCGCGCTGCGCCGCCGGGTGGCCATCGCCATGGGGCTTGTGCTGCTGGCCAAGGTCGTCAGTCTCGCCATGCCCTTCGCTTACAAGGCCGCGATCGACCGGATGGCGCCGGGCATGGAGCCGGCGGTCGGCCTCGCCATGGCGCTGGTCGCCGTCTATGCAGGCGCCCGTTTCGCCAGCGTCCTGTTCGACAATCTGCGCAATGCGGTTTTCGAAAAGGTCGGGCAGGAGGCTGGCCGGCGACTGGCCGACGACGTCTTCGTCCATCTTCACCGCCTGTCTCTGCGCTTCCATCTCGATCGCCGCACCGGCGCCGTCACCAAGATCGTGGAGCGCGGCACCAAGAGCATCGACACGATGCTCTATTTCCTGCTGTTCAACATCGCGCCGACCGTGCTGGAACTGGTGGCGGTCTGCGCCATCTTTCTCGTCAAATTCGGTGCCGGGCTGGTCGTTGCCACGCTGGCCATGGTGGCGCTCTATATCTGGTTCACCCGCACCGTCACCGAATGGCGCAACCAGCTGCGCCGCGACATGGTGGATATGGACACCAATGCCGTCGCCCATGCCGTCGACAGCCTGCTCAATTTCGAAACGGTCAAATATTTCGGTGCCGAACAGCGGGAGGCGACCCGTTACGGCACGGCGATGCGCCGCTATGCCGGGGCGGCGGTCAAGAGCGAGAACAGCCTCGCCTGGCTCAATATCGGCCAGTCGCTCATCACCAACCTGATGATGGCAGGAGCCATGGCCTACACCGTCTGGGGCTGGAGCCGGGGGCAGTTCACCACCGGCGACGTGGTGCTGGTCAATACATTGCTCAGCCAGCTGTTTCGGCCGCTCGACCTGCTCGGCATGGTCTATCGTACCATCCGGCAAGGGCTGATCGACATGGAAGCGATGTATCAGCTGATCGACACGCAGCAGGAGATTGCCGACCGGCCCGACGCGCCGGCGCTGCAGCCGCATGGTGGTGCCGTTCGCTTCGATCATGTGCGTTTTGGCTATGATCCGGAACGCGAAATCCTGCACGACGTCAGCTTTGCCGTGCCGGCGGGCAAGACATTGGCGATCGTCGGCCCGTCTGGCGCGGGCAAGTCCACCATCGCCCGCATCCTCTTCCGCTTCTACGATATCCAGTCGGGCCAGGTGTCGATCGACGGGCAGGACATAGCCGGCGTGACCCAGGCCTCGCTGCGCGCCGCGATCGGCATCGTGCCGCAGGACATGGTCCTGTTCAACGATACGGTGGGCTATAATATCGGCTATGGCCGGGAAGGGGCGAGCCAGCAGGACATAGAGGCGGCGGCCAGGGCCGCGTCGATCCATGACTTCATCATGGACCTGCCGCAGGGCTATGCCACGCGGGTCGGCGAACGCGGCCTCAAACTGTCAGGGGGTGAGAAACAGCGCGTGGCGATCGCCCGCACCCTGCTCAAAGACCCGCCGGTGCTGGTGCTGGATGAAGCGACCAGCGCCTTGGACAGCCGCACGGAAACGGAAATCCAGACCGTCCTGCGCGACATCAGCCGCAAGCGGACGACCCTGGTGGTGGCCCATCGCCTCTCGACCGTGGTCGATGCCGATGAAATCATCGTGCTGGACAAGGGCGTGATCGTGGAGCGCGGCCGCCATGGCGATCTCGTCCGTGCCGACGGCCTCTACGCCCTGATGTGGGCGCGACAGGCCGCCGAGCGGGATGATATGCCGAGCCAGCCTGGCATAGAGGATATGTTCGAGGTCGTCCGACCCTGACCGATCCCCTGAACGGGTCAGTCGATGAAGTTTGCGGCGACCTCGGCCGGCACCCGCAATATCCGGCCGGTCGCCTTGTCGATGATCGCCCAGGTGGATTTGGCCGAAACCTTCACCTTGCCGTCCGGCCCGGTAAATTCGATCAGCCGGTCGAACCGCGCCCCGCGCGGCGCTTCCGGAATCCAGGTGCGCGCCGTCACCACATCGCCCTCGATCACATTGCCACGATAATCGACCTCATGCCGGGTCACGACCCAGATATAGGCATCGACATGGGCCGGATCGGCATCCTGTCGCCAGTGCTCGACCGACACCTGCTCCATCCATTGGACCCAGACCGCATTGTTCACATGGCCCAGCTCGTCGATATGGTGGGGCTGGGCCGTGATCTGCTTGGTGAAACTGGACGCCATCAACCCTCCACACCCAATTGCCACAGGATGAAGGCGAACTCCTCCGCCGTCTCATGCAGGCTTTCGAATCGTCCCGACTTGCCTCCATGGCCCGCGCCCATATTGGTCTTGAGCAACAGGATATTCTGGTCGGTCTTGGTCGCCCGCAACTTCGCCACCCACTTTGCCGGCTCCCAATAGGTGACGCGCGGATCGTTGAGGCCGGCCGTCACCATCAACGGCGGATAGTCCTGCGCGCGAACATGGGTATAGGGGTCATAGCTCTGGATCGTGCGGAACGCGGCCTCGTCCTCGATCGGATTGCCCCATTCGGGCCATTCGCCGGGCGTCAGCGGCAATGTTTCATCCAGCATGGTGTTGAGCACATCGACGAACGGCACATGCGCCACCACCGCGCCCCACAGGTCGGGGTCGGAGTTGATCACAGCGCCCATCAATTCGCCGCCGGCCGATCCGCCCGAAATGCTGATCCTGCCCTTCGACGAATAGCCAAGCGCGATCAGCCCCTTCGCCACATCGACGAAATCGGTGAAGGTGTTGACCCGCTTGTCCAGCTTGCCGTCCAGATACCATTGCTGGCCCAGGTCATCGCCGCCGCGAATATGGGCGATGGCAAAGGCGAAGCCGCGATCCAGCAGCGACAGGCGGCTGGTCGAAAAGCCCGGCTCCATCGCCATGCCATAGGCGCCATAGCCGTAAAGATGCAGCGGAGCGCTGCCGTCGCGCGGGAAATCCTTGGGATAGACGATCGACACCGGAATCTGCGTGCCGTCGCGCGCCGCGATCATCAGCCGTTCCGCAGCATAGCCGCTCGCATCATAGCCCGACGGAATGTCCTGGACCTTCAGCACCTCCAACGCACCCGTCGCCAGATGATAGTCGTAGATGGTGTCCGGCGTGACCATCGATTCATAGCCGATGCGCAGCTTGGTCACGTCATATTCCGGATTGTCGTCGAGGCTCGCCGAATAGCTGGCTTCCGGGAAGGGGATGCGCTTGGGCGTGTGCGTGGCGTAATCGCGCAACTCGATCTGGTCGAGACCGTCCTGCCGCCCTTCTGTCACATAGAAACTCTTGAACAGCGTGAAATCGGTCAGGTAGAAATGCGCGTCCGCGCCGATCACTTCCTCCCAACGGTCGGGCGCGTCCAGCGTCGCCTTCACCAGCCGGAAATTGGGATGGCTGTCGTTGGTCTTGATATAGAGCGTGCCTTCATGCTCATCGACATCATATTCGCGTCCAGCCTTTCGTGCGGACACGAGCAGCGGCGTCGCGGTCGGGTCGTCGGACGGGATCAGCCAGGCTTCGCTGGTCACATGGTCGCCGGTCGCGATGACGATCCATTTTTCCGACGAGGTCAGGCCGATCGAGACGCGGAACCCCTCGTCATCCTCATGGAACAGCTCTACGTCGCTCTCGATGCTCTGCCCCAGCCGGTGCAGACGCGCATTGTCGGTCCGCCAATTCTCGTTGGCCAAGCCGTAGAGCAGCCCCTTGCTGTCGGCCGTCCACACCAGCGACGACAATGTGTCGGGGATGACTTCAGGCAATAGTTCGCCGGAAAACAGATCCTTGATCCGCGCCTCGAACCGTTCCGACCCGTTGGTGTCGATGGCGTACGCCAGGTATCGGCCATCCGGGCTGACAGACATCGCGCCCAGCCGGAAATAGTCATGTCCTTCCGCCAACGCGGGTTCGTCGAGGATCAGTTGGTCGTCACCGCCGGCGGACGGCTTGCGATACCATTTGCGATATTGCGCCCCCGTCTCGAAAGCGCGCCAATAGATATAGTCGCCATCCTTTTGCGGAACCGACTGGTCGTCCTCCTTGATGCGGCCCTTCATTTCCTGGAACAACGTGTCCAGCAGCGGCTTGCGTGGCGCCATCGCCCGTTCGAACCAGCCATTCTCGGCCTCCAGATAGGCCAGGACATCCTTGTCCTTCACATCGGGATAGCCGGGGTCGCGCAGCCATGCGTAGGGGTCGTCCACCGTGATGCCGTGATGCGTGAAACTGTGCTGGCGGCGGTCGGCGATGGGAGGCTGCATGTGATCGGTCATTAACTATCCATGGTTCAGACGGGGGCTGCGCTGGAATAAACGCGCCTGTCGCTCTATGTTGTCGCCATTATGGCCAACGCAAGAGGCCGGAATGATCCAAGGGAAGTTCGATGTCCAGTTATGAAGATCGCCTGAAGGCCCTGCGCGCGCAACTGGTGCGCCAGAAGCTCGACGGTTTCGTGGTCCCCCTGACCGACGAGCATATGAGCGAATATGTCGGCGCCTATGCCCAGCGCCTTGCCTGGCTGACGGGATTTCAGGGGTCGGCTGGCAGCGCGGTGGTCCTGCCGCAGGAAGCCGCGATCTTCGTCGATGGCCGCTACACGCTCCAGGTCCGCGAGCAGGTCGACGGCGCGCACTGGCAATATGAAAGCGTGCCGCAGACGTCCATAGCCGCCTGGCTCAAGGATCATGCCGGGCAGGGCGCACGCATCGGCTACGATCCTTGGCTGCACACCCGCGCCTGGGTGATTCAGGCGACCGAGGCGCTGAGCCAGAAGGGCGCCGAGCTGGTTGCGGTCGATACCAATCCGGTCGATGCCGTCTGGCCCGATCGCCCGGCGCCCAGCGACGCCAAGCTGGTGGTGCATGGCGATCGCTTCGCCGGTCAGTCCGCCGCCGAGAAGCGTGCCGCCATGGCCGACTGGCTGACGGAGAAAAAAGCCGACGCGGTCGTCCTTTCCGCGCTCGATTCGATCGCCTGGACCTTCAACGTGCGCGGCAAGGATGTGGAGCGGACCCCGGTCGCGCTCGCTTATGCCATCGTTCATGCCGATGCGACCGCCGACCTTTATGTCGCACCGGAGAAAATGGACGAGGCCGTCGCCAAGCATCTGGGCAACGCGGTGCGCATTCATGATCGCGCTGCCTTTGCCGATGCGCTGGCAGACCTTGATGGCAAGACCGTTGTCGCCGACCCCGAACGGGCCGTCGCGGCGATCTTCAACGGCCTTGACGCCGGCGGTGCGACTATCTTGTCGCTGCGCGACCCGGCCGTCCTGTCCAAGGCGATCAAAAACGACACTGAAATCGCCGGGCACAAGGCTGCGCAGGCCCGCGACGGTGCGGCTCTCACCCGTTTCCTGCATTGGATCGCGGTGGAAGCCCCCAAGGGCGACCTTACAGAACTCTCTGCTTCCGACCGGCTTGAAGCGTTTCGTAAGGACACAGGGCTGCTCGAAGACCTGTCTTTCGATACGATCAGCGGCGCCGGCCCGAACGGTGCGGTCGTCCATTATCGCGCCGAGGAAAAGACGAATCGCCCGATCGAGCCAAACAGCCTCTATCTGGTCGATTCAGGCGGCCAGTATCGTGACGGCACCACCGATGTGACCCGAACGCTGGCCATCGGTACACCCACCGACGAAATGCGTCGCCGCTTCACCCTGGTGCTCAAGGGCCATATCGCGCTTGCTCGCGCCGTTTTCCCAAAGGGTACGCGCGGCGGTCAGCTGGATGTGCTCGCACGCCAATATCTGTGGGCCGAAGGGCTGGATTATGCCCATGGCACGGGCCACGGCGTCGGCAGCTTCCTGTCGGTGCATGAAGGGCCTCAGCGCATCGCCACTTTCGGCGGTGGCGACGAGCCGCTGGTGGCCGGCATGATCCTCTCCAACGAGCCGGGCTATTACAAGACCGGCGAATATGGCATCCGCATCGAAAATCTGGTGCTGGTGGAGGAACGCGAGGTTCCCGGCGCGGAAAAGCCAATGCTGGGCTTCGAAACGCTGACTTTCGCGCCGATCGACCGCACGCTGGTCGCCAAGGATATGCTGAGCAGCGAGGAGCGCGCGTGGCTCGACGCTTATCATGCCGCCGTGTTGGGCCTGGTCGGCCCGCAACTGGAAGGAGACGCACTTGCCTGGCTCCAGGCTGCCTGCGCGCCGCTTTAAAGCCTAGTCTTCCGACTTGTCAGCGGGAGGGGGCGGCGCGGCGCCCTCCCGCGCTTGGGCTTTGCGCCTGCGCAGATTGTTGCGCAGCGCCTGCGCCAACCGTGCCTTTTTCTCGTCCTGCGTTTCAGCCATGCAATGCGCATAAGCAAAATGCGTGATCGACCGCAACCCGCCTTGACATGCGCAGCAAGGGCGGCCATAGGCCCGGCCTCCGAAGCGTACATAACGCCTTGGAACAGAAATAGAGTGCTGCCGTAGCTCAGTGGTAGAGCGCATCCTTGGTAAGGCTGAGGTCGGGAGTTCAATCCTCCCCGGCAGCACCATTTCTTCCCCCACAATCTGAAATCAGATCATCGCCCATGCGGCGATCGCCATCGTTTGTGTCGCGGCTATCATCCAGAGCAGCGTCGAAAAAGGCTGTTTGCGGGTCTTGTGGCGAAAGAAATGGCGGCCAAGGAAGGCGCCCGGCGTTCCGCCAACCAGGGCCCAGAGCAGCAGCGTGCGTTCGGACAAGCGGCGCCGACCCATCCGGGCGCGCCGCTTGTCCATGCCGAACAGAGTGAAGACGATCAGATTTGGCGTCAGCAAAGCTGACAGGATCGGAATAGCTGGAATCGTCAGCGCCCGAAACTGACGCCGATCCAGAGCGTGCGCGGGGTGCCAAGGTCCATCGACCCCCCGGCATTGCGGGTCACGACCGTCTCATCGAACAGATTCTCGCCGCGCGCCACCAGGCTGATGCCATGGCCGACCGGCAGCCGGGCAATAGCGTCCAGAGTCAGCGCGTCGGGCAGCACGTCGCTTTGCAGGTCGTCCTCATATTGTTTCGCGACATAGCGCAGCGTGGTCGACAGCGATGGTCCGTGGGCGGGGCTATAGGCGACCGTGGCGCTGGCGGCATGACGGGGCGTTTGCGCAGGCGTGAAGCCGTCGAAAGCGGCACCCGGCGCGCGGACGCGGCTGTGGCTATAGGCGTAGGAGGCCGACAGGTTGACGTCGCCGAGCTTTGCAGCGGCGGTCAGTTCGATGCCCTTGGCGACGATCCGGTCGACATTCTGGCGCTGGCGCGTATTGGTGGCGACGGTGACGTTGGCGATGGCATCGTCAAGCCGGTTGTAGAAGGCGGTGGCCGACAAGCTAATATTCTCGATCGGCGTCAGATCGATCCCCGCCTCAGCACCCTTCAGCTTTTCGGGGGTCAGCGCCGCATTGGCCTGCGTCGTGATCGGGAAGACGACGAAGGGGCGATACAACTCGTTCAGAGTCGGCAGGCGGAAGCCACTATAGGCCGACGCCCGCAGGGCGAAGGCTTCGCTGGCATGGTAAAGCGCGCCGACCCGGCCGGAAAACTCCCAGTCGGACCGATCGGCATAATCGCTGCCCGTGGTGGCGCCCGTCGTGGCGCTCGCCTGGTGATAGAAACCATTGCTGATCGACCAGCGATCTGCCCGGACGCCGCCAGTCAGTACCAGTTTGCCAAGCGTCCAGTCATCCTCGGCGAAGATCCCGGTCGTCCACTGGTCGCCGCCTGCATGGCGCAGGAAGGTGCGCGGGTTGGCGGCAATATTGGCGTTATAGGCGTCCTCATACATGTCGCCCGTCGCAAAGCGCGTATCGACGCCCAGCCGCAACATATGCGCTTCGCTCACTGGCGGCCGGATCTCGATCTTGCCCCCGATGCCGGTGGACGGCGTATTGCGCTGGTCCAGCGACTTGCGGAAGGTCGAGGAGGACATGACGATGTTGGCGAAGTTGCGCGCCTGAATATAGGCCAGCGCGTCCACCTGCCACGCACCTCGGCTGATATAGCGGATGCTGGCGTCCTGTCCCTGGCTCATGCTGTCCGCGCCGGCGAAGCGTAGCGTGCGATTGTCCTCGAACAGGGTCGCGCGGAATTGCAGCTCCGACGTGGCGGAAAGAGGCGCGACCGCCCGCAAATTGGTCGACCAGCCATCATAGGCTGCCGGCACGGTGGCCGCGACGCGCTGATCCTTTGGCGTGGTCTGGAAACCGTCGCCCCGGTCCCACCGGCCTGAGAGCGAAACATAGCCGCCACCCAGATCCTGTGTCAGTCCGGCCGACAGCTCGGTCGAATCGCGGCTGCCGTAGAAGGCGCTGGCGGAAAAGTCGGGCAATTGGTTGCGGGTGGCGCTGGCCATCTCGATCGTACCTGCGACCGCGCCCGCGCCAAAGGCGCCGATCCCGCCGCCGCGCGTCACCCGCACCACCGACAAACGTTCGGGCGCCAGCGCACTGAAAGGAATATAGCCGAAAAAGGGATCGGCGATCGGCACGCCGTCCAGCAGCATCAATGTGCGGCTCGACGCATTGCCACCCAGCGCGCGCAGCGTTGCTCCCTGATTCGATGGATTGGATGATCGGCTGTCGGACCGGCGAAATTGCTGGAAACCGGCCACGTCGCCCAACACGCTTTCGATCCGTCCCGATGCGCTGTCCAACAATCGCTGCCGGTCGATCGCCACCGATCCATAGGCTGGCGTGCCCGGTGGCAGTTCCAGCCCCGCGCCGGTGACGATGATCTGCGACGCATCGCTCGGCGCCTCTTCAGGTGCCTGGGCGAAAGCGACGGTCGGTACGGACAACATGATAGCGGGCAGAATAAGAATTTTCATGGCGATCCCTTCGACGCCCCTGTCCTTATTTTCCATACCTTTTGCAAATGGAAAGGGGCCGCACCTCATTAGGATGCGGCCCCCGCCCCGTGACATTGTCCCTTCGGTCAGAAGAAGAGGATGGCCCCCGCCGCAATGGCGTCCGACGTTGCCTTGTTGCCGTTATGCGCTTTCGACCGGGTGTTGATATATTCGCCCAGCAGCGTCACCCAGCTATTCAGGCCATAGCGGACCTGCCCGACCCAGCTGCTATTCTTGTCAACCAGCGTGGGATTGGCCAGCGCATCGGCCGTGTTGGCATAATCGAGATTGCTCTCTCCATAGCTGCCGCCGAACGAAAATTTGCCGAAGGTCGTCAGGCCCTGAAGATAGAAGCCATGGCTGTCGCGCTTGTTGCCGATCCCGTCGGTATCGAACAGGTTGAGCGCCGTGGTGCCCAGACCCGATGCGTCATAATAGGTGCCGACCACAGTGACCGGACCGAATGTGACCTTGGCGCCCGCATCCCAGCCCCAACCGGTATAGTCCGGACCGGCGATGACATTATGCTTCTGCGACAGGCCCGAAACCCAAAGGCGCGTGCCGAGGTCGCCAAATTTGCCGTCATACACGAACTTGGCCTGGAAACCGGGCTGCTTGTTCGATTCTTCGGGACCGGTGAGCGAGGACAGCGGTTCGAAAATGCCGAGGCTGGCAGTAAAGCCGCTGAAGCTGGGCGTGGTATAGGTTATTTGCGGCTGGAAATCGGTGTAGATGTAGCCGGTGCCGATGCGGCCCAATGTCGTATTGGACGGAGCGACATTGCCAGCAGGCGTTCCCGACGACAGCAAGGTGATGTCGTTCAGGATCGATTCGGACTGGAACAGCCCGATGTCGCGGCCGATCTTCACCTCGCCGAAGCCGGCGCGGCCAAAGGTCAGGTAGGTCTGGCGAAAGTCGATCCCGGCGGTCTGGAGCGCGCGGGGATTGCCGCCGCTGTTGGCGCCGCCGCCGACATAGCTGACCGAGTTGATGCCCGGATACATGCCGAAATGCGCGCCAACGTCCCAGCCGTCCAGGCTGGTGGAGGCTTCCACCTTCAGGAAGCCGGGCAGCAGGCCGTTGCGAATGGCCGAACTGTTGCCTCCCACGGTGGCGACCCCGCCCGTTACCGTCGTAGTGCCGCTCGGCGTATCGCCATTGTCATGGACATAAAAACCGTTGACCGAGCCGGAGAATTTGAGCGTCACGTCACCGACCTGAAGGCCCACGCCGCTTTCCGTCATCCGCACATAGCCCGCGCCGCCCGATGCATCGGGCGTTACCGCCGGGGCGGGTGCAGCGGCGGCCTGCGCCGTTTCGGTCGCCTGGCCCTTGATCAGTTCCTGATATTCGTCGTCGGTCAGGATGCCCTTTTCATGCAGCCGTTTCAGCAAGTCTGCGGTGGTTCCGGCCATGGCCGGTGCCGCGGTGGCGGCGAGCATCAGTGCTCCAGCCGCGCTCATCAGGCGCAACGCCCCCTTCATATCATCCTCCCTATATTCCGCCGGCTTGTCTCCGGCTGCGGCGCAGAGTGCGGCGTAAGGGGAGGAGGGGAAATGGGACTTAGGTTCTCGTTCCTTCGGACAGGGCGCAAATCACGGCGCGGCGACGATGCCCCACGGTGCCGCGCCGACTGCGATGGTGCCGGTGACGGCGGCCTTGGCCAAATCGATCACGGAGACATTGTCCGAAAGGCCATTGGCGGCATAGGCATGGGCGCCATCGGCGCTGATCGCGACATGCCAAACGCGCTTGCCGACCGGCACATAGGCCCGCACCTTGCGCGTCGCGACGTCGACGATGGCGACATGATCGGCCCGACCCAGCGCGATCACCGCCGTTTTGCCATCGGGCGTAAAGCGGATGCCGCAGGGCAGGATGCGATGATCGGGGGTGCCCGGAATGGCAAAGTGCAGCGTTTCATTCACCTGCCGGGTGGCGGTGTCGATAATCTGCACCGTACCGCCCACTTCGGCCGCGACCCACAGTTGCTTTCCATCCCCAGTAAATTCGACATGGCGCGGCCGCAGATCGACCGGCGTTTCCGCGACCATCATTTTCGTGCTCAGGTCGATCCAGTTGACGACATTATCTTCTTCCGACGTGACCACGACCCATTGGCTGTCCGGACTTTGCGCAACGCCTTCCGGTTCGCCGCCGACATCGACCTGGAAGGCGACGGCGCGGGTCGCAAGGTCGATCGCGGTCAGGGCGGCGTCATCCTCATTGGCGACGAACAAGGTCTTGCCGTCGCGTGACAGGAAGAACTGCTCCGGGTCTTGTCCGGAGGGGAGTTCGGCAACGACCTTGCCGGTTGCCCGCTCGATCACCTGCACCGCATGGTCCAGACTGGCGCAGAGGTAGATGTAGCGACCATCCTTCGACACGGTGATGCCGCGCGGTCGGCCGCCGACCTTCCATGTCGCTGTCACTGCGCCCGTTTTCGCGTCGATCACGCTGACGCTGTCGCCCCGCTCGTTGGAGACATAGAGGGTTTCGGCCTGGGCCACGACAGGCAGCAGCATCAACCCGGCGATGACGATGCGTTTCATTCTTTTCCTCTCCATGCCCCTCATTCTTGTCCCGAGGGTCTATCCGCAGCCCTGTCTCTACGGGATTGTACCAATGGCCAATGGGGACGCGGCCCGCCCCAGCCTACACTCGGACCCATCAGGGAAAAACCGACCGGGTGAGGATGGAAATGGGAAACATGGGTAGGGTCGCATTGCTGGGTGCCATGGCTATGCTGGGCATGACCGCAGCGACATCTTTGATGGCGCATGGCGACGTGACGCCGCAGGCGGTGGATACGTCAGCACTGCCGGACATCGGCGAGGCCTGGCTGGAAAAGAACCCCTATAGCGGCAATGCCAAGGCGATCGAGATCGGCCAGTCGGCCTATGGCCAGAATTGCGCGCGCTGCCATGGTCTGGACGCGGAAAGCGGCGGTATCGCGCCTGACCTGCGCTATCTGGAGGCGGGCGAATCTGGCGACCAGTGGTTCGCCGAACGCTTCCGCCACGGTTCCAGCCATGACGGCAAGGTCTATATGCCGCCCTTCGGCGACGTACTTGGCCAGAAGGCCGGCTGGGCGATTCGCGCCTGGCTCGAAACCAAGCACGAAGGTTGATCGCCATGCTCTCGCGGCGGGGGCTGATCGGCGGGGCAGGGGCAGCGCTGGCGGTCGGGCTGATGTCCGGGGGCTTGAGCGCCGCCCCGCTCGCCAAGGTCAAGGCGCTCGGCACCATCCGGGTGGTCGTCTATCAGAATAACCGCCCATGGTCCTGGGAGGAGGGCGGCAAGCTGGTCGGTCTGGACGCCGATCTGGCGCAGGCGATCGCGATCAAGCTGGGCGTGCGCGCCGATGTCGCCCAGCTGGTCGCGGACGAAAGCGCGGACGATGATCTGCGCAACGGCGTGTGGAAGGGCGGGCTGCTCGGCTTCACGCCCGGCGACCTTATGATGCATGTTCCGTTCGACCGGACCTTCGCCGCGCGTAACGATCAGGTCGCGATCATCGCGCCTTATTATCGCGAAAGCTTTGGACTGGCTGGCGGCAATGGTCTGTCGGTAGAAGCGCTGCCGACCGAATGGAAGGGCCGCAAGCTGGCCGTAGAGCTGGATTCCATTCCCGATTTCTACCTGATCGGCAGCTTAGGCGGCGCGCTGGCCAAGGACGTGATCCACTATCCCACCGGATCGGATGCGGTGGCTGCGGCCATGGCTGGGCAGGCCGATGCCGTTCTCGCCAGTCGCGCGCAGATCGAGGAAGGCGTGCATAGGTCCGACGGCAAGGCTCTGTCCCTGCGCAAAGGGCCGTTGCCCGCCTTCGCCTCGCCCGGCTGGGACATCGGCATGGCGGTCAAGGAGAATAGCCGCACGCTGGGCGATGCGGTGGAGGAAATCGTCACCGCCATGGCCGCCAGCGGCGAGATGAAGGCGCTGTTCGAACGCTACGGCGTCACCTGGACGCCCGCCAAGGCGGCGGGCTGAGAGGCGACCCAAGGTCCAATTGCCGCTTCGTCGGGGTCGCATAGTGTGCACGTAAACGGGCGTAGAGCGCCCGTTCAATAGGGAGGATGGTTATGAAGGGACCGATGATGCGGGCGCTGTCGGGCGTTGCCGCACTATCGCTGGCGGTTGCTGCGGCGCCGCTTCTGGCCAATGGGCCAACGGATGCGGACCTGATGAACGACGCGGCCACGCCGGGCGACGTTCTGACCTATGGCATGGGGCCGCAGGCGCACCGTTTCAGCACGTTGAAGGCGATCGACACCAGCAACGTGTCGAAGCTGGTCCCGGCCTTCGCCGCATCGCTGGGTGGCGAAAAGCAGCGCGGCCAGGAAGCCCAGCCGATCGTCTATGACGGCACCATCTACGTGACGGGCAGCTATTCGCGCATGTTCGCCTTCGACGCCCGCACTGGCGAGGAAAAATGGCAATATGACGCCCGCCTGCCCGACGGCATCATGCCCTGCTGCGACGTCGTCAATCGCGGCGCCGCCATCCATGGCGACAAGATCATCTTTGCCACCCTCGACGCGCGGCTGGTGGCATTGAACCGCAACACCGGCAAGGTGATCTGGAACAAGCAGATCGCCGACTATAAGGAAGGCTATAGCGCCACGGCGGCGCCCCTGATCGTCAAGGGCATGGTCATCACCGGCAATTCGGGCGGCGAATTCGGCGTCGTGGGGGCCGTCGAAGCTCGCGATGTGAACACCGGAGAGCTGATCTGGCACCGCCCCGTGATCGAAGGCCATATGGGCACGCTCAAGGGCAGGGATAACGGCATCACCGGCAGGCTCAACGCGACCTGGACCGGCGACCTGTGGAAGAGCGGCGGTGGCGCGACCTGGCTGGGCGGCACCTATGATCCGGAAACCAATCTGCTCTTCTTCGGCACCGGCAACCCCGCACCGTGGAACAGCCACCTGCGCCCCGGCGACAATCTCTACACCGCCTCCACTCTGGCGATCGACCCGGACACCGGCGTCATCAAATGGCATTTCCAGACCACGCCGCATGATGGCTGGGATTTCGACGGGGTGAACGAATTCATTCCGTTCGACGCCACCATCAACGGCAAGCCGATGAAATTGGGCGCGAAGGCCGACCGCAACGGCTATTTCTTCGTCCTTGACCGCACCAATGGCAAGTTCATCAGTGCCAACAAGTTCGTGATGCAGACGACCTGGGCCAATGGCTTCAACAAAAATGGCAAGCCCAACTATATCCCCGAAGGCCGTCCGCCCGCTCCGGGCGAGGGCAAGGGCAAGCCTGTGTTCGCCTCGCCCAGCTTCCTGGGCGGCAAGAACTGGATGCCGATGGCTTATAGCCAGGACACCGGCCTGTTCTACATCCCGTCGAACGACTGGGGCATGGACATCTGGAACGAGCCGATCGCCTACAAGAAGGGCGCGGCCTATCTGGGTGCGGGCTTCACCATCAAGTCGATCGCGGAAGACCATATCGGCGCGCTGCGGGCGATGGACCCCAAGACCGGCAAGATCGTGTGGGAATATAAGAACAAGGCGCCTCTGTGGGGCGGCGTTCTCACCACCGGCGGCAACCTCGTCTTCACCGGCACGCCTGAAGGCTATCTGAAGGCCTTCGACGCGAAGACCGGACAGGAATTGTGGAAATTCCAGACCGGTTCCGGCGTGGTGGGCTCGCCCGTCACCTGGGAGCAGGATGGCGAACAATATGTGGCGGTGATGTCCGGCTGGGGCGGCGCGGTGCCGCTATGGGGTGGCGAAGTCGCCAAGTCGTTCAAGGACATCAATCAGGGCGGCGCTCTCTGGGTATTCAAGCTGCCGAAGTAAAAGGATCAGGACAATGATCGTCATGGGACGTGGACATTATGCGCAATCCGCTCCGGCTATCCCGCCCGGCGCAATGCGGCTTGCCACGTCTCATGACTTGACCGATCATCATGGGCAGGGGCAGGATATGGGGCATTATATGGGCGGGGACGCGATCATGGAGCGGGTGCTGATCATCGACGATCATCCCCTGGTGCGCGACGGATTGCGCAGCGTGATCGCGATCAGTTTCGACAATATCGAGATTTTCGAAGCGGCCGGACTGGAAGAGGCCGTCGCCACGCTGGAAAAGCAGGATAATTTCGATCTGATCCTGCTCGACCTCAATATTCCGGACGTGCGTCGCCTGGACGGGCTGAAACTGCTGCGCGATCGTTTCCCGATCTTGCCGGTCGTGATGGTGTCGGGCGCGTTCGACCGCTCGATCGTGCAGGAAGCGCTGGCCGCCGGTGCGGCGGGCTTCATCCCCAAGTCGCTAAAGCGCAGCGCGATCGTCGAAGCGTTGCATCGGGTCGTATCGGGCGAAATCTACCTGCCCGAAACCATGGGAGAGGGCGCGCCCCCTTCCGTCGAGGAAGATGACATCGCACGGCGGATCGACAGCCTGACGCCGCAGCAGAAAACGGTGCTGGGCCATCTGGTCAATGGCCGGCTCAACAAGCAGATCGCCCATGACCTCAACGTGTCGATGACCACGATCAAGGCGCATGTCTCGGCCATCTTGCAAAAACTGGGCGTGCTGAGCCGTACGCAGGCGGTCATCAAGGCGAACCGGGTGCATTTCGGCGCCGATTGATAGCGTCCGACAGGCTGTTCGATGCGCCGCCGCCTTGGCCAGCGGCCTATCGTCGTTTCAGGCCTTGGCTGCCAATGCGCTCATCTCTTCCAAGTCGAGATCGCGCTCCAGTTCCTGCAACACATGCTCGTCAATGTCGCCGATACGATGCAGGCGCAGCAACTCGACCCGGCCTGCGGCTACCGCCATCAGCACCAGATCGAAATGCGCATGCAGAATATGCGCATGGGCGTCTTCCTGGCCGGCATAGCTGGCCGACAGCGTTGCATGGCGCTGATAGCGTTCGAGCAGTCGGGGATGCAGCAGCACGCCGTCGGCATCATGGGCATGACGTTCGACCACGCGCAGTTGCGCCTGCGCCATGGCAGCCTCCGCCTCGCTCATGCTGAGGCGCGCGCGGTCGCTGGCCGGCTCCTCCAGCCGCATCAGCCGGATAACGGTACCCAGCGTCGTCCCTTGGATCAGCACCGTGCCGATGATGACGGCGAAGGCGGCCACCAGGATGAAGTCGCGGCCAGGAAAGCCCTCCGGGACGCTGAGTGCCACCGCGAGCGTCACCACGCCACGCATGCCGGCCCAACCCAGTATCACGGCGGATCGCGGGCCGATCGGTATATAGCGGCGCACACCCATTGCGCGTAGCAGGCAGATGATGCCGTCCGACCCGAAGACCCAGGCGAAGCGCGCCAAGGTCAGCGCCAGCAGGATCGCCAGCACCGGCACGGTCATCTGCGCCAGCACCAGTTCGAAACCGCCGACCCGGTCGATCACCCCGCGTAGCGAAGAGCCGATCAGCAGGAAGACGAATGCCTCCATCAGGAAGATCATCACCGCCCAGAAGGCCGTGCCGTTCATCCGCACCGTCGCGGAAAAGACGACATGCTGATACCAGCCGCAGATGAGACCGGTCGTGACCGTGGCGATTACGCCGGACACATGCACCGTTTCCGCCAGCAGGTAGGAAGCCCATGGCGCCAGCAGCGACGAGGCGATCATGAGATATTTGTCGTCCAGGCGCGGCGTCAGCTTGACCCAGGCGGCGCCCACGGCTGCACCGATCGCCGCGCCACCGATTGCCAGCAGCAGGAAGCTTTCCACCGCCTCGACCAGACTGAAGGCGCCGGTGACGCCAGCCGCGATCGCAAAGCGGAAAAGGACAAGGCCACTGGCATCGTTGAACAGGCTTTCGCCCTCCAGCAGGATGGAAAGGCGCCGGGGAAGGCGGACATGTTGCAACACGGCGCGCGCCGATACCGCATCCGGCGGCGAGACGATGGCGCCCAGCGCGGCGCAGGCAGCCCAGGGAAGGCTGGGCACCAGCATATGCGTAACCAGTGCGATGATGGCCGTGGTGAAGACCACCGCGCCCACCGCCAGCCCGACGATGCCCAGCATGTGGCGATGCAGGTGGCGCAGCGCGATGAACCAGGCGCCGTCCATCAAGAGCGGCGGCAAAAAGATAACCAGCACCAGTTCCGGATCGAGCGAGAGGACCGGCAGGCCCGGCACGAAGGCGAAGAGTATGCCGCCGGTCAGTAGCGCGACGGCAGGCGGCAGGCCCATCTTGTGCGCCGCATAATGGAGAAGAATGATCGCCAGCAGCATGCCGATCACCAGTTCGAATAATTGCATCGGATGCATGCGGCCCCGCTTCCACCTATATCCATCCCTAGTAGCGCGTGCGCGCAGCAGGTCCAGCGGCGGGGCAGTTTGCGCGCGCTATTTCAGCATGGTGCGCAGCAGTGCGCGTAGCTGGGCGGGCTTGACCGGCTTGTTGAGCAGCGGAATGCCGTCTGCGTCGAGGCGCGCCTTCAATTCCTTGCCGCGGTCGGCAGAGATCATCACCGCAGGGACCGGTAGCGCGAAATGCGCCCGCAATCGATCAAGTGCCGCATCCCCTGTTTCGCCATCGTTCAAATGATAGTCGATCAGGATGATGTCTGGCGTCTCGCCGGTCGGGAATAGGCCGGTCGCCTCTGTAAAGCTGCCTGCCGTCAGTACGGTGCAGCCCCACCCGCCCAGCAATGTGCGCATGCCCGTCTGGATCGCCCGCTCATTGTCGATCACCAGCACATTAAGGCCCCGCATGCTGCGGTCGCGGCCGATACTGGCCGGGCCGCCGTCCGGATCGGCCACCGGCTCGCCCACCGGCAGTTCGATCGCGAAGGTCGATCCGCGTCCCGGCGCGGACTCCAACGTGACCTTGTGGCCCAGCATGTCGCTCGCCCGCTTGACGATGGCAAGGCCCAGGCCCTTTCCGCTTGTGCGCGTGTCGAAACGGCGAAACTCATCGAATACCAGTGCCTGCTTGTCGGCGGCGATGCCGATGCCGGTATCGGTGACGCTGACATGGATCGTCTTGGCATTGACAAGGCAGATCACGCGCACCGATCCCTGTTGGGTATAGCGTAGCGCATTGGACAGGAAATTCTGGAGAATGCGGCGCACCAGCCGGATATCGGATCGAACCCAGAGCGGTTCGCTCGCCATGTCCAGCGTCAATCCCGCCGCGCGCGCCACTGGTGCAAATTCCACGCGCAATGTTCCCAGCAAGGTGTCGAGCCGGAAGTCGCTGATCTCGGGCTGGATCGCTCCGGCGTCGAGGCGGCTGATTTCCAGCAGCGCCTCCAGCAGATCCTCGACCGAATCGAGCGCAGTCGATGTCTGGTTGACCAGTGCGCGCGTCGGCAGCGCCAGCCGTCGGTCGCCCAGCGCCGCGACGAACAGGCGGGCGGCATTCAATGGTTGCAACAGGTCGTGGCTGGCGGCCGCCAAAAAGCTGGTCTTGGACAGGTTGGCCTTTTCCGCCGCCGTCTTGGCGTCGCGCAGCTGCCCTTCGATCTCGCGGCGTTCGGCCACTTCGGCACGCAGTTCGGCGGTGCGATCGGCCACGCGCCGCTCCAGAGTCTCGGCGGTTTCCTGCAACCCGGCCTGCGCGCGCAGCATGTCGGTAACGTCGGTGAAGCCAATCACTTGCCCGCCACGGTCCAGCGCGGTGCTGCGCAATTCGAAATGGCGGTCGCCCGCCGACACCAGGGCATGGGCAGGTTCGCCCGGCTGGTCGCCGCGCCAGTCGAGGCATCCCTGATCGGCCATGCCCATGCGCACGCGGCACCAGTTGAGCAGGGCGGCATGGCTGGCGCCTTCCTGTACCCAATCGTCCGGGAGGCCCAGCAGATGCTGCAATGCCCCGTTCCAGGTGGCGATCCTGCCCTGCGCGTCGAACAGGCACACGCCTTCGGACAGGTTATCCAGCGTCGATTGCAGCACCAGATTGCGTTCGGCCAGTTCCAGCGCGCGATTGCGGGCGTCCTCCGCCTTCACCTCGGTAATATCGGTATAGATGCCAACGATTCCGCCCTCGCTGGTGCGCAGCTCGTTGATCTGGACCCAGCGCCCGTCCGCCAATGCCTGCACATGGCCACCATCGGCAATACTGTGGCGGGCCAGACGATCGGATACCCAACGGTCGGGTGCCACCACCGACCCCAGTGGCTGATGATAGGCAGCGGCGAGGCGTGCAACATCCTCGAAGGACAGGCCCTCACGCACATGATCGGCTAATTCCGGCCAGAAACCCAGATAGGCGTCGTTATAAAGAACCAGCCGGTCCTCTGCATCGAACAGCACAAAGCCTTCGTTGATCGAATCGATCGCGTCGCGCAGCCGCCCTTGTGCAGCGTCGGCCATGGCATGGGCGTGGGCCAGTTCTGCGTTGGCGGTCGCCAGCCGGCCCAGCGCATCCTCCAGCTCGATGGTCCGGTCGCGTACCATGGCTTCCAGCGTGATCGCTGTCTCGAACATCGAAAAGGCATTGCCGGCCATGTCGCTTGATCGTTCGACGCGATCGATCAGCGCCGCATTGATCTTGCGCAATTTGCGGTTTTCCTCCCGCAAACTGCGTAATTCAGGCTCGGGCTCGGCCACGCTCATCGTCCGATCGCAAGGCCGCTGAACGTCTGGTTGACGTGCAGCGCATGATATTGCTCGCCATAGGTATTGAAGCCGATCACCCGATGGCGGCCATACAGTTCGGACACCGCGCGGCCGATCTGGCGTCGTTCCGCATCGATGCGATTGAGTACGCAGTCGAAGGCGATGATGCGATCGACCTGTCCGACATGCGCGCCGATATCGGCGAACATCGTTTCCATGCCGGCAATGCGATCGATCGGCTCGCCCACGGTCAGCACGATCCCTTCGTCGATCGCGCAATAGAAGGTCAGGCTGCCGTCGGCATTGGCGCTCTGGATCGAACGGACATGATAGTCGCCGCCGGCCCGCACCATCGGCGGATGGGCGGCATAGAAGGCCAGCCCCAGTTCCTCGCCGGCGTGGCCCGCCAGCCGCAGATATTCTTCCGCCGCCGGCTCGGCATTGATTTCGGTCACGATCCGGTCGTGCGGGATCGCGCCGGTGACGACCATCTTGGCGGCGCCGGGGCGATAATGCTGCGCCTTGAACACATGGATCGGTCGGGGGGTGGACAGGATGGCGATCACGGCGGCGCGCTTGTGAAAGCGACCGCCCTCGAAAATCGCCGTCTCGCGAAAGGCCAGGCCATCGCCGGACGATCCGCCGATCAGCGGGATGTCGCCGAGCGCATCCTGCATCGTCATGGTCAGCAATTCCTCACGATGCGACAGGCCATCGACCAGGAACAGCGCAACATGATTGACCTTGTCCCCCAGGTGGCGACTGTCGCGATCGGCGATGGCGGCGAGCGCCCGGATTTCCTCACGCGCGGCGACGGGGTCGAAGGCGTCGATGTCATCAAAAATATGGGACGTCAGGTGAAAGGCGTCGGCCGGAAAGCCGATGACGCTCAAACTATCCTCGTCATAACCGGCCTCGGTCAGTTCGCCCGAACTGGTGCAGCCGATCGCCACGACATGTTCGCTGTGGCGGTTGACGGCGCGGGCCAGCGCATCGCGATCGAAGCGATGCGAACAAAATAGCAGCATGCCCGCCAGCGGCGCATCGCCCAGCTGCTGCGCAACTTCCGCCATCGCCATGGCCGGATCGTGCGAATGGCTCGATGCAAAGCCGATCTCCGACGCCAATATGGTCATGCCGCCCTCTCCATGGCCTCCCTCTTTTCCAGAAGGTTATGCACCGTCTCGCGCCCCGTTGTCATCCGGGGAATCATGGGATCTATCCTGTAAAGACATCACCTCTCGGCGGATCGCCTGCCGCTGCCAACCGGGCATTTTCTGCATCGTCAAATATGCGGGATCGTACGATGAAGCGCACCCCTTCGGGGCTCTCCAGCGACATGCCCGCGCCGCGCCCCGGCACGACGTCGATCGTCACTTGGGTATGGCGCCAATATTCGAACTGCGCCGCGCCGATCCACACCGGAATGTCGACAGCGACATGGCCCAGCAGCACGTCCTGCGCGCCGACCTTGAATTCGCCGCGCGGGAAGCACATCGGTGCGGAGCCATCGCAGCAGCCGCCCGATTGATGAAACATCAATGGTCCATGCACGGCAGTGAGCCGCCGCATCAGGGCCTCGGCATCGGTGGTTGCCAATATTCGTGGTGGCAGCGCCGCCATATCTGACTCCATTCCCTCAAGACAACGGTGCGGCGGACACCGGGGAAAGGGTGCCCGCCGCCGTCGAAGGCGTGTTGGAGAGGAGGACGCCGTCCGACGAACCGTTCCCCGCCTAGAAGAAGCCCAATGCCTTGGGGCTGTAGCTAACCAGCAGATTCTTGGTCTGCTGATAATGATCTAGCATCATCTTGTGGTTTTCGCGGCCGATGCCGGACTGCTTGTAGCCGCCGAACGCCGCATGGGCGGGATAGGCATGGTAGCAATTGGTCCATACGCGGCCAGCCTGGATACCCCGGCCCATGCGATAGGCGCGTGTTCCGTCGCGGGTCCATACCCCCGCGCCCAGGCCGTAGAGCGTGTCATTGGCGATGGCGAGCGCTTCGGCTTCGTCCTTGAAGGTGGTGACGGCCAGTACCGGCCCGAAAATCTCCTCCTGGAAAATGCGCATCTTGTTATGCCCCTTGAGCACCGTCGGGGTCACATAATAGCCGTCGGCCAGTTCGCCATCCAGCGATGCGCGTTCGCCGCCGGTCAGCAACTGCGCGCCTTCGTTGAGGCCGATCTCGATATAGGACAGGATCTTTTCGAGCTGGTCGTTCGACGCCTGCGCCCCGATCATGGTGCCGGGGTCGAGCGGGCTGCCCTGCTTGATCGCCTTCACCCGGGCGATGGCGCGTTCGATGAACCGTTCGTAGATCGATTCCTGGATCAGCGCGCGGCTGGGGCAGGTGCAGACTTCGCCCTGGTTGAGGGCGAACATCGCAAAGCCCTCCAGACATTTGTCGAAATAATCGTCGTCGGCGTCCATCACGTCGGCGAAGAAGATATTGGGCGACTTGCCGCCCAGTTCCAGCGTGACCGGTATCAGATTTTCCGAGGCATATTGCATGATGAGGCGGCCGGTCGTGGTTTCACCGGTGAAGGCGATCTTGCTGATCCGCTTGTTCGACGCGAGCGGCTTGCCCGCTTCCACGCCGAAGCCGTTGACGACGTTCAGCACGCCGGGCGGCAGCAGGTCGCCGATGACTTCGAGCAACACCAGGATCGACATCGGCGTCTGTTCGGCGGGCTTCAGGACGATGCAGTTGCCCGCGGCCAGCGCCGGGGCGAGTTTCCACACCGCCATCAGGATCGGGAAGTTCCACGGGATGATCTGGCCGACCACGCCCAGCGGCTCGTGGAAATGATAGGCGATCGTGTCATGGTCGATTTCGCTGATCGACCCTTCCTGCGCGCGGACGCAGCCGGCGAAATAGCGGAAATGATCGATGGCGAGCGGAATGTCGGCATGGGTCGTCTCGCGGATCGGCTTGCCGTTGTCGATCGTCTCGGCCATCGCGATGAGGTCCAGATTGGCCTCCATCCGGTCGGCGATCTTCAGCAGGATATTGGCGCGCTCGGTCGATGAGGTCTTGCCCCAGGCGTCCCTCGCCTTGTGCGCGGCATCCAGCGCCAGCTCGATATCGGCGGCGGTGCCGCGCGCGATCCTGCCGACCACCTGACCGGTCACGGGCGAGACATTGTCGAAATAGCCGCCCTGCACCGGGGCGACCCACTCGCCACCAATATAATTGTCATATTGTTCGCGGATCAGCGTCTTTCCCGCGAAACGCTCCATGGCCTGCTGCAACATGCTTCTACTCCCGAATGCTATGCGTCTGAATGAAAGAGGTGGTGCTTATTTCACCTTGGCGAGCGCGGCGGTCATGCGCTTGGCGGCGAAGGGCGGCAGTTTGACGGCCTTGGCGGCGGCGATGTCGGCCGGCGTCACCTTGCCCACCTGTACCAGCGCGACCATGCCCATCGAATAATGCGGCATGCACTTGATACCGTAGAGGCCGCTCTTGCCGACGGTCAGCACCGCTTCCTTGTTCATGCCGCCCTTCATCGGCGTGGCGCCGGCGGGCAGCATATTGGCCATGGTTTCGGCATTGTGGCTGGCGTCGGTGGGCTTGAAGCGGATCGTGTCGCCGGGCGCGGCCTTCACATAGCTGGGTTCGAACACCATGGCGCCGTCCGTGCCTTGATTCTTCATATGGACGATGATGTCCTTGGCCGAGGCCGGCAGCGAGAGGCCGAGGGCGGCGGCGGTCAGCAAGCAGGCCGGGATACGCAGGTCAGTCAAATCACTCTCCATGGAATCGAACGGCTTGGTCTGCCGGATTGGCTGGAGAGTGCGGCCACCGGGGCCGCGCGCACAATTGACCTTTGGTCCTATGGCGCGACCCCGCCCTCCGGCCGGGCTCGGGAAAGCGGTCTTTTCAGGTCGGTCCAGCCATCCGTTCCCTCCGCCATCCACCAGACATTGTCATAGCCCGACGACCGGAGCCTTTTGGCTGCGTTCCAGCCCATCCAGCAGTCCGACCGGCAGAAGAGGATCAGCATCCGGTCGCGCCGCCCTTTCGTAAGCCGGGCGATGCCCTTTGCGAACCAGTCGCCGATACCGGGGTCCAGTTCGCCCCGGCCCGCTTCGGGGAACCAGTGGGCGCCGGGGATGCTCTCATGCGGCGTCGCAAGCCGCCACCGCCCATCCGCGTCCCTATGGCCGCCCTCGGCCGGCAGGACGTCGATGAAGAGCGCGTCCCGTTCGGGACGCAACTGCGCTGCGGCTTGCGGCGCGATGCGACCGACGCCGGGCGGCGCCCGATGCACCGGCGCCCGATAATGGGCGATGCGATAGCCGTCCGCATCGAACAGCCCGACCTGCGCCATGGCAGGCGAAGCGATCAGCAAGGCGGCTATCCAGGCGGCGCGCATGTCTCTCTCCCGATACGACCAACGGCCAATGGTAACCTGCAACGCAGGAGAATAGACCCCACCATAAGGGAGAAGGATATGCGAAGGCAGGCAAGCCTTTGGGTCGCGATCGCCCTGCTGTCGGTCGCGGCCGATGCCGGGGCGAAAGCGCCCGCCGATCCGCTGGGGTCGCCGATGTGGGACGCCCATGCCCGCACCCTGTTCGGCGACGATCCGGTGCGGTTCGATCCGCGGGTGAAGGTCGATTTTCCGATGATCGCGGAAAATCAGCGCGCCTTTCCCGTCGCGATCGATGCTCGCACCATTCCCGGCGTTACCCGCATGCTGTTGCTGGTCGACCTCAATCCCATACCCGTCGCGATCGACTATCGCCCGACCCGTGCCGCCGCCTATGTCGCGACCCGGATCAAGCTGGACCAGCGGACCCCGGTGCGGGGCGCGGTGCAACTGGCGAGCGGGGAATGGCTGGTGTCGGGGGGCTGGGTCGATGCGGCGGGCGGCGGTTGTTCCGCGCCGCCGGTCAGCCGGGTGAAGGGCGACTGGGCCGATCATCTGGGCGAGATACGCGGTGAGGCCTGGCCGATGGCGAACGGCGTCAGCCGGGTGCGGCTGAATTTCCGCCACCCGATGGATACCGGCCTCGTCGCCAATATCGCCACCTATCATCTGGAGGCGCTAAGCGTGAAGGCGGGGGACCGGACGCTGGGCGAGATGGAGATTTGGGCGGCTGTCGCCGAAGACCCCGCCATCACGCTGATGGTCGATAGCGGGGCGGGGGAGGCGCTGATTGTCGAGGCGCGCGATACCAATGGGCGCGACTATCGGGCGGCGCTGTCGGTGGCGCGGCAATCCCCTGTGCCGGCGCCCATGCCGGCGGGACGATGATGCTGTCGAGACGGTCCGTGCTGGGCGGCATGGCGGTGCTGGCGGCCGCGCCGGCGCAGGCGGCGGATTATACGATCGTGCCGGAGCCGATCGGCGAGGGCGTGTGGCTGGTGCGCGGAGCGGACGAACCGATCGGGTCGGATAATGGCGGGGCCATCGCCAATGTCGCGATCATCGCCACGCCGGCCGGGACCGTGCTGTGGGAATGCGGGCCGTCCATTCGCTATGCCCGCGCGCTGCGACAGGCGGCGGAGCAAATGACGGGCAAGCCGGTGGTGCGGGTCTATGTCAGCCATCTCCACCCCGACCATGGCATGGGGCTGGGTGCGTTCGACCCCGCGATCGTCGCTGCGCTGCCCGGTACGATCGAGGCGCTGCGGGCGGAGGGGCAGGGCTATGCCGATGGCATGTATCGGCTGCTGGGCGACTGGATGCGCGGCACGGACCTGGTCCTGCCAGGCAAGGTGATCGGGCAGGACGCGGAGGATTTTGGCGGTCGGACAGTGCGACTGCTGGCGTTGTCAGGCCATAGCGGCGCCGATCTGGCGTTGCTCGATCCGCAGACCGGGCTGCTGCTGGCCGGCGACCTCGTCTTTCATGATCGGGCGCCGAGTACGCCGACCGCAGACCTGGCCAAATGGCGCGCCAGTCTGGATCAGTTGAAGGCGTTGCCGCACAAGGGGGTGGTGCCGGGCCATGGGCCGTTCGATGCGGGCGGCAGCGCGGCGATCGACCAGACGCGCGACTGGATCGACTGGCTGGACGCGACGCTCACGCAGGCCGTGCAGGGCGGGCTGGATATGGTCGAGGCGGGGGAACTGCCCATTCCGGACCGGTTCGCGACGATGGCAGCGGCACGCTATGAGTTGCAGCGCAGCGTGTCGCATCTCTATCCGGGGCTGGAAGCGAGGCTGATGCCGCGGGTGGATGTGCCGTGAATGAGACAGCGAGTTGGACAGTATTTGCGGGATTTTTGAAATATAAGTCGTTGTTTAACAAAGAATTTCACGGAGGCATGCGTTCGATTTGAACGCATGCCTTCCTATTTCTGTTTTTTATCAATCATTTGTCGTCAATTTTTGGGGGTCGGAAGGTCAATCGACGCCCTGGATGATGAATGTCTGATAGTCGCCGCTTTTCAATCGGTAGCCCAGCGCTTCCTGATAGGCGGGACTGTCATACCAGGCTTCGGCCTCCTCAAAGGTCGGGAAGGCGATGATGACCGCGCTTTCCGTTGCCGGGCCGTCAGTCGCCCGCGTCTTGCCATAGACGGCCAGCGGGGTGATCGCATGGCCCGCCATGGATTTCTGCGCCAGGTCGCCATAGGTGGCGAAGCTGTCCGGGTCCGATATGCCGTTGCGCACGGCGACGAAATAAGCGGTCATGAGCGTCTCTCTCCTTCTGTCTGGCGGTCAGAATAGCGCCTTCATGCCAACTTGCCAGCGGGGCGGGGCGCCGGGGCCGTAGGCGCGCGGGTTGGCGGCGCCGGGGGCTTCCTCCAGTTCGATCTCGTCCACTTCGCCGAAGGTGCCAAAGGTAGCAAAACGCCGGTTGAAGGCGTTGCTGAGCGTGCCGAACAGGCTGACGCCCTCGATCAGCGTGACGCTGGCGCGCAGGTTGACGACTGCATAGCCGCCCAGCTTCGCTTCGTCATTGCCTTCGTCGCCGATCAGATATTGGCCGGACCGGGCCAGCACATCGCCGCCGAGGGACCAGCCTTTCCCGGCATAGTCGAGGCTGAGCGTGGCGCTGTGTCGGGGGATGCCGGGCAGGCGGTCGCCGCGTGCGACCGCGATCAGCCCTTCCTCGTCCGACGAAGGATTGGCGGGACTGGAGAGAATAAGCGGGGCGCGATAGCGGGCGTCGGTGAAGGCGTAGCTGAGGCCGGCGGTGAACCTGCCCCGGCTGGCGTGCAGGGTCGTTTCGACGCCCTGCCGCCGGGTCATGCCGATATTGCGGAAATAGGCGCGACCCCGGATTTCCGACGCGACATATTGGATGTCGTTGCGATTGTCGGTGCGATAGGCGGACAATAGCCAGTCGAGGGCGAAACCGCCGACCTGTCCCTTGCCCCTGGCGCCGGCTTCCCAGCTTTTGGCGACGACCTGCTTGAGGGGCGGGTCGGCCACGAAGAAGTTGGTGAGGCTGCATGGCGCATTTTCATCGGCGCAGGAAAGCTCGGCCGGGGTCGGCACGCGATTGCTCTGCGCATAGCCGGCGCGCAGGCTGAGGCCGTCCGACAGGGCATAGTCGAATTCGATGCCGGGGTTCAGCCGCTCGAAGCGATGGCGGCCGTTCAAGGCGGTGCCGATCTGGTCCTGCATGACGATTCGGGCATGGTTGTAGCGCAGGGCGATTTCGGCGGTGAGGCGCGACGTGATCGGCAGGCGGTCCTGCGCGAAGACGCCCCAATAATCGGTGTGGGCGACAAGGCCCACGGGGGCGATCGCGCCATCATCCTGCACGATGATCGACCCCAGCCCATCGACGCTGCGGTCTTCGGTGAGGGCGCCCAGTTCCATGGCGGTGTCGAAGCGGGTGCGGCTGCTATCGTAGCTGAAGCCCAGCGCGAAGACATTCTCGCCCGCGCCCAGCATCCGCTTGTCGATCAGCTGGACCAGCGCGCCCATCGCCCGCGTGGCGGTGCGGCCCCGGTTCAGCACGCCATAGCCTTCGCCGCCCAGCGTGTCGGCGATGGGATTGCCATTGGCGTCGGTCAGGACGGCCTGTTCTTCGTCCTCATCGTCCGCGCCGACGGTTTCGAGGCAGACGAAGCCGGCATCGTCGTCATCCTCGCACCCTTCGATATCGGCGGCGTCGCCATTGACGGTGCGCAGGGTCAGTTTCTGGGAATAGAGCGTGCCTTCGATCCGGGTGGCGTCCGACAGGGCGACCCACGGGTGGAGGCTGACCCGGCCATAGCGGCTGCGGCTGTTGTCGGGCCAGGTGAAGACGGCGCGGCGGTCTGCGGCGAGCAGTTCGACCGGCGACACGCCATTGCCGGTCAGGTCGGTGTCGGCGCCGACGACTTTCAGATGCAGGCCGCCGGTCGCGGTGTCGAAGCCCAGATCGGCATAGCCATTATAGAGGGTGGAGGGCGAATGGTCGCGCCAGCCATCGTCATGCGTATATTGGAAGGCCCCGAACGCGCTCCAGTCCCCCCATGCGGTGCCGCCCGCCACGCTGGCCTCCGTCATGCCGAAACGGCCGTGGGAGAGGCTGGCCTCCAGCCCCGGATCGCTGGCCCCGGTCCTGGTTTCCAGCGCCAGCGCGCCGCCCAAGGCATTGAGGCCATAGACGGCGCTCTTGTCGAGCAGGGCGATGCTGCGGATCGCGGCTTCGGGCAGCAGGTCGAACTGGACCGTGTCGCCGAAGGGCTGGTTGAAGCGGGCGCCGTCCAGATAGACGGCGATGCCCTGCGACTGGCCCTGAAGCGGAGAGGCCGTGAAGCCGCGATAGACGAGATTGGGCTGCCAGGGATTATTCTGCGCGTCCTGCAACGTCACGCCGGCGAAGTTGCGGGTCAGGGCGCCGAGGATATCCGGGCTGCCGGTGCGGCTGATATCGGCGGCGGTCAGGGTGAGCGCATCGTCGATATCGACTGCGCCGCCCGGCGCGGTGACGATGATCGGCTGGCGCGCGCCATCTGCCTCATCGGGCGTCTGTGCCCATGCCGTTCCGCCGACCAGCCCCATCGCGCTGCCGGCCAGAAGCGCCGCCAATATCCGCATCCCATCCTCTCCCCATCCGTCTTTGGCGGGGAGGCTAGGGGCGCACCGGGCGGCGCTCCATTATACCTTGGGTCGGGCGCCTTTCATGCCGCCTGTGCTTTCAACAGCTTGTCGATCGTCAGCGGATAGTCCCTCAAGCGGATGCCGGTGGCGTTGTAGATGGCGTTGGCCACCGCCGCCCCCGCCCCGCATATGCCCAGTTCGCCCACGCCCTTGGCCTTCATGGGCGAGCTTTTGTCGTCCAGTTCGTCGACGAAGAGGACATCCTGTTGCGGGATGTCGGCATGCACCGGCACCGTATATTCGGCCATGTCGTGATTGACGAAGAAGCCGAAGCGGGTGTCGACGTCCAGCGCCTCCATCAGCGCGGCGCCCACACCCATGGTCATGGCGCCGATCACCTGGCTGCGCGCCGATTTGGGGTTGAGGATACGCCCGGCGGCAAAGGCCCCGCCCATGCGGCGGACGCGCACTTCGGCGGTGTCGATGTCGACGCCGACTTCGCAGAAATGCGCGCCGAAGGTCGCCTGCGCATAGCGTTTGTCGAGATCGCCATAGTCCATGCTGTCTTCGGCCCACAGGCCGTCGCGGCCGGCGAGCGATGCCAGCGTCTGTGATTTGTTGGCGAGCTTGATGAGGCCATCCTCGAACAGGGCCTGGTCGGCGGGATAGCCGGCCTGTTCCGCCAGCTTCGCGCGCAACGCGGTGGCGGCGGCATAGACACCCGCCGTGCTGCTGTTCGCGCCCCACTGGCCGCCCGAACCGGCCGATACCGGGAAGCGGCTGTCGCCCAGGCGCACCGTCACCTGATCGAGCGGGACGCCGAGCATTTCCGCGGCGGTCTGCGCCACGATGGTATAGGTGCCGGTGCCGATATCGGTCATGTCGGTTTCGACGATCACCCTGCCTTTTGCATCGACCCCGATGCGCGCGCCGGATTTCTGCACCAGATTGTTGCGGAACGCAGCCGCCACCCCCATGCCGACAAGCCAGCGCCCGTCGCGCACCTGGCCCGGTTTCGGGTTGCGTTTGGCCCAGCCGAAATGATCCGCGCCCGCGCGCAGGCATTCCACCAGCTTGCGGCTGGAAAAAGGACGCTGCGGGCCGGCTTCGGGGTCATATTGCACATCGTTGCGGATGCGCAGTTCGACAGGATCGACGTTGCAGGCCTCGGCCAGTTCGTCCATCGCGATTTCCAGCGCCAGCAGGCCGACCGCTTCGCCGGGCGCGCGCATGGCGTTGCCTTCCGGCAGGTCGAGCGTCACCAGCCGGTGCGCCGTCATCCGGTTCGGCCCGCGATAGAGGAGGCGGGTCTGCTGCGCCGCCGTTTCCGGCCCGCCGCCGGGCAGGTCGCCCGACCAGACTTCATGGCCGATCGCGTCGATCACCCCATCCTTGTCCGCGCCGATGCGGATGCGCTGGATCGTCGCCGGGCGATGCGTGGTGTTGTTGGGGATCTGGTGCCGGGCAATGGCGACCTTGACCGGGCGGCCGACCTGCTTCGCGCCCAGTGCCGCGAGCAGCGCATCGGCGCGCAGGAACAGTTTCGAGCCGAAACCGCCGCCGATATAGGGGGAAACGAGGCGGACATTGGCCTTGGGGATGCCCAGCGTCTTGGCCACTTCGCCCACGCCCCAGGCGATCATCTGGTTGGACGTCCATAGCGTCAGCTTGTTGCCATTCCAGGCGGCGGTGGTGGCGTGTGGCTCCATCATCGCATGGCTGTGGTCGGGGGTGGTGTAACGCTGGTCGATCTTGACGGCCGCCTTCGCAAAGCCGCCATCGAAATCGCCGGCCTTGGTATCGGGATCGCCGCTTTCGGGCTTTACGCCTTTCGCCTGATCGGCCGCGAGGTCAAACCTGCCGTCGGTTGCCGCATAGTCGATCCGCACCAGCTTCGCAGCATCGCGGGCATTTTCGAACGTGTCGGCGATGACGAGGGCGACGGCCTGCTCATAATGGTCGATTTGCGGCCCGCCCAGCAAAGGCGCGGTGTTCATCGACCCCTTGCCCAGCTTGCCGGCGTTGGCGTGGGTGACGATGCCCAGCACGCCCGGCGCAGCCTCAGCGGCACGCAGGTCCATGGCGGCGATCCGCCCTTTGGCGATGGCCGATCCGACGATCCAGCCATAGGCGGCGTTGGGGGCGGCGTCGTGCCGTTCATAGGCATAGGGCGCGCTCCCCGTCACCTTGGCCGCGCCGTCGATGCGATCATGGGGGATGCCGATCACCCGGCCACGGTCGATCGGGTTGGGGCCCGCTGGGGTATCGAACTTCATGCCCGTGCCTCCTGCTGGCGATAGAGGGACGTCAGTGTCCGTTCGACCAGGATCTTCTTGAAGTCATTATGATGGGTGGTGCGGGCACCGGTCAGGGTGGCCTCCGCCACGGCCCTGGCGCCCTCTTTCGCGGCGGCGTCGGCTTCTGGCGTGCGCCAGGGCTTTGCGCCGATACCGCCAAAGGCGAAGCGGGTGCCGCCGTCCTTGCCGAACACGGCCGCAACGGACACCAGTGCGAAGGCGTAGGAGGCGCGGTCGCGGACCTTGCGATAGACATGGGTACCGCCGATAGGCTTGGGCAGCGTAACCGATGTGATGATCTCGCCTGCCTTGAGCGAGGTTTCCTTGTGCGGGGTGTCGCCGGGCAGCAGGTGGAAGTCGGCGATCGGGATGGCGCGCGCGACGCCGTCCGCGCCCATCGTGTCGACCCTTGCATCCAGCAGCCGCATCGCGACGGCCATGTCGCTGGGGTGCTGGGCGATGCAGGCGTCGCTGACGCCCAATATGGCGAGGCTGCGGCTCATCCCCTGCATCGCGCCGCAGCCGCTCCCGGCCTTGCGCTTGTTGCAGGGCATGCGCGTGTCGTAGAAATAGGGGCAGCGGGTGCGTTGCAGCAGGTTGCCGCCGGTCGTCGCCTTGTTGCGGAGCTGCCCCGATGCGCCGGCCAGCAGCGCACGGCTGAGCACCGCATAGTCGCGGCGGACGGCCTTGTCGGCGGCAAGGTCGGTATTGCGGACCAGCGCGCCGATGCGCAGGCCGCCTTCGTCGGTCTTCTCGATCCGGTCGAGGCCCAGATGATTGACGTCGATCAGATGCGTCGGCGTTTCGATCTGCAATTTCATCAGGTCGAGCAGGTTGGTGCCGCCGGCAATGAATCGGGCGCCCTGCACGGAGCCGGCCGCTTTGGCGGCTGCCGCCACGGTGGTGGCGCGTTCGTAGGTGAAGGGCCTCATGCCTCTGCCTCCCCGGCGACGTCGCGCATCGCGGCGATGATGTTGGGATAGGCGGCGCAGCGGCAGATATTGCCGCTCATCCGCTCGCGCAGTTCTGCGTCGCTGAGCGACACATCGTTCAAATCGGCGGTCGCATGACTGGGGATGCCTGCCTCTATCTCTTCCAGCACCGAGACAGCCGAGCAGATCTGGCCCGGCGTGCAATAGCCGCACTGATAGCCGTCATGGACGATGAACGCCTTTTGCATGGCATGCAGGCGGTCGGGCGTGCCCAGCCCCTCGATCGTCGTGACCTTATCGCCGTCATGCATCACCGCCAGCGTCAGGCAGCTGTTGATGCGGCGGCCTTCCACGATCACGGTGCAGGCGCCGCACTGGCCATGGTCGCAGCCCTTCTTGGTGCCGGTCAGGTGCAGATGTTCGCGCAGCGCATCGAGCAGGCTGGTGCGCGGGTCGAGTTGCAGATGCACCTCGCGGCCGTTGACGGTCAGTTCGACGGGCATCATGGCTTTGGCTCCGCTGTTTTTGGCTGTTGGCGCGGCGACCGACAAGGTGGGCGCGGCGGCGGCGATCGCGGCGCTGCCCTGCAACAGGCCGCGGCGCGTCAGTTGATCGGACGACATGGTTGATCTTCCCTGCTGTTTTGGCCTTTAGGCTTGTGTTCAGTACGAAGGGCGGCGGCAAATGATCCCGTCGCACAAAGATTTGGGGCAGATTAGCAGATCGACGACCCGCGCCAAGTCGCTCCTTTCCCGGTGAACAGCCACACGATTCGCTGGACAGCCATGAAGAGGGGGCATGCGATGATTTTCTGCTCTGCGCTAAACCGCAGAAAAGGTTGAGTTTTTACGCTCAACAAAGTGGATTTCATTTTTCTGCCATTCTTCCCCTTGCCGATATGGGAAAGCCTTGCTAGTTGGCCGCCACCCGCCGAGAGAGACATGCTCTCCCGGCCGCCAAGAGCGGGCGTAGCTCAGGGGTAGAGCACAACCTTGCCAAGGTTGGGGTCGAGGGTTCGAATCCCTTCGCCCGCTCCAGTTTTCTGCCAGTTGGCCACATATGCTGAAAAGGCAACTTTTCGGCCGCCCGAGCGGGCGTAGCTCAGGGGTAGAGCACAACCTTGCCAAGGTTGGGGTCGAGGGTTCGAATCCCTTCGCCCGCTCCAGTTTTTCTAGAAATCGACGGACTATCGCCTTCGGGCGCGGCGCTGATCCGCTATGCCGGCGGCTGGCCCAATAGCTCGCGGGCGCGGGGCGTCAGGCGCTCCACGGCGGCGGCATGGATGCCCGGCGCGGCGCACATCAGGCCGAAGGCGGTCGGCTGCGGGCGGTTGAAGAGCAGGGGGTCGCCCAGCGCGTCGGTCACGGTGCCGCCGGCTTCCTGCACGATCAGCGCGGCGGCGGCGACATCCCATTCATTGCCCCAGCGCACGGTGGCGACCAGATCGGCCTCGTCTGCTGCGACCATCGCCATGCGCAGCGCGATGCTGTTCGGCTTTTCCACCGTCACCAGATCACGATCGATGCGCGGCAATTGTTCGGCGGGGACGCGCGCGCCGGCCAGGGTCCGTCGCGATCCGGCACGAAGCGGCTGGCCATTGCGGGTCGCGCCCTTCCCCAGTTGCGCCACCCAAAGTTCGTTGCGGGCGGGTGCGGCCAATATGCCGAGCGTCACCGCGCCCTGATCGACCAGTGCTACCGAGACGGCCCAGCCCGGCCGGCCGCGCAGATAGTCGCGGGTGCCGTCGATCGGGTCGACCACCCAGACGCGCGGCACGCCCAGGCGATGCACGGTATCGGCCGTCTCCTCCGACAGCCAGCCGGCCAGCGGATCGATCGCCGACAGGCGTTCGCGCAGCATGGCATCGACCGACAGATCCGCTTCGCACACCGGATGGCCGGGCACTTTCTCCCACTGGCGCACACGGGTTTCGCCATTGGCCCAAAGGGTCAGCGCATGGTCGGCCGCATCCGCCACGGCGGATACGATCGCGCGCAAGGAGGCGTCAGCCCCCGGCAACGGTCATCCCGTCCACGCGCAGCGTCGGGACGTTCATGGCATAGCGGAAGCTAAGGTCGCTGGCCGGCGTCAGCGCGCGGAACATGTCCTTCAGATTGCTGGCGATGGTGATTTCCGACACGGCATGCGCGACCGCGCCATTTTCAATGAGGAAGCCGGCCGCGCCGCGGCTATAATCGCCGGTGACGCCGTTCACGCCCATGCCGATCAGTTCGGTGACGTAAAGGCCGCGTTTCACGTCCGCCATCAGGTCGCCCGGCGAGATGGTGCCGGCCTCCATATGGACGTTGGTGATGCTGGCGCCGGGTGCGCCGCTGCCGCCCCGGCTGGCATGGCCGGTGGGTTCCAGGCCCAGCTGACGCGCCGAGGCGCTGTCCATCAGCCAGCCCGTCAGCACGCCCCGGTCGATCAGTGCGCGGCGTTCGACCGGCAGCCCTTCGCCATCGAACGGGCGCGATCGCATGCCGCGCGGCAGCAGCGGATCGTCGATGATGGTGATGGCGGAATCGAACAGCGCTTCCCCAAGCGAATCCAGCAGGAAGCTGGAGCGGCGGGCGATCGCCGGGCCGACCATGCCGCCGATCAGATGGCCAAGCAGGCTGGAGCCGATGCGCGGATCGAAGATGATGGGCATGACGCCGCTTTCGACCTTGACCGGACCCAGCCGCGCCACCGCGCGCTGGCCGGCGCGGATGCCGACGGCTTCGGCATCGTCCAGATCCTCCAGATGACGGACGCTGTGGCTGGCATGGTCGCGCTGCATGTCGGCGCCGGTGCCGGCCAGCACGCTGGCCCAGGTCGCATGGCTGGTGCCGGCATAGGCGCCGGCAAAGCCATGGCTGGTGGCCAGCGCCACCTGGCTGCGGCCGTTGGATGCGCCGCCGCCTTCGCTGTTGGTGATGCCCGGCACGCTGCGGGCGGCTTCCTCCGCGATCAGCGCGCGTTCGCGCAAGCTGGCGGGTTCAGGCTCTTCCTCATCGGTCAGGTCGAGCGAAGGCGGGCGTTTCTTGAGCAACCGATCTTCCGGCGCCAGGCCGGCATAGGGGTCTTCGGGCGCTTCGCGGGCCATGGCGATGCAGCGATCGACCAGGGTGGCAAGCGTCGCAGGATTCATGTCCGACGCGGAAATGCTGGCGGACCGCTGGCCGATGAAGACGCGCAGGCCGATATCCTCCCCCTCCGATCGTTCGACATCTTCCAGCGCCCCCAGGCGCACCGAGACATTGGTCGATGCGGTACAGGCATAGATGGCGTCGGCGGCATCCGCCCCGGCCTTGCGTGCGGCACTGACCAGATCCTGCGCGCGCGACTGGGCTTCGTCTAGGCTGAGCATGGAGGGAAAATCGTCCTGAAATATAGGGAAGGCAAGGGGGCGGCCTTACGCGCTTGCATCCGCGCTAACAAGGCTGGGGGGCGTCAAGGCAGCCAGCCAATGGTCGAGCAGGTGCCAGGCGACGGCCATTTGCGGCGGGGCCAGGAAAGGGGCATCGGGGTCGCCGGCCATGGCCGCGCGCACCTGATCGGCGTCGCACCAGAAGGCGTCCTCGATCTCGGTGGCATCCAGCGTCAGCGCATCATCCTGCGCCTGGCCGATGCAGGCGATCATCAGGGATGATGGGAAGGGCCAGGGCTGGCTCATCACATAGCGCACGTCATGGACGCGGACGCCCGCTTCCTCGAACAATTCGCGCGCGACCGCTTCCTCGATCGTCTCGCCCGGTTCGACGAAGCCGGCCAGCGCCGAATAGCGGCCCGGTGGCCAGGCATGCTGGCGGCCGAGCAGGATGCGCCCGCGATATTCGGCCAGCATGATGACGACCGGGTCGGTGCGGGGAAAATGTTCGGCGGCGCAGGCGTCGGCGTCGCATTTGCGCGACCAGCCGGCCTTGGTCGGGCGCGTGGTCGCGCCGCAGACCGAACAATGGCGATGCCGCGCGTGCCAGTGGACCAGACTGCGCGCCGTGCCGTAAAGCGCGACTTCGTCGGCCGGGACGAGGCCGGCGATGGCGCGGCTGCGCGGCGTTGGCGTGAGATTGGGGCCAAGGTCGGCGACCAGCCGGGCGAAGATCGGCCGGGCGACGGGATCGACGCCGAGCAGGACATGATCCTGCGCGCGGGCATCGGGGCCGAGTGGTTCCAGCAGCAGATGCCCGTCCGCCTCCACCGGCTCTAGCCCGTCCAGCACCAGCAGGCGCGCGGCGGGATCGGCGAATGTTTCGGCCAGCAGGGCAGGGTTGGTGCGGATGTGGTCGACGCGGTCCAGCCGGCTGCCGACGAAGCCCGGCATGGTCTTCGTCGTCGGGTCAGTTCCGTGCATGCGTCTGCCTTTCCTTCCTCACTGCGTCGGCGGCGTGAGCGAATAATGTCGGCAATCCCGCCTCCCCGATCCGGTCGATCGGCCACCATTCGCCTGCGCCCGTCGGCGTCACGTCCGCCCCCACATGGGCATGGTGGACGCGCAGCGCCAGTGAGAAATGGGTAAAGACATGCGCGACCGGCTCATCGATCGCCGACCAGTGCGCCGGCAGCGGCGGGGTGGCGTCGGGCGCGTCGCTCCAGTCGGAGCTGGGGAGCGCGCGCATGCCGCCCAGCAGCCCCTTGTCCGGGCGGCGCACCAGCCAGACATGGCCGTCCCGCTCGATCCACCAGCCATGGCCGGTGCGATGGGGACGGGCTTTCTTGGCCGGCTTGACCGGAAAGGCGGCGGGATCGGCGGTCAATAGAGCGGCGCAATCGTCGCGGATCGGGCAGATGCCGCAGGCAGGATTGCGCGCGGTGCAGATGGTCGCGCCCAGATCCATCATCGCCTGCGCGAAATCGCCGGCGCGGGCGTCGGGCGTGATGCGGTCGCAGGCTTCGCGAATCTCCGTGCGGGCAGCAGGGAGCGGCGTGGCTATGGCAAAGAGGCGGGCGACCACGCGCTCCACATTGGCGTCCACCACCACCGCGCGCCGGCCAAAGGCGATGGCCGAGACGGCGGCGGCGGTATAGGCGCCCACGCCCGGCAGCGCGCGCAGCCCCTCCTCCGTATCGGGGAAGATGCCGCCATGATCGCCTGCCACCGCCCGCGCGCAGGCGAGCAGGTTACGGGCGCGGGCATAATAGCCAAGGCCTGCCCATGCCGCCATCAGGTCGGCGTCGGCGGCGGCGGCCAGATCCTGCACCGTGGGCCAGCGCGCCGTGAATTTCGCGAAATAGGGGCCGACGGCGGCCACCGTCGTCTGTTGCAGCATCACTTCCGACAGCCAGACCCGATAGGGGTCCGCCCTATTGCTGCCGGGCGGCGCGCGCCAGGGCAGGCGCCGGGCGTGAACATCATAGTGGGCGAGCAGGTCGCCCGCGATTTTTCTGTCTCTACCCTCGACGCGCATGCCAGCCCTATGCCATGTAGCGCCTCATGACGGAACGCCCGGCCCCCCCTAAATATAAGAAGAGTCGTGCCGCCGCAGCAGCCGAGCGCCCGCGTACGGGTGCGCCGCGCGCGATCGCCGACCTGATGCCGGATATCGGCCGCGCCGCCTTTCGCAAGTTCGGCTTCGTCCAGTCCAGCATCGTCACCCGCTGGGCGGAGATCGTCGGCAGCCATTATGCCGGCATTTCGGCGCCCGAATCGATCCGCTTCCCGGTGGGGCAGAAGGCCGGCGGCACGTTGCAGCTGACGGTGATGAGTGGCCATGCGCCGATGGTGCAGCATATGCTGCCCGACATCGTCGAGCGGGTGAACCGCTTCTTTGGCTATGCCGCCGTCGCCAAGGTCGCGATGCGGCAGGGCGAAATCACGCCGATGCGCGCGGAGCGCCGGCCGCCGCCCCGCAACCTCAAGCCCATTCCGGTCGAGCTGGGCGATTCGTTGCGCGACATTGGCGACCCGGAATTGCGCGCCGTGCTCGAATCGCTGGCGCAAGGCCTTGCCAACAGCAGCGGATTGCCGAAAATTAACTAGAGCGATCGTGGATCGGATGGCACATCCGTCCATTCGCCACCCACGACCCCTATTCGGCTCCGGTTCAGCGGAGCCTTTCTACGGACGCGCCTCATGAAGAAACTGCTCCTGCCGCTTGCCTTGCTTGCCGTTCCTGCCGCTCTGGTCGCCGCGCCTGCCGCCAATTGGGTGAGCCGGGTCGTGCTGTCGCCGATCGGCGGCCATGTGATGGGCAATCCTGCCGCGCCGACCAAGCTGGTCGAATATGTGAGCTATACCTGTTCGCATTGCGCCCATTTCGTGGGCGAGGCGAGTGCGCCGCTCAAGACCGGCTATGTGAAGGGCGGCAAGGTCAGCGTCGAGGTGCGCAATGCCGTGCGCGACAAATATGACCTGACCGCCGCGCTGCTGGCCCGTTGCGGCGGCCCCGCTCGCTTCATGGGCAATCATGAGGCGCTGTTCGCCAACCAGACGCCCTGGATGGAGAAGATCGAAGCCTATGACGGCGGTTCGGACAAGCCTGCGGACCAGACCGCCGCACTCAAGGATATCGGGCAGAAGACGGGGCTTTACGCGCTGATGAACAAGCGTGGTTTTACCAATGCGCAGCTGGACGCCTGCGTCGCCAACCCGACCGCGATGAAGCAGGTGCTGGCGATGACGGACGAGGCATGGAACAAGGCCAAGATCACCGGCACCCCCGGCTTCGTCGTGAACGGAACCAAGGTGGACGGATCGAGCTGGGCCATCCTCCAGGCTGCATTGCCCCCCGCCGCCCGCTGATCTAAACCCCTTTTCATCCTGTTTGATTTCGGAGCCTTGCCCGTCGTGAAAGCCTTTTCCGGTATAGCCCTTATCGCCCTCAGCCTGACCCTCGCCGCCTGCGGCAAGAATGAGGACGCCGCCAAGCCGACCGGCGAGTCGGTTGCCGCCGTCGCAGCCCCCGCCGGCACCAGCTGGTCGGACAGGATTGCAGAAACGCCGGACGGCTATTTCGTGATGGGCAATCCGTCGGCGAAGGTGAAGCTGGTCGAATATGGCTCCTACACATGCAGCCATTGCAAGGATTTCTCCGCCGAGGCGTCGGAGGAGATCAAGAAGATCGTCGACACCGGCAAGATGAGCTTCGAATTCCGCACCTATCTGCGCGATCCGATCGACCTGACCACCGCCCTGCTCGCCCGCTGCGGCGGCAAGGACATCTTCTACCCGCTGTCGGAGCAGTTCTTCGCCAACCAGTCGGCGATGTTCGAAAAGGTGCAGGGCGCGCAGGCCGCTTTCCAGGGCGTGGACAAGCTGCCCCCGGCGCAGCGTCCCGGCGCGATCGCCCAGATTGCCGGTCTGGTCGAATATGCGCAGCAGCGTGGCATTTCCGCCGATCAGGCCAAGCAGTGCCTGGCCGATACGGCGATTGCCGAGAAGCTGGCCAAGAATGTCGAGAAGGCCAACAGCGAATATCAGATTCAGGGAACGCCCAGCTTCCTGATCAACGGCGTGTTGCTGGACAATGTCGCCAGCTGGTCCGCACTCCAGCCCAAGCTCAAGGAAGCAGGGATCTGATTGCGCCAGAGGGGGCTGACAGGCGCGCCTACGCATAGGGGAACCGGGGCGGCTGGCTGCTCCGGTCTTCCGTCATGCAGATAAAGCGCCTCAAACTCTCAGGCTTCAAAAGCTTCGTCGATGCGACGGAGCTGCGGATCGAACCGGGGCTGACCGGCATCGTCGGCCCCAATGGCTGCGGCAAATCCAACCTGCTGGAAGCGATCCGTTGGGTCATGGGCGAATCCAGCGCCAAATCCATGCGCGGCGGCGGCATGGAGGATGTGATCTTCGCGGGCACCGCCACGCGGCCGCAGCGCGACTTTGCCGAAGTGTCGCTGCTCACCATCCAGGAACAGGGCGAGCTGTTTTCCGCCGTCGACGTGGGCGCGGACGGCGAACTGGAAGTCACGCGGCGGATCGAGCGCGGGGCGGGCAGCGCCTATCGCGCCAATGGCAAGGACGTGCGCGCCAAGGATGTGTCGCTGGTCTTTGCCGATGCCGCCACCGGCCCGCACAGCCCGGCGCTGGTCAGCCAGGGGCGGATCGCCGCCGTCATCGCCGCGCGGCCGCAGGAACGGCGGGCCATGCTGGAGGAAGCGGCGGGCATTGCCGGCCTGCATGTCCGGCGCAAGGATGCCGAGCAGAAATTACGCGCGGCCGAAGCCAATCTGGCCCGGCTGGACGAGATTTTGGTGGATATGGACGCGCGCGCCAATGCGCTGCGGCGGCAGGCGAAGGCGGCGGAACGCTATATCCGCCTGTCGGACCAGATTCGCGTGGCCGAAGGGCGCGTGCTGTTCGCCCGCTGGCGCGAGGCCAATGCCAGCGCAGAGGCCGCGCGGGCGGAGGCGAAGCAGGCCGACACCGCCGTATCGGCTGCGCAGGAGGGGCAGATGGCAGCCGCCGCCCATGCACAGGCGGCTGTCGCAGCGCTGGCCGACCGGCGCATGGCAGCACAGAATGCGCGCGACGCCGCCAATGAGGCGGGGCATCGGCTGGCGGCGCTGCGGACCGAGCGGGATTCGGTCGTCCGCCGTCTGGCCGACCTGACGCAGCAGGCGTCCCGGCTGGAGGAGGATCGCGCGCGCGAAGGAACGCTGGCCAATGATGCGGCGGAGGCGATCGCCCGGCTGACGGCGGAGATCGCCACGCTGAAGGGGCGGGTGGCCGAGACGGAGAAATTGCGTCCGGCCTTTGCCGCACGGATATCCGCTGCCGAGGATGCGGCGCGCGACACCGAACTGGATCTGGCCAAGGCGATGGCGACGCAGGCGGCCGAGCAGGCCGAATTGCGCGTCGCGGAAGCGGCGCTGGCGGCCGCGCGCAGCCGGATGGACCGGGCGCAGCGGGAGGTGGTACGACTGACTGCGGAGGCGGCCGCCCTGCCCGATGCCGCCCCGCTGGAGGCGCAGCGCGAGACGGCGATGGCCGATCAGGACAAGGCGAAGGCCGATCGCGATGCTGCCGAAAACGCCATTCAGACGGCCGATGCGGATCGCCAGTCCGCCGCCCAAGCACGGGCATCGGCCGAAGCGGCACTGGCGTCGGCGCGGGCCGGGCTGGCGGCGCTGGACAGTGAGGCGGCAGCGTTGAAACGGGCCGTGGATAGCGGCGGAACCAAGGCGCGGGCGCTGGACCGGCTGAAGGCGGCGCCGGGTTATGAGCGGGCGCTGGCCGCCGCGCTGGGCGACGATCTTGAGGCGCCGGTGGGGGCGGAGGGCAAGCGGCGCTGGGCCGGGGCCGATCCGTTGCCCGGCGATCCCGCCTTGCCCGCTGGCGCCACGCCGCTGGCCGCGCATGTCACGGCGCCGGTGGAACTGGCCCGCCGTCTGGCGCAGATCGGGGTGGTGGACCGCGACGCGGGGCAGGCGCTGGGCGTGGGGCAACGGCTGGTCACGCGGGATGGGCAGTTGCGCCGCTGGGACGGCTATGTGGCAGCGGAGGGCGGGGCGGCTGCGGCCGAGCGGCTGATCCGGTTTAATCGGCTGGACGCAATCGCCGCTGCGCGCCCGGCCGTGCAGGCCGAGGTCGAGCAGGCCGATGCGGCGCAGGATGGAGCAAAGGCGCGCGAACAGGCGGCCGTGCAGGCGCTGGCCGCAGGACGCACCGGCCTGTCGCAGGCGGACCAGAGGTTGCGCGCTGCGCTGCGCGCCGCCGATGAGGCGACTACGGCGCTGGAACGGCTGGCCGGGCGGCGCGAGGATGTCGAGGAACGATTGGCCGAGGCGCGGCGCGACCGGGATGGCGCGCAGGGCGAGCATGAGAAGGCGGAGTCAAACCGGGCTGCTGTGCCCGATGGTGCGGCAACCCGTGCACTGGTCGTGACCCTGTCGCAGGCGAGCGAGAAGGCGCGGGGCGCGGTCGGCCAGTTGCAGGCGGATCAGGCGCTGGCCGATCGCGCCCTGACGATCGACCAGGAACGGCAGGCAGCGGCCGACGCCGAAGCGAAGGGCTGGCGCGCTCGCGCGGGCGAGGCGGCCAAGCGGATCGCCGCCATGGTCGCCCGTGCCGAGGAGATTGTCGGCGAGCGTGACGGACTTGTGACGCAGCCCGATGCGTTGGCCAGCGCCATAGCGGGGCTGAGCGATCAGGGCACGGCCCTGACGCAGGCCGCCGATCAGGCCCGCAGCGCCGAGCAGGAGGCGGAGGGGGCGCTGCGCACGGCCGAGGGGCGTGCGGCGCAGGCGGGCGAGGCGCTGGCCGCCGCGCGTGAAGCCCGCGCTACCGCCGTTGCGCGTGCCGAAGCCGCCGACGAGCGCCGGATCGAAACCAACCGCCTGTCGGGCGAGCGGTTCGAATGTCCGCCGCCGGTCCTGCCGGAGAAGCTGGGCTTTGCCAGCGCCGAGATCCGCATCGCGCAGACCGAACTGGCCGATCATGACCGTTTCCATGCCGAGCGCGAGCGCATCGGCCCGGTCAATCTGGTCGCGGCGCAGGAACTGGAGGAACTGGAAGCTGTCCAGGCGGCCAGTCGATCGGAAAGCGCGGAACTTACGCAAGCGATCAACCAGTTGCGCGGGTCGATCGGCAGCCTCAACCGCGAGGGGCGGCAAAGGCTGCTGGCCGCGTTCGAGGCGGTGGACGGGCATTTCCGGCGGCTCTTCACGACGTTGTTCAACGGCGGGCAGGCGCATCTGGAACTGATCGACAGCGACGATCCGCTGGAGGCGGGGCTGGAGATCATGGCGCAGCCGCCGGGCAAGAAGCTGGCGGCGCTGACGCTCTTGTCAGGCGGCGAACAGGCGCTGACCGCGGTCGCGCTGATCTTCGGGCTGTTCCTGACCAATCCTGCGCCGATCTGCGTGCTGGACGAGGTGGACGCGCCGCTGGACGACGCCAATGTCGAGCGTTTCTGCGATCTGCTGGACGCGATGGTGGCGCAGACGAATACCCGTTACCTGATCGTCACCCATAATGCCGTCAGCATGGCGCGCATGCACCGCCTGTTCGGCGTGACCATGGTGGAGCGCGGCGTGAGCCGGCTGGTGTCGGTCAACCTGCAAAGCGCCGAGGCCTTATTGGCGGCGGAGTAGTTGTTGTAACTACAAATATTGACTTTTTCGATCTTCATCCATATTCTGATCGCGCCAACTGAAAATATCAGAAACCGAGAAACCAGCAACGGAAGTGACGGCACGTCTCCAACGACTCAGCCTGCCCTCATGAGGCAGGCTCGCCTGAGGATTTCGGTTTATGAGAGTGAGTTTTGATGCTGCCAAAAGGCAGGCCACATTATCAGAGCGCGGACTGGACTTCGCAGATGCCGCGCAGATTTTTGATGGCCCTGTCTTCACGAGAGAGGATGATAGATTCGATTATCCGGAGCCGCGCTTCCAGACTTTCGGCTTGGTAAACGACCGTCTCGTTATTCTTGTCTGGACACCGACGGAGGAAGGGTTGCGGGTCATCTCGATGAGGAAATGCAATGACCGAGAGCAGAAAGCCTATGCCCGCCGACTGGAATGACGATGACATCCCGGAATGGACGGAGGAAATGTTCGATCAGGCCGAATTTCGGATCGGGGACAAGGTTATTCGGCCCGGCGCTGGCATTATTGCAAGGCCCGGTCGCCCTAAATCAGAAGACCCCAAGCAACAGGTGACGCTACGGCTCGACCGGGCGGTACTGGACGCCTTTCGCGCCGGCGGACCCGGCTGGCAGAGCCGGATCAACGCCGAATTGCGCAAACTGCTCGGGCTGTAGTTTACCCCCGCCCGAACCAGCCCTTCATCCGGCGGAACAGGCCGCGTTCGTTGACCGGCTCGAACATTTCCTCCGGGCCTTCGGGGTCCAGTACCTCATGGTCGGCGAGCCAGGTCTGTACGTCGTTGAGGTCGGGCGTCACATAGGGGCGCAGCGTGCGGCCGGGCTTCTGACGCAGTTCCTCGATCGCGGCGATCAGGCCGCGTTCGGCGATGACCGCCGAGACCCGTTCGGTGGGCAGATCCAGATGTTCAGCGATCAGGTCGTCGCGAATCTTCAGGATCGTCGCCTGCCGTCCTGCATTGGCGGGCAGGATGGTGTCGATCGACACGTCGCATTCGGTATCCAGCCGCATCGATCGATTGTTCATGTTGGACGAGCCGACGCGGATCAGCCGGTCGTCCACGATCAATATCTTGGCATGGACATAGATGGGCACGCCGCGATTGGTGAAAGGGTGGTAGATGCGGAAGCGGCCATGGGGATCGCGCGCCTTGAGCGTTTCGTACAGGCGCGCACGGGCCGTATCCATCGCCTGCTGTTCCAGCCAGCCATCGGCCTGTTCCGGATTGACGATGACGATGTCCGGCCCGTCCGCCTCGTCCAGCCGCCTGGCGATCGCCTCGGCGATGCGGCGGGAGGCGAAATATTGGCTTTCGGCATAGATGTGCCGCTTGGCCGCCGCGATTTGATGCAGGTAAAGCTGCTCGATCTCGATCAGCTCTTCCTGATCGTCCATCTTGGGCGCGGATCGGGCGATGGCGATATCGACGCCCTCGAACATCACGGGCAACCTGTCGGGCCAGCAATCGCTGATCCCCTCGACCGGCTCCAGCGGATCGCCGCCCGCGCCGATCCAGCGATTGCGGGCATGTTCGCCCAGCGCGGCGGCAACCGGGCCGGCCAGCGCCGTGGTGGCATCATGCCAGGGGCCATAGGGCGACCCGTCGGGATGGAGGCGCCCCGGTTCCTCGTCGCGATGATGGCGCGTGTCCCAGCGGTCGCCGGTCATGTCGATGCCGCCGCAAAAAGCGAAACAATCGTCGATCACGACGATCTTTTGATGGTGGGAGGCGGCGGGGGGATGATGGCCGTCCAGCTTCACGGTGATGCGCGGATGCGCCATCCAGCGCAGCGTGGTGACGAGGTGCGAGGGTTTCGCCATCGACTTGATCGCACCGACATCCCAGCGCAGCAGGAAAATTTCCAGCTCCGGCGTCTGTTCGACCAGCCAGGTGATGAAGTCGCCGATGACCATCGGCGCATCATCCTTGGCCTCATCTTCGCGAATCAGGCTGATGGCCGGATCGAAATCCCAGCCGATCAGCATGATGCGGCGCTTGGCCTTCATCATCGCGGCGCGGGCCAGGCGGAAATAATTATCCGCGTCGATGACGACGCTGGCCTTGTCCGCGCGTTCGATGCGCCAGCAATCGGTGCCCAGTTGCGGCGTCATAGCGACGCACTCCCCACGACCAGACAGCCCAGGAACATCAGCAAACCGGCAAAGCGGTTGGACCGGAATTTACGCAGGGGATCGACTCCATCTTCCTTCAACGTGCCTGTCTGCCACAGCAGATGCACCGCCATGGGCAGCAGGGCGGCCAGCGCCAGACCCTGCGGCCGTATCTGCCAGATTGCGCCGCCCCACAAGGCCAGAGCGAGCGCGTAGCATAATGTCACGCCGCCGCGCACATGGCGGCCCATCGACAGGGCGCTGGAACCGATGCCGATCAGCGCGTCATCCTCCCGGTCCTGTAGCGCATAGATGGTGTCATAGCCGACCACCCAGAAGATGCTGCCGGCATAGAGGAGCAGGCCCGGCAGGGTGAGCGCGCCGGCCACCTCGCTCCAGCCCACCAGCGCAGCCCAGGAGAAGACGAGGCCGAGCCAGACCTGCGGCCAGCCGGTAATCCGTTTCATGAAGGGATAGGCCGCGACCAGCGCCAGGCTGCCCAGCGCCACGACTTGTGCATGAAGAGAGAGTTGGAGCAGGACGACCAGGCCGACGAGGCACAGGGCCAGCAGCCAGGCCCACGCCACCTTCACCGACATGGCGCCGCTGGCGAGCGGCCGCGCGGCCGTGCGGGCGACTTTCCGGTCGAGATCGCGATCGACGATGTCGTTGAAGACGCAGCCTGCCCCGCGCATCGCGATACTGCCGATCAGGAGCCACGCGATCAAAGGCCAGCGGGCAAAGCCGCCCCCGGCCAGCGCCACGGCCCAGGCGCCGGGCCAGAACAGCAGCCACCAGCCGATCGGCCGATCCAGTCGCGCCAGTTGCGCCAAGGTACGGGGCGTGTCGGGCAGGCGGGCGAGCAGGCCGCGCGCTTCGCTGTCCGGAACGATCCCCTTGTTCAACGGCGTCTGATTCAACGGCGACTCCAAATTCGCCCTAACGCTTGTCGAAGGGCCATGCTTCTCTTTAGGGAAGAACAAGTCACCGGCAAGACATGAGATGAAATGACCGCAACCCCCGCCTGGCCCCCGCAAAGCGCCCCGCGCCTGCACGTCGAAACCCAGCTGGGCGAAGGCGTGGTGGTGCCGGTCGATGGCAATCCGGCCCATTATCTGATCAGCGTCATGCGGGTGAAGCCCGACGACATCGTGCTGTTGTTCGACGGCCGGTCGGGCGAATGGGCGGCGCGGGCGCGCGATATTCGCAAGCGCGACCTGGTGCTGGAATGCGTCAGCCAGACCAAGCCGCCCGAGCATGTGCCCGATTTCTGGCTTTGCTGCGCGCCGATCAAGAAAGGCCGGATCGACCTGATCGCCGAAAAGGCGTGCGAACTGGGCGTGGCGCGGCTTCAGCCGGTGCTGACGCGCCGGGCGGTGGTGGACAGGCTGAACCTGGATCGGCTTCACGCTCATCTGGTCGAGGCGGCGGAGCAATGCGGGCGCACCGCCTTGCCCGAACTGGCCGAAATGACGAAGCTGGACGCGCTGTTGAAAGGCTGGGCGCCCGATCGGCACCTCTTCTTCGCGGACGAAACGGGCGGCGCGGCGCTGGATGCGACATTGCGGACCCATCCTGGTCCTGCCGCTTTTCTGGTCGGGCCGGAAGGTGGGTTCGATCCTGCCGAGCGCGAGGCGATCCGCGCGACGCCGGGCGCCGTACCGGTATCGCTGGGGCCGCGAATCCTGCGGGCGGAAACGGCCGCCATCGCCGCGACATCGGCCTGGATGACGATCAATGGCGACTGGACTTGATTCTGATTCGTCGCGCTTTTCGAGTCGGCTGTTCCACCTGATTTGAAGGTGCTCTAGGTTTCATTCCGCTATCTTGTTGCGCGAAGCATAGGCGCAACTTATCTGTCGGCGGCGCGCTCTGGTTTGACGCGCGTTGGGGAAGCACTAAGGGCGGGGCATGAGCACCAGAACAGACTCCGGGGATCATGATCCCGTCATCGAGAATCGCGACCAGTTGATCGCGGCCTTTTCCAAGGGAGAAAAGCCCAAGGACCGCTGGCGGATCGGCACCGAGCACGAGAAATTCGTCTATAACCGCAAGGATCATCACGCCCCTTCCTATGAGGAGATGGGTGGAATCCACACGCTGTTGATCGGCCTGACCCGCTATGGCTGGAGCCCGGTGTTCGAGGGTGAGAATATCATCGCCCTGTCGGGTGCGGACGGTACGATCAGCCTGGAACCGGCGGGCCAGCTGGAACTCTCCGGCGCGCCGCTCGACAATCTGCACCAGACCTGCGCCGAAACCGGCCGCCATCTGGAGCAGGTGAAATATGTGGGCGACATGCTGGGCCTGGGCTTCCTTGGCCTTGGCATGTGGCCGGACAAGACGCGCGCGGAACTGCCGATCATGCCCAAGGGCCGATACGAGATCATGCTGCGGCACATGCCGCGCGTGGGGTCGATGGGGCTGGACATGATGTTGCGCACCTGCACGATCCAGACCAACCTGGACTATGGCAGCGAAGCGGACATGGCGCAGAAATTCCGCGTCAGCCTTGCCCTGCAACCGCTCGCGACCGCGCTGTTCGCCAATTCGCCCTTTACCGAAGGCAAGCCCAACGGCTTCCTGTCCTACCGCAGCCATATCTGGTCGGACACCGATCCGGGGCGTACCGGCATGCTGCCCTTCGTGTTCGAGGACGGCTTCGGTTACGAACGCTATGCCGACTACGCCCTCGATGTGCCGATGTATTTCGTTTATCGGGACGGCAAATATATCGACGCGGCGGGGCATAGTTTCCGCGACTTCCTGGATGGCAAGCTGGCGGTGCTGCCGGGCGAGAAGCCGACCGAGAAGGATTGGGAGGATCACCTCTCCACCGCCTTCCCCGAAGTGCGGATGAAGAGCTTCCTGGAAATGCGCGGGGCCGATGGCGGGCCGTGGAACCGCATCTGTGCGCTGCCCGCGCTATGGGTCGGGCTGCTTTACGATCAGGGCGCGCTGGATGCCGCATGGGATGTGGTCAAGGACTGGACCATGGAGGAACGGCAGACGCTGCGCGACTCCGTGCCCAGGCTGGGGCTGGATGCGCCGATCGGTGGCGGGCGCAAGCTGCGCGACATTGCTGGGCAGGTGGTCGATATCGCCCGTTCGGGTCTGGCCGCCCGTGATCGCCTCAACGGCGCGGGCGACAATGAGACGGGCTATCTGTCCTTCCTCGACGAGGTGGTCACGTCCGGCAAGACCAACGCCGAACGCCTGCTGGAACGCTATCATGGGCAGTGGCAGGGCGACCTCAGCAAGGTCTATGACGAGGAAAGCTTCTAAACCTCATTCCGCCGGCTGCGCGGCGGCCACCATCGTCTCGCGCTTCTTCCCCGTCATCCAGGCGAAGAAGCGCGGTACGGGCGCATTGCGTTCCATCCATTCGCTATAGGCGCGATAGTCGGGGTCGGCGGACAGGTGCTGCTCCTCCGTCTTCGCGCGCCAATAATAGACGGCGTTGGTCAGCGCGAGCATGGCGCAGTTGCGCACCATGTCGGTCAGGCTGCCCGACACCGCCAGAAAGGGTAGCGCGGAAAACCACCAGAAGAGATTCTTGGCCAGATAGGCCGGGTGGCGCGTCCAGCGATAGGGGCCGTGGGTCAATATGCCGCGATGGGTGAGGTTGGAAAAACGCAGGCCGAACGCTACCGTCGCCCAGGCGTAAAGGCCCGTCAACGCCACAAGCCAGCCGCCCAGCAGCCATTGCAGCGCGGGCAGATCCTGCGTCCAATAATCCCATTCCGCGCCGCCGGCGTGATAATCCAGCGGCCCGCCATTGCCCATCAGCACGAAGGGCGGATAGCAGATCAGCGCCGCCAGCCAGCCGCCCAGGAACGGGTTGGCGGTGCGGATATGCGAATCGAGCGGTTTGAAGGTCAGCATATAGCCGACCGTCGCCAGGCAGACGTCGATCATGAACATGACCGCGATCAGGAAGCCGGCCATCGCCACCGGATGGGCGAAGGCGTCCTCTATCCGCCATGCGACCACGCTGGCGAAATTGCCCGGCACGATCGAGACCATGAAGGCGAGGAAGAAGCCCTTCACCGCCCAGGCGCGGGCATGATGGGCGACCTGGACCATGTCCGCCTGCCCCGCGCCGCCGCCGATGATCCATTGGCCAAAACTGTAGGAAGCGTCCTTCGGCTCCACAAGCCGGCGGTCGATCCAGAGGATATAGGGAATGGACAGCGCCAGCAGCCAGGGCGCGGCACCCATGAACAGGTCCATGGAAAACCGATAGTTGCCGGACCAGTACCAGCGCGCGATGCAATAGAAGGTCGCGATGGCCAGCCAGGTCGCCCACAGGCCCGCAATCTTGACGATGCTGATGTCCATCACGTCGCGCACGGTGCGGGCAGGCATGTCCCAGTCAATGCCGGTCGATGCGTTGCGATGCACCTTGTCGACGATCAGCGACCATAGCACCATCGGCAGCCCGCAGGCGACGACCGCCGTCAGTCCTGCATTGGGCCCATCCATGCCATAATGGCGCGCCACAAGCGTCCAGAGGCCAAGCCCGACAAGTCCGGCGATGCCGACCCCATGGCTGACGGCGGATTTGGGAATGGGATCGACCTTGCTCATGGCCGCAGCCCTAGCAGATAATGGTAAGCAAGCGGTGAACCAGCAGGGGCTGCGGTCCTGATCAGCGACGAAAGGGGGAGATGTGGTGCCCGGGGACGGAATCCAAGCGATCAAATAAAGATTTGATTTCAAATTTTTGATCGCAAGTCCGGCGCAGCGAGATACCGCCAAATATACCGCAAGCGGCAAATGGTGAGCCAGAAATCTAACTAAGCTTATAATATCATTTGAGAATTTTACAAGGGGTATCCACTTTCAGCCATCTGCGTCCAAACATTGAGAAATCCTCAGATTTTGAACATCGGTTCGGTTCCCATTTGATCAGCTTTGTCGGCAATCTTGGGCAACATTCGACCAGACCCGGACATTCGTGCACTCGACGGCGAAAGGCCGCTTGCGATAGAAGCAGCCGTTCGGGTCGAACCGAGCGGACTATCTACTTCGCGCCTATTTGGCGCCGTTGTTGCCCAAAACGCTGTCCACAGTGTTGATGGACATCAATATGGCCGGCTTCTCTCTCCCTCGCGGGCCGTCTGCCAATGGCCCACCTGCGGGCGACATCCTCTAAGAGCGTTCTGTGACCGGCTGAGACGCTTTGTCGGCAAGGAACTGAAGCGTGCACGTCGCCCATGGGTCGCGCTCCGCTTCAGAACCTGGCCGTGTGCCGAGAATCCCCATCCTTCTCAGCTCGGACCGCTCATCAGATGGAGCAGGCAAGTCCGTCAGCTTCTGGCCACGCAGTTCATCTAAAAGATATATGAAGTGCTCCGCCGCATATCGTTTGAAGCGCCGATTGCAGACGTACCCAGGACCGTAGCTTGGATTCTCATCTGAGTTGAACGCCAACGAGTTCAGGATCTCACAGCACAGGCGATATTCCTCCTTGCTCATGCGCACCTCTCCAAGTGTAAAAAGACCCTTTTCGACGACATAGGCCCTAAGAAGGCGCCCGTAGTTGGTCCCCGTGATGTCGTGGCTAACCTCAGGCGTTGTCCTCCGATCGAAGCTGTTGATGTAGGATTTCAGATCGGGGAAGCCGCAGGCTCGGACCAACCGAACGACTTGGATAGCCTGCCAGTGCAGCTTGCCACGGCGCGTCGGAATTGCCGCCGGATCATCCGAGTCGGCGTGTGCACAATTGTGCGCATTGAGCATGTCCGCGAACCGATTGGCGCCCGGAGCAGTCTCGCAGGCGCGATCGCCGGACGTGGTCTCGAGATCCAGCAGGCGCCTGAACCTCGCGAGGGTCCGATGCGCGAAATCATGGGCGTAGCGGTGACGGACGCGGAGCGCGGCCGCGCGCGATCGCTCCAGTCCATTCGAAGCTTTTGACAGCATTTCCATTCCGGCAAGGTAATCCGAAAAAATAGAAATGTAACTTGCCGTCGGCAGCGATGGCGCGGCCTCTTACGATGCCCCTGGTGTCGGCCGGTTCGCGAACGTCGCAGCTGGGGCGCCAAGCGGAGAAGACGACATGGATACGGGAACAACGAAGGCGACCAGCAAGCTTGCGGGCACTGCGAAGGTGCTTCGTGAGATGCGCGAGTTTGCCCAAATGGAAGATGAGTACGGGCATGATGTGGCGGTCTCAATCACCGCCAAGGCAATTCAGCGGTTCAATCCAGAGGTCACACAAGCCGACGTGAGGGGAACTGCGAGGGTGCTGCGGGCATTGCTGAGCGGCAATGTCAGCCTTGCGGTCGAGCTTAAGTGCGTTGAGTCGCGTGCGGCGCAGGCTGCGCACCAGCTTTTCCGGAACGTCCGCCAGCGCGAGTCGGCGGAACTGGGCTGAAGGTATGCATGGGGACGGCTGCGGCCGTCCCCATGCATACCTACCCAGCTGCCCTTTCGAGCCGCAACATCAATGGGAGCTTCTCACGACTGTCAGCTGATTTCATAGCCGAAGCTCCACTGCAACTTCCCCCATCTACAGGCCATCTCGGTCGTAAACTCGGGACTTGGGCAAGCCTCATGCTTAGATGAACGAATGACGGGAGTCGGAAGACGAGCAGGAGGGCCCGAGTGATGGTTTGTGCGTCATTATCGCCGGAAGCTGGCGGCAGCCGACCAACTCACATCGTTCCGACGCAGTGCGGTGAATGTCGGCTCGCGCCGGAACCGGCCATTCGCAGGTCTGACAATTGCCGGGCATAAAGGTACCCCGCATCGGGCCATTTCAGGCGATGAAAGCGCATCGTGCAGGCCGACGTTCGTTTTGGTGATGCTGATGGTCGCAACGGGCCACAAGCGGACCGTGGTTCAGATTGCTCTTGGCCACCGCAAACGATGCTTTATTACGCGATATCCGCCTGGCAGTGCCGCATCGATTGACAGATCCAGCCAATAACGACGGCAGTCGGAATATGATGGCACTGGTTGAGACGTTCGTCCGCTGCGTGCGCTCTCTGGGCACACGATTACGTCATCGCTGGCGGCGCTAGCGTACAAGGAAACATGGCATGCAGGTTCAGATCGCGGGCGTGTCCGATCTCGTTGACAGCTTCGAGGAACTGCTCGCAACGCACGGCGTAAGCATTCCCAGACACGCCTCGACTGGCACCGACATGCTTCCTCTCTGGCGGATCCTGAACACAATCAGAGCGGGGTTTGCCGGCACGCCCGATGACATGCGCCTCGAGTATACCGCTGGGCTGGCGGTCCACGACCTCGCCGCGAAGGTGTTGGCTGTGGAGAACCATCCGGACTTCCCGACGCTAATCCCCCATCTAGAAATGCTCGTGCTGGGCGCGGTCCACCTGACGCAGGAACCGCCTGCCGATGCGGACGCCTACAACAAGCTCGTGGAGGTCTACTGGGCCACACTGCTAATGGCCAGGAACATCAGGGTCCTGCTCGACCACCCTAAGAATTCGAAGGGCGACAACCCCGACGTAATCGCGCTGGACGGCAGCCGGGCCGCCCGCGCCTACGCCTTCAAGACGGTGCGTTCGCCACATACGCAAAGCCTCCTTGATCACATCGTCAAGGGTGTCGATCAGATCGAGCGATGCCCGGCGCCGGAGGGCATCGTAGCCTTCAACCTCACCCCCCGGCTACTCGGCGCAGGTCTCTGGCCGGAGGCCGGCTTCTTCGCGGACTGGCGGCAGCCCGCCATCTACACGATCGAAAAGCTGACAGGGATGATCTCCGACGTCCTGCAGGACAACGGGCAGGAGGCTATCGACGACGTCTTCGCGGGGAAGAAGGCGGTCGGCTCAATCCTGTGCGTCGCGTTCATCCCGACGGTCGCGAGAAACCCGATGACCAGGAACGCGGTGGTCATGCCTCTGAAGGTCGCCACGCTCGTCAACCTAGTCGCGAAGCGCCCCCCGTCCGAAGAGATGTTGGCGGAGATAGCGGCAGCGAACCACACCATGCAGACTGCGCTCGGCTGACATTGGGCATCGCGGCAATGCGTGAGGCGAAGCGACCGTTCCCCGCAAATGACGTTCGCGTCGACGACGCAGTGTAGTTCGCAACCGCCTTTACCTAACAACGCATCCGCACCATGATTAGATATGGCAGAGCCCCAAGTGCACAACTACGACCTCTTCGCGCACAGAGCTGGACGAAAGGCCGAGAGGGTGCTTGTCGTCACACCATATGTGGAGCGGGAGTTTTTTGAGCGCCTGATAGGCGACCTTAGACCGAGGCAGCTCTACGTCGTCATCGACGACGGATGCCGGCGCGATGACATCGAGATGATCAGGGACTGCGTAGCCGCCTCGAAGCGGAAGGTCGCGCTTACGTGCGTTCTGGGTTCCGCCCCGGGCCTCGTGCACCTGAAGCTCTTCTACATCGTCTGGACTACAGAGGCGAAGCGGACGGCGCGCACGCTGGTCTTCGGGTCGGCCAACGCCACCCGGCAGGGCTTCGGCGGCAACGTGAACGCTGAGCTCATAGCTAGCTGCCGCCTCACGAAGACTCGGCACTCTCACATCATCAACTGGTGCGAAGGCGTCGTGGCAGCGACCTCCTCCGGCGAGGAAAGCTTGATCGGACCAGCCAGAGACCTAGACCTTGGCACCGGTCTCCAGCTCCGGCTTCCTGGCATCAGGATCGGCCGGGAAAGGTCCAGCCTCAGCAATTTCGACCTGTGGATCCAGCGTGGCTACCTTCTTTCCGACTACCGACCGGAGCCGAGCTTCCTGAAAGTGACCGTTCGCCTAAAGCAGTCGCTGGCACAGTCGGAGGAGTCGCAGATGGTTACCCAGAGCGGCTTCGACGTCCCCGTGAACAAGACCCTCACATATCACTACGTGGGTAACTCCGGTGCGCCCGAAGACGGTCAAGGGCCAGCGGAAGAGCCCGACGGCGAAGCGGGAAACTGGCGCCGCAGGCTGTTCGTGTGGACCCACCTCGGAGACTGGAGCTCGGAAGCGTGCCACCGGGCTAACGGCATAAAGTTCAAACGCCGCGGATATGAGGACCGCGTGGCGCAAATCCGGGCGCTGGAAGGACTGGATGATGTGGCCGCACTGGGGAACGCGCGTCAGGCATTCCTTGACGCTGTCTCCGGACTCTGGGACCGACTGGGGAGCGCAGCAGGCACGTTTTTAGAGGGCGGCGCCAGCCTGGACCGAACGCACTACGCGAGGGTATTCGACGAAAGGGTAGCGAGAGACCTGGAACTGATCGAAGACTTGGAGTTTAGGCGCCGCTACCTGACCGGCTACGAGCTGGCTCAGGTGCCGCGATTCCGGACGGACATACGCGGCTGGAACGAATTCCTAGAAAGCATGACCCGGCAGCTGTGCCTTGACGATGCGCGTGGCGGCCGGAGCCACTCGCTTTTCCTCAAGGCGGTCAGGGAGGCCGTCCAGGCCGTTGGCGCGGACAGCTCGGTTCTCGAGGAGAGCGGCTCGCTGCTGGCATTCCTGCGCAGCACGTGGCGAGACTCCAAGAAGCGGCCCGGCAGGCTCGCCAAGCCAGCACTCATCCTAGAAGCCTATCACGCACGGTGACCCGCCCCGCGACTGGCCCCGCTCCCACCACTGATTAGACGGATTGAAGTTACCAAGTCGGCAATCGACCAGACAAGGCCTTTCGTGCTCGATCCTGTAAATGACCGGTTCCGGCAGAGGCAGTCGCTTGCATCGGACGAAGCGGATCGGCGGCATGGCGCCACTTATCCGGTCAAACTGGATGAAAAAACAGGGAGGACGTCACCCCGAGCGAATCCATAGCGAATGGTGGCGCAATGACAGGGAGCGGTGGGCGGTACGTGATTATTTTCGCGTCGAGGTCGAAGGCAGCCAGCGCTTCTGGCTGTTCCGGCGAGGCGATGGCGTAGAGCCGGCGACGGGCCACCTAAGCCGGAACATCCATGGCGTGTCGGGCTGATGGCAAAAGGACTCAGAACTCCACGCGGTCCTCCTTCATCCGGTCCGTGTACCCGACGAGATACATGGAGCCGTAGAAGTCGAGCAGGTCCGGCCGGTCCGAGTACTCGACGCGCTTCCCAACTTGCCCGGCCATCTGCTCTATCGCCTCGATGCTGGCCTCGATCTCGCCCGGCGGGCGACCAAGGCGGTTCCCCAGCGTCGCCGCAAGCCGCTCGATCCGCTCGACCGGCCGAGGGTGCGTGTCGCTTGCGGAGAACCGGCCCAGCATACCGGCGGCTGCGCTCGTCTCCAAGAAATGCAGGAACAGTAGCACGTCGAACGCGCCACGCGCGAGCGCTTCCCGTGCAGCATGGTCCGGGCCGGCCGCCAGCACCGCGCGGCTGTCGGCGGCGTACTCGCACTCATGCGAGTAGGTCTTGATGTCGCCACTGGCATCGCCAGCATCGAGATGGCCTTCCAGCACGTGCGCGAACTCATGCCCGAACGTGAACTCCATCTGGGTCGCAGTCCGCGACTGGATTTCCCGCTCGACGCGCGGGGGAAGCACCGCGCGAGGATCCAAATCGAAGTCGAAGGACTCGCTGCCGCGCATGATGCGCAGCGCAATCAGGGCGGCATCGATGCAGTCGCCCGGCCCGATCCCGGAATACGGCCCGTACATCGCGATATTCATGAAATAGTAGAAGCTGCGCAGGTTTTCCGCGACTATGACCACGTCGCCAAGAAGGGTCTTGCGGGCGACGGCATTGGCCTCGTTGATCGGCGCTAGGCCATATGGGATGGCCTTGACGATGCGCTGCTGGGCCCGGCTAAGCCGGGCAATGTAGCGCTTCGCCTCGCTATTCTGCGCATTGTAGTAATCGGTCAGGGTCCACCGCCTCCCGCGCGCCTCGAACCTCGCGCGTCGGTCGCGAAAGGTGCGGACTGCGCGCGTCGAGGCCGCGATCGCCTTGAGGCGGACGCGAAGAAGATAGTCGTGCGGGGTGCGAAGGTCGCGCATCCTGATGACCTCGTGCTTCGCCCCATAGGCTAGGTCAAGGTTCTCCTTTTCCGTGAGGTCCGGGTCCATCCGGATCACCCCGGTATAGTGGTAGCGAGTCCCGTCCCCGTTATCGACGATCACGCCCTGCGCCGCGCGCCTTGAGCCAGGAACTAGGGCGAGGAACCGGCGTACCTCCTCCTCGGTCATGGCCCGGTTCCCAGGCAAGGGCGGTCGATCCTCCAACGCGTCTTCCTCGATTGATGTGCAGCGCCCGGTTTCCGTGCGGGCCGGGACAAAGGCGGAAGCCGCTGCTCTATATGGTTCCGGGACAAAGATAGGATGGCGGATGGGAATCGCGAAATGAAAACGACCGGTGAGGCGAGTATGAAGATCACCGGGAGGGCCGAGCACTTTCTCGCGTTCGCACTCCTCTTTCCCGACGGCGCCTATCCGGGCGTCACCGTCCACACGGCGATCGTCGGCGAGAAGTTGGGACTGCTGGACCGCGTCGTGGACGACAGCGGCACGGCCACGTTCGTCTCCGGGGCGACTTGACTAAGCCTGGCGGGCGCGATCCGCCGGCTGGATCGCTCGCGAGATACTTGCGCCGCTGAACAGCTACGCGTCGATCAAGGACGACCTGCGTCGAAGCATGACTTGGGATTATCTTTCGGATGGCACCTTGAGTATCGAAAGCCTTTCGGCTGCGCTGGGCTATAGCGAACCGAGCGCCTTCTACCGCGCCTTCAGGAAGTGGCACGGGACGACACCTCGTAGTTCCCCGGCAGCGCGGCCGACGCCGCAGTAGCGCGCGGATGTCGAGACTTAACCAGGAAGGCCTGCGATTGCCCCAGGTCTCACGGAGTCGCCTCGCTGGCGTCGACTTCGAAGAATAGCCCTGACGCGACACCTTCGCCTTCGGCGCCAATGTTTTCCACGTGCCGATCCCAGGCGATGCCGCGGTAGTAGGGCAAGGCAGGCGTCGGATTGGCTGATGCTGTGTCGAGGACGAACACGAACAAGCGCTCATCTGGATGACTTTCGAGCAGTTCTGCGAAATGTCCGCGGGCAAGTGCGATACGGTCTGCCGAGGACATCCTTCCCATGGCGATGCACGCAAAGGCGGATGGACGAAGTTGATGCGGAGCCTGCATCAGGAGGCCGTCCCGAGGGTATCGTCCCGGTAGTCGCCGAACCTTGCGGCGTAGCTTCCGGACATCCTCCTCGAAACGCTTCTGCGAGAGCAAGGGGATGTTCAGAAGGTCGTAGACCATGTCTGTCCAGCCAGGCGCCCTTCGCTCCTCGCGCTCCCGGATCAGCTTATCCCACCATGCAGTCGTCCGCTTTGGCAGCTTTACCGTCGCATCATAGTGAGGGGAGCCCTTTTGGTAGAAGCGCAGAAAATCGGACAAGCCATAGAGCGCCACCGGGCTGCGATCTTCGACATCATTCCAGAGACGCACGAAGCCGGTGCGGAGGTAATGGGCGATAAGGTCCAATTCGTCTGCGATGAACTCGAAGTCCCGTTCGAGTTCGGTGCGGCGAAGGAGAAAGTGGAGGCAATGCCCCTCGCTGCCCAAGAGGTCCCTCACTTGCCAAAGGTCTCCGATCGTAAGGATCGGCATCGGCATGCCGCCAGCGCGCTCGATCCGCGCCCGCAGATGCCCCTCTAGGCCAAAGCTGGCCATCGTCACGCGCTCGAGAGAGACCCCAAAACGCACGACATGGCGGACGTCGTCGAGACGCAGCCTAACCGTTCGCCCGTCGGCACGTAGCTCGATGGCCTCGCGTTTCTGGTCGCGGAGCGCTTGCTCGAGCCTCCAACTTTGCACAGCGGCTTCGACCGCGATGTCGTCAAAATCGCGCAACCACTTGTTGCTTCCACGCCTGCCGGTCATCGAGAGGGCATCGCCCTTGGCCTCGAAGATCAGGACTAGTCCGTCTATCAGGGCTATAGCGTCGGTCTCGAATTCCTTGCCGACGGCGTCGTCCCATTTAACGGATCGCAGTACCTCCGCGTGCGGCAGCATTTGCTGAAGGGCTTCGACGAGCATGTCTTCCAGCGCGGTCCCGCGCGCCTTGCCTACCAATTCTCCTGGCCGTTCGGAGATGTCGCTTGCGAGTTCCGCCATGATATCGAACTGGGACGAGAGCAGCGTTCCCGGGGAGAAGCAGAACCATCGCCCCTGATGCTTTATGAACGGTCGCCTCCAAATCGGATTGTCGAGGTGCAAGTGCGCGGGGTCAGCGTCGCGCAACTCGCCCTCAGCCATCGACAGCCGGTCCAGAAGCTTCGCCAAAGTGGCGACGTCGACATCGGGGATCGCCGGCGAGAGAATTCTCGGATCAATTTCGTATGGTTTCGTCCAAGCAGGGTCGAATCTCTCGATCTTGCCAGCCAGCCATTCCGGGATCACAACCTTCAGTTTGCTTGAATTCAGCGCGGCCTGAACAGCCACGGCGAATGCCATGCTGATCATCGACGCTTGCCCGAGCGTCAGTCCGAGTGAGGGAAGCTCGACCCGTTCCAGATTTCTGGCCACCCGCCGGAATATCTGCGCGGCGTGGTGCGCATAGAAGGTGTGTCGGACCAGCAACGTCTGCATGCGACGGCGGGAAAGTACATGCCCTTTTTCATCCGTCGGCGGCTTCGCAGTTTGGTCGAGAAAGAGATGAAGGTCGGCTGTCAACGCCTCGATAAAATTCTCCGCTGTTGCAGTGGTAAGTGCATCGCCTGGAAACGCGGACCGTAGCAGCTGTGCTTGTGCCAGTTCGACCGCCGCGATGCCTATCCGCTGAGGTGGCTCTTGTAGCGTGGTCATCTGCTCAATCGCGGCCAGCAACGTGAGCAATTCCAGAGAATCTAGTCGATCCCCCTCCTCAGCGATTGTCTCGACTGCCGCTTCGTAAAGGCGATTTGTCTCGTTCTGATCGAAACTGGGAGAATGATCCGCTCCGTAGGCCTCGCTTGAGGGAATTCCACGGATCGTGGTCATTTGATCGAGGGTGAGTGGTTTCTGAATTCGCTTGACCATGTTGGTGTACTATCGCTGCTTCAAGGCCGACGCCAATTTGCAGCCAAGAATCTCGCCGGCCTTTAGCCGACCTGCATGACTCGTCCGATTTTACGTCCGGAAAGCGGTCAAATTCTGACGATCTGCGTTATCGGTCATGGGCTCATTGAATGTCCGCTCCTTAGGAAGAGCTGCCGTTCGGACTATCGCTATGGAACAGCAGCAATGTCCCACGATCCGGCGTTCGCTTTCGGCGAAACCGACCCTTTGCTGCTCTTTAGCGCCCAAATTTCGCTTCCCAAGTGCGGATGAGGTGGATGGCTCCCGCTCACGGCATCTAAGTGCCAAGATGGGTTTGCTGTCATGCAACCCGAGAAGGAGCCACCCGCCATGGAGATTAGCACGATCGGCCTCGATTTGGCCAAAAACGTTTTTCAGGTTCACGGTATCAGCGCGACCGGAGAGGTCGTCATTCGCAAGGCGCTGCGGCGATCGCAGATGTTGCCGTTCTTCGAGAAGCTGCCGCCGTGCCTTGTCGGCGCCGAGGCCTGCGGGACGTCGCATCACTGGGCGCGCGAACTGACGAAGCTGGGCCATGAGGTGCGGCTGATGCCGGCGGCTTACGTGAAGCCTTATGTGAAGCGCGGTAAGAACGATGCCGCCGACGCAGAGGCAATCTGCGAAGCGGTCACACGTCAGACGATGCGGTTCGTGCCCGTCAAGTCGCGCGAGCAGCAGGCAGCGTTGTCGCTGCACCGCGTGCGTAGCCTGCTGATCAAGCAGCGCACGCAGCTGGTCAACATGATGCGCAGCGTGCTCGCCGAGCTGGGCATCGCGATCCCGGTGGGGATCGTGAAGGCACTGCAGATGGCGCGGGAGATCGCCGAGGGTGAGTCCAAGCTCGACCTGCCGACCGAAGCGGTGAACGTCGTCGCCATGCTGGCAGGACAACTGCTCCAGCTTCACGCCCAGTTGCGAAAGCTCGACCTGCGTCTCGCCGCTCTGCAGCGGAGCGACGACAGGGCCCGGCGCCTGGCGACGATCCCTGGTATCGGGCCGATCGGCGCGACCGCACTTGCCGCGGCAGTGACTGATCCAAGCCAGTTCTCGTCAGGGCGCCAGTTCGCCGCCTGGCTGGGGCTGACCCCGCGGCAGAGTTCGAGTGGCGGCAAGGACCGATTGGGGCGCATTACCAAGATGGGCGACAGATATCTGCGGCAGCTCCTGGTCATTGGCGCAACCGCGCTTGTCCGATACGCCAAGCAGAAACCCAGCACGGTCGATCCGCGCTTTGTCGCTCTGCTCGCCAGAAAGCCTGCGCGCGTTGTCTCGGTCGCCATCGCCAACAAGATGGCGCGGATCGCATGGGCGGTCATGGCGCGCGGCGGCGTCTTCGAACGCGGGCATGCGCCCATGCTGGCAGCAGCATAGATCAAGAGTTTAGCTGAGGAGATCAGCTTCACGAGGTTGTGAGAGCGAAGGATGTGATGGCAAAACCGGTCGGACCGGGAACAAGGACAACCCAAGGACTGTCTTAGGCGTCATAGCCTGCAAAGCCGATCGGACCTTGTTCGCGGACCCCATCAGGGCCAGCAGTCTACACCGACTGCATCAACAGGCCGGACAGACGACTGCACCCGACGGAACGTCAGATCATCACTTTATGCTTGCAACGCGGGAGCCATCCACAGAAGACAGTCCGCTTACCCGGCAGGTCATCCCAAAGCGTCTGCTCTTTCCTCGCGGACAGACTCTACGTCAGACTGAGGGACCTTTCGGGAGGCACGTCACTGCTGTAAATGAATGCGCTAAAATCAAACTGAAAGGGATTTGTCATCCTGCGCCAATCGGGTCGGCGGCGGAGTACGACAGATGCGAAGAGCGACGAGGCAAGGAACAAGTCGAAGAATATGCTGACGCCCGGGGAAATATACGCGAATCTTGACGACCTTGCCGCAAAGCCTCCAGCAGGAGGCGAGTTCGGCTTGGCGTTGATGGAGGCGGTGGGCGCACCGCGAGCTACCATCACGAAACTGCGCGATACCGCTAAAGACGGTGCATTCTTGTGGGCTCGGATGCTCCGTTTCGAAGCGACCGAACACGGAGGGGTGGACGCGGCGCTGGATCGGATGCGCGCGGAAGCCGACGCTGCACCGAAGGGGCGACGTCCTCGGATTTTGCTCGCCTATGATGGTGAGCGCATCGCTGCCTATGATACGAGCCCGAAGTTCGACGAGGAACCGCTGCGTGTAGGCCTTGATATGCTCTCGCTGGAAAGCGACGTTTTCTTTCCGCTTGGCGGGCATGAGAGATACGTTCCTAAAAAGGAGAGAATGGCCGATGTGCGGGCCACGCGATTCATTTCTCGCTTCCATGACGCGGTACGCGACGCCAATCCCGGCTGGAAAACGGAAGCGGATCGCCACGCGCTCAATATCTTCATGGCGCGCATCTTGTTCTGCCTCTTCTCTGACGATGTCGGTATCTTCGATAAGGACGTGTTCGAGACTGCTATTCGGCAGTCAAACGTGGACGGCACCGACCTTTCTGCGTTTCTTGAAAACGCTTTCAAGCACATGGATACACCGCCAGGGCGGCGATCGCGTGAGACCCGCCCTTGGTCCAAGCTGAAATACGTAAACGGCTCCCTGTTCGAAGAAAACGCGCCAACTCCGGCCCTGGATGGGCGTTGCCGCAAGCTGCTGCTCGACTGTGCAGGGTTGAATTGGAAGCTCATCAATCCTGACATTTTTGGATCGATGCTTCAGGCGGTTGTTGACGTTGAGAAGCGTGGCGAACTGGGGATGCATTACACATCGCCAGCCAACATCATGAAGGTGCTGGAGCCCATCCTACTCGATTCACTGCAAGGGGAGTTGGAACGAGCTGGGGCGAACAAGGGGCGCCTGCGCGAATTCCTCGAAAGGCTCGGCCGCATCCGCGTGTTCGACCCGGCATGTGGCTCCGGTAACTTTCTGATCCTCGCCTACAAAGAGCTGCGGTCTCTAGAGACTGAAGCTTTGCGCCGCCTTGCCATGCCGCGGCTATCGGGAATTGCACTGGAGCAGTTTTTCGGGATCGAGATCGACGACTTCGCGTGCCAGGCGGCACGGCTGGGCCTTTGGATCGCCAAGTATCAATGTGACCAGCAGTTAGAATTGGACCTGGGCCAGCGCACCGACTTCCTGCCGCTTCAGAAGGCTGGGGTCATTGTGAAGGGCAACGCGGCGGATATCGATTGGTTAGAGGTTTGCCCCCTCAATGCAGGGGCGGAAACTGTGGTGGTAGGGAATCCGCAGTTCCGCGGCTCATCCTATTGGTCGCCCGAGCAAAAGGCCGACATGGCATGCGTGTTCAAGGGGCGCGTCAAGAACTGGGGCAATCTCGACTACGTGACGCTCTGGTTCGTCAAAGCGCGTGATTACGCGCTGGTAACAGGCGCGCCATTCGCCTTCGTGGCCACCAACTCCATCGTACAAGGGGTGCAGGTGCCCGAACTGTGGCCGCATCTGCTCGACGGCATGGAAATTCGTTTCGCGCACCGTTCGTTCAAATGGTCGAACCTCGCCGCCCACAATGCGGGCGTGACCTGCGTAATCGTCGGCATGGGGCGGCCGACGAACGCGCCTAAGCGCCTGTTCGACGGCGATACCGTGCGCGACGTGGATGTAATTGGCCCCTACCTAGCGCCCGGTACGACGGCAATCGTAGCCAAGACGAGCAAGCCGCTCGCACGGGACCTTCAACCGATGGTCTTCGGCAACAAACCGACCGACGGTGGCAACCTGATCCTTGATCGCAACGAGCGCGATGCGCTGCTCGAGGCGCACGCGGATGCGGCGCGTTTCGTGCGGCGGCTCTACGGCTCTCAAGAATTGATGAAGGGAATTGAACGGTACTGCCTATGGGTGGGCGACGACGAGGCCGAGGAGGCCAAGTCCATCCCAGAACTCGCACGACGGTTCGAGGCCGTGGCACGGGACCGGTCTAAAGAAAAGGCGTCGGACATTTCGAAAGCGTTTGCGGATCGGCCTTATCGCTTTCTACAAAGGGCGGGCGCAGCGACATCGCATACGATCATGGTGCCACGACCTTCAAGCGAGGACCGCTTTTACCTTCCCGTCGATGTAATGGATCAAACCAACATTACGTCTAGTGAAGCGTTCGCGATCTTCGACGGTGATATCTGGCAGGCTGCGGTTCTGTCTTCTCGGCTTCATCGGTTATGGCTTGAACTCGTTGGCGGAAAACTTGAAACGCGGGTGCGCTATTCCAATACCCTTGTATGGAATACCTTCCCCCTTCCGTACCTGTCGGATCGTCGTAAGGCGGACCTCGAGGAGCACTGGTGGACGATCGACGAGGCGCGCAAGGAGGCGGGATTTGGCCGCTCTCTCGGCGAACTTTACGTCCCTGCCAAAATGCCTCACGCCCTGCGGCGCGCACATGAGGAGTTGGACGAGACGATGGAGACGATCTTCGGCTCGCGCCGCTACCGTTCGGATGCAGATCGGATCGAGCACATGCTACAATTGTACGCACGCATGGCGGGGGGAGAGCCGAAGCCCTCCGAGATCAAGGAAGAGGTAAACGCATGAGCGAGACTAAGAACAAGGCAGGCGAAAACGGTCTCGGCTCGATCACGCTCAACTACGATGGTACGGGCGCGTCTAAGGCGACCAACCATCTCGGCATGCGCGTCATGCAGGCTAGGGTCTGGGACAAGCGGGACGCGCAGCACCTCCTGGTGAAATCGCCACCAGCATCCGGCAAGTCGCGCGCTGCCATGTTCGTAGGGCTGGAAAAGCTGCGCACCAGCTCCGTCGACCGCGTTGTGATCGCAGTGCCCGAGCGCTCCATCGGCGCTTCCTTCCGGGACACGGGTCTCGTGGCAGGCGGCTTTCACTCGGACTGGCGGCTAGACCTCGACCTTTGCACTGTCGGCTCGGAGACAGGCCGCAAGGTGGAAGAGTTGATCGGGTTTCTTCGGGGCGAGGGCGGCGCGCGGACAGCATTGTGCACCCACTCCACCCTGCGCGCCGCCTACGCCAAGACGGATGACGTGACTTTGTTTGACCGCGCGCTCATTTGCGTGGACGAACTCCACCATGCCTCCTCAGACGAGAACAGCAGGCTGGGCAACCTGCTACGTGGGCTGATCGACCGGGCGGGTGAAGCGGGGCCCGACGCCGCGCATATCCTCGCCATGACGGGTTCGTACTTTCGCGGCGATGGTACGGCGGTGTTGCATCCACAGGATGAGGCCCGTTTCGAGAGGGTGCCCTATACCTATTACGAGCAGCTCAACGGCTACGAGTACCTCAAGACGCTACGCATTAACTTCCGCTTCTACCAGGGCAAATACCTCGACGCGATCGGCGATGCGCTCGACCCGCATCTGAAGACTATCGTGCATATCCCCCATGTTGGGTCGGCCGAGGGCAGCGGGGTCAGTAAGATGTTCGCGGTTGACGCGATAGTGGATGCCATCGGTGACCGATTAGGCAAGAACCCCAAGATCAGCATCGATCCCACGACCGGCTTTGTGCACCTTACCGCTGGCGGTCATACGCTCAAGATCGCGAACCTTGTGGACGACAGCACCGACCGCGAAAAGGTGCTGGCGAGCCTGCGCGCGGTAAAGGACCGCGACGATATCGACATCATCATCGCGCTCGGCATGGCCAAGGAGGGCTTCGACTGGATATGGTGTGAGCATGTTCTCACCGTCGGCTACCGGGGCTCACTGACCGAAGTCGTGCAGATCATCGGTCGAGCGACGCGCGATGCGCCGGGCAAAACGGAGGCGCAGTTCACCAACCTCGTATCAGCCCCCTTCGCTAAGGACGAAGCAGTGAGCCGCGCCGTCAATGATATGCTTAAGGCCATCTCGGTGTCGCTCCTGATGGAGCAGGTGATGGCGCCGGTCTTCAAGTTTCGCACGCACAAAGGTGCGGACCAATTCGATGGGGCGCCCGGCGATAAGCCGAATCCGGGGCCGGTAACAAACGCCGGCGAGATCGAGATTATTGGCATGCCGGAGATTGACGAGAAGGCTGTCGAGGCGATCGAAAACGATTTTAACGACCTGTTCGCCGACGTGCAGAACGACTCGCGCACGCTGACGGTTATGATCAACCCCGACGACCACCACACGGATGTGATGTACGACCTCGTGGTTACCGATGTGATCAAGCGGCGCTATCCTGGCTTCTCGGCCGAGCAGGTCGAGGACGCGGTGGGCCTGTTCGGCGTCCGCGCTGGACTGGGCCGAGAGGTCGCCAAGGACCCGAGCATTATCCAGACACCCGACATGTCCGAGGGGGAACAGTCTCTCTTCGCGGAGCCGGACGATGGCACCGGCGAGAAGGCCCCGAACGCATCGAGCGCCGGTGACCGGTTTGTGCAACAAGCTAAGCGGTTCATAAACGTGAGGGAGTTGCAGGTCGACTTGCTCGGCGGCCGACGCGACTTCGATGACGCCTATGAGCTGTTATCTAAGGAACTTTCCGAGGAGTTGCTCGCGCGCCTTCATGGCGAGGTTCGAGCGTTAAAGGTGAGCATGACACAGGATGAGGCTGAAAAGCTCTATCCCCGCATCAAAGAATTCATTCAGCGCGAGGGTCGCGAACCTAACCTGAATTCCCCCAATGGACGCGAGGTCAGGCTGGCGGAAGGTTTGGCTTTCATGCGCAAACTTTCGCGGGAAAAGCGTGCTGCCATGGCAGGCGCGGACAAGGGACAGGTCGATGCCTGAAACGATCGACTATCTCAACGACGAACTTCTAATCACACCTGGCGAGAGGCCCAAGGCCGCGCGAACGCCCCTCCTCGCCCGCGCGGTTGAGGTCATCGAAAGCATCAACGCGTTCATGGATGAGACCGGTGCCGAGCCGGTCTCTGAGCCAGGGCGCAGTGTGCGGGAGCGCATGCTTGCCAATGAACTGGCTGGGCTGCGAGCATCGAAGGCTGACCTGGATGGGCTCGCATCTTACGACACGCGTAATCTTGTATTCGGTGGGGTACGTGTCGTAGATCCTCTCGATGATCCGCTGCTTGCTGATGGCTTTGATATCTTCGAAGTGCGTGACGAACTAAAGCCGATGGCGCGCCCCGACTTCGTCGCCGACCGGCGCCCTTGCCCGGATTTTGAGCGTTTCGACCCGCTGTTTGATAGCATTCGCAAGGCTGTCGACGAAGGGACGCGTAGGCCCCAGCATTTTCGGCAGGAGCGCGTCGAGTTGGGCGAGTTCTTCGTCCTCAAGGGGCAGCTCGTCCATGTTGCGGACCTTCGCGACGAGCACCGGCGCAATAGTAAGCCGGACGCTCGCCTGCGCGTCATTTTCGACAACGGCACGGAGTCCAACCTGCTGATGTCATCGCTCGTCCGGCGGCTTTACGAAGACAAGGATGCGCGGCGCATCGGCACCACAAATGCCGGCCCCCTGTTCGAGGGCGCGCGAACAGGCTTCGTTTACGTGCTGCGTTCTCGATCGGATAAAACCGAAGTCCAGGGATTGCTTAAGGTAGGCACGACATCGGGAGCAGTGGAGGATCGCATTGCGCATGCCGAAACGCAGGCGACATTCTTGTTCGCACCAGTAGACATTCTAGTTACCTTCGAACTGGTGGGTCACTCGGCAAAGGAAGCTGAACAGCTTATCCACCGAGCGCTTCGATCGTATCACGTCGCCCTGAGGGTGACGGGACCTGACGGACGATCCTTCAGTGCGACCGAATGGTTCAAAGTGACGCCAGAGCTTGTGGAAAAGGCCATAGAAGAGGCGCTTGGTTAATGGCGGCGAAGCGGAAGCCTGATCTACAGTGCCGGAACTCGGCTCTCAGGTACACACCTTCCGCTTTTCCGGCAGCTCGCACCAACCCGCGCAGTTCCGGTACAAGCACGCGTATGTCGGCTGACGCCGAAATAGGTCAATCGCAGCCATGACGGTAGCCGGTAGGCTACGCGCTCATTTCGGATTTTGTCCGTTAAATGATCCCCGCGGAAGCCGCTATCGCTTGAAAGGCAGTTGGCGGCTAATTCCAGCTGGAAGAGCTGGGGGTCACTTCCATCACCATCGTCACAGGCTGTTTGCTGCTTTATACTTAAACAGTGTCTTGGTGTTTCCCGGGGGGTGGCAGGTCTCAAATCGCTCGTGATGTCATGCCGCACGCTGGCGAAGGAGAGAGAACAGCGTCGGGCTTTTCACTAATTCGATGCGATCGTGCCAACCCAACTGAGTCGCGGACCGGCGAACGGCGCCATCTGGAGTGATGATCCGAATGTCCTTTGCTTCGCGCAAGGTGACGAGGGATGCGTCTACAATGCTGCTGATGACTGGCGTATCGTTGCAGTTGGCCAGGAACAGCTGCTTCTTGGTCAGCGCAGCCTCTCCTGCAGCCACACGCGCATGCAGCATCTTCGCAAGCTGATCGACGACTGCCGCTTCGGACCGCGTGCGGGCATTGTCGTTGAACCCGAACTCCAGCATGTCTTCGCGCACGTCCACCCCGGGCATGAAACCCAGCGAATTGAAACCGGCACGCCCGAAATGCTCGAATGTGTTCTCGTAATCCCAGTGAATCTTGCCCATCTCCTCCCTCGCCTGGTGGTGTCGTGAAAGATGAAGCAGCCAGTAGTCGCGGTTCGATCCGCCCTCGGGATGGATGAAGAACGGGGTGTAGTAGCTGGCGCCGGTATTCTGCTGGATGTGCTCATACAACGTGTTTTGAATGAGCCGCTTCCAGCCTCGCTGCTCCTTCATCTGCAGCATGTCCTGCACGTCTTCGCGGCGCAGGTCGATCGCGCTTAAGCCTGGCGTGTCGATCATCTTGTCGGTCAGCAAGTTGACCAAATGGTCGACCATGAACGTTAGGACCACCTCTGGATTCTGAAGCGACGCCATGATCTGGCGTATGGTGGCGAACGTGACCGCGCTCCAGCCGTACTGGTCCAAGAAGAACAAGGACCGATGGGCGCGCCCCTTGGCCTGGATCCTGCGGATGATCTCGTCGCTTACGTCCTCAAACTTGGACGTGTAAATATGGATGTCCTTGCCGATCCGAGATTCATATCCGCGCTGGCGCAGGACCTCCCGCAGGAAGTCCACGTGCTTGGGGTTGGCATCAACAAAGACGAATTCGGCGTCGATCTCGAGACCGCGGGCTCGGGCGGTGTCTAGTTCCACCTGCGCTCTTTCCACGGAAGCCAGCATGCGCAGCGGCGATCCATCTACTTCGTTGGTGCCCATGGCGTACATTCCGCCCCCGCAGAATCCATCGACGAGGGTCAGCTTGAGCTTACGGGTCAGATGGCTCTTTGTCAGCGTCCGAATGTAGGCGGTAATGTATGCGTCGAAAATTTGATGCTTCGCGAAGCTATGCAGTCCTAATTCCGGCAATGGTTCGCCGATGTTCCAGTCGTAATGCCGCTTCTTCGCCATGCGCCACCCCTGTCGGCACTTGTGCCCGGCCGGCAACATGTCAGGCATTGCAGGCGCTTGTCTAGCATTCTGTCGTTGACATCGACTATGGCAATGATCGAACGGCTACGCATCTTTCGTTGCAACGCGACTTCGCCTGTGGCAGATTCACGTTTCGTTCCTGGGGTGCATGAAATGGCTGACGGCAGTGCAATCGAATGGACGGATGCGACGTGGAACCCGGTGACGGGCTGCACGAAGATCACGGCCGGTTGCGACAACTGCTATGCAGAACGCTTTTCAGAACGCTGGCGGGGCATCCCTGGCCACCCGTTCGAGCATGGTTTCGATCTGACACTCCGGCCTGAGCGCCTCGCCCAGCCGCTAGCGTGGAAGCGGCCGCGGATGATCTTCGTGAACTCCATGTCAGATCTGTTCCACAAGAAGGTGCCCGGGACGTTCATTGATCAGGTCTTCGACACGATGGAGCAGGCCGACTGGCACGTCTTCCAGGTGCTGACCAAGCGCAGTTCGCTTATGCGCGACTATCTCAACCGCCGCTATCGCGACCGGACGCCGCCGGCCCACATCTGGCTGGGCGTGTCTGTCGAAGACGCGAACTCCAGCGCCCGCATCGAGCATCTACGCCAGGCACCCGCCGGCGTACGGTTCCTGTCGGTCGAGCCGCTCATCGGCGCCGTAGGACAAGTCGATCTGACCGGCATCCACTGGGTGATCGCGGGCGGCGAAAGCGGACCTGGCGCCCGTCCCATGGCGATCGAATGGGCACGCGAGATTCGTGATCAGTGCGCTGCGCAGAACGTCGCCTTCTTCTTCAAGCAATGGGGTGGAATCAGACCTAAGTCCGGTGGCCGCGAGTTGGATGGACGGGAATGGAACGAACTTCCGGCCTCCCTGCCCTCGAGCGCAGCGGCCTGAACGTGGCGCTGGCCCCAGAGCATTACGCCGGTCGCGAGCAGGCGCTGGTCAAGCACCACTTCCTCAAGCACTATCTTGAACGCCTGATCCACAAGATCGCCAGCAGGTATAGTGAGGTGGTCTACGTCGACGGGTTCTCCGGCCCATGGAAAAACCAGTCGGAGCAGTTCGATGACACTTCGTTCGGCATTGCCCTTCAGGCTCTTACCGACGCCAAGCGCTCGTGGGCCGGGATGGCCCACAAGCCGCGTCAAGTGAAGATGACCGCTCATCTGGTTGAGAAAAATCCCAAGGCCTATGTCCGGCTCGCTGAACTGCAGGCGATGTTCCCGGAAGTGGAGATCCACACCCACAATGGCGACTTCACCGAGATCGCACCAGCCATTGCCCGGTGCATCCCGAGCCAGGCATTTTCCTTCATACTAATCGACCCCAAGGGCTTCTCGCTCGACCTGAAGGCGCTTAAGCCCTTGATCGGACGGCCGCGATGTGAAGTCGTCTTCAATTTCATGTTCGACTTCGTGAACCGCTTTGCGCTTTTCGACAACGACAAGGTGGCGCCAGTCCTCGACAAGCTGATCCCGACCGAGGATTGGCGCAATCAGTTACGCGCCTTGGAACAGAGTCCTGCCGCTACCCCGGAAATGCGTAAGCGAGTAATCGTAGAGTCATTCGAACGCGCAGTATCCAAGGTCGCAGGCTACAAGTTTGTCGCCGACGTCGATGTGAAACGGCCGGATCGCGATCGCACCCTATACTTTCTTGTTTATGGTACGCAGCAGTCGCCGGGCATCGAGGTGTTCCGGGATTGCCAGGTCAAGTCGCTGGGCGTGCAGGCCGACATCATCGGCCGAAAGAAAGTCGAGAAGCGGGCTGAAAAGTCGAGCCAGCTCGAACTTCTCGGGTCGATGCAGGAAATGGCGCCGGACCCTAACATGATGTTTCTCACCAACGAGATGGAGAAGGCACGGCATATGCTGCTGAGCATCGTGCCGAATTCCGGCACCGGGGCGGCATGGGGCGACATCTGGCCACATGTGCTGGCGAACCACGTCATCCGCCTGACCGAGCTGAACAAGATCGCCAATAAATTGCGGAAGAGCGGTCACCTTCTCTTTCCTTCATGGCCATCAGGCCCAAAAAGGGTGCCAGAAGACGAGTTTTCTGTGCTTCTCGGCAAGGTGAGATCACCAATATTTGAGCCGGTGCCTTGAAGCGGAACATGCGTTCTCCAGAGCGAAAGCCCCAGATCAGGCTGAAATCGATCGACGGCGCAAGATCGATGCCGCGTTCCGCCAATGAACGGCTATCCGAGAGGCTGTTTGGACTTGCACGTAACCGCAAACGTCGGCGCCAATGGACGGTGCGTTTGCGTCTTCGGAGCGTCTGGAATCGACGTTACAGCGTTCGCCCATCCACCACCGCGCCGGGTCGATCACATAAGCATACTCGTCATACGACAGCCGCTTGTCGAACAGGTTCTGCACCCCGGCATGGAACCGCAGCCCAGGCGACATCTGATAGGAACCGCCGATGTCGACCGTCGTGTACGATGAGGCGGCCACATCTTCCCCACTGAACTGCGCTTCGGTGACGGCTTCCTCGCCGCGATAGACCGCACGCACGAACGCCTTCAGGCGATCGTATGGCTTCCACTTCAGCGATGCGCTGGCCTGCTGCTTGGGCGTATCGTTCAGAGCCGCACCAGCATTGTCTCCGCTCAGTTGTTCGGGGTCCGTGAGTCTCCCTGTAGCATTAAAACGCAAGGTTGGGGTCAGCCTGAAGGCGATGGTAGCCTCGATGCCGCGAACCTTCGCCTTGTCGTTGTTCACATACGCCGTCGGCGCATTGCTGATCGAACTCAGCGGTTCGTCAAGGCACCAGGCACCCGCCTATACGCAGGTCACACGAGTGATCTTGTCGTCGAAGCGCGTGTCGTAGAGCGTCAGGCTGCCTTCAAACGGGCCGGCTTCCAGCATCACTAATTTTGCTCTTGAGAGCGGCGAGTGGCCCACCGTTGGTGCAGAGCTTTGGGGTTCTTGGATTTGTAAGCGACAGCTTACCACTAGGAAGCGCCGATAAGCCGACTGACCGATTTGTCCCAATCTTTGCCATAATTCAGACCGACAACGCCATCGTGGTCAAAATCCGGCTACCAAACTGGCCACGATTCCGACCACGAGCGAAGGTGCCAGCCACAGTGCCCCTGCACGATGGTTCGACGGTGGACTGCCCCGCTAACGCCTGTTGCGATTGATCAACTGCCGCAGGCTTTCGACCGGGATTAGGGTAGCTGATCCGATCTTCACGATCTCGATATCGCCCGACTGGATCAGTTCGTATAGCTTCGATCGCCCGATCCCTGTCATTCTGATCGCAGCCGGTATACGAACCGTCAGGGGTTCGACCTGGCTGCTGTTGGAAACAGTTTGCGTTTCGTCCTTGGTATCGAGCGACAATCCCCGCCGCGTCCTGATCACATGTACCATGATGATATTCCTCGATGCTGGAGATGTCAGGCAGGATCGGCCGGTCTGCTGAGTTCGCCGGGCCTGCTGAATGAGTTGATGCTGATCCCGATAAGCGGCAGAGGCGCACGCGGGCGATTGTCTCGATCACCATCTGGTGCGCGGCTGGAAAGAGTCAGCATGTCTTCCACAGCGTCGACCGGATCGCCTGCTTCGACAGCGTTTGACCTATCGACGTTGCCGATGCCCGATTCAGGTTCATCCTTTTGCGTATCGTCAAACCTGACCGCCGGAGTGCGACGTTCGGCAGATGCCGTTGCAACCCTCTCCACCTTGAGGCTGCGATCCGTGAACCGCATGACCGGCAGATCGCGACCGAACGCGAGATAGCCAGTAAGGTTGGGCAGGTGCATGACCTGCGTCGGCATCGCCAGCGGCCGGGTTATCTGCATCCGTGACAGGTGCCCCCCATCACGCATGTCGTTGAAGCCGTGGGTCAGGCCGTCATTGGGTTTGATCTGCTCAACCAGCCCCGAATTCCCCCGGACCCAAGAGCCGGGCGTTTGGTTGCGGACGATGCTCATTAGCGCACCATCGTCGGGCGCGCGCAGAACCCTTTCGTGACGCAGAGGGCGAGCATCGTCCATGCTCTTCTGGAGGATGTCAGACCCTCCTGTTCTGCTCGAGCCCGTCAATATGGCGAAGACCTGCAGGAGGGTCGCCTGCACTTCATCAAAGCGATCATGATAGCCGCGGGCATCGTTTCGCTCGAAGCGATCGAGGATCTCGCAGACATATTCGGGAAGACTGATCCGCGCCGATTGAGCGCGAGCGGCAAGAGGCTCGTAGAGAGCATCTTTCAATCTGATATTGATCCTGGGCAAGCGCCGAACTCCTGTTCGTTGCCTGTCCAGATGGGGTGAAGCACGACTGTTATACGCCGATTTTCAGGTGATCTCAACGCTTTAGGATGAGGACGCGCGGCACCGACATGGTGCCAAAGTTTATCAGATACTTAGGTCTGTATTGCCTTCAATATGGTGACCATCTGGTGCCAGCCCGCAATCAGAATGCTGACATTGGCACCGGCTGGCACCTGGCTGAAACCCGCAGAAATCCTGACGATTCGCGCCCGCAGCACCCGTGCGTACGGTGCATTACGACTTACGCCCTTAGGCGTGCGTCGTCATTTCGCATGAGCCCTGCGAATGCGCCCGCCCGAATCGGTCGAAGGGCGGCCCTATATCGTGCTGGATCAAGGATCAGTGCATTGGGCAAATCGATCAGCCTCTGGGGATGACAAATTGACCGGAGCGCTACACAGCCCGCCCCATGAAGGAGATGGCATAACGCTCTCTGTACGCACCTACAGCATATCGATCGAGCGCAACTGGCAGGTGTTCTATGAAGCGATCTGGCAACCGGAGATATTCCCCAAATGGGCGTCGGGCCTCACTGAGTCCGATCTCCGCCGGGGCGGAACCGGATGGCTTGCCGATGGTCCCGACGGTCCGATCGCGATCCGCTTCACGCTCCATAATGAGTATGGCGTGATGGACCATTTTGTCGGGACAGGGGACGGACAGGAGGTCCATATTCCGCTGCGTGTGATCGCCAATGGAGAGGGCGCGGAGGTCATGCTGATGCTGTTTCGTCAGCCCGGCATGACCGACGAGGATTTCGCGCGCGACGCCAAATGGATCACCCGCGATCTACGAGCGCTCAAGACATATGTGATGGGCTGAGGGCTGCTTCCAGTTCCGCGATACGGGCGGTACAAAGTTCGTGGACAAGCGCCTGCAGCATCGCGACCCGTTCGGCGAGCCATCCCAACTCGTCCGCGCCGATGACATATTCGCGGGAATAGCGCGCCTTGATATAGGCTTCGCGCAACAGATTATAGGCGCGCTTCTCGAACTTGCTGTCGGTCGGCCAGACCGACCGGAGCCGAGGTTCCAGCTGCTCGGTCAGCGCCCGCAATCGGTTCAGATTATGGGTCTTGGGGGAATAGAGGGTCCGCACCAGAAAGATGCAGTGATAGAGGCGCTCTGTAGCTTGATGGAGGTTGAAGGCCGCTTCTTTGGGGGCGGCCTCGGTAGCGAGAAAATGAGATGCTCGGATGAACTTCCCCGCGCTCTCGAACCATTCCTCAAAATAGTCCCGCGTCTCTTGCAACGCTTCATCTGACGACAGCTGTTTCGGCTCGACAAACGGATGGCCGGGTTCCTCATGCAGCAGGATGCCGTCCTTGAGGATGTCCATGAAAAAGTAGCGCCCGAGCCGCAGCTTCTCGTTCACATCGTCCAGACTGTGATAGACAAGGCTGACTTGTGTGCGCAGCGCCTTGCCTTCGGTCAGCTCCTCCAGCAACCGGCCCTCGGTCCTCGCCCAGAATTCCGGAATGTCGGTGAGGTCCTCATGATCGACGACCACGAGAATGTCATAGTCGGAGAAGTAGCGGCCGACCGGATCCTCCACCCAGTCGCCGCGCGCATAGCTGCCGAACAGGATGATCTTGAGGATATGGCCGTTGCGATAACGGGGCTGAGTGCGGTGCTTGATGGCACGCGCGAAGCCCTCGCGAATGATCTCGACGACATGCCCCAGCTCCCGCCGCTTGGCGGCGGGCAAATTTACGGCAGGGTCGTCCATCTGTCTCATGATGCCGCGCAGAATCGCGGCAAATCATCGCCTTGCCAAGCCCTGAAAGCCGGCAAGGCGATTTAGCTCTATCGCATCTCTCGGACGATGGTCCGGATGGCCTCGAGCATATGCTGCTGCACCTGTTCGAGCGTCATGCCCTCCTGCCGGGCGATCTCGACATAGGTCATCCCTTCTACCCGGTTGCAGAGAAACACCTGAAGCGCCTCAGGCGATAATTTTCGCAGCGCCGCTGCTGTCCTGGCCAGCTCGCTGGGATCAGGATCAGTCATGATCTTCTCTCCCCTCACCAAGATATGCGAGCAGATAATCGGCGGCCTTGCTGGCCTGACTGGCGGCGCGGAAGATCGCCTTGCTGTCCTCGCGCAGAACGGACAGCCATGCGCCAAGATAGTCGGCATGGCGCACGGTCGGCACGATGCCGAGTTCCGCGCAGAGGAAGGCGCTGGCCATCTCCGCGATCAGCTCCTCGCGTGCATAGGCAGGACTGCCAAAGCCGGTAGAGGGAAGACGGTCGAGCCGGGAACGATGCCCGCTCCAATGCCCCAGCTCATGCAGCGCGGTGCGATACCAGTTGATCGGCTCATGGAAATGTTCGGGCCGGGGCACTGAGATAAAATCGTCCTGCGGGGCATAATAGGCTTCCCCGCCGCCGATCCGGATATCCGCGCCGGTCGCGCCGATCAGCGCATTTGCGCGTGGGATGATAAGCGCCTTGTTCCATGTCGTGCCCGGCGATGATCCCGCATCCTCCAGCCCCTCGCACTGGTCGAGGTTGAAGACGGTAAAGCGCTTGAGGAAAGCAATCTGTCGCGGCTCGCCATCCGGCACGGCCGGGACAGTATCGCCATCCTTGGGCGTGAACCGGTCCGCGTAACAGACGGTCGTGCCCTGCTCCCCTTTGCGCACGTTTCCGCCCAGTGCCAGCGCCTGCCGGTAGGTCAGCCAGCGCTGCGAGCCATAGCCCTGCTCGAACAGCCGGTGCCACAGGATCAGCACATTGATCCCCGAATAGCGCCTGCCGGTCCCCGCATTGCGTGGCAGCCCCAGGGCCGCCTTGCCATCATCCCATGGCCGCACCCATGGGAGGGTGCCTTCCTCGATCTGCGCAACGATCCGGTCGGTCACCTCGCTGTACAGGCTTCCTCCCAAGCGCGCGGCCTTGTCCTGATATCCCATGTCCTTTCTCCTTCCCGCATCGCACCGGCCGCCGGAGTGGCGGGGGTGGGCGGCAGGAGCGAACCGGCAGGCCCACCGACCGAGGCGGGCAGCACCCGAAGGGCAGTAACGATAGTGGAGGAGTGGGGCATGGCCCCGACTTGCGGCTCGCCGCGGTGGGACTAAAGGGTAGCGACGCCCACCCCCGCCGCGCCGACAGGCCGATCAGACCAAGACCAGACGTCACCGCGCCCATTGCGTGGTGTCCGAAGCCAGACCCTTCGCGCTGCCTTTCGCAGCGCACCGCATTCCCCAAACCTTCTCGCAAGCACCCACGCCGGGCGGCGAAGCCGACCGGCGCGAAAATACGACCGCTGCGTCTGTCTCCAAGAGAGGAAAGGCAGGCGACAGATTACCGTCGCCTGCAAGATTTGGGATCAGGCTGCCTGCTGAACCCGTTCCTCCTCACTGACGATCAGGCCCTCCTCGTGCGCGTCTGCTGCTTCCGGTTCCGACTCCGCTCCATCCAGCAGTTCAAGCAGTGGAGCCACCACCTTCCACCGCTCGACGCTGCCGACCCCGCCCCGTTCGGTGTAGGATGATGGCGGAAAGGTCATCCAGCGCGGCACCCAGCTATCCCGCTTCTCCCGACCGTTGGTCCCGGCAAGGCAGTCCCGCACGATCTGGCGCTGCACCTTCGCGGTCGCCCCGGCATTGCCGGATGCCGCTTCCTCCCCCGCCACATCGGCGAGGACATGGCCCATCACCTCGCGGTCACGGATCAGGTCGAGCAGCGCATCGTCTGCCTGCAAGCATGACGCCATGTCGATATCCAGCTGGACGCCCAGCAGTTCGATCAGAGCCGACCCCGCTTCCAGCGTCTCACCCATGACGATGGCGAGGATGCCCAGCACCATGGCGTCATCAAGATCGAGCAGTCGCAGATAGAGCGGGATCAGCTCTCGATCATAGCCATGGCCGGTGACAGTGGGCATGTCGGGATCAAGACCAAGCAGGTCGAGCGCGATCCGCCGCTCTCTGTCGAAGTCGGCTTCCGATCCGCAATTCTCGACGCTCTCGCTGATCGCGTCAGTCGCGCCGCGCTGCGAGGCAATGTCCACCCGCCACAGCGATGAACCGGCAATGGCATGGGCGACCATCAGCCGCAGGGCGATAGAGGGCGCAGTCCCGACCTTCGCCCGGACGGCGGCATGGCGATGCAGATCGACATAGTTCGCCAGCGGCGCAGACAGTTCGGGCCGAACCGCCTTCTCGACGCTGCCGCCCTGTTCCAGCCTGCGCGCTTCCTTGAGGGTCACATAGCCCTCATGAAAACTGACGTCGCCGCCATGGCCCATGGTCACATAGACGCGCCCACCCTTGGCCTTGGGGCAACGCTCATGCTCCCAACTATGAAAGGCCTCACCCCGCGCCATGACGGCAATGTCCTGCCACCCGGCGTCACGAAAACCCTCGATGCGCTCGGCAATAGCCGCCTCCTGCATCTGCCAGAACAGGTCGGCATCGGCGAAATAGCTGTGATCGCCAAAAAGGTCGGCCACGATCCCGCCCTTGTAATCGGCCGGGTCGAACAACGCCTTGTCGGTGGCAATGGCGCAGCCACCCAGCAGCCACGCCTTCACATGATGCCCCATCGGCGGGCGCGCATCCTCGTCGTCCAGCAGCGCCAGCCATTCCCGCTGCCGTGCCCTGGAAGCCAAGGTCAGATGCCGCACGGTCACGGCATCGATGCTGTCGCTGCGATAGAGATTGCGGATACGGGGCAGGAGATTTCCCAAGGCCAGCGTCCGCTTCACCTGCAAGGCAGTGAGGCCGAAGGTCAGCGAGATATCCTCGGGCGACCGGCCTTCCTTGACCAGCCGGGTGAACGTCTCCCACCGTGTCACCTCGTCAGGATCGAGCCGGGCGATATTCTCGATGAGCGAGGCTTCCAGGGCCGCAGCGTCGTCGCCCGCCTCCATGATCGCGCAAGGCAGCGGTTCAACGCTCCCTTCCTCCTGCGCCACGATCATGGCGGCATGATAGCGGCGCTTGCCCGCGACAATCTCATAGGTGGTGGGCGATCCATTCTGCCGCACGATCAACGGCACCAAGACCCCCCGCGCCCGAATAGAGGGCAGGATATTGGTGAGGTCCGGCGCTTTCTTCACGCCCCGCATGTTGGCAGGCGAGATCGAGAGGCAGGCAATGTCGATATGCTTGAGTTCCATCTTCCTTACTCCTCTTGCACACACCGGACCCCGGGAAAGCGGAGTGGGCGGCAAGAGCGCACCGGCAGGCCCGGAAAAGCGGCAGGCTGCATCCGCAGGACCGCAACGACAGTGGAGGAGCCGCGCCGCAGGCCGGCTTGCCGCCCGCCGCGACGGGCCTAGAGGGAAGCGACGCCCACACCGCTTGGCCGGGACCGGACCACGCCATCGCGTCCAGCGATGTCCGCTGGTGATCCGTCAGGATCGTGCGTTAGCGATCGGCACCCTGCAGGGCCGAGACGGGCGAAGCAGGCTCGGTGAAGCGCAAGCGAAATAGAGCGCGGCCCGAAGGGAACGTCATGAAATACCCCAAGAAAAACAGCTAAGTCTTGCCGAACTCCCAGAAGACAGGCCATGGTCGATACGGCATCTGGAGGATCACACGGCCATGGCCTTTGGCGTTTTCATTCATCGTTCAGATTCGATCTACGACGACAGCCCAGCCGAGCGCTATCAGTTCCCATCCCCATATCTCGGCCGGGTCTCTGCCTGCATCGATGACTGGATCGTCTATTATGAGCCAGTGAAGGTCAGCGGCACCCGCGGCTATTTTGCTGTTGCCAAGGTCAGCCAGGTCATTCCCGATCCTCAGGCGGCCGGCATGTATATCGCCATGATCGAACCGGGCAGCTATCTCGAATTTGCGAACGCCGTGCCCTTCAACGGTCCCGACGGCCTCGCAGAACGCGGTCTCTTGAACGACGCTGGCAAGATTTCTGGTCGTGCCCAAGCGGCGGTGCGCCCCATCTCGACGTCCGACTTCAACCATATCCTCGATCTCGGCCTGGACGAGCGCGCCCCGCTTTTGCCGCGCGTCGATGACCTGACGCCCCCCGTCTTCCAGGAGGAGGTCATGCCCTTCCTTGCCGAACAGGAACGCCGCCGCACGACTATGCTCGTTTCCAGGATCGAGCGCGACCGCGTTTTCCGCCGTGTCGTGCTGCGCGCCTATGACGAGCGCTGCGCCATCACGGGCCTCAAGCTTATCAACGGCGGCGGCAGGGCAGAAGCGGAGGCCGCACATATCCGGCCGGTCGAAGCCAATGGCCCTGATAGCGTCCAGAACGGGATCGCCCTGTCCGGCACCGTCCACTGGATGTTCGACCGGGGGCTTATCAGCCTCTCGGACGATCTCGACATCATGATCTCCCGTCAGGCCAATGATAGCGACAGCATCACGGGCCTTATCAACCAGAGCCGCCGTGCCAATCTCCCGATTCGAATGGCAGACCGGCCTCATCCGCATTTTCTGGCCTGGCACCGGGACAATGTGTTCAAGCTCTGACTGCAGACCTTGCCAAGGTAGCTGACCCACCCTCGGCAATCAGCCCATGGCAGATACCGCCCCGTCATATTGGAAGGCTTGCTGATGCAGGAAGGCCTCCAGCTCATCCTGCAAATGGCCGATGGCGGGCAGTGGCGGCTTCTTGCCCTTGGCAGGCAAGAGCATCTGCTGGGCCGCCATGTGCGCATCGAGGGCGTACGGGACGGCCATGATATCGTCGCAGTCGACAGGATTTCAGTGAAATGATGCTGACGCGCGCGCGGGCTATGGGCAGTTCGACCGTCCTTACGCGCGGGTTATCGCATCGCTCGCAAAAAATAGGCAGGGACACCGCTGCTTGCGATGATCGTCCATCATAGGCGGATCGCTTGGGGAACAATCCATGCCTTGGCTTGTCTCTATGTGGGGACGACAGGATGACAATGATGCTGAACGCACTTGCCCGCACCCCGGAGCGCCGCCACCACCCACGCGAGTCCGCCAACGTGCCTTGCACGGTCAACTGGTCTGGCCTCTATGAATTTGCCACGATCAAAAACATGTCGATCTACGGCGCGCAGCTGGAAGGCTTCGCGTTTCCGCCAGCTGGAACGCCCGTAACGATCGTCGTCAATCAGGTCGAACTCTGCGCGTCGATAATCTGGGCCGACGGCGCGAGGTGCGGCGTGCTGCTGGAACATGATGTCGATCCTGCCGCCTTTATCCTTGAGCATTCCATCCGGCCTTTGGGGCATGACCTGCCGCCCACGGGCACGATCACGCAGCTTCTACCGATTGGCGTTTGCTGAAGCGCCCGACATGCCGCTTCACCGTTCCTGTCTGAAAAGATGATGTTGGCAATTGCGTTGCCGGTTGGACGAAGCTCATCAGGGTGCAGCCCCTCGCAACGATGCTTCGTCCGCACCCTGACTGCCGCGACAAGGTGAAATCTTCGTTACCGACCCCTGAGGCTTATCAAAAAGCCCGCCCCCGGCAGGCCGGAGACGGGCAGGGATGAAGACTGCAAGGGAGGGGGAGCCGCTTGCTCCCACACTACGAAGCTCTCCGCTCCTGGTTCCCGCCCTGGAGTATCGTTGCGTAAATGCAACACTTTTAGATTGTTGGCATTTCTCCGAAACTTGTTGCGATGCGACAAGTTCTGTCGCCGACCTAATCGACACTACAGGGGTTTATATGAAGAAGTTTCTCGCCGCCGCAGCCATCCTTGCTGCCTTGCCTGCCATCGCTTCTGCGCAGGAAACCGCGCCTGATGGCACCGACGCTTTTGGCGTCGAGCCCTATGTCGGCGTGCTTGGCGGCTATCACACCTTTGACCGTGGCTCCGAATTCGGCGCCATCCCCGGTGAAACCATCATGAATGGCGCGCTGATCAGCGGTATTGCCGGCGTCAACGTTCCGCTCGGTCCGGTCTTCGTCGGTGTGGAAGGCAACGCCACCAAGGGCTTTAGCGACATTGACTGGGAATATGGCGTCAAGGGCCGCTTCGGTGCGCGCGCTGGTGAAAGCGGCCTGATCTATGCGTCGGCTGGCTATCAGTGGGTGAACGGCAAGGGCGGCTGGCCCGACCGCAAGGACTGGATGTACGGAGCAGGCGTTGAAGTCGGACCCAAGGAAATTGGTCTTGGCGGCGTCACCGGTAACAGCGGCGTGCGCCTGCGCGTGCAGGTCGACACCTATGACTGGGACAGCTTCCGCCCGATGGCTGGTGTCATCTTCCACTTCTAAAAATGTGATGTGACCAAAACATACCCCGTCAGCGACCATCGCTGGCGGGGTATATTATGACTATTGATAGCCGCCTTCCTGTTCGCGCTGCTCTGCGGCATCCTTTTGCGCATCTTCCAGCGCATCGGCGTCCTTGTCTTCCTCCTCGGCATCGACGTCGACATCAACGTCCTCGTCCGTACCATCATCGGTGCCGGGCAGATCGTCCATCGATGTACCCTGCATGTCGGCCTGGTCATTCTCGCCTGGAATTTGTTCGGGGATCATGGCTCTCTCCTATCAGCTATGAACTGGGCCAACCGGTGAATGGTGAGCATGTTCCGTCCGCACGGATTCCGCGTCTATCCAGCGACGCGATCGCGACCCCGATGCTTGGCCTCCTAATGCGGCGCGTCCGCTCTGCGCGCTGCCATTGCGGTCATCGACCTGAGATGATGCGTGGCGTTCATGGGAGCAGGCTCGCCACAGTGGCAGGGAATCATGCGTCAGTTTGCCGAAGTGACAATCCCGGCTACTACAGCGCAACAAAAGGAGATTTTAGTGGAATCGAACGAACAGGGCGAGACCTTTGGCGCATGGCTGCTGAAGCAAATAGGCCGCGATGACTGGATCGGCACACTCGCCAAGCAGGCCAAGGCGGACCCCCGTTTTCGCGCTGCAATGGCTCCAGATGATCTTCGGAAGAAACTTCAGGAAGCGGGCGCAGAAGGCGATAGTTTCGAAGCATTAGATGATGCGGAGGCGGAGTGGGGATCCTAAACCGTACACGGTCGGAACCATCACCCAAAAAATATCGTTCCAGGGCTGCGGTCCCAACGCATATAGTCCCCGCATATTGCCCCGCCTTGTGACCCCGAGGCGGGGTCTTTTTTCAATAAGGGCGACCCGATGCCGTTGCACCAGGTCGCCCGCCAAGCAGTCTATTGGCACCCTACTGATCGCATCAATCATCCCGGGGTCAAGCGCCGGTGTTGCCGTTTCCTGATCGGCACCTGGCGACCGCTCATTCAGCGCTTCGCGAAAGCCCCGATTTTTATCCAGAAAATCATTCTAGGCGACCAAGATGCACCGCCTGCCGACTTTCATCGTGCAGTTTTCATTTCGAAACGCCAGACTTCAGCTATGTTCCGGCGTGGGTTTCGGCAAAGCCGGTAAAATAGGCGCGCAGCGTGGGGTCGGCGATTGGCGCAACCATAGCGTTCACTTGATCTGCGAGCGAAGCAGAAGCTGCGGCTTCGCCGCCTTGCTCATATCCCATGGACCATGAACCAAATGCCCTTGCTTCGACCGCCTTGTCGTGAAGCTTGACCAGAGCAAAATGACGAGGATCATTCTTGATCCGTTCATATGTCTGGATCACTGCCTCGTCGGGGCCTTCAAGCACTTGCAAGAAGCGTCGCCCGCCCACGACAAGCAATCCCGTAAGGTCTGCCATGGCGTTTGCCGCTCGCGACTTGGAGAGCAACTCTTCGAGTTCCGATGCGTCCAGAATAGAGCGAGCTGTGCTGATATAGAGCAAGCGTTTCATTTCAATCTCCGCGTAATGGAGACAAATTTATGAAAAAACATGGAAAAAAGATTAACGGCCTGTTTAACTTAGATTGAACATCGCGCCAGTTACTGGCTGATAGCGCCCGAAAGTCGCTGCAGCGAGCTGGCAGCCTACCGACAGCGCGTCGGCTGAACTGGTCGGTCTTGCAAAGCGCCATCAACAAACTGCTGATATGCTTCCGGGGCAGTCAGGCAGCAAAAATCGCGGGTCAACGCCAAGGGCCATGATGGGTTAGACGGGCAATATACGGTCGTCATGTTTCGGGTTAACCATTTGGTTACCGGCAGGGTTCAAGCTGTAACGCTTTCGGGCTCATGCGCGCGTGTCCATCGCCTCAATTCTTGACCCAGGAATTGCTCCTACTCAGGTGATGACGTCGCGACGCCCGTCCGTTCGAGAGTGCAGACCATGCTACCATCGCTATATGAACGAATGCGCAAAGCTGACCGACGGCGCGATGCGCGGTTCGCCACGTCGTTCAGAGCCACGCTTACTTTGGACACCGGGAGCAGGGTCGTCGTTGTTGGAGACATCTCGGCAGGCGGAGCGATGCTTGAAGCTCAAAATGATCTTTGGCCAGGCTGCAAGCTTTCGCTCAAGGCGAAAGACCTGGACGTGACTGGTGAGATCCGATGGAGAAATGATCGCCTCTGTGGCGTCGCCTTTTCCATGCCAGTCGATCCCTTCGCTGTAATCGCCGCCAATGTAGGGGATGTGACGGACACTATGGCCGAGGAGCCGCCTATTCCATCTGGCCAGTCCGATAGGTCGTGAATAACTGACTGAATTGCAAAGCCTCCAAAAGGTGCCTTCATGCTGTCGACCTGTATCTAGAATTTTCCCCGGTTGAGTCAGACCTAAACATCTCAAGGGTCATGAAAAATAGGATGCTGGCGATGTACTGATCGACGCGCATCAGGACTTTCACCCCATCTATTCTGCTGCTTCCGCGACAATGGCGCAAAGAAATTCAGGGTGCCGACCGGCATCTGTCCATATTCTTGATTGAGATTAGGACGATTTCTTTGGAGCGAACCGCTGCACAAAGCATTCCAACATGGCGTTCCCCTCGTTGGCCAGTCCGTGGACTGGTGCCCGGAGTTTATCCATGTTGATTCGAGCCGGCTACGACCTGACACTGCGGGCCTTCGCCCCCACACCCATGATCGCGATGCTGAATATTCGGCCCGAACGCATCAGCGATCTAAGAACCGGCCAGGCCATCTCTACGGATCGTGGCATCTCCATCGATCATTATCACGACACATTCGGCAATTTTTGCTCGCGCATGATCATGCCGCCGGGTGTCACAACGCTTTCCTGCGATTTCGTAATAGAGGATGCAGGCATTACCGACCGTCAGTCGCCTCTGGCTATCCAGCACGAGGCAACGGAACTCCCTACCGATGTGCTGATGTATCTATTCAGCAGTCGATATTGCGATACCGAACATCTTTCGAACATCGCGTGGGGGCTATTCGGGCACGTCCCCGCCGGCTGGCAAAGAGTGCAGGCGATCGTGGATTTCGTCCACCAGCATCTTACCTACGGTTATCAATATGCCCGATCCACTCGTACCGCCTATGAAGCCTATCAGGAGCGTGTCGGCGTGTGCCGGGATTTCGCGCATCTGGCCGTCGCATTGTGCCGGTGCATGAATATTCCGGCACGCTATTGCAGCGGCTATCTAGGCGACATCGGCATAGAGCCGGTGCCCATTCCCATGGATTTTCACGCCTGGTTCGAGGTGTATCTGAGTGGTGAATGGCACAGTTTCGACGCGCGACATCGAGTGCCCCGGATCGGTCGCATTCTCATGGCATGTGGCCGCGACGCGGCAGACACCGCTTTGACTACAGCCTTTGGGTCAGTTCAGTTGATCGGCTTCAACGTCCATACAGACGAGGTCAGCGGAGAGCGTATCGATCAGCCGCGCAGGAAGGCGGCCTGAGGGCTTGGGTGGAGCGATATGATTATATCTCGACCTTCCCCTTTGAAAACAGGACGCCGGTAGGGCTTTCCTTAGCAAAAGTTGCTTTCTCGACTTATGCGCGACGAACCAATGTTTCGCAGTCGGCAAATTGCTTCCAATTCGACGCATATGCGTTGGTCTTATATGCAGGTTACGATCACGAGCCTTATCCACAGAATGGAAGCAGCCGCTGCTGCCCTGGACTTTGAAGAAGCCCGGCGCTGTCGGGACATGATAAGCCTCATCCGCGGGGGCGCGACCGTCGAAGAAGCCTTGAAGGCAGATGTCTCAGGCTTGGAACGTCCCAAACCAGGAGCCATGGGTTTGGGCACCAGCCAGCAGAGGCTGGTGCCATCGCATGACTGGCAGCCCCCAGCAAAACCGGACCCCATGACGACAGGTCGAAGCGCACGCGGTCGCAAACGCGAATGAATGCAGCAGACGCCCGTGAGGCACTCCATACCCTTATGGTTGCACGAAAGCCGGGAGCGACAATTTGTCCGAGTGAAGTCGCTCGCGCGATTGCAAGTAAGCACAACTGGCGAGAGGCCATGCCCCTTGTTCATGCCATGGTCGATACCTTGCTGACCGAAGGACTAATTCACCTGAGTTGGAAAGGTACCAGCATGGCTGCAAGATCTGGACCCTATCGCATTGCACCTGCTGAATCGAAAAGGGACGGGCACAATTGAGTGAGCCGCGTCTTGGCCGAATTAGACAAAGCGTCAGCGCTTGTACGGTACCTCGTGACGATCAGGGTCCATGATCGATGACCTATCCATGCGCGGAAGAACGACGATTCTCAACCTGCCCGGCGATGCGCTCGATTTCTCAAATCAGCCATATGGCGCGCAACGGTGTTCAGCAGCTGTAAGATTAGACGGAACCATCAAGCTGGAGGCTATTCGAGCAATCATGGCAGCACCAACGATCATCGACATTCCCCACAATCTTGGCCGTGACGAAGCAAGGCGCCGCATGGCAGCAGGCATAGCCAAGCTGGCTTCCCATATTCCGGGGGGGCGCTGCCACCGTCACCCACAGCTGGCCTAGCCAGGATCAATTGTCTCTGACTGTCGCGACCATGGGCGTCGAAGTCCCCTGCACGGTCGATGCGGAAGACGCCCGCCTGCGTGTCACCCTTCAACTGCCCGCGATGCTCAGCCTCATGTCGGGACCGATCAAAGCTATCGTTCAACAACAGGGCGAACGACTGCTGCTCGATAAGAAACCTGATCAAACGGCCTGACCAGCGCGGCAGCGCCAGCCAGGCCGACCTCTGCGGCCCTCAGGCCCGCCGCTGCCGTGCATAGAGAAGCGCTGCGACGATAGCGGCTGACCCGATCCCGACAGCAGCGCCCAGGATTTTCGCGGAACCAGATAGCTTGGTGTCCTGTTCGCATTCGCCCGAATCGGTTGTAGGTTCATCTGCCTGGATGCTCTCGGCATGCGGCGCTGGATGGGCGGGATAGGGTGCGGTACTGCCCGGGGGGACTGAAGGCCGATGCGTCATATATGTTCTCCTTTGACCCGTCGAACGCGTCGATGACGAAGCGGTTGCCCCGACCCCAGCATCGTTCGGCAACAGGCGCGCCAAATGAGGCCGCTCGCATCAGGGACAGCCCGATTGCCTTGCTGAAAAGCGCGACCGGACCGCCCCCAAGCATTATCTTCGACCTTTAAAGCTGCGCCACAAGGTCGCGATGCTGGTCAGCACTGCGGCTATCCCCAGAAGAAATGATCCGTCGATTATCATCATTGCCGACTCCTTTCCTGCTCGATATGTTCACTATATGTTCTCATGTAGGAAAGAGGGATTTTGCGATGTGCGTTTCGATCACCCCAATTCCAGATAGCGTGCGCCTACGGGTCACCGGCGATGTCGAGACCGTGCTGGCAGCGCCCTATGACGAAGACGAGCGGTTTCTGGTGGGTTTGAGCGATGGCACGTTGCTCATGGGCTATTATGATGAAGCCATGCGGTGCCATTGGGAGGTAGCGCGCGACGGCGCCGGCATCGTCCGGTTCGACGGCAACGCCGTCCGAGTCGAGTGGCGCGTCGAATGGCTGACTATCGGCACGTTCGACGCAAATGTCGTCGAGCCTGGCCTGCCGCCTGCCGTCCCTCTCTTTCCCGAACTGGATCGCTGGGCGGCATGATAGCAGGCGAACTCAGGGTCCAGCTGGCCTGATCCGGATGATCGGGGTCCGATCGCGGCTTGTCGTTGTTAGATACTATCGGGGCTTCAGCGATGCCGCTCACACGCCGTGATGGGGAGGAAGGCGGGTTCCCCATACCCGCCATAGACGTCGCTCTGCAGCCAGGCCCGTTCAGCGTCGCGGTCCTGTTCACCAATGCTTCTCCACCAGAAACGCATGGCGGCATCCCAACGATATCCGCGCGACTTCAGCCGGTCCTTGGCCTCGAAAGGCGCGTCGATGGCATTTACCCGATAGGTCTGCAGCTCCGAGCAGGTGATCAGCTTTGCCAGGATCGTCTCTCCGTCCGGCAGGCCATGGGAAAGGAGATACAAAAGAGCCAGGATGTCGTTTTCGGCTCTGTGCCCTTCGTAAAACCAGCCGCATTGCGAAACGAGATGAGCGAGCGCGCGCCCCTCGAACCCAAGCTCTAACCAATCCAACTCTGCCATCGAGCAGGCCCATGGCTTGCCGGCGATGGCAGGTAGGCGACGATCCACGAACGGTCTGTCGAAAGCCGCGTTGTGCGCCACGATAATGTCAGCGGAGGAGAGAATGTCGATAGCTGCCGATTCATCGATCTGCTGGCCCGCAACGTCTTCATCGGTGAGACCGGTCAGGTTGGTGATTTTCGGATCGATCGGCATGCCCGGATCTTCGCGCCAGACTCGCGGCACCCCGACCTGAATGATTCGCCCACGCTCATCGAAGCGAAAACGCTGGATCGCCAACTCGATGATGCGATCCGTCTCACGGTCGAGCCCGGTCGTCTCCACATCGATCGCAACGCCAATGCGCGTTGAGCCCTCTGGGCTTGCTGCATGAAAGTGCGTGACGGGGGTAAGCCGCCGCTGCACTCGATAATCCGGATGCGTGCCCAGCAGCCGGGCAGCCTGAACGTGGCGATCGCCTGGAGATCCGTTCATCTATCGATGGCTCTCGTCATGATGTTTCTACCACCCTGAACACAGCGCCGCTGCCAGCATCCCGAACGAGATCGACCCGTTCGCCGTCCCAGTGATAGTCGAGATGCCGACCCTGAACGGGGCTGGAGGCGCAGTCCGGGTAGAAAAGTGCGACGCACTCGCCACCGGGCTGCCGGACGCTTGGATAGGTAATGCCGTCCGAGCCTGAACCGCGCAGGGTCGCGGCAAGCAGTTGCGCCGCCTCATATCGATCGGGATCGAGACAGGGACCAAATCCGGCCGGATCCGCTCTGAGGTCATGCAAATTGGCATCGACCCTCAGAATGATCTCCCGAAACTGCGACGTCCATCCGGCCGGCTCGGCCGTACGGGCCATGAAACGCGCATGATGATGGATGGTCTCGAACAGTGCGGTCTCATAGCTGCGCGCGATATAGAGCACGCCATAATGCCCAGCGGAGAACCGGCTTGTCCGATCGGGACTGACATGGGTGAACGAGCCCATGAGATAGGAGGCTCCAGCACCACCGACTCGGCGCCCCGGAGGGACGAGGTCGATATTGCCGACCGATGTCATGATGCGCGGGTTCGTCTTCTGCTCGGCGGAGATGAGGAGGGGCCAGTCCGCGGGGTCTGCAATATCCTCGAACAGATCGATGGGAGGAAAGACGCTGCGGATGATCCTGACCGCGCCCTTCCATTCGACCCTGCTGACCGGCGGCGCCGCTATTCCCGTCACCAGCCGCTGCGCTCCGCGTCGAGATAGCGCCGTACCCGCATGATGTCGGTCAATTCGCCGCCCAGCATGACTGCCAGGGCACTCGCCCCCTCAAAGGCAATATTGGGCGCCTTGATCCAGTCATAGCTGCGCTGCGGCTCCTGAAAGATGATACGCAACGCCTTATGGATACCCATGAGGTTGGAGAGCCGGGCGAGCCCATCGCGCGAAATGCGGCTCGCCCCTTCGGCCTTCCAGCGACGGAAACTGCGGATCGGCATATCGGTCAAAACGGCAGCCTGTTCGTCGCTCACGCCCCATTTGGCGAACAGATTGAGGGCCGCACGGAACATCGCCCTGCCTTCTTCCTGGGTGGCAGGTTCTGGCCGGAACGGAGCCGGAGATGTCTCGATGGGTTGCAAAGCAGCCATATGGCATAATATAGACGAAAAAATGCCAAATGGCAATTTGGGCTCACCCGTCTGCTGTCAATCAAGGCCTTGCTGATCATTTCGCCCCAGCGTCCGATAAACCAATCTGATCGCTTGGCTGGTTATCTTCGCTAAACGGCTGCGCGTGAGCGCGGTTCAAATTTCTGCAAGACCAAGCTCCAATGACCTCAGTCTGACTCCCATGATGTTCATGATGCTCGTGTGCGTGGCGACGGCAAGCCCGTCGGGCATCATGGACAATGCCTGCTCGGGGGCTCTTTCTGCCATGAGCATCACGTCCCGCAGCGCGCGGTCTATGAGAGTGGCGCCCAACCCCGCCTCCTTGGCGGTTTCTACAAAATGTCGTCCGTTAAGGTTCAAAATTTGATATTTGCGGCTGTTGCCGGCTGACATCGCGAGCTTGTACTTGTTGTTCGGAATCTGCCGCGCATCGAACGCAGGTTGAGCGGTGAGGACGTCATAGAATGGCGTCAGCCCGAAGCGCCCACCAGGACGAAGAAAGACGCTGAAATTCTTGGCGTGGCCGTCTGTCGCGCCAATGAGCCAGAATATGATCTGGCTTTTCAGGAATGCCGTCTGATCCTCCAAAGGATTGTCGCTGCTGCCTAGCAATTTGAGGATTGCAACGGCGTCAGGCCCTCCATGGCTCTGATATTTCCGGGCAGAAGGGATGCCCAGGGCCTGACAAAAGTCCTCCTGGGGCAATCGAAGCAGTTCTGTCGGACTTCTCCAGCGACGATCGAAGCGTTCGACCGCCAGCACCTTGCGCGCACCGAATGTCGCGATCTGCGTTTTGGCGACCGGCAGGCCAAAGCCTTCCAGGAGCTTGAGGCAATAATGCTCATTCTCGACGCTGTCGGCCATGTCGATCATTCCGAATGGTGTCGGAATTTCGCCAAGCTGCGGTTTCAGTATGTGGGTCGTGGGGGTCGTTCCAAGCGGTCTCAACCACTCGCCCCCATGGAAAAGCAAAGCGGTCTTTTCCTGTGCTCCGGCAACCGAAATTCGGAATTCATGCTCCATGTCGATGCCGAGTGGCGCCTGGGCCAGGTTGGCGAGCATCTGTTCAATCTCGGCATCGCTGATGGGTTCTCCATCGACCGGCTGGATGCCATCAAGCGCGACATCATCCGGCAGGAATTGCATGGCACCCACACAATCCCGCCCAATGCGCTCCAGCAAGCTGTAGGCGTCACTGCCTTGGGCGCCGGTTCGTTCGGCAACGCGGCGACGCACCGCCGCATTGTCAGGCAGCAGATTGTCGAAGACAGCGATCACCGAATCTCCGGTGTACGGCGATTCGCGCAGGGGCAAGGAAAGGGAGATCGGAAATCCGTGCTCCCAGTCGAGCCAGCTTTGATCGTAGCGGAATTCGATGGCGCCGCTGGATTGCTTGAGAAGACGTCCAGCCAGGCGGTTGTTGATGAATATGTTGAGCGGCGGGTGCGCTCTGCGTCGGCCCATCAGAAGATATCCTCAATGTCAGGCACCGATTTGCCGGACCTTTGATCGACGACCATCTCCAGATCGAGAGCGGCAAATAATGTATAGATAGAGGATAATCGGGTGCCTTCCTGCCCGGTCTCGATTTTCGAGACCAGTTCCTGCCGCAGGCCGGCGAGGCCAGCCAGTTCCGTCTGGCTCATGCCCTTCTGCTTGCGCGCACGCTGGATGATGGCGCCGAGCTGCCTGGATGATCGTGCGATATGAGCCATGCGTCAGTCTCCTTGACCGTGCTTATGTCTCAAATCGCATAAATCGACAATATGCCTTTTTTAGCATAAAAGCATTTTATGTGTTAATTCACATAAGCGGTGATTATGTTATTTGTCACATAAACTCGGGACTTCGTAGTCAACGATAGATCCCCGTTACCGCCGCCCGAACCTAGCCTTGATCACTTTCTCGGCAGCCCGGAGCTGATCGAGATAGTCGCTCCAATATTGCATCATCTTGACCCGCTCGTTCCAATGCTCTCCACGCAGATAGGCGCGTCGGACATCGTTGCTTTCGACATGCGCTAATTGCCGTTCGATCGCGTCCGGATGCCACTTGCGGCTCTCGTTGAGCAGGGTGCTGGCTGTCGCGCGGAAGCCGTGCCCGGTCATCTGTGTCTTGTCATAGCCCAGTCGACGAAGGGCGGCGTTCACGGTGTTCTCCGACATCGGCCGCCTCGGATCGCGAATGCTTGGAAACAGATATTTGGAATGTTCGCTGATAGGATAGAGCGCCTCGAGCAGGTCCATCACCTGGGTCGACAGTGGTACGCGATGCTCGCGCCCCATCTTCATCTTCTCCGCCGGGATCGTCCAGATGGCAAGATCCGGGTCAAACTCGGTCCATTCCGCGTGGCGCAGCTCGCCAGGCCGGACAAAGGTGTGAATGCCTATCTTGAGCGCTATCTCTACAGCGGGCTGGCCCTCATAGCCCCAAAGCGCTCGGAGAAGCTCTCCAACCCCTCCCGGATCAGTGATGGCAGCGCGATGTGTGACCTTGGGCGTGATGAGCGCGCCTTGCAAATCGGCAGTGACGTCGCGCTGTGCGCGGCCGGTGGCAATGGCGTAACGCATGATGCTGCCGCACGTCGTTCGCAGTCGTCTTGCCGATTCGTAGCGGCCCTTTACTTCGACCGTGCGCAGGACGGCGAGGACTTCAGGCGCGGTCAGTTCGCCTATTGGCCGCTCACCAATGATCGGCTCGGCATAGCGCAACAGCCAGCGCATCTTTTCCATCGTGGCTTTTGAACGCCCTTCGGCTTCCAGCTTGGCAAGCCACTCCTGCGCTACCTCGCCAAAACTTGTTCCGCCATTCAGTGCGAGGGCGCGTGCGAGCTTTTTATGGGTCGATGGGTTCGTGCCACGCTCGAGCAGCTTGCTGGCCTCTGTGCGCTTCTCCCGGGCTTCCTTGAGAGAGACTTCGGGATAGACGCCGAGCGAGAGCGTCTGTCGTTTGCCGCGATGAGAAAAATTCCAGCGCCAGTAGCGGGCGCCATTGGGGTTCACGAGCAGATATAGCCCGTGCATGTCACTGACCTTGAATGGCTTGTCGCGGAGCCCGACTTTACGGATGGCGGCATCTGTAAGCATCACGATCTTTTCCCGGTTTCAATGCCGAGAAAAATACCGTTGGCGCCTCCGGGTGGCAAGATACGCGCCCGGATGGCGGCGGACGAGATACCGCAAACCGTCCAAAATATACCGTCGATTTCGGACGGCTATGGACATGAAAAATAAGGGAAATGGTGCCCGGGGACGGATTCGAACCGCCGACACTGCGATTTTCAATCGCATGCTCTACCAACTGAGCTACCCGGGCATCGGGTCAACGGCGGAGGCGTCCGCCGGATGGAGGCGTGCCTATAAGCGTCAATCCGGCTCGCTGTCCAGCCCATAATTACCGTTTTTTTGCATGTCGGTATCGGCCGGCGGACCCGGCACGCGATAGCCTTCGCCCAGCCATTGCAGCAGGTCGCGATCGCGGCAGGCGGCGCTGCAAAAGGGGCGGGTTTCGGCGTGCGACGGCTGGCCGCACACCGGGCAGGCGGCGCTTTTAGGCGACATGGCCGCCCGCCAGGTCAAGCGCGGCCTCTGCCTTCAGCGTGATTGCGCCGCCCCGACGCTTCGCCAGCAATTCGATCCAGTCGGCCCGCTTGTGCAGCAGGTCGATGATCGCCGGCGCAGCCGTGATGGTCGCCGCACCACCCTGGCCGTGGCGTTCCGCGCGGCGCAGCAGCGCCAGAGCGGCGGTCAGCACCGGATCTTCGCGCAGCAATTCCATCAGATTCGCGCGCTCGCGACGGCGAATGATCTGGAGGAAGCCAAAGCCGTTCACCGCCGTGCGTTCGAAGGGGAGCGGCAGAAATTTGTCGATCTGCGCGGCCGCGACCATCCGCTCGTCCTTGTTGTTCATCGTCGGCAGGTCGACGCCGATGGAGCCGGACAGGCCCATGCGCCGCACCGCCTGTGCCGCCAGCTTCGCACCCTTGGGGCCAAGCTGCGCGGGGGGGAGCGATCCATCGACGTCGATCAGCACCATGGCAGGCGTCAGGAACAGGCGCAGCGCCGCGTCCTCGGCGCCGACCTCGCCCCTGATCGCCTCGTCCATCAACTCGCTCCAGCCATGGGCTTCCAGCCGGTCTTCCTCATGCGCGGGGCAGGGGACGACGGGCGTGCCGGTGGCGCGGATGCGCTGGAGCAGGCTGGGACCGGCATGGGGTTTCGATCCGGGCTGGGGCATGCGGCCCTTGGCGCGCTTGGGGCGGCCTTCCTCGGCGATCGCCTCGCGGATGATCTCCACCAGCACATTGGCCCCTTCGGACAGGCGGGGCGGGATCGGCTCCAGCAGCACTTCCTCGCCGGAAATCAGCCGCACGACGCCGCGCTTCTTGGGGATGAGGGTGGCGACCAGGCGGCCCTGCGCCACGGCGCCGGGACGAACGGCGTCGCCGTCGCGCTCGATCAGCGCCTCGACCAGCTTGCCCTTTTCGATCAGCGCGGCGCGGGCCTCGCCAATGCCTTCTTCATAAAGCCATTCGGCCATAATTTAATCCAACGGGTAGCCCGCTGCCTTCAGCAGCGTGCGGGTTTCGTAAAGCGGCAGGCCCATGATCGCGCTATGGCTGCCCTGTATCGTGCGGATGAGCCCCGCGGCGCGACCCTGGATCGCATAGCCGCCGGCCTTGCCGCGCCATTCGTCGCTGGCGATATAGGCGTCGATTTCCGCTGGCTCCAGCCGCTTGAAGATGACGATGTTGGACGACAGGCGATGCCATGCGCGACCTTCGCCATTGATCAGCGTGATGGCGCTATGCACCTGATGCCGGCGGCCGGACAGCAGGGTCAGGCAGGTGCGCGCCTCTTCCTGGCTTTCCGTCTTGGGCAGGATACGCCGGCCCACGGCCACCACCGTGTCGCCGGACAGGATCAGGGCACCCGGATGGCGCGCGGCCACCGCCATGCCCTTTTCCGCCGCCACGCGCGCGGCATAGGCGGCCGGCATTTCTGCCTTCCGGGGCGTTTCGTCGATATCGGCCGGGTCCACCGCATCGGGGACGACGCAAATCTGGCCCAGAAGGTCACGCCGCCTGGGGGAAGCCGAAGCAAGAATAAGCCGCATCACGTGCCGGCTTATTTGAAGCGGTACGTGATCCGACCCTTGGTCAGGTCGTAGGGGGTCAGCTCGACAAGCACTTCGTCACCCACCAGCACGCGGATGCGATTCTTGCGCATCTTGCCGGCGGTGTGGCCGAGAATTTCGTGGTCATTTTCAAGCCGGACACGGAACATGGCGTTGGGGAGAAGCTCCACAACCTGTCCGCGCATTTCAAGCAGTTCTTCTTTAGCCATATTATCCCGAATTCGCAAAATCGCGCCGCCATAGCGCCAAATTGCGGAAAATGAAAGTCAGGGTTGCATGCCGAATATATCGCCCGCTTCGGCGAGCGCCGCGAACAGCCGATCGAGCTGGTCGGCGTCCAGGCAATAGGGTGGCATCAGATAGATGGTGTTGCCCAGCGGCCTTAGCAAGAGGCCGCGTTCCAGGAAGAAAGCGCGCAGCCGCGGGGCAAGGTCGGACAGATAGCCCGCGTCGGCGGCGTTGAGGTCGATTGCGGCGATCGTGCCCAGCTGGCGCGGATTGGCGAAGGCCGGATGCGCCGCCAATATGCCAAGGCGCGAGGCGATGCCGTCGGCCAGCGTGGCGATGCGGCCCAGCACATCCTCTTCCTGCCAGATGGCGAGATTCGCGGCGGCGGCGGCGCAGGCAATGGCGTTGGCGGTGTAGCTCGACGAATGGTAGAAGAGCCGCGCACGGTCCGTGGACAGATGCGCGTCGAAGATCGGCGCGGTCGCCAGCGTCGCAGCCAAAGGAATGGCGCCGCCGGTGATGCCCTTCGCCACGGCCATGATGTCCGGCACGATGCCCGCCTGTTCGCAGGCGAACAACGTACCGGTGCGGCCCCAGCCCGTCATGACCTCATCCGCGATGAACAACACGTCATGCTTGCGGCAGATCGCCGCCATCGCGCGCAACAGGTCCGGCGAATAGAGCAGCATGCCGCCCGCGCCCAATAGCAGCGGTTCGACGATGAAGGCGGCGGGCTTGTCGGCGCAGGCGGCCTCCAGCGTGGCGAGGCAGGCCTGCTCCTGGCCGGTTGCCGGGAAGGGGATGGTGCCGACATCGAACAGCAAAGGCTGCCAGGCGGCATTATAGACGCCGCGTTCCCCAATCGACATCGCGCCGATCGTGTCGCCATGATAGCTATGCTCTAGCACGAGGATGCGGCTGCGGGCGTCGGCCAGCCCATCCAGCGCCAGATTGTGCCAGTAACCCAGTGCCATCTTCAGCGCGACCTCGACCGCCGTCGATCCGCTGTCGGAATAGAAGACATGGGCGAGTGTGGGCTGGCCGTCCGCCCTGGGCGCCATGGCGATCAGGCCGCGCGCGACCGCCTCGGCCGGTTCGTGGGTGTAGGCGGCGAAGATCAACTGGTCGAGCTGGCTGGCCTGCGCGGCGATGGCGGCGGCGATGCGGGGGTGGCAATGGCCATGGGTCGTCACCCACCAGCTGGAAATCGCGTCGATCAGCGTGCTGCCATCGGCCAGGTGCAGCAGCGCGCCTTGCGCCCGCACGACATGGGGGATCGGCTCGTTCAAGCCATGCTGGGTGAAGGGGTGCCAGACAGGAGAGGTCATGCAGGCGCTTTAGGTCGAGGCGCCGGCAATTTCTACGGCTTTGCCTTGCTGCGCGGTTGCGCCGGATCAGCCTGGTTGGCGACGACGGGCGGTGGCACCATGATCGTGGGCAGCGCGACATGCACCTCCACCCGGCGGTTTTTCGCCCGACCTTCTGGATCGTCCTGGCCATCTTCGGTGGCATTGGGGGCGGCAGGGCGGGCCTCGCCCAGCGCGACGATGCTGATACGCGCCTGGTCCACGCCCTTTGCGACCAGATAGTCGCGCACCTTTTCCGCCCGGATCCGCGACGCGACCTTGTTGTCGCCGTCATTGCCGCGCGAATCGCTGTGACCTCGCAGCGTGACCGGCCCGCCCTCCCTGATTGCCGGCGTGGCGAGCAGCGTATCGAGCGCGGCCTTGGCAGTATCGTCCAACGCCATCGGGGATGTCCCGAAACCGATCAGCGCGTCTGCCGGTTCGATCTTCGGCTCGGTGGATTCCGGCACGACGTCCGGGCGCAGGATGGAGCGGGGCTGTTCGCCTCCATTGCCGGCGGCATTGGCGTCCACGCCATTGGCGGCGTTACCGGCTTCGTTGATCGCGCTGGCGTTGTTGCCCTCCGACGGAGGCTGGCAGGCGGCGAGCGCGGCGCTCAGGACGATCGCGGCCGGGGCAAATCTTGTCATTCTTCCTCTCCTTTCGGCCTTTTACGGGACGGCGGCACATAGGACAATATCGTGTCACCCGGCTGGGGCGTCGGGCGCGAGGCATGGGTGAAGAAACGCAGCGCGCCGTTTTTGCGCAGCAGCAACAGCATGTCGCCATCTTCGGGTAGCGAAGCGCGCGCGGCATCATAGTCGAACTGCTCGCTGATCCGCGTCTTGCGAAAGGCCCAGCCCTGCTCCTCACGCTGCATGATATCCTCGACCCCATGGCCGGAGGCGAAGAGGGCGCGGCCGCGCAGCGATTCCGGCAGGGTGCGCGGATCGTCATCGTCACTTGCGTCGCCCAGCTGATGCACATTGTCACGCCCGATTTCCGGCGCGAATTCGTTGCAGACCAGCGTGTTATAGGCTTCGTTGTCGGTGGTCGCGGCCAATACCTGGAACCGGGTCAGGTCCAGCCGTTCCTCGGTCGCCTCCGACAATATTTCCCCATGATAGGTGGGAATGCCCTGATGCCGTGCAGGGGCCAGCCGCTGCCAACTATTGTCCGCGATCATCACCGGCACATCCAGCTGGCGCAGCTGCGCCGCCATGCCCAGGCTGAACGGCGTGGCGCCCACGATCAGCAGTCCGCGTTCCGATGCGCCCGTGACCTTCAGCAGCCGCGCCACCGCCTTGATCGAAAAGCCATGGGCGACGATGGTGGCCACGACCACGGCGAAGGACAGGGTGACGAGGATCGACCCGTCATTATAGCCAAGGTGATCGAGCCTCAGCGCGAACAGCCCTGAAATGGCGACCGCCACGATCCCGCGTGGGGCGATCCAGGCGACCAGCAGCCGCTCGTTCCATGGCACCTTGGAAAAGGCGAGGCTGAGCAGCACGGTCGCCGGGCGTACGACGAACAGCAGCGCCAGCAGGAAGGCCAGGAAGCGCCATTCGAACTGGCGCAGGACATTGAGGTCGAGCGAGGCGGACAGGATGACGAACACGCCGGAAATCAGCAGGACGGTGACATTCTCCTTGAACGGTTGAATGTCGCGCAGCGAATCCAGCCGCATATTGGCCAGCGCGATGCCCATTACGGTGACGGCCAGCAGCCCGGTTTCCTGCTGGATCATGTTGGATCCCACGAACACGCTGATGACCGATACCAGCAGCACGGGGGCCTTGAGAAATTCGGGCACATGGCCGCGCGGGAACAGCCAGCCAAGCGCGCGCGCGGCTAGCCAGCCGATCAGCCCGGCGATGACCGCCGCGGCCAGCAGCGACAGGATGACCGACGCCAGCGTGCCGCCTTCCCCCGAACGACGCAGATATTCATAGGTGACGACGCCCAGCAGCGCGCCGGTCGGATCGTTGACGATCGCTTCCCATTTCAGGATGGCGCGGGGGCGGGCAGCGACGTTGGACTGGCGCAGCAGCGGCAGCACGACGGTCGGGCCAGTCACGACCAATATGCCGGCGAACAGGATGGCGACCGGCCAGACCAGGCCCGCCACATAATAGAGGGCGAGCGATCCCAACACCCAGCCGATCGGCGATCCCAGCAGCACCAGCCGGATGACCGCGCCGTCGGTTTTTCGCAGTTCGCGGAAATTGAGGCTGAGGCCGCCTTCGAACAGGATCAGGGCGACCGCGACCGACACCATCGGTTCCAGCAGGTCGCCGAAGACGGCATGGGGATGGATAAGGCCCAGAACCGGGCCGCCGATGACGCCGGCGGCCAGCATGAGGGCGATGGCAGGCCAGCCGGTCCGCCAGGCGATCCACTGCGCGCCGATCCCCAATATGCCGATCAACGCGATGGAGAGAGCTTGTTGCTGCATCGCAACATGATAGACGGCGCGAAACGCGCGCGTCACCCCCGATATTTTTCGTGGCTGCGGGAACAATCGGGCCGATCATGTGTGAGCCCAGCTTGGGCCCACAAAGAAAAAGGGCCGGTTTGACACCGGCCCTTCCTTGTCTTGCCTTACTGCGGCGGCTGGCTCGGCTGGGCCGGGGCAGCGGGTGCCGCAGGGGCGGCGGGAGCCGGCGGCGCGGCCGCCTGAATACGCTGCTGAAGCGCCGGATCGGCGGCGGCCGCCTGACCGATCTGGTTGAACTTTTCAGGCGGCATGCCCGAAGCCTGCAACGCGGCCAGCATCTTGGGCTGCTTGTCGGCGGCGGCGATCGACGTATCCGACTGAATCTTGGTCACTTCGACCGCAGCGGCGGCAAAAGCCTTGATGTCGGAATCGCTGAAATTGCTGGCGCCGGCGGCCGGGGCGGCGGGAGCCGTAGCCGGTGCAGCCGGGGTAGCGGGCGCGGCGGCATCCTGCGCAAGTGCGGGATAAGCGGCAACCAGGGCGAGCGATGCGAAGCCCGTTTTCAGCAGGGCGGTGGTTTTCAGACCCGTCAACTTTTTTCTCCTCTTGACCGATATGCTGATGAACAGACGGCCAAGCTGTTGAAAACGTTCCGGGTGGGAAAGGGCGCAACGGTAAACCGTGCGATTCAAAAGATAACAGGACTCGTCAAAACGGCTTATCCCCAGGAGGGTGCGATTCGTCGCAGGCTCCTTCGCAAGTGCGGAATAAAGCGCGGCCCGGATTCGTCATCGAACCCGGGCCGCTGTTTTTATATCACCAGATCTTCACGCGATCCTTGGGCGCCAGATAGATTTTGCCGCCCGGCGCGGGCTTGAACGCATCATACCAGGCGTCGAAATTGCGCACGATGTCGGTGCGATATTGCGACGGGGCATGCGGATCGGTGACCAGCCGCTGGCGCAGGTTCGCCTCGCGATAGTTGCGGCGCCACACCTGCGCCCAGCCCAGGAAGAAGCGCTGGTCGCCGGTCATGCCGTCGATCACCGGCGCGGGCTTGCCGCCGAGCGAAGCGTGATAGGCGTCGAGCGCCACGGCCAGGCCGCCCAGGTCGCCGATATTCTCGCCCATGGTGAAGGCGCCCTTCACATGCGCGCCAGGGAAGGGTTCATAGGCGTCATATTGCGCCCCCAGCTTGCCGGTCAGCGCCTTGAAATTGGCGACGTCCTGATCGGTCCACCACTGGTTGAGCTTGCCCGTCTCGTCATATTTCGCGCCCTGATCGTCGAAATGATGGCTCAGTTCATGGCCGATCACGGCGCCGATGCCGCCATAATTGACCGCCGGGTCCGCCTTGGGATCGAAGAAGGGCGGTTGCAGGATGGCGGCGGGGAAGACGATCTCCACCATGCCGAAATTGGCATAGGCGTTGATCTCCATCGGGGTCATGCCCCATTCCCAGCGATAGATGGGCTTGCCCAGCTTTCCGATATTATAGTCGAATTCGAACTGGTTCGACCGCAGCGCATTGCCGAACAGGTCGCCGCCCTTGATGGTCAGGCCGCTATAGTCGCGCCATTTGTCGGGATAGCCGATCTTGGGGGTGAAGGCGGCCAGCTTCTTGTGCGCGCGCGCCTTGGCCGTGTCGCTCATCCACGGCAGCGCGTCGATGCGACGGCCCATGGCGGCGAGCACATTCTTGACGAGCACGTCCATCGCCGCCTTGGTTTCGGGCGGGAAATATTGCGCGACATAGGCCTTGCCCACTTCTTCGCCGAGCGATTCCTTCAGGAAGTCGACACCCCGCTTCCAGCGGGCTTCGCGTTCCGGCGTGCCCGACAGGGTCGTGCCGTAGAAGGCGAAGTCGGCGTTCGCGATATTTTCGGGCAGCTTGTCGGCAAAGCCGTGCAGGCTGCGCAGCAGCAACCCGTCCTTGAGCACCTGCACCGGTGCCTTCGCGATCAGCGCGGCCTCGCCAGTGATGGCGCTGGGCTGGGCGACCAGCAGGGTGGCGGGGGTCAGGCCGTTCGCCTTGTAGAAGGCTGCAAAATCGAAGCCGGGCGCAGCCTTTTGCAGGTCGGCCAGCGTCATCTTGTTATAGGTCTTGTCGGCATCGCGGCTGTCCACCTGCGTCCAGTGGACTTTGGCGATGGCCGTCTCGAACGCCATCAGCGCGGCGGCGCGCGCCTTGGCATCGCTTTGCCCGGCCAGGGTCAGCATCTGTTCCAGATGCGCGACATAGGCGGTGCGGATCGTCGCCATCTTGGCGTCCTGATCCAGATAATAGTCGCGGTCGGGCAGGCCCAGACCACCCTGGCCCATGGACAGGATGTAGGTTTCGGGATCCTTGTCGTCCTGCCCGACATAGAAGCGGAACGGCCCATTGATGCCGGCGCGCGCCGCCTTGGCCGCGACCAGCGCATAGCCTTTCTGATCCTTGATCGCCGCGATCTCGTCCAGCCAGGGCTTGATTGGGGTCAGGCCCTGCTGTTCGACGGTGGCGCCGTCCAGATAGCTGGCATAGGCCACGCCGATCTTGCTGTTGGGGTCGGTCTTGGCCGCTTCCAATATGCCCTTGGTCCGCTCGCGCGACAGGTCGTCCAGCGTGTTGAACGCGCCATAGTTGGACTTGTCGGCCGGGATCGGCGTGTTCTTCGCCCAGGTGCCGTTGGCATAATCGTAGAAATCGTCGCCGGGCTTGACCGACTGGTCCATGCCGGTCGCGTCGAAACCATAGCTGCCATAGGTCGGCTTGGCTGGGCTGGCCGAAGCGGCGGCGGGGGTGGCGGGCTGATCGGCCTGCGCCATGGTGGCGGCCAGCGCCAGCGCGGTGGCGGCAGCACCCAGGAGGAGGGTTTTCATCAAAGCATCCCTTGCTTGTGATAAATGGGCTTGTGACAGATGGGCGCGCGTTAGCAGGCCCGGCGTGACCGGGACTTGAACGCCCGTGCAACAGGCTTGTCCATGTCGTTGGTCGAAAATTGTCGACCGTTGAAATATTAGGGAAGGCTTCAGGAGGCGCGCATAGCCCAGGGCCGTTCGTTTCGAGCGAAGTCGAACGGCAAGCGTAGTGCCAGATGCTTTTCGACACGCTCGAAGCGAACGGGCCATTTTGGCGCCATTGCTTTGGGCCGATTGGTTCAGGGCAGGCGGATGTTCGCCGCGAAGGCCGCCGCCAGCGATGCCGGATCGAGCCGGTCCAGATGCGGCAGCCGGCCGAGCGAGGGAACGCCCGCCAATTGCGGCACGATCCGCTCATTCTCTTCATGGGGATCGCCGATGAACGCGATGCCGGCCAGCGGCGCACCGCGCGATCGCAGCGCTTCGATACTGAGCAGGCTGTGGTTGATGGTGCCAAGGCCGGCGCGCGCGCACAGGATCACCGGCTGGCCCCAATGGGCGAACAGGTCGGCCATCAGCAGCGTTTCGGAAATGGGGACCAGCACGCCGCCGGCGCCCTCCACCACCAGCGGCCCGTCCACCTGCGGCAGGTTCAGCTGGTCGAGGGCGATGGTGACGCCGTCGATCCGTGCGGCCAGATGCGGGGAGGCGGGCGTGGTCAGCCGAAAGGCTTCGGGCAGGATGCGTGTCGGGGGCAGGCCGGAGAGGGCAGCGACTGTCTCCTTGTCGCCCTCCGGATCGACGCCGGCCTGGATCGGCTTCCAATAATGTGCGCCCAGCGCGCCGGCGAGGCCCGCAGCGAAGACGGTCTTGCCGATGCCGGTGTCCGTGCCGGTGACGATCCAAACGCTCATTTCATCGCCTGCCGCAGCACTTCGCCCAGCGCGGCGACATCATTGCGCCCGACGTTGAGGGTCAGCGATATGCGCAGGCGGCTGCTGCCCGACGGGACGGTCGGCGGGCGGATGCCGCGTACGTCGAAGCCGGCCTGCTGCAAGGCGGCGGCCACCGCCATGGTGCGGACGTCATCGCCCAATATCACCGGCACGATCTGGCTGCGTGGGGCAGGCAAGCCAAGCGGCGCGCAGATCGCCTCGGCCGCATCCTGCCGCAGGGTCTTCAGCCGGTCGCGCAGGTCGCTGGCCTGTTCGATCCGGTCCAGCGCAGCCGATGCCGCCACTGCCATCAGCGGCGAGGGCGCGGTCGAGAAGATGAAGGCGCGGGCGCGGTTGATCAGATAGTCGATATGGATGCGCGGGCCGCAGATCAGCGCGCCCTCCGTCCCCATCGCCTTGCCGCAAGTGTGCAGCGTGATGACATTGTGCAGGCCATCGAGCCCCGCCGACAGGCCGCGGCCGCCGGGACCGAAGACGCCGGTACCATGCGCTTCGTCCAGCAACAGCATCCCGCCATGGGTGGCGGCCAGCCTGGCGAGGTCGGACAGCGGCGCCATGTCGCCATCCATCGAATAGAGTGTCTCGACCGCGATCCAGATGCGACCGGTGCCGCCCTCCTTGCGCCAAGCCACGATCAGGTCGGCGAAGCTCTGCACCTCATTATGGCGGGCGAACACGGCTTGCGCCTTGCTCATGCGGATGCCGTCATGCGCGCTGGCGTGGATCAGCTCATCCGCGACGATCAGGTCGCCACGCTGGGGCAGGGTCGAGAACAGCGCCAGATTGCCGACATAGCCATTGGCCACGAACAGCGCGCCTTGCGTGCGGAAGAAGTCGGCGGCCTTCGCCTCCAGCCCTTCATGTTCGGGCGCATTGCCGCGCAGCAGGCGCGATCCGCCCGACCCCACCGGCACGCCGCGCCCGATCGCGTCGGCGACGGCCTGGGCGATGATCGGATCGCCGGCCAGGGCCAGATAATCGTTGGAAGCGAAGTCCCGGCCGGCGCGCGGGATCAGACGGCGCAACCGCCCGCGCGACTCCAGCGCGGCAAGCTGCTTGGCATAGGGTTCGGCAGTCATGGCGCGGGCTATAGGCCCGGCCGGAACAGGCGGCAAGCGGGGCCTTAACGTCGCACATTTCCCGCATATTTTGTCATTTAAATTCCTATTTCCGATATTTGGTTGCGCGGTGCGATGGGGCCATGGACATGCAAGATAGTGCCATGTTTCGCGCCTGTAGGACAGACGGCATCACCGGTTGGCCAGCAGCTGATACAGGGTGAAGAGATGCTCCACCCGCGCCCGGTCGGACAGGAAGGGCGCGCGGCGATAGAGCCGGTCCACCGCCTGATCGAGATCGCGATGCGCGCGGCGCAATTCGATCGGCATGGTGTCTGGATCATAGAGGTCGGCCAAAGTGGATCCGGCATTTTTGAGCAATGCGCGCGCGTCGAGGACGGCTTGTGCGAGCATTTCCAACTTATCGCGTTGCGTTTCGACATCGGGCCAAGGGAATGTGTTATAGACCACCCCGACGGAGTACATATAGTCGCTCTTCATCCGGCCGGTAATCTGCCGCATCCAGGCCATGTGCATCCGGCTGGTCAGGATGGCGAACTCCCAGAGCGAGGCATTTTCCAGCAGGCGGAGTTTCTCGCTCGGAATGGTTGGGGGATTGAGCCATCCGATAGGCACATAATCCCGGCGTTCGGAAGAGACTTGCGGAATGGCGAGGAATGCTGTTTCCGGAATGACGGAAATCCCGAATTGTTCAGCTGTATCGGCCGCCAGCCGTGTCGCGGCTCTCTTGCTTTTCCGGCGCCATTCCCGAACGGCTTTCACCCTGTCAAGGACCATGGGCATCGAGCGAAGCTGCGATGGGGATGCCAGCGCCGGCGCGAGTATCCAGCGTTGCCTATCGTTGATGAACTCGTCCGCTCCGACATAGGGCCTGATGATATCGTGCGCCTGCGGCTCCTGCACCAGCAAGGCGGCATATGAGGCGGCATCCAGCTTGTAGAAATTGCCATCGATCGGCTGGCATCCGGTCTTCAGCCGCCGCGCACCGTTGATCGGCCGCCCTTCCTCCCGCACCACCAGATGGCGGTCGGCCGCGCCGGCGTCGAACAGATAGGCGGTCAGCGCATTATGGCGTGTCTCCACTGGTGCGCCCTTCGCATCGGCATAGCTGAACAGGCGCTTTTCCTTGGGCGCGCTGGCCTGCGGGGCGAGGCCGACGATCACGCAATGCACCGCCGCCCGGCCAGGCCAGACGAAGGGGCGGTGGGCGAAGGCGATTTCCATCCCTTCGCGGAAGAGCAGCGGCCAGAGCTGCGCCACCTGTTCGCCCTGCACGATGCTGTTGGTGGCGACGAAGGCGATATGGCCGCCGCCGGCTGCGGCGAAGCGGGCGGCCTGCACGAACCATCCGGCGACATAGTCGAGCGTGCCGCCAGATCCGGGCAGGCCGGCGATGCGACGCAGCTGTGTGCGCTGCATGTCCGTCTGATATTTGGCGCCGATGAAGGGCGGATTGCCGAAAATATAGCTGCACCGGTCGGGCGGCAGCAGGTCCGCCCAGTCCGTCTCCAGCGCGTCGCCATGGCGGATATTGGGCGCGGTGACGAGCGGGATGCGGGCATAGGGGCGGCCGAAATCCTCGCCCAGCCGGGTGTTGGCGATATGGTCGGTCATCCACAGCGCGACCTGCGCGATCTGGCTCGGAAATTCGTCGATCTCGATCCCATGGAAGCGATCGACATTGAGCCGGGTCAAGTCGGCGACGTCCAGCACCTGTTGCACCGGGCCGTCCGCGATCAGCCGTTCGCGGATGATCTCCCGCTCCAGTTCGCGCAGTTCGCGATAGGCAACGACCAGGAAATTGCCCGCGCCGCAGGCGGGGTCGAGGAAGCTGAGGCCCGCCATCTTTTCCTGCAAGCGCCGCAGCGCGGCGTCCCGGCCCGATCGCAACGCGCAGGCGCGGTCGAACTCGGCACGCAGATCGTCCAGAAAAAGGGGGCCGATCACCTTCAATATCGCCTCTTCGGGCGTGTAATGCGCGCCTTGCTTGCGGCGCGTCACCGTGTCGATCACGCTTTCGAACAGTGATCCGAAAATCGCTGGCGATACCTCCCCCCAGTCGAAGATGCTGGCGTCGATCAGCATCTGGCGCATGGCCCGGTCGAAAACCGGCGTGGCGATGCGGCCGGAAAAGAGCGCGCCGTTGATGTACGGAAATTCGGCCAGGTCCGCGTCCAGACCGCGCTGCCGGCGATCGGGCGGGGTGTCGAGAACCTCGAACAATTCGATCAGCCAGCGGCCAAGGTCGCGGCCATCGGCGCTGGTCCGGGTTTCGAGGAAGAGGAGAAATTGCTCGCGCCGCTCGAATATGCCGGTGTCGTCGGCGAACAGGATGAAGAGCAGGCGCACGAGCAACCGCTCCAGATCGTGCCCGACATAGCCCTGGGCGGCCAGCGCATTGTGCAGGCGCCCCATCAGGTCGGTCGCCTTGCGATTGACCGGCGACTGGTTGCGCAGCAATTGCGGCTTGGCGCCCAGGATGAAGTCGAACGCCTCGACATGGCGTTTGAGATCGGGCAGCGGGAAGTGCCAGTGCCGGCGCGTTTCCAGGTCGAGCAGTTCGAACCGCTGGAAATCGCACACCATCATGTGGCGCGGCCGCTGGGCTTCCGGCAGCCAGTCATGATAATCCAGCGCCTGTGCCATGGCGCGGTCGAGATTGCGGCCGATGCTCTTCTGCTCGACGATCAGCATGCCGGGCCAGAACAGGTCGATAAAGCCGCCGGTACGGCGCGTATCGAGCGCCTTCACCCGTTGTTCGTAAACGGCCACCTGTTTGCGGGGAACGCCGAAAATGGCGAAAAATTCGTCGTAGAAACTGTGGGTCTGGCCCTTTTCATAGCCTTTACCGCGCCATTCCTCCGAAAAATGGGCGGCGTTCGCACGAATTTCCGGCCAGCTGAGACGCATGCTTTCCCTCCCCCGGTGAAGCGGGAAAAGGCTGGCGGATCAACGGGCTATCTCAAAGCTGAGTTGAATCCGTTATGGATGATCGTCCGCCGGTCAGAAACTGAAGCTGAGGGAGAAGGAGGCTACATGGTCGTTGCTGTCGTCGGCACCGGGGCGGAAGCCATGCTGGTGGAGATAGCCGATTTCCGCATTCACATTTTTCGCGACCGGGGTGGTGATGGCGATCAGGTTGCGCATCCGCTCTTCGCCCTGCACCCGTTGGAAATTGGTCTTGTTGAGGTCGATGAAGCTTTCATGGCTGAGCAGCAACGCGGTCTTCCCGCCCTCACGGAAGGGCATGACCAGCTTCACATAGGGGCGCAGTCGCCAGGCGGTGCCGTCCACCCCGTCGCGCCAGCGCTCCTCCAACCGCATCCGGGCGCTGATGGAGACGCGGCCGATCTTCGCGATATTGTCGAAGGTGACCTGCTGGCGACCGCGATGCTCCATCACGGTGAAATCGCCGGCGCTATATTGGGGATCATGGGTGTAGCCGGCCCAGACCGTCACCGCTTTCGACACTTTATAGCCGATCAGCGTGTTGGATTCGATTTCATACAGGCCCTGGCGATCGTCGCTGAAGCGGGCGACGATTTCCTGCGACAGGCGCCAATGATCGTCCAGCTTCACCGTGGCGCCGGCCGTGGTCCACAGCTGTTCATCCTCGCTGGCCTGCGCGGGCGTCGTGGCGGCCCATAGAAGGGGCAGGGCGGCGATGGACGACAGGCAAAGACGAGTGGCGCGCACGGCGTTAATCCTCCCATTGGCGGCTTGCCGCATCCAATATGACCATCAGATGACATATAAGTGTCATTTATATTTCTAAAATATGACGATCATTTCTCCATGGCACGTCATCGTGGCCGGATACGGTCTGCCCTGCCATAGCCTTCGAAAATGACAGAGACATGCGCGCTAATCTATTCGCAAAAACGGGGTGCTGACTGCCAACTACGCCTATAATGATGCGCGCATCACCGATGGCGCGCCGGGCGAGACGATCGACAATGCCGTGGGCGGGCACTTCCCCAACGCGCCGCGCCATCAGGCGGGCCTGTGGTCTGGCTACCAGATACCGGCCTGGGGCACCGCGATCGCGCTGGGCGGTCAATATGTGTCGGGACTTCTGATCAGGCGGCGCACTCGGCGGCCAGCGGCGCCAGCACTGCGCGGTTGCGGCCACCGCGCTTGGCTTCGTAGAGCGCGGCGTCGGCGGCGGAGAGCCAGTCCTGGCTGGTCATGCGACCGGGGCCGATCGCGGCCACCCCGAAACTCGCTGTGACGCGCAGCGGCGGATCGTTGGGGATGACCATGTCCGCGATCGCGGTGCAGAAACGGCGCGCGGCGGCCAGTGCGTCCGCCTCGCTGGTTTCGGGGAGCAACAGCGCAAATTCTTCCCCGCCGATGCGGCCGAGCGAATCGCTGGGGCGCGAGAGTTCGGCGCAGCGCTGCGCCACCGCCTCGATCACCCGGTCGCCGACCGGATGGCCATAGCTGTCGTTGATCTGCTTGAAATGGTCGATGTCCAGGATGACCAGCGCGGCGGGGCGATGGTGGCGGACGAACAGCGCGATGCGCTTGTCGATTTCGGCGACGAAGGCCCGGCGGGTCATGGCTCCGCTCAGATGATCGCGCTCGGCCAACATGCGCAATTCCATCTGTTCGACGACGATGGCCGCCAGACCCTTCATGATTTCCATCTGTTCGGGCGGGAAATCCCTGGCGCGAGTGTCGATGGCGCATAGCGACCCGATATTATAGCCGTCGGGGGTCCGCAGCGGCACGCCGGCATAGCTGCGGATGCCCGGATCGCCCGTCACCAGCGGATTGTCGCGAAAACGCGCATCCTGCTGCGCGTCGGCGATAATCAGGGGATCGTTCTGCCGGATCGCATGGTCGCAAAAGGCCAGGTCGCGCGGGGTTTCGGATATGTCCAGACCCGGATGGGACTTGAACCATTGCCGGTCCCTGTCGATCAGGGACACCGCCGAAATCGGCACACCGAACAGGGTGCGGACCAGATGGGTGATCTTGTCGAACGCGCCTTCGGACGGCGTATCGAGGATGTCGTAACGGTGCAGGGCGGCGATACGGCCGGGTTCGTCATTCACAATCGCGTGCATCATCAGGGCATCCGCTGCTCGAACTGGGCCATGCCGACATCGCCATGGCGGGACATAAGCTGCGGTGCGGCCCGCCCCCTAACCAGCCGACCACGGCGGCAGACTGCGCCCCTCCCCTGAAGAAAGGGTTAATGATCGGGTTGGGAAAGGCCCGCCCGACCGGGCGGGCCAGAGATGAGGGGAGGAGAGGCGGCGCTGCACCTCCATCCCCTTCACGGTCGATCAGCCGCCATGCGCCAGCGCGGCGAGCAGCAGCAGCGCGACGATATTGGTGATCTTTATCATCGGGTTGACCGCCGGGCCGGCGGTATCCTTGTACGGATCGCCGACCGTATCGCCGGTCACGGCTGCCTTATGGGCTTCGCTGCCCTTGCCGCCATGATGGCCGTCCTCGATATATTTCTTGGCATTGTCCCATGCGCCGCCGCCCGAAGTCATCGACAAGGCGACGAACAGGCCAGACACGATGACGCCCAGCAGCAGCGCGCCCAGCGCGGCAAAGCCGTTGTCGCTGCCGGCCACCGCAGCGATCGCGAAATAGACGACGATCGGCGCCAGTACCGGGAGCAGGCTGGGCACGATCATTTCCTTGATCGCGGCGCGGGTGACCAGGTCCACCGTGCGGGCATAGTTGGGGCGCGACGTCCCTTCCATGATGCCCTTGTTAGTGGCGAACTGGTCGCGCACGTCCTTCACCACGTCGCCGGCCGCGCGGCCCACGGCGGTCATGCCCATCGCCCCGAACAGATAGGGCAGCAATGCGCCCAGCAGCAGGCCGACGATGACATAGGGGTTTTTCAAGGAGAAATCGACCGGCTGGGTCAGACCCAGCGCGGACCCATAATAGTCCAGATCCTCGGTAAAGGTACCGAACAATACCAGCGCGGCCAGGCCCGCGCTGCCGATGGCATAGCCCTTCGTCACGGCCTTGGTCGTGTTGCCCACCGCGTCCAGCGCGTCGGTCTTCACCCGAACGCTATCGTCCAGATGCGCCATTTCCGCGATGCCGCCGGCATTGTCGGTGACCGGGCCATAGGCGTCCAGCGCCACGACCATGCCGGCCAGCGCCAGCATCGCGGTGGCGGCGAAGGCGATGCCCATCAGGCCCGCCAGCTGATAGGCGACGATGATGCCGACCACGATCACCAAAGTCGGCAGCGCGGTCGATTCCAGGCTGATCGCCAGCCCCTGGATGACGTTGGTGCCATGGCCGGTTTCCGATGCCTTGGCGATCGACCGGACCGGGCGATAGGCGGTGCCGGTATAATATTCGGTGATCACCACCAGCAGGCCGGTGACGGCGAGGCCCACCAGCATCGACCAGAAGAGGGCCATGCCGGTATAGCCGCCCACCCCGTCCAGATCCGCGCCGAACACGGCATTGAGGTCGCCCAGCGTATATCGGGTCGCGACATAGATGGCGGGGATGGAGAGGATCGCCGTGGTCCAGAACCCCTTGTAGAGGGCGCCCATGATCGACTGGCTGGCGCCCAGACGGACCATATAGGTGCCGATGATGGAGGTAATGATGCACACGCCGCCCACGATCAGCGGCAGGGCCATGAGCTTCAGCAGAAAGGCGTTGTCCACGCCCGTCACCAGCAGCGCGGTCAGCACCATGGTGGCGCCGACGGTGACGACATAGGTTTCGAACAGGTCGGCCGCCATGCCCGCGCAGTCGCCCACATTGTCGCCGACATTGTCCGCGATCACGGCGGGGTTGCGCGGGTCATCCTCCGGGATGCCGGCCTCGACCTTCCCCACCAGATCCGCGCCGACGTCGGCCGCCTTGGTGAAGATGCCGCCGCCCAGCCGCGCGAAGATGGAGATGAGCGACGCGCCGAAGGCCAGCGCGACGAGGCTGTCGATCACCAGCCGGTCGTCGGGCGCATGGCCGGCCGGGCCGGTCAGATACCAGAAGAACAGGCTGATCGCGAGCAGGGCAAGGCCGGCCACCAGCATGCCGGTGATGGCCCCGGCGCGGAAGGCGACGGTCAGCCCGCTCTGCAACGTGCCGCGACAGGCTTCGGCGGTGCGGACGTTCGCGCGCACGGAAATGTTCATGCCGATGAACCCTGCCGCCCCCGACAGGATCGCGCCGATCAGGAAGCCGACCGCGGATGTGACGCCCAGGAACAGGGCGACCAGCACAGCGACCACCACGCCGACGATGGCGATGGTGGTATATTGGCGGCCCAGATAGGCCTTCGCCCCTTCCTGAATCGCGCCGGCAATCGCCTGCATGACGTCGTTGCCGGGTGGCTGGCTCAAGACCTGGCGACTGGTGAAAAGCCCGTAGAGTACGGCCAGCAGGCCGCACCCTATGGCGATATAGACAATCTGCATGGATGTTCCTCTCCCCCTGTTATGGCTTTCATCACGCCGCTCCGCAGGGAATGACGGGCAGGCGAAAGGCATGAAGGCGGGCGGCCGGACGAGGGCGGTCCGGCATCGGGCACCGCGTCAATCAGCAACTGGACCATGCGCATCGCAAGCGCTCCAACCGGCTGAGAATAGGGTGGCGAGAAGCTACAGGCCCGACAGCCTACGTCAAGATGGCTGATCGTCAGGGCCGACCGGCCAAAGATTGTGAAGGCGCCGGATTTCCCTTAGTCTGCGACCATGGACGATCAGGGTTCCGGGCCACTCAAAAGCATCGCCGATCTGGCGCGCCTGGCGGGCGTGTCGGTGTCCACCGTGTCGCGCGCGCTCACCGGCAAGGGCGCGCTGAACAAGGGAACGCGGGAGCGCATTCAGGCGCTGGCCGACCATCATGGCTTCCGCATGAATGTCGCGGCGCAAAATCTGCGACTGGGCCGCACCGGTGCGGTCGCCGTGCTGATGCCGCTCGGCCATGCGCGCGGGCAGCCATTGTCCGATCCCTTTTTCCTTACGATGCTGGGCCATCTGGCCGATGCGCTGACGGATCGCGGATATGACCTGCTGCTCTCCCGCGTGGTGCCGGACCGGGATGACTGGCTCGATACGTTCATTCGCACCGGTCGCACCGATGGCGTCATCGTCATCGGCCAGTCGGGTCAGGGCGCGGTGCTGGCGCGGGCCGCCCGCCATTATCGGCCGCTGCTGGTCTGGGGCGAGCAGGCGCCCGGCGATGGCCCCGTCACGGTGGGCGCCGACAATGAAGCGGGTGGCCGGCTGGCGGCGCAGCATCTGGTCGATCGGGGGCGGCGCAAATTCGCCTTTTTCGGCGATGTGGGCGTGCCTGAATTTGCCGCGCGCCATGCTGGCTTTCTCGCCGGCCTGCCGTCGGACCTGCGCAGCGATGTGGCGCTGATACGCAGTCCCGTGACGCCCGAAGCGAGCGAAGAGGCCGCGCGCGACTGGTTTGCGGCGGGCAACCGGCCCGACGGCATTTTCGCCGCATCCGATGTCGTGGCGATGAGCCTGATCGCCGCCGCTGAGCAGCAGGGGCTGCATGTGCCCCGCGACCTGTCGATTATCGGCTTCGACGATATCCCGCTGGCCCGGCTCGCCCGCCCTGCGCTCACCACCATCCGCCAGGATATAGAGATGGGTGCGCATCATCTGGTCGATCTTCTGATCCGCCGGATCAACGGAGAGGACGCCGGATCGGTCCGGATAGTGCCCGAACTGCTGGTGCGGGAATCGTCCTAAAGGCTGGCGACGATCGCTCTGGCTGCGCGGGTGACGTCGTCCCAGGTCAGGTCGAACCCGGCATCGTCGCCATAATAGGGATCGACCACGCCCGTCCCCTCGCGCCCCGGCACCATGTCCATCAGCAAGCGTAGGTCGGCCGTTCCATCCGACGGGCGGATGCGCCGCAGATTTTTCAGATTCTCCGCGTCCAGCGCGAAGACATGGGTGAAGCGGCGGAAATCCTCGGCGCGGACCTGCCGCCCGGCATAGGTGCCGATGTCGATGCCATGGCGCCGCGCCACCGCCTGCGCGCGCGGATCGGGCGGGCTGCCGACATGCCAGTCGCCGGTGCCGGCCGAATCCACGAGGATATCGACGCCGGCCTTATCCGCCTCCGCCCGCAGCGCCGCCTCGGCCAGCGGCGACCGGCAGATATTGCCCAGGCACACGAACAGGATGGCGGGCAGGACCGACGGCGCGTCCATCAATCCGCCGCCGCCGTCGAGAGACCCAGGCCCGGCACGCCGATCGAGCGCTTGCCCGAAAAATCGGTGCGCGCGACGATGACGCCCAATTTCTCCATATAGTCGATCAGCCGTCGCACCCGACCCGGCGAACTGGTGCCATAGGCGCGGCCCAGTGCCGCATCGTCGGGGCAGGTCTGCCCGTCCAGCGCGGCGCGGGCGATCAGCAGGAAGGGGGCGAGCATATCCTCCGGCACCGGCTCCGCCGCGCGGATCGCATCCTGCCAGCGCGGGTCGTCGGCGTCCGCCATCCCCGCCTGCGCCATGGCAAAGCGCTTGCGGAAGGCGGGCAGGTCGAGCGGGGAGCGCTTGAGGCCCTTCATCCGGCAGCGTACGCCGAAATCCTGATAGAGCGCCGCAACGCTGGGCGCGGCATCGCCCAGATCGGCGACGATATCCTCCAGCACGGCGATGACCACCGGTTCATTCTCGCCGAAATCCAGTTCCGGCGCGGCGGGCTTGGCAGAGGGCGTGTCGGCCAGCGCGCGCATGATTTCCTCGGCCGGGCGGGCGGTCGGCTCGGGCCGGGGCGGGGGCGGCGGCAGCGCCTCCTCCTCGACGCGCGCGAACAGCATTTCCTGAAAATCCCCGCCGGTCGTGACCGGGGGCGGCATCAGCTTGTGCGTGCCGCCGCGCGTGCCGGTCTTCACCGCGCCGATCTTCACCGCCACCGGCCGCCGCGCGATGGCGGGGCCAAGGCCCAGGAAGCGCCCGCGCTCCAGATCGCGAATCTGCTCCGCCTGCCGCCGCTCCATGCCCAGCAGGTCGGCCGCGCGCGCCATGTCGATGTCCAGGAAGGTGCGGCCCATCAGGAAGTTGGACGCTTCGGCCGCGACATTCTTGGCCAGCTTGGCGAGGCGCTGCGTCGCGATCACGCCGGCGAGGCCACGCTTGCGCCCCCGGCACATCAGGTTGGTCATGGCGGCGAGACTGAGCCGCCGTGCCTCGTCCGACACATCGCCGGCGGAGACGGGCGCGAACATCTGCGCTTCGTCCACCACCACAAGGGCGGGATACCAATGGTCGCGCGGCGCATCGAACAGCGTGGAGAGGAAGGAGGCGGCGCATTTCATCTGCGCCTCCAGCTCCAGTGATTCGAGGCTGAGGACGACCGAAGCCCGATGTTCGCGGATGCGTGTCGCCATCTTGACGATCTCGCGCTCATTATAGTCGCCCGCATCGATCACCACATGGCCATATTGATCGGCCAGCGTAACGAAGTCGCCTTCGGGGTCGATCACCACCTGCTGCACCATCGGCGCGCTTTCCTCCAGCAGGCGGCGCAGGAGGTGCGACTTGCCCGACCCGGAATTGCCCTGAACGAGCAGACGGGTGGCGAGCAATTCCTCGACATCGACCAGCACGTCCTTGCCGTGATGGTCGGTTCCTATGCTGATGCTGGCGGTCACAGGACGCCTTTGGCCCAAGGGAGGCGGGGAGCGCAAGGGCGCTCATGGACTGGCGGGACAATCGGTCCGCTATGCGCCATGCCATCGCTGCGCTACAGGCGGTCGGACCATGCGCATGCGGTTTCATTTTGTGGCGGCGGCGATCCTGCTGCTTTCGGCCTGCGGCGACGATCGGCGGGAAGAGCGTCTGCGCGCCGCCGGTCCCAATCCGTCGCTGGACGCGCTGCTCAAGGTGGCGGATGCCGATGCGGGCGCGCGCAAGTTCGGCGTCTGTGCCGGGTGTCACAAGGCCAGCAAGGGCGCGCCCGATTTCGGCGGTCCCAATCTCTACGGGGTTTTCGGCCAGCCCATGGGGCAGCATAGCGGGCGTTTCGGCTATACCGCGGCAATGGTCGAGGCCGGCGGGCGGTGGGATGCGCCGACGCTCGACGCCTGGATCGCCAATCCGCGCGCACTGGTGCCCGGAACCAACATGCAATTTGCCGGCATCCGCGATCCGCTCGACCGGGCGGACATCATCGCCTTTCTGAAACGGCAGTCGGATTGAACCGGGCCGACCGATAAATATCCATGGCGGTGCCTTGACCATGGGATTGTTGCGGTGCAGCATTGGTATATTATGGAGAGAACAGCACCCGCCTCGGCGCAGGCAGCCCCTGCGATCACGCAAAATCCCGATATCCGCTATCTGGGGCGGCTGCTGGGCGATGTCATCCGCGCCTATGGCGGGGACAAGCTCTACAAGCAGACCGAATATATCCGCTCCGCCTCGGTCGACCGGGCGCGGGGGCTTCAGGGTGCGGACCTGACCGACACCGGCCTCGATGCGCTCAGCCTGGACGACACGCTGAATTTCACGCGCGGTTTCATGCTCTTCTCGATGCTCGCCAATCTGGCCGAAGACCGGCAGGGCGTGGCGGCGGAGCCGGGCGCGGATGTCGCCTCGGCCGTCGAGCGGCTCGCCGCCCATGGCGTCGATCGCAGTGCGGTGCTGGATCTGCTGTCCCATGCCCTGATCGTGCCCGTGCTCACCGCCCACCCGACCGAGGTGCGGCGCAAGAGCATGATCGACCACAAGAATCGCATCGCCGACCTGATGCAGCTCAAGGATGCCGGCCGCACCGAAACGGCCGAGGGCGAGCAGCTGGACGAAGCGATTTTCCGCCAGATCGCGCTGCTCTGGCAGACGCGCCCGCTGCGCCGCGAAAAATTGTTCGTGCAGGATGAGATCGACAATGTCCTGACCTATTTCCGCGATGTTTTCCTGCCGGTGCTGCCCGCACTCTATGCGCGCTGGGAACGGGTGCTGGGCGCACGACCGCACAGTTTCCTGCGCGTGGGCAACTGGATCGGCGGCGACCGCGACGGCAATCCCTTCGTACAGGCGGATCAGGTGCGATCGGCGCTGGGGCGCGGCTGCGATGCGGCGCTGGCCTTCTATATGGAGGGTATCCACGGGCTGGGCGCCGAACTGTCGCTCTCGACCGAACTCGCCCATGTGCCCCAGGCGGTGCTGGACCTGGCCGACGCCAGCGGCGACACATCGCCCAGCCGGCAGGACGAACCCTATCGGCGCGCTCTGTCGGGCATCTATGCGCGGCTCGCCGCGACCTATGCCGCGCTGGTGGGCAAGGCGCCGCCGCGCCCTTCGGCGCTGAAGGGGCAGGCCTATGCCACGCCGGGCGACCTGCGCCATGATCTGGTGCTGGTCGCGCAGGGGCTGGCGAGCGAGGGCGACGGCGCGCTCTCGACCGGCGGCGCGCTCGGCCGGCTGATCCGCGCGGTGGAGACGTTCGGCTTCCACCTCGCCACGCTCGACATGCGCCAGAACAGCGCCGTGCATGAGCGGGTCGTGGCCGAATTGCTCAAGGTCGCGGGCGTCGAGGCCGACTATCTGGCGCTCGACGAATATGCGCGCATCGCGCTGTTGCGCCGGGAGCTGGCGAACAACCGGCCGCTGGGGGGACGCTTTTCCGCTTATTCGGACGAAACGACGTCGGAACTGGCGATCGTCCATGCCGCGGCGCAGGCGCATCGCACCTATGGGCCGCAGAGCATCACCCATTATATCATTTCCAAGGCCGAAAGCGTGTCGGACCTGCTGGAGGTCAACATCCTGCTCAAGGAAGCGGGGTTGTGGCAGGCCGGCACGGACGGCGCGCCGCCGCAGGCCGCGATCATGGCGATCCCCCTGTTCGAGACGATCGCCGACCTTGAAGCCGCGCCATCCATCATGACCGCCTATTTCGGCCTGCCCGAAATCGCCGGCGTGGTGAAGGCGCGCGGGCATCAGGAAGTGATGATCGGCTATAGCGACAGCAACAAGGATGGCGGCTACATCACCTCCACCTGGAGCCTGTACAAGGCCAGCCAGGCGCTGGAGCCGGTCTTCTCCGACGCGGGCGCTTCGATGCAGCTGTTCCACGGGCGCGGCGGCGCGGTGGGGCGCGGGGGCGGCTCCGCCTTCAAGGCGATCCAGGCGCAGCCGCGTGGCAGCGTGCAGGGCCGTATCCGCATCACCGAACAGGGCGAGGTGATCGCCGCCAAATTCGGCACGCGCGACGTCGCCATGACCAATTTGGAAGCGATGACCAGTGCGACGCTGCTCGCCAGTCTGGAGCCGGACGGCATTTCGGATCGCGACGCCGCCCGCTTCAGCGCGGCGATGGACGAGCTGTCGAAAAACGCCTTCGCCGCCTATCGCGACCTGGTCTATGGCACGGATGGCTTCAAGGAGTTCTTCCGCCAGCTGACCCCGATCCAGGAAATTTCCGGCCTCAAGATCGGTTCGCGCCCCGCCAGCCGGACCAAGAGCAACGCGATCGAGGATCTGCGCGCCATCCCGTGGGTCTTCAGCTGGGCGCAGGCGCGCGTCATGCTGCCGGGCTGGTATGGCGTGGGGCAGGCGCTGTCCGCGTTCGAGGACAAGGCGCTGCTGGCCGACATGGGGCAGCATTGGTCCTTCCTGCAATCCGCGCTCGCCAATCTGGAAATGGTGCTGGCCAAGTCGGACCTGGGCATCGCCGCACGCTATCTGCCGCTGGTCGAGGATCAGGCGGCGGGCGAGGCGATTTTCGGACGCATCCGCAGCGGCTGGCAACAGGCGCATGACGGCCTGCTTGCCGCCACCGGCCAGTCGCGCCTGCTGGAAAAGAACCCGGCGCTCGACGAATCCATCCGTCTGCGCCTGCCCTATATCGAGCCATTGAACCTGTTGCAGGTCGAACTGCTCAAGCGCCATCGCGCGGGCGAGGATGATGCGCGGATCAAGGAAGGCATCGAACTGTCGATCAACGCGATCGCGACCGCGCTGCGCAACAGCGGTTAACCCACGCCGTTCGCCCTGAGCGTGTCGAAGGATACCCTTTTTTTGAAAGAAGGACGGGCTTCGACAGGTCTAGCCCGAACGGAAATCGGGCAGCATTTGCTGAACGGTCTGTCTGGTCCGCTAAACCAGCCCCAGTTTCGCCAATTCGCTCATCAGCGCGGGCGGCATCGCGTCCAGATCGTCGGCCTCGCCCCCGTCCAGGTCGGCCGGCGCGTCGGCATCCTCCAGATAGCGCCAGCCCTGATGGGCGCGCTTGGGCTTGGCGCGCACCGGGATCAATTTCGGCTCCAGCCTGATCCAGTAACGGCCCTGCCCCGTCTCCTCGAATCCGATGATCGGGCTGCGGCCGACCAGCATATGGCCGTGTATCCAGAAGAGCGACCCGCCCGCCATCTCTTCCACTCGCTTGGGCAGGTAACGGGTGCTGGTCCGTGCTTCACCGTCGTGGCTTTCCAGCCAGGCGCGCAGCGTAGCGGGGCTTTCGGCGCCAAAGGCGATCTTGGTCATGTGCAACGGCATGGATCGGCAGATGGGAGACGCGACCCCACGGGTCAATGCGGCATCAGGTCAGGAAAAGGGTGGCCAGACCCAAAAATGTGAAAAAGCCCAGGGAATCGGTCATCATCGTCACGAACACCGCCGACGATACCGCCGGGTCGATATTGCTGCGGTCCAGCGTCACGGGGATGAGGACGCCCGCAAGGCCCGCCACCATATTGTTGATGAGGATGGCCGCGGCGAACACCAGCGACAGCCCCAGCTGGCCATAGACCAGATAGGAGCCGATCCCGATCAGGACGCCAAGCACCGACCCGTTGGTGGCCGCGATGCGAAATTCCCGGACGATCATGCGCAGCGTGTTGGAACTGGTCACCTGATTGGTCGCGATCGCGCGCACCATCACCGCCAGCGTCTGGGTGCCGGCATTGCCGCCCATGCCCGACACGATGCCCATCAGCGCCGCCAGCATCGCCAGATGCTCGATCGTCCTTTCGAACAGGCCCACGACCGACGCAGCGATCATGGCGGTGCCCAGATTGACGACCAGCCAGACCAGCCGGGTGCGCACGGTCATCAGGATCGGTTGGTTGATGTCGCCTTCGCCGGCACCCGACAGGCGCAATATGTCTTCGCCCGCTTCTTCCGAAATGATGTGGACGACGTCATCGACCGTGATCATGCCGACCAGCCGGCCGGCACTGTCCACCACGGCGGCGGAGATCAGCGCATATTTCTGGAAGCGCAGCGCGACCTCTTCCTGATCCATGTCGACCGGGATCAGCGTCTGTTCGCGCTTCATCAGGTCGGCCATGGATATGCCGCGCGGGCAGGTAAGGATCCAGCTGAGCTGGCAATAGCCGATCGGCCGATGCGCCGCATCGACCACATAGATTTCCCAGAAATCGCGGGTCAGGTCGGCATTGTCGCGCAGATAGTCGATCACCTGGCCGACCGTCATATGTTCGGGCACCGCGACCAGATCGCGCTGCATCAGGCGGCCGGCGGATTCTTCCGGATAGGACAGCGCGGATTCGATCGCGGCGCGATCTTCCGGCTCCATCGCGTCGAGGACGGCCTGCTGGTCGGCCTCCTCCATATCCTCGATGATGGCGACGGCGTCGTCGGTATCGAGTTCGGCGGCAAATTCGGCGACCTGTTCGGGCGCCAAGGCACCGATCAGGTCGTCGCGGACATAATCGTTCAGTTCGGACAGGACTTCCGCGCCGACCAGATCGCCCAGCGCGGCGGCGACATCGCCGCGCCGCTCCGATGGCGTGAGTTCCAGAAGGTCGGCAATGTCGGCGGGATGCAGCGGCGACACCAGGTCGCGCGCCGTCTCATGGTCGCCCTCTTCCACCGCGTCGAGCACGGCGGACAGAAATTCGGGCTTCAGCCGGTCATCCTCGTCCAGGCCGGTTTCGGCCTGTTCCAGGATGACGTCTTCGTCAGTCTCGTCCCCATGCAACAGGGGTTCGGCTGGATCGCCGCGCTCGCTCATGGCGCCCCCTACTGTCCGGTTCCTGTAACATGGGGCTGCTTTCGCTTATGCACCAGCGAATTGCAATGGGCGTCTGGCCGGTTGCACGCCTTGGCCACAAGAAACTTCCATCCCCTTTTGAAGCCTCTATATGGGGGCATCACTCCTTCAACCACGAGAGGAAGCCTCATGGCCGACGAAACGCTTACATTCACCCTCGACAGCGGCGGCGACGTCGTCATCAAGCTGCGCCCCGATCTGGCCCCCGGCCATGTCGAGCGCATCACGACGCTGGCCAAGGACGGCTTTTATGACGGCGTGGTCTTTCATCGCGTCATCCCCGGCTTCATGGCGCAGGGTGGCGATCCGACCGGCACCGGCATGGGCGGATCGAAGCTGCCCGACATCAAGGCCGAATTCAGCCGCCAGCCGCACGTTCGTGGCGTCTGCTCGATGGCTCGTTCGTCCAACCCGAACAGCGCCAACAGCCAGTTCTTCATCTGCTTCGACGACGCCACCTTCCTGGACGGCCAATATACCGTCTGGGGCGAAGTGACGTCGGGCATGGACCATGTCGACGCCCTGCCCAAGGGCGAGCCGCCGCGCACGCCGGGCAAGATCCTCAAGGCGACCGTCGCCTAACGCACGGTCCGCATGAATAGCAAAAGGGCGCCCGGTTCCATGACCGGGCGCCCTTTTCGTTTCTGGAGGACAGACCAGCTTCGTCGGCTGACGCTTACGGCTTTTTCGCCATGCCGTCCGTCATGGAAATGGCATGGGCCGGTTCTGCGCCCTGGGTCTCCGCCGGCGGGACATAGGCGCCGATCGCTTCGATGTGCCAGCGCCGCTGTTCCGCCTTGTCCTCCGGCGCATCCTCGATCCGGCGCAGCACGACCTGCCGCAGCACATGCCAGGGCTTTCCGTTGGCGGCGATGCGGCCATAGACCTGCACCGGCACCGTCACCTGCATCGCGCCCTCGGCATCGGTCGGTTCCGACGGCGCGCCGATATGGGCGTGGATTTCGCTGAACCCACGGAAGCGCGCCACGAAATGCGCGTCATCCTGCGATCCGATCGGGCCGCTCTGATCCCACAGATCCTGCGCATCGACGAACCGCTTTTCCTCCAGCAGGCCATAATAGCCCTGCACCACCTGCGCGGCGCCCTGCGCGCTGTCGGGCGTGATGGATCCTTCGGCGATCGGTTCGGGATCGACCGGCAGGCCGCCCGGCGTGCCCGGCTCCGGCGGGTTCAGCGGTTCCATCACGGCCATCGCTTCGGCCCGGACATTATTATCGACTTGCGCCGCGCTCGCGCCATTGGCCAGATTGTCGATCGCGCTCTCCTCCCGCCCGTCGCAGGCCGCGACGAGCAGGAGGGGCAGCAGAAAGGCGGTCTTCGTCACTGTCCGCATCAGTTGGGACGAATCCGTTCGCCGCCACGACCAGCCGGGCGTCCGCCGCCGCCCCAGCTGCGCTGCGGGCGCGGCTGGCTCATCTGCGGACGGCTGGGCCGGGGCTGCTGCGCCTGCGGCTGGCGCAGGCCGGGTTGCGGCGTGGGACTGGCCCCACCCCTGACCCCGTCATTGCCGCGCCAGCGGTTTCCGCTCTGGCCCGGCGTGCGGTCCCGGCCCCAGTTGCGATCGCGCGCCCAGTCGCCGGGGCTGCGGTCGCGGTCCGGATTGCCGCTATTGGCGTCACCGCCCCGCGGCGGGCGCGTCCAGTTGCCCGGCCGTCCGTCGCCATCCCGATCCCGGCCACGCCAGCCGTTGCCGCGGCCACGATCGTCGCGGCGTTCGGCCCGGCGGCCTTCCCAATAGCGGCGCTGGCCGTCATTCCAGCGCTGGCGCCGGCCGCCGCGGTCATAGACATAATAGCCGCTGCCGGGATAATAATAATTGTCGTACCAGCCACTATAGAGGCCGGGCTGATAATAGCCCGACGGTCCATAATAGCCGTCGCCATAATAACCACCGCCGCCATAATAGCCGGTGCCCACGTTCACGCCGCCATAGCCATAACCGTCGTCATAGGCGCAACCGCCCAGTGCCAGCGCGCCCGCCAGCCCGATCATGGCCAGAAACCGATGTCGGATGCCCGTCATCGTCTTTCTCCTCATCTTACTCTGCTATCAGGCGTAACGCAGTCCGGTTGAATTGGTTGTGAATGGATTATCCTTTCTGTGCCAGCGTTTATCGCAGGTTCAGAAAAAAGGGGTTTCGTTCATCGGGCTGACAGAAAGCGTGTTCTTTCCGTCACATAATCGCCTTTCGCGGCATTTTTCGAAATCGTTCAGGCAACCTTCCGCGCTGGCCGGCCATTATTCCCTCTGTCGATACGCAGCCGCTTTGAGCGCTCGCATCGACCCGGCGGGTCCAAACCGCCGCATATAATCCATGATAGAAAAAGGGTCATACCCATGAAGACACTGCTTTTTTCGGCAGCCGCTGCCGCTGTCCTGTTGCCTGCCGCTGCCATGGCCCAGAGCGGAACGGCCGATGATGCCGGTTCGTCCACGCGCCGCATCGAGCCCTATGTCGGCGTCATGGGCGGCGTGCATAATTTCGACAGCGAAACCGGCAAGGAAGGCATCCCGCCCGTCGGATATAAGGGCCGCATGGTCGAAGGTGTCGCGGGCGTGAACTATAATGTCGCCGGGCCCCTGGTCGTCGGCGTTGAGGGTACGGCGTCCAAGGGCGTATCGGGCGATATCGACTGGGAATATGGCGTGGCAGGCCGCGCCGGCGTGAAGGCGGGCAAGGACAGCCTGATCTTCGGCAAGGTCGGCTATAAATGGGTCAATTTCGACGCGCTCGGCCCGGATAGCCCGGATTTCCACGGCACCACCTATGGCGCCGGCGTCGAGCTGTCGCCCGCCGACATGGGCGGATCGGCCCAGAGCAGCAACGTGCGCCTGCGCTTTCAGGCCGACACGATGGGCAATTTTCGCTCCATCCGCCCGATGGCGGGTGTCGTCGCCAAGTTCTGATCGACCAAGTTCAGATGGGGCGGGTCCAACCCGATCCGCTCCGTCACATCAGTCAACCTCCTGCTTGAAATCCTCTTGAGGCAGGAGTTTGGGGTGCGGAACGGTTTTTAGGACTGCAACCGTTCCGCATTCCCCGGCTTTGCGTGCAGGGTGGCATGGCCGCCGATGGCCATCGCTCATCGCCGCCCCAGCCCCTCATCGTCACGCCAGCGCCGTCACCCGCTCCCCCACCATCCGCAAATCCTCCACGAACCGCGCATGTTCGGCCGCCTGCCGTTCCGCATCGGGCAGGCGCAGCAAATAGCTGGGATGCACCGTCACCCATCCTTCCGCGCCACCCTCCAGCGCAATCGCCGCACCGCGCGCGCGGCCGATCGTCACTGCCTTGCCCAGCATCGCCCGCGCCGCGCTGGCGCCCAGCGCGACGATGATGCGCGGCCGGATGAGGTCGATTTCCTGCCCCAGCCACCAGCGACACGCCTCTATCTCACCCGCGTCGGGCGACTGGTGCAACCGCCGCTTGCCCTGCCGTTCGAATTTGAAATGCTTGACCGCGTTGGTGACATAGGCGCGGGACCGGTCCACACCCGCCTGCGCCAGCGCCCGGTCCAGCAGCTGCCCGGCCGGCCCGACGAAGGGACGCCCGGCCAGATCCTCCTGATCGCCCGGCTGTTCGCCGATGATCATCAGCGGCGCGTCCAAAGGTCCTTGCCCGAACACCGTCTGCGTCGCATCCCGGTGCAGCGGGCAGCGGGTGCAGCCCGTCGCTTGACTGCGAATGGTCGCCCAGACGGTCGCAACATCGCCCTGCCTTTTCGGGCGCTTTTCCGGCAGCGGCGCGGTTGCGATCATCGCCGCCTCACGCGCCTGCGCCCCGGCGATCAGGTCGGGGATCAACGCCGCTTCGGGCAGGTTGCGCCAATATTTTTTCGGCATTTCTGACAGCATCGCCCCGGTCTTGAGCCGCGCCGGGTTGAAGATCGCGGCATAATAGCCCTTCCACAGCGCCTCGACCGGATCGCCGTCGGGCGCATCGCCTCTCTGCGCGCCCGGCCCTTGCGCCAGCGTCTCGCCATCCCAATGGATGCTGACCTCCGGCGTCAGGATCGACCAGCGCATCGCGGCAAAGCGGCGCATGAAGAAGCCCGCATTGGCGCGCACGATATGATGGTCCGGTTCGAACCAGGCGACGAAGCGTTCGCCCTGCGCATCGGTCATTTCGCGAAAGCGCACGAAGGCGCGCATCTTGTGGATATCGCGCCGCACCGCCTTGGCCAGCGCATCCACCCGGCGCAACAGCGGGTCGGCCTTGTCCTCCATCGTCCCCGGTCGCGCCCGCAGGCGGCGCAGCAGGGCATAAAGCAGGGCAAAGCGCTCAGGGTCGTGATGCAGGATGGCGCTTCCCGCCAGTTCGACGAAGGCGCGCGGCACGGAAAAACCTGCGCCGGGCTGATCCGGCGGCGGGGGCATGTCGCCGAACAGGTCGGCGCTGTCTTCGCCCACCTGCCATGTCACATCCGCCGGATCGACGCCCGCCACGGCCAGCCGCCGCGCTGCCGCGCGCCAGCCGTCGAAATCGTCCGGCGCGCTCAGCGCGATGCGGTACATTCTGGTCCGCTATGCCATGGCCCGTTCGCAACGAACGGATGTTGGCGGATCAATTCTCGGCCTGCGCCCGCTCCAGTTCGGCGGGTTTGCGCTTGGCAAACAGCTTGCCTAGCCGCTCTTCCTCTGCCGCCGACAACTCCTTGGCCGCGTCGGGGAACATCTCTTCCTCTTCCTCGTCGATATGATGGAGGTAGCGCTTCTTCATCTCGGCGAATTTCTTCCGCCACGCCTCGCCATTGAATTTGAGCTCGTCCAGCTCTTCCAGATAATCGTCGATTTCCTTGTGCTCGGAAACGCTGTGCTGCGCATCCTCGCGCAGGTCCGGCTGTGCCAGCATGGTGGCGTAGAGCGTCTCCTCCTCTGCCGCGGCATGGGCGGACACTTCGACCTTGAACTGCTCGAACAGCTTTTCCAGCCGTGCCTCGTCCTTTTCGCGATCCGCCTCCGCCATTTTGGCGAACAGCTGGCGATGGGTGTCGTGATCCTGTTTCAGGGACTCGAAAATGCTGGCGTCGGCCATGGAAATTCCTCCTCGTGCGAGCAAGGAGAACGACGGTCGCGGCAATTGGCTCCGACCGATCAGCCGAACAGGAAGCGGAAGACGATCGCGACGGGTATCCACAGCAGCGCGCCCAGGATGCTGGCGCTCCAAAGCTGCGCCACATCGCGGCGGAAGCGCACGGCCAGACCGCCCTGCGACAGGCCGCCCTGTTCCAGCATCTGCCAGCGCCGTTCCAGCCCGCGCGCGGCGACGCCATAGCCGCCGATCGCGACGATGATGCCCAGGTGCAGGACCAGCGAGCCGCCCATCTTGGCGACGATGAAAATCTGCGCGAGACAGAAGACGACCAGGGCGGCGGCCAGATGCGAACTGATGCGCTTGGCGAAACCCTTACCCTGCGCGCGATTGCCCATTGCGGTCGCCAAGACCCCATTCTCCTTCTTTGACCCTGGCGACAGAATTTCATGTGTGGCGCGCTCAATCAACCCAAAATCACGGTCATGCGAACAAATCGAGCTGTTTGGCAGGCGGCGCGAGACTGGCGCGCAGGTCCGCCCGGTCGATCAAGCCGACGGGTCGCCAGTCCGCTGCGACCAGGAATGGGCGCAACTTCCTGATCGACGTGGTGAGCCGCGCGACGTCGGCCAGCCGCAACCGCCGATGGCGTCGGCTCATCAGGATGCGATCGACCGCCTTCACGCCCAGCCCCGGCACGCGCAGCAATGCCTCACGCGGGGCGCGGTTGACGTCCACCGGGAAGGCGGCCCGATGGTTGAGCGCCCAGGCCAGTTTGGGGTCGATATCCAGCGGCAGGCAGCCGGTCGCCGCGTCGGTCGCCGCGGCTATCTCCCGCGCATCATAGCCGTAGAAACGGATCATCCAGTCCGATTGATACAGGCGATGCTCGCGCATCAGCGGCGGCCGCTGCAAGGGCAGAACGGCGCTGGGCGAAGGAATGGGCGAAAAGGCGCTGTAATAGACGCGGCGCAACTTATGTCGGTCATAGAGGCTGCTGGCCTTCGCGATGATCGCCCGGTCGTCGGCCGCATCGGCGCCCACGATCATCTGGGTCGACTGGCCGGCAGGGGCGAAGCGGGGGGCGCTCCTATATTTGCGCCTCGCGTCGATCTTGTCGTCGATCTCGCCACGCAAATGGCCCATCGCTCCTTCGATCCGCCCGCCATCCTTTTCCGGCGCCAGCCGTTTCAGCCCGTTGTCCGTCGGCAATTCGACATTGATCGACAGCCGGTCGGCATAGAGGCCCGCCAGGTTGAGCAGCGCCGGATCCGCGTCGGGAATGGTCTTCAAATGGATATAGCCGCGAAAATCATGGTCCTCGCGCAGCGACCGGGCGACCTCGACCATCTGCTCCATCGTATAGTCGGACGACGCGATGATGCCGGAGGAAAGAAACAGCCCCTCGATATAATTGCGGCGGTAGAAGTTGAGCGTCAGCTCCACCACTTCCTGCGCGGTAAAGCGCGCGCGGCGCACATCGCTCGACCGGCGGTTGATGCAATAATGGCAATCGAAAATGCAGCTGTTGGTCAGCAATATCTTGAGCAGCGATATGCAGCGGCCGTCGGGCGCATAAGCGTGGCAGATGCCCATGCCCTCGGTCGATCCGATTCCCTTGCCATCGCTGCTGTTCCGCTTCATCGTGCCGGACGACGCGCAGGAGGCATCATATTTTGCGGCATCGGCCAGGATTTCGAGTTTCTGCCGGGTGGAGAGCTGCGCCATTCGTTCCTGATATGTTCGAGATGGTCCCCTGTCCACAACCTCGATCAAGTCTGCACCAACGGACAGGGGTCGCCGCAGGCGCGTGCAGCCCTTGCCATCGCGCGCCAGCCCCGCCATCACCCGCCCCATGACATGGCATTTCTGGATCGACCGCGGCGGCACCTTTACCGATGTGGTGGCGCGCGCGCCCGACGGGCGACTGCACACGGCCAAATTGCTGTCGAGCGACCCGGAACGCTATGCCGATGCGGCCGTGGAAGCGGTACGCCGCCTGACGGGTGCGGGTGACGGGCCGATCCCGCCCTGCACCCTGCGCATCGGCACCACCATCGCCACCAATGCCCTGCTGGAGCGCAAGGGCGAACCGGTGCTGCTGGCGATCACGCGCGGCTATCGCGACGCCCTCCGCATCGGGACGCAGGAACGGCCGGAGCTGTTCGCCCGCCGCATCCTCCTGCCCGATCCGCTCCATGCCGATGTGGTGGAGGTGGATGAACGGTTGATGGCCGACGGCACCATCCGCACGCCGCTGGATGAAGATGCCGCCCGCGCCGCGTTACAACCCGCTTATGACCGGGGCCTGCGCGCCGTCTCGATCGTGCTGATGCACGGCTATCTCCATCCCGCCCACGAACAGGCGCTGGCCCGCATCGCTGCCGACATCGGCTTTACCCAGATCAGCGCCAGCCACGACGTCGCCCCGCTCATCAAGCTGATCGGTCGCGGCGATACCGCGCTGGCCGACGCCTATCTGTCGCCCGTGCTGAAGGCCTATGTCGATGGCCTGCGCGATGCGCTGGGCAGCCAAGCCGACATGCTGTTCATGCAGTCGAGCGGCGGCCTGACCGACGGTACGCTGTTCCGGGGCAAGGACGCCGTCCTGTCCGGTCCCGCCGGCGGCATCGTCGGCCTCGCCCGCACGGCGGAGCAGGCCGGTTTCCGCGAAGTCATCGGCTTCGACATGGGCGGCACGTCGACCGACGTGTCCCATTATGCCGGCGCCTATGAGCGCGACAATGAAGCGCGCGTCGCCGGCGTCCGCCTGCGCGCGCCAATGATGCGCATCCACACCATCGCCGCGGGCGGCGGCTCCATCTGCTCCTTCGTCGACGGCCGTTTCCGCGTCGGACCGGAAAGCGCAGGCGCGGTCCCCGGTCCCGCCTGTTACCGGCGTGGCGGCCCGCTCACCATCACCGACTGCAACGTCATGCTGGGCAAGGTCCAGCCCGCCCATTTCCCCAGCCTGTTCGGCGCGGACGGCGACCAGCCGCTCGACGCGAAGGCGGTGGAGGCGCGTTTCGCCGCCCTTTGCGCGCAGGTGGAGGCAGAAACCGGCCGCACCATGACACCCCGCGATGCGGCGCAGGGCTTCATCGCCGTCGCCGTCGCCAGCATGGCCAACGCGATCAAGCGCATCTCCGTCGCGCGCGGTCATGACGTGGCGCGCTATACGCTGGCCAGTTTCGGCGGGGCGGGCGGGCAACATGCCTGCCTGGTCGCCGACGCGCTGGGCATGGACCGGGTCATGATCCATCCTCTGGGCGGCGTGCTGTCGGCTTATGGCATGGGCCTGGCCGATCGCCGCGCGGTGCGGGAACGAACGCTGGCCTTGCCGTTGGGCGACGAAGGGCTGGCCGCCGCGCTCGACGCGCTTGCGCAAGAGGCCCGGACCGACCTGCCCGATGCCGACAGGATCGAAACCCTGCTGCGCCTGCGCTATGACGGCACGGACAGCCTGTTCGACGTGCCCCTGGCCGATGCCGACACCATGCGTGCCGATTTCCTGGCCCAGCATCGGGCGCGCTTCGGCTTTGCGGGCACGGGCCATATCCTCATCGACATGGCGCGGGTGGAAGCGATCGCCTCCACCCGCGAAGCCATGGACGGCATCGTCGCCATCGCCGCGCAGGCCGCGCCGCCCTTGGCCCATATCGACTATGCGGGCGAACCCGCCCCCGTCCATGATCGCGCCGGTCTGTCTGCGGACAGCGTGATCGACGGCCCTGCACTCATCATCGACCCGGTCTCCACCACGGCGGTCGAGCCGGGCTGGCGGGCGCAGCTGGACGGGCATGGCAACCTCATCCTCACCCGCCACATCCCCCGCGCCAAACCGCAAAGCAGCGACGCCACCGCTGTCGACCCGGTCCGGCTGGAGGTGATGGGCGGCCTGTTCATGGCGATCGCGGAGGAAATGGGCGCCGCGCTCCAGCATAGCGCCTCCTCGGTCAATATCCGGGAACGGCTGGATTTTTCCTGCGCCCTGTTCGACGCGGCCGGCAATCTGGTCGCCAACGCGCCGCATATGCCGGTGCATCTGGGCAGCATGGGCGACAGCATCCGCACCATCATGCGCCGGCGCGGCTCAGGCCCGGACGGACAGCCGATCGACGGGCGCGGCATGCTGCCGGGCGACGTCTATGCGCTCAACGCCCCCTATGATGGCGGCACCCATCTGCCCGACGTCACCCTCATCATGCCCGTCTTCGCGGGGGCGGGCGCCCCGCGCTTCTATGTCGCCGCGCGTGGCCATCATGCCGATATCGGTGGCATCACCCCCGGATCCATGCCGCCCGGCAGCACGAGCGTCGAGGAAGAGGGCATCGTCCTCGACAATATGCTGCTGGTCGATCAGGGTGCGTTCCGCGAAGCCGCCATTCGCGACCTGCTGGGTTCCGGCCGCTGGCCCGCCCGCAACATCGACCAGAATGTCGCCGACCTCTCCGCCCAGATCGCCGCTTGCGCCAAGGGGGCGAGCGAATTGCGCCGCATCGGCGATAATTACGGAATCGAAACGATATCGGCCTATATGGGTCATGTGCAGGATCAGGCCGAAGCCGCCGTCCGCCGCCTGATCGATCGCCTGTCCGACGGGCAATTCCGCTATGCGATGGATAGCGGCGATACTGTCCAACTCGCTGTCCATGTCGATCGCGCCGCCCGCGCCGCGACCATCGATTTCGCCGGCACGGCCGACCAGTTGCCCAATAATTTCAATGCGCCCGCATCGGTCGTGCGCGCCGCCGTCCTCTATGTCGTGCGCACCCTGATCGACGAAGCCGTGCCGATGAACGACGGATGCCTCAAACCCATCACCATTCGCATTCCCGAAGGCTCCATGCTGCACCCCCGCTTCCCCGCCGCCGTGGTCGCGGGCAATGTCGAAACCAGCCAGGTCGTGACCGACGCCCTGTTCGGCGCGCTGGGCGTCATGGCGGGCGCGCAGGGGACGATGAACAATTTCACCTTCGGCAACGACCGCCACCAATATTATGAGACGATCGCGGGCGGCGCGGGCGCCGGCCCGGACTTTGACGGCGCGGACGTCGTCCAGACGCACATGACCAACAGCCGCCTTACCGATCCCGAAATATTGGAAACGCGCTTTCCCGTGCTGCTGGAGGAATTTTCGATGCGGGCGGGGTCGGGCGGGCAGGGGCGGCATCGTGGCGGCGACGGCGCGCTGCGCCGCATCCGTTTCCTGGAGGATATGACTGCCGGCATCCTGTCCAACCGCCGCATCGTGCCGCCCTTTGGCCTGGGGGGTGGATCGCCCGGCGCGCTCGGCCGCAACAGTGTCGAACGCGCCGATGGCAGCGTCGAACCGCTCGGCCCCACCGCCACGGCGCAACTGCGCGCGGGCGACGCCTTCGTCATCGAAACGCCGGGCGGCGGCGGCTTCGGCGCGGCTTAGGTCCGGGCGCCAATTGCCGGTCTGGAACGGCACAAAGGCGGCCGATAGGCCCCTGTCGCGTTGCCGTCTGCCTGAAGGGCGATGAGGCACGGCCTTGGTGCCTATTCCCGCCAGCCAGGGTCGATCCGGTCGATTCGCCGCACCATGGACTGGAAATCGGGTACGCCCGGCCCCACCGGCAATTGCACGGCGGACAGGTCGCGCTGATGCACCGCGATCACATCGGCCGGGATGTCGATCGGCGTGCCCGCCGCACCGGCCGCCACCTGAATTTCGCAGGCGCGTTGCAGCAGCCAGTGGGTCAGGAAGGCTTCGGGCAGGCTGCCGGCCATCACCAGCGTGCCATGATTGCGCAGCAGCATCACCCGCCGCGCGCCCAGATTGGCGATCAGCCTCTCTCCCTCTTCCGGCCGAATCGTGACGCCTTCAAAATCATGATGGGCGATTCGCCCGATGAAGGCGGCGGCATAGAAGCTGATCGGCCGCAACCCTTCGGCACAGGCGCTGACCGCCATGCCCGCCGTCGTATGGGTATGGATGATGCAATGGGCGTCGGGCAAATGCCGGTGAAACACGCTATGCTGGGTGAAGCCGGCGCGATTGACGGGATAGGGGCTGCCGTCCAGCACATGGCCGTCTATGTCGATCTTCACCAGGTTCGACGCCGTCACCTCGTCATAGCCCAGGCCGAAGGGATTGATCAGAAAAGCGCCCTCTTCGCCCGGCACGCGCAGGGTGATGTGGTTGTAGATCAGTTCCGACCAGCCCATATGGTCGAAAATGCGGTAGCAGGCGGCGAGCTGTTGTCGCGCCTCCCATTCGGCGGCGGACATGTCTGGGCGTTTGGCGGCTGTAGCCATGGGCATCCTCCTGTATCTTTATCGCATCATTATCGCTCCGGGCGCCCGGAATGTCGAGATTAGGCCCTTTGGGGTTGAATTTGCATGGGCCTGCTGGTAGGGCGCCGCCCACATGGCGTGGGGTGACCCGCGACGACTCACTGGCTTTGCTATTCGGTCGGCCCGTCGGGATGGACAGACAAGTCCCGGCGAACCGCCCGTTTTCGATTGGAGATTGACGGACTTATGCAGATCATCGTTCGCGACAACAATGTCGACCAGGCTCTTCGCGCGCTCAAGAAGAAGTTGCAGCGTGAAGGCGTGTATCGCGAAATGAAGCTGCGTCGCCACTACGAGAAGCCGTCGGAAAAGCGCGCTCGTGAAAAGGCGGCTGCTGTCCGTCGTGCGCGCAAGATGGAGCGCAAGCGCGCCGAGCGCGACGGCGCGAAGTAAGCGCCGTTCGGGGCGGCCCGGTGCATGTCACCTTGGCTGCCTCGCGCCTCTTGAAGCTGCTTTCCTGCCCTTAATTGCGAGCTAACGCCTATGTCCACGACGGCCGTTCCCCTTCGTCCCATCGCAAAGGGGTCGCTGACGCGCCTCTGGATCGGCGTCGCTGTCGTGGCGCTGGCCGCGGGCGGCCTCGCCTGGGCGGGCCAGCAGGGCGTCGAGTCTTCGCCGGCGGCCTTCCTGTCGCAGAACAGCCATGCCGACGGCGTCGTGACCACCGAATCGGGCCTTCAGTACAAGGTTCTTTCGGAAGGCACCGGTGCCAGCCCGACCACCGCCGACGTGGCGCTGGTGGGCTATAAGGGCACGTTGCTCGACGGTACGGTGTTCGACGAGAACCCGCAGGCGCCGATGCCGATCGACGGCGTCGTGCCGGGCTTCTCCGAAGGACTTCAGAAGATGAAGAAGGGCGGCAAGTATCGCCTGTGGATCCCGCCGCAGCTTGGCTATGGCGATCAGGCCGCCGGCCCGATCCCTGCCGGCTCGGTGCTGGTGTTCGACGTCACGCTTCACGACTATAAGTCGAAGGCGGAACTGATGCAGCTTCAGCAACAGATGCAGCAGCAGCAGGGCGCGATGCCGCAGGGCGCTGGGCCGCACGTCGGCAACTAAGCCGCAATCGCGCAAAGCCGGAATGAAGAGGGGCCGTTTCGCGGCCCCTTTTTGCTATGCTTCGATCGGCCCGAAATCAGGCGTGACCTTGGCACACCGAATCATCGGCGACCGGACTGACGCCAAAGGCCAGCGCATCGGCGCTGCCGACTTTTTCTTCTCCGGTAAACAGCTTGTCGAGCCGGGCCTTGATGTCGCGCCGATATTCGGCATTGGCGACCGACCGGGGTGCCGATACCTCGATATCGCAGGCGATCGCGCCCTTGATGCGCTCGATCGCGCCGTCATCCAGAACGCCTGCACTGCGCAATTCCAGGCATAGCTGCAACAGGCCCACGGCAGTCGCTTGCGCCCGCATTCCCACATTGGTCAGGTCGAAATGCAGTTTCTTCTGCTTGTCCAATGCTATGGCCATGATCAAATCCTCTCCAGTGCCGGTTTTCAGACCCTGTTGAAAAACCAATGGTCGGACAGGGCAACCGGTTCCCATCCTGTCCTAAAGGCGGACAAATAGCCATAAGGAGCGATATGGACCGGTTGCGTCAGAAAATATCCGATTTTCGTACGATCATGTCGAAACCGACGCCAAATAGGCGAAGTCAGGCCTCGTCCGGCCCGGTCGCGCCGGTCTGGATCAGGGCCTTTTTGCCGGCAAGTGCCTTGGACCGTTCCTCCAGATAGACCTTGATCATCGCGACGATCGGGTCGGCCAGGAACAGCCCCATGATGCCGAACAGGGCGCCGAACAGGATTTGCGCGCCCAGCACCAGCGCCGGGGCCAGATCGGTGGCGCGCTTCGCCACCATCGGCACGATCAGGTAACCGTCGACGATCTGCACCGCCATATAGACGCCAAAGGCATAGAGGCCCGTATCCGTCCCGCCGGAAAAGCCGACCAGGATGATGAGCACGCCGGATATGATCGACCCGATATTGGGCAGGAAGGCGAACAGGCCGGTCAATATGCCCAGCAGCCCTGCCATCGGCACGCCACCGGCCCACAACAGCAGCCAGGTGCCCACACCTTCCACCGTCATGCCGATCAGCCGTCCGAACATCAGCCGGCGCAGCGTCCACCCCATCTTGTCCGCAACGGCGTAGAAATGGGCGCGCTTGTCCATCGGCAGCATCCAGGCGACGCCGCGCTCGTAGAGTTTGGGTTCCACCGCGATGAAGATGGCCAGCACCAGCATCATGACGCCGCTGGTGATCGCGCCCACGGCCGTGCCCACCGCCGCCGTCACCCGGCCCATGCTGCTCATCGCCTGCGTGGCCAGGCCTTTCAGGTCGGACGGCGTGGCGCTGATGCCCAATTGCTGCATCCAGCCGCCGATGCGGTTCACCTGCGCCTCGACGATGGTGCGCATCGCCTGCGCCTGCGCCGCCAGGCTCGATCCGGTCAGGTAGAAAGTATAGGCCATGAACGCGACCGCGCCCAGCAGCACGATCGTGAGCCGCCAACCGCGCGATATCGGCAGGATGCGGCCGAGCAGCCGCGTGCCGCCGTCCATCATCGTCGCCAGAACCAGCGCACCCATGATCAGCATCAGCGGTTGCGCCAGCAGCACGACCAGCCCCACCGCGATGGCCAGCGCGAACCATATGCCGGCGCGCTTCAATTCATGGCTGACCAAAGAGCTGCGCGCTTCGCTGGGGCCGGGTAGTTCGACATGATGCTCGTGCGTCTCGCTCAAAACCCGGTGCCCCTTGCTGTGATTATTCCGGGGCTGTAACGCTTCGTGGTCGCAGGCTGTTCCCCGCCCTGCCGCTGCGGAAAGCATGCAGCCAGGTCATCGGGTTCCAGGTCGCGTCGCCATCCAGGCTGAACGTGATGAACTCCGCCCGGCCGCCGATCGCCTCGAACGGCACCGGCCCACCCAGGCCGTTTTCTTCCAGCGGTGCGCGGCTGTCGGCGCTGTTGTCGCGATTATCCCCCATCAGGAAGACATGATCCGCCGGCACCCGCACCGGTCCATACCAATCGAGCGCGCTCGGCCCCATGTCGATCGTCACATAGGTCTTGCCATTGGGCAGGATTTCCTGCCGCACCGGCAATTCGCAATAGGCCTTGCCGTCCTTGTCCGTCACCAGCGCGCCGGGAAATTGCATCGGCGGGCAGGGGGCATTGCCATCGACGGCCAGCCGCATGGGTTTCAGCATCTTCTGCTTTATCGCCACGCCGTTCAGGATCACCTGGCCGCCGCGCACTTCGATGATGTCGCCCGGCAGGCCGATCACCCGCTTGATATAATCCTCGCGCCGATTCTGTGGAGACACGATGACGATGTCGCCCCGCTCGGGCAGGCGACCCATTACCCGCCCTTTCAGGAAGGGCAGGGGGTGGAAGCTGGGCGAGACGTAGGACCAGCCATAGGGGAATTTGCTGACCACCAGCCGGTCGCCGGTCAACAACACCGGCATCATGGATTCGCTGGGGATGTAGAAGGGCTTGGCGATGAAGCTGTGGAAAGCCAGCACCGCCAGGATCAGCAGGACGATGCTTTTCAGCTCGTGCAGCCAGTTGACCGCTGGGGCCTTGCCCTCCTGCGGCATGTCGGGAGCGGGCTGGTTTTCTGGCAGGTCGATGGCCGTCACGGGCTGGCTTTCGTTGGGGTCGTCACTGGCCGTCGTCACAGGGGCAACGCCTCTATGATGACGAAGGCTTGCGCCCATGGATGATCGTCGGTGAGCGTCAGGTGAATGACCGGCCTGTGCCCGGCCGGCACCATGGATTCCAGCCGCGTGAGCGCGCCGCCGGTCAGCTTGAGCGTCGGCGCGCCCGACGGCGCGTTGACGACGCCGATATCCTTCATGAACACCCCGGCCTTGAAGCCCGTGCCGACGGCTTTGGAAAAGGCTTCCTTGGCCGCGAAACGCTTGGCCAGCGTGCCGGCCTTGGTGAAAGGGCGGCGCTGCGCCTTGGCCTGTTCCACTTCGGTAAAGACGCGCTGCACGAACCGCTCGCCGAACCGATCGAGCGAATGCTGGATCCGCTCGATATTGCAGAGGTCGGAGCCGAGGCCGATGATCACGCCAGCATCGCCTTCACCGCGCCAGGTCCATCTGCCGGCGCATTTCGCGGATGCTGGATTCGAGGCCCCCGAAAATCGCCTCACCGATCAGGAAATGGCCGATATTGAGTTCGGCGATCTGCGGAATGGCGGCGATCGGCGCGACATTGTCGAAGGTCAGGCCATGGCCGGCATGCGGCTCGATCCCGTTCTTGGCCGCCAGCGCGGCGGCGTCGGCAATCCGGCGCAGCTCGCTCGCGCGCGCTTCGCCGGTCAGATGCGCATAGGCGCCGGTATGAAATTCCACCACCGGCGCGCCCAGCTTGATCGCCGCCTCGATCTGCGCGGCGTCAGCCTCGATGAACAGGCTGACGCGGATGCCCGCCGCGTTCAGCTTCGCCACGATGGGCGTCAGCGCGTCCAGCTGCCCGGCCGCGTCCAGCCCGCCCTCGGTCGTGCGCTCCTCGCGCTTTTCCGGCACGATGCAGGCGGCGTGCGGCTTGTAGCGCAGCGCGATGTCCAGCATCTCGTCCGTCGCCGCCATCTCCAGATTGAGCGGCACGGTCAGCGCCGCCATCAGCGTCGCGATGTCGGCGTCGCGGATATGGCGGCGATCCTCGCGCAGATGCGCCGTGATGCCGTCCGCCCCGGCCTTGACCGCCAGCAAGGCGGCCTTGACCGGATCGGGATGTTCCCCCCCGCGCGCGTTGCGGATGGTCGCCACATGGTCGATATTGACGCCAAGGCGCAGGGGCATGGTCATAAGGCTTACTGCTTCCGGCTGCCGGGCTTGATCGCCGGCACCGCTGCCAGTTCGGGCGGTACCGCATCGGCTTCATAGACCGGGAAATTGATGGAGACGAGGGGGTAGAAGGGGACGCCCAGATCGACCTCGCCCGCAGACCGATCGACCAGCGCGACTTCGGCGACGACGATGCCGCCTTCCGCTTCCACGGCCTCGATCGCCTGGCGCGACGACAGACCGGTGGTGACCACGTCCTCGACCATCAGCACCTTCTGCCCCGGCGTGATCGCGAAACCGCGGCGCAGTTCGAACGTGCCCTCGGGCCGTTCCAGAAATACGGCGTCCTTGTCCAGCGCGCGGCCGACTTCATGGCCGATGATGAGGCCGCCCATGGCGGGCGATACGACCAGGTCGATTTCCTGCCGCAATTCGCGCGGCAACTGCTGCACGGTGGCGCGGGCCAGCTTTCCGGCGCGTTCGGCATTCATCAGCACGCGGGCGCATTGCAGATAATTGGCGCTGCGACGGCCCGACGACAGGATGAAATGTCCTTCGAGCAACGCCCCTGCCGCCCGAAATTCCGCCAATACTTCCTCGTCTGTCATGCCGTCATAAATCCATGTCGTGCGACCCGGTGCCAAGCGGTCCGGTCGGTTTTTATTCGCATGGCGCGCGCGCCGGCGCGCCATGATCGCGCCCCTGTGCGCGGAGCTTGCCGAATAGGCGGCCAAGGGAAGCGTTGCAACAGCGAAGAAAATCTGCTCCGTCATGCTTGAGGCAGGGGAAAACCATGCCTATAAGCCGCGGCAGAACCGAAACGGGCGAGGACTATATAGCGCATGACATGCGCGTCTTCGTTGCAGCGGCGCCAAGGGGTTACGGGGTAGAAGACGCTATGAAGAAGGTGAAATCGCTCGTTCTAGCCGGGTTGTTGGCCTTAGCGCCCACACTCGTTTCGAACGGACCGGCACTGGCCCAGGAGAATGCGGCGATCGCCGCGCCGGCTGCTGAAAATGCCGCCGCCCCGGCCGAATCGGCTGCCAACGCCACCGCCCCGGCCGCACAGGCGGCGCCAGCCCCCACCGTCGCCGCGCCGCCCCGGATGAAGCCGACCGAAGGCATCGGGATGCCAAAGCCGGGCGAGTTCACCCTCCAGGAACAGTTCACCTCCACCGGCCACACCGCGCGCTGGCTGCATGACGTGATGCTGCTGCCGCTGATCTTCGCGATCTCGATCTTCGTCCTGATCCTGATGATCTATGCGATGTGGAAATTCCGTCGCAGCGCCAACCCGGTCCCGTCGAAAACATCGCACAACACGCTGATCGAAGTGATCTGGACCGTCGTACCGGTCGTGATCCTGCTGGTCGTCGCGGTGCCCTCCATCAGCCTGCTTGCCGACCAGTATAAGCCCGCGCCCAAGGATGCCGTGGTGGTCAAGGTGACCGGCTATCAATGGTATTGGGGTTATGAATATCCCGACAACGGCATTCCCGAATTCGTTTCCAACATGCTGCCGGAAGACAAGGCGAAGGCCAATGGCGAGCCCTATCTGCTCGCGCCCGACAATCGCCTGGTCCTGCCCGCCGGTCGCCCGATCAAGCTGATCATTACCGGCGCCGACGTGATCCACGCCTTTGCCGTGCCGTCGCTCTGGGTGAAGATGGATGCGGTCCCCGGTCGCTTGAATGAAAAGAGCTTCACCATCGACAAGCCGGGCGTCTATTATGGACAATGTTCGGAACTGTGCGGCGCCCGCCACGGCTTCATGCCGATCGCGATCGAGGCGCTGCCGCCGGCACAGTTCGACCAGTGGGTGCTCTCGCAGGGCGGCAAACCCGCCGGCACTGACGCGGCAGCGGAAAAGACGGCGGACGCCGCGCCCGCCGCCGACGCGAAAATCTGATCAGGGGTAGGAACGCCATGACCACCATCACCGCGGATCATCATCACGATCATGCCCATGATCATCACGATGCCGACCACAGCCACGACCATCGGCCAGCCTTCTTCCAGCGCTGGTTCATGTCCACGAACCACAAGGATATCGGTACCCTCTACCTGATCTTCGCGATCGTCGCGGGCATCATCGGTGGTGGCATTTCGGGCCTGATGCGCGCGGAACTGGCGCATCCGGGCATCCAGTATCTGCACACATGGGCGATGATGATGGACGGGCCGGAGGCGACTCTGGACCAGGCCTATCACCTCTGGAACGTGCTCATCACCGCGCATGGCCTCATCATGGTCTTCTTCATGGTGATGCCCGCGATGATCGGCGGCTTTGGCAACTGGTTCGTGCCGATCATGATCGGCGCGCCGGACATGGCCTTCCCGCGGATGAACAATGTCAGCTTCTGGCTGCTCATCCCCGCCTTCGCCCTTCTGCTCGGCTCCACCTTCGTGCCCGGCGGCACAGGCAATGGCGCGGGCACCGGCTGGACCGTCTATGCCCCGCTCTCGACCAGCGGGTCGGCCGGTCCCGCCGTCGACATGGCGATCCTCTCGCTCCATATCGCGGGCGCCAGCTCGATCCTGGGCGCGATCAACTTCATCACCACCATCCTCAACATGCGCGCGCCGGGCATGACCCTGCACAAGATGCCGCTGTTCGTCTGGTCGGTGCTGGTTACCGCCTTCCTGCTGCTGCTGGCCCTGCCAGTCCTGGCCGCCGCGATCACCATGCTGCTGACGGACCGTAACTTCGGCACGACCTTCTACGACGCGGCCGGTGGCGGCGATCCCGAACTCTACCAGCATCTCTTCTGGTTCTTCGGCCATCCCGAAGTCTATATCATGATCCTGCCGGGCTTCGGCATCGTCAGCCAGATCATCTCGACCTTCAGCCGCAAGCCGGTCTTCGGCTATCTGGGCATGGCCTATGCCATGGTCGCGATCGGCGTCGTCGGCTTCGTCGTGTGGGCGCACCATATGTTCACCACCGGCATGTCGGTGAATGTGAAGATGTATTTCACCGCCGCAACGATGGTCATCGCCGTCCCCACCGGCATCAAGATCTTCTCTTGGATCGCGACCATCTGGGGTGGGTCGATCAGCTTCAAGACGCCGATGGTCTGGGCGCTGGGATTCATCTTCCTCTTCACCGTGGGCGGCGTGACCGGCGTCGTGCTGGCCAATGGCGGCGTGGATGATGTGCTGCACGACACCTATTATGTCGTTGCCCACTTCCACTATGTCCTCAGCCTTGGCGCGGTGTTCGGCCTGTTCGCCGGCTTCTATTACTGGTTCCCGAAAATGTCGGGCAAGATGTACAACGAGTTTCTGGGCCAGCTGCACTTCTGGGTGTTCTTCATCGGCGTGAACCTGCTGTTCTTCCCGATGCACTTCCTGGGCCTGTCGGGCATGCCGCGTCGCTATCCGGATTATCCGGCCGCGTTCGAAAAGTGGAACTCGCTCGCCAGCCATGGCTATGAAATCATGGCCGCCGGCATGGGCATTTTCTTCATCAACCTGATCTGGTCGCTGGCCGCCGGCAAGAAGGCGCAAGGCAATCCCTGGGGCGAAGGCGCCACCACGCTGGAATGGACCCTGTCCAGCCCACCGCCCTTCCACCAGTTCGAAACCCTGCCGGTGATCGACGACACGGCGCATCATTGATCGCTGCCAATGGGCGTCCCGGTTCGCCGGGGCGCCCCAAGGGTGCCGGGGCGGACAATCTGCCCACAGGCGATCCCGTTGCCCGGATCAGTCCGGCCGTGTAAAGGCGCCGGACTGAACCCACGAGGAGATTATGGCCAGTTCGCCGTTCGCCACAGGGGCCCAAACCCCTACCGACAGCCCCATGCTGCCCGCCCATTGGCGCGATTTCGTCGCGCTGACCAAGCCCAGGGTCATGACTCTGGTCGTGTTTACGGGCCTGTGCGGACTGCTTGCCGCGCCGGGGCATATCCACCCCATCCTCGCTTTCACCACGATTCTCTGCGTCGCCATCGGTGCCGGCGCCGCCGCCGCGCTCAACCAATGGTATGAGGCGGATATCGACGCGAAGATGAAGCGTACCGCCAATCGTCCGCTGCCCGCCGGCCGGATGGACCGGCAGTCGGCGCTGCATTTCGGCGTGGGCCTCTCCTTCTTCTCGGTCGTTTTGCTTGGGCTGGCGACCAACTGGCTCGCCGCCGCCGTACTGGCCGTGTCGATCCTCTTCTATGTGCTGGTCTATACGATCTGGCTGAAACCCCGCACCGCGCAGAATATCGTCATCGGCGGCGCGGCCGGGGCATTCCCGCCGGTCATCGGCTGGGCGGCTGTGACGGGCGACATCAGCGCGCTGCCGGTCGCGCTCTTCATGCTGATCTTCTTCTGGACGCCGCCCCATTTCTGGGCGCTGGCGCTGTTCGTGAAGACCGATTATGCCGCCGCCGGCATCCCCATGCTGCCCGTCGTGTCGGGCGAAGTCGTGACCCGTCGCCAGATATGGGGCTATACCGCGATCATGGCGATCGCCGCGCTGGCGCCCGTGCTGCTGCACCTGACCGGCATCGTCTATGGCACCGCCGCGCTGCTTGGCACCGCGCTCTTCGCCATCTTCGCCTTCCAGGTCTATCGCCGGCGCGAAAGCGACCCGGCCCGCATGGCCCCGGAAAAGCGGTTGTTCAAATATTCGATCCTCTATCTCTTCCTGCTGTTCGGGGCGGTGGTCGTCGACCGCTGGCTGCTCGCATGACGCCGGAGGAAAATGACCGCATCCGGGCCCGGCAAAAATCGCGCGCGCTGGTGATGGGGCTGTTGCTCGGCGCGCTCGTCCTGCTCTTCTACGGCATCACCATCGCCAAGATGGGCGGCAATTGATGGCCAGCCTGCCGCCTTCCCCCTTCGACCGCGATCGCCGCAACCGGCGCACGCTGGTCGCCATGGCGGCGGTGGGCCTTTCCATGCTCGGTCTCGGCTTCGCGTCGGTCCCGCTCTATCGCATCTTTTGCGAACAGACCGGGTTTGGCGGCACCACCATGCGCGCCGCCGCCAATGTGCAGGTGCAACAGGCCACCGGCCACACCATGTCGATCCGCTTCGATTCCAATGTCCAGCCCGGCATGCCGTGGCAATTCTACCCGGAGCATCGGACGGATACCGTCACCATCGGGCGCAAGGACATGGCGATCTTCATAGCGAAGAACATGTCGGACAAGCCCGTGACCGGCACGGCCAGCTTCAACGTGACCCCGACTCAGGCGGGCGCCTATTTCACCAAGATCCAATGTTTCTGCTTCACCCAGCAGACGTTGAAGCCCGGTGAAGAGGTCCGCATGCCGGTGCTTTATTATGTCGATCCGAAGATATTGCAGGATCCCGACAACAAGGACACGCAGCAAATTACCTTGAGCTACACCTTCTACCCTGTTGAGCAGGATGGGAAGCCAAGCTAAAGCTGGAAACGATAACGGAAAAGCGAACAGGGAAGAGACGATGGCAGGCGCCAAGAACCACGATTATCACATCCTTCCGCCCAGCATCTGGCCGTTCTTCGGCTCCATGTCGGCGCTGGTCATGGCTCTGGGCGCGATCATGTGGCTGCATCCCGATGCCATGGGACCGGGCGGTGGCTGGGTCTTCCTGCTAGGCGTCGGCGGCGTCCTCTTCACCTTCTACAGCTGGTGGGCCAATGTCATTGCCGAAGCGCATGCCGGCGACCATACGCCGGTGGTCCAGCTGCACCTGCGCTATGGCATGATCCTGTTCATCGCATCGGAAGTCATGTTCTTCGTCGGCTGGTTCTGGGCCTTTTTCGACTTCTCGCTCTTCCCCAGCGCGCTCGCCCCGATCGAGGGTCTGTTCCCGTCCAAGGGCGTCGAAGTCATGAATGCGTTCGAGCTGCCCTTGCTCAACACGCTGATCCTGCTCTGTTCGGGCACCACCGTCACCTGGGCGCATCACAGCCTGATCCATGGCGACCGCGACGGCCTGATTAAGGGGCTCTGGTGCACGATCCTGCTCGGCGCACTGTTCAGCAGCATCCAGGCCTATGAATATGCCCACGCCCCGTTCGACTTCGGCGGTAACCCGTACAGCTCGGCTTTCTATATGGCGACCGGCTTTCACGGCTTCCACGTTCTTGTCGGCACCATCTTCCTGATCGTCAACCTGGTCCGCGCCTATAAGGGCCACTTCACCGCGCGCCAGCATTTCGGCTTCGAAGCAGCTGCCTGGTACTGGCATTTCGTCGATGTGGTGTGGCTGTTCCTCTTCGTCGCCATCTATGTATGGGGCGGATGGGGCGCACCGGTCCACGGCGGCTGAGGCGTCGCGCTACGCCTGTCAGATCAAGCGGCCGGGGCATCCGCTCCGGCCGTTTTCTTTTGTACCGATCGGCGAAAATGATGATGACGGATTGCATCGTGTAAATCTGCGATCGCTTACCAAGGACAGGCCATGACCGATCAGCCCACACCCACCCGCATCCCGCTGATCCCCACCATCCTCGTCGCACTGGCGGTGCTGCTGATGATCGGCCTGGGCGTCTGGCAGCTCCAGCGTCGTGGCGAAAAGGAAGCCGCGTTAGTGCTGGCCGCCGCCAATCCGGGCCGGCCGGCCGTCTCCTTCCCGAAGCTGCCGCCGGTCGACGCCGATATTCTTTTCCGCCCCTCTTCGCTCCATTGCCTGCGCGTCGTCGGCTGGCGGGTGGAGGCGGGGCGCGCGGCCGACGGATCGACGGGCTATCGCCACATCGCGGAATGTTCGACCGGGGCGGAAGGGCCGGGCGCGCTGGTCGCGATCGGGGTGGGGCAGAAGCCGGACGAGACGCCCGCCTGGACGGGCGGCCAGGTCAGCGGCTGGATTTCGCAGGAACCCGATCATCGCGCCCTGGTCGAACGCATCGGCGGCAAGGCGCCGCCGCTCCGCCCGATGCTGATCGCCCGCCAAGCGCCCGCCGGCCTCAAGGCAGCCGCCCCGCCCAGCGCGGCCGATGTCCCCAACAACCATCTCGCCTATGCGGTGCAATGGTTCCTCTTCGCCGTCGTCGCGGTCGTCATCTATATTCTCGCCCTGCGCCGCCGGAACAAAAGCGCCTAATCGCTTGCTCCCGCGCGCGCGGGTCGCTACCGCGCTTTCCCATTATGCAATATCAGAGCACCAGGGGGAGCGCGCCCGCGCTCGGTTTTGAGGATGTGACGCTGGCGGGGCTGGCGTCCGATGGTGGCCTGTATCTGCCGACCCGCTGGCCGGCCTTTACCGCCGACCAGATCAGCGCCCTTGCCGGCCTCTCCTATGTCGAAACCGCCGTCCGGGTGATGGCGCCCTTCGTCGCGGGATCGCTCACCGAAGACGAACTGCGCGAGCTTTGCACCGCCGCCTATGGCCGTTTCAGCCATCAGGCCGTGACCCCGCTGGTGCAGCTCGATCACCAGCACTGGCTGCTGGAACTGTTTCATGGTCCCACGCTCGCGTTCAAGGATGTCGCGCTTCAGCTGCTCGGCCAGCTGTTCGAACGCTTCCTCTCGCGCCGCGACGATCACCTCACCATCGTCGGCGCGACGTCGGGCGACACCGGTTCGGCCGCGATCGACGCGGTTGCAGGGCGTGAGAAGATCGACATCTTCATGCTCCACCCGGAAGGCCGGGTATCGGACGTGCAGCGCCGCCAGATGACCACCGTGCTGGCCCCCAACGTCTATAATATCGCGATCGACGGCAGTTTCGACGATGCGCAGGCGCTGGTGAAGGCGATGTTCAACGACGCCGACTTCAAGAGCCGCTTCAACCTGTCCGCCGTCAACTCCATCAACTGGGCGCGGTTGATGGCGCAGGTCGTCTATTATTTCTACGCCGCCGTGCGCCTGGGTGCGCCGGGCCGGCAAGTGGCCTTCTGCGTCCCGACCGGCAATTTTGGCGATGTGTTCGCCGGCTATGTCGCGGCGAAGATGGGCCTGCCCGTCGCCCGCCTGATCGTTGCCACCAACGTCAACGACATCCTGCACCGTGCCCTGTCCGAAGGCGACTATAGCCAGGGTCAGGTGGTCGCCACCGCCACGCCCAGCATGGACATTCAGGTCAGCTCCAATTTCGAGCGGCTGCTGTTCGACGCGGGCGGCCGCGACGGCCTTGCGCTCGCCGACCAGATGCGCGGCTTCGAAGCGAGCAAGGCGATGCGCCTCACCAACGCCCAGCGCGAAGGCGCAGCGCACCTCTTCTCCTCCGCGCGCGTGGATGCCGATGGCATGACCATGGCGATGCGTTGGGCCTACGACGGCGCCGGCCAGATCGTCGATCCGCACAGCGCGATCGGTCTGGCGGCGGCGCGCGAAGCCGGCATCGACGCCGCCATCCCGGTGGTGACGCTGGCGACCGCGCATCCGGCCAAGTTCCGCGATGCCGTGGAACGCGCGACCGGCACCCGTCCGCCGCTCCCCGCGCGCGTGGGCGACCTGTTCTCGCGTGAGGAAAGCTATGCCAAGCTGCCCGGCACGTTCGAGGCGGTCACCGCCTACATCGCCGAACGCGCGACCCCGCGGGCCTAACCCGCCGCCATCCGGTTCGCGCTTGTCGACAACCGAATGTGCCAGGGTTCTCGACAGGCTCGAACCGAAAGGGACATTGCTATGGAATTGAAAACCCTCATCGGCGAACCCTGGTCGGATTACGGCCTGCTCGATTCGGGCGATGGTCGCAAGCTGGAGCGCTACGGCCGCTTCCGCTTCATCCGCCCTGAACCGCAGGCGATGTGGAAGCCCGCGACGACGGACTGGCGCGCCGACGGCGAATTCATCCCCGGTTCGGACGAGGATGGCGGCGGCCGCTGGTATTATGAAAAGCCGGTCCCGGCCGAAGGCTGGCCGCTGCACTGGCGCGAAGTCACCTTCCAGTCCAGCTGCACCCCCTTCCGCCACCTCGGCTTCTTCCCCGACATGGCGCCGATCTGGGACGATCTGCGCGCGACCTATGCCGACAAGCCCGATGCGGAGGTGATGAACCTGTTCGGCTATACCGGCGTCGGTACGCTGGCCCTGTCGGCCGGCGGCGCGCGCATGGTCCATGTCGATGCGTCGAAGAAATCGGTAGCGCAGGCGCGCGCCAACGCCGCTTTGTCGGGCATGGAAGACAGGCCCGTCCGCTGGATCGTGGAGGACGCCGCCAAATTCGTCGCCCGCGAAGTGCGCCGCAATCGCCGCTATGACGGCATCCTGCTCGACCCGCCCAAATATGGCCGTGGTCCCGATGGCGAAGTGTGGCGGCTGGAGGAGGATCTTCCCGGCCTGATCGCCAACTGCCGGGCCTTGCTCGACGCCGACAGCCGTTTCCTGTTCCTGACCGTCTATGCCGTGCGCATGTCGGCGCTGGCGATCGGTGAATTGCTGCGTCAGGCGTTCGCAGACCTCCCCGGCACGGTCGAGGCGGGCGAGCTGGCCGTAAGGGAAGAAGCGCGCGGCATCGCGCTCCCGACCGCCATCTGGGCACGCTGGAAACGCTGACCGTTAAAATTTGTTAACGGCTCCCTGCTAATGTCGCGACCTTCGAAACAAGGTCGCGCATGTTCAATTCTCTCTCCGCCCGGATCGCCGCCTTTGGTGCGCTGGTCTTCGTCGCCCTGCTGGCGCTCATCTGGATGCTGGTCGATGCGTCGATCCAGACCCGCGACAGCTTTCGCTGGGTCACCCATTCGGCCGAAGTGATCGAGACGATGGACGACGCCCTGTCCGCCCTGAGGGAGGCGGAATCGGGCCAGCGCGGCTTCGTCCTGACCCGCAATGCCAGCTTTGCCGATCCGGCCGATGCGCGCCTTGCCGTTTCGCGACAGGCGATGGGGCATCTGGTCGAACTGACCGCCGACAATCCGATGCAGAATATGCGCGCGCGCGAACTGCGCAGCCTGATGGACCGGCGCATCACCATGCTGCGCGGGACGTTGGCGGATGCGCGCAGTGGCGATTTCGACAAGGCCCGCAGCATGATCGCCAGTGGGACCGGCCGTGACCTGATGGCGATGGTGTCGCTGCGCGTCGACAGCTTCCTGGCCGAAGAGCGCGCGCTGCGCCTCACCCGCATCGACGCGGCCGATCGCCGGCTGACGCGGGTTCGGCAACTGGCGCTGGTCGGCGGCCCGATCATCGCGCTCGCCATCCTGTCCGTTTCGCTGCTGCTGATCTGGGGCATCCGTCGTCCTGCCGGCGTCATCCGCCGGGCGATGACGGCGCTCGGCGATGGCGACCGCGCCATGCGCGTCACCGCTGCCATGGGATCGCATGAATTTGCCCAGCTGGCGTCAGGCTATAATGAAATGGCCGGCCAGTTGCAGGCAGCGATCGCCGATCAGGGGCGAAGCGAGCAGGAATTGAAGGTCGCCCATGGCGAGTTGATGCGCAACAGCGGCATCCTGCGCGAACGGGGCGAGGTGATCGAACTGCTGGGCGGCATGGCCCACCGGATGCAGGCCGCCCGCACGGACGAGGAACTGGCGCAGGTCATCCGCGTCTTCGTGCCGCGCGTGCTGCCGGGCATCCCCGGTGCGCTTTATGCCCATAATAACAGCCGCAACCTGCTGGTGCCCATCACCGGCTGGGGCGGCTTCCTGCCCAGCCCCGATGGCTTCGCGCCCGACCAGTGCTGGGCGCTGCGGCGCGGGCAGAGCCATTTCGTGGCGGAACCCGGCGGCGATATCGTCTGCGGGCATGTCGATGCCGACGCCATCTATCATTGCGAACCGCTGCTGGCCGGTGGCGAGGTGATCGGCACCCTGTATCTGGAGGGTGTGATCGGCGAGGAAAGCGGTTTCCGCCTGACCGTGATGGCGGAAAATATCAGCTCCGCCCTGGTCAACCATCGTCTCCAGCGGGGCCTGCGCGAACAGACGATCCGCGATCCGCTGACCGGCCTGTTCAACCGCCGCTATATGGAAGAAGCGCTCACGATCGAGATCGCCCGCGCCCGCCGCTCCGGCGTGCCGCTCAGCGCCGTCATGTGCGACGTCGATCATTTCAAGCGGTTCAACGACGAATTCGGCCATGATGCCGGCGACGTCGTGCTCCAGGCGGTCGCCAATGAAATGCGCGGACGCTTCCGCGACGGCGACATCGTCTGCCGCTATGGCGGGGAGGAATTTGCCGTCATCGCGCCGGGCACCACCGCGCAGGCGCTGGCCGGCCGGGTGGAGGAAGTGCGCAGGGGCATCACCGAAATCGTGCTGCGCCATGGCGGCCGCGCGCTGGGGTCCACCAGCATGTCCTTCGGCATCGCGACCTGGGACGACAGCATGGCCGGCGACGGCGCGGCGTTGCTGCAACTGGCCGACGCAGCCCTTTACCGGGCAAAGCGCGACGGCCGTAATCGCACCGTCATTGATCTGCCGGCTGCCGCCTGACGAAATTTTACTCTGCCATCGAAAATGGCGATGCGTGCAATATTCCCCGGCGCAGGCCGGGGTCCGGTTCGGACCGTGGATCTGCACCCCGGCCTGCGCCGGGGAGCAGCTGCGCCGGGAAACAATGCGCCGGGGAACAGGGGTATCGGCCCTGTTCCTTTTGTCGGTATCAGGCCAGTGTCAGGTAAATTTCCGCCTCGATCAGCCAGTCGACCCCGACGTTCCGCCATTTGGCGCTATATTGGCCCGACGCGATCGTCACGCCATCGACCATGCCGGTCCAATGGCCATGCTCCATCGCGATCGGTTCGACCGACGATGCGACGATCCTGTCGGGCGTGCGGGTGTAGATCATCCGCGCCTTCGCAGCGAATTCGCGCTTCCACGCCAGCAATTGCGCCTTGCGCCCGGCGATGATGGCGCTGTCGGTGCCAGTCATCATCACGACGTTCATCGTCAGCAATGGCCCGATGGCGTTCAGGTCGCCCTCCGCCAGCGCCCGGTTGAACGCGGCGCGCGCCATGCGGATGGCAAGGTCAGCGGTGGCGGTCATGGCGAGAAACGTCCAAAATCCCCTTCGTTTCGAGCGAAGCCTGTCCCGAGCCTGTCGAAGGGTCGAGAAATGAGGCAACGCTGAGTTCAGTGAAGCTGAACTGCAAAATCGCGCTATCCGCTTCTCGACCGGCTCGAAGCGAAGGGAGGTCGAAAATCACCCACAGCGCGCCGTCGTGATCAGCATCGCCTCGTCATAGCTGACGGTCAGCCGGTCCGGCCGGAAATCCATCGTCATCGCCATGCCGGGGCCGCCCCAGCGCAGCGTCTTCGCGCCCGACGCCTTGAGCAGTGCCGCGCCGACCTCCGCGCTGGCCTTCTGCCCGGTGAAGCTGTCCAGCCCGTCATTCCTGCACGGCCCTTGGGCGGAGGTCGCGGGCGGGGTTGCTGGTCCCTCTCCATCCGCGCCGGCACATGCGGACAAGCCCAGCATCATCAGACCCATGATCGCCATCCGCATCGCCGCTCTCCCTTATTCCGTGCGCGTCATCTTCAGCCGGCCGTTGCGGACGGCAAAGGCCATGCGGCCCTCGACCAGATCAACCGCGTCCCGGCCGAATTGTTCATAACGCCAGCCTTCCAGGATGGAGAGGCCTTCGCGCACGCCCGCCGCCAGCGCGTCGATATCGTCGGTCCGCGCGATCAGCCGGGCCGCGACATTGATGTCGCGCGACCGTATCTTGAGGAGCAGCTTGAGCAGGTCGGCGACTAGCGCACCATCCTTGCCGAGGCCGGGCCGGCGCGGTTCGCGATCGGGCATCTCGTCGCGCCCCAGCGGCTGGTGCTTGGCCAGCGCGTTCATCAACCGCGCGCCGATATCGTTGGTGCGCCAGGTGGCGGACAGGCCGCGTACCTTGCCCAATTCCTCCTGGTTGCGCGGCGGATGGCTGGCGATGTCGGCCAGCGTCTCATCCTTGACGATGCGGCCGCGCGGCAGATTCTTGTCCTGCGCCTCGATCTCGCGCCATGCCGCCAGCGCCTTCAACCGGCCCAGCACATCGGGCTTCTTGCTGGCGATGCGCACGCGCTGCCAGGCCTGCTGCGGGTCGTTTTCATAATGGGACGGATCGCTGATCCGCTCCATTTCCTGGTCCAGCCAGTCGCCACGCCCGGTCTTGCGCAACTCTTCCAGCATCTTGGGGAAAATCTGGATAAGGTAGGTGACGTCGCCGATCGCATAGTCGATCTGGCGCTTGTCCAGCGGCCGCCGCGCCCAGTCGGTGAAGCGCGCGCCCTTGTCCAGCACCACGCCCATCCACGCATCGACCAGATTGCCGTAACCAATCTGTTCGCCAAGGCCCAGCGCCATGGCCGCGATCTGCGTGTCGAACATCGGGTGCGGCGTCTTGCCGGTCAGGTTGTGGACGATCTCTATATCCTGCCCGCCGGCATGGAAGACCTTGAGCACATCCTCATTGTTCACCATCAGGTCGAGCAGCGGCGTCATGTCCAGCCCCGGGGCCTTGGGGTCGATCGCGGCGGCCTCGTTCGGGTCGGCGACCTGTACCAGGCACAGTTCGGGCCAATAGCTGTTTTCCCGCATGAATTCGGTATCGACGGCGATGTACGGGGATTTTGCGATGCGGGCGCAGAAATCGGAAAGAGTCTTGCTGTCGGTAATCAGCGGATGAATTTGCATATGGTCTTCGATCTTATTATGGGCTGGCCCGCATCCGCGGGCTGGTCAATGTTTGACAATGCCGGCCATAGCTGGACTGCAACAGTTTGTCATTTCCGTAAAACGAATCTGAAAGATCTAAACGCCATGCACGCCTATCGCACTCATACCTGCGGCGCCCTGACCACAGCGGACGTCGGCAATGCGGTCCGCGTGTCCGGCTGGGTCCATCGCAAGCGCGACCATGGCGGCGTGCTGTTCGTCGATTTGCGCGACCATTATGGCATCACCCAGATCGTGGCGAAGGCCGACAGCGATCCGCTCCGCGCGCTGGAATCGCTTCGTCTCGAATCCGTCGTGACGATCGAGGGCAAGGTCGTCGCCCGCGCCGCCGAAGCCATCAATCCCAAGATGGCGACCGGTGAGATCGAGGTCGTGGCCGACGTCGTGACGATCCTGTCCGCCGCCGCCGAACTGCCGCTGCCGGTTGCAGGTGAGCAGGATTATCCCGAAGATATCCGCCTGCGCTATCGCTTCCTCGACCTGCGCCGCGAAACGCTGCATGCCAACATCGTCAAGCGTACCAAGGTCATTTCCGACATGCGCCGCCGGATGGAGGGCGTGGGCTTCACCGAATATTCGACGCCGATCCTGACGGCCTCTTCGCCCGAAGGCGCGCGCGACTTCCTGGTGCCAAGCCGCATCCATCCCGGCAAATTCTACGCCCTGCCGCAGGCGCCGCAGCAATATAAGCAGCTGTTGATGGTCGCCGGCTTCGACCGTTATTTCCAGATCGCGCCCTGCTTCCGCGACGAAGATCCCCGTGCCGACCGTCTGCCCGGCGAATTCTACCAGCTTGACCTGGAAATGAGCTTCGTCACGCAGGAAGACGTCTGGAACACGATGGAGCCGGTCATCGCCCAGGTGTTCGAGGCATTTGCCGACGGCAAGCCGGTCACCCCCGCAGGCAGCTTCCCGCGCATCCCGCATGCCGAAGCGCTGCTGAAATATGGCAGCGACAAGCCCGACCTGCGCAACCCCATCATCATCCAGGATGTGACCGACCATTTCGTGGGTTCGGGCTTCGGCATCTTCGCGTCGCTGGTCGACGGCGGCGCGCGCATCCGCGCCATCCCGGCGCCCGGCGCCGGGGCTGGCAGCCGCAAATTCTTCGACGACATGAACGTCTGGGCGCGCGGCGAAGGCTATTCGGGCCTTGGCTATATCAACATCAAGGATGGCGTGCCGGGCGGTCCCATCGCCAAGAATCATGGCGAGGAAGCGACGGCGAAGCTGATCGCGGCGCTTGGCCTTGGCCCCAACGACGGCGTCTTCTTCGCCGCCGGCAAGGAAAGCCAGGCCGCCAAGCTCGCCGGCCTCGCCCGCATCCGCGTGGGCGAACAGCTCGACCTCATCGACAAGGACCGGTTCGACCTGTGCTGGATCGTGGACTTCCCCTTCTACGAATATGATGAGGACACGAAGTCGATCGACTTCGCCCACAATCCCTTCTCCATGCCGCAGGGCGGCCTCGACGCGCTGAACAATCAGGATCCCCTGACCATCAACGCCTATCAATATGACATGGTCTGCAACGGCTTCGAAATCGCGTCGGGGTCTATCCGGAACCAGTCGCCCGAAGCGATGGTCAAGGCCTTCGAACTGGTCGGCCTGTCCCAGCAGGATGTGGAGGAGCGCTTCGGCGGTCTCTACCGCGCCTTCCAATATGGCGCGCCGCCGCACGGTGGCATGGCCGCGGGCGTCGATCGCATCGTGATGCTGCTGTGCGGCGCGCAGAATCTGCGCGAAATCACGCTGTTCCCGATGAACCAGCGCGCCGAAGACCTGCTGATGGGCGCGCCCAGCGCCGCCGAATTCAAGCAGCTGCGCGAACTGCACGTCCGCGTCGTGGAGCCGCAGGCGAAGGCCTGACCTTACCTGTTCCCCGGCCTGCGCCGGGGAACGCCTCAGCTCGGTAAGGATTGCGCTCGTCCGCCGGATCGAACACATTCGGTCCAAAGGAGACGCGCCCATGACCATAGACCTTGCCGATTACGAACAGGGCGCGAAATATAAGGGCGATTATGAAGCCGACCTCGCGGCGCTCCAGCAGCGGTTGGCGAAGATTCAGGTCGCGCACATCCTGCATGGCAAGCGCAGCGTCATCCTGTTGGAAGGGTGGGACGCAGCGGGCAAGGGCGGCATCATCAAGCGGATGAGCGCCGACTGGGATCCGCGCTATTATCAGGTCCATCCGATATCCGCACCGACCCAGATCGAACAGGATCATCATTTCCTCTGGCGTTTCTGGACGCGCCTGCCCGCCAGCCACAATATCGGCATCTTCGACCGCAGCTGGTACGGCCGCGTACTGGTGGAACGGGTGGAGGGCTATTGCAGCAAGGCCGACTGGAAGCGCGGCTATGACGAAATCAACGCCTTCGAAAAGCAGCTGGCACAGGCCGGCACGCATTTCGTGAAGCTGTTCGTCCATATCACGCAAAAGGTGCAGGACGAGCAATTGGCCCAGCGGCTCGACACCCCCTGGAAGCGGTGGAAGACCGGTGCCGACGATTATCGCAACCGCGCCAGGCGGGCGGACTATCTCGACGCGATGCACGCCATGTTCAAGAAAACCGACACCAAGCACGCGCCATGGCAGGCGATCGACAATAATAATCGCAAGGCGGGGCGCATCGCGGCGCTGACCTATATCGCCGACCGGTTGGAGGCATTTGTGCCGATGGATTTCCCCGATGCCGACCCGGCCATCGTCAAGCTGGCCAGGGATGCCTTTGGCTACAAATTAAAAACATAGCGAAAACAGGGGTTTGTAACAAATCTGTCATGAAATTCTAACGCCGCATTTACCATTTCCGGTCTAATCGGGCCATCATGTTGGTCGCACCCATAAGATTGGACGATATCCCGTCCCTCCCCGGTCTGCCTTTGGCCGAGCGTAGCCCCGTCATCCGGCTGGGCCGTCCGCTCAGCGAAGCGGTGGACTGGTTCCAGCGCGATTCCGGGCTGCGTCTGCTGCCGGTACTGGATGCGCAGGATCGGCCGGTCGGCGCCATCTATGAGCGCGACATGCGCCGCATTCTCTTCAATCCTTTCGGCCATGCGTTGCTGCGCAATCCCAGTTTCGGCGGTCGCCTCGACGATCATGTCCGCCCCTGCGCCCGCGTCGACCGGGCGGAAAGCGTGGAAGCGCTGGTGGATCTGTTCGCGGCGCAAGGGACGGGATGCGAAGGGCTGATCGTCACGGATGGCGGCCTGTATGCCGGTGTCCTGGGCAGCGCGCTGCTGTTGCGACTGGCGGCCGAGCGGGACGCGCGCGTAGCGCTGGAACGCGCCGTGCGAGTCGAACAGATTACGCAGGAAAGCGCGTCCTTCCGCCATGACATCGCAACGATGATAGCCGACATGGCCGCCATGGCGGAACGCCTGTCGGCGCTGGCGGGTGAGGCGGCAGAGCGCGCGGCCGGCGACGGCGCGGATTCGGCGGCGATGGCGGTCGCGGCGGCGCAGACGGCAGAGCGACTGGGCGAGCTGGCGGCCGGAGGCATCGAACTGGGCCAATTGTTCCGGGCGATGGAGGCCGAAGCGGAGGCCGCCGGCGCCGCCATTGCAGAAGCCGCCGCGCGCAGCCGTTCCGGCGTCGAACGCAGCGCCGCGCTGCGGACGGAGGCGGACGGCATTGGGGACGTCGTCGCCCTGATCGACAGTATCGCGAAGGCCACCGCCATGCTGGCGCTCAATGCCGGAATAGAGGCGGCGCGGGCCGGGGAAGCGGGCCAGGGCTTTGCCGTGGTCGCGCGCGAAGTGAAGTCGCTCGCCCAGCAGACCCGCGACGCGGCTGCCGGCATCGCCGGTCACATCGACCATATTCGCGCCACCATTGGCGAAGTGGCGGCCGGCCATGCGCATATGGACGCCACCATGGCGCGCGCGGACCGGCTGTCGGCAGCTGTGTTCGAAGCGGTAGCCCGCCAGAGCAGCTTCAGCCGCACCATGGCGCAAAGCGTGGCGGAGGCTGGTCATAGCAGCGCGCATATCCGCACCGGCGCACGCCAGATCAGCGACAATGCGCAGGCCACGGCGCTCGCGGCGCGGGGCATGCGCGACGTGGCCGACACATTGGCGGAAAAGGCGCATCGGCTGGAACAGCGGGCCGGTGGCTTTATCGCGGCAATCCGCGCGGCCTGAATATGGCGCTGGCATCCCGGTACAAAAGCGTTAGGCTGTCCGTCCATATATAAGGAGAGGACGCCATGCTCGTGATGTTCGTCGGCACCGATCGCACCCAGACCGCGATCAACCCCGCGCAGGTCACCTTCGTCACCCAGGTCAGCGACGGCACCCGCATCCGCTTTGGCGAGGGGCGCAGCGTCACCGTCACCGAACCGATCGATGCCGTGCTCGACAGCCTCAACCAGGCTCTACGCCCGCACGAATAGCAGAGGCGCGCCTTTCTGCGGTGACAGGAAGACGCGCTTGCCCCATTTGCCATGCTGGGGACAGGTGCGGTCAACCTGGATAGGCGATCGCCATCACCTCATATTCCTTATCACCTGCCGGCAATCGTACCCGGCGCAGGTCGCCCACCGCCGCGCCGCGCAACGCCCGCGCGATCGGGGATCCCCACCCGATCCGCCCGGCATCCACATCCGTCTCGTCATTGCCCACGATCGTCACGGTACGGTGATTGTCATCCTCGTCGGCGATGGTGACGGTCGCGCCGAAATAGACCCGGCCCTTGTCGGGCTGCTGCCGCGCATCGACGACCTTGGCGTCCTTCATCTTCTTCGACAGGCGCTTCAACTGAAAATCGATCTCCCGCATCCGCTTGCGGCCGTACAGATAGTCGCCATTCTCGCTGCGATCGCCATTGCCCGCCGCCCAACTTACCACCTCGACGATCGCGGGCCGCTCGACGCCCAGCAGATGGTCATATTCGGCGCGCAGCTTCGCGAAACCTTCGGGGGAGATGTAATTGGGATAGGGGGTTGTCATGGCCGGACTCCCTAGCTGTTCGGGCTGAGCAAAGTCGAGACATGGGATGTGAACGACTTTTCTGATTTGCAAATGCATCAAAGGCCAGAGTTAGGGCCGTTTCCCGTTCCGTTCAGGTGGAGCCGAAAAGTGTGATTTTCGAGTAACGGAGCGCAGCGTACTCAAGTACGTGAGCACCGGAACGCAGAAAAGCGCGCTTTGCAGGCCCATCTGGGCGGAACGGAGAATGGCCCTCAGCCCGGTGTCTGCTTGCCCAGATAGCGGCTCAGCACGGCGCTGGTCCCCCGAAACTTCGCCCGCTCCGGGTTCATCGCTTCATAGACCACGGCATTTTCCAGCACGCGCTGCACATAGTTGCGCGTCTCGAAGATCGGGATCTGCTCGATCCAGCGCAGCATGTCGGCGCCCGGCATGCGCGGGTCGCCATTGGCGCGGACCCATTTGTTCACATTGCCCGGCCCGGCATTATAGGCCGCAACGGCCAAGGGATAGCTGCCGCCATAATAGTCCAGCATTCGCTGGAAATAGCCCGACCCCAGCATGATGTTGTAGCTCGGTTCATTGAGCGATCCGGGATTGTAGCTCATGCCGAGCTTCCCCGCCTGCTCGCGCGCGGTGCCGGGCATCAGCTGCATCAGGCCGCGTGCGCCGGCATGGGATACGATCTGCCGGTCGAACTGGCTTTCCTGCCGGGCGATGGCATGGACCATGGTCCAGTTATATTGCGCCTCCGACGGCACCGGCACGCGCGGAAAGGCGGCCTCGCCATAGCCGGTCAGGCCGCTCGACACGGCGCGGCGCCCCACCATCACGCCCATGTCCGGGCGGCCGATCTTCTGCGCCAGTTCGGCCGCCAGATAATGATCGACGTCGCTGTCGGCATTGTTGGCGATCGCGCGGGCGAATTTGCTCTGGTCTTCCCAATAACCCATCTGGCCCAGCGCCTTGACCGCGCGCACCACCGTACGATTGTCGAAGGCGGCGCGTTCGGCCGCCGAAATCGGCACCGGCCGCTCGACCGTGGCGGGGGCGGGGATCGGCCGGCCCAGCCGCTCCAGCGCCAACTGGCCGTAAAACTGGTCGGGATAGACGCCCGCCTGGTTGAAATAGCTGTTGGCGCTGGCCTGATCGCCGGCCTGCAATGCGGCGCGTCCGGCCCAATAATAGCCCTTCGACCGGGTCTGGGGCGATTTGGCCGCGTCGGCATAGCGGCGGAACATGATGACCGCGTCGGTCGGTCGGTTCAGATTGTAGAAGGCGGTGCTGCCCGCCAGCCAGGCCAGGCTGGTATAATCGTCGCGCACGCCGATCGGCTGGATGCTGACATCGGTGCCGGGCGGGATCGCATCGTCGATCTTGCTGGCGATGCCATAGGCAAAGCTCCACTGGCTGTCATTGGCGGCACCGCGCGCCTGTCCCAGCAGCACTTCGTAGAATTTTTCGGCATTGGACGGGCGGTAGGTGACGCTGCCCCGGTTCGCCAGATATTGCCGCGCCGCGACCCAATTGCCGGTATCGCGCAGCCAGGCCGCCTTGTCGGCGACATAGCCTGCGTCGCTCGCGCCGATCCCCTCGGCCGCCTGCATCAGCGACGCTGCATCGGGCGACTGGCGGCGGAAGGCGATCCGCGCCTGGAACGCGGCCCGGCGCGCCGGGCTGACATAGGCGATCATCCGCGCCGCCCCGTTCGTGTCATTCGCCCATAGCAGCGCATCGGCGCGCTGGTCATGATCGGCTGGCGTCAGGCTGGACCCGAACAGCGACAACAGCCGTGCCTCGTCCGTCACGCTCAGCGATCCGCCGATCCAGGCATTGCGCGCGGCCACCCGTGCTTCGTCCATGCGCCCCAGCTGCATCAGCGCCACCGCGTTGCGGGCATGGCCGGTCGCGGTACGGGCCGGGAAGCGCGCGAAGAAGCCCGTCACCTGATTGGGATCGAAACTGTCCGGATTGATGCCCGTTTCCGCCAGCCGCCGCATCCGGTCCTCGCCCGGCCAGCCGGGATTGGCGACGATGAAGCTGGCATAGGTGGAAAAGCCCAGACCATCGCTCTGCTGAAGCGCGCGCCAGGTGTTGATCGTGCCGGATACGCTGCTGTCCTGCGCCACGCCGATTCGGCTCTGCGCCTGTTGCCAGGGGCTGGGTTGCCCGGAACCCTGAGCGTCCTGCCCGGGCAGGGGCTGCACCATGGGGCCGCGGGCTGCGGGATATTCCGGCGGAATGCGCTGAACCGTTTCGGTCTGCGCGCCGGCACCGGCGGTCATCAGCAATAAGGCGATAATAGGCATGCGGATCAGGTAACTTTCGACAATCGGGGGCGTGCGCATGCTGGACATAATCGCAATTGCATCCTTATCAGGCCCTGAATGACGCGCTATAGCGCGCGGCTTGACGGATCATGCCCCGGCTGCCCGGAGATTTGAAGGAGTTTAATCATGTTTTCGGGCTCGATTCCGGCTCTGGTGACCCCGTTTCGCGACGGACGGGTGGATGAGGCTGCCTTTCGCGCGCTGGTGGACTGGCAGATAGAGGAAGGATCGAGCGCGCTCGTCCCCTGCGGCACCACTGGCGAAAGCGCCACCATGACGGTGGAGGAGCATAACCGGGTCATCGCCATCTGCGTCGATCAGGCCGCCGGCCGCGTCCCCGTGATCGCCGGCTGCGGGTCCAACGACACGCGAATCGCGCTGGAACATATGTATGCCGCGCAGGGGGCCGGCGCGAACGCCGCGCTGGTCGTCGCGCCCTATTACAACAAGCCCAACCAGGATGGCGTGTATCAGCATTTCGCCTATCTGGCCGAACGCTGCGACCTGCCCATCGTCCTCTACAATGTGCCCGGCCGCACCATCACCGACATCGGCGTGCCGGTCATGTATCGCCTGGCCGAGGAATATCAGTCGATCGTCGGGATCAAGGACGCCACCGGCAATCTGGGCCGCGTCACGGCCCAGCGTCTGGCCTGCGGTCCCGATTTCTGCCAGCTGTCGGGCAATGACGAAACCGCACTCGGCTTCAACGCGATGGGCGGCACGGGCTGCATCAGCGTCACCGCCAATGTCGCGCCGCGCCTGTGCGCCGATTTCCAGGCGGCCTGCGCCGCGCATGACTGGGATGGCGCGCTGGCGTTGCAGGATCGTCTTTATCCGCTGCACGATGCGCTGTTCAGCGATTCGTCACCCGGCCCGGTCAAATATGCGCTCACCCGCATCCGCGCCGACATGCCCAGCGACGTTCGCCTGCCGATCACCTGGCCGTCCGAATCAAGCCGTTCGGCGGTCGATCGCGCGCTGGAAATCGCCGGCCTCGTGTAAAGTCGCGGCCGGTGGCCCATATATGTGGCCCCATAGAGTGAAATGAGTAGTTAGACAGTCATGGCCCGCCCCCGTCCCGCAACCTTCGACAAGAAGAAGATCGTCGCCGAAAACCGGCGCGCGCGTTTCGATTATTTCATCGAGGACGTGTTCGAAGCGGGCATCGCCCTGCAAGGCACGGAGGTGAAGGCGCTGCGCGGTGGTGAAGGCAATATCGCCGAAAGCTATGCCGAGGTGAAGGGCAACCAGGTGTTTCTGGTGAACAGCAACATCCCCGAATATAGCCACGGCAACCGCGAAAATCACGAACCCAAGCGCCCCCGCAAGCTGTTGCTGCACGAGCGCGAGATCGAGAAGATGCACAGCGCCGTCTCTCGCAAGGGCATGACGCTGGTGCCGCTGATGATCTATTTCAACAGTACCGGCCGGGCCAAGATCGAACTGGCGCTGGCCAAGGGCAAGCAGAATCACGATAAGCGCGAAACGATCAAGGATCGCGACTGGAAACGGGATCAGCAGCGCATCATGCGGGACAAGGGCTGATCCATGGACAATCGGCTCACCCGATGGTGGCATGATAATGCCCCGACCCGCGAATCGCTGGAAAAGAGCCGTATCCTCGCCCCCGTCGCCCATCGCGTGCTGGAACCCTCGCTCTGGCGCTTTACCCGCCGTTCGGTGCCGCGCGGCGTGGCGCTGGGCCTGTTCGTCGGCATCTTCCTGCTGATCCCCGGCATCCAGATCGCCGGTGCCGCGCTGCTCGCGCTGCCGTTCCGCGCCAATATCCCGGTGGCGGCGGCCATGACCTTCCTCTCCAATCCTGCAACGACCCCGCTCATCCTGATGGCGTCGGTGTGGCTGGGCAACTGGATGCTCGGTCGCAGCGCCGATGCGTCCGGCTTCATGGCGCTGGTCGACGGCCATGCCTCGGTCAGCCAATGGACCACATGGCTCTTGTCGGAAGCCGCGCCGGCCATGCTGATCGGCCTCTTCCTCATATCGCTCGTCAGCGCCGCGATCGGCTATGTCATCGCCGACTGGTTCTGGCGTCGCCGCATGGGCCGGAAATGGCAGGCGCGCAAATTGAGGATTGGCAAGGTCCATCAAAGCGGCGCATTGGAGAAGGCGACGGGCGCCTGACGCCTGCATATTTCGGTACCAGGGCAGGACATTGGGTTTGAAAAGAGGTGAAGAGGCCTGGCTGAACCAGCCGCGCTCGCGACTGGCGTTGCCGCTGCTGGTCCTGGCGGCCTTGGCGTCTGCCGCCCTTGTCCTCTATGCCGTGGGCAGCTGGCCGCTGGCCGCGGGTTTCGGCGCGACCATCCTGACCGCCGCTGCGCTGCTGACCTGGTATCAGCATCTTTATCCGCCCCAGATATCCGACCGCGAAGCCACGCCCGACTGGACCGTCGCGCGTGCCGCTGCCGATGCGTCCAGCATGGCGATCGCCGTCACCGACCGGGCCGGCCGGCTGGTCTGCGCCAGCGACCTGTTCGGCGAATGGTTTCCCGGCTATCCGACGCCGCCCGCCATCACCACGGACGAAGCGCTGGCCGACGCGCTGGCCAAAGCCGCCCGCGCCGCCTGGCGCGATGGGGAGGCCAGGCATGAGGGCATGGCGCAGGGGGCGCTGCGCCTCGACATCGACATTGCCCGCACCGGCCGGTCGGAGGATTATCTGCTCTGGCGCTTCACCCCGGTGCGCCAGCCCAGCGCGCTGGACGACGTCAACCGCTTCCTGACGGGGGAGGCCGGACGCCAGCTGGGCGAAGCGGGCATCATGGCGGTGATGATCGGCGGGGAAGGGCGCATCCGTGCCGCCAATGGTGCCTTCCTGCTGCGCGCCGCGGGCCGCATCGACGCCAATATCAGCGGCCGGGATTTCGCGGCCCATATGCGCGTGGACGACAAGGGCCGGCTGTTCCTGGCGCGGGAGGAGCAGGGCGGCCTGCCGCTGCGCCTGCTCCAGGTGCCGCTGAAGCGCGCCGCCCAGCCCAACGGTGCGCAGGCTTCCATGCAGGACGGTCCGATGCTCCTCCTGCTGATCGACGAGCCTTCGGGCGGCGGCGGCACGTCGGCGCTCTCCTATATCGAAACCCTGCTCTCGCTGCTGCCCTTCGGCCTTGCCATGGCGGACCGGGACGGCCGCGTCCTCTTCCTCAACAACGCCTTTGCCCGCGTCGCCGGCCTGCGCGATGGCGAAAAGCCCAGCTATCCCGGCGACCTTGTCGTGCGGGAGGATCAGGCGGCGGTGGCCGACGCGGTGCGCCGCTTTGCCGTCGGCCCGCAAATGTCGGGCGACATCGCCGTGCGCATGCGGGGCAACCCCGACGATCCTATCGCGCTCAGCCTGGCGGGCGTGCGCGGCCTTGGCGAAGCGGCCGTCCTGCTCAGCCTCAAGGACAATAGCGAGGAAAGCAATCTCAAGCGGCAGGTGGCGCAGGCGACCAAGATGCAGGCGATCGGCCAGCTCGCCGGCGGCGTGGCGCATGACTTCAACAATATCCTGACCGCGATCATCGGCCATTGCGACCTGATGCTGATGCGCCACACGCCGGGCGACAGCGATTATGACGATATTCAGCAGATTAAATCGAACAGCAATCGCGCCGCGGGCCTCACCCGCCAGTTGCTCGCCTTCTCGCGCCAGCAGACGTTGCGCCCGCAAATCCTGCAACTGCCCGATATCGTGGCCGACGTTTCCACGCTGCTTAAGCGCCTGCTCGGCGAAAATGTGAAGCTGGACGTCACCCATGGCCGCAATCTGGGTGCGATCCGCGCCGATCCGGGCCAGCTGGAGCAGGTGGTCGTCAATCTGGCGGTCAACGCCCGCGACGCCATGCCCGAAGGCGGCACCGTCAATATCCAGACCTATGCCGTCCCCGCCATCAAGGTGCGGGAAATGCGCCAGCAGATCCTGCCCGCTGCCGACTATACCGCGCTGCGCGTGTCCGACACCGGCCTTGGCATCCCGCCGGACATTCTGGCAAAGATCTTCGAACCCTTCTTCACCACCAAGGAATTGGGCAAGGGCACCGGCCTTGGCCTGTCCACTGTCTATGGCATCGTGAAACAGTCGGGCGGCTATATCTTCGCCGAATCCGAACTGGGCCGGGGCGCCAGCTTCGTCATCTATCTGCCGGTCCATAGCGGCGCCGACCTCGAACAGGCCGTCGCGCCCAAGCCGGCCGTGCCGCGCGCCGAAACCTGGGGCACCGGCACCGTGCTGCTGGTGGAGGATGAGGATATGGTCCGCGCCGTTGCCGAACGGGCGCTGAGCCGCCAAGGCTACAAGGTGCTGACCGCCAATGACGGGGAACAGGGGCTCGAAGTGCTGAACGGCGCGGAGAAGATCGACCTTCTGATCTCCGACGTCGTCATGCCCAATATGGACGGTCCCGCCATGGTGGCCCAGGCCCGCCGCGCCTATCCCGACCTGCCGGTACTGTTCATGTCCGGCTATGCCGAAGAACAGCTGCGCAAGTCGATCGACATCGCCAATGTCGCCTTCCTGCCAAAGCCCTTCTCCGTCAACCAGCTCGCCGAAGCCGCCCGCGACGCATTGGCGACCCGCCCGGCGGAATAGCTATGCGCTGGATCAAGGTGAATATGCTGGGCAACGCCTCCATGATGCGGTAGCGATTCGGCTGCATCAACGTGGGATAAGCAGCATGTCGGACGCCAAAAGCATATTGATCGTCGAAGATGAGGCGATGATCGGCATGATGCTGGAGGATTATCTCGATGCGCTGGGCTATCGCCTGCATGCGGTCGCTGCCTCCGTCGATGAAGCCTGCGCGCATGCGCGCGAAGGCGGTTTCGACGCGGCGCTGGTGGATTGTAATTTGCAGGGCGAAAAAAGCTGGCCCGTGGCCGATATACTGGCGGAAGCGAACATCCCTTTCATCTTTGCAACAGGCGGCATGGCGGACGATCTGCCCGCCACCCATGCAGACCGGCCGACGCTGGCCAAGCCTTTCACCATCGGCGCCGTCGAACGTGCCCTTGGCAAGGTTCTGGGCGGCTAGGATCAGGGGCGCGGGAACAGGATAGGAAATTTCCGTTCCCCTCTTGTTCTTGTGGAACAAACAGGATACATCATCGTCCAGGCACACGGAACTTCCGCGTTCCGCTTGACAGAGGACTGGCCGATGACTGCACTGCTCTCACTCATCGATTCCAAGAAGACGGGAAACATGGACAGACAGAAAGCATTGGACGCGGCGCTCGCGCAGATCGACCGCGCCTTCGGCAAGGGCTCGGCGATGAAGCTGGGCAGCCGGGAGAAGCTGGAGATTGAATCCATCTCCACCGGCTCCATCGGCCTCGATATCGCGCTCGGCATCGGCGGCCTGCCCAAGGGGCGGATCATCGAAATCTATGGTCCGGAAAGCTCGGGCAAGACCACGTTGACCCTGCACGCCATCGCCGAAGCGCAAAAGGCGGGCGGTACGGCGGCCTTCGTGGACGCAGAACATGCGCTCGACCCGGCCTATGCCAAGAAGCTGGGCGTCGACATCGACGAACTGATCGTGTCGCAACCGGATACGGGCGAACAGGCGCTGGAAATCGTCGATACGCTGGTTCGCTCCAACGCCATCGATATCCTCGTGATCGACTCGGTCGCGGCGCTGGTGCCGCGCGCGGAAATCGAAGGCGAAATGGGCGACAGCCATGTGGGTCTTCAGGCGCGCCTGATGAGCCAGGCGCTGCGCAAGCTGACCGGCTCGATCTCGCGCTCCAAATGCATGGTGATCTTCATCAACCAGGTGCGCATGAAGATCGGCGTGATGTACGGTAACCCCGAAACCACGACCGGCGGCAACGCGCTCAAATTCTACGCCTCGGTCCGCCTCGACATCCGCCGCACCGGCCAGATCAAGGATCGCGACGATATCGTCGGTAACGCGACCCGTGTGAAGGTGGTGAAGAACAAGGTCGCCCCGCCCTTCAAGCAGGTCGAATTCGACATCATGTATGGCGAAGGCATCTCCAAGATCGGCGAAATGCTCGACCTGGGCGTCAAGGCCGGGATCGTCGAAAAGTCGGGCGCCTGGTTTTCCTATGACTCGGTCCGCATCGGGCAGGGTCGGGAAAATGCGAAAACCTATCTCAAGGAACATCCCGAACTGGCGGACAAGCTGGAACAGGCGATCCGCGGCAAGACCGAGGAAGTCGCCGAAGGCATGATGACCGGACCCGATGCGGAGGATGATGGCGAATAAGCCCTGACGATATGTCCGGCCGGATCAGTCGGATGATATCCTTGTGGCCACCGCCCGCCTTGCGCATCACGCACTGAAAAGGCCCGCCGCGTCTCCCACGCAGCGGGCCTTTTACCGTAGGGGTCGCTTATCGACGGGAAGAGGGAAAGCGACTTTCCGATAGGATCGGCGCGACGTAACAAAATGTCCGGATCTGCGGGAAATGTGCGAAGTTAAGCTGCACATATCCTGTTGCCGGCCGCGTCACCGGAACCGATCGGCAACTCCGGTGTAATCTGTTCTGGCAATCCGCTTGCAGCCTCTCGATGCTGCTCTTGGCGCGCTGATTCGGCCTGCCCCTCTCACATTGGAATCATCCCATGCGCGTCGCGATCGAAGCGATACTCGACTATCAATTTGCCGAACCCACAGACGTGCTTCTGGCCGTGGAAGCGGCGGCGGTACCCGACCAGCGCGTGGTGACCCAGTCGCACATCATCGACAATGCCGGACCGCTCACCAACAAGGTCGGCGGCAGCGGCATCGGTCGTCGGACCTGGACCCGCACCGGCACCGGCCGCATGCTCAGCACCTACTGTTCGACGGTGGACATCGATCGCGCGCCGGTCTCCATCGCCAGCCTTCCCAAAAGCCCGCTGCCCAGCTTGCCGGAGGATGTCCTCCCCTTCATCTGGCCCAGCCGCTATTGCGAAGCGGACCGTTTCGGCAGCTTCGTCAGCGGCCATTTCGGCGATCTGGAGGGCGGCGCGCTGGTGCAGGCGCTGGTCGATTGGGTCCATGACAATCTCGTCTATGTGCCGGGCAGTTCCGACGGCACCACCACGGCCGCCGACACGTTCGTCGCGCAGCAGGGCGTCTGCCGCGACTATGCGCATCTGACCGCCGCGCTCATCCGTTCGCGCGACATTCCTGCCCGGCTCGTGTCGGTCTATGCGCTCGATCTCGATCCGCCGGATTTCCATGCCGTCGTCGAAGTCTGGCTCGACGGCGCCTGGCATCTGGTCGATGCCACCGGCCTGGCGCCTGTGGAAACCATGGTCCGCATCGCGGTCGGCCGCGACGCCACCGACATCGCCTTCATGACGATCTTCGGCGGCGCGACCATGAACGCCCAGTCGATCAGCGTGACGCGGGTCGCCGAATAGCTGATCGGCTGCTGGGTCAGATCAGAGGACGGGGGCTGGCCCCCGCCTGGGCCGGCAAGGCTTGACAAGGATCAGGCGCAGGACGCCCAGGGCTGATCCCCTTCCCCCTCAATAATCCTTCGAATAGCGCAGGTTCGCCGACGACCCGGCATTGGTGCCGGTCTTCGACAACAGGCTGAGCGTCTTGGACAGGGCGATCTCCAGCTGGGTGGCGGTAAAGCCCTTCGAGTCGGTAATCACCTCCACATAGATATTGTTGGAGATGTGCTGCCCGACTGCCAGCGACGTGCCGCGCCCGGTCGTATCGTCGCCACCCACGATGCCGATCCGATCCAGGCCCGATGCGCCCTGCAACTTGCCCATCGGGTTGAGGCCGCCGCTCCCACCGCGCAGGCCATTCAGCGCCGCGGCAAGCTGCACCGCCTGCATCGGCGACAGGTTGGCGACATTATCGCCGAACAATATGCGCGACAGGATCTCGTCCTGGGGCAGGGTCGGCGTGGAGATGAAGGCGATATCGGGCTGCTGCGCTGATCCCGTCACCTGGATGCCCGCCGTCACCGTATCGATCCGCGTCTGCGCCTTGATTTGTAGGATCGGGTTCAGCATCGGCCCGTTGAAGGTGATGACGCCCTGCTCTAGGTCGAACTGATGGCCCGAAAAGCTATAGCGCCCGCGTAGCGATTCGATCTTGCCGACCACGCGCGGATTGGCGGTCGTGCCGGTCACCCGCATGTTGGTTTTCCACTCGCTATCCAGCCCCATGCCGGTCACGTAAATCTCGTTGTCGGCCCGTACCCGGATATCCAGCTTCCAGTCGGCCGGCTTGGCCGCCGCCTTGCGCGCGGCGAGTCGCTGGTCGAGTGCGTCGCCGCCTTCGCCCTTGCGTCGCACGCCCGTCAGCTGTCGGATCTCGGTGCCGCCCTGCCACGCGACGCGATAGCGCGTCTCCGGCAGGTTCAGGTCGCCCTTGATCAATCCGCCATTGGCCGCGCTGTTGCTGATGTTCAGCGTCCCGCTGACCACGCTGGTGATCGCTTCGCTCCGCGCCAGCCGCGCCCGATTGAGCTTCACTGCGATGTCCATCGGGAATCCGGCGTCCGCCGCCAGCCCGACATTGCCCGACGCCTGCACCGTGCCATCGCCGGCCCGTCCGGAAAAGTCGCGTATCTCCAGATGATCGTTGGTGAAGCGGCCATCCAGCTTCATCTGGGTGACGCGCGTGCCGAACGTCTCATTCTCATAGGTCAGCGCATTGGCGCGCACGACGCCATTGAGGCGCGGGTCGGCCAGCCGGCCGCTGAAATCGGCCGCGACGGCAAGGCCCCCGGTCAGTTGCTGATCGGCCAGCCCCGCAAAGGAGAATAGCACGTCGGCCGGCCCGGCATAGCGGATGCCACCGCCCAGCGGTGCATTCTGCAACTGCTCGGCCCAACTTGCGCCCGCGCCCGGCGGTGCCAGCGTGGCGGTAAAGCGGCCCAGCGTACTGCTGCCCTCGCGGATCAGCCCGCGCAGGTCGCCGCCGGCCGATGAGAGCTTGCCCTCGATGTTCATCGACACCGGATCGGACACGGCGGTCAGGCTGGACCGGCGGAAATCGTTGATGGCAAGGCGCGTCGTCGCGGTCGGGAAGGCGCTGCCCTTTTGCGCATAATCCAGCGTCCCGGTCATCCGGCCGCCAATGCCCATGCCCGGCGCCATCATGTTGACGATGGCGAGATCGAAATCCTTGAACCGCGCCTGCGCGCTCGTCATGTCGCCGAAGCGACCGGCCAGATCGACCTTGCCCTGCGGCAGCACCAAAGTCACCGGCTCCAGCCGATAGCCGCCCGGCTCTGTACGGATGATCGCCGGCTGCGCCAGCTTGAAATCGACATTGGCCGCCTTGCCTTGCAACACCACGGCATAGAGGTCGGGGCGCAGCGCAGCATTGACCGCGAGCGAGAAGGGCACGCCGCTCGACCCGTCGGCGACCAGCTGCGCGCGCCCACGCCCGCCCTGATAATCGACCCGCGCCCGCGCCTTGCGCACGACATAGGCGCCATAGGCGGCGTTGGCCAGCTGCGCGTCCGCCTTGATCTGCGGCTGGTCGGTCAGCAGGATGGAGGCGGTCACGATCGCCCGGCCGATCACGACGTCGGCCTCGCCCGGCAATTTGGCGTTGCTGGCGGTGGCGTTGACGTCCACGCCCTGCACCTTGCCCACCGCCGCCAGCCTGACCGCGCCATTGATGCCGGAGCCGTTGAGTGCCAGCTGCCCAGTGAAAGGCCCGGCGGCGCTCTGCTGGATGCGGCCGTTCATGTCGACCCCGGCAAAGCGCGCCCTGGTGACGTCGATGGTCAATGGCCCCTGCGCCGTGCGAATGAGGACATTGGCGAAGAAGGGGCCATAGGGCGATCCGCCGGTCGCTTCGAGCCTGTAACCGGCCGCCTCGCCATTCAGCTTGGCGACCACATCGGTCAGTTGCACGCCGACATTGGGCCGCGCCGCGCGCAGTACCGCCTGAGGCCGCTCCATCGTTCCGCGCACCGTCAGCGCCAGCGGGCCATATTGTTTCGACGAAGCCGTGGCGTCGAACGCGACCTGCCCGTCCGTGTCATAGCTGCCGGACCCCGTATGGATGGTGAAGTTGGGCGCCGCGCCCTTCAGGCCCGCGAGCGTGAACTTGCCTTCCGGCGTCATGCCGATCCGGCCGGACATGACCGCATTGCCGCCCAGGAAATCGCGTACCGACGCATTTTCCCAGCGCGCGGTCCGCACGCCGAACCGCCCGCCCAGTCCGAAACCGCCCTTGGGTCCGGGGATCAGCTCGACGTCGGTGTTCAGGTTGACGATTCCGACGCCGTCGATCTTGTAGTCATTGACCCGGCCCTTGAGCGCGCCGCGATAGATGGCGTTGTCCAGATCGGCCAGCACGATCGCGGTGGCATCCACCTTGTCGCTGTCGATCTTGAGATTGTCGCTGATCAGCTTGCCCGCCGCATAGGCAAAGTCGCCCTTTACGCGCAGGTTCTGGAGCAAGCCGCCCGCCGCCGCGTTCAGGCCCGTCACGCGGGTCGCCGTGGCATTGACCGGAATGCGGATGCGATCCGCGTCGATCACCGCCCGGCCGCTGGCCTTCAGATTCTCGATGCCGGTCGCGTCGAAAGCGATGGTCTTGGCCGTAATGTCATAGTCGATGAACGGCGTCGCCATCGGCCCGTCCAGGATGATGGACGCGCGGACATCGCGCCCTTTCACCTTGTCCATGATCGCGCCGGGGGTCAGCAGCGCCGCGTTGATCTTGAGCGCACTGAACTGGCTCTTGCTGAGGTCGATCAGGCCCTGCGCGTCGGCGCTCATCGCTGGCGACCGCAGCGTCCCCTTGATGTTCACCCGCCGCTCGTTCAGCCCTGCGAACAGGTCGACGTCCAGTTGCGGCGCGGTCAGCCGATCCACGGTGCCGGCAAAGACCAGGCCCGGCCGTACTGGTCCCTTGGCGGTGAAATTGCCGTCGCGCGCCGCCAGCATGATGTTCGCCAGCTCACCCTTGGGGGAGGTTGCGACGATCCGGCCGTCCCACGCCTGCCAGGTGCCCTTGCCATCCAGTGTCGCGGTCATGCCGTCGGTCAGGCCGGACATGGCGGCGATCACGCCGCCCTTGGGCGCGGTCAGCGTGCCGCTCATGGAAAGGCGATTCTGCTCCGGCACCGCGTCCAGCTTCGCCTGCAACCGGTCGCCGCTATCGACGATCGCGTCGGCGGACAGGATGGCGCGACCGTCCGAAATATGGGTGACGCCGTCGATCGCAATCTCGCGCTTCTGGCCGATCACCGGCTTGGCTAGCACGAACTTGCCGATCTTCATCCGATCGACGTCGATGTCCAGGTCCGGCAGGATCGGCGCGTTGGGATCGCTCTCCACGACGTTGAACTGCGGGCTGCGCGCCAGAACGACCAGCGGCGTTTCCAGCAGGCTGACCGAAATATGGTTGTTGATGTAGCGGAACGGGCGCCAGATCACATGCACCTTGGGGCTGACTGCGAACACGCCCTTGGGGTCGCGCAGCACCAGGTCATGGATGGTCATGTCGCTATAGATCGACCCGTCGATCCGGCCGACCTCGATCTTCATGCCGGATTCCATCTGAAGCGCGGCGATCTGCTGGATCAGGAATTTCTTGCCCGGCTGGGTATTGAGGCCGAGCAGCAGGCCGGCGACCAGAACCACCAGAGCCACGACCAGACCGACCGCGCCGATCGCGATCTTCTGCCACAATGGCCGCTTTTCGCGGATGACCACGGTTTCGGTCGCTTGCGCCGCCGGGGTGGGGGTGTCGTCTTGCGCCATCAGAAGGCTTGTCCAATGCCAATATAGAGGGCGAATTTGGATTCACCGGGCTGCCGGTTGATCGGCATGGCGATGTCAGCGCGGAACGGACCGAAATTGGTATAGAAACGGCCGCCTATGCCGACGCCATAGCGCATATCATCGAATTTGGGCATGGAGCTTTCATAGACCTGACCCGCATCGACAAAGGCCACGACGCCATAATTGCCGAAGCGATAGCGGCCCTCGACCGCAAATTCATTGACGGACCGGCCGCCGACCGGATCGTTGTTCGCGTCCTTCGGCCCCAGTTCCTGATAACCAAAGCCACGGACCGATCCGCCGCCACCGGCATAGATGCGCCTGGACGGTGCGACATCCGCGCGGCTGACGCCGCTGATGGTGCCGACCTTCGCCCGGCCCGCAATGACCAGGCTGTCCGATACCGGATAATAGCCGGTCAGGTCGAAACTGGCGCGCAGATAGGGGGAGAAATTGCCCTGTAGCGACCCTTCGGGTTCGGCGCGCAGATTGGCGCGGAAGCCCTTGGTCGGGTTCAGCAAATCGTTCGACCGGTCGTAGCCGACCTGCACCGGCAGGCCGCCGATGAAATAGGTGCGCCGCGTCTTGTCCGCCGTCAGCAGGTTGGTCACGACCTGCTCGTTGGTCAGCAGGACTTCCGCGCCATAGCTGTAGGTCCAGCGCTTCTGGAAGATCGGCGTCGATTGCCGCGACCAGCCGACATTCAGGCCGGCGGTAAACGCTTCATAGGCATCATAATCCTGGTGATTGAGCGTGATGCCGGTCTGGAACGTCTTGTCCCGCTTGCCGGCATTGGACCGGCGGAAGGTTGCGGACGCCCCCTGTTCCTGCGTCCCCGCGATCGCGCCCAAAATCAGCGCGCCTTCGGGCCGGAACATGTTGCGGTGGGTCCATGTCCCCTCCGCGCGGAATCCTTGCCCCGTGCCATAGCCTGCTTCGCCCGCCAGCGTGCGCGGCGGCCCGGCTTCCTGCTCGACCATCAGGTCGACATATTCGGTCCCGTCCGGTCCCGCTTCCCCGGTCTGCACCGGCTCCACCGACACGCTGGAGAAAAGCGCGGTCGCCACCAATGCCTTGCGCAGGTCGTCGACCTTGCGGCTGTCATAGATCTGGCCCGGCTTGTATCGCTTGATGACCTCCATATGGTCCGCGCCGAAGGCCTGCTTGTCGCCCGACGTCACGATCTTGCGGAACGTGCCGCGCGGGCCGACCGCCACGGGCAGCGTATAGTCGCCCGTCACCGTCGCGGGATCGAGCAATATGTCGCGTTCGCCAACCTTGGCGAAGGGATAGCCATTTTCGGGCAGCTTGAGCGCCACATTGGCTTCCGCGCTTTCCACCAGAGCCGCGACGATGAAATCGCCGCTCTTCAACGGCAGGCTCTCGCGCACCAGCTCTGGCGGCACGGTCTGGTCGGCGGTGATGACGATAGCGCCGATCTTGTACCGCTTGCCCGGCGTCACCGAAATGACGGCCTTCAGCGTGCCGTCGCCCGCCTGATCCAGGCTGGCGAGCGCGGTCGCGTCATAATAGCCCTCGGAATAGAGCAGGCGCGTCGCCAGCTTCTCATCCTCCTGCGCGCGGGCCTGCACCATGGCGGCGGTGTCCGCCTTGCCCTTGCCATCGATCAGCGCGGATGCGCCGCGGAACTCATCCTCCAGTCCCGTCTTGCCGAACCCCTCGATGCTGGTGGCATAGCGCACGTCGGGCAGCTTGGCATTGGGGTCTTCATCGGCCGCGACATTGGCCGGCACGGTCACGCTATCCAGAGATGGCAGCGGCTGGGCCAGTTCCCGTTCCTCGGCCGGATCGGCTGCCGGAGGCAACTCGGTGGGGGCGGTCGATGGCTGTGGCATCTGCTGGTCGATCCAGCTGTCGATCGAGGGCAGCGGCGCGTTGGGATCGGTCGCCTGACCCCCTGCTGGACTGGTGCCCGGCACTTTTGGCAGGCGCGCCTCGAACTGGTCGTCGGGCAGGATCGGCTCTTCGGCTTCGTTCTGCACGGTATCCGCCGGCGGCGTCGCGCTTTGCGCCATCAACGGCAGCGGCGACGCCGTCATCAGCGCCACGGCCAATATGTGCCGGACATGATAAGCCTGCCGTCCTGTCATGGAAATCGCGATGCCCCTTTCGCGCAGGGCATTCTAAAAGCCCGGCAAAGAGGCAATACGCCCAAAGGGTTGCGACGGTTCCGTTCGCGACATGATTTGCCGTGCTTCCCTCATGGCATCGCGCGGTCTAGAGCCGGTGCATGACATTTGCGCTCAATATTTCCCGCTCCCTGTCCGGCCAGCCCTGGCGCTGGCGGGGTGGCAATGCCGATGCCCGCGATCCTTCATACCTGCCCGACGATCTGGTGACGCAATTGCTGCTGGCGCGCGGTTGCCCGCGCGACGCGGTTGAGGCGCACCGCAACCCCACCATCCGGGCCTTCATGCCCGACCCCAGCCTGTTCCGGGACATGGATGCAGCGGCAGAACGGATCGCCGATGCTGTCCAGGCCCAGGAGGATGTGCGCATCTTCGGCGACTATGACGTCGATGGCGCCACCAGCGCGGCGCTGCTCATCCGGCTGCTGCGCGACCTTGGCTTGCATGCCAAACCCTATATCCCCGACCGGTTGATGGAGGGCTATGGCCCATCGGGCGAGGCGCTGGTGCGGCTGGCGGGGGAGGGCGCGACCCTGATCGTCACCGTCGATTGCGGCGCACAGGCGTTCGAGGCGCTGTCGATGGCCAGGGCGACCGGCGTGGACGTCGTCGTGGTCGATCATCACAAATGCGCGACCCAGCTGCCCGAAGCCTTCGCGCTGGTGAACCCCAACCGGCTGGACGAACATCCCGATGCCGCCGTCCACGGCCATCTGGCCGCGGTCGGGGTCGCCTTCCTGCTGGGCGCGCGGCTCTTGAAGGCACTCGACGCGCGCGGCTGGTTCGCCAGCCGGGCCAAGCCCAATATATTGGACCTGCTCGACATCGTCGCACTGGGAACGGTGGCGGATGTGGCGCAACTGCGCGGCCTCAACCGCGCCTTCGTGGCGCAGGGGCTGAAGGTCATGGCGAAGCGGCATAATGTCGGCCTGGCCGCGCTGATTGACGCCAGCCGCCTGACCCGCGCGCCGCTCTGCCATGACCTCGGCTTCGCACTTGGCCCGCGCATCAATGCCGGGGGGCGTGTGGGACAGGCGGATCTGGGCGTCCGTTTGTTGACGACACAAGATCCCGACGAGGCCGCCCGCATCGCCGCCCAGCTCGATCATTATAATGAAGAACGCCGCGCCATCGAATCGACGGTGCAGGAACAGGCGGAGGAATTGCTCGCCGCGCAGGGCAACCGCGCCGTTGCCGTCATATCGGGGCAGGGCTGGCACCCCGGCGTCATCGGCATCGTGGCGGGGCGCATCAAGGAAAAGGCCGGCCGCCCCGCCATCGTCATCGCCGTGGACGACGATGGCGTGGGCAAGGGATCGGGCCGATCCATTTCCGGCGTGGATTTGGGCGCGGCGGTGCTGGCGGCCAAGGATAGCGGCCTGCTGGTCGCAGGTGGCGGCCATGCCATGGCGGCGGGCCTGACCGTCATGGCCGACCGGATCGACGCGCTCGCCGACTATCTGGACGACCGCCTGTCCGCCGCCGTCAGCCGGGCGCGGGACGATCGCGCGCTGCTGATCGACGCGGTGCTGGCGCCCGCCGGCGTCAACCCGGATTTCGTCGCCGCGATCGAACAGGGCGGCCCCTATGGCGCCGGCTGGCCAGCGCCGCTGATCGCCGCCGGCCCCATGCGGGTGGTAAAGGCCGATGTGGTGGGCAACGGCCATTTGCGGGCCGTCATGGCCGGGATGGACGGCCGCTCGATCAAGACCATCGCCTTTCGCAAGGCGGAAAGCGACATGGGGCAGGCGATCCTGGCTGCGCCCTATGACCGCAAATTATGGGTCGCGGGCAAGGCGAAGATCGACGACTGGGGCAGCCGTCCGGCCGCCGAACTGCATCTGGAGGATGCCGCCTGGGCCGATTGAAAAAGATTGCATTTTTCTTGCGCAAAGGGGGTTGACCGTTTCGCCGTCCCCGCCTAATTGCGCCTTCGCTTCGCAGCGCTGGCCACTCAGCGCAGCATGAGGTCCCATCGTCTAACGGTTAGGACACTGCCCTTTCACGGCAGCGATACGGGTTCGAATCCCGTTGGGATCACCACCCTTGCTATGGCAAGGGGCTTCCGACCTTTCAGCCTATATGGGGCAATGCGCCTCGGTTGCGCAGCGGTTGCGCGCTCTGTAGGGCTGCGCCGATGTCGTTTCTTTTGCGTCTGCTCTGCCTGCTGGTCGGCCTTGCGCCTGCCATGGCGTTCGCCCTTCCCGCCAACCGGCCCACGCCCGGCTTCACCCGCGTCGCGATCGAAACCTCGGTCGGCACGATCATCGTTGCGGTGGACCAGAAGCGGGCGCCGCGCACCTCGGCCAATTTCCTGACCTATGTCGATGACGGCCGTTTCGACGGCGTGACCTTTTATCGCGCGGCGCGGCGCAAGAGCGATCCGAAATATGGTCTGATCCAGGGCGGCATCGACACTGATGCCCGCCGCTCGCTCCCGCCCATCCCGCACGAGCCGACCACGCAGACCGGCATCCTGCATCTCGACGCCACCCTGTCCATGGCGCGGCCCAACCGGCCCAACTCGGCGATGGGCAACTTCTTCATCACCATCGGCGCCACGCCCAACATGGATGCGCGCGGCGCCTATATCGGCTATGCCGCCTTTGGCCATGTGGTGGGCGGCATGGATGTCGTGCGCAAGATACTGGCCGTGCCCACCTGCTGCGGGTCCGGGCCGATGCGCGGGCAGATGATCGTCAAGCCCATCACCATAGTGCGTGCGCGCCGGCTGGACGGCACGCCCAAACCCTCGCGCGGGGTCAAGCCCTGGCTGATCGGCCTTCATCGCAAGCCGGCGAGGTAACTTGGCGCGCCGGCTGCGACAGCGCGTTGGACAGCCCTATGCGAACGCCGCCTGCTCGCGCACCCATTTGCGGCCGCCCTCGCGCGGCGGGCGTGCCTGGATCTTTTTCCAGGCCTGTTCATGGAAGAAGAAGGCGACGGCGTTAATGACTGGCTCGACCAGGGCGATGCCCCCGGCCAGCGCGACCGATCCGGTCATCAGATAGGCGACGGTAAAGCCTACCGTCAGGTGGATGGTCAGATAGGTACCAGTCTTGATGAGGTCGAGTGACATGCGGCGTCTCCTTGCTCGCTATAATTAAGATTCGTTCTCAATAACGGCCAACGGCTTTTTCCACTGGCTCTGATCGGCCCGCACGATCAGGATGTAGGTCATAAGGAGAGCATCCATGGCAGGACGGATCAGGGTGGGCATTGGCGGCTGGGTCTATGAGCCGTGGCGCGGCAGCTTCTACCCGCAAGGGCTGCGGCAGAAGGACGAGCTGGCCTATGTCGGCACCCATCTGACCGCGACGGAAATCAACGCGACTTATTACAGCAGCCAGAAACCGGCGACCTTCGCCGGTTGGGCCAGGGCGGTGCCGGACGGTTTCCGGTTCGCGGTCAAGGCATCGCGCTATTGCACCAATCGCAGAATCCTGGGGGAAGCCGGCGATTCGATCGCGAAATTCACGCATCAGGGGATCGCAGAGCTGGGCGACCGACTTGGCCTGGTCCTGTGGCAGTTCATGCCCACGAAAAAATTCGACGCGGATGATTTCGGCGCCTTCCTCGCATTGCTTCCGTCCAGCGTCGATGGCGTGCCGCTGCGCCACGCGCTGGAGGTGCGGCACGAAAGCTTCGACGACCCCGCCTTCCTCGCCATGGCGCGGGATGCCGGGGCGGCGGTGGTGTTTGCCGATCATGACGATTACCCCGCCATCACCGGCCATGATGTCGGTTTCTCCTACATGCGACTGATGCGCGCGCAGGCGATAGAGCCGACCGGCTACGCCCCCGCCGACATCGCCCGCTGGGCCGATCGCGCGCAGCAGCAGGCGGCGCAGGGCGACGTGTTCGCCTTCTTCATCAGCGGGGCCAAGGAACGCAACCCCGCCGCCGCACAGGCGATGATCGTGGCTTTGGGGTAACATCCCTGTTGCTCTGTTGCGTTTGATGCAATCGGAATGTCGCGCTTTGCGATTGTTACAAGAATATGACGGGCGTAGTGGCCCGCATCCCCGAAGGTCGGGGATTGATTCTTGCAACTATGGAGCAAAAAATGCGTCAGATGTTTCAGGGTACTGTGCTAGCCGTTGCGGTCGGGGTGCAGATACTGACTTTCTATTCGGTGCTTTATGCCTGATCGCGTATCTATCGCGATATTTATCCTGAGTGATCGGGATGCAAAAAGGCCGCTCCTGCGATAAGCAGGGCGGCCTTTTTACTTGATGGTTATTGTGGCGGTTCTGATCCGGTATCAACCTTCCGCCAGCCAGCCGGCGAGCAGATAGGCCACGACGCCGATCGGCCCCAGCGCACAAAGCGTCAGCAGCACCAGCGCGACGCGAAGGATGGTGACGTCCAGACCGGTACGGTTGGCGATCCCGGCGCACACGCCCATGATCTTGCCGTTGCGACGGTCGAGTGTGAAGCTGTTGTGCATGATTCTGGCTTTCCGATGATAATATATGGATGGGGCGATCAGGCGATCGGCGAGACGGGAACGGCGGCGCTGACGAACAGGCCGGCGACGATGAAGGCGCTGGCGAGGGCGAAGGCGGCGTTCTGGATCTTGGCGATGGACATGGTGGATACTCCCTGTTGTGTATCGGCCGACCAATCGGCCTTGATGCCAACGGACATTGCAGAGGCCATGCCAAATTGCGTTTTTGGCGGGAATGCGCGGGTTTTTCGATGATGTGGGATCGGTGGCAGTGGGGAAATATCCAGCTCTTGGGAAATTTCACCGCAACATGGTGCAAATGGCGTGATGGCCGGCGATGATCGATAATCTGTTGTTCGTCTATGGCACGCTGCGCGCCGGTTTCGACGGGCCGATGGCGCGGCGCCTGCGGGCGGAGGCGCGCCCTGTGGGGCCGGCACAGGCCGCAGGCATGCTGTACCGCCTGGCCGGCTATCCCGGCTTCGTACCGGGCGAAGGGGGGCATGTAGTGGGCGACCTGATGGCGTTGACCCACGCCGACGCCACGCTTGCCTGGCTCGATGCCTATGAAGAATGCGCGGCGGACAGTCCGACGCCGCATGAATATCGCCGGTCGCGGATGATGGTGGAGGGGCCGGACGGCTTGGTCGCGGCATGGGTCTATATCTATGCGCGCGATCCGTCCGGCCTGCCGGTCATTGCCGGCGGCGATTTCCTGGCCGCTGTCTAGAGTACTTTCTGCGTCAGGTCCGACGCAGGACGCGCGCTCCAGTCTTCTGCTCTAGAGCGTTTTCCAAGCAGGTGGAATCACCTGCTGACTCGGAAAACGCGGCAAACTAAAGACTTAGAGCAGCCGGGCCGATGCAATCGGATCGGAAACTGCTCTATGACGCCATGGATCGAGGCGGGTTGCGCAACGTGCTCACGTCGATCGCGCCGGCGAATTCCACGCCCATGCGGTCGTCCTTGGACCATTTGCTGGTCGCGTTGACGAACTGGTTGTCGGCCAGCTCGATCGCGAACAATGTGCCGACCGGCACGTTCCACAATCCTTCGATCAGCGCGCCGGTGGCGGATATGTTGCGGACGCGGCCGGTATAGACATGACCGTCATGATGGACGGCGATCGTGCGCAGCATCGTCTTGCGGTCGGGGCGGCTGGACTGGAAGCCGTTGGCGCTGGCCGCCGTACCGGCGCGGCTCTGGCTGGCCATCACCTCGGCCATCGGCATCGGCCGGCCGTAAATATAGCCCTGGATATGGCTGCAACCCAGCTGGCGGATCAGCGCCAGCTCATCCTGCGTCTCCGCCCCTTCGGCCGTGGTGTCCATGCCCAGCGCCTCGGCCAGGCTGACGATGGCCTTGATGATCGCGCTGTTGCGATTGCCCTTGATCGCGGCGCCGCGCACGAAGCTCTGGTCGATCTTGATCTTGTCGAACGGCGCTTTCTTCAGATAGCCCAGCGACGAATAGCCGGTGCCGAAATCGTCCAGCGCCAGCCGGACGCCGATCGCCTTCAACCGGTTGAACATCGCGTCCGTGCCATCGTCGTCGTTCAGGAAGACGCTTTCGGTGATCTCCAGCTCCAGCCGTTCGGGCGCCAGCTGCGACGCGGCGAGCGCGCTCATCACGGTGGAGGGGAAGCCGGGATTGGCAAACTGGGTCGGCGACACGTTGACCGCGACGCGGATGCCGTCCTGCCATTGCGCCGCATCGCGGCAGGCGGTGCGCATCACCCATTCGCCGATCTGGGCGATCAGGCCGCTATCTTCCGCAATGGGGATGAACAAGGCCGGCGAAATCGCGCCGCGTACCGGGTGGTTCCACCGCAGCAGCGCCTCATAGCCGGTAATCTGCTCGGTCTTGGACGACACGACCGGCTGGTAAACAAGGTGCAGGCCATCGTCGGTGAGGGCGCGGCGCAGTTCCTCTTCCAGCTGTCGACGATTTTCCGCGTCGGCATGCATGTCCGACGAATAGAAGCGATGAACGCCGCGTCCGTCGCCCTTGGCGGCATAAAGGGCCAGGTCCGCGTTGCGGATCAGCGCGTCGGCGGTCACGCCGTCCTGCGGGCAGACCGACAAGCCGATCGACACGCCGATCACGACGGCATTGCCTTCGACCGTATAGGGTTGCGACACGGCGCTGATGATCGCCTGGGACAGGTGGGCCAGCACCATATGGTCGTGGCGGCCGGGCAGCAATATCTTGAACTCGTCGCCGCCCTGGCGGCCCACCAGCCCCTTGTCGCCGACTGCGCGCTGGAGTCGCTGGCTGACCTGCCGCAGCAGGGCGTCGCCGGCGGGGTGGCCCAGCGTGTCGTTGACGCTCTTGAACCGGTCGAGGTCCAGCATCATCAGCGTACATTCGCCGGGTTTGCCATGGCGGTCGGCCACGGCCTGTTCCAGCGACCGCAGCATCTGGATGCGGTTGGCCAGGCCAGTGAGCGAATCGAACTGGGCCAGGCGAGTCACCTCCGCCTGGTTGCGGCGTGTTTCCGTAAGGTCGGTGCCCGACCCGCGAAAGCCGTGGAACTGACCATATTCGTTGAACACCGGCTGGCCGGAAATCGACCACCAGCGCTCTTCTTCCTTGGCCATGGCGGCGCAGACGGGAATGTCGGCAAAGCCGGTGCGGGCGGACAGGTGAAAGCCCAGCGTCCGCTCGCCATCGCCCTGCTTCTTGTCACCGGGTCGGACGATCTCGGTAATCGGCTTGCCGATCAGCGCCTCGGTCGACATCGGAAGGGACTGGGCCAGCGTGTCGCTGATATAGGTGAGGCACCCCTGGCGATCGGTTTCCCAGAACCAGCCGCGACCGGTGCGTTCATGTTCCTGCAACAACCGGTCGGAGCGTTGGGCGCGCAGATCCTGCTGGTGCCGGGCGATCGCCTGGTCGCGGTCGGCCGTCGCCTGCCGCAGCGTCGCCACCAGCATGACGATGACGCAACTGAGCAACAGGCCGATCTGGGCCATGCCCGCCTTTTCCACGACCGACACGAGCAGGGCGCCCAGGAAATAGCTGATGCCCAGCAGGCGTCGGTCGCCGAAGATGCACACGGCCAACAGCGCCACCGACAATTCGGGAACGGCCGCCAGGAACAGGGCGTCCGTCGCAGCCTTGGTTTCATAGCCAAGCCACAGGCTGAACGTCAGGCCGGACAGGAATACCATCGGCAGCATCATCCAGTTCTGGACATGCGGCATGCAGTGACGGAACCAGCCGCGGCGCGGCAACAGCATCAACGTGCCGTCGATGATCAGCATGGCGACCATCAGCGCGATCTGGAGCGGCTCGCCGGAATAGAAGGGCAGGTTGAGCAACGCGACCACGATGAACTTGGTCAGCACGATCAGCGGCCACAGCCGTGCGATGTGGAAAAAATTGCCCGAAATCCACGACGCCGACACCTCGGTGCCGCTCTCGGACAAGCCAAGCGCGACCATCAGGGTCATCGAACGGGACGGGTTATCGTTCAGGGATGCGCGCAGCAGGGACATGCCTCATGCCCTACCGCAAACTCCTTGCCAGAGGATTACTTCCGGCCCGTTTCGGTGCAGGCCCAAACCTGCACCAAAGGGCATGTGCAGCGGGAAAGCTGCACTGGCGGACATGTCAGACGCGCATCGGCATCAGCACATAGAGCGCCGGGCTGTCATCATTTTCGCGGATCAGCGTGGGCGCCGCCGCATCGGCCAGGTGCAGTTCGACCAGGTCGCTGTCGATCTGGCCCAATATGTCGAGCAGATAGCGCGCGTTGAAGCCGATATCGAAGCCTTCGCCCTGGAACGCGCCGGGCACTTCCTCGGCCGCCGTGCCATTTTCGGGGCTGGTGACGGACAGGGTGATCTTGTCCTTGTCCAAGCTCATCTTGACGGCGCGGGTCTTTTCCGTGGCGATGGTGGCGACGCGATCGACGCCGTCCTCGAAGCTGCGCGGGTCGATCTTGAGCAGCTTGTCGTTCGCGGTCGGAATGACGCGGCTATAATCGGGGAAGGTGCCGTCGATCAGCTTGCTGGTCAGGATCGCGCTGCCAAGGCCAAAGCGGATCTTGCTGGCCGACAAGGCGATGCCGACCGACCCTTCGACTTCGTCCAGCAGCTTGCGCAGTTCGCCGATGCATTTGCGCGGGATGATGATGCCCGGCATGCCTTCCGCGCCGTCCGGGCGGGTCACGGTGACGCGGGCCAGGCGGTGGCCGTCCGTCGCGGCCGCCTTCAGTACCGGCTGGTCGTCGTCGGTGACGTGGAAATAGATGCCGTTCAGATAATAGCGCGTCTCTTCGGTCGAAATGGCAAAGCGCGTCTTGTCGATGATCTGCTTCAATGTTTCGGCCGGCAGCTCGAACGTCGTGGGCAAATCGCCCTCGGCGATCACCGGGAAATCGTCGCGCGGCAGGGTCGACAGGTTGAAACGGGCACGGCCGGCCTGGATCAGCATCTTGCCCTCGGCTGCCTGGAGCGACACCTGGCTGCCTTCGGGCAGCTTGCGGGCGATATCGAACAATGTGTGGGCGGAAATGGTGGTCGCGCCGGCCTGTTCCACCTGCGCCGAAACGCTTTCGACGATCTGGAGGTCAAGGTCGGTCGCCATCAGCTTGATCGCGCCATCGGCGGACGCTTCGATCAGGACGTTGGACAGGATGGGAATGGTATTCCTGCGCTCTACCACCGACTGGACGTGGCTCAGGCTCTTGAGGAGCGTTGCGCGTTCGATGGTGGCCTTCATGTCCCTGTTCTGTCCGTTCTTTTTAAGCCAATAGCCGGGGGTTCGGTCGAATCCCGGCGACAATGATGGATGCTCCTTCATAGCCGCTGTAACGCCTCCTGCAAGGGTGGCATGCACGCTTTTACCCAGGCGGGGTTGCAAAAGGGGACGGCTTGGGCTTTGCCAAAGCCATGCGCCGCACAACCCCTAGCGCCCTCGCGTCCTTGCCCCTCCTGCTGCTTGTGGCATCGCCGGCCATGGCCCGCGATTCATTGGGCATTTTCGAAAGTTGGGGCGCATTTCGCGATCCCGCGACGCCGCGCTGCTATGCCATAGCCCAGCCGGTCGCGCGCCGTGGCCAGCCCTCGAAAGGCTTTGCTTCGGTCGGCAACTGGCCCCGGCAGAAGGTGCGCGGACAGCTGCACATTCGCCTGAGCCGCCCGCTGGCCGCAAAATCACCCGCGATCCTGACCGTGGGCGAACGCCGCTTCACGCTGGCCGCAGGGCAAATAGACGCCTGGGCCGCCGATGCGCGCGGCGACGCGCAGATCATCGCCGCCATGCGCGCCGCCAGCAGCATGAGCGTGGCGTCCGTCGGCGCCGACGGACGCGGCTTTGCCGACAGCTACGCCCTGCGCGGCGCGGCGACGGCGATCGATGCTGCGGCATTGGGATGTGCGAAGCTGCGCTGATTCAACGCATCTTTAAAAATCCGCGCAAATCGACTATGTGCGCGGCCATGCAATCAGCCGCCAGCCCGCTCATGCCGATTCCCGGCCCCATCGACCCTGTGCCCGTGCCGCGCGCGGTGACCCCGCGGGAGGATGGACGCATCGACCTGATGGGTCTGTCGCGCCCGCAGATCAAGGGCGCGCTGGAGGAGGTCGGCCTGGACGTGAAGGCTGCCAAGCTGCGTTCCAAGCAGCTGTTCCACTGGCTCTATCATCGCGGCGAAACCGATTTCGAGGCGATGACCGACCTTGCCAAGCCCATGCGCGGCTGGCTGGCCGAACGCTTCGTCGTCGGCCGCCCGCAGGTGGTGGAGGCGCAGGTATCGACCGATGGCACCCGCAAATGGCTGCTCCGCTCGGACGACGGCCAGGATTATGAAATGGTCTTCATCCCCGATGCGGATCGCGGCACGCTCTGCGTCTCCAGCCAGGTCGGCTGCACTCTGAATTGCAGCTTCTGCCATACCGGCACGATGCGGCTGGTGCGCAACCTGACGCCCGGCGAGATCGTGGGGCAGGTCATGCTGGCGCGCGACGCGCTGGGCGAATGGCCCAAGGGCAATATGGGTGCGGCCAACGACGCGGACGAGGATGAGGACGCCTCGCAATATTCGCCCGACGGGCGGATGCTGACCAACATCGTCATGATGGGCATGGGCGAGCCGCTCTATAATTTCGAACATGTGCGCGATGCGCTCAGGGTCGTGATGGATGGCGATGGCCTCGCCCTCTCGCGCCGCCGCATCACCCTCTCCACCTCCGGCGTCATCCCGATGATGGCCCGCGCGAGCGAGGAAATCGGCGTCAACCTGGCCGTGTCGCTCCATGCCGTGACCAAGGAAGTGCGCGACGAACTGGTCCCGCTCAACCGCAAATATGGCATCGAGGAATTGCTTCAGGCCTGCGCCGACTATCCCAAGGCCAGCAATGCGCGCCGCATCACCTTTGAATATGTGATGATCCGCGACAAGAATGACAGCGACGAGGATGCGCGCGAGCTGGTCCGCCTGATCCGCAAGTACAAGCTGCCGGCAAAGGTCAACCTGATCCCGTTCAACCCCTGGCCCGGCACCGACTATGAATGTTCGACGCCCGAGCGCGTCCGCGCGTTCAGCAGCATCGTGTTCGAAGGCGGCATCAGCGCGCCGGTGCGCACGCCGCGCGGCCGCGACATCATGGCCGCCTGCGGTCAGCTGAAATCCGCCAGCGAAAAGAAGAGCAAGGCGGAAATGAAGCGCCTGGCCGAAGAGAAGCAAGCCGCGCTCGGATAATCCGGGGACGATTAAAGCGTTGTCTAAGCAGATGGAATCATATGCTGGCTCGGACAACGCGGTAACAAGAATCGGGAGCATCCGGGCCGATGTAATCGGATCGGATGCTCCAGCATGCGCAGCACGACAAGCCCCGCCCGCAACGGCGGGGCTTTTCTTTTGGGGGAAGACCGATGACCGATGACGAGATTCAGGCGCTGGCGGACGGCTTTTGCGCCTGCACCCTGCCCAAGGCAGACTGGACGCATCAGGCGCATTTCGCCACCGCGCTCTGGCTGATCCTGAAACGCCCGGACATCCAGCCCGAACGCGACATGCCGGGCCTCATCCGTCGCTATAATGAAAGCGTGGGCGGCGTGAACAGCGACAGCAGCGGCTATCATGAAACGATCACCCAGGCGTCGCTGCATATGGCCCGCCGGTTGCTTGCCCACCTGCCCGCCGACGTCGCGCCGGCCGATGCGCTGGCCGCCCTCATGGCATCGCCCCTGGGCGACAAGGACTGGCCCTTCACCTATTGGACGCGCGACCGGCTGATGGCCGCGCCGGCCCGGCGGGGCTGGGTCGATCCCGATCTCAGGTCGCTGCCTGCCTGAATTTGGCCCGCATAAGAAAAGGGCGGCCCCTCGCAGGACCGCCCTTCCTTGCTATCTGATCGTTTTGAGAGGGATCAGAAACGGAAGCCGACGCCAACCAGGCCGACGTCGCGACCGCCGATATTGGCTTCATATTCGCTGCGCTGATATTCAGCCGAGATGTAGGTGGTCGGGGTCACCGAATATTCCAGGCCGCCGCCATAGCGCACGCCTTCGAACGACGCGCCGCCATTGCCCAGGTCGATGCGGGTGTTGGCATAGCCGACCTTGCCGAACGCCAGAACCTGCGGGGTCAGGGTGTAGCCGAGGCGCACCGAAGCGGCCAGGTCGCGGCTGACTTCCGCACCGGCGCCGGCGCTGGTGGTGGTGTCGCTGAACGACACTTCGGGGCCGAAGGTGACGCCGGGGGTCACGGCGACGTCGTAGCCGGCGGTGACGCCGTAGGTGAAGCCGTCACGGCCATCGAACTTGTCGTAGCCCGCCGTAATGCCCGCGCGCGGCCCGGTGAAGGGCGCAGCGTCCTGAGCGAAGGCAGGGGCCGAAACAGCGGTGGCAGCAGCAATAGCTGCGAAAATCACAGTCTTCATAAAGTCCTCGATATTTATCTAGTCGCCGTGATTTAGACATTCATCCGGCGTTCAGGTTCGATGCAAAGATATTATGAAATTATTCTCATAATAACTCCTGCGACTCTTCTCTCCATTATCGGGAGATCAAGAGCGCGATCTGCATCACGACCGCGCAGCAGCCATCTAGGATCGCAAGTTTGAGTTGCAAAGGGGGCGGATCTTTATTTCAATCAATTTCAAGGCTTGTGTTGCAAAACTGTTACATCGAGCCTTTCGCCTCTCATGCGCCCCCATGGACATCATGGCCGATGGACCCCGGCGCAAAATCGGATAGGATCGCCACCATGGGCAACACGGGCGACAGCATGATCGGGATGGTCCCGCGCCATCGCCTCTCCACCCGTTTGTGGCACGGGTTGAACGCGCTGCTGCTCTACATTCTCTTCACCAGCGGTCTGGGCATCTTCAACGCGCATCCCCGTCTCTATTGGGGGCAATATGGCGCCAATTTCGATCGTGCCTGGCTGGAACTGGACCGCTTCCCCGGCTGGATCACCCTGCCGGGTCATTATAGCCTGGCCCTGTCGCGCCACTGGCATCTTGCCGCGGCGCCGATCTTCGCCGTCGCCTTGCTCGCCTACATGCTCTGGAGCCTTGCCAACCGTCACATCGGCCGCGACCTGGCCTTGCGCCGTGACGAATTGGCCCCGCGCCACCTGTGGCGGGACGTTCGCGATCATGTTCGGCTGCGCTTCCCGACCGGGGCGGCGGCGCTGCGCTACGGCCTGTTGCAGAAGGCCAGCTATATCGGCGTGATCTTCGGCCTGCTGCCGCTGGCCATCCTGACCGGCCTGGCCATGTCCCCCGGCATGAATGCGGCCTGGCCCTGGCTGGTCGACCTGTTCGGCGGGCGGCAATCGGCCCGGTCGATCCATTTCATCGCCGCCTTCGCGCTCGTCGGCTTCTTCCTTGTCCATATCCTCATGGTGCTGCTCAGCGGCCCGCTGAACCAGATCCGCGCGATGATCACCGGCCGCTTTCGCCTGCCGCAGGATCGGCCATGATCCTGACCCGCCGCACCATGCTGCTGGGCGCGACCGCGATGCTGTCAGGCTGCGACCGGCTGGCCCGCGACGAACATTTTCGCGAGGCCCTTTTTTCTGCCGAGAATTTCCACAAATGGGCGCAGCGCGGCCTGATGGCGCCCGATGCGCTGGCGCGGGAATTCCGGCCCGATCAGATTTCGCCCATCTTTCGCGCCAACGGCACCGCCAACCCCAATACGCCCGCCTATAAGGCGCTGTGGCGCGGCGGCTTTGCCGACTGGCGGCTACAGGTTACGGGGCTTGTCGCGCGCGACCTGTCTCTCTCGCTGTCCCAATTGCGCAGCCTGCCGCATCGCGAACAGATCACCCGCCATGATTGCGTGGAAGGATGGAGCGCGATCGGCAAATGGCGCGGCGTACCGCTCAAGACGATCCTCGACGGCGCGGGGCTGAAAAGCCGGGCACGCTACATCGTCTTTCGCTGTGCCGACGATATGGGCGGCGGCCGCCCCTATTATGAAAGCATCGACCTGGCCGACGCCTTTCATCCCCAAACCATCCTTGCCTTTGCGCTGAACGACCGGCCGCTCTCGGTGGCCAATGGCGCGCCGCTGCGGCTGCGCGTCGAAAGACAATTGGGTTACAAACAAGCCAAATATCTCATGGGGATAGAGGCGGTGGACAGTCTGGCGACAATCGGCAAGGGTAAGGGCGGCTTTTGGGAAGACCATGCCGATTACGACTGGTATGCCGGCATTTGACGCGGGCGTAACGACATGACAAGGTGGCTTAATGAAACTGTTTGAACTGGTCCTCAAGCGGCTCGTCACGCGCGGCCGCGTGACCGTCTATTACGCCAATGGCAAGACGATCACGGTCGGTCAGGCCGATCCCGAATTTCCCGACATGGCCCTGCGGTTCAAGGATGGCAGGGTACCGTTCGACATCGTGAAGGACCCGCGTCTGGGCATGGCCGAAGCGTGGATCGACGGCCGCGTCGGCCTGGAGGGCGGCGGCATCATGGAATTCATCTCCATGATTCGCGCCAACAATCCCTGGGAACAGGGCAAGTCGATCGAATCGAAAAGCCTGCTCAAGCGCGGCATCGGCGAAGTGCGCCAGAAATTGTGGCGCGCCAATCACCGCGCTCGGTCGAAGGCCAATGTCGCCCATCATTACGACCTGTCCGGCGCGCTCTACGCCCTCTTCCTCGACCGCGACCGCCAATATAGCTGCGCTTATTATCCCGATGTGGACAATGAGGCCGGCATCAGCCTGGAGCAGGCGCAGGAGGACAAGAAGGCGCATATCGCCGCCAAGCTGCACCTGAAGCCGGGCATGAAGGTGCTGGACATCGGCTGCGGCTGGGGCGGGATGGCGCTTTATCTGCACCGCACCTGCGGCGTGGACGTGACCGGCATCACCTTGTCGGAGGAACAGTTGAAGGTCGCGCGGCAGCGCGCGATCGACGCCGGGGTCGCCGACCATGTCCGCTTCGAACTGATCGATTATCGCGACATGACCGGGCCTTTCGACCGGATCGTGTCGGTCGGCATGTTCGAACATGTCGGCACGCCCGATTATCGTACCTTCTTCGACAAGTGCCGCCAGCTGCTGACGCCCGACGGCGTGATGCTGGTCCACACGATCGGGCGCATGGGCGGCCCCGGCACGACCGACGCCTTCACCACCAAATATATCTTCCCCGGCGGTTACATCCCGGCCCTGTCGGAAATGGTCGCCGGCAGTGAAGGCACACGGTTGATGGTCACCGATGTGGAGGTGCTGCGCGTCCATTACGGCCTCACCATCCGCGAATGGTACAAGCGCACCATGGCGCACAAGGCCGATATCGTGGCGCTTTATGACGAGCGCTTCTTCCGCCTCTGGACCTTCTATCTGGCGGGCGCGGCGACCGTGTTCGAACATGGCAGCATGGTCAATTTCCAGGTCCAGTACGCCCGCGATCGCCGCGCGCTGCCCATCACCCGCGACTATATGCAGGAAGCCGAAGCCGCGTTGCGCGGCCGCTGAAAACAGTTGGGCGTAACAGAATATCATTCCGTCGTTCCAGGCTGAACCGTCGCTGACAGAGCCATTCCCGGACGGTTCAGTCGGGCGAGTCCATTCTTCTCCGCATGATCCCACCCCCTCATGGGCGGGAACTATGAGGAGATGAGAGATGAAATTCCTTTGGAAGGGCGTGGCGGTGCTGGGCCTTGCCATGGCCGGGGTCGGCGCCACCGCCGTGCCGGCGCAGGCGCAATATTATGGTGGGAATGGCTGGCGCGGCGACCGCGGTGGCCATTGGGATCGTGGCGACCGCCGCCGCTGGGACGATCGCCGCCATTGGCGCGGCCATCGCGGCGACTGGAGAGGCCATCGTGGCTACCGCACCCGCTGCTGGAGCGAATGGCGCTACGACCGGTATCGCGACCGCCGGGTGCGCGTGCGCATCTGTCGCTGACATCTATATTTCGACTGTAGCCCGCCCCGATTGAACCTTGGGGCGGGTTGCGGCATTTCTGACGGCATGACCGATCCCATGCCCGTTATCCAAAGCCTGTTATCGGGCCTCCCCATCCTGCTGCTGCATCTGGGCAGCGCCACGCTCGTCTGGCTGGCCGCGCTCGCCCTCTATCTGTGGATTACCCCGCATGACGAATTCGCGCTGATCCGTGGCGGCAACGAAGCCGCCGCCATCTCGCTCGGCGGCGCGGCGATCGGCCTTGCGGTCCCCCTGGGCTTCTGCCTCGCCGGGTCGGTCAATGTCTGGGATATCGTGATCTGGGGCAGCGTCACCCTGGTCCTGCAACTCGTCGCGTTCCGCCTGGTCGATTTCCTGCTCGGCACGCTGTCCGCCCGGATCGAGGCGAATGAGCGGTCGGCCGCGATCTTCCTCGCCATGATGAAGGCGGCGATCGCCTGCCTTACCGCTGCGGCGGTGGCGGGCTGATCCGATGGCCGGTGGCAAGGGCTGTGGCTGCCTGCCCTTCGCATTGGGCGCCTTGTTGCTGGTCGCCTGGTTCGGGCAGGATGTGCGCGTGCCGCCGCTGGAGGTGGAGCAATATGATCCGCGCTCCCCGCGTCGGCCCATGCCCGGATGGGGCGACGAGCAATTCGTGATCGAGGACAGTCCCGACGGCCCGGCCGATTCCATGGGCACTGCCTTTGCCGTCGATCGAGACGGTGCCTGGTTGACGGCGCAGCATGTCACCCACGACTGCACGCGCGTCGGGCTGGAGGATGGCCGCTTCGCCCGTCCGGTATCGCGCGTGCTGGAAAGCAACGAGGCGGATGCGGCGCTGGTGCGCGACGGCCTGCCCAGCAGCAGCGCGCTGCCGCTATCGACCCGCGCGCCGCAACCGGGCACGCCGGGCTATCATATGGGCTTCCCAGCGGGCAAACCCACGCTGGTCCTGTCCGAACTGATCGGGGAGGCGAGCGCCCGGCGCGGCCGCACCGACCTGACCCAGCCAGTGCTGGCCTGGGCGGAGCGTGGCCGCATCCCCGCTGGCGACGGCACCTTGTCCGGCATCAGCGGTGGCCCGGTCTTTGCCGAGAATGGCCATGTCGTGGGCGTCAACAGCGCGTCGACCGACCGGCGCGGCCGCATCCTGACCACGGCGCCCGACGCGGTCGCCCGGCTGACGCGGGCCAGCGGCGCGGTGGACGATCGGCCGGTCGCCTATCCCTTCGCCGGCAGCGCCGACGCGGAAAGCCGCTTTGCCGCATGGCTGGACGAAGGCGTCATCCGGCGCATCTATTGCGATGTGGACGAAGGGCGCGGCGGTTGACGCCGATAGGCCCCTGCCGCTAGGCGGGGCGCAAATTTTCAGGGAATATGACCATGAGCGACACGCCCCCCAACCATCTGTCCACCAATCCCAAAAGCCCCCATTTCGACATGGAGGTGCTTCAGCGCGGCATCGGCATCCGCTTCAAGGGCCGTGAGCGCAAGGATGTGGAAGAATATAATATGTCCGAAGGCTGGATTCGCGTCGCCGCCGGCAAGAGCCGCGACCGGTATGGCAATCCGCTGACGATCAAGCTGACCGGCGAAGTCGAAGCCTGGTTCGAAAACCCGGCCGAGGGCAGCGAAGACAAGCCCGCCGACGCGGAGTGACGGGATGAAGGGCGCCGGCGACGGCGCCCTTTTTCATCTGCCTGCGCGATTCGTTGGCTCGCCCGCCGTCGCTTCGCTACGCTGGCAAGGGCGAAGCGGGTCAATTCATCGCCGTTTCGCGCCGCACATCGGCGATGATCGCGCTCAGCGTCCGCTGCGACGGATCGGCGTCGGCATATTCCACGACAAATGGATCCGCCTCCAGATGCGGCGCGCGCGCACGCGACGCCTTTGTCGGCTTGATCGCCTTGACGGGCATGGGCGCCGCTGCCGCCATCCGCGCGGGCCTGGTCAGCACGGCTCTGCTCGCCGCCGGTGCCGCGCGCGGCTGGCGCATCAGCGCTGGCAATGCCCGCTCGTCCCACATATCCGGATCGACCCTGGCGAAGCGTACGCTGCTGCCCAACGCGGCGTCGGGGGTGAAGTCATGCAGTTTCGCCTTGGCCGGATAGATGAAGCCATAGGTCGGGTTGGTCCGCGCGCCCATCTGGCCCGTGGGGCTGTGCCACACGCGCACCTGGCTCCAGTCGCCGTCGGCCGACACGTCGATCGCCAGCACATCTTCCTCGATGGCGCCGGGCACGGACCAGTTGGCATGGCGGATCAGCACGCGGCGATCATCCAGGACCTTGCTCACCACCGCGACATGGCCCAGCGTCATCGGGCCATTGGGCCGAAACGCCAGCACCGCGCCCTTTTTCGGCTTGTCGCCACGCTTATATTGCCCGTCCGCCTGGTCCCACCAGGTCAGCGCATCGCCCCTGATCGCCACGCCCGACACGATCCGGGCATAGGGTACACATTGCAGCACCGCAGACCCCCATGAGGGCGCGGTCGCCAGTCCGGACAGCAGCAGGGCTGCGGTCCAGCGCATCGCTCGAAACATCTATGCGATCCCGAAACTTTAGAATCGCCCCACCGGGATCGACCCTAGAACCGGCTTCCTTTGAAAAAGGTTAATCCGACATCAGGGATAGCGGTCGGATCGCACCGGACCCGTAAAATAAAAGGGGAGAGTTAGAAAGCCGAGCGGACGGCCGCGCCGCCGGTCGTGTCGGCCGAAGCGATCTGCACCGGCTGGTCGATGCCCTTGGGCGCGCTGGCGTAGATGAAGCCGCGGGCGGCGTTGGAACGCAGGCCCAGGTTGCCGATCGGGCCATACCATACCCGCACGTCCGACCAGTCGTTATTGGCCGACACGTCGACGGCGCGGACATTGCGCTCGATCCCGCCGCGATAGGACCAGTTGGCGTGGGTCAGCAGCACTTCGCGATCGTTGACGACCTTGCTGACCATGGCGACATGGCCGACCGGCATGGAACGGCTGGCGGCAAAGGCCAGGACGGCGCCGACGCGGGGTTCGTGGCCACGGTCGTAGCGACCTTCGGCCTGGCCCCACCAGGTATTGGCATTGCCGTGAATGTCGATGCCGGAAACCTGCCGGGCAAAGGGTGCGCATTGCAACGTGCCGGCGGTGGCAGGAACAGCGAGGAGAGTCGAAAGCGCAAGAACAGATGCCGCGAAAACCGCGCGAAAACCAGCGAACATGCGATTGCGACCCCGACTTGTTTTGTAGGCTTGAACCCCGATGTCGGTCTTAGGCCAGACGCCCGGCGAACCGACAAGTGCCGGGCGACGAGTCGTTTCGTCGTTGCGTTATGTTGCGGAACGAAAAACATGGCCGGCCGTTACAGTCAGCCGGGTCGCTTGGGATAACTCGCTGAAAAGGCTGGGTTCGGTGCCGGTCATCCACACCTGGCCCCCGCTTTCCTGCAATCGTTGGAACAGTGCGGCGCGGCGCAGCGGGTCGAGATGCGCCGCCACTTCGTCGAGCAGCAGGACGGGCGGCTGGCCCCGGTCGGCGGCGACCAGCGCCGCATGGGCCAGCAGGATCGACAGCAGCAACGCCTTCTGCTCGCCGGTGGAACAGAGCGCGGCGGCCTGCCCCTTGGCAATATGGGTGACCGACAGGTCATGGCGATGCGGCCCGCTCAACGTGCGCCCGGCCGCCGCATCGCGCCGCCTTTCGCGGGCCAGGCGGCCTGCCAACGGTTCGTCGCTCGCGTCCTCCCCCTCTATCGCGATCATCGGCCGGGCAAAGGGTTCATCGGGCTGGTCGGCCAGCGCATCGTTCAATCGCGCCACCAGATCGGCCCGCGCCTCTGCCAGCGCCGTGCCATGCTCGCCCATCTGCGCCTCCAATGCGCTCAGCCAGGCGGGATCGGCCCGGCGCATATCCGCCAGCAACCGGTTGCGCGCCCGCATCGCCGCGTCATAGCGGGCGCTGTGCGCGGCATGGCCGGGGTGCAGCGCCAGCGTCAACCGGTCCAGAAACCGCCGTCGCCCGCCCGGACTGTCCAGGAACAGCCGGTCCATCGCCGGCGTGAGCCACACGATCGACAGATGATCGGCCAGCGCATTGGCGGACGACGCCACGCCGCCGATCCGCACCTGCCGCCGATCCGGACTGGCCGCGGTCACGCCGGTGCCCAGCATCGCCCCATCGACTTCCGCCGCGATGCCGAAACCGCCCGCGCCGTCCTGCCGCGCCATGGCCGACAGCGGCGCACCGCGCAGCCCACGTCCGGGCGCCAGCATCGACACCGCTTCCAGGATATTGGTCTTGCCCGCGCCATTGTCGCCGGTCAGCAGGATGAAGGCATGATCGGGCAGGATCAGCGCATCCGCATGATTGCGGAAATCGCTCAAGGTCAAACGGCAGATCATCGCGCGGCTGTAGCCGGGCCGGGCGGGGGAGGGAAGAGCAGGGTTGGGAGGATGCACAGTGACGAATGTTGCCGTTGGTGCGGTGGCGCTGGCGTGATGGCTGTATAGGGTGGGAAATGGAATGGCCGCCATCAGGCCGGACACCTGAAACATATCGTCATGCCAGCGCAGGCTGGCATCTCAAGCATGGATAGGCTGCGTGGACGGATAACGCCAGAAGGCCATCCTCCCTCTACTTCCGACTGCGACCCCAGCCTGCGCTGGGGTGCCGGCTATGGGGCAAGCTGCAATTGTCAGCTGCCGTTCGCTTGCAATCGCATCTCGTTCGTCATGCCGGGCCCTTTCGACAAGGCTTGACCCGGTACCCCGCATTCTCCGTAAGCGTCAAAGGAAGCGAGGCCCCCGATCAAGTCCGGGGTGACGGAAATTGACCGCTCCGTACCGGTCCGCTTTTCAGGTCAAGACCGGACCGGCCGGTATCAGGGTGATGAAATTGCGGATCGATCTGCCGATCGGCGATCAAGGGTGGTTAGCGGACTGGCAGGTTTGGAGCGAAATTGCCTGATAGCCGACGTCGCTATCTTGGTAGATTGTCAGCGGCCTCTTTCACGATTTCCGCTTCCATGTCTTCAGTATTCGTATTTGTGTAGGCTTCCATTCTCCAGCGGCCGTCGAGATAATGTTGGCCGACAGGCGCTTCAAGAAACGTCACAATCTCTTGCAACTCGATTTCGGTAAATTCCCAATTGAGATGTTCTTCATACGCTTGCTGGTAGACCACTCGTCGCTTCTCATACGCTGCTTTAAGTGCCTTGAGCCGAACCTCAAATCCGCCGGAGAGGCTCTCAGTCAGAATTTCTCCCGAAGGAGCGTCCCACAGTGGGCCGCCGGGCATGGCGTAACGCTCAAGGAAACTGCCAGTGTCGAGTTGATCTTGAAGGCCTATGGCGCGCATAAATCGCCTGATCAGTTGGAGTTTCGAGGCACTGGGCGCTTCTTCGATTTGCGCTGGCGGGGCTGTTTGTGACCGCATACGTTCGGCTCCAAATGCATCTGTTTGCACGGTGATTACTGCCATTAGAGCAAGCAGGAATGTCTTCATGAGAGCACCGTGCCAGAGCCGGTTATCGACTGCAAATGGTCGGTTCAGCTCGGTCAGCTTTTCCTCCACAAACCGGATGGACGGCTATTATTTGTTAAGCACGACCGACTTGCGCAAGCGGTTGATGATCCAGCGAATGGCTAGCCCTGAAAGATAGGAAGCAATTGAAATTGGCGCGAGACGAACTGAAACGTGCAAAAGGACCGGAAAGGGGTTCACTATCCATCCGGGTGCCTGTTCAGAAATCTCTTGTCCTGCAAGCATACAAATTACAGCAAATGTCATCGCCAACATCCATGGGCATATTTGCGTCCAGACCCTATAATAGAGGTAGCCAGCAGCCATCGGAAAAACGATAAAAAACAACACAAATCCGAGCCATGTTATGGGCTGAGCAATTTCAAGTTGGCTCGTCATTTCAATGGATTCTCCACCTGAAATTATTGAATCTCGCTATCTCATCACAGCAGCAGAATGTCCGCTGTCAGGCAACGCGCCGCATGCATAGGGTGACCGGCTTTGGTCGCTTCCAGACCGGCCGCATCCTGTCATTTCGCTCTTTCGAAAGCCTTTCCTAATAGGATTTTCCCTGATCTATCCTGCGGGATGACTGCCTCCCGCATCCATCCGCACCGTCGCCCCGGCGCCCGACGCGCGCAAGGCGCGACGGCGGCGCGTGGGTGGTGCGTCCGTGTCGTCATGGCAGGGGAGGACGTGACGCTTCGGGGACGCCTTCGTGACGCTTCGCGAGAGCCTTGCGAGCGCTTCGGGAGCGCTTCCGGCGCAAAATCCCCGTTACGCTGTGAACTTCGGGCGGTGCCTCCGTTCACTCCGCAACCGCTCCCGGCTCAACAGCGTTTGCGCGTCACCGCCGTCCCGTCGTTCACCACCGTCAGCGCCTTGCCGTCCTTCGACAGGCTGAGCGCCAGCGTGCGGGTCCAGCTCTGGCCCTCGCCGGTGAAGGCGGCTTCCACGGCCGCGCGCCCCTCTGCATCCTGGGTCACGCGCGTCACCGTGCCGACGCTTTCGTGGAACAGCAGCTGGTCGGGCATGACCGTCAGTTCCAGCGCCGCCGCCCTGTCGCCGCAGCGTTCGGCGGCGCCGGCCCAGCGGCCCTGCATCGCGGCCGGGATCAACCCGTCGGGCGCAGCGGCGGGCGGCGCCTGCACATCCGATGCCTGCACATCCGGCGCCGCCTCGACCGGGGTGATGCCGTTGGCCGGAGCCTCCTGCGCATTGGGCAGCGCTTGGTCCAATATATTGGTGACGACGCCGGGCTGGTGGCTCTGCTTGTCCGGCGTGCGGTTGCAGGCGGTGACGAGCAGCAGCGGCAGCATGGCCAGAGCGAAGGTCGAATTGCGCATGCCTGTCCAACCGGCCAGCGCTCTGCCAGTTCCCGTTTCAGCGTCCCGCCTCTTCCCTTGCGCCGCCACCATGCTAGGCTCCGTATCGTGCAAGAGGGGAGTCGATGCCATGCCGGTGCTGGGAATGGGAGGCCTGTTCTTTCGAGCGCGCGATCCCGAAGCGTTGGCGGCCTGGTATCGCACGCATCTGAACGTCGGCGGCGGCTGCGTGGTCGATCCCGCCGACCAGCCCAATGAATGGATATGGCAGCCGACGGGCGGGCCGATGGTCTTCGCCCCGTTCAAGGCGGACAGCGACTATTTCGCCGCCGACAAGGCCTTCATGCTGAATTTCCGGGTGTCCGATCTCGATTCGCTGCTGGCCCACTTGCGCGGCGCGGGCGTTGCGATCATCACCAGGCCCGAATGGGACGATCCCGCCCTTGGCCGTTTTGCCCGCATCCACGATCCGGAGGGCAATGCGATCGAATTATGGGAACAGCCCGACCATCGCCCCGAACCGCCGCAAGGAACCCCGTCATGAAGCGCCTGTCCCTTATCCTCGCCGCTGCCGCCACGCTGGTGTCCAGCAATGCCATGGCCGCCCTCGCCATCGGCACCAAGGCGCCCGATTTCACCACGCGCGGCGCGCAGGCGGGCAAGACCTTCACCCTGACCCTGTCGCATCAATTGAAGCGCGGCCCTGTGGTCCTGTATTTCTTTCCCAAGGCGTTCACGCCGGGCTGCTCGGCCGAAGCGCGTGAATTTGCGGAGAATATCGACAAGTTCAAGGCCGCCGGCGCCACCGTCATCGGCATGTCGGCCGACCCGGTCGATGACCTCGTCGCCTTCTCGACCAAGGAATGTGCGGGCAAGTTCGCCGTCGCCTCGGCCGGGCCGGCGATCGTGACGGGCTATGACGTCGCGCTCAAGATGCGGCCGGGCATGACCGACCGCACCTCCTATGTCATCGCCCCCTCCGGCCGCATCGCCTTCGTCCATAGCGAAATGAACTATGCGCAGCATGTGAAGAGCACGCTGGCCGCCGTGGAGGCGATGAAGGGGAAATAAGCTACCGCTTCACATAGGTTCCGAACCAGCCAAGCGTTGCATCCCATGCGGCCTTGGCGGCGGCTGCGTTGTAGCTGGGGCGATAATCGGCCATGAAGCCATGTTCCGCCCCGGCATGGACGGTGATCGCGTCGGGCGGCGACTTGCCCGCCTTGGTCAGTGCCGCCCGCATCGCCTCCACATCCTTGACCGGGATGCCCTTGTCCAGTTCGCCATATTGGCCCAGCACCGGCGCCTTGAGCTTTGCCACTTCCTCGATCGCGCTCAATGGCTGCAATGCCGTCTTGTCGCTCACCAGCCGGCCATAATAGGCCACCCCGGCATTCAGTTGCGGGCTGTGCGCGGCATAGAGCCACACGATCCGCCCACCCCAGCAAAAGCCGGCAATGCCGCGCTTCTTGCCATTGCCGCCATGGCTGCCGGCCCATCCATAGACGGTGTCGATATCGGCCAAGACCTCGGCATCGGGTGCCTTCGACACGATGGTGCCGACCAGTTGCTTGACGTCCGCGATCTTGGTCGCATCGCCATGGCGGGCGAACAGGTCCGGCGCGATGGCATAATAGCCCGCCTTGGCGAAACGGCGGCATATGTCGCGGATCCATTCATGCACGCCGAAAATCTCATGCACCACGACGATCACCGGCGCCGCTTTCCCACCTGCAGGCCGCGCTACGAAGGCGGGGAGGGCAAAGCCGTCATTGGCCGGGATGGTGACGCTCTCCTCCATCAGCCCGTCACTCGGCGTCTGCACGGCGCTGCTGGCGACGGGGCGGCAAGCGGCGGCAAAGCCGGCTGCGAAAGCGCCGCCAGCCAGCACATGGCGGCGTTGCAGGCCCGTGCTGCGTACCCAATTGCTGTCTTCGGACAGGCGTTCGTTATCGTCGCTGGCCTTATCGTTGCTGGTCATCGGCATGCTCCTCTTGCCCGGCTGGTCTGCGGCCAGCTTAGGCAAGCGCGCGGCAAACGCACGTCAAAAAGGGGGGAAGAAGCAGATGAGCGACTTCCCCCTTTTTGCCATCGTCCAAATTCGGATCAGGCGGCGATCGCCACCGGTTCTGGTTCCGCCACGACCAGACCCCGGCCAAGGTCACGGATCAGGCCGATGAAGCGGGTCGCTTCCCGCACGATCATCGCCTTGTTGAAACAGGCCGCGGCACCGCGATCCATCGCTTCGGCGACGATCGGCGCGCCTTCGCGCATCAGGCTGGACAGCATCAGCACCGGACACGGCTCCATGTCCATGATCTCGTCCAGTATGGCCAGGCCGTCCTTGCCCGGCATGGCGATGTCCAGTGTCACGACATCGGGCTTTTCCAGCCGGATCATGTCGATCGCCTCCTCGCCATTGCGGGCGATGCCGACCACCTCGATGCGGCGGTCGCGTTCCAGCAACGTCTCGATCATCGCGCGGATGGTCAGCGAATCATCGACCACCACTATTCTGACAGCTTTCATCATCTCGGGTTCCCCAACCATTATGGACATCATAACGGCCGGGGAACGAGCGGCTTTAGCCGTACCTAACGCCTATTTAACTACGGGGGCGATTGGCCGCGAAATTGGGGAAGAACAGCTTGCGGAAACTGATCGACACGGTGCGGCCCAGCGGGTCGAGATAGCCGGGCTGATAGCGCAGCGGGATCGCCCCGGTCGCGTCGGTCACGTCCCGGCGCTGGTTGAAGATATTGTCGATGTTGAAGGATATGCGCGCGCCCCGCATGAAGGGGATCTTGCGTTCCAGCCCTTGCACCTGACCCAGATTGGCGAAGATGCGCAGGTTCGCGGTGGCGAGGCTCCCGAAATTCAGCCGCGACGATCCGCCTGCCGTGCCGGTCAGCGCGCCGTCCACATGGGTGCCGCTTTCCCAGTCGATGCCCAGCCGCGCGCCGATGCCGTTGTTCATGTAACCGATCCGCGCCTCGATCTCATGCCGCGGCTGGCCTCCCGACGATCCGGTGGCGTCGCCGTCCAGCAGATTGAGCTGCGGCACGCCCGGCGCGATCTGGATGCTCTCGGTCAGATGCCAGGTGTGATAGAGGCTGAACGTCATCCGCCCGCCGCCCTGGCCATTGCCGCCGGGACCACGGAAGCCGCCGGGACCGCCAAAGCCGCCGCCACGCGGACCGTTGCCGCCACCCGGCCCGGCGCCTGCCCCCCCATTGCCGCCCTCGCCGCGCGGCCGATCGCCACCTCCTTCGCCCGGCGGCGGACCGCCCTCGCCACGGGGCTGGCGATTGCCGAACAGCGCCTGCAATTCGGGCGGCCGGTCCTCCGGCTTGCCACCCGACGCGCGCCAGGCTTCCACCAGCTTCTGTATATGCGATTTGATCGGAACCGACAGGTCCACGCCCCAGCGCAGCTGCTCGCTCTGCGAAGACAAGAAATTGATCGGCCGCGCGTCGACCTGCAACAAATTGCCGTCGGCATCGCGCAGGAAGCGCTGGGGATAGGCCGCTTCCAGCGCCGGCGTCGGCGTCGGGAAAGCGGCGATCGGGTTGCGCGTGCGGCTGTTGAGATAGGTCGCCGTCATGGTGAGGTTCGGCTTTTCGAACGGCTTGATCCGCGCGCTCAGGCGAAACTGGTCGCGCACGCTTTCCTTCAGCGCCGCATTGCCGCCCGACAATTGGGTGACGAACACCGTCTGCCCGGTCGCATAGTCGAACACCGACACGTTGGGCGTGGAAATCAGCGGATCGGTGATGTTCGCCCCGGTCGGCGCGGCGCGATCCTGATTGGCGGACGCAAGGATCTGAACCGCATCGACGGGCTTCCAGCGCAGGCCATAGCCCAGCGTCGAAAGCGTACCGAAATCCGAATAATGTTGCGCGGCGGCGTTCAGGTTGACCGCGACATCGCCCACCGCGCCCAGCACGCCGCGCGACCGGCTGGTGATTGGCAGGTCGAGGCTGATCTGCCCACTGCCGATTTCCCGGCTGTAATCATTGCCGCTTTCCACGCCGGACCGAACCGACCGACTGGTAAAGCCATTGGCCGACGCGCTGATGCTGATCGACGTGGTCACGCCGCCGGCCGGCAGGTCGAACAATGTGCCGCTGATCAGCAGGTCGCCCTGCACCGCCTGGCTCTTGGCGCGGGCGCGGTCGGTCAGGCGGGTTGCGACCAGGTCCGGCGCGAAGCTGCCATAGGGATTGACGCCAGCGTCGCCCGCATCCAGCGCCGCCTGGATCGCGCCGGTGGATATCCCCCGATCGGTGCGGGTCCGCGTGATCGACAGGTCGCCATTGCCGGTGAAGGACCATTGCCAGCCGCCACCCAGCTGGCCGTTCAGGGTCAGGCCGATATGGCCGGTCGTGCCCTTGATCTGCTGCTGCAATGCGCCGCCCTGCGCCAGATAGCGATAGAGCGTCACATCATTGGCGAAGGGGGAGAAGGCGCTGCCGGCCGGCAGGTCGAAGGCCGCGGACGACAGGCCTTGCAGCGTATCATTGTCCGACAGTTCCAGCCGCCCGTTCAGCGTCGCCGATATGCCACCCAGCGCGCGGGCGAGGGTGGCGTTGGCGGAAAAGCTCTCCGTTTCCGGGCTGAGCGTGCGGTACCGGGTCAGGTCGCTCACGCTGGCGGCATTGGCGCCCGCGACGAAATCGCTGATCGACGGCGCGCCCGACGCCGCGCGCCCCGGCACGCTCGCCACCGTGACGGCCTGGCCGGCCAGCGCCGACAGCGCCGGGTCGATTTCGCCGTTGGTGCCGGTGCCCAGGATATTGCCGTTCAGCGCATAGGGGCGACCCGGCGCGGTGGCGGTGATGCCGCGCTCGCTTTCCAGCAATTGCGCGGCACGGCTATATTGCAGGTTCAGCGTGAAGCGATTGTCGCCCTGAATACGGAGCAGGCCCGCTTCCACCTTGCCATTTTCGCGCCCGCCCTGCGTCGTCGTGCCGACCCGGCCTTCCGCCGTCTCCGCGCGAAAACGCTGGCGCAGGACGATGTTCACCACCTTTTGCGTTGGCGCATAGCCATAGGATAGCGCGACCTGTTCGGGCAATATATCCACCCGCGCCACGGCCTCCGATGGGATATCCTGAATTTCGGAGAAGCTGGAAATGCGCTTGCCGTTCAGCAGGATGACCGGCGTGCCGTTGGTCTGCGGCGCCAATTCGGTGATGAGTTCGGAAATGGAGGTGACGCCCAGCGCCCGGACGTCCGCGCCGGACAGTTGCTGTTCGGGCTGCACATTGCCCATCACCGACCCGCGCTGCGGCTGGCCGGTGACGACGATCTCCTCGCCATCATCGACCGGTGCGGTTTGCGCAGCCTGGGCGACCTTCGTCTCCTCCTGTGCCATAAGCGCGCCGGGCGCGACCCCGGTCATGAGCGCAGCACTGATGATGGACGCGGAAAGACGCACGGAAACCGCCACAGAAACCCCCAAAAAACCCTGTACTATGAACGCTGGACTAGCAGGCGCTTGTCGCAAAATTCTGGCAACAACCAGCGATATTTGTCGCAAGATGTAACCGTGCCGGCTGAACGGGGGCTGGCCGGGTTCAGGGCGCGTCGTGAAAAATGATGCCCAATGTGTGGCGCAGGCCCGTCAGGATGCGGCTGACGCCGTGGCGCATCTGCACGCGATACACGCCGCGCGTGCCCATGACCGGCCGGTCGCGCACCGGAAAGATGACGGCATCGCCCTGCATCAACGGCACCATTTCGGCGCGCGATTGCATGCGCGGCCGCTGCTCGGTCAGGACGAAGGCGCCGCCGGTGAAGTCCTGCTCCGGCCGGGACAGCAGGATCGCGACCTGCAACGGGAAGATATGCGGACCATAGACATCCTGATGCAGCGCATTCCAGTCGCCCGCCTCGTATCGGAGCAACAGCGGCGTCGCCTTGTCCTGCCCCGCCAATGCGCAGCGCGCCAGATAATCGGCGTGGCGCGTCGGATAGATGTCGCTCGTGCCCAGCCTATCCGCCCAGCCATTGGCATGGCGGGCCAGCGCGGGGTAGAGCCGCGCCCGCAGCATCGCCACCGGATCGGGCAGCGGATAGGCGAAATAGCGATAGCGCCCGCTGCCAAAACCGTGCCGCGCCATCACCACCTCCTTGCGGAAGGCGGCAGGCTCGTCCCATAAAGCGACGAGTGCGGCGCATTGGTCGGGCGATAGCAAGGCGGGAAGGCGCACGGCGCCATGGCGGTCGAGATCGGTCAGGTCCATCGGGCCAGCATCGCAGCACTTCCCGATCGGGGCATCCCGCGCCTTGCGTTCAAACATTTCTCTTCGCGGCCGGCGGTTTCCAGGGCATTTTGAAATTATCTGGAACAGATGACGGGTCGCACTATGCGGGAAACAAAAGGGCCCTGGACCATGATCTGGTTCAATCTGGTCGCGTCATGTTCTAAAGTGGCACCATGCGCACGCTCTATCCCCCGATCCAACCCTATGCCTCCGGCCATCTCGATGTCGGCGACGGCCACCATATCTATTGGGAGCGTGCCGGTACGCCCGGCGCCAAGCCCGCCGTCTTCCTCCATGGCGGGCCGGGCGGCGGCATTTCGCCCGACCATCGCCGCCTCTTCGATCCCGCCCGCTACGACGTGCTGCTGTTCGACCAGCGCGGTTGTGGCCGATCGACCCCGCACGCCCATCTGGAGGCGAACACGACCTGGGATCTGGTTGCCGATATCGAGCGGTTGCGCGTGATGACGGGCGTGGCGCAATGGCTCGTCTTCGGCGGCAGCTGGGGTTCGACGCTGGCGCTCGCCTATGCGCAGGCGCATGTCGATCGGGTGACGGAACTGGTGCTGCGCGGCATCTTCACGATCCGGAAGTCGGAAATCGATTGGTATTATCAGGAAGGCGCCAGCCGCATCTATCCCGACAAATGGGAGCGGTTCGTCGCGCCGATCCCGCAGAGCGAGCGGGGCGATCTGGTCAACGCCTATCGCCGCCGCCTGACCGGGGACGATCGCGCCGCGCAGATCGCCGCCGCCCGCGCCTGGAGCGTGTGGGAGGGGGAGACGATCCGCCTGCTGCCCGATCCGGCGCTATCGGCGACCCATGACGCGGATGATTTCGCGCTGGCCTTCGCGCGGATCGAAAATCATTATTTCGTGCATGGCGGCTGGCTGGAGGACGGGCAGCTGATCCGCGACGCGGGCAAGCTGGCGGCCATTCCCGGCGTCATCGTGCAGGGCCGCTACGACATGGCCTGCCCGGCGGAAACCGCCTGGGCGCTGCATCGCGCCTGGCCGCAGGCGCGCTTCGAAATGATCGAGGGCGCCGGCCATGCCTATAATGAACCGGGCATCATGGACGCCCTGATCCACGCGACGGACGGCTTTGCAGCTTAGCGGCTGCCCGGCCCCAATGCCGGGTCCAGGTCGCGCGGGCGGGTGAAGCTCGCGAGGTGCGCGATATTTTCCCGTGCATCGGCCCAGCGGTCGATGGGGAGGTCCAGCACCGCGATGCTGGCGGTCGGGAACTTGATCTCCACATCCTCGCGCAGCGGATTGACGCCGTCGTCGGGGACCAGATCCAGGATCAGCTCCTCCAGCCCCGGATTATGCCCGGCCATCAGCGCGCCGTCGGCACTGTCGGGCAGGTCGCGGATGACGTCGAACAAGGTCGGCGCGGAAGCGAGGTAGATGCGCCGGTCCCACCGCGCATCCAGCGTCTCGCCATAGCCGGCAAAGAAGGTTTCCAGCGTCTGCACCACCCGCACCGCCGGCGAAGCGACCAGCATGTCGAAGCGCATGGCGCGCTGCGCGGCAAACTGGCCCATCAGCATCGCGGCTTTCTCGCCCCGGCGGTTCAAGGGCCGGTCGAAATCGCGCGCCACCGGATCATCCCAATCCGATTTGGCGTGGCGCAACAGGGTCAGCCTTTTCATTGTCGCTCCTGTTGGGGAGGGCCTGAAGGGGGCAGGCCGGATTCGCGCCCCTGATGCCCTAACAGGGCGCTTTCGCCAAGGCTTTGCTCTCTGGCCTGTACGCTGACCGCGATGATCGCTTCGTCCAGCGTCAGCCGGCGGATCGGCGTTCCGGGCGGGAAGGCGCTCAGCAATCGGCTTGGCATGGCGGCGGACAGGATGACGAAACTGCCCCTGTCCTCGGCCCGGCGAATGAGGCGCCCGAACGCCTGTGCCAGCCGTGCCCGGATCAGCCGGTCGTCATAGGCGCTGCCGCCGCCGGCCAGCCGCCGCGCGGCATGCAGCACCGTGGGCTTGGACCATGGCACGCCCTCCATCACCACCAGCCGCAGCGAATGGCCCGGCACGTCCACGCCGTCGCGCAACGCATCGGTGCCCAGCAGCGAAGCGCGCGGATCGTCGCGGAAGATATCGACCAGCGTGCCCGTATCCATGGGGTCCACATGCTGCGCGTAAAGCGGCAGTCCCGCCCGCGCCAGCCGGTCGGCGATGCGCGCATGCACCGCCCGCAGCCGACGGATCGCGGTGAACAGCCCCAGCGTGCCCCCGCCCGCCGCCTCGATCAGCCGGCCATAGGCGCCCGACAGCGCCGCAATGTCGCCCCGCTTGATGTCGGTGACGATCAGCACTTCGGCCCGCCCCGGATAATCGAACGGACTGCTCGCCTCGAACCGCTCCGCGCCATGAGGCAGGTGAACCGCACCGCTGCGCGCCTCGGCATTGGACCAGTCGCCTCCGCCTTTCAGCGTCGCGGACGTCAACAACACGCCCTGCGCCGGCTTCAGCACCGTTTCGGCGAGCGGTCGGGTCGGGTCCAGCCAGTGCCGGTGGATGCCAATATCGAACTCGCGCCCCTCGATCCGGTCGACCGTCATCCAGTCGACATAGTCCGGGTCCGCCGGTCCGCCGATCCGCGCCAGCAGCGCCAGCCAGGCCGCAATCAGGTCGCGCCGCCAGCCAAGCGAGGCGATCGCCCCCTCGACCCGCGCGCGCGCCGGACCGTCCAGCCAGTCGGGCGCATCCTCGATCACCGCCTCCAGCCTGCGCGCCAGCCTTACCAGCGGCTTGATCAGCGCATCCAGCGCTTGGCAACCTTCCTGCGCGGCTTCCACCAGTGCCCCATCGGGTTCGGCCAGTTCGGTTTCCAGCCCATAGCCGGCATCGGCTTCACCCGCTGCCTCCGCGCGGGTATAGACCGTGCCCCGAACCGCGGCGAGCAACGCTTCCAGCGGTCCGAACGGCTCGCCCGCGACGATACGTTTCAACCAATCATCGGCCGGCAATGCCTGCGCTGCGTCGATCGCGGCGCGGATCGCCTGACCGCCTTCCTCATCATAGCTGGCAAGGTCCGACAGGCGCGCCGCAAGACCGCGCCTGCGTCCGCGCGATCCGCCCTCCGGCCCCATGATCCAGCGCCGCAGTTCGATCGCCTCCTGCCCCGACAGAGCGACGGAGAAGGTCGAATCCGCCGCATCGAACAGATGATGGCCTTCGTCGAACACGATCCGCTGCGGTCGCTGCCCGGTTTCGCGCCCGCGCGCGGCGTTGATCATCACCAGCGCATGATTGGCGATCACGATGTCCGCGTCGGCCGACGCGCGCGCCGACCGCTCGATGAAGCATTTGCGATAATGGGGGCAGCCGGCATAGATGCACTCGCCGCGCCGGTCGGTCAGCGCGGTAGAGCCGTTGCGGCGGAATAAGGTCGGCAACCATCCGGGCAAGTCGCCGCCCACCATGTCGCCATCCTTGCTGAACGCGGCCCAGCGCGCGACCAGTTGCGCCAATATCGCGGCGCGGCCGGTAAAGCCGCCCTGCAACGCATCTTCCAGATTGAGCAGGCAGAGATAATTTTCCCGCCCCTTGCGCACCACCACCCGCTTCGCCGCCACCGCAGCATCGGGAAACAGGCGCAGCGATTCGCGGTCGAGTTGGCGTTGCAGCGCCTTTGTGTAGGTCGAAACCCAAACCGTCCCCTGCGCTTCCCCGGCCCAGAGCGAGGCAGGTGCCAGATAGCCCAAAGTCTTGCCGATGCCGGTGCCAGCTTCCGCCAGCAGCATATTGGGCTGGTCGCGATGCTTGCGCGGCGTGAAGGCCATGCTGGCGGCGGCCGCATAGGCGCGCTGTCCGGGGCGCGGTTCGGCGCCCGTGCCGGTCAGCGCGTCCAGCCGGGCCAGTACCTGATCTTCCTTCAGGCTGACCGTGCGCGGGGCCGGGCGAGGCTGCACCTCCTCCCACTCCGGCAATTTGGTGAACAGCCAGCGTTCCGCTTCACGCGGGCGGGCGATGCGCGGCGCGACCAGCGGCGACCAGGGCCAGCGCAGCCGGTGCAAAGCCTGCGCGGCGGTCCATCCGCCCTCCCGCTCTGTCCAGCCGGTCGCGTCCATCCGGGCAAGCAGCATCGCAGCGCCCCGTTGCAGTAGCGCGGGAATATCGCCCTCGCTCGTCGGCGCGGGCAGGCCCAGCGCCTGCGCCAACCCTTTGGGCGTGGGCACGAGAAAGCGGGCCGGATGCAGGAAAGCCCATAGTTCGAGCAGGTCGAGGCCGTTAAGTTCAGGATAGCCCAGGCGCTGACCGGTCAGGGGCGCGTTGAGCAGCAGGACAGGGGTTTCGGCGCTGCGTGCGATCGCCTGCCCCTTGGCCAATGCCTGCGTGCGGTCGCCTTCGCGAAGCCAGATGCCACCATGGCTGGCGTGGAGCGCGGGCAGGGTGGCGGGATCGATCACTGGCCCGTGTCTAGGCGAGCAGGAACAAAAGGAAAACCTGAAATATGGATTACGCCCCGTGAAGAGCGTCAGACAGTGCGCCGTCCAAAGCCGCCGCCACCCACGGCCGCGCTGCCGAAGCCGCTCTGCTGCCCAATTGGATGCAGGCGCGGCTGGAAAGCGACGGGCGCGCGCCGGGCGGCGCGGGCCATCTCCAGCTTGTCGAAAAGCGGGCCTTCGTTCAATTCATAGGGAAAGCGAATGCCCATGCGATCCTCTTCGGACCAGCGGACCGTGCCGAACACGATGAAGCCGTCCAGGTCGATCTGGCATTGCGACCGGGCCGGCAAAGTGCAGCCCACAACCTGGGCACCGCCCTCGCTCAGATCGACGATGACGCCGTCCAGGCTGTCCAGCACCGTCGTGACGACGATGGGAATGTCCACCGCAATACGCTCGCGGCTGCGCTGTATCTGCATGACGCCTCCTGTCGGTCCATTATCGATACGCAAGGTTAATGAAAACTGAAGCTGCGAACGATTGTCAAAGTGCTTTTGTGGCCGAATAGCATTTTCTTTCGCTTTAGCAGGGTTTAGGGGGCGTGAATCATGACAATGTCCGATATCCTGCGCACCGCCGCGACCGCATCCAAGGCCTGGCCCTATGAAGAAGCACGCAAGCTTCTGAAACGTTACGCCAATGGTGCGCCGGAAAAAGGGCATATCCTGTTCGAAACCGGCTATGGCCCATCGGGCCTGCCGCATATCGGCACGTTCAACGAAGTGCTGCGCACCACCATGGTGCGCAACGCTTTCCACGCGCTGTCGGATATCCCGACCCGGCTGGTGGCGTTCAGCGACGATCTGGACGGTTTTCGCAAGGTGCCCGACAATGTCCCCAATCAGGCGATGTTGGCCGAATATCTGGGCAAGCCGCTGACGCAGGTGCCCGATCCGTTCGAAAAGTTCGAAAGCTTCGCGCATCATAACAACGCAATGCTGCGGGACTTCCTCGACAGCTTCGGCTTTGACTATGAGTTCGTTTCCGCGACCGAACGCTATCAGGCCGGCGCCTTTGACGAGGCCCTTCGCCAGGTGCTGCGCCGTTATCAGGCGATCATGGACATCATGCTGCCGACCCTGCGCAAGGAGCGGCAGGCGACCTATTCACCCGTGCTGCCGATCAGCCCCAAGAGCGGCATCGTGTTGCAGGTGCCGGTCGACGTCGTTGATGCCGAAGCCGGCATCGTCCGCTTCGTCGATGAAGGCGAGACGATCGAACAGTCGATCCTGGGCGGCGCGGCCAAGCTGCAATGGAAGGTCGACTGGGCGATGCGCTGGTATGCGCTGGGCGTCGACTATGAAATGGCGGGCAAGGATCTGATCGATTCGGTCACGCAATCGTCGAAGATCTGCCGTGCGCTCGGCGGCCGCCCGCCTGAAGGCTTCAATTACGAGATGTTCCTCGACGAAAAGGGCGAGAAAATCTCCAAGTCCAAGGGCAATGGCCTCAGCCTGGAACAGTGGCTGACCTATGGCCCGCAGGAATCGCTCGCTTTCTACGCCTATCGCGAACCCAAGAAGGCCAAGCAGCTGCACATGGGCGTTATTCCGCGTGCGGTGGACGAATATTGGCAGTTCCGCGGCAACTATGCCAAGCAGGCGATCGAACAGCAGCTGGGCAATCCGGTCCATCACATCCATGATGGCAAGCTGCCTGAGGGCGAACTGCCGGTGACTTTCGGCCTGCTGCTCAACCTTGTCGGCGTGATGGGCGATGCCAGTCCCGAACAGGTGTGGGGTTATCTCCAAAATTATGTGCCGGGTGCCAGCGCGGAAACCTATCCGCAACTGGATGCGCTGATCGGTCATGCGCTCGCTTATAATCGCGATTTCTTCGCGCCCACGCTCCAGCGTCGTGCGCCCGAAGCCCATGAGGCCGCCGCGCTGCGCAAGCTGGACGAGGAACTGGCCGCATTGCCGGCCCAAGCCACGGCAGAGGACATCCAGAATATCGTCTATGCCATCGGCAAGGATGAGGCGTTCGGCTTTGCCGAGCTGCGCGACTGGTTCAAGGCGCTCTACCAGACGCTGCTGGGGGCCGATCAGGGGCCGCGCATGGGTAGCTTCATCGCCCTGTACGGCGTGGACAACAGCCGTAAATTGATCGCGCAGGCGCTGGCGGCCTGATCTGGATTAACCTCCGGCCCGGAACATAATGCCGGGTCGGACGTTTGCCGCATCGGTCCACCCCCCTTTCGGACTGGTGACGCGCCTTGCGCACGTCATCGGCCGCGTGCGCCCGGAAACGGGCGGCGCGGCCAAGTGGGGGTAAAGGAAACCGCCCCGGTCTTGCGATCGGGGCGGTTTCTGTGTTTTCAGGGTTGCTTACCAGAAGAAGGCGCGGTGGGCGGTGATGACCCGGCCGGTGCGCACGTTGACAAGCAGCACGTCATTATAGTGCCGGACCCAGCGCTGGTTCACGCCCGGACGGGGCAGGCGGTAACGGTTCACATCGGTGATATAATAGCGCGAGTTGTAATAGGCCGGACGAAGCTGCGCGCCGGCATTCCACTGGCTATAGCGGAAGGGCGCACGCCAGTTGCCGCCGCGATAGACGTCCCGATGGGTGCGGCGATAGTCGCGCCAGTCTTCGCGCGTTTCCTGGCGCGCATCCCGCACGTCGCGTCGCGCTTCGCGGACATCGCGACGATCGCCATAACGCTGCGCCTGACGCAGGTCGCGCTGTTCTTCGCGCAGGTTGCGTTCGCTGCGACGCGCCTCGCCATAGGATTGCGCCGATGCGACGCTGGGGACGACGGTAGCGGCCAGCAGGCCCAGGATGATGAACTTACGCATGATGTTTCTCCCATATTCCGTGGCGGCAGAACCTGTCTGGCAAGGTTCCGGTTCCGCTGCCTACAAGGGGAGATATGGGCCCAGGCAACTGAACGGCCGGGGAATGAACCAGTCAGATTCCAGTCATTTATGTCGCAAAGTGTAACCGCGTCAGCCCCACGGCCGTTCGCGAAACCATTTGGTCACGACATATTTCGTGCCGCTCTCCACCGGCCGCGCGGCGTGCAGGCTCTTGCGGTTGGGCGCCCCGTCGCGGTCCATATTGTTCCAGATCAGGATCATGCCCTCGACCGGCGGCACCATGAATTCGCATTGCGGGAAATGCGTCTCGCCACCGGCCTTGACCGGCGACAGATAGATCATCGCCGTCCAGGTCCGCTGCCCGCCGCTGGTCCGCATCTGCGGCCAATAGCTCGCGGTGACGGGGAAATAGTCGCAATGGACCTTATATTCCTGCCCCGGCGCGTAGCGCTGCCCCTGCAACGTTTCGCCATGGCGGGCGGGCAGGCCGGTCATCGCGCAGATCCGGTCGCTTATCGCCATGACCAGCTCTTCCCAAGGATTGAGGTTGCAACTGTGGCTGGTACGATAATCGGCATTGGCGCTGCCGGAAAACAGCGTCGACGGCTTGGCGTCGGCGTCGATCAGCGCGCGCAATCCGGCACATTCTTCCGCGCTCAGGAAATGTTGGCGGCCATAGATTTCCAGATCGGGTGCCTCGATCCGGTGCACCATCGGATTGCGGTCCAGCCGCTTGCGCACATCGTCGCCGATCCCGGCGCGCAGCGGCGATGCCGTGCCGCCATCATCTTGTCCTTCGCTCATGCCCGCCTCCTGCCACAGGGATGGCCGGCATGAAAAGACCCCGGCATGTTCCCATGCCGGGGTCAGGGGTTCCTGAAGGCCAGTCCAGGAAGCGCGTTACCAAAAGAAATTGTTGATCACATCGACCACATAGCCATCGCGGATATCCACCAGCAGCGCGTCGTCATAATAGCGAACCCAGCGCAGAGAGCCGTAGGCCGGCGGCAGGCGGTAGCTGTAGGGATCGTCCAGCCAGTAACTGTTCGAATAGAGCAGGCTGTTCAGGAAAATCCCGACCGAAAAGCGGCGGTAGCCATAGTCCCACCCGCGCGGCGCATCGTATCGGCCCATGCGATAGCGGTCGCCATAGCGGTTGCGATAGCTGTTCCAGTCATAGCGCCGGTCCTGGCGCCAGCCATTGTCCCAGCGGCGCTGGTTCGCCCAGCGGCTGCGATCGTCGAACCGCCGGCCATTGTTCCAGTCGTTCCGGTCATTCCCGGTCCAGCCGCGATTGTCGTTCCATCGCTGATTTTGCCGATCGTCCCGGCGATCGTTCCGCCAGTCCGGGCGATCATCGCGCCGGTCGTTGCGCCAATCCTGCCGCCCGTCTCGTCGGTCATCGCGCCCGTCGCGCCGGTCATCGGGACGCGCGTTGCGCCAATCCTGCCGATTGTCCTGGCGCTGCTGCTGGTCGCGCCAATTTTGCGTCTGCTGCTGACGATCGCGCGCCACATTTTCCAGCCCGCGATTTGAAGGCTGGTTGCGATCGCCGCGCCATTGATCGGGGCGCTGCTGCGGCTGATTGTCCGGTCGCGCCTGCGGCCGCTGCTGCCAGCGCTGGTTTGCCGCATCGCCGCGCATTTCGCGTCCACCACCGCCTTCCCCGCGTGGCTGGGCAGGGCGGCCCTCCGCCCGCCCGCCGCCGCGTTGCTCCGGGTTGCTCTGCGCATGGGCCGGGGCGATACCGCTCAGCAGCGTCGCACCCATCAACCCCGCCAGCATCATCTTCCTCAACATCGTCGTGACTTTCTTCGGATCGGGGGCACTACGCCCCCTCATGATCCCTCTCTACGATGGGTCCGATGTCGTGATGCTGAACTCGTCATGCAGCGATTTGAAAGAATCGGCGAGAGACGATAGACACAAGCCGTTCAAGCCGCCACTGTCCGTTAGTGCGGTTCGCATGTGCGACAAACCACCAATATCGGTCGAAAAGCTGATCCAGATCAGTGCGTCGCCGTGAAACTGACTATAGGACTGACGAGTGACGAAATCTTCCGATGCCGGCCTCGACGCGCCAACCGTTCGCCAGGCCCTGCGGGAAGCGACGATGGAGAGTCATCGTCGGGTTGATGCCATTTATGCCGATTTCGCGCTTGATTCGCCGGGCGACTATCGCGCGTTCCTGACCGCCCATGCTCGTGCGCTGGGCGCGCTGGAATCCGTTGCACGACCGCAGGCTCCGCGCTTGCCGTTGCTGGCGCAGGATCTGGCCGCACTCGACTTGGCCCTGCCTGCCCCTCTTGCGCTGCCCGAACCTCTGCCGCTGGACGCCAGCGGCACCGACGGCTTTCATTGGGGCCTGCGTTATACGCTGGAAGGATCGCGATTGGGTGGCGCTATGCTGTCGCGACAGGTCGCCCCCGGCCTGCCCAAGGCCTATCTTTCGGCGGCCCATGGCAAGGGCGAATGGATAGCCTTCCAGCGCGCGCTCGACGGCGCAGCGGCGGAAGGCGGCGAAGGCTGGCTGGATGACGCCGTGCAGGGCGCTCAAGCCGCCTTCGCCCTGTTCGCGCAGGCAGGGCAGCAGGCAAGCAAAGTACCGGCCCATGGCTGATCGCGACGCTGACCAGCCCCATTTCTCGGTCGATCTCAGCAATTGCGATCGCGAACCCATTCATGTGCTGGGCACGGTTCAGCCCTTCGGCTTCCTCATCGCGCTGACCGCCGACTGGCTGGTGTCGCGCGTGTCGGCCAATAGCGCGGAATTTATCGGCCTGACGCCCGACGATATGTTGGGCAAGCCGGTCGCCGCCTTGCTGGACGGCGAAGCCATCCATGCCTTGCGCAATCGCATCACCCTGCTGCGCGGTCCCGATTCGGTCGAGCGGCTGTTCTCGATCCCGCTGATGGCTGGCGGCCCGCCTTTCGACGTCGCCGTCCACTTTTCGGGCCAGCTGGTCGTGGTGGAGGCGGAACCGGCCAGCCATGATGAAATGGAGGCAAGCAGCACGGTCCGCTCCATGGTCGCGCGCCTGGCGCAGGCCGACGGCATGACCGCCTTCCTGCGCGATGGCGCGCGGCAGGTGCGGGCGCTGACCGGTTTCGACCGCGTGATGGTCTATCGCTTTGCCGAGGGCGGCGATGGCGAAGTCGTGGCCGAAGCGCTGAGGCCCGGCATCGACAGTTTCTTCGGCCTGCATTATCCCGCTTCCGATATTCCGGCGCAGGCCCGCGCGCTCTATCTGCGCAACATCTTCCGCGTGATCGCCGATGTGAAGGCGGTCCCGGTACCGGTCGTCCCGGCGCTGGACCCCACCGGGGCTGCGCTCGACATGTCGCTCTGCCTCACTCGCGCGGTGTCGCCGATCCATATCGAATATCTGGGCAATATGGGCGTGGGCGCCTCTCTTTCCATCTCGATCATCGTGGAGGGGAAATTATGGGGTCTGTTCGCCTGCCACCATTACGCCCCGCGCCTGCCCACCTTCGCGCAGCGTAGCGCGGCCGAACTGTTCGGTCAGATATTCTCGATGATGCTCGAAAGCCGCGAGCGCGCACAGACCGCCGAATATGAGGGCAAGGCGCGGCAGGTGGCCGACCGGCTGCTCTCGGCGGTGGCGCAGGACCATGACCTGCTGACCAATGCCCGCTGGCTGGGCGACATCATTTACGACACCATTCCTGCCGATGGCGTGGGGGTCTATATCGATGGGCAGATGACCTTCTCCGGCCTGGTCCCCGATGCGCCCGCCTTCGTCGCGATCGTGTCGATGCTGAACCGCGTCGCGGCCGGCCAGGTCTATACGACTGACAGTCTCTCCTCGGTCCTGCCCGAAGCGGCTGCCTATGCCGATCGCGTATCGGGCGTGCTGGCTATCCCCCTGTCGCGTCGGCCGCGCGACTATGTCGTGCTGTTCCGCGCCGAACAGCTGCGGTCCGTGCGCTGGGCGGGCAATCCGGAAAAGGAAATCGAATATGGGCCAAACGGTCCGCGCCTGACCCCGCGCAAGAGTTTCGAATCCTGGTCGGAGCTGGTGAAGGGCGTGGCGCTGCCTTTCCTGCCCGCCGAACTGCGGGTGGCCGAAGCGCTGCGCACCGCCCTGCTCGAAGTCATATTGCGCATGTCCGATTCCGCCGATGCGGAGCGGCAGCGGGCGCATGAAAAGCAGGAATTGCTGATCGCGGAGCTCAACCACCGCGTCCGCAACATCCTCTCGCTGATCCGTGGCCTGTTGTCGCAGACCCGCGACAGTGCCCGCTCGGTGGACGAATTTATCGGCACGCTGGAAAGCCGCGTCCATGCGCTGGCCCGCGCCCATGACCAGATTACCGCCGACCGTTGGAGTCCGGCGCGCCTCTACGACCTGATAGAGATCGAATCGGGCGCCTATCTCGGCGAACGCAGCGACCGGGTGCAATTGTCCGGTCCCAATGTGCTGCTTACGCCCGGCTGCTTCACCGTGCTGGCGTTGGTGATCCATGAAATGCTGACCAACGCCGCCAAATATGGCGCCCTGTCGGATAGCGGCATGGTGACGATCGACTGGCGCGTGGATGAGGATGGCAGCCTGCTGATCGACTGGACCGAAAGCGGCGGCCCGCCCGTGGTTGCGCCGACCCGTCGCGGCTTTGGCTCCACCGTCATCGAACGGTCCATCCCCTATGATCTGGGCGGCCATGCCGACATCAATTTTCGACTGGCCGGGATAGAGGCGCATTTCTGCATCCCGTCCATCCATGTCGTATCGGTCCTGCCAGACGCGACCGTCGCCGATCGCGCCAAGCCTGCGGCCCCGGTCATGCCCGGTTTGCTCAATGGCCGAAACGTTCTGCTGGTCGAGGATAATATGATCATCGCCATGGATGGCGAGGATGCGTTGCGCGACCTGGGTGCAGACGTCGTCACCGCCGCCAGCGTTGGCCGCGCGCATGAGGCGATCGCGATCCAGACGATCGACCTTGCCGTGCTGGACTTTAATCTGGGTCATGAAACCAGCCTGCCGGTCGCCGATCTGCTCGCCGAACGCGGCATCCCCTTCATCTTCGCCACCGGCTATGGCGACGGGCTGGAACTGCCCGCCCGGTTCAAGGCGACGACGCTGCTGAAGAAGCCCTATAGCGGCGCAACCCTGGCGCAGGCGCTTGCCCCGGTGATTGAGACCGATCCGGCCTGATCCGTTCGCTTCGGGCGAAGTCGACAAGCAGGTAAGCAACGCCTTGCGTAGCGCGACTATCTCTGGAACGGCCGGCCATGACCCTGGTCTGCGGGCCACAATTCGCGATGCCGCGAAACGGACAGTTTCCGCCTCTCCGATTGCGGAACGGCCGCCCTGCGCCAATCTGTCCATCATACCGACTATCCTGTCCTACATCCCGTCGTGCCGCTATGATGACGACAAGATGGCCGGCAGCTGGATGACTTTCCGATAGGATCTTCACCACGCAACATAATGTCGAAACATGCGGGAAATGTGCGAAGTTAAGCCCGCGAAATCCTATTGCCGGACCCCATGATGACCCAGCCTACCCTGTTCATTCCCCATGGCGGCGGCCCCTGCTTCTTCATGGACCCGTCCGACCCCGACCATCCGCATAGCGACCCGATGTGGCAGCCAATGCAGGATTATCTGGCGGGTCTGATCGCCGGCCTGCCGGAACGGCCCCGCGCCATATTGCTGGTGTCGGGCCATTGGGAGGAAGCGGCCTTCACCGTCCATAGCGGCGATCGGCCGCCCTTATTTTTCGATTATTACGGGTTCCCGCCACACACCTACCAATTGCGCTGGGATGCGCCGGGCGCGCCCGGCCTGGCCCACAGCGCCTCCACATTGCTGCGCGATGCCGGCTTCGCCACGGGCGAGGAAGCGGCGCGCGGCTGGGACCATGGCGTCTTCATCCCCATGAAGGTCGCGCTGCCCGATGCCGACATTCCGCTCGCGCAATTGTCGCTGCGCCATGATCTTGATCCGGCCGCCCATATCGCCGCAGGCCGGGCGCTGGCTCCCTTGCGCGACGAAGGCGTGCTGATCGTCGGCTCCGGCATGAGCTTCCACAATTTGCGCGTCCGCGGGCCGCAGGCGATCGCACCGTCCACCGTCTGGGATGAGGCGCTGACCGCCGCCGTGACCGACCCCGATCCGCAGGCCCGCGCCACCCGTGTCGCGGCCTGGAACCAACTGCCCCACGCCCGCTTTGCCCATCCGCGCGAAGAACATCTTCTGCCGCTCATGGTGGCGCTGGGGGCTGGGGGCGACGACAGCGCAACCTGCACCCATCGCAGCTCCGTCATGGGCTGGTCGGTGTCGGGCTATCGCTTCGGCTGAGGTGCCGGGCGCCCCAGTGCCGGCACCGTGCGCGCCGCATCTTCCGGCGTGATGCCCGGCGGGGGCGCCGCGCCGTCACCCTGCTCCTCGCCCCGCATGATCCGCCCGGCCCGCTTGATCGCGCCGCGCAGCCGGGGATAGATGCCGCAGCGGCAGATATTGGTAATCGCGCCGTCAATCTCTTCGTCGCTCGGATCGTTGGTCCGGCGCAGCAGTACGGACGCGGCCATGATCATACCGGGGATGCAATAGCCGCATTGGGACACATTGTCGGCGGCGAAGGCCTGTTGCAGCGGATGGCCGCGATCGGGCGACAGCGCCTCGATGGTGGTGACGAAGCGGCCCTCGGTATTGCCGATCGTGACCTGGCAGGACCGCACGGCCTCGCCATCGACATCCACGGTGCAGGCGCCGCAATCCCCTGTGCCACAGCCATATTTGGTCCCGGTCAGGTTCGATGCGTCGCGCAATGCCCACAGCAACGGCGTGTGCGGGTCCATGCGATACTGGATCGGCCGGTCGTTGACGGTGAAGCGGGTCATGCCGCGTCCTCTTCTTCCGCCTTGTGAAACAGAACCTCGTTGCGGATATGGATGATCCGCGACGCCAGCCGGATTTCCTGGATGAAAGTGGCGAAACCTGCCGCCTGAAGCACCATGGCCAGGCTGAACAAGATGGCGACCGGGGTACCCAGATGGGCATTGAACAGGTTGCCGGCAAATAGCAGGATGACGACCAGACAGACCGCGCAGGCGGAGGCGACCGACAGGAAGATGGCGCTGTTCACCACGCTCATGCGGCGATCCAGCACGCGTATTTCCGCGACCATCCGGTCATGTTCCTTGCCGCGGGTGGACAGCACCATCTTTTCCACATCGCGCGCCCGGTCGATGATCCGCGCCAGGCGACTGACGCAAACGTTCAGGAACGCGCCGATGCCCGCCAGCAGGAACACCGGGGCCAGCGCCAGCTGGATGGTTTGCGCGACCTGGCTGACCTGGGGCAGGGGGATCATCAAAAGGAACCTATCATCCCGCGAATCTATCCTTCATCGCGGGGCAGGGGGCAAGGGGCGACGTCCTGTATAAATAGGTCGCAAAACGCCACTTTTCGGGCGGTCGAGCGCCCCGGTGCCGACCGGGGCGCCGTGCCCGTCAGGCCGCGCCCTTGGCCGGCGTGTTGACGCCCATGGACTTTAGATATTGTTTGATGTTGCGGGCCGCCTGCCGCAGCCGCTGTTCATTTTCGACCATGGCGATGCGGACGAAGCCTTCCCCGTCCTCGCCATAACCGACGCCCGGCGCCACCGCGACCTTGGCATGGGTCAGCAACTGCTTGGAGAATTCAAGGCTCCCCATATCCTTGAGCGCAGGCGGCAGCGGCGCCCAGCAGAACATGGAGGCGCGGGCGGGTGGAATGTCCCAGCCGGCGCGGCCGAAGCTTTCCACCAGCACGTCGCGGCGCTTGTGATAAAGTTCGCGGTTCTTCTCGACGATATCCTGCGGCCCGTTGAGCGCCGCGCAGGCCGCCGCCTGAATGGGCGTGAACGCGCCATAATCCAGATAGCTTTTCACCCGCGTCATCGCCGCGATCAGCTTTTGATTGCCCACCGCAAAGCCCATGCGCCATCCGGCCATGGAGTAGGTCTTCGACAGAGAGGTGAACTCGATCGCGACATCCTTGGCGCCCGGCACCTGAAGGATGGAGGGCGTGGGATTGCCGTCATAATAAAGCTCGGAATAGGCAAGGTCGGACAGGATCCAGACCTTATTCTCCTTCGCCCAGGCGACCAGCCGTTCGTAGAAAGCGAGATCGACCGTCTCGGCCGTCGGGTTGGACGGATAATTGACCACCAGGATCGACGGGCGCGGCACGGTGAAGGCCATCGCGCGGTCGAGCGAGCGGAAATAATTTTCGTCCGGCGTCGTCGGCACGGACCGGATGGTCGCACCCGCGATGATGAAGCCGAAGGTGTGGATCGGGTAGCTGGGGTTGGGGGCCAGCACGACATCGCCCGGCTCGGTAATCGCGGTGGCGAGGGAAGCGAGACCTTCCTTCGACCCCATGGTCACGACCACTTCCTTGTCTGGGTCGACCTCCACGCCGAAACGGCGCGCATAATAGTTCGCCTGCGCCTTGCGCAAACCGGGGATGCCGCGCGACTGCGAATAGCCATGGGCGCTCGGCTTCTGCGCCACTTCGATCAGTTTTGCGATGACATGGTCGGGCGGCGGCAGGTCGGGATTGCCCATGCCCAGGTCGATAATGTCCTCACCCGCGGCCCGCGCGGCGGCCCGCATGCCGTTGACTTCGGCAATGACATAGGGCGGCAGACGCTTCATGCGGTAAAATTCTTCGGACATTATAGGGGCTTTCCTGAAAGCTCTCTGTAGGGAATAGTGCGCGGCACGCCGTTGGCGTGTCACAATCTGGCTATAACTCGCTCGATTGCGACACGCCAGTGAAAGCGGCGCAGGACGATGATGCCAGGAGGAGCAAGGTGGCCATGGATAAGACGGACGTCATGGAACCCCACCTGCCTACGCTGGAACAGATGCAACAATGGACGCAGGTTATCGGCCGTGCCCAGCAATTGATGCTGGAACAGGCGGCAGGTGCGACCGGTCGCGTCTTGCCTTTCGACCCGGAAATCGTGTCGCGCATCCAGACCAGCTTCGCCGACGAAGGACTGGCGCTGTGGCAGCGCTTTCTCGATTCAGGCGGCCTGCTGCGCGACCAGCCCGATCCCGCGCCGGCGGGCAGCCCGGCTGCGGCGCGCGACCGCCGCTTTGCCGACCCGGCCTGGAGCGAACATCCCTTCTATGACCTCATCCGACAGAGCTATTTGCTCGTGTCGGATTATCTGACCCGCCTGACCGACGCGGTCGATGGCGTCGATCCCAAGGCGAAGGCCAGGCTGCGCTTTGCCACCACGGGCATGCTCGACGCGCTGTCGCCCTCCAATTTTCCGCTGACCAACCCGATCGTCATGCAAAAGACGATCGAAAGTGGGGGCGAAAATCTGGTCAAGGGCCTCAAGCATATGCTGGCCGATCTGGAAAAGGGGCAACTGACCCATACCGACGGCACCCAGTTCGAACTGGGTCGCAATATCGCCGCGACGCCGGGCAAGGTCATCCATGAAACCCCGCTTTATCAGCTGATCCATTATGCGCCATCGACGGAAACGGTGCTGGAAACGCCGCTCATCATCTTCCCGCCCTGGATCAACCGCTTCTACATTCTCGACCTGTCGCCGCAGAAAAGCTTCGTCAAATGGGCGGTGGATCAGGGGATCAGCGTCTTCCTCGTGTCGTGGAAGTCGGCTGATGCGTCGATGAAGGATCTGGTGTGGGACGATTATATCCTGCGCGGCCAGATCGACGCGATCGACACGGTGCGCGATCTGCTGAAGGTGGAGAGCGTCCACACCATCGGCTATTGCGTGGCGGGGACCACGCTGGCGGCGACCCTGGCGTTGCTGGCGGCGCGGGGGCAGGGGGACAAGGTCGCCAGCGCCACTTTTTTCACCGCCCAGGTGGATTTCGCCCACGCCGGCGATCTGACCCTGTTCGTCGATGACGAACAGATGAAGCTTGTGGACCAGCTCTCGTCCAAAGGTTTTCTCGACGGGCGCTACATGGCCGCGACCTTCAACCTGCTGCGCGGGCGTGACCTGATCTGGAACTATGTCGTCAATAATTATCTGCTTGGACTCGACTATCCGCCCTTCGACCTGCTCTTCTGGAATGGCGACACCACCAACTTGCCGGCGCGCTGGCACCGGGATTATCTGACCCAGCTTTATCGCGATAATCTGCTGGTGGTGCCCGGCGCGATCAGTGTGGATGGCACGCCGATCGACCTGACCAGGGTGATGACGCCGGCCTATGTGCAAGCCGGGCGGGAGGATCATATCGCGCCGCTCGAAAGCGTATGGAAGCTGACGGAAAATCTTGCCGGGCCGATACGCTTCCTGCTGGCAGGGTCGGGCCATATCGCAGGCGTGGTCAATCCGCCGGCGGCGAATAAATATCAATATTGGTCCTCCGCTCGGCCGCAGGCGACGCTGGACGACTTCCTCACCACAGCGACCGAAACGAAGGGTAGCTGGTGGCCGGACTGGCGTGCCTGGATCGCGGAACGCGATTCGCGCCAGGTGCCGGCCAAGGGCGCGCGCCAGCCAGGCAAGGGTCGACTGAAAGCCATAGAGGACGCCCCCGGCCGCTACGTAAAGGAGCGGTGAACCGGCGCTATTTTGCGCATTTCGACGGGACGTGCGGCTAAGCGGACGAACCGCCAGTGTCAATTTTGTTGCACTGCACAATAGACGTTGCAGATGCAGTGCAAAAGGTTTATTGTGCAGTGCAACAAACGGAGGATGGTCATGGCTGTATCACCAAAGACCCCGAAGCTCAGCCCGCGTGGCAAGGCTGGTTCGACGACGCTGTCGGCGACCGAGGCGCTCAAGGCGGCCGAATCGGCCATCGGCAGCGCGCCGGTCAAGAAGTCTGCGCCCAAGAAGCCGGCTGCGATTTCGGCGGCGGTGAAGCCGATCGATACCAATCCGCAGAAGGAGCCGACGCCGACGCCGACGCCAACTCCCGCGCCGACGCCTACCCCGACGCCGGCCCCCACGCCGACCCCTTCGTCGATACTCGAAACCACAGAGAGCCTGATCGAAAAGGCCGAACCTATCATCGCGACCCAGCCGACGCCCGCAGAAGGAACCAAGACCATGACCGACGTCATCGAAACCGGAAAGAAGTTCGCCGAAGACACCAAAGCCAAGTTCGAAACGGCCTATGCCGATTTCAACGAAAAGGCGAAGGTCGGCGTTGAAAAATCGACCAAGGCGATCGAAGAGCTGAGCGACATCGCCAAGGGCAATGTCGAAGCGATGGTCGAATCGGGCAAGATCGCGGCCAAGGGCATGGAAACGCTCGGCCAGGAAGCCGTCGACTACAGCAAGAAGAATTTCGAAAAGGCGACCGCCACGCTCAAGAGCTTCTCGACCGTCAAGACGCCGACCGAATTCTTCCAGTTGCACAGCCAACTCTTGTCGAGCAGCTTCGACGAGTTCACCAAGGAAGCCGCCAAGAACAGCGAAGCGATGATGAAGCTGGCGGGCGACGTCGCCCAGCCGCTGACCGCTCGCATGACGCTGGTGACGGACAAGGTGAAGGCGCTGGCCGCCTGATCGGCCACGCTTTTCCAGACATAGGCTGAAAGGGGCGTCGCTTTCCGGAAGGAGGGCGGCGCCCCTTTCGCGTTGAGGCTGAATTATTGCCGCCAGCCGTCGGATCGAACATCCCGCCCCTTGCCATGGAGCGGGAAATCGCCATATCCTTGGGCATCATGAACAGCTTTACCCCATCCCATGCAGGCCCCGTCGCCATGGCCGGCCAGGATTCGGACGATCAGGGCGAAGGCCCCGGCGGCCCCAATGTCGGTATCGCCACGCGCACCCGTACCCGCACCAAAAAGCCTTCGCTCTACAAGGTGCTGATGCTCAACGACGACTATACGCCGATGGAATTCGTCGTCCATGTTCTGCAAAGCTTCTTTCGCATGGACATGGAGGAAGCGACGCGCGTGATGCTCCACGTCCATCAGCGTGGCGTCGGCATATGCGGCGTGTTCAGCTATGAAGTGGCCGAAACGAAGGTCAATCAGGTGATGGATTTCGCCCGGCAGAACCAGCACCCGCTGCAATGCACGCTGGAAAAAGCCTGATTGCTAACGCATCGTGCGAAAAAGTGGGAACCGATTTTCCGCTAAGAGCGATGCGAAGGCAAAAAGGAGCGCGCAACCTGCGTCCGATTGAACGCAGCGCATTTCAGACGCGCGTTAACCCACGCTCGGCAAGTGTAGCGCTTATATTTCAATAAATTACGTCATTGAAATATAAAGTTTTTTCAGACTTTGCCGGCATGATGACCCTACTGAAATGAAGTGGGGACTTCAATCATGACCAGTATCAATAGCTATATGATGAACATGCCGCCGTCACCTCGTGCGATGATGGATCGCAAGATCGATGCGGCTGTGGAAACGGGGTCGCTGTCGCAAGTCGATGGCGACGCCCTGGAAACCGCGCTGGATTCGATCGGCAGCGCGCTCTCATCCTCTGCCAGTGAAAATAGTTCGCGACTCGATCCGTCCGAGATGAAGGATCGGATCGATTCGCTGATCGACGATCAGGTGTCGGCCGGCACCTTGACCGAGGATCAGGCCGCAGCGCTGCAAAGTGTCTTCGCGCAAGGACCGGGCGGATCGACCGGCACGGCGGACGCCAGTGGTGAAGAGCAGGGATTGGGCATCGATGGCATGGAGGGCGTCGGCGGCGCCGGCCCGATGCGCGGTCCGCCGCCTGGCCCGCCGCCGTCTGCATCGAGCGAGGATAGCGAGGATGGCAGCACGACCAGCAGCACCGACGCGACCGGTGCGACGGATCAGTTGGATTCCATCATCGCCTTCCTCGAAAATCTGCGCAGCAGCCTGTCTCAGTCGTTGTACGGCGGCGCGGCGACCAGCGCCGACAGCAGCAATAGCGGCCTGGTGATCGACAGCCTGGCCTGACCCTCTTCGTCCGGGGACTGACGAAGCCCTGGCGGCGGCATGCTATGGCGCGTCGCCGCCGGGTTTATATTTGCCGGTTCCCTCATCCGCCGGCGCCGCCTACATCATGGGGCGTGAGCGAGACGCAAGCAGCGGATATTTACGATCTGGCCGTCGTCGGCGGCGGCATCAATGGCTGCGGCATTGCGCGCGATGCCGCCGGGCGCGGTGCGCGCGTGCTCTTGCTGGAACAGGGCGACCTTGCCAGCGGCACATCTTCCGCCTCGACGAAGCTGATTCATGGTGGGCTACGCTATCTGGAGCATCATGCCTTCGCGCTGGTCCGCGAATCGCTGATCGAGCGGGAGCGACTTTGGGCCATCGCTCCGCACATCGTCCATCCGATGCGCTTCATTCTGCCATGGACGAAAGGTCTGCGTCCGCGCTGGATGTTGCGACTGGGCCTCTTTATCTACGATCATATCGGTGGCCGCCGGGCCTTGCCGGCGACCGAGGCGATCGACCTGCGCCGCCATGTCGCAGGAAAGGCATTGAAGCCGGGCTTCGGCCGGGCCTATTGCTATTCGGATGGCTGGGTCGATGACGCCCGGCTGGTCATCTTGAACGCGCGCGACGCCGCCGACCGTGGCGCAGATGTGCGTACCCGCACCGCAGTCGTCCAACTGGAGCGGGCCGAGGGATTGTGGCATATCCACACTCAAAATGCGCAAGGGGAGGGGCGGGCGTTCCGTGCCCGGGCGGTCGTCAACGCTGCGGGCCCTGCCGTGCTCGACCTGCTGGATCGTGCGCATCGGCTGACCGATCGCAAAATGCGTCTGGTACGCGGCTCGCATATCGTCGTGCCGCGCCTGTTCGATCACGATCATGCCTATTTTTTCCAACTGCCCGACGGCCGGATATTCTTCGCCATCCCCTATGAGCGCGACTTCACCCTCATCGGCACGACCGACCGGGATCATCACGCTGGGCTGACCAATGTCGTCGCGAGCGAAGAGGAAATCGCCTATCTGTGCGAGGCGGCCAATCGCTACTTCGCACAGCCGATCGCGCCGGCGGATGTCCTATGGTCCTATGCCGGGGTGCGTCCGCTGGTGGATGATGGGTCAGGCCGGCCGGAGGCAGCGACGCGAGGCTATCGGCTGGACATCGATGGTGCGCCGGGGGAAGCGCCGCTGCTCAGCATATTCGGCGGGAAGATCACGACCTATCGCCATCTGGCGGCAGAGGCGGTGGAACGGCTCAAGCCCCATCTGCCCGCCTTGCAGGGGGACGATTGGACGGCCGGTGCGCCTCTGCCGGGCGGCAATTTCCCTATGGATGGCCTGACGGCGTTGATCGCCGATCTGGCCCGCGACTATCCGTTTCTGGCATCCGCCACGCTCGACCGGATAGCGCGGGCTTACGGCACGCAAGCGCGGGTCTGGCTGGGGGACGCCATCGATTCAGGCGGGTTGGGACTGGATTTCGGCCATGGGCTGAGCGAGGCGGAGGTCCGCTACATGATCACCCGCGAATGTGCCCAAACCAGTGAAGATATCCTCTGGCGACGGAGCAAGCTCGGCCTGCGGCTGGATCGGGTACAGGTTGAGCGGCTGGAGCAATGGTTGGAGGACAGGGCATGAGCGAGCGTTACCTGCTGGTGCTGGATGCAGGGACGACGTCGACCAGGGCGATGCTCTTTGCTCCCGACGGCATGCGCGTCGCGACCGCGCAGGCGGACCTGACCCAATATTATCCACAGCCCGGCTGGGTCGAACATGATGCGACGGAAATCTGGACGCACACGCTGGGTTGCGCCCGCCAGATGGTGACGCGGGCGGGTGGCGCGGACCGGATCGCCGCCATCGGCATCACCAACCAGCGGGAAACGGTCGTGGCTTGGGACCGGCAGAGTGGTGCTCCGCTGGGCCGGGCAATCGTCTGGCAGGACCGGCGCACCGCCGACCAATGCACAGCATTGCGCGAAGCCGGCCATGAGGCGCTGGTCCAGCGGCGCACTGGCCTGATCCTCGATCCCTATTTCTCCGCGACCAAGATGCGCTGGATGATCGACCATCGACCGGAGGTGGCGGCGGCCGGCGACCGGCTTGCGTTCGGGACGGTCGAAAGCTGGCTGGTCTGGAAACTGACCGGCGGCCTGCATATCAGCGACGCCAGCAATGCCAGCCGGACCCAGTTGATGGCGCTCGACGGGGCGACGGGATGGGACGGTGCGCTATGCGACATGTTCGGCGTGCCGGAAAATGCTCTGCCAGTCATCGTCGATAATGCCGGTGATTTCGGCCAAACCCCTCCCCACCTGTTGGGTGGGCCGATCCGCATTTGCGGCCTTGCGGGCGACCAGCAGGCTGCGACCATCGGGCAAGGATGCCTGACGCCCGGCGCGGTCAAGGCGACACTCGGCACGGGCGCTTTCGTGCTGGCGTCACTGGGCGAAAGACTGCCAGCCTCCACGAATCGCCTGCTCGGCACGGTTCTCTGCCAGATTGGCGGACGTCGCCATTATGCGCTGGAAGGCTCCATCTTCGTTGCGGGCAGCCTGATCCAATGGCTGCGCGACGGTCTCGGCCTGATCGCGGCGGCGGCCGATACGGAAGCGATCGCCCGGTCCGTGCCCGACAATGGTGGAGTGGTTCTGCTGCCCGCATTGTCGGGCCTGGGCGCGCCCTATTGGCGGCCTCAGGCGACCGGGATCATCAGCGGCCTCGCCCACGGTACCGGCCGCGCCCATATCGTTCGCGCGGCGCTCGAATCGATGGCGCATCAGGTGCATGATCTGGCCGCAGCCTTTGCGGCGGACGGAGCGCCCTGGCGCATGTTGCGCATCGACGGCGGGATGAGCGCCAATGACTGGATCGCGCAGGATATGGCGGACATGCTGGATATGTCCGTCGAACGACCCGCTGACGTCGAAACGACGGCGCTGGGTGCGGCGATGCTGGCGGGGTTGGGTTGCGGCCTGTTCGCCTCGCTGGAGGCGGCGAGCGACATGGCATCGGCTTTGACCCGATTCGCGCCGGCCATGGGCGCGGAGGTCCGGACGGCCCGTCTGGCGCGATGGCATGGCCTGCTGATCCATTCGTAACGGCTCCGTTACGATGCGACGGGGGTTGAGAGCAAATATTAAGAATGAGGGCTTAGCACCGGCTGCAACATGCCGCGTACCGCCCTTCGCCACCCCTCATCCTGGATCGCACCGGTCGCCACTGGCTGCGTCTATTTCGTGGCGGCGGCGGTGGCCTTGTCCTTATCTCGCTTCGAAGGCGGACTGGCCTTTATCTGGGCGGCGAACGCCTTTTTGATGGCGGAATTGCTGACGTCGCGCACCGCGCATTGGCCGCGCGCCATTGTCGCGTGCGGCATCGCCAGCGCAGCGGCCACCGCCTGGGTCGGCATGGGGCCGGTGGCCGCGCTGCCGATGGCGGCGATCAACATCCTCGAATCGGTGATCGTGGCAGTGATCTGTCGCTGGTTCGTGGCTGACAAACTGGTCACCGGGGCGATTCGTCCGTTGGTCGTGTTCGTGATCGCGCTGTGCGGCGCGGCCAATATCGTTGCGGGCTTTTGCGCGGCGTGGGTCGCCTCGACGCTCACGGGCGTGTCTTTCATCAACTCCTTCACCCAATGGTACACCGGCCATGTATTGGGCGGCCTGATCTGCGCGCCGATCCTCATCATGGCTTTTCAGGGCGAGTGTCGCCGCTGGCTGGATGAATCGTCCATGCAGACACGGGTGGAGGCGCTATTGCTGCTCGCCCTGTTTGCGCTGACGACCGTCCATGTCTTCCATTGGGCTCGCTACCCGCTGCTCTTCGCGCCGCTGCTGCCGCTGGTGCTCATTGCCTTTCGCGTCGGCCATATGGGCTCGGCTCTGGCCATCATCCTGCTTGCTGCGATCGGGGGTCAGGCCACCATGATGGGGATCGGCCCACTCAGCTGGGTGACGGAGGGGATGGGCGAACGCATCCAGTTTTTCCAATTCTATCTCGCGCTCGCCTTTCTCCTGTGCATGCCCGTCGCGGTCGAACTGGCGGCGCGCAAGCGGCTGTTTCAGATGCTACAGCAAAGCGAGACACGCTATCGCGCCATGGCTGAATATAGCGGCGACGTCGTGCTCAATATCGGCGTGGACGGCGTGATCCAATATGCCTCGCCATCGGCTACGGAGCAGATCGGTTGCGCCCCTGAGCTGCTGGTCGGGCAGGCGGCCGCCAATCTGGTCGATCCGCAGGATCGTGACGTGGTGATCGCCGCTTATCGACGGGCGCTGGCGCGGCCCGGTTCGGTCCATAAGGTCGAGTTCCGGCCGCTGGTCATGGCCGACGGACTGGAATGGTGCGAAATGGTGAGCCGGGCGATGATCGACGAGCGTGGCCTGCCCAGCGGCGTCGTGAGCATGATTCGCGACATGTCCCGGCACAAGGCACGCCAGCGCGCCCTGCAACATGTGGCCGCGCGCGATTCGTTGACAGGAGCGGACAGCCGCCGCGCGTTCCTCGACAAGCTCGACAACGAGATTATACGCGCAACGAAGGGCGCCCGCTCCTCTTTGCTGCTCATCGACATCGACCATTTCAAATCCGTCAACGATCGCTTCGGCCATGGTGCCGGGGACCGCGTGTTGAGTGCCTTTGTCGAGCGGATCCGTCTTGGCCTGCGGAGTGGCGACAGCATCGGTCGCCTGGGCGGCGAGGAATTCGCCATCCTGCTGGAAAATAGCGACATCGACCGATCGAGCATGATGTGCGAACGGCTCCGCGGCCTGTTGGCGGACCCGATACTGGTCGAAGCGTCCCTTGCCATCACCATCACGTTCAGTGCCGGGCTGGTCGAGCTGGACGGGATGTCGGATCGGTCGGCGATGCTGGAGGCGGCGGACAAGGCGCTTTATCGCGCCAAGCATAGCGGCCGTAACTGCCTGCGCCTCGCCGCCTGATTTTTCGGCCGGTTCTACCGCTTCATGCGTACGAAAATTCATGATGTTATATTGTAACTTATGATCGCTTGACCTATGTAGCGGCGACCATGAAACTGACTTTGCGCCATGCCCTGATGAACGGTCGTATCGATCGCATCGCAATTGCGCTGTCGGGTCTGTGCGTGGCCCATTGTTTCGCCACGGCGGTGATATTGGGCCTGCTTGCCTCTGCGGGCGGCATCTTCGAAAGTCCGCTATTCCATGAAGCCGGCTTGGTGCTGGCGATCCTGCTCGGCGCGGTTGCGCTCGGCCATGGCGCGCTGGTCCATGGCTATATGATGCCGGCGGCGATCGGGGCTTTGGGCCTGGGCGTCATGGCGGGCGCTTTGACGATGGACCATGGGATTCAGGAAAGCGTCTATACGCTGATGGGCGTTGGCATATTGGCGCTGGGGCACGACCTCAATCACCGCGCCGGGCGCTAACAGGCCGCCGGGGCGCGGCGGGCGCCTTTTTCGCTATTTCAACTGTGGTTCTTGTGATCGAACCAATGTTCGCCCTTCACCCAGCGCACCGTGCCGGTGCTCGCCCGCATCACGACGCTGTCCGTGGTCAGCTTTCCGCCCGGCAGGCGCTTGACCCCGCCGAGTAACGATCCGTCGGTTACCCCGGTCGCGGCGAAGATGCAGTCCCCCTTCGCAAGCTCGTTGAGGTCGTAAATCTTGTCGTAGTCCGTGATGCCCCATTTGCGGGCGCGTGCCTTCTCATCGTCATTCCGGAACAGCAGCCTGCCCTTGAACTGACCACCGACGCAGCGCAGTGCGGCGCAGGCCAGCACGCCTTCGGGTGCGCCGCCCGATCCCATGTAAATGTCGATCGTGGTTTCCGGATCGGTTGTCGCGATCACGCCGGCGACGTCGCCGTCGGGAATCAGCATGATGCCACAACCAATGGTGCGCAATTCGCTAATTAGCCGCTCATGCCGGGGGCGGTCGAGCACGCACACGATGATTTCATGGGGATCGACTCCCTTGGCCTTTGCCACGGACTCGACATTTTCACGTACCGACTTCGCCAAGTCGATCGTGCCGTCCGGATAACCAGGGCCGATCGCCAGCTTCTCCATATAGACGTCTGGCGCGTTGAGCAGGCCGCCCTCTTCGGAAATCGCCAGCACGGCGAGCGCGTTCGGCCCTGCCTTGGCGGTGATGGTGGTGCCTTCCAGCGGGTCGAGCGCGATGTCGATCCTGGGACCGGTGCCGATCGCGTTGCCGACTTTCTCGCCTGTATAGAGCATCGGCGCCTTGTCGCGCTCGCCTTCGCCGATGACGACCGTGCCATCCATATAGAGATCGTTGAAGGCGAGGCGCATCGCCTCCACGGCGGCTGCATCCGCCGCCTTCTCGTCGCCCCGGCCGATCAGCTTCGACGCGGCGATCGCCGCCGCTTCGGTTACGCGCACCATTTCGAGCACCAGGACACGATCGAGCGTCGAGCTTCCCTGCACCATAAACTTCCTCTGCCTTGTCTTATCGATCGCCGAGATAGGCGTTTGGCCCCTGCTTGTCGAGCAACGACGGGCGGGGCCGACGCACTCTTCCGCGAAGAATGATGCAGCCACGATGCGGCCATGATTGGCTGCTTTTCTTCCACATGATGAAGCGCTTTCTTCCTCTCGTCGCTCTGTTTGCCGCATGGCCGCTGGCTGCACAGGAAGCGGACGGAGATGCTTTGATGGCGGCCTATCGGGAAAAGACGCAAGCGGTCCGCCCTTGCAACCGCAGCGGCGATGCGATCGTGGTGTGCGGCACGCGGGCGGAGCGCAATGCGAAGGAGCGCCTGCCGCTGCCGCGCGCGCAAGAGGCTGGGTCGGTACAAGTCCGTGGCGAGGCACCGCGCGCCTCCGCAACCGCGCCCAGGCAAGGGAGTTGCGGTGTCGTGGGCGGGCAGGGGACTGGATGTACCGGTGGCTTGCCTGTGTTCCAGGCGGTGGGTGCGCTGGTGAAGGTCGTGACCGCTATCGTCGATCCCGACGCTGACCTATCACCACCACCGCCCGATCGCCTCAAGGGCGCCGGGCAGCATTAGGCCAGGTCAGTCCAGAATGTGCATGACCATCGGCGTGTCGAGCAGGCTGTCCGATCCGGCCAGCCGTTCCAGCGTCTCGCGCACGCAACGCTCTTCGCCGGCGTGGGTGACGATCGCGACCAGCACACCGTCGGCCTGATTTGCCCCGCGCTGGATCATGCTTTCGATCGACACGCCAGCGTCGCGGGTGGCCGCGGCGATCTCCGCCAACACGCCGGGGCGATCCTGCACCTTGAACCGCAGATAGGCCCGACCGATGCGCTTGCCGGCATCGGCCGTGTTCTGCGGCGTAAGCGCGGCGACCGGCATGGCGAAGGCATCGCCATATTCGTCGCGCGCCACATCGATCAGGTCGGCGACCACCGCCGACGCGGTCGGGCCGTCGCCTGCGCCACGCCCCTGGAAGAAGAGGCGGCCAACGAAATTACCTTCCGCCACCACGGCGTTCAGCGATCCATCGACATGGGCAAGCGGATGGTCGAGCGGCACCAGCATCGGATGGACACGCTGGAACAGGCCTTCAGGTCCATTCTGCGCCATGCCGACCAGACGGATGCGGAAACCAAGCGCGGCGGCCTCTGCGATGTCGGCGGCGATCACGTCGCGGATGCCGGTGATGGCGACCGCGTCGAAATCCAGTTCGGTGCCGAACGCCAGGCTGGCGAGGATGGTCAGCTTGTGCGCGGCGTCCACGCCGTCAATGTCGAAGCTGGGATCGGCCTCGGCATAGCCCAGTTCCTGGGCCTCCTTCAGCACTTCGTCAAAGCCCCGGCCTTCCTTCTCCATGGTGGTCAGGATGTAATTGCAGGTGCCGTTCAATATCCCATACACGCGGCTGATCTCATTGGCGGCGGCCCCTTCGCGCATCCCCTTGATGACCGGGATGCCGCCCGCGACCGCCGCTTCATATTTGAGCGCAATGCCGCCCTGTTCGGCGAGGCGCGCCAGATCAAGGCCGTGATGGGCCAGCATCGCCTTGTTCGCGGTGACGAACGGCTTGCCCAATGTCAGGCACTGACGCGCCAGGGTGAGCGCGGGACCATCGGCACCGCCGATCAGTTCGACCACGACATCGACGTCCTCGCGCATGGCGAGCGTCGTCATGTCGTCCACCCATTCATAGGGGGACAGGTCGACGCCGCGATCCTTGTTCCGATCGCGCGCGGAGATGGCGACGATCTGGATCGGACAGCCGGCGCGGCGCGCGATCAGGTCGCCATTAGTCTCCAGCAGCCGAATCACCCCGCCGCCCACCGTGCCGAGGCCGACAAGCGCGACGCGCAGCGGGGCATGGCGGTGCAGATTGGTCATGGCGCTATGTCTTCCTTCCGGCTGATGAACGTCGCGCTGATAGCCGCCCCAGCGTATCTGTCCAAGAAAAAGCGGGCGGCCGGACGCCCACGCCGGAAGCAGGCGGCGTCAGGAAGGCGTGCGGGTTCGTCCACATTTGCCAAGCGCGCCGATCACGACGGCATAGTCGGCGCGGGCCGCCTCTGCATCCTGCACGGAAAGGCTGCGGACCGACCGGGCCGGCAGGGTCGCCGGCAGGCTGCAAGCCATTCGATACCAGAGCAGGCTGCCCGGTTCCGGCGGGCGAGCCGCTTCGTCCATGATCTCGCCCAGTGCCACCGCCCAATGCGGTGCCTGTCCTGGACGGCGAAGGATCGAGAGCGATACAGGATCGCCATTTTCAGTCCGCAGGAAAATCTGTGTCTCGCCTTCGCCTGCAATCGTGCCGGCAACGTGGAAGGCATCGCCCAGCCCGATGATGCGCGGCGGCGCATTGGGCGCGACCAAGGCGGACAATATGCCTTTGACCCGTTCTACTTCAGCACCCGACGCCGGAATCTGCGCGTCGGGTGCGATCAGTTGAATCTCGCCAGGGCGACCGCCCGACCGGGCAAAGAGGATCATCTGCGCCTTCTTGAGTTTCGCCACCTTCCCCCGCGCGTCGGTCGGGGCATCGTAGAGGTAGGTTACAAGGGGGCTGATTCCCGCTTCACCGCGAATCAGCCCCGTTACATCGGCCTCGATGAACAGCCTCTTGTGCCCCGCCGGGACAGGTCCGGCCTGTTCCGGCTTCAAAGGGATGATGTTGCGAATGCGCACATTGGCCACTAGAGGGGCATTGTCCGCCAGGTCGACAATGTCGGCATAGGACAGGGCGAACATACCCGCCGATGGTTGCGTTACCAATTGCTGATCTTGGGCAAAGGCCGGGAAAACCGCGGGAGATGCGGCGGAAATGAGGCAGGCCAAACCCAATCTGGTCAGGCGGGTGGCGGATTTCTTCGTCATCTTCGTCCTATGTTTTTGGCCAGTGGCAAGGATGTCACAGGCAAGTCATTCCGATATGAAATGGTAACCGCAAATGAACAAAACGATAAAGCGTTTGCGTGCTACGATGCGCCGCGATAGGAGTTTGCGCGGTAGCAAATGAACGGACAGGGGCCAAAGGCGATTGGGATAGCCCGGTCGGCTTGGGTCGTTTTTGGCTGATTTTGTGTAAACCACTGGTAAGATGAGTTAAGGAGTGTCGTTGCCGAATGGCCTATGCTGACCACTCGCAAGGATCGAGTCGGACTGTCTCGATCGTCATCGTCGCCCTGATTCACGCTGTTCTTGGCTATGCCTTCGTCACCGGTCTTGGCATGAAATATGTCAAAAAGGCGGCAGAACAGCTGAACGTGATCGACGTGAAGGAGGAACCGCCACCACCGGACGAGGAGCCGCCACCGCCGCCGCCAGACCAGCCGGTCGAGCCGCCGCCGGTTGTTGCGCCTCCGCCGATTGTGCAGACTCCGGCGCCTGCGCCACCGATTCAGACCGTTCGGACGCCCCCTCCGGTGTTCAATCCGGTCCCGGTTGCTGCACCGCCACCACCCCCGGCCGCACCGCCGCCACCGCCTCAGGCTGCTTCGCGCGCTTCGCCGCGTAGCTCGCCGGGCAGCTGGCTCAGCGATGCCGACTATCCGAGCCGCGCGCAGCGCGAAGAACGTTCGGGTACGGCCGGGTTCCGTCTGGAAATCGGCGCAGATGGTCGTGTGACCAACTGCACCATCACGCAGTCGACCGGCCATGCCGACCTCGACGAAGCAACCTGCCGTCTGCTGCCGAGGCGTGCGCGCTTCAAGCCGGCCAAGGGTTCTGATGGCGCGGACATGCCCGACACCTACAACGGGCGTATCACCTGGCGTCTGCCGGAATAATCCTGATCGGGAAGGCGTGCGCGCGGCGCCGCCTTGCCCTAGCTTGATCTCATTGAGAGGGAAGTCTTGAACATGTTGATGTATCTCGCAGCTGCGGCTCCCAAGCCGGAAAACCCCTATGGTCTGATGGAAGCTCTGGAACAGGGCGGTACCATCGCCTGGACCGTGTTCCTCATCCTGTGCGCCATGTCGGTCGGTACTTTCTACATTCTGTTCACCAAGCTGATCGAACAGCAGAAGGTGATCAACCAGGGCAAGAAGATCCGTGCGACCTTCTGGCGCGCCGCTTCGCTGAAGGAAGCGTCGGCCAAGCTCGAAAAGAACTCGGCCTACAAGCAGATCGTCGATGACGGCATCAAGGCTCAGGACGAGCATGGCAAGCTGAAGGATCCGGTCGAAGCCCATGACTGGCTGCACGGCTCGCTGGCTCGCTCGGAAGCTGCGATCAACTCGTCGCTGAACGGTGGCCTGGCCTTCCTTGCAACCGTCGGTTCGACCTCGCCGTTCATCGGTCTGTTCGGTACCGTTATCGGTATCTACCGCGCCCTGATCAAGATCGGCGCTGCCGGTCAGGCCTCGATCGACGCCGTTGCCGGCCCGGTCGGTGAAGCTCTGATCATGACCGCGCTGGGTCTGGCCGTGGCCGTTCCGGCCGTGCTTGCCTACAACTTCCTGCAGCGTCGCAACAAGTCGATCGCCGAACAGCTGAACGGTTTCACCGTCGACCTGCTCGCCTATCTGGTTTCGGACGGCGCCGTGAAGCCTTCGGTTACTGCCGCTCCGGCCGTTGCTGCCAAGCCGGCTGCTGCTCCGACCAAGGCCTGATTGCCTTAATACTCCGGATCGGGGACCGGGTGGCGGCTGCGACCGCCCGGCTCCTCCCCGGACGTGGGCCTCGGTTGACGAGGCACCATCGACACCAAGGTTAGGATAGTATCAATGGCAATGAGTGTTGGCCCCGGCGGCGGTGACGACAAGCCCTTGTCCGACATCAACACGACGCCGCTCGTCGACGTCATGCTGGTGTTGCTCATCATCTTTCTCATCGCGGTCCCGGTCGTCGTCCAGACGGTCGATCTCCAGCTTCCCAAGGTGGCTTTCGAGCCGACCACGACGAAGCCGGAAAATGTGTCGCTTTCCGTCACGCAGGCCTCTGATGGCAAGTGTGCGGTGTTCTGGGGCCTGGCGCCCGTCACCTCCAGCGAACTGCTGGATCGTGCTGTCGCCAAGCTGGAAGCAGACATCAAGAAGGCGGGCGGCGTTGAGAATTTGACGCCAGAGGATCTGCCCGAAGTGCATATCCGCGGCGACATCAATACCCCCTATCGTTGCATCGGCGGCACCATCTATACGATGCAGCGCGCCGGTTTCCCGAAGGTGGGCTTCATCTCCGAGCCGGAACCCGGCACGTCGACGACCCGCCTCTGACCGGCTGATTAAGGAGATTTCGCTATGGCTATGAGCATGGGCTCCGATGATGGTGAGCCGATGATGGAAATGAACACGACGCCGTTGATCGACGTCATGCTCGTTCTCCTCATCATGTTCATCATCACCATTCCGATCCAGACCCACGCGGTAAAGATCGACCTGCCGCAGAACGCGCCGCCTACGGACAGCGTGATCGACCCGGTCAAGAACAAGGTCGCGATCGATCCGGCTGGTATCATCACCTGGAACGGTTCGCCGATCGACCTGCTGACCCTGCGTCAGTATCTGCAGCAGTCGCTGCGCCTGCCGGTCGAGCCGGAACTTCAGTTCCAGCCGAACGCTGCCACCCGTTACGTCACGGTTGACGAAGTGCTGGCGGAGATCAAGCGTGCGGGCGTGACGAAGCTGGGCTTTGTCGGCAACGAACAATATAGCAGTTTCTGATCGCTGACAGCCGGCAGCGCTTTTCCCGCGCAAGACTTCCCGGTTTTCGGGATGGCGGGCCGGATCAGGCATCGGACGATTGCAAATATTCAGGGGTCGCCTTCGGGCGGCCCCTTTTTTATGTCGCGCACCATGCGGGAAAAGCGATAAGCGGCAGCGCTATAGCCGCAAATTAACCCTTTGCTTACTCCGTTCGCGGACAATGTCGCGACGACAGAGCGGTGTTGATATGGGCGCGGAACGACAGACAGACTATGACCGGAAAGGACGCGCGGCAGAGCGTCGCCACGTTCAGATCGGGGTGAAGGTGCGGCGGCCAGGAGAGACCTGGTTCACCAGCCGCATTACGGATGTGTCCATTACCGGCTTTCGCCTGCAAAGCTTCATGAAGTTGACGATCGGCAGTGACCTGTGGATCATGCTGCCCGGCTTCGAAGGTCGGCGCGCCCGCGTGTTATGGACCCGCGGTCCGGAGTCAGGCTGCGCCTTCGAGCGTCCGCTGCATCCTGCAATCCTCGATCATATTGTCGGCCTGAACCTGACTGCCGCTGCACGTTAGAACCTGCCCCCGGCAGATGGATCGTGTGCCCAGGCACGGCCATGCAACAAGCCGACGGGGTGGAGCAGCCTAGCCGGTGCCGCCCGATCGCCCCCTGCTTGAACCTTTTCGACATCGGCCGAGACGATGGGCAGTCTGCGAAATAGGGTGCTGGAACGATACTCGGATGATCATCCGCCCGATGCGATCGAAGGACGCTTCAAAAAAGGCGCAACGCGGCGCCGTCAGGTTGAGGCCATGTCCTGAAACTGAAGGCTGGCGAGGCGGGCATAGAGGCCGTCCTGTGCCACCAATGTGGCATGGTCGCCCTGCTCGACGATGCGACCTTCATCCATCACCAATATGCGATCGGCGGCGCGGACCGTGGCGAGACGATGTGCGATGACAATGGTCGTGCGCCCCTGCATCAACCTGCCCAACGCATCCTGGACCAGCCTTTCCGACTCCGCATCGAGAGCCGACGTGGCTTCATCCAGCAACAGGATCGGTGCATCGCGCAGCAGCGCGCGGGCGATCGACAGGCGCTGGCGCTGACCACCCGACAAACGCGCACCGCTTTCCCCCATCTGACTGTCCAGCCCCTGGGGCAGGGCGCGCAAAAAGGCTTCGGCATTGGCGGCGCGGGCGGCATCCCAAATCTGGTCGTCCGTCGCGTCCCACCGGCCATAGCGCAGATTATCGCGGGCGGATGCCGCAAAGATCACACTGTCCTGCGGCACCATCGCCATCATCGCACGCAAAGCCGCCGGATCGGCATCGGGCAGGGAAACCCCGTTCAGCCGCACCGTGCCGGACGATGGATCGTAGAAGCGCAGCGCCAACTGGATCAGCGTCGATTTGCCGGCGCCCGACGGACCGACCACCGCTACCGTTTCCCCCGGCGATACGGCGAAGGAGACACCGTGAAGCGCAGCCTGATCGGGGCGGGTGGGATAATGGAAATGGACATCCTCGAAACTCAGCCGCGCGCCCTGACCAAGTGCGAGCAGGGTAGCGGGCTGGGCCGGTGGCACGATATCCGGCTGCGCGGTCATCAGTTCGTGCAAGCGGCTGGCCGCACCGGCGCCGCGCAACAGGTCGCCCCAGCTTTCGGACAATGATCCGAACGCCCCAGCGACCAGACCGCCTGTCAGAACGAAGGCGGCGATGCTACCGCCCGACAAACGGCCAGCAGCGACGTCGAGCGCGCCCTGCCACATCACGGCGGTGATCGACCCGAACACCAGTCCGATCACCACGGCCGTCATCAACGCCCGCAGCGCGATGCGCTTGCGCGCGGTGCCAAAGCCGCTTTCCACCGTGGCGTCGAACCGATCGGCTTCGCGCTTTTCCTGACCGAAAGCCTGGACGATCTTCATCGCACCCAGCACTTCGCTGGTCACGCTGCCGATGTCGGCCAGCCTGTCCTGGCTGGCGCGGGACAGGCCACGCACCCGGCGTCCAAGCCCGATCAGCACCAGCAGGATCACCGGGATGCCAAGCAACAGCAAGGCGGCCAGCTTGGGCGCCAGAGCGAAGAGGTAAACCAGGCCACCTATGCCGGTAACGAGGTTGCGCAGCGCGACCGAAACGGTTGAGCCAACCACCTGTTCGACGATGGCGGTGTCCGCGGTCATGCGCGATGCGATTTCCGAGGGGCGATTTTCTTCGAAAAAGCGCGGCGCCTGCCGCAGCAGGTTGGCCTGGGTGGCGCTGCGGATGTCGGCGATGACCCGTTCGCCCAGCCAGGACACGAAGTAGAAGCGCAAGGCAGTCGCAATCGCCAGCACGACCACGATCAGCAGCAGATATTCGAACCAGCGACTGATGTCGCCGCCGCCCATGAACCCGCGATCGATGACGAGACGGAAGCCGCTGGGAATGCCGAGCGTCGCGGCGGAGGACACGATCAACGCCAGCAGCGCCCCGGCGATGCGGCCGGGATAGCGGCGGGCGAACCGCCACAGCATCGCCAGGCTGCCGAGGGCGGGTCGCGCGTCGGCGCGGGCGATGGTTTGCGGCGCATCCTGCATGGATGCCGCGCTTAAAGGGATTTCGCGGGATAGGAAATATCCGACCGCCGGGAAATCGCTTCAGGCACGGAAAATAGCATGGCCGGGCGCAGACGGATTACGACCCGTACCGGTCGGTTCAGCTATCCCGCGCAATCTCACCGGCCAATTGCATCACGCGGCGGGCGTTGGCCTGCCCCGTCAGCGCATAGGCCATGCTGCCCGCTTCCCAATAGGCAACGGTATCGCCCTGCCGCTGGGCCATCAGGGGCGTCGCTTCCGCCGGCGTTTCGGCGCGGTCGGCGAAGAAGGAGAGTTGTTCCCCCTGCGGCGTCACCATCGACATGGCGATGGCCGGGCTGTCGGCCGTCGGGAAGAGTTGGACGTCGGTGACGCGCCATCCCGTCGGCAGGGTGGGCAGGACGATGCCGGTCGATCGTTCGATCTCCTGCGGGTTGAGGTGCGCGCTTTCGACCTGCGAGGCCATGCCCTGCCGCAACAGCCCGGCGCGGCGAGAGGCGGCGGCCTCGTCCAGGAAGCTGTTTGCCTGCGCGCTCTGCGGAAATTCGCCCAGTTCGCCGCGCGCGATCCAGCCGGTCGCGATCAGGGCGGCGATGGCGGCGGCACGGCCGATATGGCGCCAGGTACGGCCGGCCTCATTATCGTTGGCGACCGGCAGGCTGGTGTCGCGGCGGCGGCCCACCAATGTGCCCTTGGTCCCATCCTTCATCAGGCGGAAGTCGATATGCGGCCAGCGCTTGCGCCAGCGCCGGGCGACCAGCCGCTCGCCGGGGCGTGCGGCATCGTCCAGCAGTACCACGCCATGGGGGGACAGGCGGGCGAACAGGCTGTCGGCCGCACCGCGCACCAGCGGATGGACGCTCCAGGGCGGACCGTCGATGATGATGAGATCAATCCGTTCCGGCAGTGGGCCGAGCGCATACCAGCGGCCGGGCCAGTCTGGGCTCTCATGGGTCAGCGGTGCATGGCGGATATCGACGTCCAGCGCATGATCGGACAGCCATTGGCGCGTCGCATCGACAAAGCCGCCATGCTGGTCGAAACTGTGAAGCCGACCGCCACCATGGATTTGCAACGCGCGCGCGGCGATGAGGGACGATGCGCCGGCGCCCAATTCCACCACATGGGTCGGCCGAAGACGGGCGATTTCGCGCACGATATGGCGCAGGAAGCCGACATCCGCCTTCCAACTGCCCAGATGGGGTAGGGCGTCGTGCGCCAGTCCCAGTTCGTCGAGCAAGGCGCGCTTGTCCGCCGGCCGGCCTCCGGACAGGCTGGCAAGCAACCAAGGCCAGCCGATTGCGCCGAAGGTGAGGCGCCAGGCCATGTCGGACAGGCGGCGCGGAAGAGTGCTGCCATCGGGCAGCGTCTCGCTCAGGGGCAGGAGGCCGGTGAGGTCACGGGATGTCACGGAAAGGGCACTTTCTTCTGCAAAGCCATGGCTATGGCGCCTCTTGTGTTTCACCCATATGACGCTGCCTCACATGGTCAATGACTGACGCACGCAACGCAGGCCACCCGTATAATTTCCGCCACCGCCCGGCCTGGCCAGCGGCGGACCCTTCGTCATTGGCCGTGGGGCCATCCCATGGCGATGTGACGGTTCCCCGATCAATATCCCAATGTCAGGCCGACGGCGTAATATTTGGGACCGACATTGGCCTTGGCCCGCAGCTTGGGAATGACCGGCATGGCCAGCGTCGCATAGGGGCGAATATTGTCGCCACTGAAGCGGACGCCGGCGCCGATCGTGGCGGACAGCGGGATGGTGTAGGCGGCCTCGACCCGGCCATATAGTTTCGTGTCGCCATCGCGCAGATAGACGCCCGCGCCCGGCGTCAGGCTGAAGCCTGCGATGCCCATGGCATAGCCCGCACCCAGTTCCGTTCCCCAATGGCCGTCCGCCCGACCATAATTGGCTTCCGCACCCAGCCCTTCGGCATGGGCGGTGACAGGCAGAGCGGCGGCAAGCGCGGCGGCGGACAGGGTGAGGGCGAAATGCTTCATGCAACAAGCGGCTAGGGCCGCGGACCATGGTCGGCAAGGTGCAGCGGGACGAGGCGAGTCGGTGCTGCGGCGGGATGGTGGCCCCCACCGCCCACGCGACATTTGGACGACGGGCGAAGTTCACACCGTTGCAGGGGTAAAAGGGGGCGAAGCGCTCGCAAGGCTCTCGCGATGCGCCACCTGCGCGCCACCCACGCGCCATCCGCGCGCCATCAGGGCGACAATTGCGCGCCATCGACGCGACAGGTGCGCGCCAAGGATGCGACACGTGCGGGTAGGCAAGGAAGAAAAAGGCCGCTCCATCGGACGGGATGGAGCAGATATTATCCTATTTTGGAAGGGAAGCCTGTGCGTCTCTGCCAGGGAAGCTGACCCCGGATCGAGTCCGGGGCGGCGATCAGGCGGGATGATGCCCCATCAGGCCTTCGGGATAAGGCATGACCGCCTTGCCATCCGGGCCGGCGGTGAAACTGGTCTGGGTGGGGTAGGCGAATTCGATCCCTTCGGCGTTGAACCTCTTCCAGATGGCAAGGCCGATGCGGTGGCGCATCTGGAAGTAATCATGATGGTCGGGGTCGGGCACGTCGAAATTCAGCTGATAGTCCAGGCTGCTGGCACCGAAGGCGACGATGCCGGCATTGACGAAGATCAACCCTTCCGCCTCGACAATGTCGCGCAGCATGGCCGGGATCGCCTCCGCCTTCGCCTCGTCCGTCTGGTAGATGACGCCGATGGCGTAGGTCACGCGGCGCTGGGTCAGGGTCTGGAGACTGGTGATTTCCTTTTGCAGCAGTTGCGAGTTGCCGATCACCTTCTTCTCGCCGCTCATCGCGCGCAGGCGGGTGCTTTTGAGGCCGATCCGTTCGACGCGCGCGGTCGTTTGGTCGAACTGGATGATCTCGCCCCGGCGGAACGGCTTGTCGAAGATGATCGAAAGCGCGGCGAACAGGTCGGAAAAGATGCCCTGCGCCGCAAGGCCGATGGCAATGCCGCCGATGCCCAGGCCCGCGACGAGGCCCGTGACGTTGACGCCCAGATTGTCCAGCACGACGATAGCGGCGATGGCGAACAGGGCGACGCTCACCAGGATGCGGATAAGGCCCATGGCGTTGGCCAGAGTCTCTCCCCCGCCATCCTCCGCCAGCGTCTTGCGCTCGATCAGGCCCAGGATGATTTCCCGCGCCCAGAGTGCTGCCTGCAACACGGCCGCGATGGTGAAGAGGAAGGTGACGGTCTTCGCCAGCGACGGCGGGGCATCGGCATAGCCCACGACCAGCTTGGCCGCGACCAGCACCATGAAATAATGGGTGGTGCGCGCCGCCGCGCGGCCCAGCACATTGGTATAGCCCAGCGGGTCGCCGATGCCGCCCTCGTGCCGCTTGCCCAGTTCGCGCAACGCCGCCAGCGCGAGATAGATGAGGGTGGCGGCGCCGACCGCGATCGCGATCTGGACATAATGGAGCTGGAACCACGCGATGGTGCTTTGCCCCATCTCCCGCAAATTAGGCGCGTGGACGCTAAGGTTGGGAAGGGACGTTTCTGTCTTGTCGGCCATGCCTATCCTGTCTGGTCGAAAAAATGGGGTTCAGGCGGCCGCTGCAAGCGGTGTGCAAGCCGCGATTTCGTCGAGAAAGGCGATCAGGCCGCGTTCCTCGCGCGAAAGATAGCGGGTCCGACGGGGCAAGCGAAGGCCCGTGCGCCAATCATCCTGCCCTTCGCGGCAGAGCGCGATCAGGGCGGGGTGGATGTAGCTTTTCCGGCTGATCGCGGGCGTATTGCCCAGCGCTTGCGCCACCGGCTCCAGCATCTGCTTCAAGGAAACATGACCGGCGGCCAGCGTCGCAAACGCGATGGTGGAGGCGCCCCAGGTGCGGAAATGCTTGGCGGTGAACGGCGCGCCCATGGCGTCGGCGATATAGGCATTGACGTCGCTGGAACTGATCGGGCGGGCTTCCCCGTCCTCGTCCAGATATTGGAAGAGATTCTGGCCCGGCAGATCCTGTACCTGCCGCACGAAGCGCAGGAGGCGCGTGTCGGTGACGGTCAATTGCTGTTGCTTGCCCGATTTGGCGCGGTAGCGCAGCGTCAGCGTCTTGCCGGTCAGGTCGACATGCCGGCGGCGCAGCGTCGTTGCGCCGAAACTCTTGTTGGTGGTGGCATAATGTTCGTTACCCACCCGCAGCTTGGCGAGGTCCAGCAGGCGGACCACCGCGGCCAGGGTGCGATCCTTGCGCAGGCCGCGTTTTGACAGGTCGGCCTCCAGCCGTTCGCGCAACTTGGGCAAGGCGCGGCCGAAATCCGGACAGCCGGCATATTTCTCCGCCTCTCGCGCCGCGCGGAAATCGGGGTGATAGCGATATTGTTTGCGGCCCCGGTCGTCATAGCCGATTGCCTGGATATGGCCGTAGGGCGACGCGCAGAACCAGCAGTCGCGATAGGCGGGCGGCAGGGCGATGCGGTTCAGCCGGTCGATTTCATCGCGGTCGGTGATGCGGGCGCCATCGTCGCGATAATAGGCCCAGCCACGCTTCAGCGCGCGGCGAGTGATGCCGGGACCGCTGTCGTCGCTATGTGTAAGATCTGGCATTTGTAGCAGAAAACCCGCCGTTCGTCGCTTCGTTCCGCAACCTGTGGCGGGGCGAACGGTTGAATGGCTTTCCCGCATCAAGGAGAGATACATGCCCGCCATCGAGGAAAGCCGCATCCTGATCGTCGCGACCGACGGGTTCGAACAGTCCGAACTGTTCGACCCGCGCCAGGCGTTGATCGACGCCGGGGCGGAGGTCGTGCTGGCCGCGCCCGACACCCAGCCCATCCAGGGCATGAAGCATGACGAGAAGGGCGACAGCATCACGCCGGAAATCACGCTGGAGGCCGTGAAGATAGAGGAATATGACGGGCTGATCCTGCCCGGTGGCGTCGCCAACCCCGACACGCTGCGCACCGATGAGAAAGCAGTGGCGATCGTGCGGGCCTTCGTCGAATCGGGCAAGCCGGTGGCGGCGATATGCCATGGGCCCTGGCTGCTGGTGGAGGCGGATGTCGTGCGCGGCAAGACCGTGACCGGCTGGCCATCGGTGCGCACCGACCTGACCAATGCCGGCGCGCAGGTGGTGGATCGGGAAGTCGTGGTGGACGGGAATATCATCACCAGCCGCAAGCCGGACGATATCCCCGCTTTTGTCGAAGCCTTTAAGGCTGCGGTGATCGCAGAGCAGCCGGTCGCAGCCTGACGGGTACGGTGCTGGGCCGCCAGGGCATGACCGGGCGGCGCAGCACCGACAGATGGGCCAGCGTCCAGGCCGCGCAGACGGCAAAGGTCGGCGCGGCAAAGGCGAGGGCGCCGGGGAAGAGCAGGGGCGCGGCGATCGCGGCCATGCCGCCGCCCAGCGCCAGCGCCAGCGCACGCGGCTCGCCATCGGGGCCGCGCAGCCAGACCATGCAGGCGGTCACGCCCGTCAGGAACGCGAGGATCAGGTGTAGCACAGGCTGGCCCGTCGCCCCGGTCGCCGCGATCAGCAGCCCCAGCGCGCCGGCCGCATGGGGCAGGCTGCGTCGGCCCATCATCCGCGTCGCGAGCGGATAGGCGAGCAGTTCGCACACCAGGACGGCGGTCAGGATGGCGCCCGCAAATCCCGGATCGCCGGCGATCAGCGCGACCACGGCCGCCGCACCCCAGCGCAGCAACCGCGATGGCGCCATGATGATATGGCTGATCCATTCCTTCGCGCCGGGGCGCAGGGTAAAGCGGCGATCGGCCAGACGCAGCTGAAAGCCGCCGACCAGCATCAGCGCGTCGATGCCCCAGGGCAGGAGGCCCGGCGCCACGAGCGGGCAGGCCAGCGCCAGCCCCAGCAGCAGGCCGTGCGCCACGCCCAGAACGCGCAGTTCACCGGTCATGCCGGAACGCCATGCCGCGCGGCAAAGGCGGCGTCGAGATCGCGCCTGGCCGCATCCTTGCGCAGCCGGGTCAGATAGGTGTCCAGCCCGATCTGAAGCGCGAGCATCATGAAGATGAAGGGTTGGTAGGCGATACCCACGAAAAGCGATCCGATCATATAGACGACATGGCCCTGTTGCAGGGCTGAGGCGAAGGGGGATATCCACGCTTCATCCGGATATGTGTCCGGGTCGTTGGCGCGCCTGCGATAGAGGCGCCGGATCGCCTCCGTCCGGATGAAGCAGATGCCGTGGATCAGCGCCCAGATGAAGAAACCGAAATAGCCCTGTTCGCCCAGCATCTCGAAATAGGCGCTGTGATAGGCGCGGCCGCGATCGGTGACGGTACGCCGCTCGATTCGCGCGCCGCCGCTGTCGACGATGGTGCTCTGGGCGTAATAGGTGAAGCTGTTCTGGAGATAATTGTCGAAGCCGCCGCCGCCCGGATGGGTCTTCACATAGTCGAGCGTCCACATCCACACCGCGACGCGGGTGGAGGCGCTTTCGTCCCCCTGGTGATTTTCGATCGTCTCCATCCGCTGGGTGAAACTGGCGGGGAGGAAGGGGATGGCGGCCAGCCCGGCCAAGGCGAGCAGCGGGCCGTAGAGGAATTTTTTCTTCGAGCGTATCAGCATCATGCCGAAGAGGAGGACGAGGCAGACGAGGCCGGTGCGCGCCTCCGTGCCGATCGGCATCAGCATGCAGGCAAGGCAGAGCGCATAGCAGAAGGTCTTCACGCGCCAGTCGGGCGGGAATATGGTGCCATGGTTGGAAAGCCAGAGGATGAGCGGCATCAGCGCGATGGCGACGCAACTGATGATGCTGCCTTCATACAGGCCGCTGTTGTTTTCGACCATCAGGTTCAGCACGCCATAGCCGCCGCCTGACAGCGCGGTCTTCATGCCGCCATTGATGATGATGGTACTGGCGCAGAGAATCATGAAGAGGGTCAGCGCCTCGATCCGCAGGCGCGTGCGCAGGACCAGCGGCAGGAAGATGCCGGCGATGATCGCTTTCCACACCCAGTTCCATTTGGTCAGCGCCTCGACCGGGAAATCTGCGGTCAATGTGGTGTAGCCGCACCAGGCGACCAATATGAGCATCAGCCCCTGCCGTGCGGAGAATCGGCAATCCTTCTTGTCGTCCATCACCAGCCAGGCGCCGACCATCGCGGCAAAGGCCATGGCGGAAATGGGAATGGTGTTGAGCAGGAAATAGGACAGGCGCTGGGGCGAGACGATGTCGATATAGGCATAGACCGCGACCAGCAGGAACGGCCGCTTCAGCCCCATGAGGCCGAACAGGCCCAGGTAAGCGATGAAGAAGAGGTCACGCATCGGCGCGCGGCTCCGACGCAGAAGGCCGCGTAGGCGGCGGGTCGCGATCCAGATCGGCGCGCGGCAACAGGCGCCAGGCGGCGAGCAGGATCACGCCATGGCTGATCAGCAGGGATAGGGCGTCTATCATCGCTTCTGAGTGATTCCGTTCGGCACGGTCCCTCCACTAACCAGACAGAGTTGACGGGCCGTTAAACCTTTTTCGCCAAACAGATCGGGCTATGACTCGTATTCTCCACGTCCTGGACCACAGTCTGCCGTTGCACAGCGGCTATACTTTCCGCACCCGTGCCATCTTGCGCGCGCAGATGGCGCGTGGGTGGGACGTGCGCGGCATTACCGGGCATCGCCATGTCGCCGGCGGGCCATCGCAAGAGGTGGTGGACGGGCTGACCTTTCATCGCACCCCCGGCATCGCGGCCAGCGGCAATCCGCTCATTCGCGAATGGCGCGATATCGCCGCCCATGCCGAGGCTATCGACGCGCTGGTGCGGCAATGGCGGCCGGATGTGATCCATGCCCATTCGCCGGTGCTGAACGCGATCGCGGCGCAGCGCGTGGCGAAACGCCATGGCCTGCCGATGATCTACGAAATCCGCGCTTTCTGGGAAGATGCGGCGGTCGGCAATGGCACAGGGGTGGAGGGCAGCCCGCGTTATTGGCTGACGCGCCAGCTGGAAAGCCGGGCGGTGCGTGCGGCCGATGCGGTGGCGGTGATCTGCGAAGGGCTGCGCGGCGACCTGATCGCGCGCGGCGTGGATGCGGGCAAGATCGTCGTGTCGCCCAATGGCGTGGACATGGACCAGTTCGGAGCGCCGGTCGATCGCGATCCTGCGCTGACCGCGAAGCTGGGGCTGGAGGGGGCGGACGTCGTCGGCTTCATCGGCAGCTTCTATGATTATGAAGGGTTGGACGACCTGATCGCCGCCGTGCCGCGACTCGTGCGCGCGCGGCCGAAGGCAAAACTTTTGCTGGTCGGCGGCGGGCCGATGGAACAGGCGCTGCGCGACCAGGCGATGGCGTCGCCCTTCGCCGATCATATCATATTCGTCGGCCGCGTGCCGCACGATCAGGTCGAACATTATTATGCGCAGGTCGATGTGCTGGCCTACCCACGCAAGGCGATGCGGCTGACCGATCTGGTCACGCCCCTCAAACCGTTGGAAGCGATGGCGCAGGGCCGACTGGTGGCGGCGTCGAGCGTGGGCGGTCATCGCGAGCTGATCGAGGATGGCGTCACCGGTACCTTGTTCGCGCCGGACGATCCGGCCGCGATCGCCGCGGCATTGGCGGACCTGTTCGCCGACCGCGCCATCTGGGATGAACGCCGCGCCGTCGCCCGCGCCTTTGTGGAGGCAGAGCGTAACTGGTCGTCAAACATTTTGCGTTATGAACCCGTTTACCAGCGGCTGCTGGCGCGCCCGACGGGCACGCGCGCGGCCGCATGAGCGAAGGTTGAACAAAAGGGTGTCGACAGGCGTAGATCGGGGGCGGGGAACGGCGCTGGCGGCTTTTGCCGGTCTGGCGGTCGCCCTGTTGTTCCTGTGGATGCCGGTCGGCCTGGTCGAGATGCTGGTGGCGTCGAGTGGCCTGAGCGAAGCGGTGCCCGCCGCTGCGCCGCCGCTGGGCTTGAAGGCGCGCGTGATGATAGCGGGTTTCGCCGGATTGATGGCCGTGGGCGTCGTTGGCCTGACGCGCCGTGGTCCGGACGTACCGGCCCTTGAAGATGAAACAGGACGTGCCAAGAGCGTCCAGGGAGCAAGAAAAATGGGTTTCGCATTCTCCAAGCTGACTGCACTGGCCCGGGGCCGCGCCGCGTCCGAACCGGATATGCCGGTCCTGCGCCGCGCCGACGCTCACCCCGACGCGCCATCGCGCCCGCCCATCTTTGCCAGCCGGGATTTCGACGGGCTGGATATTTTTCCCAAGACCGAATCGGGCCGCCGATCGCTGGTCGCGAACCGGGAGCCGGAACGCGATACGGTCGTGCCGCTCGGCAATCTGGCGATGCCCAGCGCGCCGACGCCGATCGCGCAGGAGGATCTGCCCCAGCCCGCCTTCCTGCGCCCTGCCGGCCCGTTTACCGCGCCCACGCTGGTGCAGGAGGAGGATGTGGTGGATGTGCATGAGGATGACATTCACCCTGAGAATGTCGCGTTCGACATGCCCGAACCGCTGTGGACGCCGCCGTCAGCCACGCCCACAGCGTCCGTCAGCACCCCGACCCCCGCGCCGCTCCTTGCGCCGGAACCGGCAGCCGAACCGATCCGTCCGGCGCCGCTGCCGACCCATGGCCTGTCGATCGGCGAGTTGACCGACCGGCTGGAGCGTGGCCTGGCCCAGCGATCGCGCAAGATGAGCGCCCCCGCCGGCACGATCGCCGACATGCCGGTCGCCCCGGCCGTGCCGGTGCGACCGAGCGTGGAACAGGATCAGGATGAAGCGCTGCGCGCCGCGCTGGGTGCGCTGCGCTCCATGACCGGCAGGCGTTAACCGCCTACTGCTCCTCTATGGTGAGGGCGGACAGGTCCAGCCAGATGCCCTCATCATCCACATCGCCGTTGTCAACGGTGATGTCGGCGACGAAATGCCCGGATATATCCCATTGCGCATCGGTCAGAACGGCCATGAGCGTCAGGCTGCGCTTCAGGCAATCCTCACCGCGCACATGCAGGCGGATGAGATGGCGACGCCCTTCGAACAGGGCGCTGGCCCAGGGACGGGTGACAGCCCGGTCGACCGTCGTAGGCTCGCCGGCCAGAACCAGCAATTGCGCCAGCAATGACGGCAACGGGTCGTCTCGCTTTTTTCCTATCGCTTGATTTCGGATGAGTCTCGCACCTGCGAAACGACGATCCACGCTTGTCATTGGCTGATGCTCCTGCGATATGTGTTCATGAAATGTTCTACACGTCTCCGCACCCGATCGCCGGGTTCCCGGCCCAGGCGCAGGTCGAAGACCAGGCGCGGATCGCGCGCGCAATCGCGCCCGAACCGGGTTGGCGTCATGTCTTCATCGCGCAGGAAACGCTCGATCATTTGCAGCAACATGGGCTTTCTTCTCCCCCGTCAGTGCGACTCGCCCGCTGCGAGTCGATAGGCGTATTCCTATCTCAGACGCAATTTCCTACTTGTCTAGGAAAATTCCTATCATTATGGATCATTTATGGATGAATCACATCAGGCCCGGATCGCACTGGAACGGCTGATTGCCGACCGGGGTGAAAATTTCGCCGATCTGTCCCGGCTGATCGGGCGCAACCCCGCCTATATCCAGCAGTTCATCAAACGCGGCACGCCCCGCAAACTGGATGAAGCGGACCGGCGCGTGCTGGCCCGCTATTTCGGGGTGCCCGAAGCGATGCTGGGCGGGGTCGAAGCACCGGTGCCCGCCAACGGGGCCGCGCCGGTGCGCATGCGTGGCATGCCTGCCGTCGTTGCGGTGCCGCGCCTGGCTTTGGGCGCATCGGCCGGGCAGGGGTCGCTGGACGAGGATGAGCAGGCGACAGGCGTGATGGCGTTTGATGCACGCTGGCTGCGCCATCTGGGCGTGCGGCCGCAGCGCGTGTCGATCATCCGTGTGGATGGCGAATCGATGGCGCCGACGCTGAATGACGGCGACGACATCATGGTGGATCATGACGATGATGCCGGCCGGTTGCGCGACGGGGTCTATGTATTGCGGCTGGACGGGGTATTGATGGTCAAGCGCATCGCGATGGGGCCGCGCCGCGGCTGGTTCAGCGTGGTCAGCGACAATCCCCATTATCCCGACTGGACCGATATCGATCCGGCGCTGGTGGATATTGTCGGACGGGTCGTATGGAGTGGCAGGCGCCTGCACTAGGCGAGGGAGCATCGGCGTCCCATATGGGAAACGGATCGGCGGTTGTGCGCTGATGGACCGGGCAGTCACGGGGAATTGCAGTTGAACGATAATAGCGCGGTGATCCGCAAGGCGATGGAATGGCGCGATGCGCCGATGGCGCTGGCGACGGTGGTATCGACATGGGGATCGGCGCCGCGGCCGCGCGGCAGCCATATGATCGTGCATGCCGATGGCCGGTTCGAAGGCAGCATATCGGGCGGCTGCGTGGAAAGCGCCGTCCTGCAACGCGCGGCCGAGGTGATCGCTGGCCGCGCGGCCCATGTCGAGCGCTATGGCGTGGCCGATGGCGATGCGTGGGAGGTCGGGCTGCCCTGCGGCGGCGAAATTGCGGTATTGGTCCAGCCTGTGGGCGACCATGGCTTTGCGCCCGATCTGTTCGGACAGATCGCCACCGCGAGTGAGGCCGGCCGCGCGCTGACGCTGGCTACCGATCTGGATAGCGGCGTCACCGGCACGAAGGTGAGCGAGGAGCATTTCCTCAATCGCTACGACCCGCCGCGCCGGTTGCTGATCGTGGGGGCGGTGCAGATTGCGCAGAGCCTGGTGCCGCTGGCGCAGGCGATCGGGGTGATGCCGGTGGTGATCGACCCGCGTGGCCGCTTCCTGACGCCGGAGCGCTTTCCCGGCGTCGAACTGGACGATCGCTGGCCCGATGAGGCGGTGGCGGCGCGACATCCCGGCGAATCGACGGCAGTCGTGGTGTTGAGCCATGACATCAAGATCGACGATCCCGCCCTGGTGGCGGCGTTGCGCGCGCCGACCGGCTATGTCGCTGCGCTGGGGTCGCGCCGAAGCCATGCGGCACGGCTGGAACGGTTGGAGGCGATGGGCTTTGCCGCCGACGATCTTGCCCGGATCGACGGCCCGGCCGGCATCGACATCGGCGCCGTCGGCCCGGCGGAGATCGCGCTGTCGATCAGCGCAGGCATGGTCGCGGGCTTCAACGCGCGCGGGTGAAGGCCTGGCCATCACCATGCGTGCCCCCTGCCGCAAGGGACGGGCAGGGGGCACATCCTCTACGCTGTCGGGCACAAAGGATGGCGCGCCCTAGCAAAGCGACGGAAGCGATCAATACCCCCAAAGGCGTATTTTTGAAATTTCTTGTCGCCGATTTGGATTTTACAATCGCAATATTACGAAATTTGCAATCCATGTCATAAGCATTTGACGCTAATGGATTGTTTTTCGGCGACTTCAGCAGCATCGACCGCCATTTTTGCCGCCATAGCGGGCTTCCTGCCGGTCCCGAAAAAATTGCGTCCGGTTCATCGTCGGACGGTCGGGATGGTGCGCGGCCATGTGGCGCAGATAGGCGTCATAGTCGGGCAGGCCGACCATGAGTCGCGCCGTGCGCCGCGCGATATCCAGCCAGCCGGTCATTCCGCCGGCACCAGTTGCGAGGGGATTTCGCGCGCGGTGGGCGCGGCGATCCGCCGCGCGGCAAGGCAGGTCTTCACGGTGAAGAACAACAGCGCCAGCACGACCGCCAGGAACAGCGCGACCAGCGCCGCGTCGATACGGTCGTTGAAGATGATCCGCTGCATCTCCGCCATCGACTTGGCCGGGCTGAGCACGTCACCCGCCTGCGCCGCCGCGCCGAACTTGGCGGCATGGGCCAGGAAGCCGACCTTGGCATCGGCCGAAAAAAGTTTCAGCCAGCCCGCCGACAAAGTGCAGATCAGCAGCCAGGCGGTGGGGATCAGCGTGACCCAGGCGAAGCGGTCGCGCTTCATGCGGAAAAGGACGGCGGTGCCCAGCATCAGCGCGATCGCGGCCAGCATCTGGTTGGAAATGCCGAACACGGGCCAGAGCGTATTCACCCCGCCCAGCGGATCGGTGACGCCCTGATAGAGGAAAAAGCCCCAGGCCGCGACGGTCAGGCCGGTGGCCACGATGCCGGGGACATGGCTCTTTGTTTCTTTGAACGACGGCACCGCCAGCGCGATCAGATCCTGCAACATGAAGCGACCGGCGCGGGTGCCCGCGTCCACGGCTGTCAGGATGAACAGCGCCTCGAACAGGATCGCGAAATGATACCAGAAGGCCTTCATCGCGGGACCGCCCACCACATGGCTGAAGATTTCCGCCATCGCCACGGCCAGCGTCGGCGCGCCGCCCGCGCGGCTGATGATGCTATGTTCGCCGACATCCCTGGCGGTCTGGGCGATGAGGTCAGGCGAGATGGGGAAGCCCATGGCGGTGACGGCGGCCGATGCGCTGGCGGCGTCGGTGCCGATCAGCGCCGCGGGGCTGTTCATCGTGAAATAGATGCCGGGGTCCAGGATCGACGCGCCGACCAGCGCCATGATCGCCACGAACGCCTCCATCAGCATCGCGCCATAGCCGATCATCGGCGCATGGGCTTCGCTGGCGATCAGCTTGGGCGTGGTGCCGCTGGCGATGAGGGCGTGGAAGCCGGACACCGCGCCGCAGGCGATGGTGATGAACAGGAAGGGGAAGAGGCCGCCCGACCAGACCGGGCCGTTGCCGCCGACAAATTGCGTGACGGCGTGCATCTTGAGCGGCGGGGCCATGATGACGATGCCGATCGCGAGCGCGGCGATCGCCCCGATCTTGAGGAAGGTCGACAGATAGTCGCGCGGCGCCAGCAGCAGCCAGACCGGCAGGACGGAGGCGACCGCGCCATAGCCGATCAGGATCCAGCACAATTGCACGGGGGTGAAGGTGAAGGCCGGACCCCAGATCGGCGAAAGCGATACCGCCTGCCCATAGACGATCGCGGCAAGCAGGCCGATCAGGCCCAGGATCGACACTTCGCCGATGCGGCCGGGCCGGACCCAGCGGGTATAGGCGCCCATCGCCATGGCCAGCGGCACGGTGGCGGCGACGGTGAACATGCCCCAGGGGCTTTCGGCCAATGCCTTCACCACGATCAGCGCCAGGACGGCCAGGATGATGACCATGATCATGAAGGCGCCGAACAGGGCGATGGTGCCGGCGATTTGCCCCATTTCCATGCGGATGAGTTCGCCCAGCGACTTGCCGTCGCGGCGCATGGAAATGAACAGGACCATGAAATCCTGCACCGCGCCCGCCAGCACCACGCCAAAGATGATCCAGAGCGTACCGGGGAGATATCCCATCTGCGCTGCCAGCACTGGCCCCACCAGCGGGCCTGCGCCTGCGATCGCCGCGAAATGGTGGCCGAACAGGACCGTCTTGTCGGTTGCGACATAATCGAGGCCGTCGGCGCGGCGGATCGCCGGGGTGGGGCGCGCGGGGTCGAGCCGCATCACATGGCGGGCGATGTAGAGCGCATAATAGCGGTAGGCGACCAGGAAGCAGCTGACCGCCGCGACCACGATCCATAGCGCATTGACGGCCTCACCGCGCGACACCGCCACGACGGTCAGCGCCACCGCGCCGATGATCGCCGTCAAAATCCAAGGAATGTGCCGGGTCATGCCGCCTCGCCAATGATAGATTGTTTGTTCCGGGATGGACGCGCACCCTAAGCCGCTGGCTCCGAAAGACAACCGCCTACCTTTGGGGGAAGGCAGGGGGCGGGAACGGAAGCGCGTCGCCGCCCGTTCCCCCTGCTCCCATGGAGAGAAGCTTGCCCCGATGACGCTCGACCCCGCCACCTTCGACCCGCCGCCCGAAGCCAAGCAATTCTACGCCGACAGCCTGGCCGAGCTGGTCGCTTCGGACATCCCCTTCATGCTGTCGGGCACCTATGCGCTGGCTTGCCTGACCGGCATCGTGAGGCCGACCAAGGATCTGGACGTCTTCTGCAAGGCGGGCGACGCACCCCGTATCCTCGCCCATTTCAAGCATCTGGGCCATGAGGTGGAGTTCGAGGACGAACGCTGGATCGGCAAGGTCTGGAAAGACGGCCATTTCTTCGACGTCATCTACAATATCTCGTCGGCCAGCCTGCCGGTGACGGAGGAATGGTTTCGCGATAGCGCCCATGCCGACGTCTATGGCACCCGCGTGCGCATCACCCCGCCGACAGAATTCATCCTGTCGAAACTCTTCATCCAGGATCGCTATCGCTATGATGGCGCGGACGTCGCGCACATGATCCTGAAACAATATGAGGCGATCGATTGGCAGCGGCTGCTGGATGCGATGGAATTGCATTGGGAATTGCTGCTGATCGCGCTGCTCAATTTCCGCTTCATCTATCCGACCGAACGCCACTGCATCCCGCTCTGGCTGTTCGAGGAATTATTGGGGCGCTTGCAGACGCGCGCCGAATTGCCCGTGCCCAAGATTCGCGTCTGCCGGGGGCGGCTGCTGTCGCCGCGCGACTATCTGGTCGACATCACCGAATGGGGTTTCGCCGATGTCGTGGGCAAGGGACTGGAGGAAAGCCATGACCGCAACAAATGAAGGCAGCCTGACGATCGCCGCGATCGGCGACCTGCACGTGACCGACCAGTCGGAGCATAAATATCGCGATATGTTTGCCGAGATTTCGCAGAAGGCCGACGTGCTGGCGCTGTGCGGCGACCTCACTAATTTCGGCAAGACGCGCGAGGCCGAGATACTGGCCGAGGATCTGCACGCCTGCACCATTCCGGTCGTCGCGGTGCTGGGCAATCACGATCATGAATGTGGCCAGCCCGAAGAGGTCGCCCGTATTCTGCACGGCGCGGGCGTCACCGTGCTGGACGAACAGGCGGTGGAGATAAAGGGCGTCGGCTTTGCGGGCGTGAAGGGCTTCGTCGGTGGCTTTGGCCGGGGCGAACTGGGCGCGTTCGGCGAAAGCGCGATCAAGGGCTTCGTCGAGGAATCGATCAACGAGGCGCGCAAGCTGGAAAATGCCCTGCGATCGCTACGCACCGACCGGGTCGTCGCGGTGCTGCATTATGCACCGATTCAGGAGACGGTGATGGGCGAACCGCCCGAGATTTTCCCGTTCCTGGGTTCATCCCGACTGGCAGACGCGATCGATCGGTTCGACAATGTGCGCTTCGCCGTCCACGGCCATGCCCATCGCGGCGCGTTCGAAGGCAAGACACCGCGCGGCGTGCCCGTCTATAATTGCGCGCAGTTCGTGGTGTCGCAAAAGTTCGACCGCCCCTATGCGCTGATCGCTGTCTAGGGACGTCGGCGAAACGGCCAGTCGGTAACGCCGCTGGCCCATAGCGCCCACCAGATGATGACCGGCTGCAACGCCAGACGCGGGCCATGATACCACCAGCTCAGATGCGTACCGCCCAAGGGGATGTCGTTCAGCGCATGGTTGATGTTCGCCGGCCACACGCACAGCGCGTAAAGCGCCAGCCCGATGCCGGCCGCATGTCGCAGACGCGGGATCATCAGCCCGGTCGCGCCGGCCAGTTCCGCAACTCCGGTCAGCGCCACGACCATGTCGGGCGCTGGCACCCAATGCGGCGTGATCGCCAGGAAGCCGGCCGGTCGCGTCAGATGGGCGATGCCCGCCACCAGATAGGCCGCGGCCAGCAGGCAGCGGGCGATCGTCCGTCCGTGCGACGCCATCAATGCATCACGTCGATTTCCAGCTCGCCTTCATCCTGCCCGTCCCAATAATGGGCGCGCTCGGCATGGACATGGATCATCACCAGGCCGGGGGTATCGACGCCATCTGCGAACCATAGTTCCAGATCCGGGCTCCAATGGTCGGCAAACAGATTGCGGTCGCGAACCAGATCCGCGCGACCCTCCAGCGCGATGAACAGAGGGCGCTGGCCGAACAGGCCGCTCTTGCCGTGGAAGGACAGGCTGACGCGCGGATCGCGCTCGATATCGCGCACCATCAGCGTATCTTCGGTGGTGAAGTAGAAACTGTCGCCGCCATGGGCGACATCCTGGTTATTGCTCATCGGCCGGGCGCCGATATGGCCGTCCTCCGTATGGGTCGACAGCATCGCGAAATCGATATGCTGCATCTTCTCGGCCAGACTGGCTATGGTGTGCTGCATGGGCCTCACTCCTTTCCTCGATGGAGTCCCAACGCAGCATGGGGCGATTTAGGTTCCCGGATGGATCGACACGGGCAGGATAGGAACATATAAGGAACAAAATCGACATGATTCGGGAAGCATCATCATGGGACGCCGGGTCGCACCTGCCTATCGCCTGTTCTTCGCGGTAAAACCGCCGCCGGTGGTCGCGCGCCAGATCGACCATTATGCGGAGATATTGGCGGGCGGGCAGGCGCGCATATTGCCCGACCATCAGCATGTGACGCTGGGCATATCCGCCGATGTGCCGGCTTATCCCCAGGGATTGATCGACAGGCTGGGCAGCGTGGCATCGCGGATCATGGCCGATCCGTTCGACCTGCTGCTCGACCGGTTGAGCTATGGTCAGCAGTCGGCGGCGCTGCGACCGTCACGCAGCAATTTAGGCTTGGCGCGGTTGCAGCGGCAGGTGGCCGATGCGCTGAAACGATCGGCGACCCCCGCGCGGGACGGCTGGACGTTCAGTCCGCATCAGACGCTTTTCTATCGCGACGGTCCGCCCGGTCAGCGCCGCATCGACGGTTTTGGCTGGCGCGTGGAGGAACTGGTGCTGGTGTGCAGCCATGTCGGCCGCACCCGGCATGAGACGGTCGGCACATGGAAGCTACATGGCGACGCGCAATATAGGTTGTTTTGAAGGGCGGGAGCGAGAAAGGGCCTCCGCCGGTATCTCCCACATTCCCAACGTCCGTTCGCCCTGAGCGACGTCTATAGGCAGTGCTGAGCGGAGGCGAAGCACTGGACCAGGCTATGCTCAACCGGGGCTTCGACAGGCTCAGCCTAAAAGGATGTTGGATGCCCGCTTTTGCCCGACCCAACCCACACTCACCGCTTGCGCACGAACTCCGCGCGCAGGACGAGGCCCTTGATCCCGTCATAGCGGCAGTCGATCTCCTGCGAGTCGCCGGTCAGGCGAATGGATTTGATGAGCGTGCCGCGCTTCAATGTCTGGCCCGCGCCCTTGACGGTCAGATCCTTGATCAGCGCCACCTGATCGCCGTCAGCCAGCAGGTTGCCGACCGAATCGCGCACCTCCACGGCCTCTGACGCATCCGGCCGCGCGGCGGCGTCGGCGGCGCTGATCCATTCGCCGCTAGCTTCGTCATAAATATAATCGTCGTCGGCCATGGCGGCTTATCCCTGGCTCACGCTTTCCAGAACCGCAGCGCGCAGTTCGGGGATGCCCATGCCCTTTTCGCTCGACGTCGCGATGATGTCGGGATGGGCGGCCGGGCGCTTGCGGATCGCGTCGGCGGTCTGCTGCGTCACGGCGGCCAGTTCGCTGGCCTTGATCTTGTCGCTCTTGGTCAGGATGATGCGATAGCTCACCGCCGCACCATCCAGCATGTCGAGCATGTCGGTATCGACATCCTTGATGCCGTGGCGGCTGTCGATCAGCACCAGCGCGCGCTTCAATGCCGCGCGCCCGCGCAGATAGTCGTTCACCAGGAACTTCCATTTGCGCACGATGTCCTTGGGTGCCTTGGCATAGCCGTAGCCGGGCATGTCGACCAGGCGGCAGCGCAGCGGTTCGCCCACGTCGAAGAAGTTCAGTTCCTGCGTGCGGCCCGGCGTGTTGGATGTGCGGGCCAGGCCATTGCGGTTGGTCAGTGCGTTCAGCAGCGACGATTTGCCCACATTGGACCGGCCGGCAAAGGCGACTTCATTCACCGCCATGTCCGGCAGGAAATCCAGCGTCGGGGCGGATTTGAGGAAGGCGATGGGGCCGGAAAAGACCTTGCGGGCTTCCTCGATCAGGGCGGTGTTTTCTTCTTCTGTCATTCCACACTCCGTTCGGTTCGAGCTTGTCGAGAACCGTTGGCACCCGTTTCTCGACAAGCTCGAAACGAACGGGCGTGGTGCCGCGATTTACTTCGCCGTCGCGGGGGCAGGGACCGGGTGCTTGCGATAAAGCCACCATTGCTGCGCCATCGACAGGCAGTTGTTGGTAATCCAGTACACCAGCAGGCCGGCCGCGAACGGTGCCATGATGAACATCATCATCCACGGCATGATCGAGAAGATCTGCTGCTGCATCGGGTCCATCTGGGCCGGGTTCAGCTTGAACTGGAAGTACATGCTGATGCCCAGCAGCAGCGCCAGCACACCGATCGCCAGGAAGGAGGGCGGAGTGAAGGGCAGCAGGCCGAACAGGTTGAGGATATGCAGCGGGTCGGGCGCGGACAGATCCTTGATCCACAGCACGAAGGGCTGGTGACGCATTTCGATCGTCAGCTGCAACACCTTGTACAGTGCGAAGAAGATCGGAATCTGGATGAAGATGGGCAGGCAGCCGGCGAGCGGGTTCACCTTCTCCTGCTTGTACAGCTCCATCATCTTCATCTGAAGCTGCTGCTTGTCGTCCTTATATTTTTCCTGGAGCAGCTTCATCTTGGGTTGCACCGCGCGCATCGCCGCCATGCTGGCGAACTGGCGCTGGGCGACCGGGAACATGAGTGCGCGCACGCAGAAGGTCAGGCAGATGATCGCGACGCCGAAATTGCCGAGCGTTTCGAACAGCCAGTGGAGTAGCGCGAAGATCGGCTGTTCGAACCAGTAGAACCAGCCCCAGTCGATCGCCCGGTCGAACAAAGGCACGCCGGCACGCTCATAGGCTTGCAGCGTCTTGACTTCCTTGGCGCCCACGAACAGGCGGATGGACTGGGTCGCGGCCTTGCCGGGCGCGAGCATGGTGGAGCCCAGCGCGGCGTCGGCCTGATATTGCGTGCCAGCGCCCTTGCGGAACTGACCGGCGAAGTCGGCGTCGGTGGCCGGGACCAGCGCGGACAGCCAATATTTGTCGGTGAAGCCGATCCAGCCGCCCTTGGACTGGAAGCTCTGGGTCGACGGCCCCTTGTCCAGATCCTTGTAATTCACGTCATAATTGGCGGCGCCGTTGAACACGCCCATGGGGCCGACATGGATGGTCCAGGTGTCGGGGTCCTTGGGGATGCCGTTGCGGCTGATATAGCTGTAGGGCTTCACGCCGACCGCGCCCGCGCCGGTGTTCGACACCTTCTGCGCGGCGGAGATCATGTAGTTTTCATCCACCGACAGGCGGATTTCGAAGGTCTGGCCAGCGCCGTTGTTCCAGGTCAGGGTAACGGGGCTGGTCGGCGTAAGGACGCTGCCCTGCGCGGTCCAGACCGTGTCCTTCGTCGGCGTCCTGAGGCCTTCGCCCTGCCAGCCGAAGCCGGCGAAATAGGCGTCGGCCGTGCCGCTGGGGCTGTAAAGGCGGACGGCGGGCGAATCCTTGGCGATCGTCTCGCTGTAGGTCGGCAGCACGATATCGTCGATGCGTGCGCCCTTCAGGTTGATGGAGCCGGTCAGCTTGGGCGTGCGGATCGGCACGCGCGGGCTTTCCTTCAGCACGATCGCGCGATCGCGAATCACGGCCGAGCCGTCGGCCGTGTCGGTGCCGGGGGCGGCGACCGGGGTCGTCTTGCCGCCTTCGATCTTCGTTACGGGCGGATTGGCCGCCGGGAACACATAATGCGAGACATAGGGCCAGCCGAACAGGATCGCTGCGGTCAGCAGCACCGCCAGAATGATATTCTTCTTGTCGTCCACGCTTTTGCGCTCCGCCGTCTTATGTCTGTTATGTCAGGGAACCGGATCGTAGCCCGATCCGCCCCATGGGTGGCATCGCATTAGCCGCTTGAACCCCAGCCAGCTACCCTTGATCGCGCCATATTTGCGGATCGCCTGAATCGTATATTCCGAACAGGATGGGGCGTAACGGCAGGTGGGGGGCAGGATGCGGGAAGGGCCGACCTGCCAGAAGCGCGCGATCAGGATCAGCAGGCGGGCGATCACGCCCCATTGTCCTGCCTGGCGGTCTGCGTCTGCTTGTCGCGGGACGGCCGGCCCCGGCCCCTGGCCTTGCCGCCCGCGCGCCACGGATCGCGCGGCGGGTCGATCGGGCGGGCCATGATCTTGCCCAGCGCCTTGCCCAGTTCGGCATGCAGCAGGCTGAAATCGCGCTCTATGCCGCCATCCCGGCCGATCAGCACATGATCCGCCCCGGCGATGCCGTGCAGCGGCAGCAATTCGCGCGCCAGCACGCGAAAACGGCGCTTCATCCTGTTGCGAATGACAGCGCCGCCTACTTTCTTGGTCACCGTGATGCCATAACGCATCGCCGGATCGCCGTCGCCACGCTCACGCACCAGCAGGACAAAGCCCGGCATCGGTGCGCGGCGTCCGCGATTCGCCGCCAGAAAATCCGCGCGCCGGACCATCATGGCCGGCGCAGCAGCATTTTCGGGCGTTGAAATCAGGCGCTCAGGCTCTTGCGGCCGCGCGAACGGCGCGCGCGAATCACATTGCGGCCACCGGGGGTCGCCATGCGGGCGCGAAAACCGTGACGGCGCTTCCGAACCAGATTGCTCGGCTGAAAAGTGCGCTTCATCGTTCATTCCTCAAAGACAAATAGAGAATCAGGCGTGACAAAAAAGGGCCGCCAAATCAGCGGCCGCATGTTCAGGGGGCGTCCGATAGGCAAAAGGGGGGGGTAAGTCAATGGGCCGGGCGGCAAGAGTCCGTTCGTTTCGATCGAAGTCGAGAAACGCCGGCACCGCGCTTCCCGCTTCTCGACGCGCCCGAAGCGAACGGGCGTGGATTACTTGCCCCGCGCGCTCGCTACGCCGTCCTTGAGCGCGTCATAGCCCACTGCGCCGTTCAGCACCTGGCCACCGATCACGAAGGTCGGGGTGCCGCTGGCCTGCAATTTCTGGGCAAGCGCGATGTTGGACTGGATTTCCGAATCATATTTTGTCGAAGCGATCGCCGATTCGGCTTCCGACTTGGTCAGGCCCGCCTTGGCGGCCGCCGCCAGGATCGTCTCACGCGACACCTTGCCCGCGCCATAGAGCGCCCGGTGATAGGGCATATATTGCCCACGCTCGGCAGCGAGCAGCGACACCTTGGCCGCGTCGCTGCTGGCTTCCGACAGGATCGGCAGTTCGCGATAGACGATCTTCACCTTCGCGTCCGAACCGACCAGCCTGGCCAGATCGGGGAGCGAGGCGCGGCAATAGCCGCAGGCATAGTCGAAAAATTCGACCACGGTGACGTCGGCATTGGCCGCACCTTCCCACGCGCCCGCATAGGGGGTTTCGAGCGTGCTGCGGCTGGCGTCGATGGTGCTCGACATGCGCTTGGCCTGCAACTTCTCCACCGCCTGCGGGATGATTTCGGGATGCTCCAATATATAGTCGTGCACGATCTTCTCGATCGCCGCCTTGTCGGTGGCGTTGACGCTGGCGGGCGCCTGCGCGGCCAGCGCGACGCCGGCAATGGCGGTCAGGGCGAGGGCGCCAAGGGTCATCTGTATGGTCCTGTTGGAAAGGGCCGCGCGAAAGCTGGGCCGGGTCTGATCTGTCATATCTATCTTTTCTTGCGCTGCTGTTCGATCGCGGCGCGGGAAGTCATCGCGATATCCTGCGCCCGCAGATAGTCAACCGTGCCGGCCTGCAATCCCTGCATCGCCGCGTCCGCGCTGCGCAACGCCATGGGATGCTGGCCCATCATCGCATAGCGTTCCGCCGTCGCCAGTGCGGCGCGCGGCGTGTCGCCGCGCCGTTCATAGACGACACCCAGCTGATACCAGGCAAAGGGATTTTCCCGGTCGCGCTGGACGGCCAGGCGCAATACCTGTTCGGCCTCGGCGAAATTGCTTTCATCCTCCGTCGCGATCAGCGCGTGGGAAAGCAACACGGATATAAGGGGCTGGTTGGTGATCTTCACCGCCTCGCGCAGTGGCGCGACGGCATCCCTGGGCCGACCGCTTTCCAGCAATATCTGGCCCTTCAGCTCCAGAAAATAGGGGTCGTGCGGCGCGGCGGCGAGCAGCGCATCGGCCTCCTCCAACGCCTTTTGCGGATAGGCGCTCTTATGCCAGGCATAGGCCCTGGCATAATGGGCGGGCAGCGACTGGTCGCTTTCGGGATATTTCTGCAATGTCTGGGTCGGTTCGGATACGAAGCCGATCAGCTTAGCCTTGATCCGCTCGAACCGCGCCTCCAGCGCCTTGTCGGGCGGCCGGTCCCAGGCGGGATCGACCGTATAGACTTCACGCAGCACATTGATGCGCTCGCCCGACAGCGGGTGGGTGCGACCGTAACTATTGTCCTGCGGGATCGCGAGGCGATATTCCTGATTTTGCAGCTTCTTGAAAAATTCCAGGCTGCCCTTGCCGCTCACCCCCGCCTTCGACAGATAGCGTGCGCCGGCCAGATCGGCGGAGCTTTCCTGCCCGCGCGAAAAGGCCAGATATTTCGCCATGCCGACCTGCTGGCCCAGTCCCATCAGGCCCATGCCCGCTTCCGCCCCGCCTGCCGCGATCGCCGCCGCGCCCAGCACCAGGCTCAATATGGTGACGCTGGTGGCTTCCTTGATGCCTTCGCCCGACCGGATGACATGGCCGCCCTCGATATGGCCCAGTTCGTGCGCCACGACGCCCTGCAACTGGTTCACATTGTCGGCCTGGGCGATCAGCCCGCTATGCACCCAGACATATTGGCCGCCCGCGACGAAGGCGTTGATCTCCGGGTCGTTGATGACCATGACCTGGACGTTTTTCGGCTCCATGCCGGCCGCCTTCACCAGCTGGCCCGACATGTCGGCCATGAAGGATTCGGTTTCGGCGTCGCGCAATATCTGCTGCGCCATCGCCGGGCGCGCCATCAACGCGAGCGATGCCAGCAGGACGGCGATGAGCTGAAAAAGACGGGTCATCGGGCGCAGGCGATGCCAAGCGCGCCCTGAACCTGCCGTGAAGCGCGGCGAAATGAAAAGCGCCGCTGCGCACCGGTGGAGACCGGAAGGGCAGCGGCGCTCGTTCATGACGCTTGGTGTCCGGGCTTACTGGCCGAAGGTGCGCTGCCACCAGCCACGGCGCGGCTCGCCATTATCGCCTTCGCCTTCTTCGCCGGCAGCGGCGGTTTCAGCGACAGGCGCATCCGGCGCGGCGTCGACGACGGCCGGCGCGGCTTCCGCCTCGACCTCGGCCGCGACCACCTTCTTGCGGCGCGTCCGCTTGGGCTTGGCCGGTGCCTCGTCGGCGGCGGCCTCTTCCACGACCGGCGCCGCCTCGACTGCGGGCGCCTGGGCAGCCACATCCGCCTTCTTGCGGCGGGTCCGCTTGGGCTTGGCCGGCGCTTCCTCGGCGGCGACTTCGACCGGGGCTTCGGCAGGGGCCTCGACCGGTGCGGCCGGCGCTTCGGCCTCGGCCACGGCGGGTTCAGCCTCTACCTTCTTGCGGGCGCGCGGACGACGACGGGTCTTGGGCGCTTCCTCGGCCGGGGCTTCGGGTGCGACCTCGACCACGGGCTCGGCGACCTCTGCGACCGGCTCGGCCTCCACCGATTCGGCCTCGGCGGCTTCCGCTTCGGTCGATACGGCATCCTCGCCCCCTTCGCGACGGCGACGGCCACCACGACGACCGCGACGACCGCGACGGCGAGCGCCACCTTCTTCCTCGTCACCGGCGGCAGCGGCCTCGACGGGGGCTTGGGTCGCTTCGTCGACAGGCTCGGCGTCATCGGCTTCGCCATCGCCCTGCTCGGCGGCTTCCTCGCCGCCTTCGCCATGCTGATCGTCGCGCTGACCGCCACGACGGCGACGCCGACGCCGACGACGGCGGCCGCCATCGCGATCCTCGTCACCACGATCGCCACGCGGACTGCGGTCCTCACGCTCGGATTCCGCTTCGGCTTCGGCCTCCTCGACCTCTTCCTCTTCTTCCTCCTCGATGACGTCGAAATCGTCATCCTCTTCGGGCAGCGGCGCATAGGTCACGACGCGCTCGGGGCGGGGGCCGCTGGCCTCCACCGACATGCGGGCGCCCTCGACTTCGCCATCGGGCAGGACTTCGATCCGCACGCCATAGCGCTGCTCGATCTCGTCCAGTTCGGCGCGCTTGTTGTTGAGGACGTAGAAGGCCGCTTCCTGGCTGGCGCGCAGGGTGATGAGGCTGCCGCGACCACGGGCCGCTTCTTCCTCCAGCATGCGCAGCGCGCCCAGGCCCGCCGACGATGCGGTGCGGACCAGGCCGGTGCCTTCGCAATGCGGGCACTGGCGCGTCGATGCTTCCAGCACGCCGGTGCGCAGGCGCTGGCGGCTCATTTCCATCAGGCCAAAGCCCGAAATGCGGCCGACCTGAATACGGGCGCGATCGTCCTTCAGCGCCTCCTTCATCGCCTTCTCGACCTTACGGATGTTGGAGTTCACCTCCATGTCGATAAAGTCGATGACGACCAGTCCAGCCATGTCGCGCAGGCGCAGCTGACGCGCGATTTCGCGCGCGGCTTCCAGGTTGGTCGCGACGGCGGTCTGTTCGATGCCATGTTCGCGGGTCGACCGGCCGGAGTTGATGTCGATCGATACCAGCGCTTCGGTCGGGTTGATGACCAGATAGCCACCGGACTTGAGCTGTACGACGGGATTGTACATCGCCGCCAGCTGCTCCTCGACGCTGGCGCGCTGGAACAGCGACACCGGATCGGCATATTGCTTCACCCGCCGGGCATGGCTGGGCATCAGCAGGCGCATGAAGTCCTTGGCGGCCTTGTAGCCATGCTCGCCCTCGACGATCACTTCCTCGATATCCTTGTTGTAGATATCGCGGATCGCCCGCTTGATGAGGTCGCTGTCGTTGTGGATCAGCTCAGGCGCGGCGGCGCTCAGCGTCTTTTCGCGAATCTCGTCCCACAGGCGGGCGAGATAGTCGAAGTCGCGCTTGATCTCTGGCTTGGTGCGCTGGAGGCCGGCGGTGCGCACGATGCAGCCCATCGACGATGGCAGCGCCATTTCGGCGATGATGGTCTTCAACCGCTTGCGGTCCGCCGCGTTCGAAATCTTGCGCGAAATGCCGCCGCCATGGCTGGTGTTGGGCATCAGTACGCAATAGCGACCTGCCAGCGACAAATAGGTGGTCAGGGCCGCGCCCTTGTTTCCGCGCTCTTCCTTGACGACCTGGACCAGCAGCACCTGGCGGCGCTTGATGACGTCCTGGATCTTGTAGCGGCGACGCAGCGCCATGCGCTTGCGGCGCAGTTCGTCTGCGGCTTCGTCGCCACCCCGGCCACGACCGCGTCCACCGCCGCGGCGGCCGCCACGATCGGGGCTCGCTTCGCTGGTTTCGCCGCCTTCGGCCGGCTCGCCCTCTTCCTCATCGTCATGATGATGGCTGGCCTCGACATATTCGACGCCGCCTTCGGGCGCGACATGATCGGGATGATCATGGTCGTCGTCGTCATCGTCATAATCGGCGCGCAGCGCGGCTTCTTCTTCCGCATGGGCGCGTTCTTCGCGCAACAGCGCCTCGCGGTCCTCACGCGGGATCTGGTAATAATCCGGGTGGATTTCGCTGAAGGCCAGGAAGCCGTGGCGATTGCCGCCATAATCGACGAAGGCCGCCTGGAGCGAAGGCTCCACGCGGGTCACTTTGGCCAGATAGATATTGCCCTTGAGCTGCTTGTGCTCAGCGGATTCGAAGTCGAACTCCTCGATCCGGTTACCCTTGACGACCGCGACACGGGTTTCTTCCCGGTGGCGCGCATCGATCAGCATACGCATTGTCATGTAATAGTCTCCGGCGTGGGCGGGTCGCGACGCTGGGCCGCGACGCCACGCGATAGTGTAGGGACGGCCGGGCGCGCTCCGTTGAGGGCGCGGATGTCGGTGTCGTCCAGGTTTCAAAGGAAAAGTGCGCGTCTGCTGCGTCGGCAGGGCCGGACAATGTGCCGGGCCGGACCATCCACGCCGCTACGCCCGTTGCCGGGGTGAGCGTGGAATGGAAATCTTGCCTCATGCAGCGTCAACCTGTTCATATCATCGACGGGGGTGCGATCCCGCGACCGCCGATGCTTATCTCATTGCCCCAAAAGGCCCTCTGTTAAGGGCGGACCTGTCAGGAATATGGATGGGTAGCAGTCAAACATCCATGGAGCAACGCCTGCCTGAAATATTGTGACGCTCTTGCCACATTTTGCGCAGCCATTGTCGCGGGCCCGACTTTTCATGCTGAAGCGGTCGTTAACCGTCTCATTTTACGCGACTCACACCGCTGATGCTTAATCCGGAATTCAGCGTGGGGACGCTCAAGACGGAACATCGTCATGAAAATTGGCTGGACGGCCAAAGGCCGTGCGTTGCACAAGCAGCGCATGTTCCAGAGCCTTGCCCTGGCAGGCATGATTATTGCGGCTGCACCCGGAAGCGCGGGCGGCATCGCCGGCGTCGAAGTGCGGGACGACGATGTCGTCGTGCGATTCGATGGCCGGGTGGATGGCGCGTCGGCGTTCCTGCTGGATGCGCCGCGCCGCATCGCGCTCGATATCGACGGCGCGCAGATGGGCCGTTTTCAATTCGCGCCGGGCAGGGGCCATATCGCCTCGGTACGTCAGGGGCAGCTGAGCGACGGCACGGCGCGCGTGGTGCTGGACCTGTCGGCACCCGCGACGCTTGGCAATCCCAGGCTGGCGCAGGATGGCAAATCGCTCAGCTTCTCGCTCCAGGGCGTCAGCGACACGCGCTTTCGCAGCGAATTGGGCAAGGGGCGCACCCGGTTCGACGCGCCAGTCGATATGGCCGCCCGTCCGCAAAAGCGCATCCATTCCATCACCGTGCCGATCCCGGCCGCCGCGCGTGGCGTGGCCTTGCCGGCGGTCGAGGGCGCGCATGACGGCGCCCGCCCGCTGGTGGTCATCGACGCGGGTCATGGTGGCCATGATCCGGGCGCCATCAACAGGGAAAATGGCAGGCGCGAAAAGGACGTCACGCTGGCGATCGCCCAGGCGATTCGCGACCAGCTGGTCAAATCCGGCCGGGTGCGCGTGGCGCTGACGCGCGACGACGACAAGTTTCTGGTGTTGCAGGAACGCTATGGCATTGCGCGCAAGATGGGCGCGGACCTGTTCATTTCGATCCATGCCGACGCGGCGGAGAATACAGAGGCGCATGGCGCCACCGTCTATACCCTGTCCGAAACCGCGTCCGACCGCGAGGCGGCGCGGCTGGCGGCGCGGGAGAACAAGGCCGACATCATCAACGGCGTGAACCTTGGTGGCCAGTCGGGCGACGTGTCCTCGATCCTGATCGACCTGACGCAGCGCGAATCGATGAATATATCGGCCAGTTTCGCGCGCCTGCTCCAGCGGGAAGCCGCGCCCTATGTGCCCTTCCGCAGCGCCTATCACCGCTTCGCGTCGCTGATGGTGTTGAAGGCGCCCGACACGCCGTCGATCCTGTTCGAAACCGGCTATATCAGCAATGAAGCCGACAGCGCCTTCCTCGCCTCGCGCGAGGGGCAGGGCAAGATCGCTCGTGGCGTCGCTCGCGCGATCGAGGTGCATTTCGCCCGCAAGCTTGCCATGCGGGACGGCACGGCAGGCGGATAAACTGTCCTATCGGCGGGTCGTGCGCTATCATGGCGCCACTTTTCGATAGGATCGTGCGCGCGCAATAAAATGTCCGAATGTGCGGGAAATGTGCGAAGTTAAGGACAGGGGTGCCTGGTGCCGGGGCAGGGGTGACCGGATGATGCGGCGGATCGCATCATCCCCACTGGCCTTGACCGCAATTTGACCCTAGAGCCTCTTTCCCATGGAAGAGGCCCGTTCCGATACCGCCCCATCGTCTTTCGCCTATCGCTTGCGCCGTGACGCCGGGGGCTTTTTCAGTCGCCTGGCGCCGCTATGGTCGCGGCGCCTGTTCCGCTGGGCGATCATCGCGCTGGGCGGACTGCTGCTGGGTATGGGCCTGTTCTGGCTGATCTTTGCGCGCGGCCTGCCGGACGCGGCGACGCTGCTGGAATATGAGCCGCCGCTGCCGACCATCGTGCGCGACATCAATGGCCAGCCGGTCCACAGCTATGCCCGCGAACGGCGCGTGCAGCTGCAATTTAGCGATTATCCGCCGCAGTTGATCCACGCCTATCTGGCGGCGGAGGACAAGACCTTCTTCGAACATCATGGCGTCGATATCCCCGGTTTCGCCGGCGCGGTGTTCGACTATGTTAGCAAGCTCGGGTCGGGCCAGCGCGCCCGCGGTGGCTCCACCATCACGCAGCAGGTGGCCAAGAATCTGCTGATCGGCGATGAATATTCGCCCACGCGCAAGGTGAAGGAGATGATCCTCGCCTACCGTATGGAAAATGTGCTGAGCAAGCAGCAGATACTCGAACTCTACCTCAACCAGATATTCCTCGGTCGCAACGCCTATGGCGTGCAGGCTGCCGCGCGCGCCTATTTCGACAAGGACGTCGCCGACCTGCAACTGCACGAGATGGCCTATCTGTCGATCCTGCCCAAGGGGCCGGCCAATTATCGCCCCGAAAGCGAAACTGGCCATGCCCGCGCGCTCGACCGCCGTAACTGGTCGCTGGGCGAAATGGAGAAAAATGGCTGGATCACCGCCGCCCAGCGCGATGCCGCCCGTGCCCAGCCCCTTGGCACCGTCGCCGCGCACGGTTCCAGCTTCGACGCGCGCGCCGGCGGCTATTATATGGAAGAGGTGCGCCGTCGCCTGATCCAGCGTTTCGGCGAAAAGGCGGAGGACGGCCCCAACAGCGTCTATGCCGGCGGCCTGTGGGTGCGCAGCCCCTATGACCCGGTATTGCAGGATCATGTGGCGACCGCATTGCGCAACGGCCTGCTGCGCTTTGATGCGGGGCGCGGCTGGTCAGGCCCGATCGGCCATATCAATGTCGATAATGGCTGGGAGAGGGAGCTGGCCGCCAGCTATATCGACGTCGATTATGCGCAATGGCGCGTTGCCGTCGTCATCAGCCGTTCGTCGAGCGATGCGCAGATCGGCTTTGCCGACGGATCGACCGGCACGCTGCCGGCGGGCGCCGCCAATACGCCCTATCGCAAGACCGGTGGCCCGGCCTTCTCCGCGATGAAGCCGGGCGACCTGATCGTCGTGGCGCGCAACGGCGCCAGCTGGGCGTTGCGCAACATTCCCGAAGTATCGGGCGGCATGGTCGCGCAGGAGGTCCATTCGGGCCGTATCCGCGCGATGCAGGGCGGCTTCGATTCGCGCCTGTCCAGCTACAACCGTGCGACGCAGGCGCTGCGCCAGCCGGGATCGACCATCAAGCCCTTCGTCTATGCCGCCGCGCTAGACAATGGCATGACGCCCGCCTCGATCATCGTCGATGGGCCGCTTTGCGTCTATCAGGGTGCGGGCTTGGGGCAGAAATGCTTCCGCAACTTCTCCGGCGGCAGCGCCGGGCCGCAGACGATGCGCTGGGGCGTGGAGCAGTCGCGCAACCTGATGACCGTGCGCGCCGCCAGCCAGACCGGCATGGATCGCGTCGTGCGCACCATCAAGAATATGGGGATCGGCGACTATCAGCCCTATCTCTCCTTCGCGCTGGGCGCGGGTGAGACGACGGTGGAGCGGATGGTCAACGCCTATGCGACGCTCGCCAATCAGGGCAAGCAATTCCCGTCCAAGGTGATGGACTATGTCCAGGATCGTCGCGGCAAGGTGATCTGGCCGGAACGCTGGCGCCCGTGCGATGGCTGCAACATGGCCAATTGGGACGGCAAGCCCATGCCGCGTTTCGGCATGGAGGGTAAGCAGGTCATGAACCCGATGACCGCCTATCAGGTCGTCCATATCACCGAAGGCGTGATCCAGCGCGGCACCGCCACGGCGCTGGCGGACCTGAAGCGCCCCCTGTTCGGCAAGACCGGCACGACCAACGGCCCGACCAACGTCTGGTTCGTGGGCGGATCGCCCGATATCGTCGCGGGCGTCTATATCGGCTATGACCAGCCGCGCAGTCTGGGCGGCTGGGCGCAGGGCGGCCGCATCGCCGCCCCGATCTGGAAGGCGGCGATGACGCCTTTGCTGGAAACCATGCCCAAGACGCCCTTCGTCGCGCCGGCCGGCATCCGCATGGTCGCGATCGACCGCCGTTCGGGCAAGCGCGTCTATGGCGCATGGCCCGGCACCGACGCCAAGCCCGCCATCATCTGGGAAGCGTTCAAGCCCGAATCCGAACCGCGCCGCACCATCCGCAAGGAGGAGGCCGAGGAACAGGCCAAGGTCGCCGCAGCCCGCGCCGACCGTGCCGTGTCGGGCGGCCGTCGCCGCACCGACGCCGACTTCCTGGAAGGGCAGGGCGGAATTTATTGAGGGGGCGGGCCGTTACAGGCCTGCCGCCTTTCTGAGCGCTTCATTGATACGGGCCTGCCAGCCTGGGCCGCCAGCCTTGAAACTTTCTATCACCTCCGGGTCCAGGCGCAGTGAAACATGCTGCTTCGTCTGCTCCAGCTTCGGGCGACCGCGCCGTACCAGCCTATTCCCGTGATACGCATCCGCGCCATCGGCCCATGCCTGCGTCAGCCCAGGAGCATCATCCGGATCGCTCCAGTTCGCGCCAGTAGATTTCGCGTTCTTCATCATCTGCAAATGTAGCAGATAAATCCTCGCCCTTCCCAAATCCGCTGCCCTCGGATAGGGGCGGACGCTTGATGCGTTGAAGCGCCACGACAGTTTTGGAGACTCCCCATGCGCGCCGAAGCGCAGCAATATATCGATCGTATCGACGCCGCGCTGGCCCTGCTGCGCCAATCGCTGGACTGGGATCGCGCCCTGCGCCGCCTGGACGAACTGAATGCGCGCGTGGAAGACCCGACCCTGTGGGACAACGCCAAGCTGGCGCAGGAGGTGATGCGCGAGCGCACGCGCCTCGACAGCGCGATCGGCGCAACCCGCGCGATCGGGACGGACAAGAGCGATACTGCCGAACTCATCGAGATGGCCGAGGCCGAGGGTGACGAGGATATGGTGAGCGAAGCCATCGCGTCCCTGAAGGCGCTGGCCGACCGCGCGGATGAGGACAAGATCAAGGCGTTGTTGTCCGGCGAGGCCGACGGCAGCGACACCTATCTGGAAATCCATGCCGGGGCGGGCGGCACCGAAAGCCAGGACTGGGCCGAAATCCTGTCGCGCATGTATCGCCGCTGGGCGGAACGGCGCGGCTACAAGGTGGAGCTGGTCGATTATCAGGCGGGTGAAACCGCCGGCATCAAGTCCGCGACCTTCCTGATCAAGGGCGAAAACGCCTATGGCTATGCCAAGACCGAAAGCGGCGTTCACCGCCTGGTCCGCATCAGCCCCTATGACAGCGCGGCGCGCCGCCACACCAGCTTCTCGTCGGTGTGGGTCTATCCGGTGATCGACGATAATATCGATATCGAGGTCAAGGAAAGCGACCTCAAGATCGACACCTATCGCGCATCGGGCGCGGGCGGGCAGCACGTCAACACCACCGACTCCGCCGTCCGCATCACCCACGTTCCTTCGGGCATCATCGTCGCGTCGCAGAATGACCGGTCGCAGCACAAGAACCGCGCTACCGCGATGAACATGCTCAAGGCCCGTTTGTACGAAGCCGAGCTGCGCAAGCGGGAGGAAGCGGCCAACACCGATTATCAGGCCAAGACCGAAATCGGCTGGGGCCACCAGATCCGCTCCTATGTGCTCCAGCCCTATCAGCTGGTGAAGGACCTGCGCACCGGCGTCACCTCTAGCGCGCCGGACGATGTACTGGACGGGGCGCTCGATCCCTTCATGGCCGCCGCTTTGTCGCAGAAGGTGACGGGCGAATCGGTCGATGTGGAGGATGTCGACTGATGAACCGGGCGGTTTTGGCGGGCGCACTTGTCCTGCTGGCCGCCCCGCTGGCTGCCTGCGACCGGATGGGCGGCGGCAAGGGCACGCAGCGTTCCGCCGCTGCCGAACCTTTCCCGCGGGCCGACCGGCCGGTCGCGCCGATCGTGTCGACCCGCTGGTCGAGCGAGGAAGCGCGCGACCGGGTGAATGAGGCGGAGGATATCATGAACCGGGCGGGCATCCGTCCGGGGATGACCGTGGCCGATATCGGCGCTGGGGAGGGCTATTATACGGTGCGCCTCGCCAGGCGGGTGGGCGCCAGGGGCCGCGTCCTGGCCGAAGATATCATGCCCGAAGTGATCGAGGCACTTTCGCGCCGCATCACGCGGGAAAAATGGGACAATGTCAGCGTGAAGCTGGGCGCTCCGGAAGATCCCCGCCTGCCGCAAAACAGTTTCGACCGAATCCTGATGGTCCATATGTATCATGAGATTGCAGAGCCTTATGCCTTCCTCTGGCATCTCAGCCCCGCGCTCAAGAGGGATGGCGAGCTGATCGTGGTCGATGCCGACCGGCCGACCGACCAGCATGGCACGCCGCCGCGGCTGCTGGCTTGCGAAATGGCCGCCATGGGCTTTCGCATGGAGCAGGTGATCGCCAAGCCGACCGCCGGCGGTTACCTCGCCCGCTTTCGCCGCATTGCCGCGCGGCCCGATCCCGCCAGCATCGTGCCTTGCGCGTTGCAGGGCTAACTTGCCCAGGCTGCGGCCCTTGCTGTAGGGCATGGCGATGCACTTCGACGATCAGCTTCAGCGGTATTTCGGCACGGCCGACATCGATACATTGCCGTCCGCGACGATCGAGGCCGGGATCGACCGCATGCGCGTCGATCTGGGCCTGGAGCAGGATCGCGGGCGACGGTTTGCGCTCTGGTCGCTGCTCCATCTGCTGGGCGGCGCACCCGATCTGGACGTCGCCTTTGAAGAGGAAGCGGACCGGGAGGCTGCGCGCAATTTCATGGACATGACAGACGAGGCTTGATCGCTGCGCATCGATCGATGAGTTTTGATGAAGGCTCCGTCCTCCTCTTTCCTTCCGTCCAACGACGGGTAAGACGCCATCGCAACATTTCCGGAGGATCGGATGGATTATCGCACGCTCGGCCGCACGGACGTCAAGGTCAGCCAGATCTGCCTTGGCACCATGACCTGGGGCTCGCAGAATAGTGAAGCGCAGGCGCATGAACAGCTCGACTATGCGATCGGGCAGGGCGTCAATTTCATCGACACGGCCGAGGCCTATCCCGTCACGCCGGTCAGCGCCGATACGCAGTTCCTGACCGAAACCTATATCGGCAACTGGATCGCGCAGCGCGGCCGGCGCGACGATATCGTGCTGGCGACCAAGGTAGCCGGGCCGACGCGCGATCCGATCCGCACATTTCGCGGCGGCGATAATCGGCTTGATCGGCGCAATATATTGGCGGCGGTGGACGACAGCCTGGCCCGGCTGAAGACCGACTATATCGATCTGTACCAGGTCCATTGGCCCGACCGTCCGGTGCCATCCTTTGGCCGGCGCGGGATCGCGGCGATCGAGGATGGGGATGAAACCGTGTCGATCGAAGAAACGCTGGGTGCGCTGGCCGAATTGGTGCAGGCCGGCAAGATCCGGCATTTCGGCCTGTCCAACGAAACGCCCTGGGGTGTCAGCGAATATCTGCGCCTGTCGCGCGACAAGGGCCTGCCGCGCCCGGCATCGATCCAGAATGCCTATAATCTTCTCAATCGCCTGTTCGAGGTTGGCCTGTCCGAATTTGCGCTGCGCGAGGATGTCGGGCTGCTCGCTTATTCGCCTTTGGCGGGCGGCAACCTGACCGGCAAATATCTGGGCGGCGTCATTCCCGCCGGATCGCGCCGGGACGTGTCACGCCAGTTTGTGCGCTATGACCTGCCCAATCAGGCGGTCGCCAGCGCCCGCTATGTCGCGATCGCCCATGCCTTCGGACTGGATCCGGCACAGATGGCGCTGGCCTTCGTCAATGCACAGCCATTCGTCACCGCGAATATCATCGGCGCCACCAGCCTGGAGCAGTTGCGGACCAACATCGCCAGCGTGGACATCCATCTGACGCCGGAGCAACTGGCCGCGATCGAGGATATCCATCGCGTCATTCCCGATCCCTGTCCCTGAAGCGGAAGGCTGGTCAGGCGGCCCGGTGCGATCGGGACTTATGATCGGGCATATCGGCAAGAGCCGGGCTGTCCGCCATGGCGCCGATCCCTTGCCACCAGTCATCGACGGGCGGGACTAGGATGGACAGGGCACCATGGCGAGGCCTGGCATTCCAGGCCTTGCCGTCATGGTAGAAGCGCCACAGCGGATCGCTGTTGACCGGGCGATGATGAAAGCGCGCCTGTACCCCGTTATGCACAGGGTCGATGGGGCGTAATTCGCTGGGAACCGATCGCCAGCTGCCATCGGGATATCGCACATCAATCGCCATCGCATCCTCCATACGTCCCCAACGCTTCACAAGCCTTTGAGTTCATTACGGCTTACGCTCTTATCGCAGGATTGTTGCGCAAGGCTTCGCGGTGGTCATCGCGAAAGCGGATCATTATTAATTTCACAACGCAATTGCGAATCTATCGCAATATATGTAGGACGCCTCCCAATCCTAAGATAAAGAGGGGCGTTAGAATGAATGTGAAATGGATCGCGCTGGGCAGCGCAGCAGTCATGGCATTGTGCCACACGGCGGCCTATGCCGCGGATGAGGCCGCCGATGCCGATCAGTCGCAGGACAGCATCATCGTCACCGCTGCGACGACCGGTACCAAGACGGACACCGCGCTGGTCGAACTGCCGCAGCCGATCAAGGTCATCAGCGCCGAACAATATTTGTCGCAAGGGGCGATCAGCATCAGCGACACGGTAAAATATGCCGCCGGCGTGCTGGCCAATCCCTATGGTCGCGATACCCGCGTGGACGGCTTCAACGTGCGTGGCCTGGACGCGCTCCAGTTCCGCGACGGCATGCGCGACATCTTCAGCTACTATGCCAGCATCACGTCGGACCCCTATAATTTCTCGCGCGTGGAAATCGTGCGCGGCCCGGCATCCGTGCTGTTCGGCCAGGGTTCGATCGGCGGCCTCGTCAACCTCGTCAGCAAGACGCCGGAGTTCAAGACCGGTGGCGAGCTGAACCTCGTCTATGGCAGCTATGATCGCAAGGAAGCGATGGGCGACGTCAATGTCGCGCTGGCCGACAATCTGGCGGTGCGCGTCGTGGCCCGCGTGCGCGATGCCGACACCTATGTCGATCATGTGCCCGACGACCGCGTGATGTTCGCGCCCTCGATCCGCTGGCAGCCCACGCCCGACACCGACATCGTGCTGAACGGCCTCTACCAGGAAGACGACACCGGCTCGACGTCGCAATTCCTGCCGATCGTCGGCACCTTCCGCCCCAACACCGTCGCGGGCGAGCAGCTCGATCGCTACACCTTCGTCGGCAAGGCGGGCTGGGACCGGTATGACGGCCGATCGCTACAGGGGGGCGGCTCCATCACTCACCGCTTCTCCGACGCGGTCAAGATCAGCCTGAAGGCCCGCTATATCGACAGCGACCTTTCCTATAACACCCATTATGCCGACAGCTATACCAACCCGCAGGATCCCTTCTCGGTCTATGGCACCGATGGTCGGACCATCGCGCTGACGGCCGATGCCAGCGATGCGCGGATGAACGTCTTTTCGACCGACAATAATGCGCAGTTCAATTTCAACACCGGCGCCAACATCGAGCACAAGCTGCTGGTCGGCATCGACTATAGCTGGAACAAGGTCGGCAAGCGCTATGATGGCGGCAACGAACTGGTCGATCTCTACGACATCGATTATGGCTCGCTCAAGACCTATGACCCGACCGGTGCCTTCACCACGGAATCGCAGAAGCAACTGGGCGTCTATGTGCAGGACCAGATCCGCTTCTACGACCGCGTCTCGGTCGTGCTGGGCGCCCGTCGCGACCGCGTGACCGGATCGTCGGGCCAGAAGGATAACGCCACCACCTTCCGCGCCGGCATCATCGGCGAAATCGGCGCCGGCATCTCGCCCTTCTTCAGCTATACCGAAAGCTTCCTCCCGGTCGCAGGGCGCATCGACAATGGCGACGGCACCTATGGCGATCCCTACAGGCCGCAGACCGGCACGCAATATGAAGCGGGCGTGAAATGGCAGCCCACCGTCAACACGCTGGTCACGGCCACGGCGTTCAAGATCAAGGAGCGCAATCGCGTCCTCTATCTTGCCGCCGGCGGCACCACCCAGTCGGGCGAACTCAACACCAAGGGGTTCGAGATCGAGGCGAGCCACACGCTGCCCGGCAATTTCGAGCTGCTGGCCAATTACGGCTATTCGAAGCTGAAGTCGGAGAGCAACACGAACCTGGACTATATGCCGCGCCACACGGCGTCGATCTGGTCGACCAAGACGTTCGGCCTGCCCGGCGAGGCGCAACTGCGTCTGGGCGGCGGCGTCGTCTATAGCGGCAAGAGCGTCTCGACCAGTTCGATCTGGTCGATCGTCACGCCATCGCGCACCACTGTCGATGGCCTTGCGGAGGTCAACTGGAACAACTGGCGCTTCGCGGTCAACGCGACCAACCTGCTCAACAACAAATTCTACGCATCCTGCCTGGCACGCGGCGACTGTTTCATGGGCGCGCCGCGCAACGTGATGGGCACGGTCGGTTTCCGCTTCTAAAAGACGGTGAAGGGAGAGAGACGATGAAGACGATATCCATGGCCTTGCTGGCGCTGGCCGGCCTGACCTCCGTGGCGCAGGCGCATGAAGTGTGGGTGGAGCGGGACGGGACCGGTCCCGCGCGCATCTATCTGGGCGAACCAGCGGACGTCTTGCCGCAGGGCGGCGATCCGGAGTTTGAGAAGCTGAAAGCACCCAAGCTCGTGCCCGCGTCCAAGGCAGCCCAGATTCGCAAGGCCGGCTATATCGAGGTGGCGGTGCCTGCCGGCGACGTCCGCCTGATCGACGACGGCGTGTTCGCGCCCTGGGGGGAGGACGGCAAGAAAGAGGGCGTCATCTATTATGCCCGCGCCGGTCGCACCGAAGCCAAGGCGGGCCTGCCACTGGAAATCGTGCCGACGGCCGCCAATGCCGACAGCTTCACGCTGCTGCGCGACGGCAAGCCGGTACCCGCCGCCAAGCTGACCGTCATTTCGCCGGACAAATGGACCAAGGCAATGGTCACCGACGCGCACGGCCGGGTCACGCTGCCAATTAAGGCCAAGGGCCGCTTCATCGTCACGGCCACGCAGGAGGAAAAAGGCGACCTCGCCCTTGCCAACCAGAAGGTCGCGACCCTTTATCATATCGCGACGCTGACCTTCGTGAACGACTGACGGCTAAAGAGCGGGGAGGGCGCTGGCTCTCCCCGCCTTGTTTGTGACAGGCCTGTCACGCGAGTGACTTCGTGCCGTCAACCATAGCACATTGCTCTGCAATATCGCGCCGCTAGGCCGCCCCCGACCAAGGGTCCAAAGGGGGATTATAAGTCCATGCGTATCACCACCGCTCTGCTGATGGCGTCGACCGCCATCGTCGCCATGCCTGCCTACGCCCAGGATGTGGCGCCCGTCGATGCCGCCGCTGCCGATGCCGGCGCGGACATCATCGTTTTCGGCCGCGGCGAAACCCGCCAGGTGCAGGAAATCACCAGCAAAGACATCATCACGCTGACGCCCGGCACCAATGCGCTGAAAGCCATCGAAAAGCTGCCCAGCGTGAATTTCCAGTCTTCCGACCCGTTCGGCAATTATGAATGGTCGCAGCGCGTCACCATCCGCAGCTTCAACCAGAACCAGCTCGGCTTCACCTTCGACGGCATTCCGCTGGGCGACATGAGCTATGGCAACCATAATGGCCTGCACATCACCCGCGCGATCAGCAGCGAGAATATCGGTAGCGTGCGCGTGTCGCAGGGCGCCGGTTCGCTCGGCACGCAGGCGACCGGCAACCTTGGCGGAACGGTCGAAACCTTCTCTGCCGACCCGGCCGATTATCTGAGCGGCAGTTCTTTGGGTGCGCAGGGCAACCTGACCTATGGCAGCGACGAAACCTGGCGCGCCTTCGGCCGCATCGCGCTCGGCACGCGCGAGGGCATTCGCGGCTATATCTCCTATGGCTATGGCTCCACCGACAAGTGGAAGGGGCAGGGCACGCAGGACCAGCATATGGGCAATGCCAAGGTCGTGATCCCCGTGGGCGACGCGAAGATCGACGGCTGGCTCAGCTATTCGGACCGCCGCGAGCAGGATTATCAGGACATGTCGATGGGCATGATCCGCCGCCTCGGCTGGAAATGGGACAACACCTATCCCGATTACGCCCGCGCGATCGACTATGCCGATCGCCTGAACGATGTCGACCGCGTCAGCAACAGCGGCGGTTCGCCCTTCCCCGATGGCCGCTACGACTATAGCGGCGCGCCGGTCGCCGGCGGCCAGGTCTATCCGGGCAACGTCACCAGCGCCGACGACGCCTATTATGACGCCGCCGGCCTGCGCAAGGACTGGCTGGGGTCGATCGGCCTGACGACGCCGCTGGGCGAAAACGCCAATTTCAAGATCAAGGGCTATTATCATAATAATAGCGGCATGGGCCTGTGGGCCACGCCCTATACGCCCAGCCCTAACGGCGTGCCCATGTCGATCCGCACCACCGAATATGACATGGACCGCATCGGCGCGTTCGGCAGCGTCGATTACACGATCGGCATCCAGACGCTCAGCGCCGGCGCCTGGTACGAAAACAACAAATTCCATCAGGCCCGCCGCTTCTATGCCTTTGCCAGCCGCACCGATCCGGGCCTGAGCTTCCGCGACTATCCCAAGAACCCCTTCGCCACCCAATGGGAGTTCGATTTCACCACCGACACCTTCCAGTACCATGTGCAGGACAAGATCGACCTCGGCACGGTGACGATCAACCTGGGCTGGAAGGGCTTCAGCGTCACCAACAAGGCGGACGCGATCGTCGCCTCCACCTTCCCCGAAGGCAAGATCAAGGCGCAGGACTGGTTCCAGCCCCATGCCGGCTTCGCGGTGGAACTGAACCCGGAAATGGAAGTCTTTGGCGGCTTCACGCAAGTGACGCGCGCTTTCGCGTCGGCGACCACCACCGGCCCGTTCTCGACCAACCAGGCCGGCTTCGACCAGATCAAGGACGATCTGAAGCCGGAATCGTCGGACACCTATGAACTGGGCCTGCGCTACCATAACCCCGTCTTCAACGGCACGTTGGGCGCCTATCTGGTCAACTTCCGCAACCGCTTGCTGGCGGTGCAGGTGGGCAGCCCGATCCAGGGTCTTGCCTCCGCCTTGCAGAATGTCGGCGGCGTCCGCGCGCTCGGCTTCGAAGCGGCCGGCGACCTGAAACTGGGCCAGGGCTTTGGCGTCTATGCCAGCTACAGCTATACCGACGCCACCTATCGCGACGATGTGCTCAACAGCTCGGACGGCTCGCTGGTCGCCGCGATCAAGGGCAAGACGGTCGTGGACAGCCCCAAGCATATGCTGCGTGGCGAACTGAATTATGATCAGGGTCCGCTCTTCGCCCGCATCGGCGCCAACTATATGTCCAAGCGCTTCTACAGCTACACCAACGATGCGTCGGTCCCCAGCCGCGTGATCGTGGACGCCTCGATCGGCTATCGCCTGACCGACAAGATCGAAGTGCAACTGAACGCCAGCAACCTGTTCGACAAGAAATATGTCAGCACGATCGGGTCGGGCGGCTTTGGCAACAGCGGCGACGCGCAGACCCTGCTGGTCGGCGCGCCGCAGCAATTCTTCGCGACGCTGAAGGCCGGTTTCTAACCGCGTAACGACGGACGGTTCGGTCACAAATGCGTGACCGAACCGTCATCATTTTGACCGGGTGCAGTTATCGCGCTGCAACGCCAATGTAGGCACCCTGTCACGCGCCGCCTGTAATCCGGCGACATGATCGCGACACATCCCCGCCAGATCCGCATCCCCGCCGCCGACAAGGCGCGGCTGCGCCTTCTCTTCCTTGCCAAGCATGCGTGCGCCGACGGCCGGCCGGACGCGCAGGATGGCAATCACGCCGTCTATCATCATGAAATGCGCACCACGCTGGAGGCGATCGGCCTCAATGTGGATGTCGCCGACAGCTATGACGCGCTTTACCAGCGGCCCGATGCCGACTTCGTCGTCACCCTGCTCAACCGGGGCGGTTTCCAGAATAGCGAGATGCTGGCCCCCTTGCTGCTCGGCCGGCGCGATATGCCCTATCTGGGTGCCAGCCCGATCGTGCGTGGCCTGTCCGACGACAAATATCTGAGCAAGATGATCGCCCGCGCGCGCGGTGTGCCGACCATGGCGGCGCAGCTTTTCCGCCGGGGCGGCCTGTTCGAGGCGCCGGCCTTCGACGCGGAGCGGCTGGTGGTAAAGCCCAACGCATCCTCCGCCTCCTGGGGCGTAAAGATGGTCGATACATGGGCGCAGGCGCGGGACCATGCCGACAGCCTGTTCGCGCTCGGCCATGATGTGCTGGTGGAACAATGGGCGCCACTGCTGGACGTCGCGGTGCCGGTGATCGGCGGCGCCGCCGGCCAGCCCTGGATCCTGCCGCCGATGATGTATGTGCCGGCCGACCCGCATCGCGAGCGCAGCTATGAGGAGAAGCGCGGTTTGATCGACGCGGGCGACGATCCGCTGATCCTGGTCGAGGATGCCGAGCTGCGCGGCCGGCTGGAGGCGATGACCGCGGCTCTGCTGCCCGAATTCTGGCCGTTCGACTATGGTCGCTTCGAATTTCGCTATGATCCGGCCAGCGGGCAATTGCTGTTCATGGAGGTGAACCTGTCCTGCAACCTCTGGTCGAAGAAGACGATCTCGCGCTCCGCCGCGTCGATCGGCATCGACCATGCCGCTTTGGTCGAAACCATCGTCGGTCATAGCCTGGCGCGGCAGGGCCTGCTGGACGAAGCGATCGTGCAGGTGGCGGCATGAGTGGCCGGACTACCGCGATCCTGCTCGCCGGCCGCCGCGACGGCGCGACCGATCCGCTGGCGCTCGCCCATGGCGTCAGCCATAAATGTCTGGTGCCGGTCGCCGGCCAGCCGATGCTGCTCCATGTCGTCGACGCGCTGGTCGCCAATCGCCGGATCGGCACGGTGCGCGTGGTGATCGAAGACCCCGCGCTGCTCGCGACCATCCCGGCGCTGCGCGGCCTGTTGCACAATGGGCGGCTGGTCGGCGTGGCGGCGCAGCCCAATCTGGTCGATAGCGTGCTGGCGGGGGCGGATGGCGCGGAATTCCCGCTGCTCATTACTACTGCCGACAATGTGATGCTGACCCCGGATGCGATCGACGAGATGCTCGACGGCTGCGCCACGCAGGGTGCGGACGCAGCCGTCGCCTTTACCCGCCGTGCATCGGTGCTGGCCGCCCATCCGGAAGGGCAGCGCAAATTCTACAGCTTTGCCGATGATGGCTATTCCAACTGCAACACCTATTGGTTGCGCGATCGCAAGGCGCTCAAGGCCGCAGAAACCTTCCGTTCGGGCGGCCAGTTCGTCAAGCATCCCGGCCGCATCATCGGTGCCTTTGGCCTCATCAACCTCATCCGCTTCCGCTTCGGCATCGGTACGCTGGACCAGGCTTTCGCCCGCTTCTCGCGCCGCTTCCGCATGACCATCAGCCCCGTGATCCTGACCGACGGCGCGGTGGCGATCGACGTCGATAACGCCCGGTCGCACGGCGTCGCCACGACTTTGCTCGACCAGCGCATGTCCCTGGCGCAGGCGGCGGAGTAGCGCGCCTTGCTGACCGTGCGTGCGCTGTCGCTGCGGGACCGGGGCGGCAATGCCCTGCTGCGCGCCTATCATGACGGGCTGGTCCGGCACTGGTCGCCGGCACAGCGCCTTGCCGGCCATCTGCTCGCCATAGCGGGGCGGGGCGGCTGGACGCCAGCCGAGCGTCTCTATCTGGGCGAGGCGGTGCGCGGGCAGGGGCTGAGCATGCGCGACCGCAAGGGGCTGCACCGGCTGCTCAATCCCGACGCCTTCCCGCTGGCGGCCAATCCGCTCAAGAACAAGCAATTGTTCGCGCAGGCCGCATCGGGCCTGCCGTTGCCGGGCGCCTGCGATCCCGATCGGCAGGATTTGGACGCATGGCTCACCGGGCAGGACGATGTCATAGCCAAGCCCAGCTACCGGTCGAAGGGGCAGGGGGTCGAGCGTTTCGTTCGCGAAGGCACTGGCTGGCGCGGTGGCGATCGGGCGACGGACGCTGCCCAGCTTGCCACCCATCTCCGCCGCGTGTGGCGGCAGGGCGGGGTGATCCAGCAACGCCTGCCTACCCATCAGGCGCTGGCCGACCTGTCGCCCGGCGCGCTGCCGACATTGCGCGTCGTCACCTGCCTCGATGAACAGGGCGAACCGGAGATTTGCGACATGGCGCTACGGCTGTCGGCCGGCGGTCCGCGCCCTGTGGATAATTTCAACGCCGGGAACCTGGTGCTGGCGGTCGATGGCATGGGGCGATGCGGTCCGGCCTGGCGCAGCGGGGGCAAGCGGCCACCCTCCCGGCACAGTCGCCACCCTACCACCGGCGCCCGGATCGAAGGCGCGTTGCTGCCAGATCATGCCGCCGCGCAGGCGCTGGCGATCCGCGCGCATGAGCGCTTTCGCGAAGGCTTCACCCTGATCGGCTGGGATATCGGCCTGACGGCGCAGGGACCGGTGCTGATCGAAGGCAACTGGAACCCCGGCACCGATATCCTCCAGCTGGTGAATGGCCGGGGGCTGGCGGACAGCCGGCTCGGCATCCTGTACAACCATGCGCTGGCGCAGCTGACGACGGCGGATTGGCGCGATGCGCGGGTGGTGCAGCGGGACCGGCGATGAAGGTCGCCTTCTACGTTCATGCGCTGGTCGCCACTGGGGTCGTGCGCAACGTCCGCCTCCTCGCCGCCGATTTCCGGGCGCGGGGACATGAGGTGGCAATTCTGACTGCGCTACCGGGGGGCGGGGGCGTGGACGGCGTGCCGCATCATGCGCTGCTGTCCGACACGGGCGGGTCGCGCCTGCTCCAGAAATGGCGGGCCATGCCCCGGCTCCACGCTCACCTGCGCACGCGCCGTCCCGACCTGCTCATTTCCGCCGGCAATCATGGTCATCTGACCGCGTTGTTGGGCAGCCGGGCGGTGCCAGGCCTGCGCCGCCTCTATCGCATCAGCAACGATTTGCGCCGCGCTGCGCCGGGCACGCCCAAAAGCGCGATCCGTTCGGCTGGTCGGTCGCTGATCGCCCGGCTGCTGGCGGCGGATGCGGATCATCTTGTGCTGGTGTCGCCGACGCTGGCCAGCGATACGCCCGCCTTCGGCCGCGCCCGTGCGCAGGGCCGCGCCACCATCATCGAAAATGCGATCGACCCCGCCATCGCCCGCGCCCGCGCCGCCGGGCCATCACCCCATGGCTGTTTCGACGACGGCGTGCCGGTGGTGCTGGCCATCGGCCGGCTCGCGCCGCAGAAGAATTTCGGCACGCTGCTCGCCGCCTTCGCCCGGTTGCGGCAAGGCGGAACCGCCGCCCACCTCGTCATATTGGGGGAGAGCCGCGACGACGCACGGCGCATATTGCAAAAACAGGCCGACGCCCTCGGCATCGGTGCGGACCTGCTGTTGCCGGGCGCGGTCGACAATGTCTTCCCCTGGATCGCCCGCGCGGCCGCCTTCATCCTGCCCAGCTGGTGGGAGGGATCGGCCAATGTCCTGCTGGAGGCGATGGCGCTCGACATACCCGTCGTCGCCTCACGCAGCGCCGGCAATGCTGCGTCGGTGCTGGACGGGGGACGCCATGGCCTGCTCGTCGACCCGGCCGATGCGGCGGCCATGGCGCAGGCGCTGCGGCATCAGGTCGACCCCGCCACCGCGCTGCACCCCGGCGACCGGATCGCGGCCTATGGCCTGGACGCGATGTTCGATCGGTGGGCCGCCTTGCTGGACGGTATCGACCCGCATTGCCCCCGCGCGTCGGACAGGCTAATTCCTGTCCCCACGCATGAGCAACGATAGCCCGATCCTCCACCCCATCACCCACGACCGCTTCCTGGCCGATGTGCAGGCACTGGCCCGCGCGATCGAGGCGGGCGACTGGGCGCCCGACATGCTGGTGGGCGTCGGGCGCGGCGGGCTGGTCCCGGCGGTCTATCTGGCGCACCGGCTGACTATGCCGATGCTGTCGATCGACTATAGCAGCGCATCGGCGGACGCGGCGCTGGCCGATGTGGCGGCGCGCAGCGCAGCGGGCACGCGACTGTTGATCGTCGATGACATCAATGACAGCGGCGGCACGATCGCGGCCCTGCGCCGTGCGCTCAGCGACAAGGGCTGCGATGCCCGGCATCTGCGCTTCGCCGTCCTGCTCGACAACAGCCGTTCGGCCGAGCGCGTCGATTATCGGGCGGACAGCATCGATCGCGACAGTGACAAACGCTGGTTCGTCTTCCCCTGGGAAGCGCTCGCCACGCAGCAGGCGATCGTGGACGAAGCCCTGTCGGTGCCCGATCGCCTAGCCTGATCCGCGCCTTTCACGATCGGCATTACATAGCAGGACGTGGCAGGGACCGCCCGGCATGGGCTGTCGCTGCGGCGCGCGATGGTCGGGCGGTGGCGTCCCGCAAAAGGGGATGGCGCGTCCCGCCGCCGGGACCGGCAGCGCTCCTGCCGCCAGGTTGAGGCAGGCGACCGCCGCCAGCCAGCCGCCGCTACACCGCATGGCTGAACCGCTTTTCCTCGACCGCCAGATAGCTGTCGAACCGCGCCGCGATGGCCCGTGCATAGGGCCGGGCGGCCGGCGTCAGCAGCGCGCGCCCTTCGCTGCACTGGACCAGCCCCAGCGCTTCGAAATCGGACAGGTCGGGCATCGGCGTCGCGCCCACATGGGCTTCGCCCCGGCAGAGCAACGCCTCTATGATGCGGCCGCGCCGCCGATCCTCCCCATTGCGCGCCACGCCCCGCGTCGCGGCCAGGCGCCCGGCAGCAATCGCCTCGCGATAGGGCCCGGCGCGCTTCTCGTTCTGGATCAGCAGGTCCGGAAAGGCGCTGATCGCACTCGCCCCCATGCCGATCAGCACATCGGCATCATCATCGGTAAAGCCCTGAAAATTGCGCCTCAACTTTCCGTCGCGCGCGGCCCGCGCCAGTGAATCGCCGGGAAGCGCGAAATGGTCGAATCCGATCGCCTGATAGCCTGCCGCCACCAGCCGGTCATGCCCCTGCGCCGCCATCGCGAACCGGGTTTTGAGATCGGGCAGGTCGCTGGCGTCGATCCGCTGCTGACGCGGCAGCAGGCGCGGCATATGGGCATAGCCGAACAGCGCGATCCGCGCCGGGGCCATGGCGATGCTGGCCTCCAGCGTCGCGGCCAGATCGTCCATCCCTTGCCCCGGCAGGCCATACATCAGGTCGAATCCTACAGACACACCGGCGCGGGCGAACCCTTCTACCGCGCGCTCCACCATGTCGTGCGGCTGGACCCGGCCGATCCGCGCCTGCACCGCGGGGGTGAAGGTCTGCACGCCCAGATTGACCCGGTCCACCCCCATGGCCGCCATTGCCGCTATCCAGGGGCCATCCAGCCGTCGCGGGTCCAGTTCGACCGAGATATGGGCGTCACCCGCATCGAAGCATCGGGTCAACTGCTGCAACAAGCGGATGAAATCGACCAGCGGCAGCGAATTGGGACTACCCCCGCCAAAGGCGATGCGTCGCACCCGCCCCCGTCCGCCAAGCCGCGCGGCGACCATCGCCATTTCCCGCTCCAGCGCCTCGACATAGGCGGTCAGCCGCTGGATGCGGGTGGCCGCGCCGGTGTTGCAACCGCAATACCAGCATATGTCGTGGCAATAGGGGATGTGGACATAGAGGGAGAGCGGCGTATCCGCCTCCAGGTCGTCCAGCCGCGCCAGCAGGTCCGCCTCCCCCACCGCTTCGCTAAACTGCGCAGCGGTGGGATAGCTGGTGTAGCGCGGCACCGGCCGGGCGAGCAGATCGGGATGATAGGTCCACATGGGGGCGGGATCGCACGCCTGTCCCCCATGCGCATTGCGCCAGGTCAAAATGCGCGTTGCGCCCGATCAATGCCGCGCCGCGTCACCGGGTGCAAAGGGCAGTCACCAACCAGAAGGGAAGGAGACCCCTATGAACAGGAACGCCATATTGCTGGGCGCCGCCGCCATGATCGGCGCGCTCGCCACGCCGGCGCAGGCGAAACAGGGCGATGTGCTGGTCCGCGTACGCGGCATCATGGTCGCGCCCAACGAGAAGAGCGGCAGCGTGCTGCCCGGCTTCTCCGGCGAAAAGGTGAGCGTCGATAACGCAGTGACGCCCGAAGTCGATTTCACCTATATGGCAAGCGACCATATCGGCTTCGAACTGATCGCCGCAACCACCAAACATTCGGCCAGCGGCCGCACCGGCACGACCGGTTCGATCGGCAAGCTGGCATCGACCTGGGTGCTGCCGCCGACGCTTACGGCGCAATATCATGTCCTGCCCGAAGGCAGGATCCGCCCCTATGTCGGCGCGGGCGTCAACTATACGCTCTTCTACAATGAAGATGCGTCGGGCGGTCTGGAAGGCGCGGTTGGCAGGACGAAGGTGCATATGTCCGACAGCTTCGGCTGGGCGGCGCAGGCAGGCGTCGATATCGACCTCAATGACCGGATGTTCCTGAATCTGGACGTCAAATATATCGACATCGACACGACGGCCCGCCTCTCCACCACGGCGGCGGGCGTGCAGAAGGTGCGCGTCCACCTCGACCCGCTGGTCGTGGGCGTGGGGATCGGTTTCAAACTGTAAGGAGATGGGGCGGCGGTCCGACCGTGGCCGCCGCCCTTACACCGCGACGGCCTTGACCTCGAAGGGCAGGGTCCGGCCGCCCGGCTCGATCAGCGTCAGATGACTACCCGACCGGATCATGGCCGCCTCCAGCCGGAACGGCGCCTCATGCGGGTAGGTCAGCGCCCATCCTTCCGCCGTGCGCAGCAGATGGCCGTGCCGGTCCGGCTCATTGGGCCAGAAACGACGCACGGTCGCATATTCGGGATGATGGCGATATTCCTGCTCGTCGATCTGCCCGTCCGGACGCAGCGGCAGGCGCATCACATAGCTGCGCGCCGCCGACCCGTTTGGGAAGCCCGGGGTGCGGGCAAGTTCCAGGCGTATCGTGGTCCATGTCATGGCACCCTGTCTGGCCGCCTCGCGCTCGACGCGAAATACGGACTATCCCGGATGGCGGGCATGGACGTGGACGCCTAACCGGATCAGGGTCGCCACTCTTGCTGGCGCAGGCAAAGGACGGCATGATTTCCCGATGGCAGTAGCGGATGACGATACCGACGGACTGGGCTTGCGCGACCATAGCCTGGAACAGGCGCTGCTGGGGTCGATCCTGACCACCGTGCCCGACGCGCTGATCGTCATCGACATGCGCGGGCGGATCGTATCCTTCAGCCCGGCGGCGCAGCGCATGTTCCAATATGGCGAAGCGGACGTGCTGGGTGAGAATATCTCCATGCTGATGCCATCGCCCGATCGGGAGCGGCATGACGGCTATATCGACCATTATCTGACCACCGGCGAACGGCGGATCATCGGCATCGGCCGGCTTACCAGCGCGCGGCGGCGGGACGGATCGACCTTTCCCATCGAATTGTCGGTGGGGGAAGTGGAGACGGAGGGCCGCCGCCTGTTCACCGGCTTCATCCGCGACCTGACCGAACGGCAGCAGGCCGAACGGCGCGTCGCCGATTTGCAGGCCGAACTCGCCCATGCCGGGCGCGTCACCGCCATGGGCACGCTGGCCGCCGCGCTGGCGCATGAACTGAACCAGCCGCTGACCGCCATCGCCAATTATATGGAGGCGGGGCGCGACCTGCTGGAGGTGGATGGCCCCGTCGACCGCGACATGCTGCGGGAGGCGATGAGCGAGAGCGCGGGGCAGGCGCTGCGGGCCGGGGAGATCATCCGCTCGCTGCGCGAATTCATCAAGCGCGGCGAAACGATGCGCCAGCCCGAACCCTTGCGGGGATTGCTGGCCGAGGGTGCGGCGCTGGCCTTCATCGGCATCGACAGCCGGGGCATCGACATGGACGTCAGCGTCGATCCGGCCATCGATCGGGTGTTCGTGAATCGGGTGCAGTTGCAGCAGGTGGTCATCAACCTCGTCAAAAATGCGGTGGAGGCGATGCAGGACAGCCCGGTCCGCATCCTGCGCGTCACCGCTGCGCCCGCCATCGACGCGCCGGGCAAGGTCGAGGTGATCGTCGCCGACAGCGGGCCGGGGCTGGACCCGGACATGTCGCGCACGCTCTTCACGCCCTTTTCGACGACCAAGGCGCGCGGCATGGGCGTGGGCCTGTCGATCAGCCAGACCATCGTGGAGGGGCATGGCGGCCGCATCTGGGCCGGCCCTTCCTCCTGGGGCGGCACCGCCTTCCACTTCACCCTAGATATCGCCGAAGACTGAGCCGGAGACGCGCATGAGCGAACCCTATCCCATTTATATCGTCGACGATGACGATGCGATCCGCCGGTCGCTGTCCTTCATGCTGCGGACCAGCGGCTATGCCGTTCGCCTGTTCGACGGCGGCCATGAATTTCTGAAGGAAGCGGCCGGGCTGGAGCCGGGCTGCGTGCTGCTCGACGTTCGGATGCCCGATATAGACGGCATGGCGGTGCAGCAGGAACTGAGAGCGCGCGGCGTGATGCTGCCGGTCGTCATCATGACCGGCCATGGCGACATCGACATGGCGGTCGCCGCGATGAAGGCGGGCGCCAGCGACTTCATCGAAAAGCCGTTCGAAAAAGCGGCGTTGATAGCCTGTATCGAAGCCGCCCGCCGCCAGTCGATCGCCGCACGCGGCGCCGGCGCCCGCGCGCAGGAGGCGCAGGCGCGGCTGAACGTGCTGACCGACCGCGAACGCGACGTGCTGAACGGGCTGGTCGAGGGGTTGCCTAACAAGAGCATCGCCTATGATCTCGACATCAGCCCAAGGACGGTGGAAATCCATCGCGCCAACCTGATGCACAAATTGGAGGTCAAGAGTCTCGCCGAAGCCCTGCGCATTGCGTTTCACGCAAGCCAAGGGGGAGAAGTGGCGGGCAATTGACGGCCTTTATGCGTCACTGGGATGATGATCGGGAGAGCAACCCTGTCCTATCTTCCCTGTACCTGCTATAAAATCGCGGCATCCACACGCAGTGCTCTCGCAACAAAATTTCCAACTTATGTTTGAAAATGTCGCATTGAGCGGGAAATATGCGAAGTTAAGCGCGGGATTTCCTATTTCCGCATCGTTCGATCTCGCCCGTCGCTAGGGACATTTACGGATAGGTGGCGGCGCGCCGCCGCGTCATGCAGCGGCATGGATATGCGATTTGACATGGCGCAAAACGCCGCCTTTCATCCCACGGCCCGCTCCTGTGGCGGGCAGTCCTGCGACAGCTGCGTGGTCCGCGACCATGCGATCTGTGCTGGCCTGACTGACATCGATCGTGATGCGCTCAGCCGGATCGGGCGGCGCGTCACGGTGCAGGCCGGACAGACGGTGATGTGGGAAGGGGACGATAGCATGGTCGTAGCCAATGTGATCGAAGGGACGCTGAAACTCGCCACCTCCACCGGCGACGGACGGGAGCAGATCGTGGGCGTGGTCTATGCCGCCGACTTTATCGGCCGCCCCTTTGGCGCGCGCACGCCGCATAGCGTGACCGCACTGACAGACGCCCGGCTATGCCTGTTTCCGCGCGGGGGTTTCGACGGCTTCGCCCTGCGCCATGGCGCGTTGCAACAGCGGCTGTTGCAACGGACGCTCGATGATCTCGACCGCACCCGCGCCTGGATGCTGCTGCTGGGCCGCAAGACCGCGCGGGAAAAGGTCGCGACCTTCCTGCTCGACATGGGGCGGCGGCTGCGCACCGACACGGACGGCGTGATCGCACTGCCCCTGTCGCGCCAGCAGATCGCCGACATATTGGGCACCACCATCGAAACCGTCTCGCGTCAGATGACTGAGATGAAGCGCACGGGCGTGATCGACCTGGTCGGCCGGCGCGGCGTGCGGCTGGTGGACAGGCAGGCGCTGGAAGCGCTGGCGGAGGCGGGTTAGCCCAACGTCCGTTCGGGCTGAGCGAACGGATGATCGGCAACCGATCCGTCCACCTACGCACTATCCCGTAAAGACCCCGCCGCCCACTTTTGACAGAGGTCAAGGCATCAGCGCGGCGCCTGTCCGATGGAGCGCCGCAAAGAGCTGATGCGGGGGACAAGGCCATGGACAGATTGGTAATGCGGACGGGCGGCTGGTTCGCGCTGGCGCTGATCGCCTTTGCGGCGATGCTGGCGGCACATGACAGCGGCTTTGCCGTCCATATGGGGATCGTAAGCGCGGTGGCGCTGGGGCTGGCCATCTATGCCATGCGAAGCGCCGACTATGCAGGGTTCGCACGCGGCCTTGTCAAGATGCCCGCCGATCAGGGGCGCTATTATGACGATGTGATCCGCTGGGGCGTGATCGCGACCGTCTTCTGGGGCCTCGCCGGTTTTCTGGCGGGCCTCTATATCGCGTTGCAACTGGCCTTCCCGGCGCTCAATCTCGGCCTGGAATATACCAGCTTCGGCCGCCTGCGTCCGCTGCACACATCGGCGGTGATCTTCGCCTTTGGCGGCAATGCGCTGATCGCGACCAGTTTCTATGTCGTTCAGCGCACCTGCCGCGCCCGGCTTTTCTCGCCAAAGCTCGCCGATTTCGTCTTCTGGGGCTATCAGCTCTTCATCGTCCTGGCCGCGACCGGTTATTTGATGGGCATTACTGAAGGCAAGGAATATGCCGAGCCGGAATGGTATGTCGACCTGTGGCTGACGATCGTCTGGGTCTGCTACCTGGTCGTGTTCGGCGGCACGGTCATCAAGCGCAGCGAACCGCATATCTATGTGGCCAACTGGTTCTACCTCGCCTTCATCCTGACGATCGCGATGCTGCACATCGTCAACAACCTCTCCATGCCGGTCAGCCTGCTCGGCTCCAAAAGCTACAGCGCCTTTGCCGGCGTGCAGGATGCGCTGACCCAATGGTGGTACGGCCATAATGCGGTCGGCTTCTTCCTGACCGCCGGCTTCCTGGCGATGATGTATTATTTCGTGCCCAAGCAGGCGCAGCGGCCGGTTTACAGCTATCGCCTGTCGATCATCCATTTCTGGTCGCTGATCTTCCTCTATATCTGGGCGGGTCCGCACCACCTCCACTATACCGCGCTGCCCGACTGGGCGCAGACGCTGGGCATGGTCTTTTCGATCATGCTGTGGATGCCGAGCTGGGGCGGGATGATCAACGGCCTGATGACGCTGAACGGCGCCTGGGACAAGATCCGCACCGATCCGATCATCCGCATGATGGTGATGGCGCTGGCCTTTTACGGCATGTCCACCTTCGAAGGGCCGGTGATGTCGGTGAAGGCGGTCAACAGCCTGTCCCATTATACCGACTGGACGATCGGCCATGTGCATAGCGGCGCATTGGGCTGGAACGGCCTCATCACCTTCGCCTGCCTCTATTATCTGACGCCACGCCTGTGGAAGCGGGAACGGCTCTACTCGCTGCGCCTCGTCAACTGGCACTTCTGGCTCGCGACGCTGGGGATCGTCCTCTACGCCGCCGCCATGTGGGTCGCGGGCATCATGCAGGGGCTGATGTGGCGCGAATATGGGGCCGACGGCTATCTCGTCTATGCCTTCTCCGAAGTCGTGAGCGCGATGCTGCCCATATATCTGATCCGGGCGGCCGGCGGCCTGCTGTACCTCAGCGGCGCGATCATCATGGCCTGGAACATCGGCATGACCATCGCGGGCAAGCCGCTGCGCGCGGAAAAGCCGATGCACGACGCGGCCTATGACGCGGATGCGGACAAACCTCTCATCGCCCAGCCTGTATAAGGAGACGCCATCATGGCTTCCAAATTCTTCGACCATGGCCGGCTGGAGCGGAATATCTCGCTGCTGGGCATTGCCTCTCTGATCGTCGTCGCCATCGGCGGCATCGTGGAAATCGCGCCGCTCTTCTGGATCGACAACACGATCGAGAAGGTAGAGGGGATGCGCCCCTACACCCCGCTCGAACTGGCGGGCCGGAACATCTATATCCGCGAAGGCTGCTACAACTGCCACAGCCAGATGATCCGCCCCTTCCGCGACGAGACGGAACGCTATGGTCATTACAGCCTGGCAGCGGAGAGCATGTACGACCATCCCTTCCAATGGGGGTCGAAGCGCACCGGGCCGGACCTGGCCCGCGTGGGCGGCCGCTATTCGGACGAATGGCATGTCCAGCATCTGAAAGACCCGCGCGCCGTGGTGCCGGAGTCCATCATGCCGACCTATCCTTTCCTCGCCGAGCGCGAACTGAACGCCGGCGACATGCGCGGCGACCTGACCGCGCTGACGCGGGTGGGCGTGCCGTACAGCGAGGCGGATGTGGCCAAGGCCAATGAGGATTTGGCCGCACAAGCCGATCCCAATGCCGATGCCGCCGACCTCCTCAAACGCTATCCCAGGGCGCAGCAACGCGATTTCGACGGCAATCCGGCCAGGCTGACCGAGATGGATGCGCTGGTCGCCTATCTCCAGATGCTGGGGACGCTGGTCGATGTGGACGCAGCCAAGCCTCAGGAAACTCCGAAAACGGAGGAGCCGCGATGAGCTACGACGGCTTGCGCCACTTCGCTGACAGCTGGGGGCTGGTCTTCATGGGAGCGAGCTACCTCGTCCTCGTCGGCTGGCACTTCCTGCCGCGCGGCGGCCGCCACAGCCGCGATGCCGCCACGATGATCTTCAGGGATACAGAGACGGAGGCCGACCATGGCTGACGGACAGGACAAGAAAATCGACGCCGCCACCGGCACGCAGTTGAAGGGCCACGAGTGGGACGGCATCGCCGAACTGGACACGCCGCTGCCCCGCTGGTGGCTATGGACCTTCTACGCGACGATCCTTTTCGCGATCGGCTATGTCATCGCCTATCCGGCCATCCCGATGCTGCATGATTATACGCGGGGGATGTTGGGCTGGTCGAGCCGGGGCGCGCTGGACAAGGAACTGGCCGCACGCGAAACGCAGGTCGCGCCGCTGCGCCGGGCGATTGCGGACACCGCCATCACTGACCTGCCCGCCAAGCCGAAGCTGATGCAGGCGGCGGTCGAGGGCGGGCGCGCCGCGTTCAAGGTCCATTGCGTCCAGTGCCACGGATCGGGTGCGGCGGGAGCGAAGGGTTATCCCAACCTCAACGACGATGACTGGTTGTGGGGCGGCGACCTTGCCACGATCGAAAAGACGATCACCGATGGTGTGCGCAACCCAAATCATGAAGCGACCCGCATGTCGATCATGCCTGCCTTCGGGCGCGACCAGTTGCTGACCGGCGCGCAGGTCAACGACTTGGTCGCCCATGTCCGCGTCATCAGCCAGCAGGACAAGCCAAGCGCCACATCGCAGCGCGGCGGGAAGCTCTTCGCCGACAATTGCGCGGTCTGCCACGGTGCGGACGGCAAGGGGACACGGGCGCTGGGCGCCCCCAATCTGGCCGACGGCATCTGGCTCTATGGCGGCGACGCGGAGACGATCCATGAAACGGTGTGGAACAGCCGTCAGGGCGTGATGCCGCGCTGGGACGACAAGCTGGAAAAGGCGACCATCCGCATGCTGGCGACCTATGTCCACAGCCTGGGCGGCGGCGAGGCGGCACCAGTGGAAGCGGGCAATGGCGCGCAATAATCTCTCCGCTTCCGTCACCCCGGGCTTGAACCAGGGTCCAGCTGCCTTTTTCAACAGGCGCGAAGAAGAAGTGGGATCCCGGGTCAAGCCCGGGATAACGGGGATTTTAAGACCCAACGGAATCCCGCCATGCTGATGTCAGCCGGTTCTTCCGATCTCTATGAGAAGCGCAAGGGCGTCTATCCCAAGGCGGTCGACGGATTCTATCGGCGCCTTAAATGGGCGATCATGGCGATGACGCTGGCCATTTACTGGGGCACGCCATGGCTGCGCTGGGATCGCGGGCCTTATGCGCCCGACCAGGCGGTGCTGATCGATCTGGCGCACCGGCGCTTCTATATGTTCGCGATCGAAATCTGGCCGCATGAATTTTATTATGTCGCCGGCCTGCTCATCATGGCGGGGATCGGGCTGTTTCTGGTGACGTCGGCGGTGGGGCGGGCCTGGTGCGGCTATGCCTGCCCGCAAACGGTGTGGACCGACCTGTATCAGCATGTCGAGCGCGCGATTGATGGCGACCGCAATGCGCAGATCCGGCTGGCGAAGGCACCCTGGGGTGTTGCCAAGCTGGCCCGCCGCCTCGCCAAATGGAGCGTCTGGCTGGGCATCGCCTTCGCGACCGGTGGCGCGTGGATCTTCTACTTTGCCGATGCACCGACGCTCAGCCATGATGTCTGGAGCGGCGCTGCTGCGCCCGTCGCCTATGCCACCATGGCCGTGCTGACCGCGACGACTTTCCTGCTGGGCGGCTTCATGCGGGAACAGGTGTGCATCTATATGTGCCCCTGGCCGCGCATCCAGACGGCGATGCTGGACGAAAAGTCTTTGGTCGTCACCTACAAGGACTGGCGTGGCGAGACACGCGGCAGCGTAAAAAAAGCGCAGGCCAACCCTGATCTGTTCGGCGACTGCATCGATTGCAACCAGTGCGTCGCGGTCTGCCCGACCGGCATCGACATTCGCGATGGCGCGCAGATCGGTTGTATCACCTGCGCCTTGTGCATCGACGCCTGCAACAAGGTGATGGCGCAGGTCGGCCGCCCGCGCGGCCTGATCGACTATTGCACGCAGGAGGATGCGGAGGCGGAGAAACAGGGCGCGGCGCCCAGGCCTGCTTCAAGAACGCTGCTCAGGCCCCGCACCTTGGCCTATGCGGCGGTATGGGCATCGATCGGCGCGGCGATGCTGTTCGCGCTGGGCGCGCGTACCCGGATCGACATCGCCGCGCAGCAGGATCGCAACCCGATCTTCGTGCGGCTCTCCGACGGCGCGATCCGCAACGCCTACATGATCAAGGTCCGCAACATGGAGGCGCGGCCGCGCCCGGTGACGGTCGCTGTCGAGGGGCTGCCCGGCGCGATGCTGTGGACCGACGCCATGCCGCGCGCGGCCGCCGCGCCCACCGTCAGCGCCACCATCCCGGCCGACAGCTTGGCCAAGTTGCGCCTCTTCATCGCCGCGCCGGCCCCCGGACCGCCGCGGCAGGACTTCGCCTTCACGGTCCGCGCCACCGACCGCGAAGGCGGCGGCGACCATGAACCCGCCCGCTTCGAAAGGCCCTGAGATATGATCCGTCGCTTCACCGGCTGGCACATGACCGGCATATTGGTCGCCTTCTTCGCGGTGGTGATCGCCGTCAATGTGCTGATGGCGACCGTCGCCATCCGCTCCTTTGGCGGCACGGTGGTCGACAACAGCTATGTCGAAAGCCAGAAGTTCAACCACTATCTGGCGCAGGCGCGCGCGCAGGGTCGCCTGCAGTGGAAATATGAGATGCTGCTGGACGCAGGCCGGCATGTCACGCTGGCCCTAAGCAATGCGAAGGGTGTGGCGGTGGCGGGCGCCCGGATCAAGGCCTTGGCGGAGCATCCGCTGGGTCGCGCGCCGGACATGCAGCTCGTCTTCCATGAGGCGGCGCCGGGACATTATGTCAGTGATGCCCGCCTGCCCGCCGGGCGCTGGCAGGTTCGCATCGACATCGACCAAGGCGAACAGCATCTCCTGCGGGAGGTCTTTTAATGGCGACCCACCCCATCCTTGCCGAGGCTCCGGTCCCGGACAGTATCGAAAGCCTGTTCGCCGTGCCCGCGCTACATTGCGCGGGTTGTATCGCCAAGGTCGAACATGGACTGGCCAAATTGCCGGGGATCCAATCCGCCCGCGTCAACATGACTGCCAAGCGCGTCGCCATTCGCCACCATCCGATGCTGGACCCGCCAGCCTTGAAGGCGGCGATCGCCGCGATCGGCTTCGACGCGGAACCGTTGGCCGATCCCGGTGTGGATGTCGCCGCTGCCGAAAATCGCACGTTGATCCGGGCGCTGGCGGTGGCGGGCTTTGCGGCGATGAACATCATGTTGCTGTCCGTGTCCATCTGGTCCGGGGCGGATGGGGCGACGCGGCAGATGTTCCACTGGCTATCCGCGTTGATCGCGCTGCCCACGGTCGCTTATGCCGGACAGCCCTTCTTCCGCTCCGCCCTTGCCGCCGTGCGGCAGGGGCGAACCAACATGGATGTGCCGATCAGCATCGGGGTGCTGCTGACGACGGGCATGAGCCTCTATGAAACGCTGACCGGCGGGGATCATGCCTGGTTCGACGGAGCGGTAATGCTGCTCTTCTTCCTGCTGGCGGGCCGATGCCTGGACAGCCTGATGCGGGCGCGGGCGCGCGTCGGCGTGGCGGCGCTGCTGAAGCAGAGCGCACCCGGCGCGCTGGTGCTGGACGGGCAGGGGCACAGCCATTGGACGAAGGCCGCCGACCTGCGACCGGGGATGCGGATGCTGGTGGCAGCGGGCGAGCGACTGGCAGCGGACGGGCGCGTGGCAGAGGGTGTTTCGGGTGTGGACATCGCCTTTCTGACCGGCGAGAGCGCACCCGTCCGTGTCGGACCCGGCGACATGGTGCAGGCGGGCGCGCTGAATATCGACGGGCCGATCCATATCATGGTGACGGCGGCTGGCGCCGATACGATCATCGCCGACATCGCCCGGCTGATGGAGCAGGCGGGGCAAGGCAGGTCGCGCTATGTGCGCCTGGCCGATCGGGCGGCGCGGCTCTATGCGCCCTGCGTGCATATGCTGGCGGCGCTGTCCTTTGCGGGATGGATGGTGGCAGGCGCGGGCGTGCATCAGGCTTTGCTGATCGCGGTGGCCGTCCTGCTCATCACCTGCCCCTGCGCGCTGGGGCTGGCAGTGCCCGCCGCGCAGGTCGTGGCGTGCGGTGCGCTGATGCGGCGCGGTGTGTTGGTGAAGGATGGATCGGCGCTGGAACGGCTGGCCGAAGTGGACGAGGTGGTGTTCGACAAGACCGGCACGTTGACGCTGGGCCGTCCGGTGCCGTGCGATCTCGACCGTTTGGAACCGCAGGACAGGGCGATCCTGCTCGCGCTCGCCCGAGCCAGCCGGCATCCGCTCAGCAACGCGCTGCGGCAGGCACTGGAAGGGGGCACGGCGGCCGCGATTCAGGATGTGCGGGAGGTCGCCGGGGAAGGCGTGTTCGCGCGTCACGGACAGGAGGCGGTATCGCTCGCCCGGCCGCGCAGCCTCATAGACCTGTTCGGCCTCGCCAGCGAATATCGGCGTGGCGAACATACGATGTTGCTCGGCTTTGCCGATGCGCTGCGGCCCGATGCGATCGACGTGGTCGGCGATCTGAAGCGGGATGGCCTGTCGATCCTGATTGCCAGCGGGGACAGGCCCGAAGCGCTGGAGCAAGTGGCGCGCGCGACCGGCACGACCGCGATCTGTCACTTGCGCCCCGCCGACAAGCTGGCGCTGGTCGAGCGGCTGAAACGAGGGGGTCAAAAGATATTGATGGTCGGCGATGGCCTCAACGACGGGCCGGCTTTGGCCGCGGGTCATGCCAGCATGGCGCCGGCATCGGCCAGCGATGCCAGTCAATTGACCGCAGATGCCGTCTTCCTGGGCGATCGACTGGCGCCGGTGGCGGTTACGCTGCACGTCGCGCGCCGGACGGTGCGGGTGGTGAAGCAGAATTTCGGCCTCGCCATTGGCTATAATGTCCTGGCGGTGCCGCTGGCAATCGCGGGCACGGTGACGCCGCTGGTGGCAGCGGTCGCCATGTCGCTGTCCTCGTTCATCGTCGTCGCCAATGCCCTGCGCCTGAACGGAAGCGCGAAATGACCGGTCTTGTCCTCCTCATCCCCATCGCCTTGCTATGTGGGCTGGTCGCGCTTGGCGCCTTCTTTCTGGCGCTCCGCAGCGGGCAATATGACGATCTGGACGGTGCGGCGATGCGGATGCTGGCCGATGGAGAAGATGACTGATCCGGAACTCGTTCCGCCGCCCCCTGTTGTCTCCCTTTGAAGGAGATAAGGGATGCACAAGGAACAGGAAGACGGTGAGGTCGTCACCCATGTGTCGGAAACCGAAGCGCGCGGGGGATCGCGCACACGCGTGACGCGCAACATACTGGTTGTCAGCCTGGTGCTGGTGATCGCTTTGCTGGCCATCACCATGGGCTTTGGATTTTTCGAGACGGGCCAGTCCGGCGCCGATCAGGTCAATGGCGACAATGTGACGCAGGGCGCGAGCTAGTTTTTCGCGTCCATTGCAAGCGTGCGGACGCTGCTGGCCAGGGTAAGCGGGTTGAAGGGCTTCAATATCACCCCCTTGGCGCCCGCGTCATGATAGCTGCGGACGTCGGCTTCCCGCGCGCGCGCGGTAACGAAGACGAAGGGTTTGTCGGAAAAGCCCGGCAGATCGCGCAGTTCGACCATTAAAGTCGGCCCGTCCATGCGCGGCATCATCACGTCCAGCATGACGAGATCCGGCCGCCATTCGTCATTCTTCGCCGCCGCCATCGCTTCGAAGCCGTCCGCACAGAGGCGCAATTCTATGCCGGGGTCGAGGGCGAGCGACAATTTTACGATATGGCGGATGTCCTTGTCGTCATCGACATACAGGACACGCAATCTGTCGTCCTGGCTCATATCCCGTCTTCTCCCCCTCCCTTGCTGTGCCGGGTTGCCACCACGCGGCGTACCGTCGCCTTGAGATCGGGCAGCGACGTGCGCGACTTGACCAAAATCGCGTCGATCTGCCCGGCAATTTCCATATCGATATCATGCGCGGAATAGATGATCGTGGGAATGGCGATGCCCTGATCGTCCACCAGGTCGGGCAGCAGGTCGAGTCCCAACCCCTTTTCCAGATGGACGTCCAATATCGCCAGATGCGGGGTTTCGACCCGCAACAGGGCGCGGGCTTCGGCCAGGGTCGTCGCCTTGAGGATATAGGCGATGCCTTTGAGCGCGGAAGCGGTGATTTCCAACGTATCCTGATCGTCGTCCAAATGCAGCACGGTCGGCCGGTCTATTCCCGAATGGCGGAAAGAGGCGGCGATGGCGCTTTTCAGGCGGCTGGGGTCGATCGGCTTGTCGATCCAGTCGATCAGATCGAGCGATAGCGGGGATCCATCGTCCCCTCCGGGTGCCGACACCATCAGGATCGACAATGACTTCGGCCCCTCGATACGGCGCATTTCGCGCGCGAACTGAAACGCATCTGCATCGTCGAGCGCCATGTCGAGCAGCAGCAGGCTATAGCCATTGGCGGCGATCGCCTCTCGCGCGGCGCGGGCGTTGGTGACCACGCGGCAGGCATAGCCTTCCTCCGACAGTTGCGATTGCAGCTGGCGGGCGATGGCGGGATTGCTTTCGCAGATGAGGATGCTGGCGCTCCCGTCTCCGTCGGCCAGCCGGTCGCGCGGGATCGACAGCGGCAGCATGACGGGTAGCGAGAAGGCGAAGCGGGTACCGCCGCCGGCGCGATCCTCGAACCAGAGCTCGCCGCCATGCTGGCTCACGATTTCGCGCGCTATGGCCAGGCCAAGGCCCGTGCCTGCCGCCGCTTCGTCACTGGTCGCACGCTCGAAACGGCCGAAGATGCGCGACCGGAACTCCTGCGGAATGCCCGGTCCCTGGTCGTCGACATAGATGGTCGCGCGGCGACCGTCGGTGGTGCGTCGCAGGCCGACGCCGACATGGCTGCCTTCCGGCCCGGCTTTGACCGCGTTGGACATAAGGTTGGTGAGAACCTGGAGCAGCCTCTCCTCATCGGCCTGAATCATCAAATGCTCGTCCGGTAGCGTACAGTCGAGCACCGCGCCAGCGGCGCGAAGCAGGCCGCTATTATCATCACAGGCCCGCTGGATCACATGATAGAGGTCGGTGGGTGCCAGCGTCATGCGCAGCTTGCCCGAATCGATCCGATCGATGTCGAGCATGTCGTTGATGAGGCGAATGAGGCGCTGTGCGTTATTTTCGGCGATGGCGACCAGGCCGGCGGGTTCTTCTGCCAGCTGTTTGCCGGCGTCCAGCCGCAACAGGGCGAGCGCGCCGACGATGGAGGTGAGCGGCGTGCGCAACTCATGGCTGACGGTGGAAATGAGGTCGTCCTTCAACCGCTCGATCCGCTTGCGCTGGACGATGTCGCGCAGCGACATGACGATATGGTCGCCATCGGGAAGCGGCATGAGGCCAAGGGCGATATCGACAGGGAGCAGGCGGCCGCTCTGGTGCCGCACCTGCCGATCGGTCCAATAGGGCATTTTCAGTTCGCCATCGACCAGGCCGATGCGATCGAGAAAGCTGCCGACGCCGGGTGCGATGTCCGAAATCACGTCGAAATCGCGCCGTGCCAGGTCCGCCGGATCATAGCCCAGCATCTTGGAGGCCGCCTTGTTGATCGTCTCGATCGTGCCGCTGGGATTGATGATGATGATCGGGTCGATCGTGCTGTCGAGGATCGTTTCGTTACGCTGTGCAGCGGCGAATCCCCGCAGTTCGATCTGATATTGGGACAGGCGCTGACGCCACAGGCCAAACAGTGCTATCGCCAGCGACAGGCTGCTGATCGTGACCAATATCCACATCACGCGCTGGAGCGCTTCGGTGCGGTTGCGATAGGCGGCAACGCGGGTATCGCCCATCCGCTGCTCGTCCCTGATCACCATGTCCAGTTGATGTTGCAGCCGCGCCATCAGCCTCTTGCCCTCGCCGTCGCTGACGCGGTGGCGCGCGGCATCCGGTCCTTGCGTGGCATGAAGGCGCAGCACTTCGTCCATTTCGGCAATCTTGGCACGCGCCAGGCTATGCAGGCCGGCGAAGCCCGCCCGTTGCTCCGGCACATTGCGATACAGTCGATCGGCGCTGGCAAAGGCTCTTTCTATGTGGCTATGCCATTCACCGTAGCGCGTCATAAATTCCGGATCATGGGTGATGACATAACCACGCTGGCTGGATTCCGCTGCGCGCAGTTGGGATAATATGTCGATCAGCAGCACGCGCCGTTCGAAACTCCTGTCCGCTTCCTCACGCAGGCCGTTCCACCGGCCATATTCCCCGCCCAGCCAGAAGAGCAGCGCAGCCAGACCCAGCGGCACGAACAGGGCGAGCAGCAGGAAGGGCAGGCCGCGCGGTGGCTGAGGCGGCACGCCGTTCATGCCGGGCGCCCGGCCCTGACATCGCCCAGCAAAGGCTGCACCGCAAGCAGGGCCTGTGCCCGGTTGCCGACGTCCAGCTTGCGGAAGATGGCCGTGAGATGGGCCTTCACGGTCGCTTCCGATACGTCGAGATCGGCTGCAATCTGCTTGTTCAGCCGCCCGTCGGACAGGGCGATCAATACCCGCAACTGGGCGCCTGACAGGCTGGCGATACGATCGCGCAAGGTGCCGGAACCGCTTTCCGCTTCTGCATGCGGGAAACTGCTCTGTCCCTCCGCCAGCCGCCTTATTTCGCGCGCAAGATCATCGAAAGGTCGGGTCTTGTAGAGGAACCCGGCGGCGCCCAGCGCGCGCGCGCTTTCCACCAAAGTCGCGCTCTCATTGGCGGAAATCAGCGCGATCGGTATGCGTCCGGCCTGATGCTGCAATTGCAGGAATCCCGAAAATCCGCGCGCATCGGGCAGGACGAAATCCAGCAGGATCAGCCGATATTTGCCGTGGCGCGACAAAGCGTCCAATGCCTCGCTGATCGTGCCGGCGGTATCGACCGTGACGCCAGGCATAGCTGCGCGCGCAGCAAGGCCCAAACCTTCGCGAATGAGAGGGTGATCGTCCGCAATCAATACGCGGCCGCCGGCTATTGTATCCGCCATCCTCTTGCTTTCATTATCCATCCCTTGCGGAATGGGTTATTGATGCTGGGTCAGAGTGTGAGGATATTGCCCCTATGTATCAATCGCAAAATACATTGGCTGCCATCTTTGTCCGTGAACGATGAGGATAGTCCCGTAGCGACGGGGCATTTGCCAAGATCATGCGGGGCGGGGAGAATTATATGGCGAGCGAAGGCCTGACACGCATGGCCACATTGTTCGGGCGGGATGGTCTAAGGCCTGTTGTAGAAGGATTGCAGGCCGAATTGCGGCAGGCGATCGATCGGCCGGAGGCGGCCGACGCGCACCGGATTGCCGGGCTGGCGGGTAGTTTGGGCTTTGCCGATGCCAGCGCCAGTTGGCAGGCGGTGGATCAGGGGGGGCACGATGTAGAAGCGGCGGTGCGCGACAGCCGGATCGCATTGATCGCGATCGACGACTGGCTCCGCCAGGAGGAATAGGCCGTCAGATCAGGTCGGGGGTATCGAGCATGGTCGACAGGGCGACGCTGCTGACCGGTTGCAGGAAACGGAAGCCGCAGTTGTCGTCGCGCACCCAGCATATTTCGCCAGCCACCCTTTGCCGGTCGCCCAGCGCCAGATCGAGGACGGCGTGCGTGCCATGCTCTGCCGCGGCAGGCAGGGTCAGGCGGACGCCGCCGACAGAGATATTGTCGATCCGGGCGGGGACAGGCATGTCATCGACGAACAAGAGCGCGTCGCGGCGCAATGCGAAGCGCGGCTGGCGTGCAATCCGGCCCGCCTTGTTGCTGCGCGCGGCGAAGATGTCCGCAGGGCTGCAACGCATATCGAACATCAGCCCGGCTTCATGACCCGATGTCCAGCAGATGCGGGCGAGCCGCGGTTCCAGACCGCGCATCTCGATCAGCACGCGGGTGGCTGGCGCGGGCGGAAAGGGCATCTGGATGCGCAGGCCGCCTTCGGACAGGTCACGCACCATGCAGGGCAGGCTGCGACCTACGAAGCTGATCTTGCCGATGGTGAAGACGGTCGCAGCGCGCCAGTCCTGTCGCCGTTCCATCGGGTTGAACGGCAGGTCGTCGGTCAGTTCCGGCAATATCGTCAGGATCGGTCCCGCCGATGCCTGTTCCAGTCCATGGGGCATGTCCATCCTCCTGTTCAGCGCAGCTTGACGCGGAAGCGGACCGTAAAGGAGCCGCCCGCCTTGAAATTGGTCACGGGTTTGACGCGGATGGCGCGGACATTGGCATCATAGCCGTCGGCGTCGGGCGCAGGGACGTAGGTCCAGCTGGTGCCGTTGGAAAATTCGATCCCGTCGCTGGTGCTGGACAGGCTGAAGAAGCTGTAGGTCAGGCCGCTGTCGCCGACGCCCAGCACGATCGCGCCATTGGTAAAGATCACCGGTCCGCTGCCACCCGCGCCCAGGTCGCTGACGCGCAGGATGACGTTGGCGGGCAACTGGTCCTCAAATGCGATGCCACGCACCGTCTTGCCGGCATTGGCCAGCGGGTTGGCGAGTGTGGCCGTATAATCCAGCACCGCGCCGGGAATGGCACGCGGGATCAGATTGCCCATCGGGTCGGACACCATGGCCATCGATTTGGTGGCGGTGATCGGATCGGCCAGCGCTGCCGTGGGCAGCATGGCCAGCAGGGCGGAGAGGAAGAGGGCCGGCGCGCGCATCAGCGGCCCTTTCCCAGCAGGCCGGCGGCGGTGCCGCGATCGAACTTCATGCGCATCGTGACATAGGGGCCACGACGGGTATAGCGATCATCCTCGAAATCGCGATCGCGATAGCCTGCGACATTATAGCCTGCGCTGATCCACACATTGGGTGCGGGCGAGACGCCGGCCGATGGACCGCCGCTGAAGGCAAAGGCGCCCCGGTTCCAGGCATGCTGCACCGACCCCTGAATGCCGACGTCGAACCGCTTGCCCATGTCCATGCGCAGGTCGAAACCGGTGACGTCGATATAGCCGGCATAATCGTCCGCGCCATAGCTGCCCCGCACCCACTTCGCGCCATAATAGACGGTCGCTTCGACCGCGTGGGGCGCGCCTTCAGGCCCGGTGCGATAGTTGACGGCCAGGTTGTTGATCAGGCGCAGCGTGCGCTGGCCAACGCCGCTGCCCGCCGGCACGCCCAGCACATTGCCGCCGGTGATGCCCGAATCCGCGCTCTCCTTGCGCAGTTCGAACCGCTCCAGCAGCGACCAGCGGCCGTCGAGCGGGCGCCAGGCGAGCGCGACCGAGCTGGTCAGGCTCTTGGCCTGTGCGCCGCTGGTCTGGCCCAGCGTGGAATAGCGGACGGTGCCGGCCAGCGTCTTGCCCTCGCCCAGTGCTCGGACGACGTTGCCGGTGATGTTGAAACGGCTATTCCGGTCGGACTTGCGATATTCGACTCGGCCATTCCATGACCACAGGTCGGCCCGGTAGTTGGCGCCCAGCGTTACAGCCTTATAATCACCGTCATTGCCGTAGAGACCGCTCAGCGCCCCGCCGCTGACGCTGCCCGAACCGCTGGTCTGGAACGGCTGGACCACGCCGCCGGCGGGGATATTGCCGCGCACGGTGGTGCTGGCGTCGAAGGTCGCGTCGATGGTCCAACGCTCGCCGATCGGCAGCGACTGGATCAGGCCATAGTTGGCGAACAGGCGGCCGCCATTTTCACCCGATGTCTGGTTGTTGATCGCGGTCGTAACCTTGGCGCCCTTCCACGGCTGCACGTCGAAACCGACCTGCGCGGTGTGGGCGGTAAAATCGGAGCCCTGCGCGATTTCATAGCCACCGATCAGGCGGACGCCGGGCTTTACGCGCCAGGCGGCGATCAACTGCTGGCGGGCGGGGAAGTCGATGCTGTCCTTTTCGCCACCCGGCGCGAACTGGGTCTGGCCGGTCAGGGTCAGCTTGCCGCCCAGCATTGCCTGCGTGCCACCCAGCGTGAGAAGGCGGCTGTCGCGGTCCTTGCCGTCGATGCCGCGATCCATTGCGAACTGGGTTCCGGCGAACAGCGTGCCACGCTCGCGGCGATATTCGATACGGGCTTCGCCAGCGATGCGGCTGCCCGCGCCGATCAACTGGTCCTGATACCAGGCGGATGCAGTGGCGGCCCATTTGTCGGCGATTTGTACCCGGCCGTCGAAGCCGACGCGGCGGGTGCCGGCCTCTACCAGATTCTGCTGGCCCAGGCCGAATGCGTCGTCCTGCTGGCGGGCATAGGCCAGGATGTCGGCGCGCTTGCTGTGATGTTCGACCTCCGCCAGATAGGCGCGGCCATCGGACAGGCCATCGCGGCTGCCGGCGGCGACTTCGGCGCGCAACTGGGTCGTGTCGCTGACGCGGGCGTTCAGGTCCGCACCCAGCAGCAAGCCGTTGCCATGGCTGTCGTCCTTGATAGCCGACACGCCGACTTCGGCCTTGCCCTTGGCGAACTTGATCGCGGCGCGGCCTCCGGCGGTCAGCTTCTTGCCTTTGCCGTAGGTTTCATAATCGACGACGATGAAGACCGGATTGTTGGCGGCATCTCGGCCCAGCACGGGCTCGCGGAAGCGGATCGTGCCGATGGTGGCGTCGATATCATAGTCGATATGGCGGGTCATAGGCGTCGAGGAGAGGATGCGTTCGGGCCGCAACCGATCGCGCACCTCGATGGTCAGCTTGTCGCTGTTGGGCACGATATCGCGACCCGACAGGCGATAGGGACCGGTCAGGCCATTGCCCTGAATCTCGTCGCGGGCATGCAGGTCGTCGCTGTTGGCGGCAAAGGCGCTGAAGCTGAGGCGATCATTGGCAAAATCGGCCTTCATCCCGTTCAGCGTACGGCTGTAACGGGTCAGCTGGGTCTGGGTCATGCCGGTTTCGAAATCGCCGAACAGGGTGCTGAAATCCCGTCTCTCCAGCCGCAGATAGAGTTTCCGGGCCGTCGGGGCATCCTGCCCCTGACGGGTGGCGTCGCCATAGACGGTGTAATAGCGGTCCGGGTCGATCTGACCCAGAAGCCCGCGTGACCGGTCATATTGACGGTCGCTGTCATAGGCGATCGTCATCAACCAGCTGCCCTTGATCCGGCCCTTGGCATAGAGGGCCAGCTGGCCGTCGGTGATCAGGCTGTCGCGGCTGGCGGCAGGCAGGCGGGCGGAGCGCTTGCGCAGCGTGTCATAGCCGATCGTGCCCGATCCGAAGCCCACCACGGTCCAGTCGCGGGCGACGGCGGTAAGACGGCTGCGCAGTTCGATCAAGCGCTGCTGCCGGTCGTCGGTCAGCGTCACGGTGGCACGCAGCGCGCCGGCCTGGGACGTGGGTTGCAACGCCAGATAGGCGATGCCGCCGTCACCGATGACCAGCGCGGTGCCGGCGTTGCGGCCGATCCGGTCGCCGGGGCGGGCGCCCGCGACGGTGGCGTCGACCGCGATGCTGTAGGGCTGGTCGATGGTGACGGGAACGGTGGTGCCGTCGCGCACCGGGCGACCGGTCCGGTCGGTGAGGCGGAAGGCGAGCACAGGATTGGTCAGGCCATCTGCGGCCAGCTTGCTGGCTTCGGGAACCAGCACCGCATTGGCGGCCGGGCCGGAATAATGGACGGTGCCATGCAAAGTCTGCGCGACGGTCCCGTTTTCGTTCATCACCGTGGCTTCCAGCGCATTGTCGCCGGGTTCCAGGCCGATGCCGGACCATTTGGCGATGGCGACGTCGCCATCCGCGTCGGTCGTGTCATAGGCCAGCGCATCGACCAGCACGCCATTCAGGCGTAGCGCCACCTTCTGCCCGGCATGATGCTGGACGACGACGCGGGTGGATGGCGAGCGAGGGTTGTAGCCAGCGGCCGGAAAGAGCAGGGCGATGCCTGCATCCTGCCCGGTCAACCATTCGCGATTGCCGGCGGCTGCACCGGCATCAGGCGCGACCGGCAGGGCGTCGGCCGTGCTGGCAGCGGCGATGCCGGTCGGGCGCAGTTGGAAATCCACGCGCTTCAGCAGGCCGCCATCGCTTTCGACGAAGCGGGAGATGGCGCTGCCGGCCTGGCGGGTATCGGCATCGCACAGCGAGGGCGCGTGGCTGGCGGGCAGGCTGGCGCTGTCGAGTTGAACGACATGGCGGCCGTTTCGCACGCCCTCGAAATGATAGAGGCCATCCTTGTCGGTCACGACATAGCTGCCATCTTCCATCAGGATACGGATGCCGGCCACGCCTTTGCGGCCACTGGCAGGACTGTTGCAATCCCCTTCGGTCACGCGGCCGACGACGGTAAAGCCGTCTGTGAAGAGCAAGGCGCCGATGCGCACGGAGGCGGCGGCCTCATTACTGGTCGCCCCGGCCGATCCGGAAGCCAGCACGCGGTTGAGCGCCTCACCGCGGGGCGCGCCCGGCGCGACGGACACGACATAGCGCACCTCCGCCGTCTTGCCGGCGGGCAGGGTGGGAACGCTGAAGTCCAGCGTACGGCCGTCGGTCGCGACGATCGGTTCTTCTGCGCCGCGTGATGATCCACGCTCGTAGCGCAGGCCGGGCGGCAGGATGTCGGTCAGGTGGATGCCGCTGGCGTCACTGTCCGAGCGATTGTCGACCCGGACCAGATATTGGATGAAATCGCCCGGCGATGCTTCGCGCACCGATGCTGTCTTGGTCAGCAGCAGATGCGTGTCGCCGATCCGGTCGAGCGGAATGTCGGCAATGAAGGGCTCGGGATCCTTCAGCGTGAAAATGCCGCCGAAGGAGGCCTCATTCAGCATGAAAGGATGGTTTTTGGGGTCGCGCATTGCCTCCAGTTCGGCCCTGTTGCGGGTCGATGGCGCCACATAATGGGTCGGCGGGGTGATGCGCAGATGATATCGGCCGGGTGCCGTCAGCGGGAAGCGATAATTGCCCTGCGGGAATTTGTAGGTGCGCCCGCTGGCATCGGTCGCGCTGCCACCGCTCATGACGGTGGAGGGATAGGCGCTGACGCCATCGTCGCCGAAGACGCTGGCGGGGCGGTCGCTGTCGTCGAGCAGGGTCACGGTTGCGCCATCGACCAATGCGCCGGTTTGCGAATCGAACACATAGCCGGTCGGGTCGATCAGGATCGACGTGTCCGAACCATAGCTATACTCATCCTCGGTGAAGCTGAGCGTCAGATCAGCCCCGCGATCCAGCGTCGGGTCGCAGGGTGAGGCTGTGCCGTCATCGCTCTGCGGCACGCCGCCGGCAAAGACGCCGGTATCGGGACCGGTTTCCTGCAACAGGATGGTGCTGGTCAGATATTGGGTATGGACGTTGATCCGCGATGTTTCACGCACATCGGGATCGTGATTGCCGCCCGGATTGTCCAGCACCAGGATCAACGGGACATGGGTGTCGATGGATTCGGCCACCGGCGCGCGCGCAAGGTCGGCAGCGTCGATCGGGGCTGGCGTGAAATTGATGGTGGGGGACGTGTCGCATCGCATGCCTTGCAGGCTGTAACCGACCGGGAGCAGGCGAAAGCTCAGCCGGGTCGGGCGCTTGCCGCGCGATTCCACGTCGAAGGTCACGATATTGGAATCGACGCTGACCGGGCCGGTAGGCGCCTGCCAGGTCAGCGTCGCTATGTTGGTGACGCGCGTCTGCCCCTGCGCCACGACCGGGGTCGCAGCGACAAGACCCATAAGGGCAGCCATCAGGCTGGCAGAAGCGCGGATTTTGGGCATGGCTTTCCTATCGGCGCGCGCGGGTCAAGGCGCACGACGTGGGTTTTTCCGTTGCTGTGGAAGGGGTTAGTTGATCGTTACTTTAAAGGCGACAGCCACGGAAGCCAGGCCCGCAACAGTGCCGACATTGGCGGTCACGGTCGTGGTTCCCGTATTGAAGTTAGCGGTATAGCCATCCGTTTCGGCCGCATCGTCGGCATCGTCATCCTCGGTCGTACCCAAAAGGACGCAGGTGCCGCCGGGCAGGCCGGCGCTGATCGAACCCGGCACATAGGTCGTGTTCGTCGGTATGATGTCGGTCAATACCACGCCGCTCGCGCCGGTCAGGGCGGTGCCATTATGGACGAGCAGACAATATTGCACCGTTGCGCCCGGCAACGCCTTGGGATTGACCAGATTGACGCCATCCGACAGGACGAGCGCAGATTTGGTCACGGTCAGCGCGACATTCTGGGTGCCGATGACATAGGAGGCATAGGCGCGACCCTGACCATTGCGTGCGGCGTCGCCCAGATTGACCAGTCCGTCGCTGTCGTCGTCGGCGAATACGATATCGACCACATTGTCGGCATTGCCCAGGCTGAGGTCGGTCGGGAGCAGGATCGCGCCCTTCGTACCCGATGCGCCACCGGCCGCGGCGATGACATGCAATGAAACCTGCGCTTCATGGATGCCCACGGTTGCGGGGATGTTGCCGACGATGAAGACCGCGACCGACGCTTCGGGCGCCAGTTCGTCGATATAGGTCTGGGTATCCACATCGGCATCATAGACGCCATTATTGTTGCTATCGACGAAGACCTTCATGGAGGAAATGTCGAAATCGTCGGTGCCGGTCAGTATGCCGACGGACAGGGTGGTCTGGTCGGGATCGAGCCAGAAATCCTGAATGCCGTTGGTGTGGTTGGTGACCTTGAACTTGGTCACTGCCGCCTGCTGGCTCAGATTGACCTGCGTTGCGCCGGTCTGGTCGGTAATGACGGTGAAATCGACCTTGCGATCGACCACGAACTTGGCAGCGTTGGAGGTGGTGGTCTGCGACGCGCCGTTCACGGTGTAGGTGACGGTGGCGATATTGGAGACTTCCGTGCCGGCGGCGGTGGCCGTCGATCCGGTCTGGGCATGCGCCGTGCCGGTCGCAACCATGGCGGCGCCGCCCAGCAGCATCAGCCGCATTGAGCGAGACATCATATTGTGAATTCCTGTTGCTTGAGGGTCATGCGCGCGAGCGCCCGGAAGAGCGATCACTTGAGGACAGCCTTGAAGGCGAACTGACCCTGTCCTCCGGCAGGGACGGTCGCGATGCGCCAGCGGATATGGCGAACATCATTGGATGTGGCCGCGCGGCTGTTGCCGCCGGCCATGGGCACGCGCAACTGGGCGAGCGGGCCATAGGTCTTGCCGTCCACCGACAGGAGCGGCGCGGCCGATCCGGCGCCGGGCGCGCGATAGGTGATCGCATCAGGCACGGGATTGTCGAGGACGATGTCGGACAGCGGTTGCGCGCCGGTGTTGCGATAGGCGAGCACGAAGACGACATGGTCGCCCGGTACCGCGCGGGTTGCCGGTGCCAGCGCCGTGCTGACCGCGCCTGCCTTGTCGAGGGCGCGTTGTTCGACGAAAATCTTCGAGGCGACCTGTAACGGTCCCTGTGCAGCGATCGCCGGCGTGCCGGCGGCCACGGCGGCGATTAGAGCGGTCATCAATGTACGGGCCATGGGCTCAGTCCTTGCTATGAGGTACTGGAGCCCTTGGATGGTTTTGCGGCTAATGAACTCTTACCGGCCGGTCCGCGGTGGAGCGAAGTTCGACCATGGTCTAATGGTCGTCCGATTTTCGTATCGGAAGCGTCCAGCCGCATGCCTCGTGCGACCAGCCGAGCGCTTGACCCGACAGGTCGCCCGATATGTCAGTCAGTCGAACAGCAGGACAGGCTTGATCGCGGCGCCGCTCTCAGCATCGTGAAATGCCTCGTTTATCGCGTCGAACGGATAGAAGCGGATAAGCCGGTCAAAAGGGAATTGCCCGGCCTGATGCAGCGCCACCAGATGGGGGATGAAGCTTTTGGGATCGGCGTCCCCTTCCACGATGCCGCGGATGGTGCGGCCCCCGCTCATGATGTGCGACACATCGGCCTGAAGCATCGTGCCGGGCGCCGCGGCACCGACGATGCCGCAGGTGCCGCGCACCCCCAGCATGGCGATGCCCTGCTGGATGACCGCCGGCAGGCCAGTGCAGTCGATGGCGAAATCCACGCCGGCGGGCAGCATGTCCAGTACGCGCGCGACAGGATCGTTGCTCCGCCCATTGATGGTCAGTGTCGCGCCCAGTTCGGCGGCGATTGCGAGCCTGTCCGGGTTCAGGTCCACCGCAACGATGGACGCAGCGCCGGCGACCTTGGCCGCCATGATCGCAGACAGGCCGACCGATCCGGCGCCCAGTACGACGACGCTGTGTCCCGGCTGCACCTTCAGCGCATTCATCACCGCCCCGGCCCCGGTCAATATACCGCATCCTAATGGTCCCGCGATGCGCAGGTCCAGTTCGCGCGGCACAACCACCGCATTGCGGACATGGCAGATGGCATGGGTCGCGAAGGAGGATTGGCCGAAAATATTGGCGAAGACCGGGCTGCCGTCCTGCGCCCTGAGCGCGCTGCTGCCATCGGGACGGGTGCCGAAGAAATTGCGCGGGAAGAAGTCGTGGCAATAGCTGCTATGATCCGAACAGCAAGTTGGACAGGTGCCGCAGCTGTTATAGCTCATCACGACGGGATCGCCCGGACGAATGTCGGTTACGTCTTCGCCCACCTGTTCCACGATGCCGGCGCCTTCATGGCCCAGCACCACCGGTTGGGGGACGGGGACGCCCTGCTGCCACATGGTCGCATCGGTGTGGCAGATGCCGGTGGCGACGAGGCGGACAAGCAGTTCGCCGGCGCGCGGTGCCTCTATGGTCAGGGGGCGGATAACCATGGGTCGATCCGATGCTTCGACGATGGCTGCGCGAATATCCATATGATCCTCAATTTCCTATCTAGTACATGTATGGGACCGATATCAAAAAATGGGTTCATCGCCAAGCCGGCGATTCGGATCACGTGACTTGGCCGGCGCTATTTTTCAAAAATTGGGCATTAAAAGGCAAAAAACGAGGATATTGGGCAAATTCCTAACGCTAAAGCAAAAGTCATTTCCTGCCGGGAAAGGGATTGCCTTGTCCCCTCATGTTGTTTAATGTGACCGATATCACGAGCAAGCGGATGGCAGATCCGGCAGTGTTGGGAGGATGAGTTGATGCATCGTATGATGGTGAATCGCTTCACATATGGATTGATGGGCGGCGGAGCGGCGCTATGCGCGCTGGTCGCGCCGGCGATGGCGCAGCAGGCCGCGCCCCAGCGACAGCAGGCCGAAGTGGATGGCGCGGTCGCGGCCGATATCGTCGTTACCGGTTCTCGCATCGCCCGGTCCGGCTTCAACGCTCCCACCCCGGTCACCGTGGTCGGTGAGGAACGACTGGCCCAGCGGGCCATCACCAATGTCGGCGATGCCCTGAACGAATTGCCGTCCTTCCGTCCGCTGGTAACGCCGGCGACGCAGCAGGCCGTGGGCGGCAATATCGGCGCGCGCGTGCTCGACCTGCGCGGCCTGGGTGCGACCCGAACGCTGGTGCTTCTGGATGGCAAGCGGTTCGTGCCTTCGACCACGCAGGGGACGATCGACGTCAACCTGATCCCCAGTTCGCTTGTGTCGCGCACCGAAGTCGTGACCGGTGGCGCATCGGCCGCCTATGGGTCGGACGCGGTGGCGGGCGTCGTCAACTTCATCCTCGATCGCGACCTGACCGGGCTGAAAGGTTCGATCCAGGCCGGCATTTCCAGCCGGGGCGATTATGGGCAGCAAAATGCCCAGCTCGCCTGGGGCACGAAATTCGCCGACGACAAGGGTCATTTCATGATCGCGGGCGAATATGACAAGTCGGATGGGATGGGCGATTGCTACACCCGCAGCTGGTGCCCGCGCGAACAGCTGATCGGCAATACGCCGGCGGGTGCGGGCGGCCTGCCCGCCAGTATCCGTGGCGGTCCGGCCGGCACGGGCAATATTTCGTCCGGCGGCCTGATCGTCGCCAATTCCGGGCCGTTGCGCGGGTTGGCGTTCAATCCGAACGGCACGACCCATGCGTATGATTTCGGCACCATCTACGGCACCAATCCATCGCCGCTGTTCACGCAAGGGGGCGAAGAGTCCGTGCGCAACGGATTCCTGGACGGCATTCTGCTGATCCCACCGGTCAAGCGGTTCGTCACCTACAGCCAGGCGTCTTACGAATTTTCCGACGCGCTGAAGGCCAATCTCGACCTGTCCTACGCGCGATCGAAGGGCATGGTGATCGGATCGGTGGCGCGCACGACGCAGACGATCCAGCGCAACAATGCCTATCTGCCTTCGGGTGTCGCGGCGATCATGGACGCGAACGGCATCAGTTCGTTCAGCCTGGGCCGCGCGTTGATGGATCTGGGCGGGTCGGTCAATCATAGCGACAACCAGACCTATCGCGCGGTATTGTCGCTGGAGGGCAAGATCAGCGATAACTGGCGCTGGGACGCCTATTATCAATATGGCCGCAACGAATTCCGCCAGGATTATACGGGCAATGTCGTCGGGTCGCGCATTACCAACGCGGCCAATGCCGTCAACGTGAACGGGCAGATTGTGTGCGGCATCAATGCCGATGCCAACCCGGCCAATAACGATCCCAATTGCGCGCCGATCAACCTGTTTGGCGCAGGCAATATCTCGCAGGCCGCCGCCGCCTATATCGCGCCGGCGGGCTATCAGACCACCGACACGACCGAGCATGTCATCGCCGCCAACATCAATGGTGCGGTCTTCGCGCTGCCGGGCGGAGACTTTTCTATCGCGGCGGGCGGCGAATATCGCAGCGACAAGGCGGTCGGAACGGCTGACGCGCTATCAACTGCCAATGCCTTCTGGTCGTTCAATGGCAAGGCGGTAAATGGCAGCATCCGTGTTGCCGAAGCCTATCTGGAGGCGCAGGCGCCAATCCTGAAGGACGTCGCTTTCGCCCAGACGTTGGAACTGAACGGCGCGGTCCGCCGTACCCATTATCGTCGCTCCAGCCCCGGCCTGAATACCACGACGGTCAATGCCACCACCTGGAAGCTGGGCGGCGTCTATGCCCCGATCGAGGAAGTGCGTTTCCGCGTCACCCGTTCGCGCGACATTCGCGCGCCCAATCTGACGGAGTTGTTCGGTCCGGTAACGCTGGGCCGCACGACGATCGTCGATCCGCTCAACAATGGCGCGCAAATTCAGGTGAACAGCTTTTCCGGCGCCAATCAGCAACTGGCGCCGGAAAAGGCCGATACCTGGACGGCGGGCGTGGTGCTGGCGCCCAAGGGCTTCCTGCGCAACTTCCGCTTCTCGGTCGATTATTATGACATCGACCTGAAGGGTGCGATCTCGACCCTGGGCGCGCAGGTGGTGGTCGATCGCTGCGCGGCGGGGCAGACGGCACTGTGCAACTTCGTACAGCGCGATGGCGCGGGCGCGCTCACCAGCGTCAGCGACGTGCTCCAGAATGTCAGCCAGGTGCGCAATCGCGGCATCGATATCGAGGCCAGCTATCGCACCGATGTCGGCACGCTCGGCAACCTCGACTTCCGCCTGCTCGCCACTCATTATCTGAAGCTGGAGATTGGCGGCATCGACCGCACCGGCCAGACCGGATATCGCCCCGGCACTACGACGGGCGTGCCGGACTGGATCGTGGACGGGACCGTGCTGTGGGATCTGGGCAGCGTGGCGCTGAACCTGCACGGCAAATATATCCCCAAGGGCGTGTTCGACACGACGCTGGTGGGGCCGCAGGATGACGATTATTCGGCCGGCCTGCCCAACAGCGTGAACAATAATCGCGTCGCCGGCCGCTTCTACCTGGACCTTGGCGCGACGGTGAAGGTGAACGACCAGTTCGAGCTGTTCGGCGTGGTCAACAACCTGCTGGACAAGGATCCGCCGCTCGCCGCCAGCGCGCAGGGCGGTACCAACCAGGTCTATTTCGATCCGATCGGCCGTTACTTCAAGGTCGGCGCCCGCATCCGCATGTAATTGGTTCAACTAAGGAAACTGGCAAGCACATGGCAAAAAAGTCTCTGCAACAACTGCTCGAAACCAGCGACAAGTGCATCGTCGCTCCCTGCGTCTATGACTGTGCGTCGGCACGGGCGGTGGAGATGGTCGGCTTCGAAGCGATGATGCTGTCGGGCGGCGAAGTGTCGATCGCGATGAACGGCGTGATCGACTATGGCTTCAGCAACCTGACCGATGTGGAATGGATCACCAGCCGCATCAGCCAGACATCGCCCATTCCGCTGGCCGCCGATATCGAGGACGGCTTTGGCGGGCCGCTGGCTGTCTATCGCAGCGCCCGGCGCATGGCGATGGCGGGCGCGACCGCGCTTCAGCTGGAGGATGCCGACGATATGGAGGAATCCACCGGCCTGCTGCCGCGTGAACGCTATCTGGAAAAGGTGCGGGCGGCGCTCGCGGCGCTGGAGGGCACCAACTGCTTCCTGATCGCGCGCACCAATGCCGACCCGGAAAGGCAGATGGACGAAGGCTGCGAACGGATGCGGCTGGCGCATGAACTGGGTGCGAAGATGACCACCGTCGTCAAGATCGGCACGCTGGCCCATGCCCAATATGTCTCGTCCAAGGTGCCGGGATGGAAGATGTTCCCCGATGTGCGCAACATCAACGGCAAGCCGGCGGTGACGGTGGATGACATCTATCCGCTCGGCTTCAACATGATGACGATGCACTATACGCTCAAGGCCGCGATGGACGGGATGCTGGAACATGGCATCAAGAACTTCGCCCAGCAGGGCTGCGACTATACCTGCGAGAAGGTCGACGCGACTGGCATCATGGGCATGAGCGCCACGCCGCTGTTCGACCCGCAAAGCTATATGGAACTGGAAGGCCGTTTTTCGGGTCGCGCCAAGGAATATACGATCGTTGGCAATCAGGTCGAAGACTTCCCCGAAGGCTTCGTCCGCTCCTCGATCGACGATCGCCTTTAAGGCTTAGATCCTCTCCCCTGGAAGCCCGGTCGACTGCACGCGACCGGGCTTTTTTTGTGTGTGGTGTAGGAAAGGCGACGCTTAACTTGGCACGTTTCCCGCTGATTGCGACATTTTGGAATAAGAGTAGGAAATTTTATGTCGTGAGGGGGGGGTGGCGGACGGTGTGAAAGAGCAGGATGAGGGATAACAGCTGGGGCGGGCGTAGGACAGGGTTTGGGTCAACAGCAGTCATCCACCTCAGTGTCTGCACGCAATGGCCAAGCCGAGGGTTGCGAACAGCACCCACAACCAGACGAAAGTCCAGAATGTCATTGGCGCGCTGCTCCGCTCCGTATCGAGCGACTGGTAGTTGAACGGCATTTTACCGGTGGCTAACCCCACGGAGAGGATACCCGTAGAGAATAGAGCCAATAGAACACCGGTGACAGCTGCTTCGGTCATTGGCGAATGGTACGCACCTGCATCAGGTCTGCAAGGGATCTCATACAATCTCAGTGCCCTTCGTCATGCCGGGCTTGACCCGGCATCCCGCTTCTTTCTGGGCACCGTAGGAGAAGAAAAGCTGGACTCTGGATCAAGTCCGGGGTGACGGTATGTTTTGGCGCTTACCCCTCTACCCCGGCCAGCCTTAGCGCCCGATACGGCTTCAGCGCCAGCAGCAACAGCACGCACATGATCGGGGCGGCGCAGCCGACGACGATGGCGAGGGAATAGCGGATGTCGGTGGGGGCGGTGAAGAGATGGTCGGTCATGAAGCCGATCACGACCGGGCCGATGCCGATCCCGACCAGCGAGATCACCATGATGTAGAGCGCCGTCACTTGTCCCCGCGCGCGGTTGGGCAGGATGAGTTGCAGCGCGGTGCCGGCGCAGGGGACCGGCATGCAGCTCAAGAACATCGCCGGGGCGATCAGCGCCAGCGCGGCCCAGGCGTTGGGCATCAGCGGGGCGAGCGTGCCGAAGACGCCGCAGGCGAGGAAGCCGAAGGCGGCGACGCGCAGATGGGCATCGACATGGCCGGCGCGGGTCAGACGGTCGCTCAGCCAGCCGGCGAAATAGGTGCCGCCCGTGCCGCAGATCATCATGATAAGGCCGAAGCCGATGCCGACCTGCGCCGGGGTCCAGCCATAGACGCGGGCGAAGAGGGCGGGCGTCCAGACATTGTACGCAAAGTTCACCACCGTCACCATCGAGAAGCCGGCGAACATCAGGATCAGCGCGCGGCGGCGGGCGCGGATGACGCCCAGCACTTCGGCTATGGTGAGCGGGGTCGTGCCGCCGGGACCGCGCCGGTCGGGCTCCTTCATGAACAAGAGCAGCGGGGCGAGCAGCAGGCCGGGGGCGCCGACGATCAGGAAGGCCGCCTGCCAAGGCTCCAGGCCAAAGGGCAGTCCGGCGCCGTGCCAGCGTTCGGTGAGGGACTGGAGCAGCTTGCCCCCGGCCATGAAGGCAAGGCCGATGCCGAACGGCGCGCTCAGGAAAAAGACGCTGACGGCGCGGCCGAGCTTTTCGGGCGGGAACAGGTCGCTGAGCAGCGACAGGCCGCTGGGCGTGACGCTGGCTTCGCCGCAGCCGACCGCGACGCGAGAAAGAAAGAGCTGCGAGAAATTGCGGGACAGGCCCGATGCCATGGAAGCGAGGCTGAAGAAGAAGAGACTGATGCCCAAGACGATCCGCCGTTCATAGCGGTCGGCGAGGCGGCCGAGCGGGACTGCGCCCAATGTGTAGAAGATGCCGAACGCCACCCCCTGCAACAGCGCGAAGCTGGTGTCGTCGAGGCCGAATTCCGCCTTCACCGGTTCGACGGTCAGGTTGAGGACGACCCGGTCGAACTGCGACGCGATCGAGGCGAGCGACAGCAAAAGCGCCACGGTCCATGCCCGTCGCGGGTTCGGCCAGGGGCGCAGGTCCGTGGCGTCAGGGGCGGCGATGTCCGGCTGGGGCATCAGGGCCATGGTCATCCTCTCATCTTGCGGGCTGGCGACGTCAGCCTCTTTATGAATATTGCAGTGCGGCCTCGATCTGGCGGACCTGCTGGGCGACGGGCAGGTTGCCGTCGATGATCAGCGCCCGCTCGTCCGGGTCGGGCGGCTCCAGCGTGGCAAGCTGGCTGTCGAGCAGGGAGGTCGGCATGAAATGACCGGGCCGCTGCGCCATGCGCCGTTCCAGATCGGCGCGCGACAGATGGGGCAGGGCGAACAGCACATCGCCCACATGGCGGCGGATCAGGTCGCGATAGTCGCGCTTGAGCGCGGAGCAGGAGGCGACGGCGCCGTTATGCGATGCGGTCAGCGCCGTGGCGACATTGCGCAGGAAGGGCTGGCGGGCTTCGTCGTCCAGCGGGATGCCGGCGGTCATGCGCGCGACATTTTCGGGCGGGTGGCACAGGTCGCCCTCCACGAAGGACCAGCCCAGATGTTGGGCGAGGGCGCGACCCAGGGTCGATTTGCCGCAGCCCGCCACGCCCATCACCACGACGGCGCGGGTCATGCCGGTTGCTCCCTGTCCATGTCGAAGAGGCGCATATAGGCGGCGCTGTCCGCCGGGCCGAGGCCGCCGGCGACGGCGATGCGGTGCAGGTCAGCGATCAGCGAGGTGACGGGCATCGGCGTGCGGGTGGCCAGCGCGGAGGCCTGCACCGTCTCCAGATCCTTCAGCATATTGTCGATCCGGCCGGTCGGCGAATAATCGCGCCGGGCCATTTTGCTCATATATTCCTGAAGGATGCGGCTGTCGGCGCGACCGCCGGCCAGCGCGGCGGGGATCAGCGTGGCGTCCACGCCATGCGCTTCGGCAAAGCGGACCGCTTCGGCGACGGCCATGAATGCATTGGCGCAGAGGATCTGGTTGATGAGCTTCACCGTCTGGCCCGCGCCGGGTGGACCGAACAGGGTGATGTTGATGGAAAGATGATCCAGCACGGTATGGGCGCGGGCGAAATCCTCCGCCGTGCCGCCGACCATCAGGGTCAACCTGCCCTGCGCGGCGGCGGGTGCGCCACCCGACAAAGGCGCATCGACCCAGCCCATGCCGGTTTCCTGGCGCAGCCGCTGCGCCATGGTGGCGGTGCGGCCGGCGTCGATGCTGGACATGTCGATGAGAAGTTTGGAAGCATCTGCCGCCTGCGCCACGCCATCGGGGCCGAAGACGGCCTGTTCGACGATGGCCGCGCTGTTCAGGCTGATGATGACATGGTCGGCGTTGGCGGTGGCGTCCCGCGCGCTGCTGGCGGCAATGGCGCCGCGCGCGATCAGGGGCGCCATCTGTGCGGCATTGCGGTCATAGAGGTGGAGGGTGGCTCCGCTGTCCAGCAGCCGGCCGGCGATCGCCGACCCCATGACACCCACGCCGATGACCGCAAGCTGCATCTTATCTGTCCTTGATAGAGGCCCGCTCCACGATGCGCAGGCCCACATCGACGACGGACGGGGCCGGGGTGGCATCGCTGGCGAGCATGTCGACCAGCATCTTGCCGGTGCGAAGCCCCAGCGCGCGGAAATCGACATGGATGGTGGTGAGGGCGGGGTTGATTTCCCGCCCGATTTCGAAGTCGCCAAATCCCATGATGGAAACATCTTGGGGGATGCGGATATGCATGCGCTGCGCCTGCATCACCGCGCCGACGGCGGAGAGGTCGGACACGGCGAAGATCGCCTCCACATCCGGATGACTTTCGACCAGCGCACGAAAGGCGGCCGCGCCATGATGGAAGCTGACAGGCGCGCTGCCATGGCGCAGCACGGCGTCGGTGGGCAGGCGGGCGAGGCGCAACTCGTCCTCGAACCCGCGCATGCGTTCTTCGCCGCGATGGTCGGTGACTTCGCCGTCTGGCGAGGCGGCTAGGGCGCCGATGCGGGTAAAGCCGCGATCGAGCAGATAGCGGGCGGCGGTGCGGCCGACCTGATAGTTGGAAAAGCCGATCGCATGTTCGATCGGCTGGCTGGGCAGGTCGGCAATCTCCACCACCGGTACGTCGGCCGCCATCAGCATGCGAGACGCATTGCGCCGGTGCATAGCGCCGGTCAGCACGATCGCTTCGGGTCGGCGGGCGAGCAGGTTCAGAAGCTGCCGTTCCTCCTCCGCCATGTCATAGTCGGTATAGGCGATCAGCAGATGATAATTGGCTTCCCGCAGCGCTTCCGTCAGGCCATGGGCGACCGCGGCGAAGTTGGCGTTGGTCAGCGTCGGCAGCATCAGCGCGATGAAGCCGGTGCGGCGGCTGGACAGGCTGCCGGCGGTCTTGTCCGGGACATAGCCCAGGTCGGCGACAGCCTTCAGCACCTTGTCGCGCGTGGTTGGCAGGACCAGTTCGGGATCGCTCAGCACCCGCGATACCGTCATGCGCGACACGCCGGCCAGCCGCGATACGTCGCGGATGGTCGGGCGCTGCGACGCGCGCCGGCCGGGTTTCGGCTCAGCGGGAGCGGCGGCGGTTTCGCGGGGGGGACGGCTCATGGGCGGGGCTTTCCTGATGGCTGCGATGCTTGTCGCATATCAGCGTCAGGCGGCCTCGGCCACCGCGTTGCCGCCGCTAATGATGTGGTAGAAACGGCCCTCGAACATCTCCAGCAATTCCAGCGTCAGGGCGCGGGCCTGGGTGCGGATGTGGGAAGCGAGCGCTTCGTCCAGCGCGGCGAGCGAGGGATAGTCCACCTGCTGCATCATCGCGATCGGCGGCGCGCCGTCATCGACCTGATCGACGAAGAAAAGGCGGACGTTGCTGCCATGGGGGAATTGGCCCCAGAGCGGGGCGAGACGGGTGCGGACCTCTTCGCGGAAGCGATCCTCGAAACCCGGCTTGATCGTGCCTTCGAAAATGGCGGTGCGTGTGATCACAATATATCCTCGTTGATGGCGATGTGCAGTTTGACGAAGCGTGATCGGTCGCCGGCCTGTTCGAAGGCGTCGACCGACCGTTCGAGCGGGAAGGTGCCCGACAGGATCGGCGACACGTCGATCGCGCCGCTGACGATCAGATCGACGGCCAGGCGAAACTCGCCATTGGCGCGGAAGGCGCCGACGAACTCGATCTCGCGCGATTGCAATGGGTTGACCGGGATGGGGGCGGTGCCGGGGGGCAGCATGCCGACCTGCACGATACGGCCGCCGCGCCGGACGATGGGGAAGAGCGAGAGCAAGGCGGACGGTGCGCCCGATGCTTCGAACGCGACGTCGAAATGGCCGGCGGGGCTGGCATAGGCGGCCAGCGCGTCGGGATCGGTGGCGACGTTGATGGTGCGGGTGGCGCCCATGCGGTCGCGCGCGACGGCAAGCGCAGCGTCCTCGACATCGGTGCAGACCACTTCGATCGCGCCGGCATGAAGCGCGCAGCGCGCGGTCAGCAGGCCGATCGGGCCGGAGCCGGTGACGATGACGCGCTTGCCCATCAGCGAGCCGGCACGGTTGACGGCGTGGAGGCCGATCGACAGGGGTTCGGCGACCGAAAGGGCCAGCAGGTCGGCATCGGCAGGGACCGGGATGATCTGGTCTCCACGCAGGATGAGGGTTTGCGCGAAGCCGCCCTGCACATGGGGGAAGCGGCCGGCGCTGCCGAGGAAAACCATGTCGGTGCAGAGGTTCATGCGGCCGGCGCGGCAATAGTCGCAGGTAAGGCAGGGGCGGCTGGGGTCGAGTGCCGCCTTCATGCCCGGTTCGACATGGCTGACGGCCGATCCGACCTCCAGCACGACGCCGGAAATTTCATGGCCCAGCGCCATCGGTTCGCGCACCGCAAAGTCGCCCACGGCGCCGCGATGATAATAGTGCATGTCCGACCCGCAAATGCCGCCATAGGCGACGCCTACCCTGACCTCATCGGCGGCCAGCGCTGGCTCCGCGCGGGATTCCACCCGTAAATCCTTCTTCCCATGACATATCGCAGCCAGCATGAGTCTCTCCTTTGATGGGACCGATATCATTTGTCACATCTTGCTGCAATGAAGTTATGAAACACGATAAAATGAAAAATGTCGATTGCAATGTGACCGGTCACTTTCTACGCTAACAGGCAGGTATGGAGGTTTGCCACATGACCCTTTTCTCCCTTGAAGGGCGCACGGCGCTCGTCACCGGCGCGGCGCGCGGTATCGGCCTTTCGATCGCCACGGCGTTGGGGCAGGCCGGTGCCCGCCTGGTGCTGAACGGCCGCAGTCAGGACGCGCTGGATGCGGCGGCGGCGCAACTGGAGGCGCAGGGCATCGCGGTTGCGACCAGCCTGTTCGACGTGACCGATCAGCCGTCGGTCAACGCCGCCATAGCGGCGGTCGAGGCGGATGTCGGCGCGATCGACATATTGGTCAATAATGCGGGCATCCAGCGCCGCGCGCCGCTCGACAGCTTCAACGACGAGGACTGGCGCGAACTGATGGCGACCAATTTGGACAGCGTCTATTATGTCAGCAAGGCGGTGGCGCCGCACATGATCGCGCGCGGCCATGGCAAGATCATCAATATTGGCAGCGTCCAGTGCGAATTGGCCCGACCCGGCATCGCCCCCTATACCGCCAGCAAGGGCGCGGTGAAAAATTTGACAAAGGGCATGTGCGCCGACTGGGCGCGGCACGGGCTTCAGGTCAACGCGATCGGGCCGGGCTATTTCGACACGCCGCTCAACAAGGCGCTGGTGGAAGATCCTGTGTTCGACGCATGGCTATGCAATCGCACGCCCGCCGGTCGCTGGGGCCAGTTGGAGGAACTGCATGGCGCGGCCGTGTTCCTTGCTTCGTCCGCATCCAATTTCGTCAACGGCCAGACCATCTATGTCGATGGCGGCATCTTGTCCGTCATCTAAAGGGAAACGGGATCATGGGAAAACGGGTCGCGTTGCAGCTTTGCCCGCTGTCGGAGTATCTGGAGGCGCAACTAGCCGAACGTGGCCCGGTGGTGCGCTGGTTCGAACTGGACGAGGCGGCGCAGCGCGCGTGGCTGGCGACGCAGGCCGACAGCGCCGCCATCGTCGTGACCGGCGGGCATCTGGGCTGTTCCAACGATCTGATCGATGCGCTGCCGTCGCTGGGGCTGATCGCCATCAACGGCGTGGGGTTCGACAAGGTCGACGTCCCTTATTCGCAGGCGCGCGGCGTCGCCGTCAGCACGACGCCCGGCGTGCTGACCGAAGATGTCGCCGATCTGGCGGTGGGCCTGACCATCGGGTTGCTGCGCGGGCTTGCCGCGGCGGATCGATTCGTGCGCGACGGGCGCTGGCTGGAGGAAGGCTTTCCGCTGAAGCGCAAAGTTACGGGGCGGCGCTTCGGCATCGTCGGGCTGGGGCATATCGGCCGGGCGACGGCGGATCGGCTGGCTGCGTTCGGGCCGATCGCCTATCATGGCCGTAGCCCAAAGGATGCGCCCTATCGGTTCGAGCCTGACCTGCACGCATTGGCGCGGGACAGCGACGTGCTGCTGCTGGCCTGCGCCGCGACGGAGGAGACGCGCGGTCTGATCGATGCTTCGGTGCTGGAGGCGCTGGGGCCGGAGGGCTATCTGGTCAATGTCGCACGGGGCAGCGTGGTAGATGAGGATGCGCTAGTGGCGGCGCTGGAGCGCGGCACGATCGCCGGCGCGGCGCTCGACGTGGTGGCGGACGAGCCGGTCGTGCCGGTCGGTCTGATCGCCAGCGGGTCCACGGTGCTGGCGCCCCATATCGCCAGCGGCACGGTGGAGACGCGCAAGGCGATGGCCGATCTGGTGCTGGCCAATGTGGATGCGTTGCTGGCGGGCGCGACGCTGCCGAGTGCGTTGCCGTGACCGGGCGCGTCGCCGTCATCACCGGCGCGGGCAGCGGGATCGGGCGGGCGGTGGCGATCGCGCTTGATAGGCGCGGCTATCGGCTGGCCCTGGCAGGCCGGCGCGCGGAAGGATTGGCGGAAACCCTGGCGCTGCTGGAAGGCGCGGACCATCTGTCCGTTCCCACCGACGTCACCGATGGGGCGAGCGTCACCGCCCTGTTCGACGCCACTATCGCGGCATTCGGCCGGATCGACCTGCTGTTCAACAATGCGGGCGTCAATGTGGTCGATGTGCCGATCGACGCGCTGGCGCAAGGCGACTGGCGCCGGGTGATCGACACCAATCTGACAGGGGCGTTCCTGTGCCTTCAGGCGGCGTTCCGCGCGATGAAGGCGCAGGCGCCGCAGGGCGGGCGCATCATCAACAACGGCTCGATTTCCGCGCACAGCCCGCGCCCGGATTCGATCGCCTATACAGCCAGCAAACATGGCGTGACGGGCCTCACCAAATCGGCATCGCTTGACGGCCGGCCGTTTGGCATCGCGTGCAGCCAGATCGACATCGGCAATGCCAGCAGCGCCATGGGCGATCGCATGTCGGCCGGCGTGGCCCAGGCCAATGGCGAGAGGATGCCCGAACCGGTGATGGACGTGGGCCAAGTGGGGGAGGCGGTCGCCTATATGGACGGACTGCCGCCCGACGCCAATGTGCAGTTCATGACGCTGATGGCGACCAACATGCCCTTTATCGGCCGAGGATAATATAACGCACCGGCATTTCGATATCGCTCATGCGCGAACATCAAGGCCTATTTATCAGCTTCCGGTAGGCCATGGCCAAATTTGGGAGAGTCTGGCCCCCTGTCCGTCAAGATTGTTCATTCTGCCCGGCGTCCGGCGGTTTGACCCGATCGCCCCTGAGTGCATCATAGCCGCTTCCCGCAGGCGCGATCGGGCATGGCGAAGCGTGGATCGGCAAGGAAGGTGGCGTCCGTCATCTGGTCGAGAAGCGCGCCGAGCGGGGCCATCGCGTCTTTAGGAAGCGACGAGCCATGACGGCGGACCGCGCTGGCCATGGTCGGGGCCGAACCGTCATGCCACCAGGGACCGGTGACGGCGACATTGCGCAGCGATGGCGTGCGGAAATGGCCAGCATCTTCCGCCCGGCCGGTCTTTTCGATGAGTCCGGGGTCGCGCGCCTGCGCCGGCTCGAAACCATGATAGCGCAGGTCCGTCATGTCCTGCCCGCCATGGCAGGTGGCGCAGTGCCGGTCGAACAGGCGCAGCCCCGGCTGCGCAGCGGCGGGCAGTCCGGCCTCACCCCGGCGAAACCGGTCATAGGGGCTGTCGCGGGCGATCAGCGTGCGCTGAAAGGCGGCCAGCGCGGCCGTGACCATGCGCGTGTCGATACGCCCCTTCTGCGCCGGGAAGGCGCGAGCGAACATCGTGCGATAACAGGCGTCGGCGCCCAGCCGGCGTGGCAGTTCCGCCTCCAGCCCCTTCATGCCCATTTCCACCGGCTGCGTACCCAGTAGCGGCACCAGCGCCTGATCCTCCAGCCGGGTGAGGGCGGGATCGGCGACGGTCAGCGGCGACAGCCAGCCGACATTGGCCAGCCCCGGCACGTTGCGCCGGCCCGGATTGCCATGCACGCCCGGCCGGGTGGCATTGCCGTCGGCAAAACCGCGCTTCTGTTCATGGCAGGCGGCGCAGGCCATGGTGCCGTCGGCCGACAGGTCCGCATCATAGAAGAGTCGGCGGCCCAGTTCGACCTTGGCCGCGCTCATCGGGTTGTCGGCGGGCACGGGCGGGGCATCCACCCCGGCCGGCAGATCCCAGCGCCATGGCTTGCCGGCCGCGACCAGCATCAGCAATGCGGCCGCCAGCAGCAGGGGCTTCACGGCAGGCGCGTCACCAGCAGGGTCAGCCTGTCTTCGCCATTGGCCGCGATTTGCAGCGTGTAGCGGCCGGGCTTCAGATCATAATCCACCATCTTGCGGATGCCGGTGCAGTCGGGCCCATGGCCATGGGCGGTCGAGGTCGCGACCCGACCGTCGCCGATGACATCGGCCCAGGCCCCCGATCCCAGCGCCACGCGCCAGGTGCCGGCGTCCTTCACCGTGAAGCTGGCCAAGCCGCCGTGGCTGACGCTGCCGCCCGGCTTGGCCGGCCGCACCGGATAGGCGACCCTGGGCGTGGGAAGCAGCGCCAGCGTCACCGCCCGGCCCGGCGTCAGCATGGCGCGCGCGGCGCCCTTGCCATCGGCGGCGGCCTTGAGCGCGACCGGGCTGCGCCAGGAGGTCATCGGCGCGGGCAAGTCCCCCGGGGCGGCGCACTGGACCGGCGCATGGTCCATCTGCGCGGCGGCAGGCGCGGCGCACAGGAGCGCGGCGATGGCGGCAGGCGCAAGGCGCTGGAACGGGGCGCTGAATGGCATCTGGGGCTTCCCTCTGAAATATTTCGCTATATACGGCCGGATATATCGAGTCGAACGACCGGAAAAGGGGGAAAATATATGCGGATCGCTTTCACCGCCCTGTTGCTGGCGGGCAGCGCCCTTGCGGGGCAGGCCCAGGCACAGGTTCAGCCGGAAGAGGGGAGCGATCGCTTCTCGCTGGGCCAGATGATCGTCACGGCGCCGCGCACTCAGGGGATCGAGATTGACGGCAACACCCTGTCGTCGGACGCGATCTACACCTTCGGCCGCACCGCGCTGGACGATGCGGTCAACCTGATGCCCGGCGTGTCGGCCGGCAACAGCGGCGGCACGCGCAACGAACGGCTGGTGTTCGTGCGCGGTTTCGACCGGTTTCAGGTGCCGCTGTCGATCGACGGCATCCGCGTCTATCTGCCCGCCGACAACCGGCTGGACTATGGCCGCTTTTTGATCACCGACATCGCCGAAGTGCAGGTGGCCAAGGGCTATGCGTCGGTACTGGACGGGCCGGGCGCGATGGGCGGGGCGATCAATCTGGTCACTGCCAAGCCGGCCAAGGCGCTGGATATCGACCTGCGCGGCACCGTGAATTTCGACAATGATGCCGATTATGCCGGCTATAATGTCTCCGCCAAGGTCGGGACGCGCCATGAGCGCTGGTACGCGCAGGCCAGCTATGCCCGCAGCTTCACCGACCATTGGGATCTGCCCGATGATTTCACCCCGCGCAACGTGGCGCTGGAGGATGGCGGCGCGCGCGATTTTTCGCGCACCCGCGACTGGCGCGTCAATGCCAAGGTCGGCTTCACCCCCAATGCGACCGACGAATATGCGCTGAGCTACACCTATCAGGAGGGGGCGAAGGGCGCGCCGCTGCACATCAGCGATACGGTGACGACGCCGCGCTTCTGGGACTGGCCGGAATGGAACATAACCAGCGTCTATTTCCTGTCGACCACCGCGCTGGGCGACCGGGCGACATTGAAGACGCGCGCTTATTACAACCAGTTCGATTCGATCCTGCGCAGCTTCACCGACCGGACGATGACGACGCAGACCCGGCCCTACACGTTCGACAGCCCCTATGAAGATCGCGCCTGGGGCGGATCGGCCCAGCTGGATTTCGAGGCGAGCGAGGCGGATACGCTGCGTCTGGCCTTCCATTATCGGCATGACAGGCATGTCGAGTATCAAACCAGCTTTTCCACCGCCGGCGTCGGCACCACCGAGCCGCGCCAGACCCAGACGGAGGAAACATTTTCGGCGGCGCTGGAAAATGAGCTGCGCCTGACGCCGGACCTGCGCTTTACGCTGGGCGGCAGCTTCGACTGGCGCAACCTCATCAACGCGCAGGAATATGGCGCGCCGCTCGGCACGTCGGGTGCGTCGGTGCTGTATGATTATCCGCGCCGTGATGCCGACACCTGGAATCTTCAGGGCCGGTTCGACTGGCAGGCGAGCGATGCGGTAAAGCTGCATGCCAGCCTGTCGTCGCGCGCGCGTTTCCCGACGATCTTCGAACGGTTCAGCCAACGCTTCAACGCCGCCATCCCCAATCCCGACCTGAAGGCCGAACGCGCCACCAACGCGGAAATCGGCGGGAGCTGGGCGGCGGGCAGACTGCGGGTGGAGGGCGCGCTCTTCTACAGCTGGGTGCGCAATGCCATATTCAGCGTGCCGACGCCGGCCTATCCCTGCACCGCGTCCACCACGCCGCCGGCGGTGCCGGTCGCCGGATGCGTGCTGACCAACCTGTCGCAGAGCCGCAATGTCGGCAGGGGCGAATATTATGGCGTCGAACTGTCGGTATCGGCCACGATCCTGCCGCGGCTGGATGCCGGGTTCAACTATACCGGCACGAAGCGCGATCTGGACTATGCCGCCAACCCGCTGTTCCATCCGACCGGCGTGCCCACGCATAAGGGCTTCGCCTATCTCGACTGGGCACCGGTCGAGAAACTGCACATCGTCCCCAGCGTGGATCTGGCGTCGAACCGCTGGACCCTGTTCACCGCCCTGCCGGCCAGCGCGCCGCAGCTTTATTATCGCACCGGCGCCTATGTGAATGCCGGGCTGCGCGTCGATTATGCCATCACCGACGGGATCGAGATCGGCGTGGGCGGCCGCAACCTGTTCGATGACTATTATACGCTGACCGATGGCTTCCCGGAAACGGGTCGCACGCTCTTCGCCAGCATCCGCGCGCGCTACTGACTAGGGCGCCGGGGCTGTAGCGGGTAACCTGCCGCAGCCCCGGCGGTCGCAACGAATAGCCATTGCGCGGCGCGCGCGGGCGCGTCAGTCTGCTTTCATAATCTATGGGGAGTGAGATATGCGCCGAACGATGCTGGCTTCGTTGCTTGCCGCCATTTCGTCCATCGCCATGGCGGCGCCGACGCCCAAGGAACAATTGCTGACGGCGTCGTCCGATGCGCGCCATTTCACCATCAGTTCGACCGCCGGCAATCACGGCGACATCTGGTCCTGGACGCTGGCGGACGGGCAGGTCGCCTATCGCATGTCCATGTCGCTGCGCGGATGGGTGACGGAAACGGACGAGGTGATGACGCTGGGCGCCGACGGGCGGCCGACCGGAATCGTCATTCGCGGTTTTACCGATCAGGGCGATGCGGCCGAGACCTTCCACGTCGGTGCGGATGGGACCGGCCGGTGGAAGACAGTGATCGACGAGGGCGCCGCGCCCTATGCCGGCAAGCGGTACAATACATATGGCGGCCCCTGGCTGGCGGGTGAAAAGGATATAGAGGCGCTGGTGGCCGCCGGCGACAAGGGCATCGACCTGCTGCCGACCGGCCATGCCAGCATCAGCATCGGCCAGCCGGTGCAGATAGACGGACCGCAGGGACCAAAGACGGTCAAGCTGGCCTTCATCAGGGGCTATGGCTTTTCCCCCTCGCCCATGTGGCTGGACCAGGATAATCGCTTCTTCGGCAATGCCGGTGTGATATCGCTGCTGCCGGCGGGCTATGAGAAGAACGGGCCGAAGCTGAAGGATATCCAGGACGCGGCCACCGCCGCCATGGTGCGCGATGTGGCGCACCAATTCCTTAGCCCCGCCAATCGCACCCCGACCCTGATCGACCATGTTCTGCTGTTCGATTCGGTCGCCGGCACCTACCTGCCCGACCGGGCGGTGCTGATCGCCGATGGCAAGGTTGCAAAGGTCGGCGCGGGCGGTTCCATCAAGGCGCCGGGCGGCGCGACCCTGATCGACGGACGCGGCAAGACGTTGTCGCCCGGCCTGTGGGACGCGCACCAGCATGTCGGCGACGATTGGAACCTGTTGCAGAATTTGGCGACGGGCATGACCAATTATCGCAGCCCCGGCTCCATGATCGACGAGGCGCTGAGCATCCAGAAGCGCCGGGCGGCCGGCGACCTGCTGGCGCCGGACGGGAAGATATCGGTCATCATCGACCGCAAGGATCCGCTAGCCGCGCAGGGCGCGCTGACCGTGTCGTCGGCGGCCGAAGCGGTGGCGGCGGTCGACCGGATCAAGGCGGCGGGCCTGTGGGGCGCCAAATTCTACACCTCCATGGACCCGGCCTGGATCGCACCGGCGGCGGCGGAGGCGCACAAGCTTGGCCTGCATGTCCATGGCCATGTGCCCGCCGGCATGCGTCCGCTCGATGCGGTGCGGGCGGGCTATGATGAGATCACCCATATCAACTTCATCATGATGCAGGCGATGCCGCAGGATGTGGTGGACAAGGCGAACACGGCCGCGCGGCTGGAGGGACCGGCCAGATATGGCAAGGATGTGGATCTCGATTCGCCGACTATGAAGGCCTTTTACGCTGAACTAGCGAAGCGGGGGACCATCATCGACCCGACGCTGACCGTGTGGGAACCGCTGATGACGTCGGACGGCACGACCATCTCGCCCGAATATGCGCCGTTCGCCGATATTGCCCCGCCATCGGTGGCGCGGGGCTGGAAGATCGGCGGCTATCCGCTGGTCGCCGGGCTGACGCGGGACGATTATCGCAAGAGTTTCGACAAGATGGTCGGGCTGGTCGGGCGACTGCATGCCGCCGGCGTCCGCATCGTCGCCGGTACGGATGGCTATGGGCTCGAACTGGTGCGTGAACTGGAACTCTATGAGCAGGCTGGCCTCACCAATGCGCAGGCCTTGCAGACCGCGACCATCGTGCCGGCGCGGATGACGGGCCTTGCCGACAGCATCGGATCGATCGCGCCGGGCAAGAAGGCCGACATCATCCTGGTCGATGGCGACGTGTCGAAGGACATCACAAGGCTTCGCCAGGTCAACACCGTGTTCCTGGATGGCTATCGGCTGGACGGAGATGCGCTGCGGCGTGCGAGCGGCCTGTCCGGCATGCCCAAATGAGGGGCGGGGGCGGGCCGGCCTGCCCCCAAATTTTTCTGTGTCGCGATCCAGCATTGCTTGCAGGACGATTCTCTATAGCATCGGTAGATAAGCCGCATGAGTCGGCGCGGAGAATCTATGCAGGATAGGCAGGAGCAGGATAGGGCCGATGGCCTGTTCGGGCGGTGGCGGGCGCGACTGGCGCAGGCGTTGCTCCGTGAGCCTTCGGTCGTGTTGATCGATCGGGACGCCGATGTCCTGTTCGACCTGCCCCATGCCCGTGACCTGCCCGCACCGACGCGCGAAACCGTCAACTGACCCCTTCGCATGCGCGCAGGATCGCCTACATTGACGGTCCTTCCTTCGTCTTTTCCAGGAGATAGCATGGCCACCAATCCCCGCGCCTCCACGCGCCCCGTCGATAGCCTGTTCCTTGACCGCTGGTCGCCGCGTGCGTTCGACAGTTCGGCGATCCCGCAGGCGGATCTGGACACGATTTTCGACGCCGCGCGCTGGGCGCCCTCGGCCTTCAACTATCAGCCCTGGCGTTTCCTCTACGCCCATCGCGACGATGCGGACTGGCAGCGTTTCCTGGAATTGCTGCTGCCGTTCAACCAGGGCTGGGTGAAGAATGCCGGCGCGATCGTCTTCATCCTGTCCGATACGCTGATCGCCGCGCCGGGATCGGACGATTACAAGCCGTCGCACAGCCACAGCTTCGACGCCGGTGCCGCCTGGGCGCTGCTGGCGTTGCAAGCGACGCGGCTTGGCTATCACACCCATGGCATGACCGGCGTGGATTTCGACAAGGCGCGGGCCGAACTGGCCGTGCCGGAGCGTTTCCGGATCGAAGCGGCGGTCGCGATCGGGCGTCAGGGCGACAAGTCGGTCCTGCCCGAAGCGCTTCAGGCGCGCGAGGAGCCAAGCGATCGCAAGCCGGTCGAAAGCTTCGCCCATCAGGGCAATTTCGCGGGCTGACCTTTTGAAATCATTCCCTTGCCTTGCGGTCGGGGGGTGAATTGGGCACCATGACGGGGGCAGCGCGCTGGCGTTGTCCCCGTCGTCCCATCGAGTGCCTGTTTTTCATGTTCCTGCCCGCAACGACCGTCGCAATGATTGCTGAAAGCGCCGTCGCGGCCGTCGTCACCAATCCGCGCCTGCCCGACAATCCGATCGTCGCCTGCAACGACGCCTTCGTCGCGCTGACCGGCTATGCGCCAGATGAGGTGATCGGGCGCAATTGCCGATTCCTGTCCGGCGCGGATACCGACCATGCTGCGATCAACACCATCCGCGGCGCGCTGAAGGCGCAGCGGCCGGTGCTGGTCGAACTGTTCAACTATCGCAAGGATGGGACGGGTTTCCGTAACGCGGTGATGATCGCGCCGATCTTTGGCACTGACGGCAGGCTCGACTGGTATCTGGGGTCGCAGGTTGCGGTCGAGGATGTGGGGCCGCCCCGCAGCGAGGAGGCCGCTGCGCTGATCGCGACGCTGACCGATCGCCAGCGCGCCGTGCTGACCGGCATGGCGGAGGGGCAGCTCAACAAACAGATCGCCTTTGACCTTGGCCTTACCGAACGGACGGTGAAGATGCACCGCGCGGCGATGCTGCGGGCGCTGGGTGCACGCACGGCGGCCGACGCCATCCGCCTGGCGATCGAAGCGGGGCTGTGAGCATGAAGCGGGGGCGTCGTTGATGGTGTTGCTGGGCATTGCCATCATCGTGGCGGGCTTCCTGCTGCGCTTCCATCCGCTGCTGGTGATCCTGGCTTCCGCCATCGTCACGGGCCTTGCGGCGGGGCTGGACCCGCTGGCGATCCTCGCCGCCTTCGGCAAGGCGTTCAACGATGCCCGTTATGTCAGCATCATCTGGATCGTGCTGCCAGTCGTCGGCCTGTTGGAGGCGAACGGATTGCAGGAGCGGGCGCGCGGCCTGATCGCGCAGATGCGCGGGGCGACTGTCGGGCGGTTCCTGACCTTCTACCTGATCCTGCGGCAGATGCTGGCCGCCGTTGGCCTCACCTCCGTCGCCGGCCATCCCCAGACCGTCCGGCCGCTGGTCGCGCCGATCGCCGAAGCGGCGGCCGAGCGTCAGGCGGGCGATCTGGACGATGCCGAGCGGGAGGAGATCAGGGCCTGGGCGGCGGCGACCGACAATATCGGGCTTTTCTTTGGGGAGGATATCTTCCTCGCCATCGGCTCCATCCTGCTGATCAAGGGGCTGCTGGAACAATATGGCATCAATCTGGAGCCATTGCAGCTGTCGGTCTGGGCGATCCCGACCGCGATCGCGGCGCTGCTGATCCATGGTTTCCGCCTTTGGCGACTGGATCGCAGGCTGGCGCGTCCGCGCGGGGAGGGGCCGTCATGATTACGCTGCACTGGGTCTATGCGCTCGCCGGCGCGGTGTTCGCCGCCTTCGCCCTGCTGGGCGCGCGCGACATGGGCAATCCCCGTCGCTGGACGACCGCCGCCTTCTGGGCCTTGCTCGCAACCTCCATGTGGGCGGGCGACAGGTTGGGCGACCTTGGCAATGGCGTGCTGGTGCTGGGATTGATCGCTCTGGGCGCGCTGGGCCTTGGCCGGGGCGATGGCGCGGTGCCGCCGGAGCAGCGGCAGGCGCGGGCCGATCGCTTCGGCAATCGCCTGTTCGCCATCGCGCTCATCATCCCGGTGACGGCGCTGGCCGGCACCTTTTTGTTCAAGGCCGCGCCGGACTGGTTCGATGCCAGGCAGGCGACGCTGATCGCGCTGGCGCTGGGCGTGGTTGTAGCGATGACGGTCGGTTGCCTGTGGCTGCGCGCAGGGGCGCTGGTGCCATTGCAGCAGGGGCGGCGGCTGATGGACTGTATCGGCTGGGCCGCCATCCTGCCGCAGATGCTGGCCAGCCTGGGCGCGGTCTTCGCGCTCGCCGGCGTGGGCGATGTGGTGGGCGGCATCGTGCAACAGGCGATCCCGCAGGGCAGCCTGCTCGGCGCCGTCATCGCCTATGCTTTGGGCATGGCGCTCTTCACCATGATCATGGGCAATGCCTTTGCCGCCTTTCCGGTGATGACCGCGGCGATCGGCGTGCCCTTGCTAATCCGTACCTATCATGGCGATCCGGCGGTGGTCTGCGCCATCGGCATGCTGGCAGGCTTTTGCGGGACGCTGATGACCCCCATGGCCGCCAATTTCAACCTCGTCCCCGCCGCCCTGCTCGAACTCAAGGACAAGCATGGCGTGATCAGGCGGCAGGTCGGCACCGCGCTGCCGCTGCTGATCGTCAACATCGCTCTTATCTACTGGCTGGCCTTTCGATGACGCTTCTGACGCAAGAGACCGGCGAAAGTTTCGCCGCGTTGACACTGTCCCATCTGGGCCGCCTCTATCCTTACAAGATGGATCTGGTGATGGGCGGGCCACAGGATGCCCGGCCGCCACAGGACCATCACCCGATCTTCCACGGCAGTTTCGACTGGCATAGCTGCGTCCATGGCTGGTGGCAGGTGATGCGCTTGAAGCGCCTCTTCCCCGATCTGGCGCAGGGCGATGCGATCCGGGCGCGCGGCGACGCGATGCTGGTGCCGGACAAGGTAGCGGGCGAACTGGCCTATCTGCATCGGCCGCTCAGTACCGGGTTCGAACGGCCCTATGGCTGGGCCTGGGCGCTGGCGCTGCATCAGGAACTGGCGCTGCATGACGCGCCCTGGGCGGATGCTTTCGCGCCGCTGGCCGATGCGTTCGCAGCGCGCTTCCACGCCTTTCTGCCTAAATTGACCTATCCGCTGCGCGTCGGCACCCATTTCAACATCGCCTTCGCGCTGATCCTGACGCTGGGCTGGGCGCAGACGCGCGATTCCGCGCTGGTGGCGCTGATCCACGACAAGGCGATCGGCTGGTTCGGGCAGGACCGCGCCTGTCAGGCATGGGAGCCGGGCGGCGACGAATTTCTCTCGCCCGCCTTGTGCGAGGCGCTGCTGATGAGCCGCCTGCTGGATCGCGCGGCGTTTGCCGACTGGTTCCACGCCTTCCTGCCCCATCTTGAGCGCGGCGAGCCGGCGACACTGTTCATGCCTGCGACGGTTTCGGACCGCAGCGATGGCAAGATCGCGCATCTCGACGGCCTCAATCTCAGCCGTGCCTGGTGCTGGCGCGGGATCGCCGCCGCTTTGGGTGCGGGCGATCCGGTCGCCGCTCTGGCGGAGCAGGCTGCGCGCGCCCATATCGACGCCAGCCTGCCCCATGTCGCAGGCGACTATATGGGCGAACATTGGCTCGCCACCTTCGCCCTGCTGGCGCTGGAATAGGGGTCAGTGCGTCACGCTATGGACGAACATATAGCCTTCGTTACGGATCGTGCGGATCACGGGGCCTTTAAGGCCGCAGGCCGACAGTTTCCGCCGCAAACGGCATAGCTGCACATCGATCGACCGGTCATAATGGTCGCTGGTCGCGCCATAGACGCGGTCGAGCAGCCGGGTGCGATCCAGCACCTGGCGTGGATGCTCGATGAAGACGCGCAGCAGCTGAAATTCGCCGTCGGACAGGGCCATGGCCATGCCGACGGGGTTGAACAATTGGCCGGTGGTCATGTCCACGCGCCAGCCCTCAAAGGATGCGATGCTGCGGGCGACGGGCGCCTGCACTTGCCGCGCCGTTCCCGCGCGGCCACGCAGGGCGGCGCGGATGCGGGCGAGCAGTTCGCGCGGATTGGCCGGTTTGCTCAGGCAATCTTCCGCCCCCAGTTCCAGCGCGGCGATGCGGTCGGCATCGCCACAGGCGGCGCTGTGGACGATTACCGGCAGGCGCCGCTCGATCGCCAGTTCGCGCAGCAGCCCGGCGCCCTGACCCGGCGCGACGGCAGGGTCGAGCACCACCAGCGCATATTGGTCCTGCGCCAGCCGCTCGTGCATCTGGAGCGCGGAGGGCGCGCCGGTGACATGCAGGCCGTAGCGCGCGAAATAATCCGCCAGCTGGCCGATCTGGGCGGTGTCATCGTCAACGATGAGCAGGCGACTGAGCATGATCGTCATACCTGCAAGGACGCTGCCGCCAGCGTAAAACCGTGCCGTCCGCGTCATCATTGCGCGCCTGCCATTGCAGCCGTGCCGCCAGCAGCCGTTCGCCGGCACCGAAATGGCTGCGCAGCCGGGCAGCCAGCGCATCGTCGAGCAGGTCGTGCGTGCCCAGCGGTCGGCCGAAACGGCCCGATCCGTTGGCGCGGCGCAGCATGCGGCGGCTGAGGCCATACCAGCCGGGAATATGGACCAGCCAGCTTTTGTCGGCCACGGCGCGGCGGGTGAACAGGTTCATCGCCCGCGCCAGCCACAGCAGAGGCAGGCTGAGCGAGGGGTTGCGCGTACCCCAATCGATATGGGCCAGATCGACGTCCAGCCCAAAGCGCGCGGCATAGGCGGCGGCGAAACCGCGCGGGTCGGCGCGGAAATCCTCATAGCGAAAGACATGCACACGGTCCGGCCCGAACAGCCCGTCATAATGGGAAATCAGGCGGATCGTGTCGAAATGGTCAAGGCGGAAGCCCGGCGCCTCATCCCGTTCCGGCGCCACCGGGCCGAGCCGATCGCGACCGAACAGATAGCGGCGCAGGCCGAACGTGCCGCCGCCCTTCACATATTGCAGCCAGGCGGACACGATCGCGGACAGCGGATCGCGCACGAAGATGACGATTTGCGCATTGGGGAGGGTACGGACTATGCGATCGGCCACATCCTTCGACAAATTGCCGGCAAGGCCACCATTATGCAGGCCGCCGGTCAGATTTTCCTCGCACAGGATCATCGCATCGGCGGCGTCGCCCAGACATGCGCGCGCCTCTGCCGGGTCGAACTGTAGCGCGCCAGCCTCCAGGAAAGCGGCCCGTACCGTTGCGCGGTGTATGTAGCGGCGGTTCCGTATCGCCGGATAAAAGCGCTCCTGAAACCAGGTCGTGCCGGTCTTGTGATAACCGATATGGACGATCGGACCCATCAGGCGGCCTCCGCCATTGGCGTGGCCTGCTGCGATGACGATGCCACCGGCTCACCCAGGCACAGGCGGCAATGCCGGTCCCAGGACAGATTGTCCGCCGACCAGATCCGTGCCCGCTCGCCGATGCGGCGGCAAAGGGCCGGATCCGATATCAACAGGTCAATGGCGGTGCGGATCGCGTCGATCGACTGGCCATCGACGACGAAGCCGGTCACGCCGTCGCGCACAAATTCCGCCGGGCCGCCATCCTTGCCGACGATGCAGACCAGCCCCTGCGCCATGGCGTCGGCGATGGACAGGCCGAAACCCTCGACTTCCGCGCCATCCTCCAGCGCGATCTGGGGATGGAGGAAGATGTCGGCGCCGGCATAGGCCGTGCGCAGTTCCGCCTCCCCGACATAGCCGGCCATGGTGACGCTATTGCCCAGCCCGCAATGGCGGATCGTTTCCCGCACACGCACCGAATCGATACCCCGGCCGATGATGACATGGCGCAGATGCGCGCCGGCCTGCACGCAGCCGGCAATGGCACGCACGGCCGCCGCGACATTCTTGCGCGCGACCAGCCGGCAGACGGTCAGCAACTGGACCGGGCCATCCCCCTGCGCAAAGCGGGTCGGCGCCCGATCGACCGGCATCCGGACGCCATTCCAGGCGGTGACGGTGCGAGCCGCCAGATGCGGCAGGCGCGAGAGCAGCAGGGTACGGGTCACGTCGCTGACCGCGACGATCCGCCGCGCCCGCTTCAGCGTCAGGCGCAGCAGCATCAGCGCCAGCCCGCGCGGACGAGCGACTTCCCGGCCATGGATGGTGACGACGATGGGCCGGGGGAAGAGCAGGGCCGGCAGCGCCGCACGCCATGTGCAGGCGTGGATCAGGGCCGGACGATTACCTGCGGTCCAGGCGGTCAGCATCGCATGGAACAGCCGCCAATAGACCGTCATCATCGACGCGGCGCCGACGTCGATCAACTCTATCCCATCCTGCTGCTCATGCCGCGGCCCGGCCGAGCTTTTGGCGAAGATGGTGACGCGCCGACCCTGCGCGGCATAGGCGCTGGCCACTTCGCGGGCATAGGTCTGCACCCCGCCTTCGTCGGGCGCATAGACGCGGGCAACGAGCCAGATGGCGTTCGACCAGATGGCGTTCGAAATGTCAGGCATGGGCGGCCAATTCCAGTCGAGGGAGGCCGTCCAGGGCCGGGCGCGCAGCCATGTGGCTGCGTTGGAGATAGTGGGACAGCGCACGGGCGGCGCGAGCGCCGGCGCCTCCTGCCAAATGGGCGTCCATATTGCCGAAGGTACGCGCGACGCCCTGCCGCTGCGCATCGACATAGGCGGCATGGTCTGCGATCGCCGCTGCCGCCGCGTCGGTGATACCCTGCGCGCTGTCCAGGACCGGCCCATAATGCCAATGGCCATAGCTGCGATCCTCCTGCCAGTTGGCGCGATGACCGTTCAGGAACAGGCAGGGGCGCGGGCGGGCGAGATATTCATAGATCTGGCTCGAAACGTCGCCGAGGTAAAGCGACGCCATATGGACATAGCGCATGTCGACGCTGGCCCGGCTGCCAAGGTCGATATGGACGTGGGGCAGGCTTGCGAGTTCTGCCAGGCGCCGTTCCATAGCCGCCCTTTTCCGGCGATTGTCGAACAGCCGGACATGGGGCGCGACGATCAGGTTGAACCGGTCGTCCCGTGCGAACTGGCGGATGACGTCTTCCCCCATGGTCGGCCAGGAGGACAGGCGTGGCGAAAAATGCGGATTGTAGAGGACGACCGGCCGGTCGTCTGCAAACAGCCCGTGCCGGGCGCCATGCGGACGGGTCAGGTCGAACTTGTTATAGCCGCTGATCGCATAATGGCCTTCGCGGATCAGCCCTTCGTCCAGCATCCGCCGCCGCTGCTTCTCGCCCGCCAGCAGGACGAAGTCGAACTGGGCGATGCGCCGGTCATAGCCGACCGCCCGGTCGCCCGCGCCATGGCAACTGTGGATGAAACGGGTGCGCGACAGGCCAAGCCGCTTGAGCAGCAGCGACGTGCGTTCCGGCACGACGATCGCGTCATAATCGCCCATGTGCCGTCGCGCGGCGATCAGGCTGGCAATCTTGGGCGGGATGGTGGCGCCGGTCAGGCCCGCCAGCGCATCGAGCCAGCGCCCGCCACAGCGCAGAAAGCGGATCGGCCCTGCCCCCTGCGTTGCGGCGATATCGCGCGCCATCGCCAGATGATCGTCGGTCGCGGCCATGACATCCACGGCGAAGCCGGGATCGCGCGACAGGGCGATCGCGATCGGCAGGGCGTGGAAAAGCTGGTGAATCTGGGCGTTGAAGAAAAAGCACAGCCGTTGCGGCGGCGCCAGCGTCGCGGCGTCGCTCCGGTCGAACCAGTCGCGTCCCATAAAATCTCCATCGGTGCAGACCCCGATGGCTTTATGGCCCGCCTTTATCGCGGCGGGATTTCACTGTGCGTCAGCGCGAAAAGCGCCTGCAACAAAGCGGTCATGAACCGATAAAACGGATGTGACAGCGAATATCCGTTCGCCTCGAGCGGGGTCGAGAGGCGGCCTGCACCACTCGTTTCTCGCCCCGCCCGAACCGAACGGAGAAAATATCAATCGCGCAGTAGTTCGTTGATGCCGGTTTTCGACCGCGTCTGTGCGTCCACGCGCTTGACGATCACGGCGCAATAGAGGCTGGGGCCGGGCGTGCCGTCGGGCAGGGGCTTGCCGGGGAGCGAACCGGGGACGACGACCGAATAGGGCGGCACTTCGCCGACGAACACTTCGCCGGTGGCGCGGTCGACGATCTTGGTCGACATGCCAATGAACACGCCCATCGACAGGACCGACCCCTTGCCGATGCGCACGCCTTCGACGACTTCGGAGCGGGCGCCGATGAAACAATCATCCTCGATGATGACCGGGTCGGCCTGCAACGGTTCCAGCACGCCGCCGATGCCCACGCCGCCCGACAGATGGACATTCTTGCCGATCTGGGCGCAGCTGCCCACCGTCACCCAGGTATCGACCATCGTCCCTTCGTCGACGAAGGCGCCGATGTTGACGAAGCTGGGCATCAGGATGACATTCCTGGCGATATGGCTGCCGGCGCGGGCGAAGCTGCCCGGCACGGCGCGGAAACCGGCGGCGCGGAAGGCGGCCTCGTCCCATCCGGCGAACTTGCTGGGCACCTTGTCCCACCAATGGCCCGCGCCCGGACCATTGTCGATCAGGACATTGTCGTTCAGGCGGAAGGAGAGCAGCACGGCCTTTTTCGCCCACTGGTTGACCTGCCATCCCTCTGCGGTCGGCTCGGCCACGCGCAGCTCGCCCTTGTCGAGCAGGGCCAGCGCCTGGTTGACGGCCGAACGCACGTCACCCTGGGTCTGGAGGTTGACGTTGGCGCGGTCTTCCCACGCGGCGTCGATGGTGGCGATCAGGTCTTGGCTCATGCTGCTTCCCCAGTGATTTTCGTCAGAAATGGCGTCAGATGGTCGGTTTCAAAATCGATGAAATCGGGATGATGGTCGTGATTGCCCGCTTCGGAACCGTTGTTGACCCAGATGGTCGTCATGCCGATTGCCTTGGCGGGCTTCAGGTTGCGGGCCATATCCTCGAAAAAGGCGGCGCGGGTCGGATCGACGCCATGGACCCGGCACAATTCCGCATAGCCCGACGGGTCGGGCTTTGGGATATATTGGCAGGCGTGGATGTCGTGGATCAGCTCGAAAGCGCCGGCCAGGCCCAGCCTGTCCAGCACGCGGCCGGCATAGGCGGCGTCGCCGTTGGTGAAGATCAGCCGGCGGCCGGGCAGGGCGGCGATGGCGGCGTTCAGCGTGGCGTCCACCTCCAGCCGGTCCATCGAAATATCATGGACATAGTCGAGGAAGGCGCCCGGTTCGATGCCATGATGGTGCATCAGGCCCGACAGCGTCGTGCCATGGTCCATGAAATAGCGCTTCTGCGTCTGCCGCGCCACGACCGGGTCACAGCCCAGCAGACCTTGTATGAACTCGCCCATCTTCACGTCGATCAGCGCGAACAGGTCCGCCTTCGCCGGATAGAGCGTATTGTCCAGATCGAAGATCCAGGTGTCGACATGGGCGAGGTCACCGTGCATGGCCGCGCCCTAAAGCGATGAGGGGATGAGGGCAAGGCCTCCGGCTCCGCATCGCTCCGGGCTTTTTAATCTATCCTGTTTGCTCAGTGGCCTGGCGTTTCGCTGTCCTGATAAAAGGCCTGCACCGCGTCCCACGCCTCTTCGGCCGTTTCGACCCAGGTGAGCAGGTTAAGGTCGCTGTGCGAAATCACGCCTTCGTCGGCCAGCGCCTCGAAATCGATGACGCGAGTCCAGAAATCCTTGCCGAACAGCAGGATCGGGATGGGTTTCATCTTGCCGGTCTGGATCAGCGTCAGCAGCTCGAACATCTCGTCGAACGTACCGAAGCCGCCGGGGAAGACCGCCAATGCGCGGGCGCGCAGCAGGAAGTGCATCTTGCGCAGCGCGAAATAGTGGAACTGGAAACTGAGTTCCGGCGTGACATAGGGGTTGGGCGCCTGCTCATGTGGCAGGACGATGTTCATGCCAATCGTGGTCTGGCCGACATCGCGCGCACCGCGATTGGCCGCTTCCATGATCGAGGGGCCACCGCCCGAACAGACCACGAAATGGCGACCGCCCTGCGCATTGACGGGATATTGCGCCGAAATTCGCGCCAGCCTGCGCGCTTCTTCATAATAGCGGGCTTTCGCGCCCAGATTTTGGGCGATGCGCTTCTGTTCGGGCGTGGTCGCAGCGTCGATCCGCGCCTGCACCTGATCCGGTTCCGGGATGCGCGCGGAGCCGTAGAAGACGAAGGTCGATTCGATCTTGGCCTCATCCATAAGCAACTGGGGCTTGAGCAATTCCAGCTGAAACCGCACCGGGCGCAGGTCTTCGCGCAGCAGGAAATCATTATCCTGAAAGGCCAGCTTGTAGGCCGCGCTTTGTGTCTGGGGGGTGCCAAGCTGCTTCTTGGCGTCATGGGCCTCTTCGCGGGCCGGGCGGAATTTGCGTTCTTCGATTTCTTTTTTCGTCATTTGCACCAACTTAGTGTCGGGCCGTGACAAAACCAAGCGCGGATTGGTGCGAAATTCATGGGGTGGCCTCGTGATCTAACCGCCCCCGCCGCTCGGCGGCAAAAGCCGCCCCGCCACTTTAGCGGCAGAAACCCCCGCGCCCGCCCATGTCGAAATGAAAATGGTCGTGATGCGCGGCATTATAGTCGGGGCTGAGCACGGTATTGAACCGCTTGCACGCACTGGCATGGACGATCTTGAGGAACTGGCGCGTCTGCCGGTCGCCGTCCCAATCCTTCTGGATGCTGATGCGCCGGCCGTCGGACAGGACGAAGGCGGATACGTCGATCGCATTGCTGTGCGCATGTTCGGACAGCTTGCCGCTGCCCGCGATCGGCCGGCAATTATAGGTGCCGAACGTCTCGATCTTCTCGATCTCAGCGCCGAAGATGACGCGCGCGGCGGGCTGCACGCCATATTTCGCCCAGGCCGCGAAATTGGCGGCCAGGTTGCAGGTGATCGCGCCGATGCCGGTCGTCGGCACGCCGATGTCGATCAGTTTGACGCTGTTGACCGCGCTGCATCCGCCACCGAAATTCCGGTCGGGCAAGGGGGTGAACGCCACCGCCTGCGACGTCAGTTTCGCAAAGCACTGGCGTGTTTCCATCGCGGGTTGCGCAGGCGCACGCACCGGTTTCGCCGGCGGCGCAGGCGCGCGCGCTATACGCCCGCGTGGCACCAGGTCTCCGCTGCACGCGCTCAGCATCATCGCACAGGCGGCGGCCAGGGCCGCGCCGCGCAGAAAACCCGTTTCTGTCACCCGCTCTTCCATGAATCGGATGTTTACCATCGCGAATCTTTACGAAAGTTAACCGGCAATGCAGCTCGTCGCATTTCGACAAACGGCTTGACTCTTTTTCCGCCGACATTAGTGCGGCCGACGGGCCACGCGGTCCCAACGCCGCGCAGCTCTCTGTAAGGAGAAGCATACATGACTGATCTGACTGCCGTTGACGCCACCCTTGCGCCTGCCGCAAAGCCTGAAGCCCGTCCGGCCCGCCCCTTTTTCTCTTCCGGTCCCTGCGCCAAGCCTCCGGGCTGGGATGCCGCCAAGCTGGCCACCGAGTCGCTTGGCCGTTCGCACCGCGCCAAGATCGGCAAGACCCGCCTTGCCTACAGCATCGACCTGATGCGCGAGCTGCTGAACCTGCCCGACACCCATCGCATCGGCATCGTGCCCGGCAGCGACACCGGCGCGTTCGAAATGGCGATGTGGACCATGCTGGGCGCCCGCCCGGTGACGACGCTGGCCTGGGAAAGCTTCGGCGAAGGCTGGGTGACGGACGCTGCCAAGCAGCTCAAGCTCGACCCCACCGTCATCCGCGCCGACTATGGCCAGTTGCCCGACCTGTCGACCGTCGATTTCAGCACCGACGTGCTGTTCACATGGAACGGCACCACGTCGGGCGTGCGCGTGCCGAACGCCGACTGGATCCCGGCGGATCGCGAAGGGCTGACCTTCGCCGACGCGACCAGCGCGGTGTTCGCCTATGACATTGACTGGGCGAAGATCGACGTCGCCACCTTCTCCTGGCAGAAGGTGCTGGGCGGCGAGGGGGGCCATGGCGTGCTGATCCTCGGCCCCCGCGCCGTCGAGCGCCTGGAAACCCACACCCCCGCATGGCCGCTGCCGAAAGTCTTCCGCCTGATGGCGAAGGGCAAGCTCGCCGAAGGCGTGTTCAAGGGCGAAACCATCAACACCCCCTCCATGCTGGCGGTCGAAGACGCCATCTTCGCGCTGGAATGGGGCAAGTCGCTGGGCGGTTCGGCCGGCCTGATCGCGCGCAGCGACGCCAATGCGGCGGCGCTCGGCAAGATCGTCGCGGAACGCGACTGGCTCGGCCACCTGGCCGTCGACGAAGCGTCGCGGTCGAAGACCAGCGTCTGCCTGACTGTCGAAGGCGCCGACGAAGCCTTCATCAAGGCCTTCGCCGCCCTCCTCGAAAAGGAAGGCGCCGCCTATGATGTCGCTGGCTATCGCGACGCCCCGGCGGGCTTGCGCATCTGGTGCGGCGCGACCGTCGATACGGCGGATATCGAAGCGCTCGGTCCCTGGCTCGACTGGGCCTATGCGACCGTGAAGGCTGCTTAACTCACTTCTTCCTTCATATTCCCGTCATCCCAGCGAAAGCTGGGATCTCAGGCCTCCAGGCACAAGCATAGCCTCCTGAGATCCTGACTTTCGTCAGGATGACGAATTGCACAGAAAGGCAATTCGTCATGCCCAAGGTTCTTATTTCCGACAAGATGGACCCCCGCGCCGCCGCAATCTTCAAGGAGCGCGGCGTCGATGTCGATGTCATCACCGGCAAGACCCCCGAAGAACTGATCGCCATCATCGGCGATTATGATGGCCTTGCCATCCGTTCGTCCACAAAGGTGACGAAGGAAATACTCGACGCCGCAACCAATTTGAAGGTCATCGGCCGCGCCGGCATCGGCGTCGACAATGTCGATATCCCTTATGCCTCGTCCAAGGGCGTGATCGTGATGAACACGCCGTTCGGCAACTCCATCACCACCGCCGAACATGCGATCGCGCTGATGTTCGCGCTGGCCCGTCAGCTGCCCGAAGCCAATGCCCAGACGCAGCAGGGCCTGTGGCCCAAGAACGGCTTCATGGGCGTGGAAGTCACCGGCAAGACGCTGGGCCTGATCGGTGCCGGCAATATCGGCTCGATCGTCGCCACCCGCGCGCTGGGCCTCAAGATGAAGGTCGTCGCCTTCGATCCGTTCCTGACCCCGGAACGCGCCATCGAAATGGGCGTGGAAAAGGCGGACCTCGACACGCTGCTGGCCAAGGCCGACTTCATCACGCTGCACACGCCGCTGACCGACCAGACCCGCAACATCCTGAGCCGCGAAAATCTGGCCAAGACCAAGAAGGGCGTGCGCATCATCAACTGCGCGCGTGGTGGCCTGATCGACGAAGCCGCGCTGAAGGACGCGCTGGATTCGGGCCAGGTCGCGGGCGCCGCGCTGGACGTGTTCCAGACCGAGCCGGCCAAGGAATCGCCTCTGTTCGGTACCCCCAACTTCATCTGCACCCCGCATCTGGGCGCATCGACCGACGAAGCACAGGTCAATGTGGCGTTGCAGGTCGCCGATCAGCTGTCCGATTATCTGCTCGATGGCGGCATCACCAATGCGCTGAACGTGCCGTCGCTCAGCGCCGAAGAAGCGCCCAAGCTCAAGCCCTATATGGCGCTGGCGGAAAAGCTGGGCAGCCTGATCGGTCAGCTTGAAGGCGACCAGATCAGCGGCGTTGCCGTCGAAGTGGAAGGCCATGCCGCCGAACTGAACCAGAAGCCCATCACCGCCGCCGTTCTCGCCGGCCTGATGCGCGTCTATTCGGACACGGTGAACATGGTCAACGCGCCGTTCCTGGCGAAGGAACGCGGCCTTGACGTGCGCGAAGTGCGCCATGACCGCGAAGGCGATTATCAGACGCTGGTGCGCGTCACCGTCACCACCGAAAGTGGCGAGCGTTCGGTCGCCGGCACGCTGTTCGGCCACGCCCAGCCGCGGCTGGTCGAACTGTTCGGCATCAAGGTGGAAGCCGATCTGGACGGCACGATGCTCTACATCGTCAACCAGGACGCGCCGGGCTTCATCGGTCGCCTGGGGTCCAAGCTGGGCGAATCGGACGTCAATATCGGCACCTTCCATCTGGGCCGTCGCAACCAGGGCGGTGAAGCCGTGCTGCTGCTGTCGGTCGATGGCACCGTGACCGAACCGCTGCGCTGGGAAATCTGCAACCTCACCGGCGTCAAGCAGGTAAAGCTGCTGCGCTTCGCGTAAAGCAAACCTTACCGTTCGGTTCGAGCAGCTTCGCGCTTGTCGAGAAGCGTCCGTCGAGAACAGTTCTCGACAGGCTCGAACCGAACGGAGTTGGGGATGGCCTAGCCCCAAATTTCCGCTAAAGGGCCTGTCCCATGACCATGATCCCGCCAAGCCTTCTTCCCGAAGGCCTTTCCGATCGCCTGCCGCCGCAGGCCGAAGCCTCCGCGCGCCTGACGCGCCGCGTGCTGGATACGGTGGCGACCCATGGCTATGAACGGGTCATGCCGCCGCTGGCGGAGTTCGAGGATACGCTGACCCAGCGGTTGAAGTCGATGCGCGCGCAGGATCTGGTCCGCGCCGTCGATCCGGTCTCGCAGCGCAGCCTGGCCTTCCGCCCGGACATGACGGCGCAGGTCGGCCGCATCGCCGCCACCCGGCTTAGTGCCGCGCCGCGCCCCCTGCGCCTGTCGTATGCCGGCCCGGTCATCCGCCAAAAAGCGAGCCAGCTTCGCCCGGAGCGCGAAAAGCTCCAACTGGGCGCCGAACTGATCGGCAGCGACAGTGCCGCCGCCGCGGTCGAGATCGTCAATATCGCGATCGAGGCTTTGCAGGCCGCCGGCGTGACCGGCATCACCATCGACTTCACCTTGCCCGACCTGATCGACGCGCTGGCCGCCGGGCCATTGCCGCTTGCTGTCAATGAGATTGAAGCGGTGCGCGCCGAACTGGATGCCAAGGATGCCGGCGCGCTGGTCGCAATCAGCCCCGCAGCGGCCGCCTATCTGCCGCTCATGGAAGCCACCGGCCCGTTCCACGCCGCGATGGACCGACTGGAAGCGCTGAACGCGCAAGTGGGTGGCGCGATCGAGAGCCGCATCGCGGGCTTGCGTGCCATCGCCAAGCCGATCGGCTGGGACATCACCCTCACGCTCGACCCGACCGAACGGCATGGCTTCGAATTTCAGAACTGGTTCGGCTTCTCCATCTTTGCCGAAGGCTTCATCGGCGAGATCGGTCGCGGCGGCAGCTACGCCATCGCGCGGGCGGACGGGGCGGACGAGCCGGCCATGGGCTTTTCGCTCTATCCCGATCCGCTGATCGACGCTGGCTTCGGTGGCGAAGCGCCCAGGCGCCTGTTCCTTCCGCTGGGCCATGATGCGGCGCGTGCTGTAGCGTTGCGCGCGGAAGGCTGGCACACGGTCGCGGCTCTGTCGGAAGGCGAGGATGGCGCGGCCCAGCGCTGCTCGCACTGGCTGGATGGCGGCGAACCGCGCGCTTACTGAGCGAAAATGCGTTTCAGCCAGTCGTCCACGATTGTCGTGCCCGCATAATCGGGATCGCCCATCGACCGGTTGATCTGCATATGCCCGCGTAGCCCGCGCCCTTCCAGCGCCTGGATTTGCGCCGGCGTTCCCGCAGCGTTCAGCGCTTTGGCCAGCGCTTCCGACTGTGCGGTACCGTCCTGCCGGTCCACATGCAGGATGAGGAAGGCGGGGGCGTTGGGGCGGGCGACCTGTTGCGTCGGCGACAATGCCCTTTGTCGGGCCGGATCGGTACCGAACGCCTGTTCGTAGGTGTCGGCCATGAAGCGGTTGCCATCCTGCATTTGTCGGGGGACGTCATAGGCCGCGCCGTCGAGCGGGATGATGCCCTTCACGGCATCGGGTTTCAGCCCCGCCTTGGCGAAATAGCGCATGTCCGTGCCGACCAGCGCCACCAGATGCGCGCCCGCGCTATGGCCCATCAGCACGATGCGGTCGGGATCGAAGCCCAGCGTCGACGCCTGGCGCCGCAGATAAGCCACCGCATCGGCCACATCCTGCGCCTGTTGTTCGAGCGTCGCGGCAGGCACCAGCCGATAGTTGATCGACGCAAAGGCATAGCCAAGGCCGGTATAATGATCGACCTTGGCCGCGCCGGTCGCATTGTCCTTGCTGCCCCGCTTCCACCCGCCGCCATGAACGAAGATGACCAGCGGCGGCTTTGCACCCCTGCCGCGCCAATAGCCGAGCGACTGAAGCGCGTCCTTGCCATAGGCCATGGCCTGACCGCCGGTTGCGGGCTGCTGCCCCTGCGTCATGCGCGCGGCCCATCGCTCGCGCATCGTCTGCGCGTCGGCGGCGCCTGCCGTCAGCAGGGCGGGGATCAGCAACAGGGAAAATCGTTCGCGCATCATCTCATCCACTTCCCTGCCATGATCGTTCCGCCGCATGTCCAGGTAAAGCCGTCACGCTGTATCAAAGTGTAATGGCCCTGCTGCCTTGACGCGCCGCCCGCACGCGGGTAACGCGCGGCCCGCAGGACGCACCGCGTCCATTTATCCCACCGGCATGCCGAGTCCCGTCGAAGGGCATGGCCGGTCCGCGCGGCGGGCGGAGGACTGTATCTGTGGCAAATGTGACCGTGATCGGCGCTCAGTGGGGCGACGAAGGCAAGGGCAAGATCGTCGACTGGCTGTCGGAACGGGCCGATGTCGTCGCGCGCTTTCAGGGCGGCCATAATGCCGGCCATACGCTGGTGGTGGGCGAGAAGGTCTATAAGCTGTCTCTGCTCCCCTCGGGCATCGTGCGCGGCACGTTGTCGGTCATCGGCAATGGCGTGGTGCTCGACCCCTGGCACTTCCACGATGAAGTCGCCAAGCTGAAGGGGCAGGGCGTCGAGATCACGCCGGAAAATCTTCAGATTGCCGAAACCTGCCCGCTGATCCTGCCCTTCCACCGCGACCTTGACGGCCTGCGTGAAGATGCGTCTGGCGCGGGCAAGATCGGCACCACCCGTCGCGGCATCGGCCCGGCCTATGAGGACAAGGTCGGCCGCCGCGCCATCCGCGTCTGCGACCTTGCGCATCTCGACGATCTCGACCTCCAGATCGACCGCCTGACCGCCCATCATGACGCGCTTCGTGCCGGTTTCGGCGAAGCGCCGATCGATCGCGTGCAGTTGATGGCAGACCTCACCGAAATCGCGGCCTTCATCCTGCCCTTCGTGAAGCCCGTCTGGCTGACGCTGAACAAGGCGAAGGCAGCGGGCCAGCGCATCCTGTTCGAAGGGGCGCAGGGCACCTTGCTCGACATCGACCATGGTACTTATCCGTTCGTCACATCGTCCAACACGGTGGCGGGTACGGCGGCGAGCGGCACCGGCCTTGGCCCCAATGCGGCTGGCTTCGTGCTGGGCATCGTGAAGGCCTATACCACGCGCGTTGGCTCCGGCCCGTTTCCGACCGAGCTGGACGACGCCACCGGCCAGCGGCTGGGCGAGCGCGGCCATGAATTCGGCACCGTCACCGGCCGCAAGCGCCGTTGCGGCTGGTTCGACGCGGTGCTGGTGCGCCAGTCGGTCGCGGTTTCGGGCGTGACCGGCATCGCGCTCACCAAGCTGGACGTGCTGGACGGCTTCGATACGCTCAAAATCTGCGTCGGCTACAAGATCGGCGACCAGACGTTCGATTATCTGCCCGCCCATGCGCAGGACCAGGCGAAGGCGGAGCCGATCTACGAAGATATCGAAGGCTGGCAGGACACGACGGCCGGCGCGCGGAGCTGGGCCGAACTGCCGGCGCAGGCGATCAAATATATCCGCCGCATCGAAGAGCTGATCGGTTGCCCGGTCACGCTCGTGTCCACTTCGCCGGAACGCGACGACACCATCCTCGTCCGCGATCCCTTCGCGGATTGATCCCGATGGCAGGCGATCGTTTCGAACGGCACAAGCAGCCCTGGACGCAGGATGAGATCCAGAAGCTGCACACCTTGGCCAAGAAGGGCATGGCGCTGAAGGCGATCGCCAAGGCGCTGACCCGCAGCGAGGAATCGACCAAGGCCCGCGCCAAGGAAGATGGGCTGAACATCGCCAAGCTGCGGTAGGAGTGGACGTTGCCGGGCGCCGGTGCGACAAGCCGTTCCATCACAACAGGAAAGGCTTCGCATGGCGCTCGACATCCTCGTCCTTTACGGTTCCTATCGCCGGGGTCGGCTCGGTATCCGCTTGGCCGACTATCTGGTCCGGGGATTCGAAGGGCTGGGCCACAAGGCGGAACTGGTCGACGCCAAGGCGGTCGACCTGCCCATGCTCGACCTGCGCTACAGCGACTATCCGGCTGGCGAGGCGCCTGCCGCCATGGCGAAACTGGCCGACCGGCTCTCCGTCGCCGACGCCTTCGTCTTCGTGGCGGGCGAATATAATCGCGGCATGCAGCCGGGCCTTAAAAATCTGGTCGATCATTATCTCAAGGAATTTGATCGCCGCCCTGCCGCCATCGCCAGCTATTCGATGGGGCGCTTTGCCGGGGTGAACAGCCATGCCGACTGGACGGTGACGCTGTCGGCCATGGGCATGGCGGTAGTGCCGGAGCGCCTCAGCGTCGGTCAGATCGGCCAAACGCTGGATGAGCAGGCGCAGCCGCAGGGGGATAGCGGCGCGGCGCTGGAACGGGGTTTCGCCGGTTTTGCAAAGACCCTTATCTGGTGGGGCGAAGCCGCGAAGGCCGCCCGCTGAACCGGCCGTCGATCCAGACCAGGGCATAGCCCGCCAGCACGAAGCCGGTCGCAATCAGCAGCGCATTGATCGCGACCTGCCCCCATCCCAGCTTCGCCACGTTGATGAAGGGATAGGCATAGGCCCCCTCCATCATGCCGCGCAGCAGGGCGTAGGGCAGATAGGCTGCCGGAAATATCGCCCAGATCCAGGGATCGCGACGGTCCAGCCGCCCCTTGCGCGCAAAGCCGATCCACCAGAGCGGCGCCAGCAGCGGCGTCGCCTTATGCAGCAGCGTATCGGCCAGCAACGCGCCACCGCTCAGTGACAAAAGCCCGCGCAGCAGCAGGCCGTAAATGATGCCGACCAGCAGGATCGCCAGCACCGTGCCGCCCACCCGGCGAGCCGACACATGCCGCCCGGCTGCGATCGGCCCGAATGTGAAGACGACCAATATGTTGGCCCAGATGGTAAAGAAGCGCAGCAGGGTCCACAGCGTTGCGCCGACCGATCCGGTCTGCGCCAACGTGGCGTCGAACTGCACCCCCAGCCCCGCCAATGCGGTCAGCGCGACGATGCCCGCCCCGATCCGCCCTGCTGTTCCGGTCACGCCCGCGCCTCCTCCCGCCCGTCATCCTCGCCTGCGGAGATCACGGTAGCAGCGACAAGATCGCCCGTCACGTTGAGCGCGGTGCGGCACATGTCAAGGAAGCGGTCGACGCCCAGCACCAGGCCTATTCCTTCGGGCGGCACGCCGACCATGCCCAGGATCATCGCCACCACGGGCAGCGATCCGGCCGGCACGCCGGCTGTGCCGACCCCGCCCAATATGCACACCAGCATCACCATCAATTGCTGGCCCAGCGACAAATCCACGCCGAAAAACTGGGCGAGAAAGATCACGGTAATGCCTTCGAACATCGCGGTGCCGTTCTGGTTGGCGGTCGCGCCGATGGTCAGGACGAAGCGGGATATGCGGCGTGGCAGGTGCAGCTTCTCTTCCGCCACGCGGATGGCGGTGGGCAAGGTGGCGTTGGAGGAGGCGGTGGCAAAGGCCATGACGCTGGCTTCCTGCACCGCCGCGAAGAAGCGTAGCGGCGACCGGCGCGCGACAAAGGCGATCAGCAGCGAATAGACGCCGAACATCTGGAGCGCCAAGGCCAGCAGCACCACGCCGACATAGGCGGACAGGCGAATGAGCAGATCCCAGCCGAACTGCGCGGCGAGGTTGAACATGAAACAGGCGATGGCGATCGGGGCCAGTCGGATGACGATGCCCATCAGCCGCATCGTCACCTCGAACAGGCCCTCCATCGCGTTCAGCAACAGCTTGGATTCCTTCGTCTGCACCAGTACCAGACCGATGCCGAAGAAGAGGGCGAAGACCATCACCGCCAATATATCATTGTCGGCCATCGCCTTGATGATGTTCTGCGGTATGATGTTCAGCAGCGCTTCCATCCCCGATGGCGTTTCGCCGCCCCGGTCGAGGATCGCCTTGGCCCCTTGCCCCGCATCGGCGAGCAGGGCCTGCGCCTGCGCGGGATCGACCCCGGCGCCGGGGCGCAGCAGGTTGACCAGCAACAAGCTTACGGCCACCGCGATGCCCGACACGATCAGCGTATAGACAAGCGTGCGCAAGCCCACCCGGCGCAGCGACCGCAACTCGCCCATTTCGGCAATGCCCACGATCAGCGCCGACACCAGCAGCGGTATGACCAGCATGAACAGCAGCCGCAGGAATATTTGCCCGATCGGCCCGGTAACATAGGTGGTGACGGCATCGACCCAGCGCGCATCGGGCGCGACCATATAGACGGCAAGACCCGCGATCAGCCCGGTCAGGAAGCCACCCAGCATCTGCCATTGGAGCGACAGGGCCGCTTTCTTTTCGCCGGCGCCGGCCGCGTCGCTGCTCATGCCTTGTCTCCCGCTGGCCCGTGTCCCGATGGCCCGCCTCCCGTGATTGTTGTGTAACGACCCGCAACTGCGCAGGTTGCAGTCGCAGCAATGTTTCGTTTCGCTATGGCATCAAGGGAGCATTTCCGGGCCTTTAGGCGTTGCGCCGGTTCATCATCAGGAGTTTTGCATGATAGTCGATGCCGTTCCCAGCATGCGCAGGATCGCATCTGAAGTGTGGAAGCCGCTGACGGCGCTGTTCATCTGGGACTGTGCCGTGACGATCACTTATTATGTACTGCCCTTCAAGGCGCCCTCGCTGCCGCTGACCATCTTCGGTTCGGCGCTGGCGCTGTTTCTGGGCTTTCGGTCGAACAGCAGCTATCAGCGTTGGTGGGAAGGGCGCATTTTGTGGGGGGCAATGATCAACGCCTCGCGCAGCCTTTCGCGCGCCACGCGCAACTTCCTGCCCGATCCGGAAGCGAAGGATCTGAAGCGCGAGATCGTCAAGCGGCAGATCGCCTATGTGAACGCGCTGCGTTGCCAGCTGCGGCGGCAGCCGATCGGCGAGGATGTGACGGGGCTGCTGCGGGATGTGGACAAGGGTAAGGCGCTGGCCCGCGCCAATCCCGCCAACGGCCTGCTCGACAGCACCGGTCGCCGCATCGACATGGCCCGGCGCGAAGGCTGGATCGACACCATCCAGCAGAGCCAGATGGAGGCCGTGCTGGTCGATATCGCCAATGCGCAGGGCGGCATGGAGCGGCTGAAGAACACGCCTTTACCCTATCAATATCGTTTCATCCCGACCGCCTTCACCCATTTGTTCTGCATCCTGCTGCCGATCGGGTTGGTCGAATCGCTGGGCTTTGCAACGCCGCTCGGCTCGACGGTGGCGGGCTTCATGTTCATGTCGGTGCTGCGGATCGGCGACGACCTGACCGATCCTTTTGCCGACAGCGTCCATGACGTGCCGCTGACCGCCATGTGCCGCACGATCGAGATCGACCTGCTGCAATCGATCGGCGACCCGGCACCCGAACCGATCACGCCGATACGCGGCGTCCTCTGGTAGAAACGAAAACGCCTCCGTTCACCAGGAACGGAGGCGTTTTCCTTATGGTGGCAGGCGGGGTCTTCAAACCTTGCGGCTGTCGTCCACCATGTCGGGCGCCAGTTCCAAACCCGCCCGGCCATGGGCGGTGCCATGCGCCGGCGCCTTGGGATGCGCGACGTCGATCGGTTCCTCGACCTCCAGCATGCCTTCCCACTTGGTGATGACCGAGGTGGCGATGGCGTTGCCCAGCACGTTGGTGGCGGTGCGGCCCATGTCCATGAAGTGATCGACCGCCAGGATGAAGGCGATGCCTTCGACCGGCAGGTCGAACTGGCCCAGCGTCGCGGCGACCACCACCAGAGACGCACGCGGCACGGCGGCGATGCCCTTGCTGGTCACCATCAGCACGAGCAGGATCGTGATCTGCGTCGCGATCGGCAGGTCGATGCCATAGGCCTGCGCGATGAAGATCGTCGCGAAGGTCGAATACATCATCGACCCGTCCAGATTGAACGAATAGCCCAGCGGCAGGACGAAGCTGTAGATGCGGCGCGGAATGCCGAAACGATCGAGCTGCTCCAGCATCTTGGGATAGGCCGCTTCGGACGAGGCGGTGGAGAAGGCGATCAGGATCGGTTCGCGCACATAGCGGATCAGCTTGAACATCCGCTTGCCCAGGAAAATCGCGCCCGCGCAGAACAGGAGCACCCAAAGGCAGATGAGGGCGATGTAGAATTCGCCCACCAGCGCGCCATAGGTCTTCAGCACGCCCAGCCCCTGCACCGTCACGGACGAAGCCAGCGCGCCGAACACCGCGAAGGGCGCGACGCGCATGACATAGCCCGTCACCTGCAACATCAGTTCGACCATCGCCTCGATGAGGGTGATGATCGGCTTGCCCTTGTCGCCGATGGCGGTGAGCGCGACGCCCACGAACAGCGAGAAGACGACGATTTGCAGGATCTGGTTGTCCGCCATCGCCCCGATCATGGAGGTCGGGAAGACATGCAGGATGAAGTCGCGGAAGTTGAGCGCTTCGGTATTCACGCCCGCATCCGCACCGGAGCGGACCAGGTTGAGGCCGTCGCCCGGCGCGAAGAAATTGACGAAGATCAGGCCCAGGGTCAGCGAGATCAGGCTGGCGATGATGAACCAGGCGAGCGCGCGCCCGCCGATCCGCCCCAGCGCCGCGCTGTCGCCCATATGGGCGATACCCGCGACCAGCGTGGAAAAGACCAGCGGCGCGATGATCATCTTGATAAGGTGGAGAAAGATGTCGGCCAGCAGGTGGAAATAACCTGCCACATCCTTCGCCAGCGTTGCATCGCCGCCGACCATCTGATTGGCCACGAAGCCCGTTATCACCCCCAGGACCATGCCGATGAGGATGAAGGCCGTCAGTCTGTTTCGCATCAAATTCCTCTGGAGGCCCAAGAACGTGCCCCGCTTCATTATCCGTCTGTCAGGCCGACACCTAACAGGCGCATGGAGTGCCCGCAATCGGGGCCGCATCCACGCACGTAAGACAAGACGAAGCAGGCGCGCCTTTCCACGCCCCGTTTCTATGGCCCGCGTCAGGATATCAGGGGTAGAGCAGCCCTTCGGACCAGTCGTTTCCGGTCCGTTCGAACAGGCGGCGCTCGTGCAGCCGATGTTCGCGATCCTGCCAGAATTCGATCCGCTCAGGCGTCAGGCGAAAGCCCGACCAGTGCGGCGGGCGCGGCACCGGGCCGCCCTCGAATCGCGCGCTTACCCTTTCGAACCGGTCCATGAAGGTGGCGCGATCGGGCAGGGGGCGGGATTGGTCGGACGCCCAGGCGCCCAGTTGGCTGTCGCGGCTGCGCGTGGCGAAATAGGCGTCGGCGGTGGCATCGTCGACCGGGCCGACCGATCCCTCGATCCGGATCTGGCGGCGCAGCGATTTCCAGTGGAACAGTAGGGCGGCATGGGGATTGTCCAGCAACTCGCCGGCCTTGCGCCCCTCGAAATTGGTGTAGAAGACGAAACCGTCAGGGCCATGCCCTTTCAGCAGCACCATGCGGACGGATGGCCGCCCACGGGCATCGGCGGTAGCCAGCGCCATCGCATTGCTGTCGTTGAGTTCGGTGTCGCGCGCCTGCGCGTACCAGTCGTCGAAAAGGGCGAAGGGATCGGTCATGCCCATGCTCTAGGGGAGGCGCGCGAAACTGTCGATAAGGGGACACACCGTCGGCGCATGCCTAGCCATCATCTTCTATCCTTGGCTTCCGGCCGACCTCTTCTTGCCATCCGCAGCTTGAATGTCGGGGCCGCATCGTCCACATAGTCGCCAAGTGATGCTTTTGTGCAACAGGTAAGAAAATGGCCGATCCCTATTCCCTATTGGGTGTGACCCGCAGCGCGACCGAGGCGGAAATCAAGTCCGCCTATCGCAAGCTCGCCAAGGAGCTTCACCCGGACAAGAACAAGGACAACCCCAAGGCGGCGGACAAATTCTCCGCTGTCACCAACGCCTATGACCTGTTGTCCGACAAGGATAAGCGCGCCCGGTTCGACCGCGGCGAAATTGACGGCGACGGCAATCCGGCTGCGCCTTTCGGCTTTGGCGGCGGTGGCGGGCGCGGTTCGTCCGGTGGCGGATTTGAATCCGGCGGCGCGGACTTCGGCGACATTTTCGAAGGATTGTTCGGCGGCGCAGGGCGTCGTGCCGGGGGCGGCTTTGGCGGGGGCGGTTTCGGCCGGCAGGCGCCACCGCCAAAGGGCGCCAATGTGACCTATCGCCTGGCTGTCCAGTTCGTCGATGCCGCGACCCTCGCGCCGCAGCGCATCACGTTGCAGGACGGCAAGACGATCGACCTCAAACTGCCCGCCGGCGTCGAGACGGGCACGCAGATGCGCCTTTCGGGCAAGGGGCAGGCTGGCCCCGGCGGCGCGGGCGACGCGATCGTCACGATCGATGTGAAGCTGCATCCTTTCTTCAGGCGGGATGGCGACAATGTGCTGCTCGACCTGCCCATCACCCTGGATGAAGCGGTGACGGGCGGGAAGGTCAAAGTGCCGACCGTCGATGGCCCGGTGATGCTGGGCGTGCCGCCCGGCGCCACGTCGGGCAAGACGCTGCGCCTGCGCGGGCGTGGCTTCACCGGCAAGGATGGCCAGCGCGGCGACCAGCTCGTCACGCTCCAGATCGACGTGCCGGCAGACGATCCCGCGATCCAGGCACTGGTCGAAAGCTGGCAGGACCAGCGGGCCGTGCGCGCCCATCTGGGCGTCTGATGCGTTAGGGCGCGCAGATGCCGATGCCATCGCCCCTGTCGCCCGAACAACGTCGTGAAATGGCGCAGGAGGCGCGCGCCCGTTTCCATCGTCAGATGGATCGGGTCCGGCCGGGATCGCATGTTTTCGAAGTGGCCAGGCGCGTGGCCGTGGGTACCTATAGCGACGGCTTCATCCATGCAGGAAACCTTGCCTATCTGTCGCTGATGACGCTGTTCCCCTTCTTCATCGTCGCAGCGGCGGTGGCCAGCATCTTTGGCCGCACTGAAGATGGGGTGCAGGCGGTCAACGCCTTTCTCACCACCGTGCCGCGCGGTGTCGCCGATGTGGTGCGCCAGCCGATCAATGATGTGCTGACCGCGCGCAGCGGTCCGTTGCTCTGGCTGGGCGGCGTCGTGGGCCTGTGGACCGTGGGCAGCCTGATCGAAACGATCCGCGACATATTGCGCCGTGCCTATGGCACCAAAAGTACCAAGCCCTTCTGGCGCTATCGCCTGGGCGCTATCGGGATCACGCTGGTCAGCGTCTTCCTGGTGATGTTCGCTTTCTCGCTTCAGGTCGCGATAACCGGCATCGACCAGTTCCTGCATCAGATATTGCCCTGGGCGGACCAGGCGATCGGGCTGGTCGCCTCGGCCAAACTGGTGCCGATGGGGATATTGTGCGTCGCTCTCTGGTCGCTGTTCGTGGCCCTGACCCCCACCGCCTACAAGGCGCGCCGCTTCCCCAAATGGCCGGGCGCGGTGGCGACGTCGCTCTGGTGGTATGGCACCACGCTCCTGCTGCCGCCCACCCTGTCGCTGCTGGGCGGCTATGGCCGGACCTATGGCAGTCTTGCCGGTGTCATGATCACCCTCATTTTTTTCTTTCTCGTCGGGCTTGGCGTGGTAATTGGCGCGGAATTGAACGCGGCGCTGGCGGAATTCCCCGAAGAGGATGAGCAGCCGATCGCGCAGGACGAAGGGAACGGAATAAGATTATGACAGGCTTGATGGCAGGAAAGCGCGGGCTGATCATGGGGCTGGCGAATGACAAGTCGCTGGCTTGGGGTATCGCCCAGCAACTGCACGCACAGGGCGCGGAACTCGCCTTTTCCTACCAGGGCGATGCCCTCGCCAAGCGCGTCCGCCCATTGGCGGAGCAGGTCGGGTCGGATTTCCTGATCGACTGCGACGTGTCCGACATGGACAAGCTGGATGCCGCCTTCGCGGAGATCGAGGCGCGCTGGGGCAAGCTGGACTTCGTGGTCCACGCCATCGGCTTTTCCGACAAGAATGAGCTGCGCGGCCTTTATGCCGACACCAGCCTCGACAATTTCCTGCTGACCATGAACATTTCGGTCTATAGCTTCGTCGCCGTGACGGCGCGCGCGCGCAAGCTGATGAAGGACGGCGGCAGCCTGCTGACGCTGAGCTATTATGGCGCGGAAAAGGTCATTCCCCATTATAACGTCATGGGCGTGGCCAAGGCGGCGCTGGAAACCTCCGTCAAATATCTGGCGATGGACCTTGGCCCGGAAAATATCCGCGTCAACGCCATCTCGGCCGGCCCGATCAAGACGCTCGCGGCCAGCGGCATCGGCGACTTCCGCTATATCCTCAAGTGGAACGAGCTGAACTCGCCGCTGCGCCGCAACGTGACGATCGAGGATGTGGGCGGGGCGGGCCTCTATTTGCTGTCCGACCTAGCATCTGGCGTCACCGGCGAAATCCACCATGTCGATGCGGGCTATAACGTCATCGGCATGAAGGCCGAAGACGCACCGGACATCGCGCTGGACAAGTGAGGGCGCGTCGGCGGTCGTGCGGATCGTCGGAGCCGATCGGCGCGAGAGTCGACGGGTGCTGGAAATCGTGCGAGAAAAGCGCGATTATCTGCTTGAAAGGTGGTAGGACGTTCATGGGTGAACTGACCCAGTCCCAGTTCGACGAGGCCGTGATACGTGGTGAGCTTGATTTGGCGATCGAGCCGCGCGCCCGCGCTGCGCGCTACGACCGGGACAGCGGCCATATCGTCATCGACCTGGTGAGCGGCGCCACCTTCTCCTTCCCTGCGGCCCTGGCGCAAGGGTTGGAGCATGCGCGTGCCGACCAACTGGATCAGGTCGAGATTGCCGGCGCCGGTTTCGGCCTGCATTGGGAAGAACTGGATGCTGACCTGAGCGTCGAAGGACTGTTGGCTGGCCGTTCGGCAGCATAGGCTATATGGCGCAGCGGTTCGGCTCCGATTGGGATAGTGAAGCAGCAGAATGAGTTTCAATAGTTTCGGTCGCGTTTTCCGCTTCACCACCTGGGGCGAGAGCCATGGTCCTGCCATAGGCGCGGTCGTGGATGGCTGTCCTCCGGGCCTGGAATTGAGCGAGGCGGATATTCAGCCCTGGCTCGATCTGCGCAAGCCCGGCACCTCCAAATTCACCACCCAGCGGCGTGAGGCCGATGAGGTCCGCATCCTGTCGGGCGTGTTCGAAGGGCGCACCACCGGCACGCCGATCAGCCTGATGATCGAAAATACCGACCAGCGCTCGAAGGATTATTCGGACGTCGCCAAGGCCTATCGCCCCGGCCATGCCGACTATGCCTATGACGCCAAATATGGCTTTCGCGATTATCGCGGCGGCGGCCGTTCCTCCGCCCGCGAAACCGCCAGCCGGGTAGCGGCCGGCGCCGTCGCCCGCGCCGTCATCCCCGAAGTCGATATCTTCGCCTATGTCAGCGAAATCGGCGGCGATGCGATCGACTACGCCAATTTCGACGCCTCGCAGATCGGCCAGAACCCCTTCTTCTGCCCCGATCCGGCTGCCGCTGCTCGTTGGGAAGCGCTGGTCGATGGCGCGCGCAAGGACGGCTCTTCCATCGGCGCGGTCGTGGAATGCGTCGCCAGCGGCGTGCCCGCCGGCTGGGGCGCGCCGCTCTATGCCAAGCTGGACAGCGAACTGGCGAGCGCGATGATGAGCATCAATGCGGTCAAGGGTGTCGAGATTGGCGACGGTTTCGCCGCAGCCCGTCTGCGCGGCGAGCAGAATGCGGACCCGATGCGCCCCAATCCCGAACAGCCCCATGACGGACCAGTCTTCCTTGCCAACCATGCTGGCGGAATTGCAGGCGGTATTTCCACCGGCCAGCCGATCAAGGTCCGCATCGCCTTCAAGCCGACCAGCTCCATCCTGATCCCGGTCGAAACCGTCACGCGCGAAGGCGAGGCGTCGGAAATCATCACCAAGGGCCGCCACGACCCGTGCGTCGGCATACGCGGCGTCCCGGTGGTCGAGGCAATGATGGCGCTGGTGCTGGCCGACCAGAAGCTGCTCCACCGCGCCCAGTGCGGCGATCGGGCCGAATAAGCTCTGTTACGAATCGTCCGTTCGTTTCGGGCCCTTCGACCGACCGCCTGCGGTAGGCGCTCGGGATAAACATGAAGCCGGGAAACCGATGGCGCAGCGCTATTCGGATGATGCAGGGAATCGCCGAACCGCGCCAATCGCGCGCCCAATCTTCGTGGAGGGCGAGACGACTCGCCCCTGTTACGCTATGATGACGGTCATCGCCCGCGGGAGGGCGAGCGGCAGAGCGTAAGCCTGGGGAGCGTCACCACGCATCCATGCGTTTTTCTTGCAAAAACGCTGCGATGAAAAAGCGCGGATTGACGGTCAAACCGTCCCCTCAAAGCCGCGACACGGGCCAGCCATGGCGACATGGCTGGCCCATTTCATGTCCGTCTAAGGCCATTGCCACGCCTGCGGCCCTGTCTCCGTGCCGGCGTGCGGGGCATCACGGGGCGTCACAGCCAACAGGATATGCCCATGACCAGCCTGCCCTTCACCCAGGTCGATGCCTTCGCCGACGCACCCTTCACCGGCAATCCTGCCGCGGTCATTCCGCTCGATGCCTGGCTGGACGACGCCACGCTGCAATCCATCGCCGAAGAAAACAACCTGTCCGAAACCGCCTTCACCGTGCCGACGCACGAAGACCCGGAGGCCGATTACGAACTCCGCTGGTTCACGCCCACCGTGGAGGTGAAGCTGTGCGGTCATGCCACGCTGGCGAGCGGCCATGTCTTGATCGGTGGCGATTCGATCCGCTTCCGCACCCGCCAGTCCGGCATCCTGACCGTGACCCGCGACGGGGATGGCTATGCGCTGTCGCTGCCGGCCTGGCCCATGGCGCCCATGGCGTTGCCGGATCTTGCCGCCGGCCTTGGCGGCCAGCCGATCGAATCCCACTGGCGCGATGGCGGCTACAGCCTCTTCCTCTTCCCCGACGCCGCAGCGGTCCGCGCGCTGACACCGAACTTCGCCGCATTGAAGCGGCTTGGCGACGTCATGCTGATCGCCACCGCGCCCGGCGACGACAGCGACATCATCAGTCGCGTCTTCGTGCCCGGCGGCGGCGTGGATGAAGACCCTGTTACCGGCTCCGCCCACAGCCTGCTCGTTCCCTTCTGGGCGGATCGGCTGGGCAAATCGGTCCTCAGCGCCTGTCAGGCCTCGGCCCGTGGCGGTCGGCTTGGCTGTACGTTGGCGGGCGACCGGGTCATCCTCACCGGCCGATGCCGTACGGTGATCGAGGGGCGGTTTTTCTTCTGACATACCGCCCGCTTGGGTCGAGCTTGTCGAGAACCCATGGGCAAGGCGCAGGGACTTACCCCGGGAACAGCCCGATCAATTTCGCCAGCGCGCCCCGCACGGCGGCGCGCTGTTCCTTGTGCGGCGACATGCCGATCCGCACGACCGTCAGCCGCTGGGCGGGCGATATCAATATATATTGCCCATTATGCCCGACGCAGCCGAACAGGCTGGCAGGCGCCTGCCCCGGCATCAGCGCGCTTTCGCTGCTGTCCCGATTGAGCCACAGATGCGCGCCATAGGCTGGGTTGCGCGGGGAGGGCGCCCGCATGAAATCGACCCATTTTTCCGGCAAGATCTGATGCCCGTTGGGCGATCGCCCGTCATTGCGCAGCAATTCGCCAAAGCGTCCATAATCGCGCGCAGTCATGTGCAGCATGCTGCCGCCGATCATCGTGCCGGCCGCATCATATTCGGGCGTCAGGCTGGGCAGCTTGCCCGGCGCCTTCAGCCGCCCGTCGATGAACATCTGCATCGCCCGCCGTCGCACATCGGGATCGCCGCTGTTGGTCAGCATCCGCGTCATCAGGTCGGACAAGATGATGCTGCTGCCGGTGGAATAGGAGAAAACCGCGCCGGGCGGATGGGCCAACGGCTTGGCTTCGGCATAGGCGCGCATGTCCTGCGCGCCAGCCATGAACAGCATCCGAACCGTGTCGCCGTTGGTGATCGGCTCGCCATCCTCGACATGGTCCAGCCCCGACCGCATCTGAAGCAATTGCCGCAGCGTGATCTTGCCGCGCGGATCGCCCGGCTGGCTCCAGGCCGCGACCGGCACCGGCATGTCGAGCGCCAGCCGCCCGTCCGCCACCATCAGGCCGACCAGCACCGCCGTCACGCTCTTGGCGATCGACCAGGACAGCAGCTTCGTCTCCGGCCCGAAACCGGGGGCATAGCGTTCGGCAATCACCTTGCCATCGCGCATCACCAGCAGGGCGCGCGTCTGCCCCATGGCATCTTCATCGAACAAGGGGTCGATCGCTCCGCGCAGCGCGCTTGCCCCCACCACCGTGTCGCTGGACACGCGATAGACGGGGTCGGCCACGGGCGCCGCGCGGCTGGCCAGCGTGCCCGCCACGACGACACCGGCCACCCCCAGCGCCAGCCCAAGGCGCTTTACGATTCGACTATCGATCTGCATAAGCCGCGCCCTTACAGAAGGGATTCGAAAAGGACCATGCTGGTTCGACGCAAATGGTGGATATTGGCCGGGGTGCTCGTTTTGGCGCTGCTCGGCGCGCTCGCCTGGCACTGGACGGCGCTCAGCGCTCGCGCGCGGCTCGGTGCCGCCTATGGCGCGCGCCTCGGCTGCTCTTGTCGCTATGTCGAAGGCCGCGCCATGGGCAGCTGCAATGACGACAAGGAACCGGGCATGGGTCTGGTACGGCTGACCGACTTGCCCGACCAGCGCGCCGTTCAGGCCAGCGTGCCGTTGCTCGCGAGCCGGACGGCGCGGTTCAAACCCGGCTGGGGCTGCCTGCTCGACCCTGTGGGGTGATAGGGAGTCTTCGTGCAATCCTATCCAACCCCCTAGCCCCGTCGCCCTGCACCCGCTAAGGCCGCCCGATGGCGCGCGACATCTCCACGCTTCTCCACGATATTTTCGGTTTCACCGCCTTTCGCGGCGTGCAGGAACAGGTGGTGGGCCGCGTCATGGCGGGGCGGCCGACGCTGGCGATCATGCCGACCGGCGCGGGCAAGTCGCTCTGCTACCAGCTTCCCTCCGCCGCGCTTGATGGCTGCTGCATCGTCGTGTCGCCGCTGATCGCGCTGATGCACGACCAGTTGCGCGCCGCCAATGCGGTGGGCCTGCGCGCCGCCAGCCTGACCAGCGTGGACGCCGACTGGCGCGAAACGCAGGATCGCCTGCGCAATGGCGATCTCGACCTGCTCTATGTCGCGCCCGAACGCGCCAGTCAGGAAAATTTCCGCAACCTGCTGCGCGCCACGAAGATTGCCCTCTTCGCCATCGACGAAGCCCATTGCGTGTCCGAATGGGGCCATGATTTCCGCCCCGACTATCGCCTGCTGCGTCCGTTGCTGGACGAATTTCCCGATGTCCCGCGCCTGGCGCTCACCGCCACGGCCGACGCGCACACGCGCGAGGATATCCTCGTCCAGCTTGGCATCCCGCGCGACGGCCTCATCATTTCCGGCTTCGACCGGCCCAATATCCGTTACGCCGTCCATCCGCGCGATGGTCTGACGCGCCAGCTGGCCGATCTCGTCGCCGCCAATCCCGGCCCCGGCGTCGTCTATGCCCAGACCCGCGCCGCCACCGAGAAGCTCGCCGAAACGCTGGGGCGGGGCGGGCGGGCCGTGCGCGCTTACCATGCCGGCATGGAGCCGGCGGTGCGTGCCGCCAATCAGGCCGCCTTCATCGCCAGCGAAGATATGGTGATGGTCGCCACCGTGGCCTTCGGCATGGGCATCGACAAGCCCGACGTGCGCTTCGTCGCCCATGCGGGCCTGCCCAAGTCGATCGAGGGCTATTATCAGGAATCGGGCCGCGCCGGCCGCGATGGCGAACCGGCGGTTGCGCATCTCTTCTGGGGCGCGGAGGATTTCGCCCGCGCCCGGATGCGCATCGCCGAACTGGAACAAAGCCGCCAGCAGGGCGAGCGCACCCGGATCGCCGCCTTGGGCGCGCTGGTCGAAACCGCCACCTGCCGCCGCGCCATATTGCTGCGCCATTTCGGCGAGCATCCACCCGCCACCTGCGGCAATTGCGACAATTGCCTGACCCCGCCCGCCAGCGTCGATGCGACCGAAACGGCGCGCAAATATCTGTCCGCCGTCTATCGCACTGGCCAGAGCTTTGGCGCCGGCCATATCGAAGCGGTGCTGACCGCTACGCCCAACGACAAGATTCGCGAGCGCGGCCACGACCGCATCTCCGTCCATGGCATCGTCGCGGGGGAGGAGGTTGCGCTGCTGCGCCCGGTGTCGCGCGCGCTGCTGGTGCGCGATGCGCTGGAAACGACCGAACATGGCGGGCTGATGCTCGGCCCCAACGCCCGGCCGATCCTGCGCGGGGAGGAGGAAGTCCGCATCCTCATGCCGCCCAGGCGCGAACGGCGCAGCAAGCGCAGCGCCCGCAACGGCGCCGATGCGAACCCGGTCGGGGATCCGCTGTTCGACGCCCTTCGCGCCTGCCGCCGCGAACTGGCGCAGGAGGCCGGGGTGCCGCCCTATGTCATCTTCCACGATTCGACCCTGCGCGAAATGGCGGAACAGCGTCCGTCGTCCATCCGCGAAATGAGCCATGTCAGCGGCATCGGGCAAAAGAAGCTGGACGCCTGGGGCGATGCCTTTCTCGCCGCGATCCGCCCTTTCCTCTGACCAAATATCTTGAAACCTGCCCGGCCAAAGCGCATGGCGCTGGCAAAAGGAGAAGCCCATGTTCCGCAAGCTGACCGACCGCATCCTGGTATCCCCGCAGATCAGCGTCGAGCAGGTCGGTGAGGCGAAGGCGCAGGGCGTGACCCTCATCATCAACAATCGGCCCGATGATGAAGAGCCGGGTCAGGTCAACGGCGCTGCGATCGAGGCAGCGGCGCAGGCGGCGGGCATCGCTTATCTGGCCGTGCCGGTCGCCCATGGCGGCTTTGCCCCCTGGCAGCTGGACGGCATGGCGCAGGCGCTGGAACAGGCGGGTGATGGCAAGCTGCTCGCTTACTGCCGTTCCGGCACGCGCAGTACTTTGCTCTGGGCGCTGACCCGCGCCCGCGCCGGCGAGAATGGGGATGTGCTGGCCGCCCAGGCCGCCGCCGCCGGCTACGACATCGCCCCCGTGCGCCAGATCATGGACGCGCTGGCCGGCCAGTAAGTCTCAACACGCATTGATATGAACCCATGGTCATGCGTTCCCCGGAACGCATCATGTGGATAGTCTTCATCATGCCGTGATCAGAAGCACACCTACACGTCATCCCGGACTTGATCCGGGATCCCGCTTCCTTCGGTCATGAGAAGTGGCAGGCGCCTGACCGGCGCACCGCCTCAATTCTTGCGTTGCGGAACCGTGAAGGTACCCGATACGCGGCCGCTTGGGCTGGTCGCGGTGCCGGTGCCGGCGCCGCCGCCACCCGACGACCGGCCGTCCACCGTCGATCGACCGCTGTTGAGGTCCATCACCAGCCGCCCGCCGGTCAGCTTGTTCGCCCCCTGCGTCAGCGTGACGTTGCCCAGCATGGTGATGAGCTTGCTGTTGAGATCGTAGATGGCGACATTGCCGCGCGCGGTCTGGTCCGCCTTGTTCACCACGACATTGCCCGACGCATCGATCCGGTTGATCTGGATGCCGTCCGTGCCGGTGCCGCCGCCCGGCTGGTTGTTATAGGCCACGGTCATGCGCGCGGCGTTCAGCGTCATGCCGGCCTGCGTCACCACGACATTGCCCGACACGACGACGCGGTCGGCGCGATCCTGCACCTCGATCCGGTCGGCGTTGAAATTGACCGGGGCATTGCTGTCGTGATTCTTGAACACCTGCGCAAATGATGGCGTATCGGCACCGGCGAGCATCAGCGCGGCGGTACCCGCAAGGGCGGACGACAGCAGGATCAGGGTGCGTTTCATCAGTTTCGCCCTTTGAGACCATTTTGCTCGATGCGCAAGCTTGCCCGGCCATTCAATGTCACGGTGCGCGCGTTCATGTCCGCTTCCAGATGATCGCCGCTGAACGTGCCGATCGGGATACGGCCGTCGACCCGGCCCGCGCTCTTCAAGCGCCGGGTCTTGAGGTCCACGCCGACGTCGCGGGTGGTCAGCCGATATCCGCCCGATGCCTCGAACTGCACCGGTCCCTGGATGCCGACTCGCTCCGTCTCCATGTCGTACCGGCCCTTTTGCGCCGTCAGCACGGCCGGGCCATCCGACAACAGGATGCGCGCGGACAGGGTGTTGAGATCGACGATCGGCTCGCGTGAGCTTTTCTGCACGGCCGATCCGGCGCGCAGCGAGAAGGGCTGGCCCTTGCTGTCCTCGCCCCGATACAGCGCCTCGGTCAGCCGCATCCTGTCCTTCGCCACTTCGACCTTGTTCTTGTCGAGTACGAAGCTGACCTTGTCGCCGCCGGTGAAGGGCGCGGTCGCCAGCAACGCCGCCAGCACGCCGACCGCGACCGGCAGCCAGTTTTTGAGCAGCCCGACCAGACGGTCGTGGCTGCCCCCCGGCCGCGCCCAGTGGCGGCGCACGTCGCGTTGCTGATCGGCCTGGACGGACACGAAGCGTCTGCTCCCTTACATATGCGCGAAAATGTCGATTTCCGGCCAGCCTGCCAGATCGAGTTCGGCCCGATGCGGCAGGAAATCGAAACAGGCCTGGGCCAGTTCCATCCGCCCTTCGCGGATCAGGCGCTTGTCCAGTTCGGCCTTGAGCGCATGCAGATAGCGTACGTCGGACGCCGCATAATCCTTCTGCGCGTCGGACAGGACCGGGCCGCCCCAATCGCTCGACTGCTGCTGCTTGCTGATGTCCTGGCCCAGCAATTCGCGGACCAGTTCCTTCAGGCCGTGGCGGTCGGTATAGGTACGGATCAGGCGCGACGCGATCTTGGTGCAATAGACAGGCGCAGCCACGACGCCCAGATAATGTTTGATCGCGGCGATATCGAACCGGCCGAAATGATAGAGTTTCAGCCGTTCCGGATCGGCCAGCACCGCCTTCAGGTTCGGCGCGGCATAATCGCTGCCGGGGTTGAAGCGGACGAGATGCTCGTCGCCCTTGCCATCGCTGATCTGGACCACGCACAGGCGGTCGCGCGGCGTGATGAGGCCCATCGTTTCGGTGTCGATGGCGATCGGGCCGGCGGCAAGCACGCCGGCGGGCAAATCTTCTTCATGGAAATACACGGTCATGGCTTCCCCTCTATGGCGAAACCGGTTCGACCGCAATCGGCCCTTTTACCGTGGCGAAAGCTGCGGCCAAGCGTAGCGTTCCTGCGCCGAGCGGTGGAACATTGCGCAATTTTCCGTTATTGGAACGGAACATGACCACAACAGTGAAAATCATTCGCGCTGCCCTGAAAAATTGATATAGTGATTCCCAAACCCGCCTTTGCGGTGGATTCTGCATGTCATTCGCCCGACATGTTTGTCCGATTGTCTTTGGGGCGAAGCGAAAGTGACTAACAGGGCATGAGTTTTGATAGAGGTCGCCGCGGCGGGCGCGGCAAGGATAAGCGCGACGGTTTCGGCGACGACAACTTCTACGGTGGTGGCGATCGTGGCGGCTTCGGCGGCGGCGGTGGTGGCTTCGGCGGTGACCGCTTCGGCGGCGGCGGCGGTGGCTTCGGCGGCGATCGTGGCGGTTTTGGCGGTGGTGATCGCGGCGGCTTTGGCGGCGGCGGTGGTCGCGGCGGCTTTGGCGGCGGCGGCGGTGGTTTCGGCGGTGGCGGCGGCGGTGGCCGCGGCATGCCTGCCCAGGTCGTCGGCGAAGGTAAGGGCGTTGTAAAGTTCTTCAACGGCCAGAAGGGTTTCGGCTTCATCGTTCGTGACGATGGCGGCGAAGACGTGTTCGTGCATATCAGTGCCGTCGAACAGGCCGGCCTGACCGGTCTGGCCGAAGGTCAGCCGCTTGGCTTCACGCTGGTCGATCGCGGTGGCAAGGTGTCGGCGACCGATCTGGTCATCGACGGCGAACCGCTCCCCGTCACCGATCGCGGCCCGCCGCGTGAAGCACGCGAACCGCGCGCCGGTGGCTTTGGTGGTGCGCCCGATCGTGGTCCGCAGCGTCAGCTGACCGGTGAGCGCTCCAGCGGCACCGTGAAGTTCTTCAACGCCATGAAGGGCTTCGGCTTCATCCAGCGCGACGATGGCCAGCCCGACGCCTTCGTCCACATCAGCGCCGTCGAACGCGCCGGCATGGGTGCCCTGAATGAAGGCGACCGCCTCGACTTCGAACTGGAAGTCGATCGTCGCGGCAAATATGCTGCGGTGAACCTCCAGTCGAAGGCCGAATAAGGCCGGACGGATCATCCCTGTTTTCAGGGAGAGGATGAAAGGGGCTGCCTGCAAAGGCGGCCCCTTTTGCATTGGGCTGTTGCGGGGAATATGGGGCGGATTGGATTAGGCGACGATCTGCTTTCAGGGCGAACGCGCGAAACATCCCGTCATCCCTGCGCAGGCTTGCTCTCAGGCATGGATGCGCCGCGTAAACGGAGGGCGCCAAACGGCTGGCCTCCTTCCGCCGCCCAAGATTCCAATCTGGGTTGGGATCACGATTATTGGGTGCAGATTGGCCACCAGATAACCGATATTGTCAGCAACCTGCCCGGCTGTGCGCATCCGTTCTGCTTCCAATGTAGGATATTCTCTGATCTATCCTGCGCAATGAAGCCTTCGCTCTCCAACGGCCCATCGGCTTTCCCCAGCCCAAACACAGGCGCATATGTGTCGCGCCGATGTGACCCTGACCATGTAGGAGGTGATGCGTCGCGGAAGCCTTGTGCGCGCGTCGCGAAAGCCTCGCGAGCGCTTCCGGCCGAAAAGGCCGTGCGACGGTGTGAACTTCGACCAGTGACCTATTCGGCCGCCTTCTGCGCCAAATCCGCGTCCCGTTCGCAGCTTCCCCTTCATCTTGCCGCGCGCTTGTTCTATGTCCGCACTCCAATTCCCAAGAGGACGCCATTTTGATCCTGGATATCGCCGCCGCCGCTTCGGGCGCCATTCGCTTTGAAGATCTGGGGCTGAACCCCGTGGCCCTGAACCTGGGCTTCTTCACGCTCAAATGGTACAGCCTCGCCTATCTGGCCGGCATCCTGATCGGCTATTGGTATCTGCTCAAGCTGGTCGATCAGCCCGGATCGCCGATGGCGCGGCGCCATGCCGACGACATGATCTTCTACGCGACGCTGGGCATCATCATCGGCGGGCGGCTGGCCTATGTGATTTTCTACCAGCCTGAAATCCTCGCCCATCCGCTGGATATCTTCAAATTATGGAATGGCGGCATGTCCTTCCATGGCGGCGCGGTCGGCGTGTCGCTCGGCATTCTCTACATGGCGTGGAAGGAAAAGCTCAGCTGGCTGCGTATCCATGACTATGTCGCCTGCGTCGTGCCCTTCGGCCTGTTCTTCGGCCGCCTCGCCAATTTCGTGAACGGCGAATTGTGGGGCAAGGAAACCGACGTGCCTTGGGCGATCATCTTTCCCACAGGCGGTCCCTTCGCCCGCCACCCCAGCCAGCTGTACGAAGCCGCGCTGGAAGGCGTGGTCCTGTTTCTCATCCTCGCCTTCGCCTTCTGGAAGACCAGGGCACGCTACAAGCCGGGGATGCTCGTGGGCATCTTCGTCTTTGGCTATGGCTGTTTCCGCTTCGCCGTGGAATATTTTCGCGAAGCCGACGCCCAGTTGATGGAGTTCGCCGCACGCACCGGCCTGCATATGGGCCAGTGGCTCTGCCTGCCGATGATCCTGGGTGGCCTCTACCTGATCGTCACGGCCAAGGGCCGCCGTCTGCGCGTCGAACCGGTGGCCGGCAGTGCCAGTGTCGGCTGACATGCCCCCTCTGGCCCGGCGCCTCGCCGGCCAGATCGCCTCAGGCGGCCCGATCTCGGTCGCCCACTATATCGGTGAGGCGAACCAGCATTATTACGCGACCCGCGATCCCTTGGGGGCGGACGGCGATTTCACCACTGCGCCGGAAATCAGCCAGATGTTCGGCGAACTGGTAGGATTGGCGCTGGCCGACGTCTGGATGCGATCGGGCCGCCGTGCCGACCCCACCTATGTCGAGCTGGGGCCGGGCCGCGGCACGCTGGCATCCGATGCGTTGCGCGCCATGGAACGCGCCGATCTGGCGCCCAGGCTGCATCTGGTCGAAACCAGCCCGACCCTGCGCGATCGGCAACGGGCGCTGCTGCCCCCTGTCGTCCACCACGATACGATAGACGATCTGCCCGACAACGGCCCGCTGCTGGTGGTCGCCAATGAATTTTTCGACGCGCTCCCGGTGCGCCAGTGCATCCGCGTCGGTGACGAATGGCGCGAGCGGGTCGTCGTCAGCCGCGATGAGGAGGGGCGTTTCCTTGCCGTCCCCGGTTATCGCCGGATCGAATCGGGCCTCCCCGCCTTCGCCAGCGACGCGCCGGAGGGGGCAATCATCGAATCGCCGATCGTGGGAGCGGGCATCGCCTATGCGCTGGCCCACCGCATCGCCAAGCAGGGCGGCGCCGCCATCCTGATCGACTATGGCTATGAAGGCCCGGCGCTGGGCGACACGCTGCAAGCGGTGAAGGCGCACCAGTTCGCCGACCCCTTCGCCGATCCTGGCGAAGTGGATTTGACCACCCATGTCGATTTCACCGTGCTGGGCAATATGGCGCGTCAGGCGGGGCTTCGTGTCCATGGGGCCGTGGGGCAGGGCGCCTTCCTGCAACAATTGGGCATAGACGCCCGCGCCGCCCAGCTTGCCGCCACCGCCCCGGCGCGCGCCGCCGAAGTGGAAACCGCCCGCCATCGCCTGACCGACGAGGCGGAGATGGGGACCTTGTTCAAGGCGATGGCCTGGACGCACCCGGACTGGGCCGATCCTGCGGGGTTCGAAAAATAACTGTCCTATTCGTGTATTTCAGGCGCACGGACGGGACATGGCAACGCGCTCAGTCTTCCTGATGATAACGGCCGAGCTTGCGGATGAAGCCAATCAGGCCGGTCTGGCGGCTGCGCTTCATCCGTTCGGCGTGCAGGATGGTCCTGACCTGCTGGAAACAGGCCTCCGCATCGACATTGCACAGCACATAGTCATAGCCGTCCCAATGCGCGATCTCGCCGGCGGCACGCGCCATGCGCCCTTCGATCACTTCGTTGCTGTCGGTCGCGCGCCCGCGCAGGCGACGCTCCAGCTCCTCCATCGACGGCGGCAGGATGAAGATGCGCACGACGTCGCCACCGGCAATCTGATGCAGCTGCTGCGCGCCCTGCCAATCGATGTCGAACAAGACGTCCTTGCCGGACTTCAGCATCGCTTCCACGGGCGCGCGCGGCGTGCCGTAACGCTGGCCGAACACATGCGCCCATTCCAGAAATTCATGATCCGCCGTCATCCGGCGAAACGCTTCCAGATCGACGAAATGATAATCCTTGCCGTCGATTTCGCCGGGCCGCATCGGCCGCGTCGTCGCGGATACCGACATGGACAGGTCGGTTTCGGCGGCCAGCAGCTTGCGCGCGATGGTGGACTTGCCCGCGCCAGAGGGCGAGGACAGTACGAAAAGCACGCCGCGGCGCTTGAAGTCGGGAGTATCGGTGGGGATGCTGTCGGCCATGGCCGCTAGTGCCTCCGCCGACGCTTTTTTGCAAGAGGGCTATGCCCCGGCGCTATCCCTGGACCTTGCGGGCGCTCTCGATCGGGATGGGGGCCTGCGGGACTGGCTCGTTGCTCTTGTCTGGCAACAGCTTGATCGCCTTCTTGCGTTCCGCCTCGCGCTTCGCCTCGTACAATTTGCCGGCCATATAGGCGCCGGTCACGAACAGCGCGCCGGCAGGATAGCGCATGATGATGCGTTTGGCCCCGGCGCCGGCGATCAGGCCGACCACACCCTTCTTGCCGGTCGCAGCGGCGACCCGCGCGGCGACCACAGTGGCCCCGACACGCGCCGCCTTTCGCAGCAGCCCGGCTTTTTTCGGCGGACGGATCGTCACCAGCGGTGCGGCTGGCCGAATGGCGGGGGACGGGGCTTTCCTCTTCATAGAGGATTAATGTACCGCAGCCCCGCCGGTTCCGCCATGTTGATCTGGATCAGACCATATTTTCTGGGCGTACCAGCCGGTCGAAGGTCGCTTCGTCCACCAGGCCCAACTCCAGGCCGGCTTCCTTCAGCGTCTGCCCTTTTTTGTGCGCATGTTTGGCGATGGCGGCGGCATTGTCATAACCGATTTCCGGGGCCAGCGCGGTCACCAGCATCAGCGACCGGTCGACCAGTTCGGCAATCCGCGCCTCGTTGGCGACCAGCCCGTCGACGCAGCGATCTGCAAAACTCTCCATGCCGACGCTGAGCAGATGGATGGAGCGCAAGACATTGGCGCCGATCAGCGGCATGAACACGTTCAACTCGAAATGCCCCTGCATGCCGCCGACGGTCACGGCCTGATGATTGCCGATTACCTGCGCCGCCACCATGGTCAACGATTCGCATTGGGTCGGGTTGACCTTGCCCGGCATGATCGAGCTTCCCGGTTCATTGGCCGGCAGGTCCAGTTCGCCCAGCCCCGATCGCGGTCCCGAACCCAGGAAACGGATGTCGTTGGCGATCTTGGTCAGCGACACGGCCAATGTGTTGAGCGCGCCGGAGAAGAAGACGAGGCCATCCTTGGCCGCCAGTTGCTCGAACTTGTTGGGCGCGCTTTCGAAATCCGTGCCGGCGATATCGCTGATCGCCGCGACCATATCCTGCGCCCACCCATCGGGTGCGTTCAGGCCGGTGCCGACCGCCGTGCCCCCGATCGCCAGCTTGCGGATATTGCCATTGAGCGCACCCTCGACCCGCGCCCGGCCGCTGATCAGTTGCGCGGCATAGCCGGAAAATTCCTGTCCCAGCGTCAACGGCGTCGCATCCTGCGTATGGGTGCGGCCGATCTTGACGATGTGGCGCCAGCTTTCCGCCTTCGCGGTCAGCGCCCCCGTCAGCTTTTCCAATGCGGGGATCAACCGGTCGCGGGTCGCCAGCACGGTCGCGACATGCAGCGCGGTCGGGAAGCTGTCGTTGGACGACTGGCTCATATTTACATGGTCGTTGGGATGCACCGGGCTCTTGCCGCCGCGCGTGCCGGCAAGACGATCGTTGGCGAAGCCGGCGATCACCTCATTGACGTTCATGTTGGTTTGCGTGCCCGACCCGGTCTGCCAGATGACGAGGGGGAACTGGTCGTCCAGCTTGCCCGACACGATGGTCTGCGCCGCGTCCTCGATCGCGGCGACGATCTTGCCGTCCAGCCCATGCTTGCCGTTCACCCGCGCTGCCGCCTGCTTCACGATCGCCTGTGCGTGGACGATGCCGATCGGCATGCGTTCCGTATCGCCGAAGGGGAAATTTTCGATGCTGCGCTGCGTCTGTGCGCCCCAATAGGCATCGGCCGGCACGTCGATGGCGCCGATGCTGTCGGTCTCGATACGGGTAGCGGACATTCAGAAGGACTCCCAGTTAAGAATCGGTCGCAAACTCAGTCCCATGTAGGGAGAAGCGATGGAAATCCAAGGCTTGATCGCGCCGATTATCCTTCTGCCTGTGCGTCCTCCCGCCCTTTGGCAGCGCGGATGCCGTTGCGGCCGCGCTCTGCCAGCGTACGTTTCAGGTCGGTGGGATGGGGCGCCACCAGAAAGCCGAAGCTCACCGTGCCGCCCTTCGTCTCCACCGCATGGTGCAGCCGGTGCGCCTGCACGATCCGCTTCATGTAGCGCGAGCGGGCGACATAGCGATGGGCAATCCGCTGGTGCACGATGATGTCATGAAAGCCCAGATAGATGGCGCCATAGGCGGCGACGCCAGCGCCCACCACCGTCGCCCAATCGCCCCAACCCCATTGCACCCCGCCCAGCAGCAGCAGGATGGAGGGCAGGGCAAAGATCACGAAATAGAGGTCGTTCGCCTCGAAAAAGCCGGTCCGGGGCCGATGATGGCTGGCATGCAGGAACCAGCCGGGACCATGCATCACCCAGCGATGCATGACATAGGCGAACCCCTCCATCACGGCGACCGTGGCGATGAAGAGCAGGAGGAGGAGGATGATGGGCGACATGCGCGCCTATATAGGGCGGACGGGGCGGGGTGGCGACCCCGTAATGGCCCGGAATGTCAGATGCAAAAAGGGCCGCGATCCCATGCGAGATCGCGGCCCGGTTCACCCCGAAAGGATATGGGATCAGAAGGACGCGGTCAGCGATCCCACCACCCCGGCCTTGCTGATATTATGGCCTGCCGCCGTGTAGGAGGATTTGTCGGTATCGACATAGGACACGCCGAAGGTCAGGTGATTCCAGGTATAGGTCGCGCCGATATTCCAGTCGGTATATTCATCGCCGATGGTCAGGTAGCTGGGGCCAAAGCTATGGCCCAGATGCGCCGACACACCGATCGGCGTGTTGGGGACCGACGCCGACAGGTCGCCGCCGACATAGAGGCTGTCTTCCTTGCCATTGCCGACGCTCAGCGCCTTCGCCTTGGGGGCGTAGTTGACGGTCACCTTGGCGGTGGCGGGGCCGAACGTGCCCTTGACCGATGCATAAGGCTCGACAAAGTCGGTGTTCTGGCCGGCATTGCCCGGATAATAATAATAGAGCACGCCAACGTCGATCGTGGCGGCGCCGACAGTGGTCGAATAGCCGCCGATCAGGTCGAGTTCCTGATCCGATCCGGCCGCGACATATTCGTCGATCGAGCTGCCCCAGATCGAGGCATAGAAGCCCGAAGCGTGGCTGACGGTAATGCCGCCCTGAAGCGCGATTTTCTTGTTGGTCTGCGAAATGCCGCGGAAGCGATAGTCGGTCACGACGGCTGCATTGCCGGTGACGGTGATCTCTGGCGTAGGCTCGTCCTGGGCCATGGCCGGCGTGGCGACGAGAGCGCTGACAAGAGCGATGGCCGAAAAAATGGGGGCCGAGAGGCCGATGATGGACTTACGCATGGGATTCCCCTTGATGGTGGTCTGCGATCGTCCCGCCTGCGTCCAGGCGCCTGCCTCTTTGCTTCCCCCGCTCGGGATGGGCCGGCTGCCTCAACGCCTTCGATGTGCCTCCACGCGCTGCGGCGCACAAGAAATTATTGCCACATGATGTCTTTTGCTTCTGTAATGTTGCTAGACTGCAACAAAATGTCAGCGAGTCGATCGGCTTTAGCCTGTCATGCTGTCGAAGCACAGACAGGCGATCGACGGTGGGGCGGCTGGCCCCACCGCCCTATGCTGCGTCGCGGACGGCGCGGAAGCGGGCGAGGCCGGCGTCGAGATCGGCGATGAGGTCGGCCGCGTCTTCAAGGCCAATATGGAGGCGGATGGCCGGGCCTTGCGCTTCCCATTGTGTGGCGCTGCGGTAACGGGCCGGATCGACGGGCAGGGCCAGGCTTTCGAACCCGCCCCAGCTATAACCGATGCCGAAATGGACCAGGCCGTCGATAAGCGCGGCACGGGCGGCTTCGTCGCCGCCCTTCAGGATGAAGCTGAACAGGCCGGTAGAGCCGCCAAAGTCCCGTTGCCAGAGCGCATGGCCAGGACAGTCGGGGAGTGCAGGGTGGAGGACACGGGCGACGTCGGGTTGATCCTTCAGCCAGAGCGCGATGGCGAGCGCGCTGTCCTGATGCTGTTGCAGGCGGACGCCCAAAGTGCGCAGGCCGCGTGAGGCCAGCCACGCATCGTCGGGGCTGACCATCTGGCCGAACAGATAGGCGGTCTGGCGAATCTTGCCGAACCAGTCGGCATTGGCCGTCGCGCTGCCCATCATCACGTCGCTATGGCCGACGATGTATTTGGTGCAGGCAAGGATGGATATATCCACCCCATGGCCGATCGCCGGGAAATAGAGTGGCGTAGCCCAGGTGTTGTCGAGCAGGGTGACGATGTCGTTCGCTTTCGCCCAGGCGGCGATGGCGGGCACATCCTGCACCTCGAAAGTCAGGCTTCCAGGGCTTTCCAGGAAGATCGCACGGACCGGGCCGTCGGCCATATGGGCGGCGAGTGCCGGCATGTCCGTCGGGTCGTAATAGATGGTATCGACGCCATAAGGGCGCAGCATCTGCTCGCAAAAGTTGCGGGTCGGGTCGTAGGCACTATCGACCATCAGCAGCCGGTCGCCGGGCCTTAGCACCGCCATCAGCGCGCAGGCGATTGCCGCGACGCCCGAAGGGAAGAGCATCGTGCCCTCCGCCCCGGGCTCCATATCGGTGAGTGCGTCGGCGAGCGACCAGGCGGTCGGCGTGCCTTTCCGCCCGTAGAAGAGGCGTTCATGCGTACTGCTGCCCGCCGCTTTGCGCAGATGGGCGACATCGTCATAAAGGATGGTGGAGGCGCGCCAGACCGGCGGGTTGACGATACCGCCAGGTTGCCCCGGCATGCCGGTCCATTCCGGCTTGCGCCCCGCCTGCGCCAATTTGGTCAGCGGCCTGCGATTATCGGTTTCACTCATGCTGGGCCTGTCGCTTTGGGTGTCGCAGGGTCGAAGCCCCATTCGGACCAGCTGCCGTCATACAGGCTGACGTCGGTCTTGCCGATCCGTTCCAGCCCGGCGAGCAAGATGGCCGCGGTCACGCCGCTGCCGCAGGTTGTTATGATCGGCCGGCTAAGGTCGATGCCCGCATCTTCATAAAGCGCACGCAGCTCCTCATCCGATTTGAGGCTGTTTTCGGCGGTGAAGAGGGCCGCATAGGGCAGGTTGCGCGAACCGGGAATATGGCCCGATGCCATGCCGGGGCGCGGTTCGGCTTCCGTGCCGGTGAAGCGGCCGGCGCCGCGCGCATCCAGCACCTGCGCCTCGCCGCTGTCCAGATTGGCGAGAAGATCGGCCTTGCTGCGAACCTGCATACGGTCGATGCGGGCGACGACATTGCCGCGGGGCGGCGTGGTGGCGCCACCTTCCGTAATGCGTCCTTCCGCCAGCCATTTGGGCAGGCCGCCATCCAGGATCGCGGCAAAGCTGCCGACGCCATAAAGACGCATCATCCACCATGCGCGCGCGGCGCTGCGGATCGGGCTATTGTCGTACAGGACGACGCGGCTGTCGGCATTGACGCCCAGGGTCTGGAGCCGCTGCGTCATCAGGTCATCGGTCGGCAAGGCGTGGGGTGCGGGATCGGATGGGTCGGCCAGCGTATCGAGATCGAGAAAAGCGGCACCTGGAATATGGGCGGCCTCAAATTCGGTGCGGGCGTCGCGCGGCGTACCCGGCAGGAAAAGTGTAGCGTCCAGAATGATGAGGTCGCGCGCGCCCAGTTCGGTCGCAAGCCAGTCGGTAGAAACGAAGATGGTCATGCGGTTTCCTTTGGCCATGTCCTGCCTATTGCCCTGCCAGGTCTTTGAAGAAAGCGTGGCGTTTCGACAAGAGCCAGTGGATCGTCGACCCTTGCGTCTGATTCAAGCCGGGGTGAGTTCGGCTGCGGCGCGGGCGGCGGGGCGGCGATATTGGCGTGGCCCCTGATCGAGGCGCAGCGGCGCCAGCCGGGCGGCCGGCGGTTCCTGTTCCTGTCCGACGATGAAGGCGCGGGCGGTGCGCCCCTGACCCACCGCATCGCCTGCCTCCCCGTCCCAGCGATAGGCAGCGTCGAAGGCGGCCAGCGGGATGAGCAGGCTGCGCTGGCCCATTTCGACCGGCACGATTTCGTCGGTCGCCAGGCGCAGTTCGCCATTCAGCTGGATCGTCTCGCCAGGCTGGATCGCGACGGCGCTGTGCAGCGGCAGACCGTCCTGTCCGGTAAAAAAGCCTTGTAGCACCGCCTGTTGCTGCGCGCCGCCATTGCCGATCATGCCGCGCACCAGCACATCCTGCGCCGGGCGGTCGCCGCGATTGTGCAGGATCAACGCATAGCTGATCGTCACGCCCATCAGCGAATAGCGGGCCTGACCCACAGCCATGTCCATGTCCAGCCAGGGGCGGTCGGCCGCGATTGCAGGAGCGGTAGCAGGGGCGGTTGCAGGGACGTGCAGGGTGTCGGCGGGTTCGGGGGCCGGAGCCGGTGCAGCCGGCGGCGGAGCGACCGGCCTCGGCCGGGTGGCGGTCGATTCTTCTCGCAAGGCGGCTGGCCGCCGGCGACGCAACAGGACGAGGCCCGCCACCAGCACCAGCACCGCGACCGCACCGGCGATGATCCAAGGCAGGCTGATGCCTTCCTCGTCCCCTGTAACGGTAGCGGCTGGTTTGTCGGCGGGATTTTCCACCGGATTGGCAGCCGGAGCCGGGAGCGGCTGGGCCGGTGGGGTAGCAGGCGCGCTGCTGTTGGCGCTGGCATTGGCCGCGTCGGTCGGCGTCGGTTCAGCCGGGGCCGGTGTAGGGACCGCAGGGCGCGTCTGGGCTGATGGCGGCGTGGGTGTCGGGCGATCGACTGGACGGGTGGCACGCGGTTCGGCCGGGGGCGTTGTCTGCGTCGTGGCCGGTGCTGGGCGTGGACGGCTGGGCTGCGGCACAGGTTGCACCGTTGCGGGCGATGGCGTGACCGTGGGCGCGACGACCGGCGGCGTCGCCGGCTGAGTGGCCCGGGGCGTCACCGGATCGCGATAGACGTTGAGTTCGGGGCCTTGCTGGCTGCTATTGGGCGTCGGTGCGGACCCTGCCGACGGCAGCTGAAAACCACCGGCCGGCGCGTCGGCCTGCTGGGCGTGAACGGGCGCAGCCACCATCAGCGGCGCGGCGAGAAGCAACGGACGAATATGAAACCCCATGGCCCAGCCAAGGCACAAGAATGGCTGAACCGCAAGTGAACAATGCGAAAGGCTGACATCAGCCGTGCGATGGCGTAGATGGCCGGTCATGACCGACCTTTCCACGACTCCGCTGCATCTGGGTCAGACCAGTGCGCTGCCCGCCAGCCCCGAACAGGCCGTGCTGGATTATGTGCCCAATCCGCGTCCCGGCAAACCCTATCTGGTACGCTTCACCGCGCCGGAATTCACCTCGCTGTGCCCGGTGACGGGGCAGCCCGACTTTGCCCATCTGGTGATCGACTATGCCCCGGCCGAGACGATCGTCGAATCCAAGTCGCTGAAGCTGTTCCTGGGCAGCTTCCGCAACCATGCCGCCTTCCATGAGGACTGCACCGTGGGCATCGGCCAGCGCCTGTTCGACGAGATGAAGCCGATCTGGCTGCGCATCGGCGGCTATTGGTATCCGCGGGGGGGGATTCCGATCGACGTCTTCTGGCAGTCGGACGCACCGCCCGCCGGCCTGTGGCTGCCGGCGCAGGATGTACCGGGCTACCGCGGGCGGGGATAAGCGGGCATCCGTTCGTTTCGAGCGTGTCGAGAAATGGGAAGCGCATTTCTGGCCGCTTCTCGACTTCGCTCGAAGCGAATGGGGATAGGGACGATGCTTCTTTCTGGCTGACGAACGGCTGACAGGGTTCGACGAACGACATAGGCTTGCGGAGAGTTCACTTGACCCGCGCAGCCAAACGGCCGATCCGACGTTCATGGAGCGCGTGATATTATCTCATGTCGCTTTCAAGACGTGTCGGAGTCTGAAACCCTATGTCCTTCAAGAAAATCCTGCCGCTGCTGATCGCGGCCGCCCCGGTCGCATTGGCGACGCCCGCACTGGCTCAGCCGGCCGCGCCTGCCGGCCCCGCCGCCGGGATCACGACCCAGTTGCCGCGCGGCGCGGCGCCTAGCCATTATGCGATCGAAGTGACGCCCGACGCGGCGAAGCTGAAGTTCACCGGCAAGGTGACGATCGACCTTACCGTCGCGACCGCGCTCCCCGCACTGGTGCTGAACGCCGCAGACCTCAGCGTCTCCGCCGTCACCCTGACCCCCGCCAAGGGCAAGGCCATTACCGGCACGGCGAAGGTCGATGCCAACGCGCAGACCGTCAGCTTCGATTTCGGCAAGCCGATCGCGCCGGGCAGCTACAAGCTGGACGTCGCCTATGCCGGCATCATCAACCAGCAGGCCAACGGCCTGTTCGCGCTGGACTATACCGACAACGCAGGCGCCGCGAAGCGCGCGCTCTTCACCCAGTTCGAAGCGCCCGATGCCCGTCGCTTCGTGCCGAGCTTCGACGAGCCGAGCTACAAGGCGACCTTCGACCTCTCCGCCGTGGTTCCGGCGGACCAGCTGGCGGTCGGCAATATGCCGGTCAAGGCGAGCAAGGATCTGGGCGGTGGCAAGAAGCTGGTGACGTTCGGCACCAGCCCCAAAATGTCGTCCTATCTGCTCTTCTTCGGCCTGGGCGAACTGGATCGCGCGACCAAGATGGCCGGCAATACCGAAGTCGGCGTCATCACCGGCAAGGGCAATACCGGGAAGGCGCAGCTGGCGCTGGACGCTTCGGCGGCGATCCTGCCCTATTATAACGACTATTTCGGCGTACCCTTCCCGCTGCCCAAGCTCGACAACGTCGCCGGGCCGGGCCAGAGCCAGTTTTTCAGCGCCATGGAAAATTGGGGCGCGATCTTCACCTTCGAGCGTACGTTGCTGGTCGATCCGCGCTTCACCTCGGAAGAAACCAAGCGGACCATCTACGAAGTCGCGGCGCATGAAATGGCGCACCAGTGGTTCGGCGATCTCGTCACCATGGCTTGGTGGGACGATCTGTGGCTGAACGAAGGCTTCGCCAGCTGGATGGCGACCAAGGTGACGGACAAGCTGAACCCGGAATGGGAAACCTTGCTGTCGCGCGTCGATGGGCGCGAACGGGCGATGAGCCTTGACGCGCTCAAGACCACGCACCCGGTCGTGCAGAAAATCCATACGGTGGATGAAGTGAATCAGGCGTTCGACGCCATCACCTATCAAAAGGGCGAAGCCGTCATCACCATGCTGGAAGGCTATGCCGGCGAGGATGTGTGGAAGGCGGGCATCCAGTCCTACATGAAGGCCCATGCCTATGGGAACACCGTCACCGACGACCTGTGGAAAGCGGTCGAGGGGGCTGGCGCCAAGGGGCTGGTCAGCATCGCGCATGATTTTACCAGCAAGCCCGGCATTCCGCTGGTCAAGGTGGAGAGTGCCCAGTGCCAGGGCGGCAACATGTTGCTGACGCTGAGCCAAGGCGAATATAGCCGCGATGCCAAGAACAAGGCGCCGCAAAGCTGGAACGTGCCGGTGAAGGCGCAGACGACCGGCGGGGAAGCGCAGCGCCTGATCCTGACCGTTGGCAAGGGGCAGATCACGCTGCCGGGTTGCGGCGCCTATGTCATCAATGCGGGCCAGACGGGCTATTATCGCTCGCTCTATCCGGCCGAGAATGTGAAGGCGCTGGCCAAGGGCTTTGGCAGTCTTGCGAGCATCGACCAGACCGGCCTGATGGCGGATAATTTCCAGCTTGCGCTGGGCGGATATCAGCCGATCGGGCTGGCGCTCGATCTGGTGGATGCGGTGCCGGCCAATGGCAGCCCCGCCGTGCTGGCCGAAGTGCCCTCCTATCTCAAGAGCAGCTATGACATGCTGGAGGGGGATGCCGTCGGGCGGTCGAAGGTCGCGGCCTATGCCAGCAAAAAGCTTAGCCCTGCGTTGGCCGGGATCGGCTATGATGCCAAGGTTGGAGAAGGGCCGCAGGTGCCGGTATTGCGCACCAGCCTCGTGTCCACGCTGGGCAGCATGGGCGACAAGGCGGTGGTGGCCGAAGCCAACAAGCGCTTTGCCGCTTTGGCGAGCAACCCCGCGGCGCTGGACGGGCCGCTGCGCAATGTGTGGCTGGGCATCATCGCTGAAAATGCCGATCAGGCGACATGGGACAAGCTGCGTGCCATGGCCAAGGGTGCGAAGAGCGACCTGGAGAAAAGCACTGTCTATGCCTTGCTGGGCAAGGCGAAGGATGAAAAGCTGACCAGCCAGGCGCTCGATCTGGCTTTGACCGACGAGCCGGGCAAGACCACCAGTGCCGCGATCATCAGTCAGGTGGGCGCAGCGCATCCGATGCAGGCGGTCGATTATGTGCTGGCGCACAAGGCGCAATATGAGGCGCTGATCGACGTGTCGGCGCGCAGCCAGGCGCTCGCACGACTGGGTGGCGGATCGGCCGATCCGGCGATGGTGACGAAGCTGGACGCCTATGCGACCCAATATCTGACGCCGGAATCGCGCAAGGTGGTGGACCGCTCCATCGCCGCTATCAAGACGCGGATCGAGACGCGCGGTCGGCTGAAGGCGCCGACGGCGGCATGGTTCGCGAAGAAATAAGCAAGGGGAAGGGCGGCTCGCAAGGCCGCCCTTCCTGCTTCAGGCCAACAGGCGCCGTTCGCAGGCGGCGCGTTCCAGATCCTCGCGAAAATCGGGATGGGCGATGGCGATGAGGGCGCGGGCGCGCTCGGCCAGCGACTTGCCCTTCATGTCGGCCCAGCCAAATTCGGTGACGACGATATGCGTATCGGTGCGGGGTGTCGTCACCGGTCCATCGAGCCAGGGGACGATGCGCGATATCGTGCCCTTGGCTGCGGTCGAGTGGCAGGCGATGATCGACCGGCCGCCCTTCGACGCATAGGCGCCGCGCACGAAATCCAGCTGGCCACCGGTGCCGCTATATTGGCGTCCGTTCATATATTCGGAATTGCACGCGCCGCTCAGGTCCATCTGGATCGTTGCATTGACGGACAGCACGCGATCGTTCTGCGCGATGATATGGGGGGCGTTTACATGTTCGACCGGATGCGCGGCAACGGCCACATTATCATGGATGAAGTCGTAGAGCGACTGGTCGCCCATGGCAAAGGTGAAGACCGACTTGCCCGGATGCAGCGCCTTGGCCCTGTTGTCGACCACGCCCGCACGGATCAGGCCGACGAGGCCGGGGGTGAGCAATTCGGTATGGATGCCCAGATGCTTGTGCCCCATCAGCGCGGCGCAGACCGCGTCGGGCACTGCGCCGATCCCCATTTGCAGGCAGGCGCCATCCTCCACCATATCTGCGATGATCGCGCCGATCGCATCGTCGGTCGCATTGCGGGGAAGGGCCGGCACCTGACAGAGCGGGACATGGTTTTCGATCAGCGCCGCGACGTCCGACACATGGATCATGCAGTCGCCATGGACATAGGGCATGGCCGGGTTCACCTCCACGATCAGCCGCGCGCCACTGCGCGCAACGGCCAGCGCATAGTCAGCGTCGGTACCCAGGCTGAAACAGCCATTGGCGTCCATGTTGGATACGGTGGTAATGAACGTATCGACCCCGATATACTCGCTCAGCATGCGTGGTATCTGGTGGAATTGGACCGGCAGCACGTCGATAAGCGGCCCGTCGCCTTCCAGGCGGGCGACGTCGCTGGCGCGCTCTATCCCGCCATGGAACAGGCTGACATGGCGGATGCGGTCGGCAAGGTCGGGGGACAGAATCGGCGCGGCCGAGGCTGCGGGCGGCAGCATGGTGTAGATGCTGGCATCATGCAGGTCGCCTGCGCGGACCCGATCGGCGATCGCGGCCACCAGGGCGGGTGGGAAACTGACGGCCAGGCCAGTGGCGATCCTTGCCCCGTGGGGGATCAGGGCGATCGCCTGATCCGCCGTCATCCGCTTCGCGTCGTAGATTGCCTTGACGGTCATGCCCTCTCCCTGGCTCTTTCCAGCCTTGTCGCCCGATGGCGCGGAGAGGGCAATCCACCATTAGTGGGACATTATTGCGGCAGGCCCAATGCCTTCGCGATATCGCCCCAGGCGACCAGCTTGAAATTCTGGGCCGCCGCGGCATTGTGGCCGTCCTGCGCGATGAAGAGGCCGCCGGGATAAGCCGGGCCGAAATCGCCGAGCATCAGTTCGATACCGTCGGTTTCCTCCGATCCGCCGATGGCCCCGTCGACCACGCGGAACCGACCGACATAGGAGTCGTCGCTGATCCGGTAGGCGACATAGGCATTGTCGCCCTGGCTGGAGACGAGAACATAGCCGTCCTTCTCGCCGATGGGGGCGATGGCTACGCCTTCGGCATCCATGACCAGATTCTTGCCGTCCGCCGCTGCGATCTTCGTGGGCGTGGTGGCGCCGGTCGCGTGGGCGTCGAAGCGCCACAGGCCGACATCTTCCTCCGCCACGTAGAGGATGCCGGTGCGATCATCCACGGCGCAGCCTTCCGACTGGGTGCCAAGCTTCATCGTGCGGACGATCCTGCCCGTCGGCACCGCGCCCGATGCGTCGAGCGCGACCTGATTGACCGTCCCATCCTTCAGCACGATGAAGGCATAGGTCGCTTCAGCGGCCTGATACAGGCAGATGCCGTAGGCCTCGCCCTTGCCGGCATCGACCTTGCCCAGGGCGCTGATCTTTGCGTTGGCGGGGTCGAGGCGGAACAGCGCCAGCTTGGCGTTCGCCACGTCGTTGCGGTCGCTGGCGACGATGAGGATGCCATTACCGCCGTTGATGCTGACACCATCACGCAGGTCGACATTGTTCACCCGGCCGGCGTCGAGGAAGTCGCGCGTCTTTCCGTCCAGGCCATAGACATAAAGGCCGGCCTTCTTGTCGGTACCCACGATCAGGCTTTGCGCAGGGTTGGCGGCGTTGCGCCAGATGGCCGGATCGTCCGCCGCGTCGGCATTGGGGGTGCCGACCGGCGTCGTTTCGCCGCGCGCAGTGACGGTCACGGCCGGCGTGGCATTGGCGATGCGGACGGCAACCGGCGCTTCCTGTTCTGCGGTGGCGCAAGCGGAAAGCGCCAGCAGGCTGGTCAGGGAAAGGGCGAAACGCTTCATCATGCTGATCCTCATTTGCCGCGCGCGACGCATTTGCCGCCGTCCGGGCCGATAGTGCCGGTGCCAGAAACTATACAAGTGCGCACGGCGATGGTGGGTTCGCTGGTGTCGATCAGGTGATTGCCATCCGCCCGCTTTTCCAGGTCGAAGCCGTCATACAGCTTGCCCGATGCGGTGAAGGTGCGGAATTTCAGGCGATCGCCATCCACGTCCACGACCTGATAAAGTTCGGTGGCTTCGGCGGTCTTGTCCGGTTGGGTACGGGCGCGGTCGTTGAGGCCGTACATTTTGGCCCCGGTGACGGAGACGAGATAGACCGGCCCCTGGATCGCGCCGTCCTTGCGCGCCTGTACGGAGGCGTCACGTCCGGCTTCGGAGGTCAGGCGGCTGTAGCAATGGTCATGGCCCTGTAGCACCAGATCGACCTTGCGCTTGTCGAACACCGGCTTCCATGCGGCCTTCACCTCCGCCGTGTCTTGCGGCCGGGCGCAGGTGAAGACGGGCTGGTGGAACAGCACGACATTCCACTTCGCCTTGCTGGACGAAAGAGTGGCGTCCAGCCATGCGGTTTGCTGGGCCATGGTGCCAAGATCAATCGCCGACGTGCCGTCAAGAATGATGAAGCGCACGCCTTGATAATCGACATAATAGGTGGTTTTCAGGCCCGGCACGCCATTGTCCGGCAGCGCGAATTGCAACGGGAAATAGGGGCCGAGCTGGCGGCTTTCCTGGCCGTTGGACAGCGTCACATCGACATATTCATGATTGCCGGTGGCGGGCAGTTGCGGAACGATCGACCAGTTATAACCACCCGCCTGGTTGAATTCGCCCCATTCGTCATCATGGTCCAGATCGTCGCGCTGCGCGGCGAGATCGCCGGCATGGGCGACCAGTTCGATCCCCCCATTGGCGTGGAAGGCCTGACGGATGACGCGGCTGGCATAGGTCAATATGCCGTTCTGGATATCGCCCAGATAAAGGAAGCGGAACGGCTTGGCCTGCGCCGATGCGGTGCGGAATTGCAGCCATTCGCTCCAGCCCGCGCTGCCCTTCAGCCGATAGGCATAGACGGTGTCGGGGGTCAGATTGTCGAAGCGGATCTGGTGATAAAGGGCCGGGCCGTTGGCGCTGTCCTTCGCCACGCCGGCGGGGCCGGTCACGGTCGCCGCCTTTTCCTCCAGCGTCGGGCCGTCGACCGAAATGGCGATCTGCGCCTGGCTGGCGGTCTGTACCGCGTCTGTCCGGTAGGCGACAGCCATGCCGCGCGACGGATCGGCGGCGGGCGTCAGCATGATGCGATCGGGCAGGGTGCGCGCCGCATAGGGCGTGCCGGCCGAGCGGGGGATGGGCGACTGCGCGGCATTTTGCGCCGCCAGTGGAGCGGCGGTCGCCATCAGAAGCATGGCGATGGATAGTCGGACCATCATGGCCTCCTTAAAACCAGACTTGCCGGCCACGCAGGGGCGCGACCGGCAAGCACGGGAATGGGTAAGGATCAGAAGCTGGCGGTGATGCCGAACTTCGCGGTCCAATTATATTCCTCATATTGCAGCAGGCGCTTGGCACCGGCGTAATTCTGATAGGCGAAATAAGGTTCGTTGGTGGCGTTGATCCACTCGGCGAACACCCGCACGCCCGGTGCGACACGATATTTCGCGCTCAGGTCGAGCTGGAAATGATTGTCGACATAACGGTCGTCTTCCGCCTTGCCGCCCACTTCGTCCAGATATTTGTCGCGATAGGTACCCGCCGCGCGCAGCGAGATCGGACCCTTTTCATACCCCAGGACCAGGTTGAACGTGTTCTTGGACGAAGAGGCCAGCGGGATGCTGCGCGGGTCGGTGATGTCGCCGTCCGTCAGCACCGTGCCCTTGGCATCGGTATAGGTATAGTTGGCGTTCAGCAGCAGGCCGTCGAGCGGCGCGGGCAGGAAGCTGAACACCTGGCTGTAGGACAGTTCGAAGCCCTTGATCTTCGCCTTGTCGCCGTTGATGTAGGTCGTGAGCTGATTATAGTCGACGCCATAGATGGTGCCCGGCTGGTCGATCGTCTGCTCGACGACGAAGTCCTTGATCGACTTCCAGAAGAAGCCGCCGGTCAGGGCCGCATTGGTGCCGAAATACCATTCGGCCGAAACGTCCATGTTCCAGGCATCATAGGGCTTCAGGTTCGGGTTGCCGAGCGTGGCTTCGCCATCTTCGTTGATGTCGAAGCGCGGCGCCAGGTTCGACAGCTTGGGACGCACCAGGCTCTTGTAGCCGCCGAAGCGGAAGACGAGGTTGCGGACCGGCTCGTAGCGCGCCGTCAGGCTGGGCAGCCAGTTGGTATAGTTGCGGATGAAGCGGGTCGGCGTGATCGTGATGTCCTCGACTTCATCACCGGTCGCCAGCGTCTGGAAGGCCTGAATGTCGTTGCGGGTCTGCTCCATGCGAACACCGGCGATGACGCGCAGCGTGTCGCTGTCCCAGCGGCCCATCAGATAGCTGGCAAGGATATCTTCCGTCACCGAATAGTCCGACGTGGTCGAATTGAGCAGCGAGTCGAAGTCGTTGCGCTCGAAATTGCTCAGATTGTCGTAGAAGAAGTTGGTCGGGCCGGTGTGGCTGGCCTGCGGCAGGATATCCTGGATGCGATAGGTCTGGCCACCCAGCACGTCGGCCAGCGTATAGTCGCCATCATAGCCGTCATAGACGTCGGCTTCCAGATTATAGCTCTTCTTGCGCCAGCGCGCCTTCATGCCGGTCTGGACCGTGAGGGTGCCGCCGTCCATGGCGAAGGCGCGGCTGATGTCGCCCTTGATCGTATATTCGCGATCCTTCGAATCCGACAGGGTGGTGCGTTCCAATTCGTTGAAGCCATATTCCGACGCATCGTAGAAGGCTTCGGTATTGCCGGTCACGGTGTAGGTCGGCTTCATCGGGTTGGAATAATCGAAGCCGACGTCAACGCCGTCGCCATCGAAGCGGGCGCGGAAGCGGGTCGGGTCGATCGAGCCATTTTCACGCTCGCTGGCTTCCGACCAGCTGCCCGAATAGGTCAGCTTCCAGGGACCGGTGTTGGTTTCGCCGCCCAGGGTCAACGACTTGATCCGCTGCTTTTCGAAGCGATCCTTCATGCGGCGGCGCACTTCGATGCGGCCGTCTTCGTCGGTGAACTGGGCCGTGGTGGCGGAGCCGGAGGCCGGTTCTTCATCCATGATGAAGATCACATCGCCACGATATTCCTGATCCTCGAACTGGCTGTAGAGGCCGCGCGCGTAGAGCTTGGTCGTGTCGGTCGCCAGCCAGTCGAGGCTGAGCGAACCGCCCAGGCGCTTGCGTTGCACGTCATAGTCGCGATACTGGATTTCCTCGGCATAGGCGATGCCATCGTCGGTCTGGTTCCAGTCGGTCGCCTCGATATTGTCGCTCTCGAACTTGCGCTTGTAATAGCTTAAGCCACCGGCGATGCCGAAGCGATCGGTGATGCGGGTCGAAAAATCGACGCTGCCCTTGGGCGTCAGCGCGTCGGCATAGTCGTTGTAGCTGCCTTCCAGCTTGACCGAATAAAGATCCTTCTTGCGGTCGAAGGCGCTGGTGGTGTTGATTTCGATCGAGGCACCGATCGTGTCGCCATCCATGTCGGGCGTCAGCGACTTTTTGATTTCGATCGATTCGATCAGTTCGGACGGGATGACGTCCAGCGCGACCGAGCGGACGTCGCTTTCGGGAGCAGGAACGCGGGTGCCGTTGATCGACGCGGCGTTGAGTTCGGGGTCGAGACCGCGAACCGATACGAAGCGGCCTTCGCCCTGATCGTTCAGGATGTTGACGCCGGGCAGGCGGCGGATCGATTCGGCGACGTTCTGGTCAGGGAACTGGCCGATGGCGTCGCGGGTCAGGACGCTCTCCACACCGTCGGCGGCGCGCTGGCGCGACAGGGTCGATGCCTGGTTCGCAACCTGACCGACGACGATGATCGAGCTGTCGACATCCGAACCGATACGGATGTCTGCATCGATGTCGCCGCTGGCGGGCACGGTGACGGTGGTGCGGACCGGATCGGCGCCGACATAGCGTGCTTCGATCGTGTAGGTGCCGGGGGCGACGTCGGGGAAACGGTAATTGCCATCACGGCCGGCTTCGGCGACGCGGCCATTTTCGACGATGCGCAGCTGGGTGGATTGAAGCGCGCGCGTGCCGGTGCCATCCGACACGGTGCCGGTGATGGTGCCTGCAAAGGCGGCGGCCGGCGTGGCGAGGGCAACGACGATGGCGACGCGGCTGACGCCACGGAAAATGCGACTCATGATGGACTCCCTGTTGGCGAGGAGGTCCAGCAGCGCACGGCCGCGACGCCCCCGTCGCTTCGGGGGCGCAATTGCGGTGCGTTCCTTACAGCTTCATGCTGTTTTGGTTACATTTTGATGAAACGGCGCGTCTTGCAAAATATTACAACGGATCGGAGGCCCAGCGCTTCAGGCGTGCATAGAGGCCCGCGATCACCCCGGCGAACACCAGAATGGCAAGCGGGACGGCCCAGTGATTTTCCGGCACCAGCGCCAGCGGCGCATCGCTGTCCGTACTGGCGACGATGCCGGCGAAGGCGACGCCGAACAGGCTTTCGCCCACGATGAAGCCGGTCGCCATCAATACGCCCATACGCTCGGCAAATTCCGGGTTCGCCTGACGCACCGCCCAGCGATTGTAGAGATGGCCGACCAGCGCACCGACCGGGATCAGCAGCGTGAGCGCCATCGGCAGATAGATGCCCATGCCGACTGCGAGCGGGGGCAGGCGCAGCTTGCCCGACTTGCCCAGCAGTTCATCGATCGCGATCACGACCACGCCGATTCCGGCGCCGATGCCGATCAGATTCCAGTCCAGGTCGCCGCCCAGCACGCCTTTGGCCAGCGCGGAGATCAGCGCGGCCTGCGGGGCGGGCAGGGCATTGGGGCCAGCGCCCGGCGCGCCGGCGAAACCGAAGGCGCTGTTGAGCAGGTCGAGCACCGGTGGGATCACCAGCGCGCCGAACAACACGCCCAGGATCAGGGCGATCTGCTGCTTCCACGGGGTCGCGCCGACCAGCTGGCCGGTCTTGAGATCCTGGAGATTGTCGTTGGAGATGGTGGCGATGCCGAAGATTATCGCGGTGGTGAACAGCGCATAGGCGATCAGTGCCTGCGTCTGCGACGGGTCGCTGTTGCCTGACCCGTAAATGGCAGCGAGGAGCAACGATGCGCCCAGCACGGCAAGGATGCCTACACCCGAAATCGGGCTGTTCGATGCGCCGATCAGGCCCGCCATATAGCCGCAGACCGACGCGATGACGATCCCCGCGACCAGCACATAGGCCAGCGTCAGGCCGATGACCGGCACCGGATTGGCAGCGATCGGGCCACCCTGCGCAAAGACCCAGAGCAGGATGCCGATGGGCAGCAACGCCAGGAGGATGGTGCCGCCCACGATGCCGATCGGCAGGTCGCGCTCGGTAATGTCGAGGCTGGCGGCGTTGCCGGACTTGCGCGTGGCGTTGGCGACCAGCGCGCTGCGGATGCCGCTGACGATGGGGCCAAGGATCTTGAGCAGGGTCCAGATCGCCGCGATGCCGATCGTGCCGGCGCCGATGAAGCGCGCCTTCATGCGGAAGGCGGTGCCGACGATGTCCGAAAGCTCCGCGCCGCCGGGCAATGGCGAGGTGAGATAGGGGACGAGGCCGACCCAGCTGATCAGCAGGCCGATGAACATGGCGACGCCCACCGACAGGCCGACCAGATGGCCGACACCGATCAGCGCCATCGAAAAGCTGGTGGAAACGGACGTCGCACCCGCGCCGAATTTGAAGAAGGTGGCGGCTTCCTCCGCCAGGATGCGGGTCTTGGCAATGATCGAGAAGCTGGCGGCGGACACTGCGCTGGCGACGATGGCGGCCAGGCCGCGCTTGTTTTCTTCAAGCCCTTCGCGCGAGCCGGCACCGACCTTCAGCACTTCGGCCGCAGCGACGCCTTCGGGATAGGGGAGATCGGACCCGGTGACGAGCGCCCGGCGCAGCGGTACCGAATACATCACGCCCAATATGCCGCCCAGCGCGATGGTGCAGGCGCTTAGCCAATAGGGAAAACCCTGCCACCAGCCGATGATGACCAGGCCCGGCAGCACGAAGATGATCGCCGACAATGTGCCGGCGGCGGACGCGATCGTCTGGACGATGTTGTTTTCCAGGATCGTGCCGGTCGCAAACAGGCGCAGCACCGCCATGGAGATGACGGCGGCGGGAATCGATGTCGCAAATGTCAGGCCGATCTTGAGACCCAGATAGACGTTGGCCGCCGTGAAGACGAGGGTGATGAGCGCGCCGAGTATGACCCCGCGCAGCGTCAGTTCGGCCATGGCGTGGGTTTGCGCACCCTGGCCTGTTGCGTCCGTCATCTCTCTCAATCCTTGGCTTGGCAGCTTCTATCAGACGGCTGGTAATAATCTTGCTTGGGCTTGGATCAATCGGAAAGTGGAATCAGGAGGCGTTTCGGGTGGTCGCGACGGGCGGCAGATGGTCCAGCCAATGATCGACCAGGCTGGTCCAGCGCTGATAGCCGCGCGCATTCATGTGCAGGCCGTCGGATCTGAACAGCGAGGCGTCGGGCAGGCCATCGCTGGCCAGCAACACTGTACCAACGTCCAGATAGTCGAACCCGTCCGCCTTGGCGCGCGCGGCGACGGCGGCGTTGACCTGCGCCATCTTGGGCCGCAACGTCCATCGGATCGGACTGGGTTTCAGGGAAAGCCAGGCGATGGACGCGCGCGGATAATCCGCCCGCAATTTCTTGAGCAGCGTCAATATGTCGCGCGACACGGCTTCGGGCGATGTGCCCGCCGCCAGGTCATTCTCTCCGACATAGACGACCACCGAACGGGGCGGCACGGGAGGCAGCAGCCGTTTATAATAATGCAGCACATGGGCGGTCGTCGCACCGCCAAAGCCTCGGTTGACGGTGCCGATATCATGGAAGCTGTCCGCTATGTCCCACAGGCGGATGCTCGAACTGCCCAGGAACAAGGTGGCATCGCGCACCGGCAATCCCGCACTGTTCGCCTGGGCAAAGGCCTCTATCTCCCTCGAAAAAGGGAAGGACGGATCGGCATTGGGCGCCAAAGGATCGGCCGGGCCGGATGGCGGTGCCGCAAGGATGGCCGCCGGCGCGGCGCAGCCGATCAGCAACGCGGCCAACGCCTTCACGACGGCGGGCCTCATACCGGGGCCTGTGCCGGGCCCCATGCCGGGCAAGGCCGCCTTAATGACGATGGGACGGGCGCAGATTATATTTGCCGTCCGCATAGCTGCCGAACATGCCAGTGATGGCGGGATGATCGACCGGCTCGTCGCTGTCATCCACCGCCAGATTCTGCTGGCTGACATAGGCGACATAGCTGGACTCACCATTTTCGGCGAGCAGGTGATAGAAGGGCTGCTGCTTGTCGGGCCGGGCATGTTCGGGAATCGCCTCATACCATTCCTCGCTATTGGCGAAGACCGGATCGATATCGAACACGACCCCGCGAAAGCCGAACATGCGGTGTTTGACCACATCGCCAATGCTGAAACGGGCATGGACGATCGGCGGAGCGGTGATGCCGGTGCCGAAAATCTGAATCGTGTCTTTCATGTGACCAATTTAGGAGCCTGTTGCACGGACACAAGAAAAATAGCCGAAAGAGCGCTTGGCAAGTGCGAATTCATTCGCTAATGGCCGCCCCTCGACCGGGAATATGGCGCCTTGAACGGCCTGTTGAACCTTCTGCGGAGAGGTGGCAGAGTGGTCGAATGTACCGCACTCGAAATGCGGCGTGCCCTAGCGGGTACCGTGGGTTCGAATCCCACCCTCTCCGCCACGACTTTCCTAAGTGATTGTCGTTACTTAACCTTCTGACAAAGCGTCGCTTTCCACCGTCCCGGTGCTACAAAGTGGTGCTACAAAATGCGGTTGATGACGCATGTTCGAAGGTCGAGTGATGGCGGATTCGAAGTCCGCATAGTGGTCCCCGCTGGCCTTCGCTCCACGATTGGAAAAACGAACCTCACCCGACGCCTCGGGCGGCTCTCGAAATCGGACGCCAATCGTCTGGCCGCACCGGTCATCCAGCAGTTCCATGATCTCATTGAGCGAGCAAAGGCAGGACCGCTCGACGATCGATCTCCTGCACCTGTTGCCGTCGCCACCTTGCCCCAGCCTTCGAAGCCTTCTCCCCGGCAGGCTTTCTCGCCGAAACTGATGGCAATCTTCGACGGGTATCTGCGCGAACGGCAACCGTCGCCTGCGACGATCAAGCGGTGGCGTCCGGTGATCACCCATCTCGTCGATCATCTCGGGCATGACGAGCCGGGTAGCATCAGCGCCGATGACATCATTGGCTGGAAGGAGGCGCTGGCCCGTCAGGGCGCGAGTGGGCGGACTATCCGCGAAGTGTATCTCGCCGCCGCCAAGGTGGTGTTCGCATGGGGCGTCGAGAATCGGAAGCTGGACGCCAACCCCGCCGCTGGCGTCTCCGTGCGGGTGCCGAAGCGGCACCGCCCGCGTGGGGCGAGCTTCACCTCAGCCGAGGCGCGCACGATCCTGTCGGCATCGCTCTCAAGGGATCAGGGCAAGATCAGCCGAGAGCACGCTCTGGCTCGACGGTGGATACCATGGATGTGCGCCTACAGCGGCGCGCGTGTCGGCGAGATTGCTCAGATGCGAGGCCGGGACATCATTGAGGTGGAGGGCATCTGGGCGATGCGGATCACGCCGGAGGCCGGTTCGACCAAGAGCGGACAAGCGCGGATCGTGCCGCTTCACCCACATCTGGTTGAACAGGGGTTGCTGAGGGTCGCGGAACAGGCTGGCGACGGGCCGATCTTCTATGACCCTGCCCGTGGCCGAGGCGGGTCTGCTGGCAACGCCCATTATCGGAAGGTCGGCGAACGCTTGGCCGCATGGGTGCGCGACCTCGGCGTCGATGATCCGCATGTCCAGCCCAACCATGGGTGGCGGCATCTATACAAGACCGTCGCACGCCGAGCGGGGATGGAGCCCGAAGTGCGCGACGCGATCCAAGGCCACGCGCCCCGCAGCATCGGAGAGACCTACGGTGAGTGGCCGATCGATGTCTTGGCTCGGGCGGTCAACCTGCTGCCAAGGTTCAATGTCGGTGGATCAGTGAACCGGGCGTCCCCGCATGCGGGAACGCTCACCACTTTGTAGCACCGGGACGGTGGAAAGCGACGCTTTGTCAGAAGGTTAAGTAACGACAATCACTTAGGAAAGTCG
>NZ_JBWKVW010000004.1:0-238579 GCF_059421905.1 Sphingobium sp. GW821-FHT02B05
TCAGCATCAGCATCAGCATCAGCATCAGCATCAGCATCAGCATCAGCATCAGCATCAGCATCGGCGTCCGCATCGGCATCGGCATCGGCATCCGCATCCGCATCCGCATCCGCATCCGCATCCGCATCAGCATCCGTTTCCTCGATCGAAGAGGTGTCGTCGCTGCTGCCGATCACAGAGGCGCCGGCGATGCCTACGCCGCCGATGACGGCGGGCAGGACCAGCGACGACCCTGCTGCACCTGCACCGCCGGCAGCGCCGACCAGTTCGTCCAGATCATTGAGAAGGGAAAAACGCGGGAAGCGGCTGCCCGAACGGGCCAGCCACTGGTTGCCGTCCGTATCACGCAACACCAAATCGCTATTGCCGGCATCGAAAGGCTCGTAGAAATTCGCGACCTTGATGACGTTCCCATCGGTCAAACGGATGAGCAGGTCGTTGCCATTCTGCTCCAGAGCAGACACGGCCTCTCGGTTCAATTGCAGTCGAACGACGCTGGGATCATTCAAAATGATCGCATCAGTGGGTGCCTGTACGGTTTCTCCCGTAACTTTGTCGATAACTTCGGCCGCCATCGTCATTCCCTTTCCCTCATACGCGCGCTGCAAGCGCACGCAGGACAAGCCATCAAGCGTCAGGGACGCAGGACGGCTTTACACAGAGGATCAAACGGCACCGGCACCGGTGACGCTGCAAGGATTCCGATTTCGGATGTTATTTCCATCAGGCCGAGCCGTGGAGCCGGATCCGCAATTCCTGTCGCCGCGGCACCATAGGCCAACCATCGACCGGCGCAGAAACGGACATGGCCCCGTCCCCCATTTTACGGGGGCGGGGCCATGCGATCTTCGACGAAGCGAGATCAGCCGTTCAGGCGATCCTTGATGCCCTTGGCCGGAGCAAAGGTCAGCTTGCGCGAAGCGGCAATTTCGATGGTTGCACCGGTCGAGGGGTTGCGGCCCTGGCGAGCCGGGCTGTCCTTGACCTTGAATTTGCCGAAGCCGCTGAGCGACACTTCGTCGCCTTTGGCAGCCGCGTCGGCGATGGCGCCGATCACGCCATCGACCAGCTTGCGTGCTTCGGCCTTGCTCAGATCGTTCGACGCCGCGATTGCATCGGCAAGATCATTATTGTTCATAAAACCATCTGCTCCTAATTATGGGCGGCTTCAGGTAACGCCCTCACAGCCTTACGTCCATGCCGGACACGCTAAGATTGCGCGATTCCAGCGGTTATTACGGTGCGACCCCATAATATCTGTTCCGCACGAACGCCGCCGAAGCGGGATTCGTAATCTTGTGGATGAAGGAAAAACATAGACGATGGATAATCGCAAGGCACATCCGCCCGCGATCGGTCATGGCGCTGAAAATCTCACCCGCGCCGTTTTCCCCTGAAATGCAAAGCCCTTTGCCCTTCACACCGACCAAGTCAGTCGGCCGCCATGTGGGGGCGAAAACTGAGAATGTGGCAGATGGCGGGGCTGATCGACGCGCCGGAATTTCGCCGCCGCTCCCGGCCAGCGCCTCAAAGCTCCAATCCGATCAGCGTCCCGCTGCCGATCTTGTCGACATAGCGCTTGCCGTCGATTTCCAGCCAGTCGGGCGTCACTTCCAGCCGGCGACCATTGATGGTGGTGCGCAGATGTTCCACCGCGATCCGGTTGCGGGCGACGATGCGCAACACCGCCAGGCCATCGCCCCGTGCCGCCATCATGCTGTAGCGGTCACCGCGCAGCAGGAAATGCCAGCTGCCATCGGTCGGCTTCCATTCATTGCCGTCGATGATCTGGGTCGCGACTCCATCGGGCGACCCCAGCCGCACGCTGATGCGGGTCGCCCCGTTCATCCGGCGCGGCGGCGCGAAGATCAGGATCGGTTCGCCCTCCAGGGTGATCGGGATCGGCGTATCGCGCAACAGCCGCGATCCGCCCACGATCAACTGCGGCAGTTCCGCCGAAAAGGGCAACCGGTCCCGCGCGAAATGGCGCTGGCGCACCACCGGATTGGCATGGAAGCTCTGCACCTGCGTGGCGGTCAGCCGCCCTTCCTCCACCAGCCCATGGCAGGTAGGGCACAGCAGCGTCGCACCCGGTCCATCCGGCAACCCCAGATAGCGATAGATGGTCACGCCGCAGCGAACACAGGCAAAGCCGCAAGCCTGCCTTATTTCAGCGCGCTGTTCTGCCGTCAGATCCGGCAAAGACGGCATCACTCGCAAGCCAACCATGGACGACCCCTTTTACCGCCGTTCACCCAGATGTGAACGGACGTTCCTGACATGGCGTCCTCTTGCGAATATGGGGCTCTGCGGCCCTCCCTTATTAACCCTATCGTTTAAATTAATCGGCCCAAGTCAAGGGCCTGAACGAATTTACCCATCTTTTTCCACTATCGTTGCGGCAACAGATCGACATTGCGCGCGGCAGCAATCGCGCGGATGCGGTCGGGCCGCGGCATATTCTTGATCGCGATCTCGGCGATGTCGCCCGCGCTGAACAGTTCGATATGGCCCACGCCGAAGAGGCGCTGACCCAAAGTTTGCGTGATGCGTACCGACCTTATGCTGGTCAGCGCGATCTCGGTCCGCTGCTTGGCCAGCAGCCCGCGCTCCAGCAGCACCTCTCGCTCGCTCAGCGCCAGCCGCTCGCCTTTGTGCAGCACCCACCAGATGGCAATCGCGATGATTCCCACGACAGACACCAGCAGTAGCAGGAACAGAAAAGGATGCGCCCGGAACATCGCGGGATGCTCGTCATATAGCCAGATGTCGCTCACGCCGTCTCCCTCGCTACAGCCGCTCGACTTGGACCATGGCCCGCCACATCCGTCAAGCGGCACGCACATTGATGCGCGCGCCGGCTGGTTAACGGAAATTTTCCATAACCAATGTTAAACGACATACTCCAATTGGGACGAAACATGGCACGCAACCTCTATGATGTCGGCGATCGCACCCCGGATGAAGGGGATGGCTGGCTGATCGAGAAACAGGAAAAGCGTGCGAAGTTGGTGCCCGTCGGCATGGTGGCCGCCGCAATTGCCATCGCGGTGGTCGGCATCACCGTGATGATGCAGGCCATGCCCATGTCCGGCGGACCGACCGGCACGGCCTATGCTTCAGGCATGATAGCGGACGAATTCACGCTGTGCGACGACGCCAAAGGACAAGCCTGCGTCCTGGCCGCCGATGCCTATGCCTGGCGTGGAAAGCGGTATCATCTGGCTGACATCCAGGTACCAAGCGCCATCGCGGCCCAATGCCCCCAGGAAGCCGCCCGTGCGCGCAAGGGCCGGATGGCACTGATGGCGATGATGAATGGCGGCGCGTTCGAGGCGGTTCAGGATTCCGCAGACAGCGACCCCACTGCGCGCATCCTGATGCGGGATGGCGTGTCCATCGGTCAGCTCATGATCCTCAAGGACCATGCGAAGCCCTGGTCGCGCGATCCGGTCCGCTGGTGCGCGAACCGGATATTCAACCTGTCCGCACAGAGAGCCGCACCGGCCCGATCCGTTTCTACCAGCTAAATGACATCCGGCCGTAACGATAGCGGCCGCCGCCCTAGCTATCCGATTTCGCCCGGACCGCGTTCAGCACGTCGGATGCCAGTTGCGCATAGTCTGCGCAGGCGCGCTGCATCGCCACCTCCGCGCCATCGCCCCGTAATTGCCCGAAACATTGGCGGTTCTGTGCCGCGCGCATTTGCCGCAGCCGGGACCGGCTTTCGATCGCCAATCCCAGTTGCGGGCCGGTACGCCGCCACGCCTCTGCCGCGCTGAAGACACGGCGACCGGGATGAATGCCAGGATCGCGACCGGCGGCAACGCCCAGTCGGTCGATACGAGCGGCTTCCACGATCAGGTCGGTCAGAAACAGGTCCAGTTCGCGCAAACCGTTGCCGATCAGCTTTGCCGGCATGGCATCGCGCCGTCGCCCGGCCGCCCGCTGACATTGCCCCAGCGACATGCCATTTGCCAGAAAGGCAGCGGCGCGCTGAAGATGAGCGACCTGGCCCGCCAGACTGGCGCAGCGGTCGCCCTCCCCAATCAGCTTTCGTCGCCCATGCGCAGCGCAGCGATGAAGGCCTCCTGCGGAATCTGGACGCTGCCATATTCGCGCATGCGCTTCTTGCCTTCCTTCTGCTTGTCGAGCAGCTTCTTCTTGCGGCTGATGTCGCCGCCATAGCATTTGGCGGTCACGTCCTTGCGCATCGCCGCGATCGTCTCGCGCGCGATCACCTTGCCACCGATCGCCGCCTGGATCGGGATCTTGAACAAATGGCGGGGGATCAGATCCTTCAGCCGCTCGCACATGCCGCGCCCGCGCGATTCCGCGGTGCCGCGATGGACGATCATGCTGAGCGCATCGACCGGCTCTGAATTGACCATGATGCTCATCTTGACCAGGTCACCCTCGCGATAACCGATCTGGTGATAGTCGAAGCTGGCATAGCCGCGGCTGATGCTCTTCAAGCGATCGTAGAAGTCGAACACCACTTCGTTGAGCGGCAGTTCATAGGTCACCTGCGCGCGGCCGCCGACATAGGTCAGGTTCTTCTGGATGCCGCGCCGGTCCTGACACAGCTTCAGGATCGAACCCAGATATTCGTCGGGGCAATAGATGATCGCCTCGATCCACGGCTCCTCGATCTCGTCGATCTTCGTAGGGTCGGGCATGTCGGCCGGATTGTGCAACTCGATCTCACCCGCGCCGTAGGTGAGCTGGATCTTATACACCACCGACGGCGCGGTGGTGATGAGATCCAGATCATATTCGCGCGTCAGCCGCTCCTGAATGATCTCCAGATGCAGCAGGCCAAGGAAGCCGCAACGGAAGCCAAAGCCCAGCGCTGCGCTGCTTTCCATCTCGAAGGAGAAGCTGGCGTCGTTCAGGCGCAGCTTGCTGATGGAGTCGCGCAGCTTGTCGAAATCGTTCGCATCGACCGGGAACAGGCCGCAGAACACCACCGGCTGGACTTCCTTGAAACCCGGCAGCGGCTTGGTCGCGCCGTTCTTGACCGTGGTGATGGTATCGCCGACGCGGGTCTGGGCGATTTCCTTGATCTGCGCGGTAATGAAGCCGATTTCGCCGGCGGCCAGTTCGGGCAGCGCCTCGATCTTGGGACGCATGCAGCCGACGCGGTCGATCAGATGTTCGGTGCCGCCGATCATGAACTTGACCGCCTGCCCTTTCTTGATGACGCCGTTGATGACGCGCACCAGGATGACGACGCCCAGATAGGGATCGTACCAGCTGTCGACCAGCATCGCCTCCAACGGGGCATCACGGTCGCCCTTGGGCGGCGGGATCTTGGTGACGATGGCTTCCAGGATATCGTCGATGCCGATGCCCGACTTGGCGCTGGCCAGCACCGCTTCCGACGCATCGAGGCCGATCACATCCTCGATTTCCTTGCGCACCTTTTCCGGTTCGGCAGCGGGCAGGTCGATCTTGTTGAGGACAGGCACGATCTCATGATCATGCTCGATCGACTGATAGACGTTGGCCAGCGTCTGCGCTTCCACGCCCTGCGCGGCGTCCACGACCAGCAGCGCGCCTTCGCACGCCGCCAGGCTGCGCGATACTTCATAGGCGAAATCGACATGGCCCGGCGTGTCCATGAGGTTCAGTTCATAGGTCTCGCCATTTTTGGCGGTATAATCCAGGCGCACCGTCTGCGCCTTGATCGTGATGCCGCGCTCCTTTTCGATGTCCATATTGTCAAGGACTTGCGCGCTCATCTCACGGTCGGTCAGGCCACCGGTACGCTGGATCAGGCGATCCGCCAGCGTGGATTTGCCATGGTCGATATGCGCGATAATCGAAAAATTACGGATGTGGGACAGATCGGTCATCGGCGCCCGATAGCAGCGATTTCACGCGCTGTCAGCAGGATCGCGCACAGGTACGATTCCATGACAAAGCCCGTCATTTGCATGCCGCTCTGCTTGGAAGCGATTGACCCCTGTGATAAGCATTCGCAGGAACGGGGCAACATTTTCAAACTTAAGCAACAAACGGGGTGCTCGAAATGCGTGGAATGAAGACGTTGACCGCGGCGGCTGTGTGCCTGGCCATGGTTGCACCGCAGGCTATCGCCGCCGACAAGGGCTCCTCCGGGCGTCAGGCCCAGACCAGGAAGCAGATGGAAATTCCCCGCTGCACCAAGCGCCTGGGCACCGTCGCGATCGTGGAGCCGGATAATCAGTGGTGGCGCGAACTGAATTTGGGCAGCCCCGAAGCCATCATCAAGCTGTTCGTGCAGCAGTCCGGCTGTTTCGGCATCGTCAATCGCGGCCGGTCGATGGCCAGCCGCAACATGGAACGTGCCATGGCGGATTCGGGCGAGTTGCAGGCCGGGTCCAACCTGGGCAAGGGTCAGGTGAAGGCGGCGGACTATTTCATTCAGCCCGACATCGTCACCACCAACAAGAATAGCGGCGGCAACGCCCTTGGCGGGCTGGTTGGCGGCTTCCTGGGTGGGCGCACGCTGGGCGCGCTGGCCGGCGGCATCTCGATCAAGAAGAGCGAGGCCAATGTCATGCTCTCCGTTGTCAACGCCCGCACGACCGAGGAAGAGGTGATGGCAGAAGGCTATTTCCGCAAGTCGGACCTCAGCTTCGGCGGTGGCGGCGGCCTCGGCTGGATGGGCGGCCTCGCGGCGGTCGGCGGTGGCGGCTATCAGAATACCGATATCGGCCAGGTGATCGTGCTGGCCTATCTGGACGCCTATACGAAGATGGTCACGCAGATGGGCGGCCTGCCTGAAAATGCGGCCGCTGCGGCACCGGTCGCCCAATAAAGCGATCCTGATCGGACGAGAAAGGGCGCGGCCGGTGACGGCGGCGCCCTTTCTTGTGTCAGTTCTGGCTAGCCGCCTCCGACCTTAATGGCCGCGCTTCGCGCCGGCGCCTCCACCAAGCGATGATGGCTTCGCCGGCAGGACGCTCCACCATGCGATTGATCGCGGTACCCAGCGTCAGCGCCACCAGGAAGGCAGCGACGAAGCCGATCCAGGGGCTATAGCCTGCCTTGGCGAATTCCAGCATCACGACGAAACCGACATGCTGGTGGATCAGGTAGAAACTGTAGCTGATCCCGCCCAGCCAGACGAGCGGCCGCAGGCTGAGGAAACGCAGATGGCCATGGATCAGCGCCACGAATGTCGCCACGAGTACGCAGCCGACGATGGTGACGTCCCAGGTCTCGATCGTTGCGATCGATAACAGCGCCAGCACCGCATAGGGCATTTGCTGCCGCAGCGTCCTCTGCCCCGACCAGACCCGATAGGCCAGCATGCCGATCACGAAGAAAGGCGTGTAGCGCAACACCAGCAGCATCACGATCCGTTCGGGCATGTCCGGCCAGAACCAGTAGAGCCAGCGCGCCGCCAACCACAGGACCAATATCGGTTCCAGCCGCCTGATGCCGGCGAACTTCCAAATGGCGACCATGCAGAAATAAAAGGCGATCTCCACGGTCAGAGTCCAATAGGCGCCGTCCACCTCCGGGATGAAAGCGAAGCCCTGAAGCATCGTGAAATTGGCCAATATATCGACCGGCCCGATCAATAGCTGCGTCGCATGGGCCACATATTCGATCGACAGCGTCAGCAGCATCGCCACCAGATAGGCGGGATAAAGGCGCGCGAACCGATTGACGACAAAGTCCGCGACTGTGCGGATGCGATCCAGCGTGAAGAAGATCGCGAAGCCCGAAATGGCGAAGAAGAGCAGGACGCGATAATTGCCGCCGGGGAAGCTGAAGGGCACATGGCTGGCCTGCGGGAACAGTTCGTGGAAGCGCGTGGAATAATGAAAGATCAGGACGCACAGCGCGCCGATGCCCCGCAGCGCGTCCAATTCCGTCAAGCGGCCACGGGGTGATCCAACCATGGCTCGTCATAGCAATAACGGAGCAACGAATCCGTTAAGATCGTGGTTAACGCCGCATCCAAGCCTGCTTTTCTTTTGCTGCTTTCTTTCCCGATGCGCACCAGCCTAGCTTGGGGCGGCGGCCGGCTGGACAGCCTGGCATGCCATATCGGCCGTAATAACGCATGGGCCGGCGCAGCCATCGCCGCGCCAGCCCATGTCAAAGTCCGATCATCGCCTGCCATGCCCGATGCGGGACGGGGGCCGGTCAGGCCGCGTGGCCATCCAATATGGCCGCGATCGCGACGGTCACGTCGTTCATGTCCGCCATGCCGTCCACGCGCGCCACGATGTTGCGCGCTTCGTAGATCGGCAGGATCGGCGCGGTCTTGGCACGATATTCGGCCATGCGGGTGCGCACCGTTTCCTCATTGTCGTCGGGCCGACGCTTGAACTCATGCCCGTGACATTTGTCGCACTCGCCTTCGACCTTGGGGGTCTTGAACGTGTCATGATAGCCCGCGCCGCAGGTGGCGCAGGTGAAGCGGCCGGTGATGCGCTCGACCAGCGCATCTTCATTCACTTCCAGTTCGATCACATGGTCGAGCGTGCGGTTACGGTCGCCCAATATGGTGTCGAGCGAATGGGCCTGCGCCTCCGTCCGAGGATAGCCATCGAAGATGACGCCCGTCTCCGCCGGCAGCGCATCGAGCGCTTCGCCGATGATGCCCGATACCACTTCGTCGGGCACCAGCGCGCCCGATTCCATCAGCGCCTTGGCCTGAAGCCCTACAGGCGTCCCTGCCTTCACAGCCGCGCGCAGCATGTCCCCTGTCGACAGCTGCACCATGCCGCGTTCGTCGACCAGACGGGTCGCCTGGGTGCCCTTGCCGGCCCCCGGAGGGCCAAGCAGAATGATATTCATTGCGCGCATACTCCCCTGTTCGTTGCGCTGGAATCAGAGTTTCGAAACGCCCCTCAGCGCAGTCGACCCTTGAGCTTCGCCTTCTTGATCAGATCGCCATATTGATGGGCGAGCAGATGGCTCTGAATCTGGGTCACGGTATCGACCGTAACATTGACGACGATCAACAGGCTAGTCCCACCAAGGTAGAAGGGAATGCCCGCCCGCGCGATGGCGAATTCCGGCACCAGGCAGATGAAGGCCAGATAGGCCGCGCCGATGACGGTGATTCGCGTCAACACATAGTCCAGATAATTTTCGGTGTTCTTGCCCGGACGGATACCGGGGATGAAGCCGCCGTTGCGCTTCAGATTGTCGGCCGTCTCTTCCGGATTGAACACCACGGCGGTGTAGAAGAAGCAGAAGAAGACGATGCCCAGACCATAAAGGCCCATATAGACCGGGCTGCCATGCGACAGATACTGGTTGAGCGTCAGGACGAAATCGCCCCACTTGCTTTCACCCGCAACCGTCTGACCGGCGAACTGCGAGATGGTCAGCGGCATCAGCAACAGCGAGCTGGCGAAAATCGGCGGAATGACGCCGGCCGTATTCACCTTGAGCGGCAGGTGGCTGCGGTCAGCCTGCATCAGGCCCTGGCGCGTCTGGCGCTTGGGATATTGGATCAGGACGCGGCGCTGGGCACGCTCCATGAAGCAGATCAGGAGGACGAGGCCGACGGCCATCACCATGACCAGGAAGATCAGCAGGCCCGATATCGAGCCTTCGCTGCCCGACTTGAACAGGTTGCTGAGCGTCACCGGCAGCTGGGCGACGATGCCCGCCATGATGATGAGCGACACGCCGTTGCCGATCCCGCGCGACGTGATCTGTTCGCCCAGCCACATGAGGAACATGGTGCCACCGATCAACGAGACGACGGCGGTCAGGCGGAACAGCAGGCCAGGCTCGATCACCGCCTGCATGCCCTGCTGGGCGCCAAAGCCCTCAAGACCCACGGCGATGAAATAGCCCTGCACCGCGGTCAGGCCGACGGTGCCGTAGCGCGTCCACTGATTCATCTTCTTGCGGCCGCTTTCGCCCTCCTTCTTGATCGCTGCAAGCTGCGGCGACAGGCTGGAGGCAAGCTGCACCACGATCGACGCGGTGATATAGGGCATGACGCCCAGCGCGATCAGGCTCATGCGCGACAGCGACCCACCCGAAAAGGTGTTGAAGATGTCGAGGATGCCGCCATTGGTCTGGCTATACAGCTGCGACAGGGCGGTCGGATCGACGCCGGGCAGCGGCACGAAGCTGAGGAAGCGGAACACGATCAAGGCGCCCAGCGTAAACCACAGGCGCTTCTTGAGGTCGGTCGCCTGGCTGAACTTCGCGAGGCTGAGATTGGATGCGAGCTGGTCGGCTCTCGATGCCATGGTGGCTGCCCTTCAAATCACTCTTGCCCGGATAAAGCCGGGCCGGAATCGGAAATCCCCTTAACGGGGACATGGGGCGCTGTCGAACCGGGAATTACCGTGGATGCGGTAAACAGCGTCCCCCGATGCACAAGACCCCGCCGACCCATATCGGGCAGCGGGGTCATGCTTGCAAGACTGTCAGACCTTAAATCAGGCCTTTGCAGCGGCCTTCTTGGCGGCCAGGGTCGTGCCCTTCTTCGCCTTTGCCTTCTCGGCAGCCGGAACGACTTCGATCACGTCGACCTTGCCACCGGCCTTTGCGACGGCTTCGACGGCGCTCTTCGACGCACCGGCGACCAGGAAGCTGACCTTGGCGGTCAGTTCACCCTTGGCGAGCAGACGGACGCCGTCCTTGCCACCGCGGGTCAGGTTGGCGGCGTTCAGAGCGGCCTGGTCGATGGTCGCGTTGGCGTCCAGCTTGCCCTCGTCGATCGCCTTCTGCACGGCGCCCAGGTTCACGATCGCATAGTCGCTGGCGAAGATGTTGTTGAAGCCGCGCTTCGGGATGCGCATGTGGAGCGGCATCTGGCCACCCTCGAAGCCGTTGATGCTGACGCCCGAACGCGCCTTGGCACCCTTCTGACCGCGACCGGCGGTCTTGCCCTTGCCCGAGCCGATGCCGCGTCCTACGCGCATACGGCCCTTGCGGGCGCCGGCATTGTCGTTGATTTCGTTGAGCTTCATGATGTGCACTCGCTTTCGCTTGGTTCGCGCTGAATGGAAGCGGCGCCCATAGCGGGATGCGCGGGGCTTGTCACCCCCTAAAGCGGCGGATCGACCCGGCAAGCGAAGGCACGGCGCTACCCGGCCCTGTTGGCGCCGGTTCGCTTAACTTCGCACATTTCCCGTACATTTCGACATTTCATATCCAATGTAGGAAATTATGTTTCAATGACTTGGGCTGCGCCGGCTATTCCTCGGCTTCGTTAGAGACAAACGAATACATGCGTGCAGCCTATCAGGAAGGCACGGTGTAGGACAGCGCGCCCTCCCCCAGCCCCAAATGCAGAAAGGGCCGATTCGCCTGCGCGAATCGGCCCTTTGCTGTTTTCGGCATGTCGGAAGGCTTAGCCTTCGACGACAGCGACCATGTGGGGCAGCTTCTTGATGGCACCGCGGACTTCCGCCGTGTCTTCAAGTTCCACCACGCGGTTCATCTTGCCAAGGCCCAGGCCGATCAGAATCTTCTTCTGGTCGGCGGGGCGACGGATCGGAGAACCGATCTGCTTGATCTTGATCTTCGCCATGTCAGTTACTCCGCAATCGCTTCGGCATCAGCCTGCGCGACGTCGGCCGAGGCGCCACCGCGACGCAGAAGGTCGGCGACCTTCTTGCCACGGCGCTGCGCCACCGACTTCGGGCTGGTCTGTTCGACCAGAGCCGCGAAGGTCGCACGGATCATGTTATAGGGGTTCGACGTGCCGTTCGACTTGGTCACGACGTCAGCGACGCCGAGGCTTTCGAACACGGCGCGCATCGGACCACCGGCGATGATACCCGTACCGGCCGGGGCCGAACGGACAGTCACCTTGCCGGCACCGAAGTGGCCGAGGCCGTCATGGTGCAGGGTGCGGCCTTCCTTCAGCGGAACGCGAACCATCGCCTTCTTGGCAGCGGCCGTCGCCTTGCTGATGGCTTCAGGCACTTCACGCGCCTTGCCATGGCCGAAGCCCGCACGGCCCTTGCCGTCGCCCACGACGACCAGAGCCGCGAAACCGAAGCGCTTACCGCCCTTGACGGTCTTCGAGACGCGGTTGATGTGAACCAGCTTCTCGATCAGCTCTTCGCCCTGCTCCTCGTCACGGTTGCCACCGCGACGATCATCGCGACGGCCACGGCCGCCACGCTCGCCACGGTTGCGATCGCCGCCGCCACGGTTGCCACGGCCACGGCCGGGGCCACGACCTTCGGTCGGTGCAGTCGCTTCGGCGCCCTCGACGGGTGCGACGACTTCGTTGGTGTTTTCGTCAGCCATGATCAGAACTCCAGCCCGGCTTCACGGGCCGCATCGGCCAGCGCCTTGACGCGGCCATGGAACAGGAAGCCACCACGGTCGAACACGACCTGGGTGACGCCAGCGGCGGTCGCCGCTGCGGCGACGCGCTTGCCGACATCGGCAGCCGCTTCGGCCGAGGCGCCGGTCTTGCCCAGAGCCTTGGAACCGACATCCTTGTCCAGGGTCGAAGCGGCGGCGACGGTCTTGCCGGCGACGTCGTCGATGACCTGGGCGTAGATGTGCTGGCCCGAACGGTGGACGCTCAGACGCGGGCGGGTGCCCGAAACGGCCTTGAGCGCGGTGCGAACGCGGCGACGACGCCGCGCGAAGAGGGAAAGCTTTGCCATCTTACTTCTTCTTCCCTTCCTTGCGGAAGATGAACTCGCCGGCGTACTTGATACCCTTGCCCTTATAGGGTTCGGGCTTGCGCCAGCGACGGATCTCGGCAGCGACCTGACCGACCTGCTGCTTGTCGATACCGCTGATCTCGACCGTGGTGTTATCCGGGGTCTTGATCTCGATACCTTCCGGGATCGCGAAATCGACATCGTGCGAATAGCCGAGCTTCAGGTTCAGAACCTTGCCCTTCGAATCCGCGCGATAACCGACGCCGGTGATCAGCAGCTTCTTGGTGTAACCTTCGGTCACGCCCGTCACCAGATTGGCGACCAGGGTGCGCTGCATGCCCCAGAAAGCGCGCGCGCGCTTGCTGTCATTGGCAGGCTTCACCGCGATCACACCATCTTCGATGCTGTAGGTGACTTCATCAGCCAGCGGCAGCGACAGGGTACCCTTGGGGCCCTTCACCGACAGCTGACCGTCGGCGATGGACGCGGTCACGCCCGAAGGCACGGTGACCGGCTTTTTGCCAGTGCGGCTCATCAGAACACCTCCGCCAGCACTTCGCCACCGACATTCTGCTCACGCGCTTCGGCGTCGGACAGAACGCCACGAGGCGTCGAGACAATGGTGATGCCCAGGCCGTTGCGGATTACCGGCAGTTCCTTGGAACCCGAATAAACACGGCGGCCAGGCTTGGACACGCGGGCGACATGCTTGATCGCCGGCTGACCTTCGAAATATTTCAGCTCGATGCGCAGGCCAGGGTGGTTACCCAGGGCTTCTTCGGAATAGCCACGGATGTAGCCTTCACGCTGGAGCACGTCGAGCACGCGGGCGCGCAGCTTGGAAGCGGGGGACACAACGCTGTCCTTCTTCGCCTGCTGCCCGTTGCGGATGCGGGTGAGCATATCACCCAGGGGATCGGTCAATGCCATCTCAAATGATCCTTACCAGCTCGACTTGGTGACGCCGGGGATCAGGCCCTTGTTGGCCAGATCACGCAGCTGCACGCGGCAGAGGCGGAATTTGCGGTAATAAGCGCGGGGACGCCCCGTCAGTTCGCAGCGGTTCCGAACGCGGGTCGGATTGCCGTTGCGGGGGATCTCCGCCATCTTCAGACGCGCGATCAGACGATCGCTGTCATCGGCCGCGGTATCATTCGCGATCGCCTTGAGCTTTGCATAACGGCCGGCATATTTCTTAACCAGCTTCTTGCGGCGCTCGTTCTTGTTGATCGAACTCAGTTTCGCCATGACTTAAGTTCTCTTCCTTAGCTTAAGCGTTGGGAGAGAAGCGGGGCCTGGATTAGGCCGCCTGCTTCTCTTCAATCGGGAAGGGGAAGCCGAAGAGGCGCAGCAGTTCGCGCGCTTCATCGTCCGTCTTCGCGGAGGTGGTCACGATGATGTCCATGCCGCGCACCTTGTCGACGCGGTCATAGCTGATCTCCGGGAAGATGATCTGCTCCTTGATACCGAAGGCATAGTTGCCACGGCCATCGAAGCTCTTCGGGTTGAGACCACGGAAATCGCGCACGCGGGGCAGAGCGATATTGATCAGACGATCAAGAAACTCATACATGCGTTCACGACGCAGCGTGACCTTCGCACCGATAGGCATGCCTTCACGCAGCTTGAACTGCGCGATCGACTTCTTCGCCTTGGTGATGACGGGCTTCTGACCAGCGATCAGCTCCATCTCTTCGGCGGCCGAGGTGACCTTCTTCTTGTCCTGGGTCGCTTCGCCCACGCCCATGTTGAGCGTGATCTTTTCGATCCGGGGGATTTCCATGACGTTCTTGTAACCGAACTTCTCGGTCATCGCCTTGACGATTTCGGCGTCATACTGCGCCTTCGAGCGCGGCGTAAACTTCTCGGCCATTACAGCACCTCACCGGACTTGACGGCGACGCGGACCTTCTTGCCGTCGCGATCCTCGAAACGGACGCGGGTCGGCTTGCCATCCGTATCGGCGACAGCGACGTTCGAAATGTGGAGCGGCGCAGGCTTGCGCTCGATGCCACCCTGCGGGTTCGCCTGGTCGGGCTTGCGATGCTTGGCATGCACATTGATGCCTTCCACCAGGACCTTGTCGTCCTTGGGCATCACGGCCAGAACAGCGCCGGTGCGGCCCTTGTCCTTGCCGGCCAGGATGACGACCTTGTCGCCCTTCTTGATCTTAGCAGCGCTCATTACAGCACCTCTGGAGCAAGGCTGATGATCTTCATGTGCTTCTTGGCGCGCAGTTCGCGAACGACGGGGCCAAAGATACGGGTGCCGATCGGCTCCTCGTTCTTGTTGATGAGCACAGCGGCGTTGCCATCGAAACGGATGACCGAACCGTCTGCACGGCGGATATCCTTGGCGGTACGCACGATGACGGCACGATGCACGTCACCCTTCTTCACCTTACCACGAGGCGCAGCTTCCTTGATCGAGACGACGATGATGTCGCCTACGCCAGCGAAGCGACGCTTCGAGCCGCCCAGCACCTTGATGCACTGGACGCGCTTGGCGCCGCTGTTGTCAGCGACGTCAAGATTGGATTGCATCTGGATCATAGATCCGGTTCCTTCTTATTTGGCCTACCGGGGCAATTCCCGGCGGTTCCGAATTCATCTGCCTAAAGCCCGGTGACTCTACGCGAAGCGCGGGCCTGTAACCCTTTCCAAAGGAAAAGGCCAGCCCCGCGCCGCATTTTTCACCAAAGGCTCAGCGAGCCTGCCCTTAAGCGGCCGTTTCCGGCGACTTGTGGGTATCCACGCGCTCGATGACCTTCCAGGTCTTGAGCTTGGAAATCGGAGCGGTCTCTTCGATTCGGACCGTTTCGCCTTCCTTGTAGATATTGCCCTCATCATGGGCATGGTACTTCTTGGAACGGCGGATGATCTTGCCGTAGAGCGCATGCTTTACCTTGCGCTCCACGCGAACGACCACCGTCTTGTCGGTCTTGTCGGAAACCACAGTTCCCGTCAGCACGCGCTTGGGCATCGTGTGGTTCCTTTACTTGGCAGCGGAGCTGTTACGCTCCGTCTGCAGGGTCTTGATCTGCGCGATCGACCGACGGACTTCCTTGACGCGGCTGGGCTTTTCCAGCTGGTTGGTCGCCGCCTGGAAGCGCAGATTGAACTGCTCACGCTTCAGGTTGTTGAGTTCGGTCGACAGTTCGTCGTCCGTCTTGGTCTTGAGGTCTGCGACGTTGGCCACGATTAACCCTCCAGGTGCGAGGTGTCGCCGAGGCGGGCAACGACCTTCGTCTTGATGGGCAGCTTCATCGCGGCGCGCGAGAAGGCCTCTGCTGCGAGCGGACCGGGCACGCCGTCCAGTTCGAACAGGATGCGGCCCGGCTTGACGCGAGCAGCCCAATATTCGACCGAACCCTTGCCCTTACCCTGACGGACTTCGGCAGGCTTCTTGGAAACCGGCACGTCGGGGAACACGCGGATCCACAACCGGCCCTGACGGCGGATGTGGCGGGTGATCGCGCGGCGAGCCGCCTCGATCTGGCGGGCGGTGACGCGCTCAGGTTCCAGGGCCTTAAGACCATAGGAGCCGAAATTCAAAGCCGAGCCACCCTTGGCATCGCCCTTGATCCGACCCTTGAAGGTCTTGCGGAACTTCATTTTCTTCGGTTGCAGCATGACGCTATTACCTTCTTATCTTCAGCGCGCCGGGCGCACGCCGGAGGTCTGAGCCTCCAGCATCAGCCGGTCGGTGGCCATCGGATCGTGACCAAGGATTTCGCCCTTGAAGATCCAGACCTTGATGCCGCACACGCCATAGGCGGTGTGTGCCGTGGCTTCGGCATAATCGACGTTCGCACGCAGCGTGTGCAGCGGAACGCGGCCTTCGCGATACCATTCGACGCGCGCGATCTCTGCGCCGCCCAGACGGCCGCCGCAGGTGATCTTGATGCCTTCGGCGCCCAGACGCAGGGCCGACTGCACCGCACGCTTCATCGCACGGCGGAACGCCACGCGGCGTTCCAGCTGGTCGGCGATGCCCTGTGCGACGAGCTTGCTGTCGACTTCCGGCTTACGGATTTCGACGATGTTCAGCGACACGTCGGACGAGGTCAGCGCGCCCAGCTTCTTGCGAAGCTTTTCGATGTCCGCACCCTTCTTGCCGATGATGACGCCCGGACGGGCGGCATAGATCGACACGCGGCACAGCTTGGCCGGACGCTCGATCACGACCTTGGAGATCGCGGCCTGCGGCAGGTTCTTGAAGATGAACTGGCGGATCTTGAGATCTTCCAGCAGCAGCCGACCATAGTCGGCGCCTTCAGCGAACCAGCGGCTGTCCCAGGTACGGTTGATCTGGAGACGCAGACCGATCGGATTGCTCTTGTGACCCATGTGCTTACGCCTCCGCTTCTTCGCCAGCTTCACGCACGACGATGCGCACGCGGCTGTAGGGCTTGAGGATCCGGGTCGACTTGCCGCGGCCGCGAGCGTGGAAGCGCTTCAGCGTGAACGCCTTGCCGACCGATGCTTCCGCGACGACCAGCGAGTCGACGTCGAGATTATGGTTGTTTTCCGCGTTGGCGATGGCCGAAGCCAGCACCTTGCGCACGTCCACAGCCATCGCCTTCTTCGAGAAGGCCAGGATGTTCAGCGCGTCTTCGACCTTGTGGCCGCGGATCAGCGTGGCAACCAGGTTCAGCTTCTGGGCCGAACCACGGATCTGCGTGCCGACGGCCAGAGCCTCATTGTCGGCGACGCGACGGGGAGCTTTAGGCTTGCTCATTAGCGCTTGCCCTTCTTGTCGGCGGCGTGGCCGGGGAAGAAGCGGGTCGGGGCGAATTCGCCCAGCTTGTGACCCACCATATCCTCGTTCACGGAAACCGGAACATGCTTGCGGCCGTTATAGACGCTGAACGTCAGGCCGACGAACTGCGGCAGGATGGTGGAACGACGCGACCAGGTCTTGATCGGCGCACGGCCACCCGCGTCCTGCGCGGCTTCCGCCTTCTTCAGAAGGCTGAGGTCCACGAACGGACCTTTCCAGACGGAACGAGCCATCTCGCTTACCTCTTCTTCTTCGCGTGGCGGCTACGGATGATGAACTTGTCCGTCGCCTTGTTGTGGCGGGTGCGAGCACCCTTGGTCGGCTTGCCCCACGGGGTAACCGGATGACGGCCGCCCGAAGTGCGGCCTTCACCACCACCATGCGGGTGATCGACCGGGTTCTTGGCGACACCGCGCGTCAGCGGACGGATGCCGTTCCAACGGTTGCGGCCTGCCTTGGCAAGATTGGTGTTGCCATTGTCGGGGTTCGACACGGCGCCGATGGTGCCCATGCAGTCCGAACGGATATAGCGCTGTTCGCCCGAGGACAAACGCACCATCACCATGCCGCGATCACGACCGACCAGCTGGGCATAGGTGCCCGCCGAACGGCAGAGCTGCGCGCCCTTGCCCGGCTTCATCTCGATGTTGTGGATGATCGTGCCGACCGGCATCTGACCCAGTTCCATCGCGTTGCCCGGCTTCACGTCGGTCTTCTTGCCGGCGATGACCTTGTCACCGGGGGCAAGACGCTGCGGCGCGATGATGTAGGACTGCGTACCGTCGGGATAGTTCACCAGCGCGATGAAGGCGGTGCGGTTGGGGTCATATTCCAGACGCTCGACCGTACCTTCGACATCCCACAAGCGACGCTTGAAGTCGATGATGCGATAGCGCTGCTTATGACCGCCACCGATACCACGCGAGGTCACATGACCCTTGTTGTTACGGCCGCCGGTCTTGCGCTTGCCTTCGGTCAGCGCCTTGACGGGCTTACCCTTATGCAGGCTCGACTTGTCGACCAGGATCAGGCCGCGGCGGGCCGGGCTGGTCGGGTTGTAATGCTTAAGAGCCATCTTAGCGGACTCCCTCGGTGATATCGATCGACTGGCCTTCGGCCAGGCGGACGATCGCCTTCTTCACGTCCGAGCGCGTGTAGGGCTTGCCCTTCCAGCGCTTCGTCTTGCCCTTGGTCACCAGCGTGTTCACGCTCTTGACTTCGACGCCCCAGATCGCCTCGACGGCAGCCTTGATCTCCGGCTTCGACGCATCGCCAGCGACCTTGAAGACCACGGCGTTGTTCTCGGAGAGAAGGGTCGACTTCTCGGTGATGTGCGGTGCGACAACGACGTCATAGTGACGGTTGGCGACGGCCGCGGCTTCTTTTTTAGCCATTGAAACGGGCCTCCAGCTTTTCGACCGCGGCGCGGGTGAGCACCAGCGAGTCGGCCTTCAGGATGTCATAGACATTGGCGCCAACGGCAGGGAGCAGGTCCACGCCGATGATGTTGGCCGAAGCCTTCGCGAAGCTGACGTTGACGGCGTCGCCGTCGATGAACAGCACCTTGGTTAGGTTCAGCTTGGCAAGGTTGGCGACCAGCGCCTTGGTCTTGCCTTCTGCAACGTCCAGGCTGTCGATGATCGTCAGCGTTCCTGCCTTGACCTTCGAAGACAGCGCCATCTTCAGACCCAGCGCGCGAACCTTCTTGTTCAGCGAGGGGTTGAAGTCGCGAACGCGGGCACCGTGAGCCTTACCACCGCCGATGAAGACGGGCGCGCGGCGATCGCCGTGACGAGCGGTACCGCCGCCCTTCTGGCGACCGAACTTCTTGCCGGTACGGGCGACGTCGGAACGCTCGCGGGTACCGCGGGCAGTGCCACGACGCTTTTCGAGCTGCCAGGTGACGACGCGGTGCAGAATGTCGGCGCGCGGTTCCAGACCGAACACGTCGTCATTCAGCTCCAGTTCGCCGGCGGCCTGTGCGTCGAGGGTCTGTACATTGACCTTCATGATTAGCCCTCCTGGCCTTCGGTCGCTTCGGGCGCGGCTGCTTCAGCAGGCGTTTCCGCAGCGGTGTTGCTGTTGGCGGCCGCCTTCAGGCTGGCCGGGTACGGCGCGTCGGCCGGGCGCTTCACCTTGACGGCGTCGCTCACGGTCAGCCAGGTGCCCTTGGCGCCCGGAACCGAACCCTTGACGAACAGCAGACCACGCTCGACGTCCGTGCGGACGATTTCGAGATTCTGCTGCGTGCGTTCGCGGTCACCCATGTGGCCGGCCATCTTCTTGTTCTTGAAGACGCGGCCCGGATCCTGACGGTTACCAGTCGAACCATGGGCACGGTGGCTGATCGACACGCCGTGCGTGGCGCGCATACCGCCGAAGCCCCAACGCTTCATGGCACCGGCAAAACCCTTACCCTGGGTGTGCCCTGCAACGTCGACCAGCTGGCCGGCGATGAAATGGTCAGCGGCGATTTCGACGCCGACATCGAGGAGCGCATCCTCGGCGACGCGGAATTCGACCAGGCGAGCCTTCGGCTCGACTTCGGCCTTGGCGAAATGGCCACGCTGCGGCTTGGCGACATTCTTCACCTTGGCAACGCCGGCACCGAGCTGGACGGCCACATAGCCATCGCTGTCGACATCCTTGCGTGCCACGACCTGGTTGCCCTCAAGGGCCAGAACCGTAACTGGAATGTGACGTCCGTCCTCCTGGAACAGACGGGTCATCCCGACTTTCTTAGCGATCACGCCTGTGCGCATCACTTGTTACTCCCATAGAGGCCCGCCTTAGCAGCGGGCGTATCCAACGAAAAAACCGCTCAGCATCTCTGCTTCGCGGCCCAACCCAAATTATAGATCACCCCGTCCGGGTTGGATGCCACCCCCTCTCGGGAACGGCGACGGAGGACCAGAACCACGAGCCTGTCCGGTTTACCGGAGAGGCCGTGCGGTATCCCTGTGTCGTGTGAGCTTCCGGTTTCCCGGAATACCCGATACCCTGCCCTCCAAAGGAAGGCAGGGACTTGCCGGCGCTTAGGCCAGCTTGATTTCGACGTTCACGCCGGCAGCCAGGTCCAGCTTCATCAGCGCGTCGACCGTCTGCGGCGTCGGCTGCACAATGTCAAGCATACGCTTGTAGGTGCGGACCTCGAACTGCTCGCGCGACTTCTTGTCGATGTGCGGACCACGGTTGACCGTGAACTTTTCGATGCGCGTCGGAAGGGGAATCGGACCGCGAATAAGGGCGCCGGTGCGGCGGGCGGTGTCGGCGATATCGCCGGTCGCCTGATCGAGCACGCGATGATCGAACGCCTTGAGGCGAATGCGGATGTTGCTGTCCATAGTTCCTGTACCGATGCGAAAGAGCCAAAAACGTAGAGCATTTTCAAAAATCAGCCGGAGCAGCCGATGATTTGTGGAAATGCGCCAACAAAAAATATCCGCCCCGTAAACTGCCCTTCTAGCTCTTGCGAGCCGGAGAAAGGCGATCCGGGGCGGTTAAAATCCTCAGCGGCGCGAATCAGGCGATTCGCGCCGCTGCGGTCCTATATTACTTCGAGATCGTGCCGACAACCCCTGCGCCGACGGTACGACCGCCTTCACGGATGGCGAAGCGCAGACCCGGATCCATGGCGATCGGGGCGATCAGCTTGATGCCGAGCTTCACGTTGTCGCCAGGCATGACCATTTCGGTGCCCTCGGGCAGGATCACTTCGCCGGTCACGTCGGTGGTGCGGAAGTAGAACTGCGGACGATAGTTCGCGAAGAACGGGGTGTGACGACCGCCTTCTTCCTTCGACAGCACGTACACTTCGGCGTCGAATTCGGTGTGCGGCGTGATGGTGCCGGGCTTGGCCAGAACCTGACCGCGCTCAACTTCTTCACGCTTCGTGCCACGAACCAGGGCGCCGATATTGTCGCCCGCACGACCTTCGTCGAGCAGCTTGCGGAACATTTCCACGCCGGTGACGGTGGTCTTGCTGGTGTCCTTGAGGCCGACGATTTCGACTTCTTCACCAACCTTGATGATGCCGGTTTCGACGCGGCCGGTCACAACCGTACCACGACCCGAAATCGAGAACACGTCTTCGATCGGCATCAGGAAGGGCTTGTCGACCGGACGCTCAGGCTGCGGGATGAAGCTGTCGACAGCGGCCATCAGCTTCAGAACGGCGTCATGGCCGATTTCAGGGGTCTTGTCCTGAAGGGCAGCAACAGCCGAACCCGGAATGACGGGGATGTTGTCGCCGTCGAAATCGTAGCTGCTGAGCAGTTCACGGATTTCCAGCTCGACCAGTTCGAGGATTTCGGCGTCGTCGACCAGGTCGACCTTGTTCATGAACACGACGAGCTGCGGCACGCCAACCTGACGGGCGAGCAGGATGTGCTCACGGGTCTGGGGCATCGGGCCGTCGGTGGCCGAAACAACCAGGATCGCGCCGTCCATCTGGGCGGCACCGGTGATCATGTTCTTCACATAGTCAGCGTGGCCCGGGCAATCGACGTGCGCATAGTGGCGAGCTTCGGTTTCATATTCGACGTGGGCGGTCGAAATGGTGATGCCGCGCTCGCGCTCTTCAGGCGCCTTGTCGATGTTGTCGTACGACGTGAAGGTCGCGCCGCCGGTTTCGGCCAGCACCTTGGTGATCGCTGCGGTCAGCGAGGTCTTGCCATGGTCGACGTGACCGATGGTGCCGATGTTGCAGTGCGGCTTATTCCGCTCAAACTTAGCCTTAGCCATTTTATCCTACCTTCTAATCAAAATCAGCTTGGGTCTGACCGCTCGGCCGCGCCTCGCGAAGGCGCGTCCATAGCAGCAAATTTACAGATTACCAGCCCCTAACCGAGCCGATTGCGCGGCTCGGCCAGGGAAATCATCAGGCCATCTTCGCCTTGACTTCGTCCGCAACATTCTGCGGCACTTCGTCATAGTGCGAGAAGGTCATCGAGTAGTTCGCGCGCCCCTGGGTAAAGGAACGCAGCGAGTTCACATAGCCGAACATGTTCGCCAGCGGCACCATGGCCTCGACGATCTGCGCGTTGCCGCGCGTGTCGGTACCCTGAATCTGGCCACGACGGCTGTTCATGTCACCGATGACGTCGCCCAGATATTCTTCCGGGGTGACGACCTCGACCTTCATGACCGGCTCGAGCAGGGTGATGCCCGACTTCTGCGCCGCTTCGCGCATCGCTGCGCGACCGGTGATTTCGAACGCCAACGCCGACGAGTCGACGTCATGATAGGCGCCGTCATAGAGGTTGATTTCGAAGTCGATGATCGGGAAGCCGATCAGCGAGCCGGTTGCCGCGGTTTCGCGCATGCCCTTTTCGATCGCGGGGATATATTCCTTGGGAATGTTACCGCCCTTGATCTCATCCTTGAAGATGATGCCCGCGCCGCGTTCGCCCGGCGTCAGCTTCACCTTGATGCGGCCGAACTGGCCGGTGCCGCCCGACTGCTTCTTGTGGGTGTAGTCGACGTCGACGGCCTTCTTGAGATATTCGCGATAGGCCACCTGCGGCGCACCGACATTCGCCTCGACCTTGAACTCGCGCTTCATGCGGTCGACCAGGATTTCGAGGTGAAGCTCGCCCATGCCCTTGATGATGGTCTGGCCCGATTCGTGATCGGTCGAGACGCGGAAGGACGGATCCTCGGCGGCCAGGCGGTTGAGCGCGACGCCCATCTTTTCCTGGTCGGCCTTGGTCTTGGGTTCGACCGACAGTTCGATGACCGGCTCGGGGAATTCCATCCGCTCCAGGATGATCGGCTGGCGCTCGGCGCACAGCGTATCACCGGTGGTGGTTTCCTTCATGCCGGCCAGCGCGACGATATCGCCGGCATAAGCCGCGTCGATGTCTTCACGGCTGTTCGCATGCATGAGGAGCATGCGGCCGATCTTTTCCTTCTTGTCCTTCACCGAGTTCAGATAGGTGCCCTTGGTCAGGGTGCCCGAATAAACGCGCAGGAAGGTCAGCGAACCGACGAACGGATCGTTCATGATCTTGAACGCCAGGCCCGAGAAGGGCGCGTCGTCCGCGGTCGCACGGCTGTCGGGTTCTTCGGTATCGGGATTGATGCCCTGCACGTCAGGAATGTCGAGCGGCGAAGGCAGATAGTCGACGACCGCGTCGAGCAGGGGCTGGACGCCCTTGTTCTTGAACGCGCTGCCGCACAGCACCGGCACGAACGACTGACCCAGCGTACCCTTGCGGATCAGCTTCTTGAGCGTCGCGACGTCGGGCAGATTGCCTTCCAGATAGGCTTCCATCGCCTCGTCGTCCTGCTCGACGGCGAGCTCGATCAGCTTTTCGCGATATTCGGCAGCCTTGTCAGCCAGGTCGGCCGGAATCTCTTCATAGGAGAATTCGGCGCCCAGGCTTTCATCCTTCCAGATGATCGCGCGATTTTCGACCAGGTCGACCAGGCCCTTGAAGTCCGCTTCCGCGCCGATGGGCAGGTAGAGAACGGCAGGGACAGCGCCCAGACGGTCGATGATCGTCTGTACGCAATAATAGAAATTGGCGCCGGTACGGTCGAGCTTGTTGATGAAGCACATCCGCGGAACCTTGTACTTGTCCGCCTGACGCCACACGGTTTCCGACTGCGGCTCAACGCCGGCAACGCCGTCAAACGCGGCAACCGCGCCGTCGAGCACGCGCAGCGAACGTTCGACTTCGATGGTGAAGTCAACGTGGCCGGGCGTGTCGATGATGTTCAGGCGATGCTCGGGACCCTTGCCCTCAGCCGCCTTCCAAACGCACGTCGTTGCAGCCGACGTGATGGTGATACCACGCTCCTGCTCCTGCTCCATCCAGTCCATGGTCGCGGCGCCGTCATGGACTTCGCCGATCTTGTAGGACTTGCCGGTATAGTAAAGGATACGCTCGGTCGTGGTGGTCTTGCCGGCGTCGATATGCGCCATGATACCGAAGTTACGATAATGTTCGAGCGGATGGCTGCGGGCCATGATGCTTCTCCGTTGCCGGCGCGCCGGCGGTGAGGGGATTCGTTTTTCTGCGCGTGGCCCCTAAACCAATCCGTTCGCCATGGGTAGAGACCCCCGGCGAACGGACCGATTTTGAGTGCCGAATGTCGAAACGGGCACCCAAACGGCGCCCGTCCGATATTACCAGCGGTAGTGCGAGAAGGCGCGGTTCGCTTCCGCCATGCGGTGCGTGTCTTCGCGCTTCTTCACGGCATTGCCGCGGTTGTTGGCGGCGTCCAGCAGCTCACCCGAAAGGCGCGCGGCCATCGTGGTTTCGCTGCGGTTGCGCGCGGCGGTGATCAGCCAGCGAATCGCCAGGGCCTGCGAACGTTCGGGACGAACTTCGACAGGCACCTGATAGGTCGCACCGCCGACGCGGCGGCTGCGGACTTCGATGCCGGGCTTCACATTGTTCAGCGCGTCATGGAACAGACCGATCGGATCCTTCTTGGCGCGGGTCTCGACAGTGTCGAGGGCACCATAGACGATCGATTCGGCAACGGCTTTCTTGCCGTCCTGCATGATGCTGTTCATGAACTTCGACAGCACGATATCACCGAACTTGGGATCGGGCAGGATGATGCGCTTTTCGGGGCGACGACGACGTGACATATTCTAGTCTCCCTTACTTCGGACGCTTCGCGCCGTACTTCGAACGGCTCTGCTTACGATCCTTGACGCCCTGGGTATCCAGAACGCCGCGCAGCACGTGGTAACGCACACCGGGAAGATCGCGTACGCGGCCGCCACGGATCAGCACGACGCTGTGCTCCTGAAGGTTGTGACCTTCACCCGGAATGTAGGTGATGACTTCGCGCTGGTTGACCAGACGCACCTTCGCCACCTTACGAAGAGCCGAGTTCGGCTTTTTCGGGGTCGTCGTATAGACACGGGTGCAAACGCCGCGCTTCTGCGGGTTCGCATCCATTGCAGGGACCTTGCTCTTGGCCTTCTGCAGCTCGCGGCCCTTGCGGACCAGCTGGTTGATTGTTGGCATGAAGCCCTTCACCTTTTTCAGTTACTTTACCTGGACGTCCCCGCGTTTTGCACCGTTCGGACGAGAGATTCGACCAAACGGCAAAGGCCCCGGTGGGCATAAGCCCCCTGGAGCCGCAAGAGCACCCGGCAATGTTCAGCTCTAAAAAGTGCCCGGAGGAAAGGACGGGAAGAGAGCGAGTCTCGACACGTCCGGCCGCTGGGCAGCCGCGCCTATAGCGATGCGCACCGATGCGGTCAAGCAAGGCGCCCCGATGCCACCGACCCCCCCTTTCCACGGCGACAGAACGCCATCCAGCGCTCACAAGTACGACGGACAAGTGAAAAATCCCGTCATTTGCACGGAACCGACGCGCCGGATCTTCGTTTCGTCGCGTTCGACCATCGACTCGTCACGAGTCCGCAGTGGCGGATTCGCGCGTAAGGCAAAGCTTTGCTAACGGCCGCCGCGGGCAAAAGAAGCATGATTTAGAGTCGCGGGGTCGCATTGTCGCATCAGAAGAAGACGGGAATGGCCGGTCTCCGGGACCGGATCAATGCCCTCTGCCCTGAGCGGGAGATTTTCCTGCGCTCCGGTGGCCAGGTCAAGTTCATCCGCATTTCTCGCCGCGCGCAACTTGCAGCGGCCGGCACCCTATCTGCCGCGCTGATCGGCTGGGCCGGCGTCACCGTCTCCATGCTCGCCAGCACCGCCTCGGTCGAACAGCAGCGCGCCGCATTGGCACAGCAAGGCAAGTCCGTCGCCAGCGCCGCCAGCAAGGTGGAAGGCTACCGCCAGTCGGTCGAGGATCTGGCGCAGGATTTGAAGGCCCGCCAGGACTTCATGGACATTCTCTACAAGACGCATTTCGGGGCCGAGGACGGCAATGCCGCCGGCGCCGATCTGGTCGGGGAAGAGAAGCGCGCCGACAAGGGCGACCAGGACAAGGGCGACCAGAAGGACCAGCTCAGCAGCAAGATCAGCATGGCGCCCGAAGCTGCGCCGCTGGTGAAGCTGGAGCAGCGCCAGCGCCGTTTCGCCCTGCTGCTGACCCACGCGGTCGAGCGCCGCGCCGACAAGGCCGCTGCCGCCATTCGCAGCTTCGGCCTTAACCCCGACACCCTCGCCCGCAGCGCCGCCCGCGCACAGGCCAGCTCCCAGGGTGGCCCTTTCGTCCCCTGGAAGGGCGACAAGGGCGCGATGACCGGCGAACTGGAAAATCTGGCCGACGCCATGGCGCGCATGGAATTTCTGGAGCGCAGCCTCCTTACCATCCCGTCTGGCCAGCCCACCGGTTCGCCGATGCTGACCAGCAGCTATGGCTATCGCCGCGACCCGTTCAACGGCCACGCCGCCTTCCACGCCGGACTGGATTTCCCCGGTCGCTACGGCCAGCCGATCAACGCGGCGGCCGACGGCAAGGTCAGCTATGTCGGCCAGCGCCAGGGCTATGGCAATGTGGTCGAGGTGGAGCATGGCAACGGCATCATGACCCGCTATGCCCACCTGTCCGGCTTTGCCAGCCGCGTCGGCCAGAAGATCGCGCGCGGCGACACGATCGGCCGCATGGGCTCGACCGGCCGATCGACCGGCACCCATTTGCATTTCGAGGTCCGGCTGAACGGCCAGGCCGTCAATCCCCGCTCCTTCCTGGAGGCCCGCAAAGATGTTCTCCAAGTCCAGCAAATCGCAACGGCCCGTTTCGCCGATGTCCGCGACCGGGGGTAAGTCCATCCCCTTCTCGCTGATCGGCGGCGACGTCATCATCGTGGGCAATCTGAACGCGAGTGTCGACCTGCACGTCGATGGCGTGATTGAGGGCGACATCAGCTGCGCCGCGTTGGTGCAGGGACCAGACAGCCGCATCACCGGGCATGTGACCGCCCAAAGCGCCCGGCTTGCGGGCCTTGTCGATGGGTCGATCACGGCTGGCGAACTGGTGGTGGAAAGCAGCGCCCGTATCACCGGCGACGTCGTCTATGAACGGATCACGATCGAACCGGGCAGCCGCGTCGAAGGCCGCTTCCGCCCCAAGGACAGCGCCGCCCCGGCCGCCGAATTGAAGCTGATCGCCAGCGACAGCTGAGCGGATTTGGTGATGGATTAGGGTAGTTAGGCGATATCTTCTACATCCGTCGCCCCCGGCCTTGAGCCGGGGTGATGTCATATTATTCGCCCATGTCTGAAACTGACCGCCAACCGCTGTCCAGCCCACTTCTCAATTCACCGGCGCCCTTCGCCGATAGCTCAGCGCCTCCGCCACATGCACCCGCCCGACCTGCTCGGCCCCGGCCAGATCAGCGATGGTGCGCGCGACCCGCAATACCCGCGTATAGCCGCGGGCCGATAATTTCATCGCCGCGGCCGCCTGCGCCAGCAATTGCCGCCCGGCTTCGTCCGGTCCGGCGACCTCCTCCAGCCGTTCACCATCCACCTCGGCATTGGTGCGCGTCCTGCTCCCGGCATAGCGCGCCGTCTGGACGCTGCGCGCCGCGGCGACCCGCGCCGCGACCTCGGCCGATCCTTCGGCGGGCGGGGGCAGAACCAGGTCGGCGGCCGTCACCGCCTGTACCTCCACATGCAGGTCGATCCGATCCAATAATGGCCCGGACACTTTCGCCTGATAATCCGCCGCGCAGCGCGGCGCGCGCGAACAGGCCAGCGCAGGATCGCCCAGATGCCCGCAGCGGCACGGGTTCATCGCGGCGATCAACTGCACTCGCGCCGGAAAGGTCACATGCGCATTGGCCCGCGCCACCGTCACCTCGCCCGTTTCCAGCGGCTGGCGCAGCGAATCCAGCACGGTCCGCTGAAATTCCGGCAGTTCGTCCAGGAACAGCACGCCCAGATGCGCCATGCTGACCTCGCCCGGCCGCGCCTTCAGCCCACCGCCGACCAGCGCCGCCATCGACGCGCTGTGATGCGGATTGCGGAACGGGCGCGCCCGACTGATCCTGCCGCCCTCCAGCGTGCCGGCGACGCTCGCCACCATCGAGCTTTCCAGCGCTTCGGACGGCGTCATGTCCGGCAATATGCCCGGCAGGCAACTGGCCATCAGCGACTTGCCCGCCCCCGGCGGCCCGACCATCAACAGGTTATGGCCACCGGCCGCCGCAATCTCCAGCGCGCGCTTGGCAACCTCCTGCCCCTTGACCTGTTTCAGGTCTGCGGTCCGCACCGGCGCATCGACCGCCCCTGGCTGCGGCGGCGACAGCGCCGACGTGCCCTTGAAATGGTTGAGCAGGCTGAGCAGGTCCGGCGCGGCGACCACTTCCACCTCGCCCGCCCAGGCGGCTTCCGCGCCCTGAGCCACCGGACAGACCAGCCCCTTGTCCTGTTCGCCGGCATGGAGCGCCGCCAGCAGCACGCCGGGCGACGGCGCGGTGCGCCCGTCCAGTCCCAGCTCCCCCACGACCACATAGCCCGACAGCATTTCCGCATCGATCACGCCCATCGCACCCAGCAGGGCGAGCGCAATGGGCAGATCGAAATGCGATCCTTCCTTGGGCAGGTCGGCCGGCGACAGGTTCACGGTGATGCGCTTGGGCGGCAGCGACAGGCCGATGGCGGCGATGGCGTTGCGCACCCGCTCCCGGCTTTCAGCCACTGCCTTGTCGGGCAGGCCGACGAGGATGAAGTTGGGGAGGCCGGGGACCAGCTGGCACTGCACCTCCACGGCGCGCGCCTCCAGCCCCAGATAGGCGACCGTCGAAACCGTTGCGACCAAATGCCCCCCAAATCTATCCTATTCGGTCGGATCGAGCCCTTCGTCCGGCCGCCCCTTGAACCCCTGCGCCACGACATACCATTCGACGCTGCCCTTGCGGCTGGCCGGCGGCTTGGCGTGCTTGATCGTCGTGAAATTCTTTTTCAGCAGCACCAGCAATTCGCCGTCCGTGCCGCCGGCAAACACCTTGGCGACGAAGGTGCCGCCCTTGCGCAGATTTTCCACCGCGAACCAGGCCGCTGCCTCGACCAGCCCCATGGTGCGCAGGTGATCGGTCGCGGCATGACCGACCGTATTGGCCGCCATGTCGGAAATGATCAGGTCCGGTTCCTGCCCCAGCGCCTCGCGCAGCAGGGCCGGCGCCTTGTCGTCCATGAAGTCCATTTCGAACAGGGTGACACCGGCAATCGGATCGGTCGGCAGCAGGTCGATGCCCACCACCGCAGCCTTCGGCGCCATTTTCCGCACCACCTGCGCCCAGCCGCCCGGCGCGACGCCAAGGTCGACGACCGCCTTCGATCCCTTCACGAAATGGAATTTCTCGTCCAGTTCGATGAGCTTGAAGGCCGCGCGGCTGCGCCAGCCTTCCGCCTTCGCCTTGCGGACATAGGGATCGTTCAGATGCCGCTCCAGCCAGCGCACCGACTGCGCCGTGCGGCCCTTTGCGGTCTTGACCCGCACCTTGCCGACGCCAGACCCTCTCACATCACTCTCCCGTCGCGGTCCATCAGCCCGCGTAAAATGCCTTCACGAATACCCCGATCGGCGACGCCCAGGCGCTCCGCCGGCCAGATATCGAGGATAGATTCCAAAATGGCGCAGCCCGCCACCACCAGATCGGCCCGCTCGGTGCCGATACAGGGCAGTTTCTGCCTTTCCGCCAGGTTCATGCCCGACAGGCGATCCGAAATGGCCCGCATCGATTCGCACGGCACGATCAGGCCATCGATCGCCTGCCGGTCATAGCGGGGCAGCCCCAGATGCAGGCTGGCCAGCGTCGTCACCGTGCCCGATGTGCCGAGCAGGCGAATATCCTGCGCATCCTTGGGCAGGCGCCGGGCCAGAGGAGAGAAAGCCTCAGCCACCCGCGCGCGCATCCGTTCATAGGCGGCCAGCCGGTCGGCGGCATTGCCATGATCGAACGCCTCGCTCTCGGTCAGCGACACCACGCCCCAGGGTGCGCTCACCCAGTCGACGATGCGCGGCGCGCCGGTCGTCCCGTGCGAATCGACCAGCACCAGTTCGGTCGATCCACCGCCAATGTCGAAGATGAGCGCCGGCCCTTCGCCCGGCTCCAGCAGCGCATGGCAACCCAGCACCGCCAGCCTCGCCTCTTCCTGCGCGCTGATGATGTCGAGCGCGATGCCCGTTTCCTTATAGACGCGATGGATGAACTCTGCGCCGTTGGACGCACGGCGGCAGGCCTCGGTCGCGACCGATCGCGCCAGCGTGACATGGCGGCGGCGCAGCTTGTCGGCGCAGACGGACAGCGCCGCGATGGCCCGGTCGATCGCCGCATCGCTGATCCGGCCAGTGGCGGCCAGCCCTTCGCCCAGCCGGACGATCCGCGAAAAGGCATCGACCACGATGAAACCGTCGGCGGACGGCTTGGCGATCAACAGGCGGCAATTATTGGTGCCCAGATCGATCGCGGCATAGGATCGGCGGTCGCGCGCACCATGGGGCGAAAAGCCCCGCTGCACCGGCGGGGGCGGAATGGCCGCAGCCTTGCTCCCATCGCCCTGACCGGAACGGGCACGCTTGCCCGCATAACGACCGGTCGGGCCGGAACTCTGCGGCGATGGGCGGCTCTGCTGCACCATGCCGTAACTCACTTCTGCTTATCGCCAGCCCCCAAAGCGGAGCCGGAACTTGACTCCATGCTTAGGCAGATATGCCGCGATACGCAAGCGACCCTCCGGTCGACCGGTTGACTACGACAACAGGCGGCCGATCAAGACGGCCAGATATGCACAGCAAATGTCGTTGCGATTGGGGAATGAATGACAATCATCGTTAGTAATGGATTAACATGGGATAAATCAGTCATGGTTGTGACCTTTTTGAGACAAGTCCCGACTTTCTTCATGCGACTGATTGTCTTACGCATTTCAGTTGACTAGCCTTCTCCTCGGTCTTTGGGGAGTTTATATCATGCACATTCGTAAGAATGGTGCGGGCCTGTTGGCGCGCGCCGGCCGGTCGGCCCTTCTCGCTTCCGCCGCCGTCGCGGCTCTTGGCATCGCGCCTGTCGCACAGGCCGTCGTACCGGCCGACGACAAGACTCCCTCGGACATTCTCGACAGCGGCGTAAATGGCGTCGGCATCATGTATCGCGACGACGGATTCGTGTGCACCGGCACGCTGATCAACCCGCGCACGGTCATCTTCGCAGCGCATTGCGTCAACGATCTGACCTCGGCCGATTACAGCACGGTCAATGGCGGGGTGCCGGTGGCGTTCGCCTTCGAAGCGAATGCCCGGCCCGGCCTGGTCGACTGGATTTCCAACAACTATCGCACCAACACGGCGCTGAGCGTCTATAATGTCAACAACATCGCCTATAATCCGGACTCGCTCGATCCGCCCGCGCTCAGCTTCCTCTATGGCGACGTCGCCATGGCGACGCTGGACACGCCGGCGGCCGACGTGCCGACCTGGGCGGTCCTGTTTTCCGCCCTGCCCGCCCCCTCCTCGATCAGCGAGACCAGCGGCACCGGCTATCATGTGACGATTACCGGTTATGGTCGCAGCGGCAGCGGCACCACCGGCAACAGCTTCGGCATCGACTTCCGCCGCAAGACGGCGGAGAATTTCATCGGTCTCCTAGGTGCGCTGGACGATGTCGACAGCTTCTTGTTCGGGGAAGCGGGCGGCTATACGCAGAATCTCTATCATACCGACTTCGATGATCCGACGCGCGAAAACCCCTTCGACTTCAACCTGTTCAAGGATGACGCCCTGCCCAACGAAGGCAGCACCGCCGGTGGCGATTCAGGCGGCCCGCTCATCCTGGACCAGGCCTTCGACGAAAAGACGGTGATCGGTGTCCTGTCGGGTGGCAGCCGCTATTTCCTCGAACAGCCGGCCAGCGCCTATGGCGGCTCCTCCTTCTACCAGCCGCTTTACCTCTTCTGGGACTGGATCGCGGAAAACAACCCTTATCGCTACGCCACCGCCAAGGCCGGCGACGGCAAATGGAGCGACGCCAACCACTGGATAACGGCGCTCGATCCCAATTACCGGATCATCGACAGCACCGGGCGGTTGGTGAACGGCGTGCCCACAACGGCCGGCGCCGGCGCCTTCGGCGACGATAGCGCGCAGAAATTCGGCCAGCTTTGCTACCAGCCCGACGGCATCTGCTACGATGTCGGCACCGGCACGATTTACGTCGACGGCGTGCCGGTCGAAGATGGCGGCAGCGCCGCCACCCCGGCCACCACGACGGCATCCGGCGCCACGACCGTGTCCAACAACAAGGGCAAGGTGGAGATTGCCGAACGCAGCCCCAATGGCGAAAGCGTCACGCTGGCCAGCGGTGCTATCCTGGAATCGCAGGCCGAAGCGGCGGTGACCGCCGCAGCCCTGCCCAGCGCGACACTGGCCAACGGCTTGCCCGGCGCGACCGGTTTTGTGCCGAACAATATCGATCCGGCCGCCTCGCGCGGCGTCGTCGGCCGCTATTATGACGTGACGCTGAGCGCGGCCGGCAAGACCACGCTGGACACCAGCGCCACCGTCGATCGCTTCACCATTTCGGGTACCGGATCGAGCCTGGACGTCACCGCCGCGGGATCGTTGACCAGCCTGATGGATATTTCCCATCTGGCCGGCGTGGTGAATATCGACGGTAGGGTCGAAACCGCCGGCGACTATTTCCTGCTGTCCGGCTTGCTTTCGGGCAAGGGTACGCTGCGCGCGCCCTATTTTACCAATGTTCTGGGCACGATCGCCCCCGGCGGCATCGGCACGGTCGGCACGCTGAGCGTGGAAGGCAATGCACTGCTCAGTTCGGGCAGCACGCTGCATATCGACCTGGGCGCCAATGGCGTGTCCGATGTGCTGGCGGTCAAGGCCACCCAATTTGTCGGCGCTGATGGCCAGATCGAAGTCGCAACGCCTGCCGCCACGAGCCAGAGCGGCGCTCAGCAGCAGCGTCAGGAACAGCGTGCGGCGGCGGCGATCACCGCGGCGCAGGCCGATGGCGACATCTCGCTGCTGGCGGTCGGCGATCCGATCGACGGCATCGCCGCAGTCGGCGGTCGCGTCGTGTTCGGCGCAGCGACCGGAGCCAAGGTCCGCTACGGCAACCAATATCGGTTCGTGACGGCCGAAGGCGGCATCGACGGCACCTTCACCGCCCCCGCGCAACTGTCAGCGATCCTGAAACCTGTGCTGATCTATGGCGACAACAGCGTCAGCGTTCGGATCGACGCCGGCCGCTATGCCGACGTCGTCAATCGCGCCGCGCCGAACCAGAACAGCTTCGCCCAGTTGCTCGACCAGAATCGCCCGCTCTACGCCAAATATGCCGCTCTCTATGGCGAGACCGATTTGTTGAGCGCAGCGGGCATTCAGGCGACCTTCGAAGCGATGGCGCCGCGCACCGAAACGCTCAAGACATCGATGGCCGAAGTGCTCAACGACAATATGGCGCGCTTCTATCGCGATCGCCTGACCAAGCTGGACGGCGGTTCGCTCGGCGGCACGCTGACCATGGTCGGCCAGCCGATCCAGTTGGCCGCCGCCAGCCTCAACAATATCGACCTGGGCATGGACCAGAGCGGCAATAGCGACACCACCACCCGCGAAGGCGTGTTGCCCGACGATATGAGCGCCTTCCTGGCCGGTGGCTATATCGATGGCAAGGCAGCACCGATGCGGACCGCCGTACCGCTGGGCAGTGACCAGTTTAACGGCTGGTATGGGGCGCTGGGCGTCGAAAAGGCGTTTGGCGACAACGGCGTGGTCGGCCTTGCCGCGTCCTTCAGCGAGTTGAAGGGCGACACCGGCGCCAACGACTGGGCGCGCGCGCGCCTCTATCAGGGCACCGTCTATGGCGCCTTCGACCTTGGCGGGCTGAAGCTGGATGCGGTCGGCAGCGCCGGCACGCTGGCTACCCGGTCGCGCCGTTCCTTCGCGGTCGGCGTGAACCCCTACACCCTTTATGGCAGCGATCAGGAACTGGCGCTGTCGGGTGAGCTGGGCCTCAGCAAGGCGCTGGGCAGCGACGCCTTCAGCATCGTGCCCCGCGCATCGATCCGTGGCGCCTATATCAGTTCGGGCAACCTCGCCGAAACGGGCGGCGACGCGGCACTGGTGATCAAGCGCCATGCCATCCGCAGTGCGCAGGGTCGCCTGGGCGCCACGGTCAAAGCGGACAGCGGAAGCTTCAAGCCATATCTGACCGCCAACTTCGTGCATGAATTCAACGATCAGCCGGCCTTCCTCCTGGCCAATCTGGTCGGCGGAACCGGCGGTCCGGCGCCCTTCGCGCTCGGTGGTTCGGACAAGAATTGGGGCGAAGTCGGCGGTGGCCTGACGCTCACCACCGGCACGATCGACCTGACCCTGTCAGCCGACACCACCGTCTGGCGCCAGGACGTGAAGTATCAGAGCTATCGCGCCGGCGTGAAGTTCCGCTTCTGATTTCGGCTTTCCGCCAAAGGAAAGGGCCGCCCCATCGGGCGGCCCTTTTCCGTTAGGGCGGAGAAGCAATGGAGCGTGGTGACTGCAAGCGGATTTACACCACCTCCGTTCGTTTCGAGCGAACGAACGGTTTTACGAACCACCTTGGCCCACGTCGCCGCTCACTGCGTATAGAGCTTCACCAGCCGGTAGAGGAACGCCCGCCCGTCCAGCAGCGACTTGACGCGGATGCGCTCATTGAGGCCGTGGACGCCCTGCCCGTCCGGGTCGGCGAACATGCCCGACACGCCATAGGTCGGGATGCCCGCCGCATTGGTGAAGCGCCCGTCGGTCGCCCCGGTCGCCAGACGCGGGATCACCGGCACGCCCGGCCACATCTCCTTGGTCAGCGTCTCGATCGGCCCCATGATCTGCGGCGTCAGTTCGGGCGCGGAGGATTTGGGCTGGGGCGGATCGGCCAGCGTCACCTTGACCTTCGGATCGGCAGCAACCTCGGCCAGGCGTGCCAGTACGGACTCGACGCTCTCACCGGGGATGATGCGGCAATTCACGTTCGCGGTCACCGACTGCGGCTGCGCGTTGGGCGCGTGCCCGCCATGGATCAGGGTCGGGATGCAGGTGGTGCGCAGGGTCGCATTCCAGCTGCCGCTTTCCGCCGATATGGTCGCATAATCGGCATCCGTCGCCTTACCGGCGCCGATCGCCGCCATCGCCTCCGATAGCTTGGCGGGATAGAGCGACGCCGACGCACCGAAATAGGCCTTGGCCGCCGGGGTCAGATCGACCGGGAAATCATAATCGTTGATCCGCGCCAGCGCCGCCGCCATCCATCCGATCGCGTTGACATGGGGCGTCTGGCGCGAACTGTGGCCACCCGGCGCCGTCGCGGTCAGGGTAAAGTCCTGATAGACTTTCTCGCCCGCCTGCACGCCCTGACTGACCGGCTTGCCCGCCTCGTCCAGCGAGCCGCCGCCGCCTTCGTTCAACGCCCATCCGGCCTTCATCGCATCGGGCCGGTTCTTCAACAGATATTCCACGCCGTTCAGCGCCTTCTCCGTCTCCTCCCCGCAGGTCAGGGCCAACTTGATCGTGCGCCTGGGCTTGTAGCCTTCGGTCTTGTAGCGGATCATCTGGTCGGTGAAGGCCGCCGCCATCGCCTTGTCGTCGGACGTACCGCGACCATAAAAATAGCCGCCCTCCTCGACCAGGGTGAAGGGGTCGCGCTCCCAGTCGCTGCGCTTGGCCGCGACCACGTCGATATGGGCGAGCAGCAGCACGGCCGGCAGCTTGGCGTCACTCCCGCGCAGGATTGCGGTCAGATTGCCTTCCTTGGGGTGGGCCGGGTCGGTGACGATCGCAACATCCGCATCCGCATAATCCGCCGCCTTCAACCGCGCGCCCATCCGCTCGGCCGCCACGGTGCAACTGCCGTCCGGCCAGCTCGAATCGGTTTCGACCAGTTCCTTGTACAGCGCCCTAAACGCCGGCTCATCCCCGCGCGCCTGCGCATCCGGGGTCGCGGCATGAGCGCTGGTGGTGACGAGCAGCGCAGCGATCAGCGCGGCGCCGGGACGGTGAAATGTCATGAAAAAGGCCCCTCTGGTGCAACAGGGGCGCAGAATGGCCAAAGCCAGGCGGAAGGGCAAGCCACCAACCGCCATCAACCGCCGCTGCTTACAGCGGCAGCAACGCCGCCACGATCTGCCGCTCTTCGGCGCGCAGCACGCCCCAGGCGCGGGCGGCGGCACGACTGTCCATCGCCTCCACGCCCAGCCCCAACGCCTCCACCGCGCGGACGAATGGCCGCGGCGGCTGGCGCAGTCCCGCGCCGGTCCCCAGCAGCAGAAATTCCGGCCGCGGATCGGTGCCAAACAGGTCGCCCAGCGCTTCGACCGTCAGCGCATCGATCGATCCGGGGGCATCCCGCCAGGCCAATGCGCGAACGGGGCTGAGCAGCAGGCCGTCCGGGAACACATCGTCGCGCACCCGGAAGCCACGGCCCTGAAAGCCGGTGACGATTGGCCCCTGGCCATCATCGTCCCGGCGCAGCTTGATACCGGAATCGCTCAGGGCCTGGCCCCGTCATCGCGGGGTCCGACCCGCTCGGCGGTGCCAGCATAGTCGCCCTTCTTGGCCGCCTTCTTCTCCGACGTCTGCGGGCTAAGGCCCAGAGAGATCAGCAGCGAGGACGACACATAGACCGACGAATAGGTGCCCACGATAATGCCCAGCATCATGGCTGCGGTGAAGCCGCGCAGCACATGGCCGCCCAGCAGCAACAGCGCACCCAACGCCAGCAGGATCGTCACCGACGTCATCACCGTGCGCGGCAGCGTTTCGTTGACGGACAGATCGATGAGCGATTTCATGTCCATCTTGCGATATTTACGCATATTTTCGCGGATACGATCGTCGATCACCATCTTGTCGTTGATGGAGTAACCCACGATCGTCAGCACGGCGGCGATGATGTTGAGGTCGAACTCCAGCTGCGTGATGGCGAAGAAGCCCAGCGTCATCAGTACGTCATGCACGATCGCGACGAAGGTCGACACGCCGAACTGCCATTCGTAGCGGAACCAGCTGAACACCGCGATGCCCAGGATCGCGAGCACGACCGCCAGGACGCCATTCTGGATCAGTTCGCCCGACACCTTGCCCGACACCGTGTCGTAGCGGGAGAAGGTGACGCCGGGGAATTGGGCGACCATCGCCTTGCGGGTCTTTTCCACGACAGCGTTCGCCGCGCCGGCCCCGCCCTGTTCGGGCAGGGGCAGGCGGATCTGCACGGTCTGGGGATCGCCGAACTGCTGGAGCGAGCTTTCGCCCACGCCGAGCGATCCGATGGTGGCACGCACCTTGTCGGTTTCCACCGCCTGCGGGAATTTCGCCTCGATCATCAGGCCGCCGACGAAATCGACGCCCAGGTTGAGGCCCTTGTGCGCGGTCGCGCCCACCGCGAGCACCGTCAGCAGCGCGGTCAGGGCAAAGGCCCATTTGCGGACGGCGACGAAGCCAATATTGGTGTTGTCGGGGACGAGCTTGAGAAGTTTCATGGGTGTATCCTCCCGCCCCTCTTAAATATGGATGTCGGTCGGACGGGTGCGGCGCACCCAGTTCGCGACGATCATGCGGGTGAAAGTGACAGCGGTAAACACGCTGGTCGCGATGCCGATCAGCAACACGATGGCAAAGCCCTTGACCGGCCCGGAGCCGAGCGCAAGCATGATGCCGCCGGCTATGGCGTGGGTCACGTTCGCCTCGAAAATGGTGCGGCTGGCTTCCTTGTAACCATGTTCGATCGACGCCACGACATTGCGGCCGCGTCGGCGCTCCTCACGAATACGCTCGTAGATCAGCACGTTGGCGTCCACCGCCGTACCGATGGTGAGCACGAACCCGGCGATACCGGGCAATGTCAGCGTGGCGCCCAGCATGCCCATCACGCCCAGGATCACCAGTACGTTGATGGCGACGGCCAGGTTCGCATACATGCCAAAGCGGCCGTAGCTGACGAACATGAACATAGCGACGGCCACCACGGCGACCACCGAAGCGATCAGGCCCGCCCGGATCGAGTCGGCGCCAAGGCCCGGTCCGACGGTGCGTTCTTCCACCACGACGAAGTTGACGGGCAGCTTGCCCGACCGCAGCGCGATGGCGAGCTGGTTGGCGCTTTCGACCGTGAAGCTGCCAGCAATCTGCGCGCTGCCGCCCAGGATCGGCTCATTGATATTGGGCGCGGACAGCACCTTGCCGTCCAGGATGATGGCGAAGGGGCGATTGACGTTCTGCGACGTCACCTGCCCGAATTTGCGGCCGCCCGAACTGTTGAAACGGATGTTGACGATCGCCTGGTTGCTCTGGTCGTACCCCTGCGTCGCGTCGCTCAGATCCTCGCCCGACACCATCACTTGGCGCTTGACCGCGATGAACGGCACGCCCGTCGGGTTGGCGGCATAGGGCAGCACTTCGCTGCCCACCGGCGCACGGCCCTGCGCAACCTCGGACGGATTGGCGGTCGTGTCGACCAGCTTGAATTCCAGCTTGGCCGTCTGGCCCAGCAGCGCCTTCAGCGCCTTGGGATCTTGCAAGCCCGGCACCTGCACGACGATACGATTGTCGCCCTGCTGCTGGATCGTGGGTTCGCGCGTGCCCATTTCGTCGATGCGTCGGCGGATGACTTCGGTCGAAACCTCCATCGCGCTCTTGACCGCATTCTTGATGCCGGCATCGGTGGGCGTGATGACGATGGTGGAGCTGTTGACCACCTCGACATTGAAATCGCGCTGGCCGGTCAGGCCCGCCCCCTGCGTCAACGGACGGATGCGCTCGACGGCGGCGTCCACCTGGCTCGGCTCGCGGACCATGAAGCTCAGCTTCCCGTCGCGGCTCGAAATATCGCCGATCGCGATCTTGGGATCACCCCGGCGCAGTTCGGTGCGAACCTGCTCCTCCATATTGGTCAGGCGCTGCTTGGCGACATCCTGGGTCGATGCTTCGAGCAGCAGGTGGCTGCCGCCCGACAGGTCGAGGCCAAGGTTCACGCGCGTCTGCATGAAACGGGGGAGTTGCGCGACGGTGGCGTCGGGCAGGAAGCTGGGGATGGCGCACAGGACGCCGATCGCCAATGGCAGGATGATCGCGGCGATCGCCCAGCGCGAGAAGTTCAGCATGGAGGGACTCAGTCGTTCGCAGGCTTGGCGGCGGTCGGGTCGATCACTTCGGTCAGGGTCGACTTGACCGCCTTGACCTTCATGCCCGGTGCCAGCTCGATATCGGCGTAAATCTCGTCCACGCGCACGACCTTGCCGACCAGGCCGCCGCCGGTGATGACCTGATCGCCTTTCTTCACGGCGTCGATCTTGGCCTTATGCTCCTTCATCTTCTTTTGCTGCGGACGGATCAGCAGGAAATAGAAGACGACGAAGATCAGGACCAGCGGCGCCATCTGCACCAGGATTCCGGCGCCGGAGGCTTGCCCGCCCGCGGTCTGGGCAAAGGCTGGGGTAATGAACATGGGTGGGACTGCCTTGTCTCTATCGGTCGCACACGCCCTGTCGGCATGCACGGATCAAGGGCGGGCGGCTAACATAGATGAGGGGCAAGAGGCAATATGATTAGGGATTCGGGAAAAGTGTGAAAAGAGGTGCGATTGAGCGCTTGCGCTTTTCTTTTCCGCCCCCTATTGGGCGCCCTCCGGTCGGGACGTAGCGCAGCCTGGTAGCGCATCACACTGGGGGTGTGGGGGTCGGAGGTTCGAATCCTCTCGTCCCGACCAAGATTTTCCGAAATAGCGACCGTCCGGGAGACGGACGCGGGAAAATATCCCAAGCGCAAGCACGGGACGCTGTTTTCAGCAACATCCTCTCCATCGTCATATATTTTAGGTCTTGGGCAAAAGCGCCTGTCCTACAGCGAACCATATGGGATAAATGAGTCGCCTCATTCCCGATATGGAGGCACCCCATGGACATTCACGACCTGATCGAAGAGGTCATCGCCCGCGAAGGCGGCTATAGCGACCATCCTGCCGATCGCGGCGGCCCGACCAATATGGGCATCACCCTGAACGTCGCCCGTACCAACGGCTATATGGGCGATATGAAAGTGCTGCCGCGCAGCGTCGCAGAGGCCATCTATCGCCGCCTCTACTGGGAACAGCCAGGCTACGCCTTCATCGCCGAAATGAGCTGGCCGATCGCCGCAGAACTGTTCGACACCGGCGTCAACATGGGCGTCGCGACCGCAACCGGCTTCCTTCAGCGCGCACTCAACGCGCTCAATCGCAACCAGAAGGATTATCCCGACCTGAAGGTCGATCGGCAGGCCGGCGCCCGCACCTTTGCCGCATTGACCGCCTTCCGCGCCGTGCGCGGCGCGGGTGGGGACAAGGTGCTGCTCAAGGCACTCGAAGCGTTGCAAGGCGAACGCTATGTCGCGCTGGCGGAACAGCGCCCGGCCAACGAAGCCTTTCTCTATGGCTGGCTTGCCAACCGGATCGGTTAGAAAGGGGACACGACATGCAGCAGGATAGCAATTCCGACCCCGCCGATATCTGGACGCGGCGGGCACGCCCCGCTTTTCTTTACGTCATGTACGCGCTGCTTCTCTGGTCGGTCCCCATGGGCCTGATCGCCGGCATGCGGCCTGACATGGCGGCAGCAATCACCGCTGGCATGCGCGCCTATCTCGCCGCTCTGCCCGAACCGCTCTACGCGCTCTTCGGCACCGGCTATCTGGGCTATACCGCCGCGCGCGCCTGGGGGAAGGCGAAGGGTAGCGAACGATAAGGCCCCTTCACCCCTCTGCCGGGAAATGCGCCTTGATAAAGTCCAGCACGATTCGTGCGCGCGGCGGCAGGCGGCGGCGCGAAGGGTGGACCGCGAAAATGTCGAGCGGGGCGATGGCGCTGTCGGGCAGCACCGGCACCAGTCGCCCCGCCGCCATGTCGGCCGCCACCCGGATCGCGGGCAGCAGCGCAATGCCAAGGCCGCTCAAGGCCGCACGATGCACCGCTTCGCTATTGTCCGACCGGACCAATCCCTCCACCAGCCGCTCGCGCCCGTCGATCGTCCAGCGCGCGGGCATGTTGCCATAGGCATAGGCAATGCACTGATGCGCCTTCAGCGCATCGACCGACGCCGGCATGCCATGCGCGGCCAGATAGTCCGGATGCGCGACCATTCGCCGCGCCAAACGCCCCAGCGGATGGGCGACCAGACTGTCGTCGGCGATCGGCCCGACCCGCACGGCAAGGTCCAGTCGATCCTCCACCACGTCGCGCTGCCAATCGGTCATCGCGCAGTCGATCTGCAAGCCGGGATAGCGCCGCCCCAATTCCCCCAGCCGCTCGACATAATGGAGGCCGAGTGCAGTGGTCAGCCCGATCCGCACCAACCCGTGCGGCTGGTCGCGCTCCGGCCCGAAATCCGCCTCTGCCAGATCCAGCGCGTCCAGCATCGTACGCGCATGGACCAGCAACTGGTCCGCGTCCGCCGTCGGCACCAGTCGCCGCGTGGTGCGATGGAACAGGCGAACGCCGAAATGCGCCTCCACCAGATCAAGCCGCCGGGCGATCGTCGTGTGGCTGGCATGGATTTCCTTCGCCACGCGGGAAAAGCTCGGCACTTCGACCAACCGGACAAATGTTCGCAACGCGATCAGCAGATCAGACATATGCACGCCTCACGCACAGACATTGTGCGACCAATCCTTATTGTTCCCGAAACCAAAAGGCCACACCTGCATCACCGCGCCCTTCCAAGCGGGGCGGAGGAGGATGAGAGGATGACTGCAAGCCGAATCGCCCCCAGGCGGATCAATCATGCCGGGCTGGCCGCCAAAAGCCGGACCGCCGCTGAGGCCGCCGCGCTGATCCATGACGGCATGACCGTGGGAATGAGCGGATTCACGGGATCGGGCTATCCCAAGGCCGTGCCGCTGGCGCTGGCCGATCGTATCAGCGCCGCCCATGCGGCCGGCAACCCCTTCCGCGTCAAGATCTGGACCGGCGCGTCCACCGGCCCCGAACTGGACGGCGCGCTGGCGAAGGCGGATGGCATCGAATATCGCCTGCCCTACAATAGCGACCCCATCGCCCGCGAACGCATCAACGCCGGGCAGATGCATTATTTCGACATGCACCTGAGCCAGGTCGCACCGATGGCATGGCAGGGATTTCTGGGCGAGTTGGACGTCGCCGTCGTGGAAGTGACCGGCATCACCGCCGATGGCGACCTCATCCCCTCCGCCTCGGTCGGCAACAACAAGACCTGGATCGACCGGGCCAAGGGCGTGATCCTGGAGGTCAATCGCTGGCAGAACCCCGCGCTGGAGGGTATGCACGACATTTATTACGGCACCGCCCTGCCGCCGCACCGCCAGCCCATCCCGCTGGTCCGCGCCGACCAGCGCATCGGCCAGCCCACCTTCCGCTGCGATCCCGCCAAGGTGATCGCCGTCGTCGAAACCGACGCGCCGGACCGCAACGCTCCTTTTTCCCCGCCGGACGCCACAGCCCATGCGATCGCGGGCCATCTGCTCGATTTCCTCAGCCATGAAGTGCGTCAGGGCCGCCTGCCCGCCTCGCTGCTGCCGCTGCAATCGGGCGTCGGCAATATCGCCAATGCGGTGCTGACCGGCCTGATCGAGGCGCCCTTCCACGACATGGTCGCCTATACGGAAGTGATTCAGGACGGCATGCTGGACCTGCTGGATTCGGGCAAACTGCGCATGGCGAGCGCCACCGCCTTCTCCCTGTCGCCGGAGGCCGCCACTCGGCTCAATGCCGATATGGGCCGCTATCGCGACAAGATGCTGCTGCGCCCGCAGGAAATCAGCAACCATCCCGAACTGGTCCGACGCCTGGGCTGTATCGCGATGAACGGCCTGATCGAGGCCGACATCTATGGCAACGTCAACAGCACCCACCTGATGGGATCGCGCATCCAGAACGGCATCGGCGGATCGGGCGACTTTGCGCGCAACGCCTATCTGTCGATCTTCATGACCCCATCCACCGCCAAGGATGGCAAGATTTCCGCGATCGTCCCGCATTGCAGCCATGTCGACCACATCAATCAGGACGTACAGGTGATCGTCACCGAACAGGGTCTTGCCGACCTGCGCGGCCTCGCCCCGCGCCAGCGTGCGGAACAGATCATCGCCCGTTGCGCCCATCCCGATTACCGGCCGATGCTGGCGGATTATTATGCCCGCGCCATGAAGGGCAGTTTCGGCCTGCAATCGCCGATGCTGCCGGGCGAAGCGCTCGCCTGGCACCAGCGCTATATGGAGACAGGCACGATGCGGGGGTAGAGGGCTAAGGCTGCGGCAAGACCGCTGCCCGGTTTGCTGGAACCGCATCGCGCTTTGCGGCCCTGCCAGCACGCATGAGAGGGGCCGCCGGACGCTTGCGCCCCGACGGCCCATCATTGACATGGTCAGCGGCCGGAAGCACCGCCCAAGGAAAACGGTTGGTCGCGCTATCGCTCACCCGCAGACACGGCCTGTGTGTCGGCGCTCTAGATGCTTGCAGGTGATGGATCGACGCTGAAGGCGTCGCTCAGCGGCGCGTTTCCCGAATGGACTGAACCGACCCCATTGCTGAACCATGAGACATCGGATCACCTCCTTTCGCTAGTTGAAGCCCGCGTGACCGACTTCGCTTGTAACCTCTGATCGGCCACGAGACGGACTGTGAATCAGACGGCGCGCAGGATCAAGACTTGTAATTTTCTTTTTTGGAATCATACTTGCGCGTCTTTGCGGGATAGGGGCCGGCCGGTCCGTTCAGCGCCGCTGCGTCATCCCCGGCAATCCTCTATCACGCGCGACACTTCGGCCCAGGCAGGCACGATCAGCGTCTCCTGCCCGGCCACCTCGACCGCAAACTTGCCCCGGCTGTACGCCAGCTGATCCAGAACCGTGTCGGACGCCGCACGGAAGGCGACGATCTGGGGCGCCCGACCATTTTGGGCACCCCCGACCGCGGTCGCCGGCCAGCTGGTCGCGCCATAGCTGGTGCGCACGACAATCGCGCCCTGGCCCGCGCCGGCCCGCGCCAGACTCACCCGCCGGCTCGCCCGGTCGCAGCGCAGGGTCAGGCGCGGATCGGCCGCGCTCGACCCAAAGACCGCCACGGCGCCTGCCGCCTCCGCACGATAATTCCAGTTGCCCGGCGTCGCGGGGCGATATTGCCACTCCGTCGCTACCGGCGCGGGCTGGGCCGGCGGCACCGGCGCCGGACTCGGCCGAGCGGGCGCCGGCACTGGCGCAGGGACCGGCCGCGACGAACCGGAACCGGGACCGACGCAGGACGCCAGCAGCACCAGCGAGGGAAGGAAGGCGGCAGAGCAAGGAAGGACACGCATCCCCCTTCCATGCCGGAGCCAGTGGCCCCGCTCAACCGGAAAAGGGGCGAAGCGCCAAGCCACTGCGTCCGGCCGCACGGCAATTGACAGTTTTCCGCCGAATCGCTAAAGGCCCCCTTCCCCTACATGCGGCGAGCGGCGGTGCTTTTGGCACTGGCCGTCTTTCGTGCGTCTGGGGACCTTGTAATTGGCCGCTTTTCCTTGCCAGGGAAATCCGGCTTGACGCTTTGAGATAGGGATGGCGAAAGCCGGCCCTGTGGAGCAGGAGACACTATTACCATGGCACGTATTGCGGGTGTGAACATCCCGACCAACAAGCGCGTGATCATCGCGCTCACCTACATTCACGGCATCGGTCGCAAGACGGCCGTCGATATCGCCGACAAGCTGGGCATCGACCACAGCCGTCGCGTGCAGGATCTTTCGGACGCCGAAGTGCTCCAGATCCGCGAAACGATCGACGCCGACCTGACCGTCGAAGGCGATCTGCGTCGCGACACCGCGATGAACATCAAGCGCCTGATGGATCTGGCCTGCTATCGCGGCCTGCGCCATCGCAAGGGCCTGCCGGTCCGCGGCCAGCGCACGCACACCAATGCGCGCACCCGCAAGGGCAAGGCGAAGCCGATCGCAGGCAAGAAGAAGTAAGAAACAGTCCGGGGGACTGTTTCCTCTTCTTCTCCGCCGGAGGCAGCTCTCCCCAAGCGAGACGCCTCCCGGAACACAAGATTTCAGTAGGATAAGAGCAAAATGGCACGCGAACCCCAGCGCATTAAGCGCCGCGAACGCAAGAACATCTCGGCCGGCGTCGCGCACGTCAACGCCAGCTTCAACAACACCATGGTGACCATCACCGACGCTCAGGGCAACGCGATTTCGTGGTCCTCGGCCGGCATGATGGGCTTCAAGGGCAGCCGCAAGTCGACCCCGTACGCCGCTCAGGTGTGCGCCGAAGACGCCGGCCGCAAGGCCGCCGAACATGGCGTCCGTACCCTGGAAGTCGAAGTCAAGGGTCCGGGTTCGGGCCGTGAATCGGCCCTGCGCGCCCTTCAGGCCGTCGGCTTCCACATCACCTCGATCCGCGACGTCACGCCGATCCCGCACAATGGCGTGCGTCCGTCCAAGCGTCGCCGCGTCTAAACGCAGCGCTGCATGACATGCGGGCGGCGGACGCGTCGCCCGTTTTCCCGTTTGCATCGCCGGAACGTTCCTGTCGGGTCAGGATATTCAAGCGTTTCGGCCCATCCCCAGGGGAAATACATGACTGTCAACATGAAGAACTGGCAGGAATTGAAGAAGCCCAGCAGCCTTGAGATCAAGGCGTCGGGCGACGGCAAGCGCAAGGCGACCTTCGTTGCCGAACCGCTGGAGCGCGGTTTCGGCCTGACGCTCGGCAACGCACTGCGCCGCGTTCTTCTGTCCTCGCTTCAGGGCGCGGCGGTCACCTCGATCAAGATCGAGAACGTCCTGCACGAATTCTCGTCGCTTGCCGGCGTGCGTGAAGACGTCACCGACATCGTCCTGAACATCAAGCAGGTCGCGCTGCGCATGGAAGGCGAAGGCCCCAAGCGTCTCCAGCTGTCCGCCACCGGCCCGGCCGTGGTCAAGGCCGGCGACATCAGCGTCGTCGGCGACATCGAAGTGATGAACCCGGACCTGGTGATCTGTCACCTGGACCAGGGCGCAACGCTCAACATGGAACTGACCGCTGACGTCGGCAAGGGCTATGTCCCCGCCGTCGCCAACCGTCCGGCAGACGCGCCCATCGGTCTCATCCCGATCGACGCGCTCTACTCGCCGGTCCGCCAGGTCGCCTACAAGGTGGACAACACCCGCGTCGGCCAGGAACTGGACTATGACAAGCTGTCGCTGACGCTTGAAACCGACGGCACTGTGGCGCCGGAAGATGCGGTGGCCTATGCCGCCCGCATCCTTCAGGACCAGCTCCAGCTGTTCGTCCACTTCGAAGACGCGCTGCCTGCTGCCGCACCTGCTGCGGGTCACACCGCCGCCGCCGCGTCGGAAGGCGAAAGCGACACGAACCAGATCAACCGCTATCTTCTCAAGAAGGTGGACGAACTGGAACTGTCGGTCCGCTCGGCCAACTGCCTCAAGAACGACAACATCATCTATATCGGCGACCTGGTCCAGAAGACCGAAGCCGAGATGCTGCGCACCCCCAATTTCGGCCGCAAGTCGCTGAACGAAATCAAGGAAGTGCTGTCGTCCATGGGCCTGCGCCTGGGCATGGACATCCCCGGCTGGCCGCCGGAGAATATCGAGGAAATGGCCAAGAAGCTCGAACAGGAGCTGCTGGGCTAATATCACTGAACCGTTCGTTTCGAGCGAAGCCGAGAAACGCGAAGCGCTCGCTGGACGCTTCTCGGCACGCTCGAGGCGAACGGAAGTGGTTACAGGGGCACGGGGCGGCCCCCTCAAAAAGCCGCCTGGTCTGGGGTACCTCAAACGGCCCCTTAACGAACGAAGGAAAGACACATGCGTCATAAAGTTGGTCATCGTAAGCTTCAGCGCAGCACCGGTCATCGTACCGCCCTGCTTCGCAACCTCGCCGCCTCGCTGATCAAGCATGAGCAGATCCTGACCGGCACTGCCAAGGCCAAGGAACTGCGTCCCTACGTCGAAAAGCTGATCACCCTCGCCAAGAAGGGTGGCCTGTCCAACCGTCGTCTGGCCGACGCCCGCCTGAAGGACGATACGCAGCTGACCAAGCTGTTCGACATCCTGGCCGAACGTTACAAGGACCGCAACGGCGGTTATACCCGCGTGATCAAGGCCGGTTTCCGCGCCTCGGACGCGGCGCCGATGGCGATCATCGAGCTGGTCGACCGCGACGTCGATGCCAAGGGCCAGGACTCCGGTCCGGTCTTCAGCAGCGACGAGCTGGAAGAAGCCTGATCTAAACCCTTCCTGTTCCACAGGACTGGTGCTTTACCAACAGGCCGTGGCTCTCTAGGAGCCACGGCCTGTTGTCGTTTGGAAAGAAGAGTCGAAAGAGAGGATGCGCGCCGCCGCCCTGATCCTGCCGCTGCTGCTGGCGGCTGCGCCTGCGCTTGCCGGACCGGAGGGCGCCGCCATCGACGCGGGCGACGCGACGCTACGCTACCCCGTGACGAAGCGGCTGGACCTGGTCGAGGATCATTTCGGCGTGAAGGTCGCCGACCCCTATCGCTGGCTGGAAAATGACCTGCGTGCCGATCCTGCGGTCCGCGACTGGGTCGATCGGGAAAACGGCCTCACCCGCCGCTATCTGGACGACCTGCCCGGCCGCGAAACGCTCAAGAGCCGGATACAGGCGCTGCTGTCGCATGGTCGCTTCACCGTCCCGCGCAAGGCCGGCGGCCGATATTTCTACGGCTACAACAAGGGTTTGGAAAACCAGACCCCGCTCTATGTCCGCGAAGGGCTGGCCGGGAGGCAACGCCTTCTGCTCGACCCCAATGGCTGGGCGAAGGACGGCGCCAGCGCGCTCGCCGAATGGGCGCCCTCCCCCGATGGCCGCTACCTGGCTTACGCAGTGCAGGAAGCGGGCAGCGACTGGCGCACGCTCCAATTGATCGACGTGGATAGCGGCAAGCCCTTGGACGACCGGGTCGAATGGGTGAAATTCTCGCAAATCGCCTGGGACGGCCGGGCCGAGGGTTTCTTCTACTCCCGCTTCGCCGCGCCGCAGGATGGCGAGGCCTATCAATCGGCGAACCAGAAGCAACAGCTTTATTACCACCGCGTCGGCACGGACCAGGCGCAGGACCAGCTGATCTACGACACGCCCGACCGGCCGGCGCTCAGCCACCAGGCACAGGTGACCAGCGACGGCCGCTGGCTGCTTATCAGCAGTTTCCAGGGCATAGACCCCCGCCGCGAATTGCATGTCGCCGAACTCACGGGCGGTCCTGTCAAGCCGCGCCTGCTGGTCAGGGGACCGGCCCATGACTGGCGCCTGATCGGCAGCCGGGGCACCAGCCTCTATTTCCTGACCGACGATCATGCCGTCCATATGCGCGTGGTGACGCTCGATGCCGCCAGGCCCCGCAGCCGTCCCAGAGAAGTCGTGCGCGAACGCCCCGAAACGCTGGCCGGCGGCTCGCTGGTCGGCAACCGCATGATCCTCGCTTATATGAGCGACGCGCAGACCGTTGCTGAACTGGTCGAACTGGACGGCCGCAAGGTGACGGACGTGCCGCTCCCCGGCATGGGCACGGCGGCGGGCTTTGGCGGTCGGGATGGCGATCCTGAAACCTTCTTCAGCTTCTCCGGCTTCGTCACCCCGGCCAGCATCTATCGCTTCGACACGACCAGCCTGAAAAGCGAATTGTTCGCCCAGCCCGACCTGCCCTTCAACCCCGACGATTTCGGCATCGAACAGCGCGTTTACCCCTCAAAGGACGGCACGCTGATCCCGATGACGATCATCCGGCGCAAGACGCTGGCCGACCGGGCCACCGCCGCACCGACCATCCTCTACGGCTATGGCGGCTTCAACATCAGCCTGACGCCGGGCTATTCGGCCACGCGCATGGCCTGGCTGGAACAGGGCGGTGTCTATGCCATTGCCAACCTGCGCGGCGGCGGCGAATATGGCAAGGCCTGGCATGAGGCCGGACGCGGCGCGAACAAGCAGAATGTGTTCGATGATTTCATCGCGGCGGCCGAGTATCTCAAGGCCAACGGCTTCACCCCCCAGGATGGCCTGGCGATCGAGGGGCGCTCCAATGGCGGGCTTCTGGTGGGCGCCGTGGTCAACCAGCGTCCCGACCTGTTCGCCGCCGCGTTGCCGGCTGTGGGCGTCATGGACATGCTGCGCTTCGACCGCTTCACCGCAGGCCGCTATTGGGTCGACGACTATGGATCGCCCGAAAGCCCGCAGGATTTTCCCCTGCTCTACCGTTACTCCCCCTATCACAACATATTGGGGGGCAAGGCCTATCCCGCCATCCTTGTGTCCACCGCAGACACGGACGACCGGGTGGTCCCCGCCCACAGTTTCAAATATGCCGCCGCGCTACAGGCCGTCGATCTTGGCGCCCGGCCCCGCCTGCTCCGCGTCGAAACCCGTGCCGGCCATGGCTCCGGCAAGCCGGTCGACAAGCTGATCGAGGAATATGCCGACAATTACAGCTTTGCGGCCTATTTCACGGGACTGAAGATCAAGGCAAAGCCGAACTGACGTCGTTCACCCTTGCGACAGCCTGCCTCGGCTAAGCCTCTCTTCATCGCAGGAGGCGCAGGACAATGATCGGACCCAAGACCCGCAGGATGACAGGCGCACTGGTCGCCGCAGGGCTGCTGCTGGGCAGCGCCGGCGCGGCCGAAGCCCGCCCGCGTTATGGCTATGGCGGCGGTTACGGCAATGGCTGGGGTCATGGTGGCTGGGACCGGCATCATCGCCGTGGCGACGGCTTTGGCGTGGGCGACGCGATCGGCGTGGCCGCCATCATCGGCGCGGTCGCCATCGTCGCCAATTCCATGTCGAAGGACAAGAAGGTCCGCGATCCCAACACCGGCGGCGAATATGACGCGCCCCCGCCCCGCACCGGCACCGACTATGGCGCCGACGTCCGGAACGACGCTCCGCCGCGCGACGATGCTGATTTTTCCGATGTGGCGGGCACGAGCGGCCCTGACGACGCCATGACCGACGCCTGCGCGATCGCCGCGCGCGACGAAGCGGAACAGGAGCATGGCGGCTATGCGGAGGTGCGCCACATGGAAACGCCCATCGCCACGGCGGACGGTTATAATATCGACGGCTATGTCGACAGCCGTACCAGCTATCGCGCCAATGACGGGGCCAGCCGCCGCTTTACCTGCGCCATGAAAAATGGCCGCGTGGCGAACGTCTATATCAGCCGGGACCTGGCGACGAAGTAACGCGCATCCTGCTTGGCATGGCGGCCATGGCGGTTTAGTCCAGCCGCCATGACCGCACCTGCCACCCCGCGTCGCACCGCTGCGATCATCTTCATCCTCATCACGGCGCTGCTCGACGTCATGTCGATGGGGATCGTCATCCCGGTCCTGCCGCAACTGATCGAGACCCTGTCCGGATCGGACGCGGCGGCGGGCATGTGGAACGGCCTGTTCGTCGCGCTCTGGGCGGGCATGCAATTCATCTGCTCGCCGCTGATAGGCTCCCTGTCCGACCGCTTCGGCCGCCGCCCGGTGATCCTGATCTCGGTTGCCGGCCTCGCGCTCGATTATGTGCTGATGGCGCTGGCCCCCAATCTCTGGTGGCTGGCGCTCGGCCGCATCCTGGCCGGCGTCACGTCGTCCAGCTTCACCTCCACCTTCGCCTATATGGCCGACATCACCCCGCCGGAGGGCCGGGCGAAAGGCTATGGCCTGATCGGTGCGGCGTTCAGCGCGGGGTTCGTCGCCGGGCCGCTGATCGGCGGCCTGCTCGGCGAAATCTCGCACCGCGCGCCCTTCTGGGCCGCCGCCACCCTCTCCGCCCTCGCCTTCCTATACGGCCTCATCGTGCTGCCCGAATCGCTCAGCGTGGAAAAACGCATGGCCTTCAGCTGGCGCCGCGCCAATCCGTTCGGGGCGCTCAGGCTGCTGCGATCCCACCCGGAACTCTCCAGCCTCGCGGTAGGCAATTTCCTGCTCTATTTCGCCCATCATGTCTTTTCGGCCATCTTCGTCCTCTATGCCGGCGACCGCTATGGCTGGAGCGCGTGGCAGGTCGGCAGCCTGCTGGCGCTGGTCGGCCTGCTCGACATGGGGGTGCAGGGGCTGCTGGTCGGCCCGGTGGTCAAGCGGCTGGGCGATCGCACCACCATGGTCGTGGGCCTGTGCTTCGGCGCGATCGGCATCGCGTCGATGGGCCTGGCCTCCACCGCCACCCTCTTCATCGCCGCCATCTTCCCCAATGCGCTCTGGGGCCTGGCCATGCCGACCATCCAGTCGCTGATGACGCGCCATGTATCCGAATCCGAACAGGGCCAGTTGCAGGGCGCGAACAACAGCGTCGGCGCGATCGCCGGCGTCATCTCTCCACTCTTCTTCGGCGCGGTCTATTCGCTGTCCGTCGGCCCCAGGCCGACCCTGCCCTATATCGGGAGCGCCTTCCTGATCGCGGCGGCCATCCTTGCCGGCGCGGCTTTGATCGGCTGGCGGGCGGGACGCCAGTTCAAGGCATAACTGGACATATCGGGGCTGGGCGACTAACCGGGCGCGAATCCCTTCCCACGCTCGATATAAAGGCGATTCGATGACGCTGCCCCTTCAGGATTCCATCCTCATCGTGGATTTCGGCAGTCAGGTGACCCAGCTCATCGCCCGCCGCGTCCGCGAAGCCGGCGTCTATTCCGAGATCGCCCCCTTCAACGCCGCCGCCGAAGCCTTCGAGCGCATGAAGCCCAAGGGCATCATTCTTTCTGGCGGCCCCTCCTCGGTCATGTGGGAAGACAGCCCCCGCGCGCCGCAGCATTTCTTCGACGCCGGCATCCCCATTCTGGGCATATGCTATGGCCAGCAAACGATGATGCAGCAGCTGGGCGGCAATGTCGAAGGTGGCGAGAGCGGCGAATTCGGCCGCGCCTTCATCGAGGTGAAGAAGGATTGCGCCCTGTTCGACGGCCTGTGGACCACCGGCGAAAAGCATCAGGTCTGGATGAGCCATGGCGACAAGGTGACGAGCCTGGCGCCCGGCTTCGAAGTCGTCGCGACCAGCGAGGGCGCGCCCTATGCCGTCACCGCCAACGAAGCCAAGCGCTTCTACGCCACCCAATTCCATCCCGAAGTCGTCCACACCCCCGACGGCGCGAAGCTGCTTGCCAATTTCGTCCGCCATGTCTGCGGCCTTGCCGGCGACTGGACCATGGCCGAATTCCGCGCGACCAAGATCGCCGAAATCCGCGAACAGGTGGGTGAAGGCCGGGTCATCTGCGGCCTGTCGGGCGGCGTCGACAGCGCCGTGGCCGCCGTGCTCATCCACGAAGCGATCGGCGACCAGCTGACCTGCGTCTTCGTCGACCACGGCCTGATGCGGCTGGGCGAAGCCGAACAGGTGGTCAGCCTGTTCCGCGAACATTATGGCATCAAGCTGGTCCATGTGAACGCGGAGGAGCGCTTCCTGGGTGGCCTTGCCGGCCTCACCGACCCCGAAAAGAAGCGCAAGTTCATCGGCGGCGAATTCATCGCCGTGTTCGAGGAGGAAGCCGCGAAGATCGGCGGCGCCGATTTCCTGGCGCAGGGCACCCTCTATCCCGACGTCATCGAAAGTGTCAGCTTCACCGGCGGGCCTTCGGTCACGATCAAGTCGCACCATAATGTCGGCGGCCTGCCCGAACGCATGAACATGAAGCTGGTCGAACCGCTGCGTGAACTGTTCAAGGACGAAGTGCGCGTGCTCGGCAAGGAACTGGGCCTGCCCGACATTTTCGTCGGCCGCCATCCCTTCCCCGGACCCGGCCTCGCCATCCGCATCCCCGGCGAAGTCACCAAGGAACGCTGCGACATCCTGCGCAAGGCGGACTTCATCTATCTGGAAGAAATCCGCAACGCGGGCCTCTACGATGCCATCTGGCAGGCTTTCGCGGTTCTGCTCCCGGTCCGCACCGTGGGCGTCATGGGCGACCATCGCACCTATGACAGCGTCTGCGCCGTGCGCGCCGTCACCTCAACCGACGGCATGACCGCCGACATCTACCCCTTCGACGCCGCTTTCCTCAGCCGCGTCGCGACCCGCATCATCAACGAGGTCAAGGGCATCAACCGCGTCGTGTACGACTATACCAGCAAGCCGCCCGGCACGATCGAGTGGGAATGATTCTGACACCCGTAAAGGGGACAAAATCTCTGCCAGGGCAAAAGAGGACATGAGGCGCAACGGGCAAATGCGTCCGCCGATGGGCGCATAAGAATCGCCCTCCGCCCAGGCTGTTTCGCGCCGGTCCGGATCGCGACGGCAATCCGATCCTTGGTCGAAATCCTTGCCGGCAAAGGCATAAAGGCGCTCCGCCCGGCCTGACCGGACGGAGCGCCTTTCATTCCGGCTTAGCCGTTCAGCTTGTCCTTCACGGCCTTGGCAGGCGTGAAGCTCAGCTTGCGCGAAGCCTTGATGGTCATCGCCTCGCCGGTGGCGGGGTTACGGCCCTCACGCTCCGGGCTGTCCTTGACCTTGAACTTGCCGAAACCGTTGAGCGAGATTTCCTCGCCCTTCGCTGCCGCGTCGCTGATCGCGGCAAACACCGCATCGACCAGCTTCTTCGTATCGGCCTTGGTCAGCCCGTGGTCGCCAGCCAGCTTGTCGGCGAGGTCGCTGTTATTCATCTACGGTCTTCCTTCTCGTTAAATCCTGCGCGCATGATCTAGCCACATTCGCGGCCCGCGTCACTGCATGGCTGTCCGCAAATCGACCATATTCCTGTCGGATCTCATATTCGGGCCGCCATTGCGGATTGGGACAGGCCGGCACCCGGTCCCCCAGGCCCGTTTGCCGCTCGCGCATCCATGCTGGGGACAGCTTTCTCCCACCGTCCGGGGATGGCGCACAAACGGTCTGTCGACCATCGCTCGTCGCCTCGTCAAGCCGCAACAACGCCTGTAACGGACCCTCCTGACTTGACCCCTGTCCCTTCATCAGGAACATCCCGTCGCATGACCGACGCGCCGCCCCTTGGCCATCCCGTCTATCGGGACATGCCGACCACCATTTTCGAAAAAATGTCTGCCCGTGCGCGGGAGACGGGGGCGATCAACCTGGGGCAGGGTTTCCCCGAAGGCCCCGGTCCGCGCGACGTGCTGCAAGCCGCCGCCGACGCGCTGCTGCGGCGATCCAGCCAATATCCGCCCATGCCGGGCCTTCTGGAACTGCGCATAGCGGTCGCCGATCATTATGCCCGCCACCAGCGACTGGACCTCGCCCCGACGGAGGTCATCATCACCTCCGGCGCGACAGAGGCCCTGTCCGCCAGCCTGCTCGCACTGGTCCGGCCGGGCGACGAAGTGCTGATGCTCGCACCGCTCTATGACGCCTATGTCCCATTGGTGGCGCGCGCGGGCGGCATCCCGAAGGTCGTCGCGCTCACGGCGCCTGACTGGCATATCACGCGCGCAGCGCTGGAGGCGGCCATCACGCCCCGCACCCGCATGCTGTTGATGAACAATCCGGTCAATCCGACCGGCGTCGTCATGCGGCCTGAAGAATTGGCGCTGCTTGCCGATCTGTGCGTCACGCACGACCTGATCGCCATCTGCGACGAGGTCTGGGAAGAGACCGTTTATGATGGCCAGCCCCATCGCCCGCTGATCGGACTGCCCGGCATGCGCGACCGGACGGTCAAGATCGGGTCGGCAGGCAAGATTTTCTCCGTCACCGGCTGGAAGGTCGGCTGGATGTGCGCCGCGCCTGCGCTCGCCACCTTGCTCGCCCGCGCGCATCAATTCCTGACCTTCACCACCCCGCCCAACCTGCAATGGGCGGTGGCGGAGGGCCTGGGCTGGCCCGCCAGCTGGCTGTCGGCGCAGCGCGGCACCTATCAGGCATCGCGCGACCGGCTGGCGGCTGGGCTGGAGCAGGCCGGCTATGTCGTCCTGCCCGCCGGTGCCACCTGGTTCCTGTCGATCGACCTGCCCGCCTCCGGCATCGCATTGGACGATGTCAGCTTTTGCGAACGGATCGTCGACGAAGCGGGGGTCGCGGCCATCCCCCTCTCCGCCTTCTACCCCTCGGACCCGGCCACCCATCTCGTCCGCCTCTGCTTTGCCAAGACGGACGCCACGCTGGATCAGGCGATCGAGCGGCTGGCCGCCTTCCGCGCGACGCTTGGCTGACGCAGGATCGCTGCGCCCAGGATCAGCATCGCGATCATTAGCAACCCCTGTGCCGCCAGAAAGGGCGGCTCGGTCCCCGTCGGCGCCAGCGCATTGAGCGCCGGCACTTTCAGGAAGCCCTGAACGACCAGCACGAACAGGTTCATCCATAGCGCTGCGGTGGCGCTCACCGCAAAGGCGGCCCGCGCCCGGCCGTGCAGCTTCAGACCATAGAGCGCGACAAAGGCGACCATCAGCACCAGTGTCGAGACGATGCCCACCCCGATCGCCGGCGTGAAGCCCCGGAACGGAAAGAGGAAGCCGGTCAGGCTGGTCAGCAAGGTAGTCATGAGGAAGAGCGCCTGCGTCCGGCGCAGAAAATGCCCCTTCGCCATGGCCGGCAGGGCGATCAAGCCGCTCACGATGCCGACCAGGCTGATCGCGACATGCAGCGCGATGAAGGCGGGAATGGAAAGACCAAGGATCATGATATGTCTCCTTCGATTTTAGCCTAAACTCCGTTCGCCCTGAGCCTGTCTAAGGGCCGAGCGATTGGCGGCGTCACGCCCGATAGCGGGCCGCCGCATCCTTGCGCGACAGGTTGGGCCGCAACGCCGCGCGCGCCGCGAGATAGGCGTCGAGATCGCCCCGGTCGGGCAGCGCCGGAATGGTGATCGCCTCCCCCATGTCCAGCCCGGCCAAGGCCGCATCGACCATCACCCCGACTTCCATCACCATCGCGTCGGGGATGGTGGCGATCTGTTCAGGCGTCCAGATGGCGGTGCGGGTTATGCCCGGCAGTACAGCCTGCACCTTCACGCCCCTGCTCCCCAATTCCACCTGCAATGCCTCGGTAAAAGCCAGCACATAGGCCTTGCTTGCCGGATAGACCGCCGTGAAGCCATCGGGCATCAGCGCCGTGACGGACGTGATATTGATGAGCGTGCCGGCGCCGTTCGCCGACAGCCGGGGCGCAATGGCGCGGGACAGCCGCGTCACCGCCAATATATTGAGGTCGATGAGGCTGGTCAGATAAGCGGGGTCGGTCTCGACGAAACCCTGCTCGCCCGCAATGCCGGCATTGTTGACAAGGCCGGTGATCGCGTCGTCGTCGCGCAGCCGCGCCTCGATCCGGGCAAGATCGTCTGCCTTGGACAGATCGGCGGCAACCACCTCGACGGCGACGCCGGTGCCGCGCAGCTCTGTCGCCAGCGCCTCCAGCTTTTCCGCCCGTCGGGCGACCAGGATCAGGTTGGCGCCGCGCTTTGCGAAGCGGTCGGCATAAACCGCGCCGATGCCGTCGGACGCGCCGGTGATGAGGATGGTGTCTTGGGTCATGGAAACTCTCCTTGAAGCCACCGTTCGTCGCGCGCGAAGCCGAAAAATGCGTCTCGATACGCGCGAACCGAACGGAATTGCGTCAGCCGTTGATGAAATCGAGAAGGTCGGCGTTGAACCGGTCCTGATGCGTCTGGGTCAGCCCATGGTCGGCCCCTTCATACACGATCAGCACCGCTTGCCGGACGATCTTCACCGTGGACAAAGCGGATGCGCCGATCGGGACGATCTGGTCGTCATCGCCATGCAACACCAGCGTCGGCACATCGACCTTGGCCAGGTCAGCATGGAAATCGCTCTCGGAAAAGGCGCGGATGGAGTCGAGTTGCCCTTTCAGGCCACCCATCATTCCCTGCCGCCAGAATTCTTGCGCGATCCCTTCGGATATCACCGCCCCGTCGCGGTTGTATCCGTAGAAGGGAATGGTCAGATCCTTGAAAAACTGGCTGCGATTGTCGAACGTCCCCTTGCGGATGCCATCGAACACATCGATCGGCAACCCGTCCGGATTGGCCTCGGTCTTCAGCATCAACGGCGGGACCGCGCCGACCAGCGCCAGCTTGGCGACTCGCGCCGTGCCATGGCGACCGACATACCGGGTGACTTCGCCGCCGCCGGTCGAATGGCCCACCAGCACCACGTCGTTCAGGTCCAGCGCCGCGATCAGTTCGGCCAGATCGTCGGCATATTGGTCCATATTATTGTTGGCCCAGACCTGATCCGACCGGCCATGGCTGCGACGGTCATGGGCGATCGTGCGAAAGCCGCGATCGGCAAAATAGACCATCTGCGCGTCCCACGCATCGGCGCTGAGCGGCCAACCATGGGAAAAGACGATCGGCTGGCCATCGCGCGTCCCCCAATCCTTGTAGAATATGCGGGTACCATCTGTGGTGGTGATGAAATTGCTCATGATGAAAGTCCCTTTCCGTCTCGCAGAAGAGCGTCTCTCACGCCCTGTACTTGCAGGATTAGGGAGAAAGGCAGAGGATCGGGATTGGCGGTTCCGACATTAAGCGGGCCGATTCCGACAAAGGGGCTATCATGACCGTTACGCCGCCGCCACGGGCCGAAATCGGCATCCTCCTTTATCGCGACTGCCAGCAGGCGATGGTCCATGGCATGACCGACCTGATCGCCATCGCCGGGCAATATTCGCTCCAGCATGGCGGTCCGCTGGTCCGGGTCAGCCATTGGCGGATGCAGGCCGACGGCGGCTTCGCCCGCTGCCACGACACGCATGATGGCCTGCCCGGCACACCCGACTTCTGGCTCATCCCCGGTCGCCTGGCCGGCGTGCCGGATGCGCAGGAGGCCGCCCCCTATGCCCGCTGGCTGCTCGACCGCCATGCACAGGGCGCCACGCTCGCCTCCAACTGCGGCGGCGCCTTCCTGCTTGCCGCCACCGGCCTGCTCGACGGTCGCCCCGCCACGACCCACTGGTGGTTCGCCGAAGCGTTCCGCACCCGCTTCCCTGCCGTGAAGCTGGATTGCGACCGGATCGTCATCGACGATGGCGACATCATCACCGCCGGCGGGCTGATGGCCTGGACCGACCTTGGCCTGCGGCTGGTCGACCGGCTGCTCGGCCCAACGGTAATGCTCGACACCGCCAAATTCCTGCTGATCGACACCGCCGGGCGCGAACAGAAGCATTTCGCCCGCTTCATGCCGCGCATGACCCATGGCGACGAAGTCATCCTGAAGGTGCAGCACTGGCTCGCCGCCCGTGAAGCAAAGCCGCTCAGCGTCGGCGAGATGGCGGCGCAGGCGGCGCTGGAGGAACGCACTTTCCAGCGCCGCTTCAAGGCCGCGACCGCCATGACGCCGATCGAATATGTCCAGCATCTGCGTGTGGCGAGGGCGCGCGAGCATCTGGAATTCACGAAGCGCAGCATCGACCAGATCGCCTGGAGCGTCGGCTACGAGGATGCCGCCGCCTTCCGCAAGCTGTTCCACCGTCTCGTCGGCCTGTCGCCGGGCGACTATCGCCAACGCTTCGCCGCGCCAACCGTCCAAGCGGCGTGATATTAATAGTTAGCTAACTATCTAATTTATCCTGTGCGATTCCCCTGTCTTACTCGCTGTCTCACTTGCGGCCGCCGCCCCCGCCCGCTAGGTTCCCGTTTCGTTCCAGACAAGGATATGCAATGGACAGCCTGGCCGCCCTTTTGATCGTCATCGCCCTGCTGATCGGCCTTGCCGTCGGCTGGCTGCTCCGGGGCAGGGCGCTCGCGCCGCTGGCCGTCGAAAAGGCCGATCTCGCCGGCAAGCTGGACCTCGCCACCAGCCAGCGCAACGGCGCCATCGCCGAACTGGCGGTCGAGCAGGAGCGCGTCCATCAGGCCACGACCCAGATCGCCCGGCTCGAAGCCGCGCAGCAGGCCGCCGACCAGCGGCTGGACGCGGTCCAAATCGCCGCCACGCAAAAGCATGAAGCGCTGCAAGCCGCCGCCGCCCAGCGCATCGAGTCCATCCAGGCCGACCGCGAAGCCGCGCTGCGCGAGCTGGCCGCGCTCAAATCCGACACCCAGGCCCGCACCCAGGCCTTCGAACAGCAGATCGCCGCGCTCAAGGACGCCAAGGAGCAACTGTCCGCCCAGTTCAGCGAGATTGGCGGCAAGCTGCTGGATCAGGCCCAGACCCAATTCCTGACCCGCGCAGACCAGCGCTTCGCCCAGGCGAACGAGAAGAGCGAGGCGCAGCTGAAAACCCTGCTGAACCCGGTCGAAACCACCCTCAAGCGCTATGAGGAGGGGCTTGCCCGCGTCGAGAAGGATCGCGTGGGCAGCTATGCCGAATTGCGCGAAGCGGTGCAGCAGGTGCATCTGGGCCAGGGGCAGGTGCGTGATGAAACCGCCAAGCTGGTCAATGCCCTGCGCGCCGCGCCCAAGACCCGCGGCCGCTGGGGCGAGCAGCAGTTCAAGAATCTCATCGAAACCGCCGGCCTCTCTCCCTTCGTGGATTTCAAGGAGGAAGTGTCGGTCGCGGTCGAGGCCAATGGCTCTGAAACTCGGATGCGGCCGGACTTCGTCATCAACCTGCCCGGCGACCAGCAGATGGTGGTGGACGTCAAATGCTCGCTCGTCGCCTATCTGAACGCCGTCGATCAGGTCGATCCGGCGCTGCGCGACGCGCATATGCTCGACCATGCCCGCGCCATGCGTACCCATGCCGACGCGCTGGGGCGCAAGGCCTATTGGGAACAGTTCGACAAGGCGCCGGATTTCGTCATCATGTATGTGCCGGGCGACAATTTCGTCACCGCCGCGCTGGAGGCCGACATGGACCTTTGGGAGCGTGCGGCGAAGAATCGCGTCATCATCTGCGGCCCTGCCACCTTCCTCCCCCTTGCCCGCACGCTGGCCGGCCATTGGCGCCAGGCCAAGATGCAGGAACAGGCGCAACAGGTCGGCCAGTTGGGCAAGGAGCTTTACGAGCGCCTGTCGGTCGCCGCCACCCACCTCAAGCGGCTCGGTTCCGGTCTCAACAGCGCCGTCTCCAACTATAACAGCTTCATCGGCAGCTTCGAAAGCCGCGTCCTGTCCACCGGTCGCAAGTTCCGCGACCTCGACATCGAAACCGGCGGCAAGGATATCGAGGCGATGGAGCCGCTCGACGTCCTCGCCCGCGACGCACAAGCGGACGAGGCCAAGGCGCTGCCGGCGGCCGAGTAAATAAAGCAGGAACAAGCCTCTCCGCCCCGCGTATCTTACACAGAAGCGACGCAGATCATCGCAGTCGCGGGTCGGAGAGTGTCATGTGGAAGGCTATATTGTTCCGCCGCCCGTTGCGGCGGCATGAAGACAGGACAGAGAAGATCGCGCCGGCACGCAAGGCGTCATCCGTCGCCGACGGTCCCTTCGCCGACTTGATGGAAAAGCTGGACCGCATCCCCTATCGGCGCCAGTGGAAACGTGCGCCGGGGCATTGAGCGGCACCATCCTGTCCTATTCCCCACCTCCCGTGATAACGGGATTATGGGCGCGATGCAGACATTCAGCGCGCAAGATAATATCCTACCTTACTTCTTAAATGTCGCAATCAGCGGGAAATGTGCGAAGTTAAGCGCGTCTCTTCCTATCTTTCATGCCCGACTTCTGCGGCGGCCCCATTGCCGCCTTGTCCGCACGCTGGCATGGCATGCCCATGAAAAAGATCGGCCTGCTCGGCGGCTCCTTCAATCCGGCCCATGGCGGCCATCGCGCCATCTCCCTCTTCGCCAGGGACGCCCTCGGCCTCGACGAAATCTGGTGGCTCGTCTCCCCCGGCAACCCGCTCAAGCCCGCCAAAGGCATGGCCCCGCTGCCCGCACGCCTCGCCAAAGCCCAGCATGTCGCCCGCCGTTCGCCGATTCGCGCCACCGCGATCGAGCGCTACCTGCGCACCCGCTACACCGTCGACACGCTCCGCGCGCTAACCCTGCGCTACCCCCGCAACCGCTTCATCTGGCTGATGGGCGCCGATAATCTGGCGCAATTTGGCCAATGGCGCGACTGGCGCGGCATTGCGCGGCAAATGCCCATTGCCGTTATCGCCCGTCCGGGCTATGATAGGGCTGCCCGTGGCTCTGTGGCCATGAGCTGGCTGCGGCGCTTCGTCCGGTCCGCGCGCCAGAGTGCAGACTGGACGAATTGGAGACCACCGGCGCTCGTGCTATTGCGCTTTCGCCCTGATCCAAGATCGGCGACCCTGCTGCGGCAGGCGGACCCCCTCTGGCATCGCGAATATGAAGCAACGTGTGCGCGCGATCCGCTCATGCGTCGGTACGTCATCTAGATTGGAGTTTCATTGTCTAACCTCGCCCCTGCCAACGATCCGGTCTTTGCCGCCGATTCCGTGGCCGCTCTCCATGCCCTCGTCATGCAGTCGCTCGACGACGACCAGGCACAGGAAACCATCTCCATCCCGCTGGAAGGCAAGAGCAGCATCGCCGATTATATGGTGATCGCCAGCGGCCGTTCGTCGCGTCAGGTCGCCGCGATCGCCCAGCATCTTGCCGAACGGATCAAAAAGGAAACCGGCCGGTCCGCCCGTGTCGAAGGACTTCCGGTCGCCGACTGGGTGCTGATCGACGCCGGCGACGTGATCGTCCACCTGTTCAAGCCGGAAGTGCGCAGCTTCTACAATCTGGAACGGATGTGGGGCTTCGTCGACGCGCCGGTCGCGGGCAACGGCCTAGCCGCCCACTGACCGTTCAGTTCGAGCAGCATCGAGCGCAGTCGAGATGCGCCTGTCGAGAAACCTTCTCGACTTGGGTTCTCGACAAGCTCGAACCTATGCGCGAAGCGAACGGAATTCGTCATGCTCCTCCACATCATAGCACGCGGCAAGATCGGGCGCTCGCCCGAAGCCGATCTGGTCGATCGCTACACCAGGCGATTGACCATGCCCCACAAGATCACCGAAATGCCCGATCGCGGCGGTAAGCCGCCCCCCGCCGGTCCCGGCACGGTGACGGTGATGCTGGATGAAAAGGGCAAGCAACTCGGCTCCATGGAGTTCGCCCGCCGGATCGAGGGATGGCGCGACGCGGGTACGCGCGAATGTCGCTTCCTGATCGGCGCGGCGGATGGCTTCGATGATGCGGACCGTGCGAACGCAGACCTGCTGATCGCTTTCGGCGCCATGACCTGGCCGCATATGATCGCCCGCGCGATGCTGGCCGAACAGCTCTGGCGCGCCTGCTCCATCCTGGCCAATCATCCCTATCATCGCGAAGGCTGAAACAGTCTGAAGGCGTCTGGCACAGTCACCAACTGACAGAATGCGCCCAGCAAAAGAAAGAGCGGCACATATCGTTCGCCGCTAGAAAGCCGCCCGGTTTCCGCCTAGGCAGGACCGATAGAGGCGGGGCATCGGGTGAAGCGTAGCATCCTCATTGCAAGCGGACTGATGGGCCTGTTGGCCATCGCCGCCACGCGCCTGCCCGCCGCCAATGATGCCGCGATCATCCTGTCCGGCACCGCCGGCACCACGCTGGCGCAGGAGCAGCAGGCGCTCAAAAATGCCCGCCGCCAGTCGGACGAAGCCCGCGAGCGCTCCGCCCGGCTGGATCAGCAGGCCAGCGCCGCCCGCGACGAAGCCGAACAAGCCCGCCGGCGCGCCGCCGCACTCGCCGCGCGCATCCAGCAGGCGGAGGCTGACATTCAGGCGGCGCAGGCCCGCATCGCCATCATCAATCGGCTGCAACGCGCCCAGGCCGCCCGGCTCGCCGCCAGACAGGAGCCGGTCGTTCGCCTGACCGCCGCGCTCCAGATGATGGCCCGCCGCCCGTTGACGCTGGCGCTGGTCCAACCGGGGTCCGTCGCCGACGCCGTGCATATGCGCGCCGTGCTGGGCCAGGTGCTGCCCGTCATCGAGCAGCGCACCGCCGGCCTGCGGCAGGAACTGGACAAGAGCCGCGCCCTGCGCGCCACGGCGCAACAGGCATCCGACGCCCTCACCCAGGCGCAAACCGACCGCAAGGATCGGCAAACCGCCATGGCCGCCCTCGAAGCGCAAAAGCGCGTCGCCGCCCGCGACTATCGCGCCAATGCGGGACTTGAAAGCGAACGCGCCCTTGCGCTGGGCGAACGCGCCCGCGACATCGTCGACCTGATGGACCGGCTGGAGGAAGCGGGCGACCTGCGCGAGCGGCTGGCCGCCCTGTCCGGCCCGCTGCTTCGCCCCGCCCGCCCCGACCAGGCCGGTGCCGCCGCTCCGGAACGGGAGGCGTCCGCCGGCGGTCCGCCGCCCTATCGCCTGCCGGTGATCGGCCAACTCGTCACCGGCATGGGCGAAGTGAATGACGGCGGCGTCCGATCGCGCGGCCTGACCCTAGTGACGCAACCCGGCGCGCAGGCGATCGCGCCGACAGCCGGCCGCATCGCCTTTGCCGGCCCCTATCGCGACTATGGCCAGATCCTCATCATCGACCATGGTCAGGGCTGGACCACGCTCATCACCGGCCTGCACCGCGTCACAGCCCAGGTCGGCGACACCGTACGCCAGGGCGAACCTGTCGGCATTACCGGTCCCGAACGCCCGAATATCACCGTCGAACTGCGCCGCAACGGCCGCCCGGTGGACATCGTGCCGCTGGTGGGGCTCGGTTAACCTTACGCTCATCGATCCCGCGCGACACTCCATCGAAGCGCGCTTTTGCGTTGCGGCACGAATCGGCCTATATCGGAGCATTGATGCACACTCCTAGGACAGCCATGAAATCCACTTTCCTCCAGGGCGCGGTTGCGCTCGGGGCGCTTGCGCTCATTCCGGCTACCACCGCAGCGCTCGCCGACGGGGAAGCGTCCAGCTACAAGGCGCTCGACGAATTCATGGACGTGTTCCAGAAGGTGCGCAGCGACTATGTCGAAAAGGTCGACGACGAAAAGCTGATCAAGGGCGCGATCGACGGCATGCTGGCCAGCCTCGACCCGCACAGCAGCTTCCTTGATGCGCGCGATTTCCAGAATCTGCGCACCCAGACCGAGGGCAGCTATGGCGGCCTCGGCCTCTCGGTCACGCAGGAAGATGGCGCGGTCAAGGTCATCGCGCCGACGCAGGACACCCCCGCCTGGCGCGCCGGCATCAAGGCGGGCGACTATATCACCCATATCGATGGCCAGCTCATCTATGGCGGCACGCTGGACGAGGCCGTGGACAAGATGCGCGGGGCGCCGGGCACCAGCCTGAAGCTGACGCTGGTCCGGGCCGGTCGCGACAAGCCGATCGAACTGACCCTTACGCGCGAGATCATTCAGTTGAAGCCCGTCAAATGGGAAGTGAAGAATAATATCGGCGTCATCAACATCGTCAGCTTCTCGGCCAATACCGGGGCCGACGTGCGACAGGCGATTCGCAGCATCGACAAGAGCCTGGGCCACAAGCCTACCGGCTATATCCTCGACCTGCGTTCCAACCCCGGCGGCCTGCTGGACGAAGCCGTGACCGTGAGCGACACTTTCCTGGAGCGCGGCGAGATCGTGTCGCAGCGCGGCCGTGCGAAGGGCGATGTCGAACGCTATTATGCCAAGCCGGGCGACGATGCGAAGGGCCTGCCGGTGATCGTGCTGGTCGATGCAGGCTCCGCCTCGGCCTCCGAAATCGTGGCCGGCGCCTTGCAGGACCAGCATCGCGCGCTGGTGATGGGCGAGCGCAGCTTCGGCAAGGGGAGCGTCCAGACGATGTTGCCACTGTCCAACACGACCGCGCTGAAGCTCACGACCGCGCGCTATTACACGCCGTCGGGCCGCAGCGTGCAGGAAGGCGGCATCCAGCCGGACATCCGTGTCCCGCAGCTGTCAGACCCCGATTACAAGAACCGGCCGAAATTTCGCGAAAGCGACCTGCGCCGCCACCTGATCAATGAGATCAAGACCGACGACAAGGCATTGGAAGAGGATACGAAGGACGATCCGCGCTTCGCCATGTCCGCCGAAGATCTCAAAAAGAAGGGCGTCGAGGATTTCCAGCTCGACTATGCGCTCAAGACGATCTCGCGTCTGGCCAGCACGCCCGGTGCGACCATTGCGCAGGCACAGGCTGCAAGGAAGCCCGGCGCCAAATAAGCTTTGCATTTATAAGGTGGGCTATGAGGTCTTTCCTCATAGCCCGCTACACATGCGAGCAATCATGAGTGGCAATTATGCCGGCCGACGCAAGCCAAAGGTCGCTTCACGCTTCCCTTGGTCTCACGGTCATCTGTCAGCGGCAAACCTGATGCCAGCTGCCACGCTCGTACGTGGTCCGGCAATGCTGGCCGCGCCGGTCCGCATGATCGCGTCCCCTGTCATGGCGGCGCCGATCGTCGTAACGACGCCGATCTTCATAACGGCGCGCTTCATTCCGCCTCTGCTCCCGATATCGGGGTGGCTGCCGGCGATCATCATGACGCTCTACCGAACGATAGTCTCGATCGGGATAAGCCATGGATGGGGTCGCCGACATCAATGTCGCGATCGTGGCAACACAGGCGGCCAGTCGGGTGAGCTTCATATCATCTCCATAATCTTTCCATCCTTAAACCCGCCCGCCACCATTAGGTTGCGTATGCAGACTTTCATGGAGATGCCGGCTGGCGGGCGCCCAGGCCGGTTTTGCGACAAAGTTCAGCATGACGAAAGGATGTGGAGCGTTTAAGCGGCGGATATGAACAGCCTGTCCCCTTCCCTTGCCAAGGCCCGCCTGCTGGCGCTGCTCGCGCCGCTTGTCATGCTGGCCGGTGCCTACGCCTTCCAATATCTGGGCGGGCTGCATCCCTGCGAAATGTGCTGGTGGCAACGTTACGCCCATTTCGCCGCCATTCCGTTCGCTTTGATCGCCTATGCCGCGCGCGGCCGGGCCTGCGTCAGCGGCCTGTTCGCGGGCTTGGCCGGTATCGCCGTCGGCGTCAGCGGCCTCATCGGCCTGTTCCATGCCGGCGTCGAATATGGCTGGTGGGAAGGGCTGACCACCTGCTCTACCTCTCCCGCTGGCGGAAGCGGCGCCGACATATTGAACCAGATCATGGCCAGCCCCATCACCCGCTGCGACGTCGCGCCATGGCAGATGTTCGGCATTTCGATGGCGGGCTATAACGGCCTCTTGTCCAGCGTGGCCGCGCTCGCCATCTTGGCTCTGTTGCTGAAAGCGAGGAAGGCATGAGTGCTGCCAAGGATTTCCCCCGGCCGGGCAAGCGGCTGAGCGACGCCGATCGCGCGTCCATGGTGCGGGTCGATCAAGCCGGCGAGTTCGGCGCGGTGCGGATCTATGGCGGGCAACTGGCCGTGATGGGCGATCGCCATCCCTATGGCCGGCTGATCGCCGGCATGGCAGCGCAGGAGGAGCGGCATCGCGCCGCCTTCGACGCGATGATCGCGCGGCGCGGCGTGCGGCCCACCATCCTGTCGCCCTTCTGGCATGTCGCCGGCTTCGCGCTGGGTGCGGTCACTGCCGCCATGGGTCCAAAGGCCGCCATGGCCTGCACCGCTGCGGTCGAAACGGAAATCGACAAACATTATGCGGACCAGCTGGATGCTCTGGGCGAAGAAGATTCGGAACTCTCCGCCGCCATTGCGGATTTTCAGGCGGAAGAGGTCGAACATCGCGAGGCCGCCATCGCCCATGGCGCCGAGCAGGCCCCCGCCTACCCCGTCTTGTCGGGCGCCATCCGTTTGGGATGTCGGGCCGCCATCGCCCTATCAAAAAGAATATGACGCCCACGCGCATCTGAAAAAGGACGGACTGATGATGAAGACCCCGATGATCGCAGCATTGTTGATGCTGGGCGCGTCCGTCCCCGCTCTGGCGCAACCGGCCTCCGCGCCGACCGCCGTGACCGATCCGGCGTCGGAAAAGGTCAATATCGTCATCGTCTATGGCGAAGATGCCTGCCCGCAAAGCGCTGGTGACGACATCGTCGTATGCGCCCGCAAGGGTGAAGAGGAACGCTATCGTATTCCCGAACCGCTGCGTGGCGACCCGAACAAGCCCAGTACCCAGGCCTGGGGCGAGCGCGTGCGGTCGATGGAATATGTGGGCCGGTCCGGCACCGAAAGCTGCTCGCCGGTGGGCGGCGGCGGCGCGACCGGCTGTTTCGCGCAGCTTTCGCGCCTGGCCAAGGCCGAGCGGCAGGCGCTGGACAATGCCAGCTGGAAGGATCTGGTCGCGGCCGAACGAGCCAAGCGCCTGTCGACCATCGATTCCGACAGCGATGCGATCGAAGCACGTGTGAAGGCGGAGGAAAAGGCGGCGGCTCAGCCGACACCGCCGCAGAAATAACGGTTCCGGGGCGCCGGCGGCGTCCCATCCGATACCATCGGGCCATGGGCAAGCCCGCTGGTTATGCAACAGGGGTGTGAAGGATTTTATCGATGCGCCACCCTGTCCTGCTTCCCCTCATTGGCTTGCTGCTGGTCCCGATGCTACCCGCAACGGCTGCCGCGCAGGCGGAGCCGCCGCCTGAGCGGATCATCAACCTGCTGGTCTATGGCGACGATCCCTGCCCCCAGAGCAAGGGCGACGAAATCGTCGTATGTGCGCGCAAGCCCGAATCGGAACGGTATCGCATTCCCAAGAAGCTGCGTGAAAAGCCTGCGGTCGCGGGTGGCCCCGGCTGGGGCAGTCAGGTCGCGAACATGGAACAGGTGCAGCGTCAGACCCTGCCCAACAGCTGCTCGGTGATCGGCAGCAACGGCTTCACCGGCTGCACCGCGCAGATGCTGCAACAATGGTTCGCCGAACGGCGCATGCAGCAAAGTGCGGGCGAACCCTGACACAGGTTTCGGAGCAAACGGGATGTTTCACGGCCGGGAAACTCGCGGCATGAACTGCCTTTTGCCCTCCAATTCCGGGCCGGTGTCCACGGTCGGCCGAAAGTCGGGCCGCAATTTCAGACCCGCCGCCTGCTCATAGGCATAGCCGGCATCAAGCAATCTCTGCTCGGCATAGGCCGTGCCGATGAAACTCAGCCCCACCGGCAAGCCGCGCAGCTGGCCCATAGGCACGGTCAAATGGGGATAGCCCGCGATCGCCGCCGGCCCGGTCGAACCGCCCGGCCCCTCATATTGATCGCCCCAGACGGTGTCGGACGGCCAGGCCGGGCCATAGCTGATCGCCACCAGCAAATCGACGCGATTGTCCGCCAGCATCGCGTCGATCCCCTCCTTCCCTGCAAGCCGCAGCGACTTTGCTCGCGCCGCGCGATAGTCCGGATCGTCCAAGCTCGCTTTCGCCTGCGACAAAGCGAATATGTCCTGCCCGAACAGCGGCATTTCTTCCGCCTTATGGGCGTTATCGAACATCATCAGCGCGGCCAGCGTTCGGCTTTCCACCTGATCGGGGCGCGTCGATGCAAGATAGGCATTGAGGTCGGCTTTGAATTCATATTGCAGCACGTCGTAACTGGCGGCAGACATGCCTTCCATGGCTGGCTTCTTCACCTCCACCAGTGTCGCGCCCAATCCTTCCAGCACTGCCAGCGCCCCGTCATAGCGGGCCAGCAGGTCGGGCTGCGAGCCACCACGCAGCACGCCAATGCGCATGCCCCGCACCTTTGCCGGGTCAAGCCCCGCAGCATAATCATGTGCATGAGCCATGGCGTCGGCCGTCGCCGGATCCCCGCCATCGCTTGCGATGAGCGCAGAGAGCAGGATCGCGACGTCACGCACGCTGCGCGCCATCGGGCCAGCGGTATCCTGACTATGGCTTATCGGCACGATATGGGTCCGGGGAATCAAGCCGATGGTAGGCTTAAATCCCACCAGTCCCATCATGGAGGCAGGGCAGATGATCGAGCCGTTGGTTTCGCTGCCGATCGCGGCGGGCGCGAAGCCGGCCGCCACCGCCGCGCCCGATCCGCTGGACGATCCGCAGGTCGTACGATCGAGCGCATAGGGGTTGCGGGTCAGGCCGCCGATCGCACTCCATCCGCTCATCGACCGTTCGGACCGGAAATTGGCCCATTCGCTCAGGTTCGTCTTGCCCAGGATGATCGCCCCCTTCGCCTTCAGCGCGGCGGCTACCGGCGAATCGCGGCCAGGATCATTGCGGGCCAACGCCAGCGACCCGGCAGTGGTGGGCATCCCCGCCGCCTCGATATTATCCTTGAGCAGGATCGGTATGCCATGGAGCAGCCCGCGCACCCTCCCCGCGCGCCGTTCGGCATCCAGCGCCCGCGCCTGCACCACCGCCTGTGGGTTGAGGGCGATGATGGCGTTCAGCCTTGGCCCCTTGCGATCCAGAGCGGCGATCCGCTTCAGATAGGCGCGCACCGCCTTCTCGCTGCTCGTGCGGCCGGCAGCCAGATCGGCTGAGAGAGAAGCGATGCCGCTATCCTCTATCTGCGCATGCGCCGCGGGCGCGGCAAGCACCAGGGCGAGACAGAGCGGCCATGGCGTCATCGAGGATATTTCCTGTCCATATGGTCGAGACTCTTGACGATCAGCCGCTCCAGCACCGCCATGTCGATCTGCGTCAGGCGCTTTATGTAGAGACAGCCTTTACCGCGCCGATGCTTGCCGAGCGGCGCAAAATCCGCTTCGTCCAGTCCCGCAAGGTAGAAAACCAGCTCCGCCTTGCGCGGCGAAAAGCCGATCCGGCACATGTCGCCTTCCCGCCCGCTATCATAGCGATAATGGTAGCGGCCAAAGCCGATGATGCTCGGCCCCCATAAATGCGCCGGTTCACCCGAAAGGCGCGCCATCAGGGCCGCGACCCTGCGCCCATCCGCCTGCCGTTCGGGTGGATCGACCTGCGCAAGGAAATCCTCGACCGCTGCATCGGTTTCGACCGTCTTGTTTGGCTGCGCCATAGCTTGCCTTCTCCGCCCGCTTTCAGTAGGGGTTAGCGCGTCATCTGGGGAGTAGCCAGCCGTTCCGCGTCAAGCGAGCGGGCCATGCGTCAACATATTTGGTCGAGAGGCCATGGCGTATGGGAAGCGGATCATATCCGCATCGGGCGAGACCAATGGCATCGACGCTTTCCTGTCCGGCCGGGCGGAAAGCGACGATGGCATTGTGTCTGCTTAAGCTACGCCCGGCCCGGAAACATGACGATGGAAGCTTTCCTTACCTCCGCCGCGCTGGTTGCGCTCGCCGAAATGGGCGACAAGACGCAGTTGCTCGGCATGCTGCTCGCCACCCGCTTCAGAAAGCCGGTGCCGATCATCCTGGGTATCTTCGCGGCCACGGTGGCCAATCATTTCCTCGCCGCGCTGGTCGGCCATTCGATCGCCGGCGTGCTGACCCAAAACTGGTTCCGCTATGCCGTCGCCGCCTCCTTCATCGCCATGGCCGCCTGGACGCTGGTGCCCGACAAGATCGACGAGGACGCGCCACTCAAGGCCCCGTCCAGGGCCGGCGTGTTCGTTACCACGCTGGTCGCCTTCTTCCTGGTCGAGATGGGCGACAAGACGCAGGTCGCCACCGTGGCGCTAGGCGCCCGATTCGACAATCTTATGGCCGTCACCATGGGCACGACCCTGGGCATGATGGTCGCCAATGTCCCTGCCGTCCTGTTCGGCGAAGCACTGGCCAAGAAGGTGCCGATGCGCGCCTTGCAGATCGGCGCGGCGCTGCTGTTCCTGGGCCTGGGCCTGTGGATGCTGGCCGATTTGCAGGGCTGGCTTGGCTAAAGTCAGTTGTCAGCGCGCGGTGGCTGTTGCAAGGGGAATGGCAGAGTCATTCCCCTAAACATGGACATGGGACGCGCGTGATGAAGGACAGTCTGGTAACGATCTTCGGCGGCGGCGGCTTTCTGGGCCGGCAGGTCGCGCAGGCGCTGATGGCGCGCGGCGCGCGCGTGCGGATTGCGCAGCGCGACCTGGCTAGCGCGGTCAAGATAAAGGCGCTGGGCAATCTGGGCCAGTCCCAGTTCGTCGCGGCCGACATCCGCAAGCGCGCGACGGTCGATCGCGCCATCCATGGCAGCGACATCGTCATCAACCTGGTCGGCATCCTGTCGGGTGATTTCGACGCCTTCCATAGGGAGGGCGCGGCCAATGTCGCGCAGGCCGCAGCGGCAGCGGGCGTCACTGCGCTGGTCCATATCTCCGCCATCGGCGCGGATGCTGGCAGCCCCAGTGCCTATGGCCGATCGAAGGCTGCGGGCGAAGAAGCGGTCAAGGCCGCCTTCCCGACCGCGACCATCATCCGTCCCTCTATCGTCTTCGGCGCAGAGGACCAGTTCCTCAACCGCTTCGCCCAGATCATCGGCTCCGCGCCGGTCGTCCCGGTGATCGGCGGCGCCACGAAATTTCAGCCCGTCTATGTCGCGGACGTCGCGCACGCGATCGCCAACGCAGCCGATCAGCCTGGCGTCTTCGGTGGCAAGACGTTCGAGGTCGCCGGTCCGCAGGTGATGAGCATGAAGGAAATCAACGCCTGGATCGCCAAGGCGATCGGGCGCGACAAGGCTCTGGTGGACGTTCCCAATGGCTTCGCGTCGCTGCTGGCGCTGCTGCCCGGCGGGCCGATCACCCGCGACCAGCTCGCCATGCTGGGCCGCGACAATGTCGCCGCTCCGGATAGCGAAGGGCTGGCCGCGCTGGGTATCGACGCCACGCCGCTGGCCGCCGTCGCTGGCAAGTGGATGGTGCGCTATCGCCGCCATGGCCGCTTCGCCGGCCGGGTCAGCGCCTGAACGCAGAGAAGGCGGCGGGGCGATCGTTTAGATAGCCTCGCCAACAAGGCTCCTCCCCGCAACCGGGGAGGATTTTTTATGCCAAGCACATAGGGCTTTGCCATGGACCTCCATTATCTAACCGTCATCCTGCTGGGTATTGTCGAGGGGTTGACCGAATTCCTGCCCGTTTCCTCCACCGGCCACCTGATCCTGGCGAGCGAATTGCTGGGCTATGATTCATCCGCCTGGGCGATGTTCAACGTCATTATCCAGCTCGGTGCGATCCTGGCGGTGGTCGTGCTCTACTGGCGCACCTTCTGGGCGGTGGGCATGGGCCTGCTGCGGCGTGAACCGGTCAGCTGGCGGTTCCTGCGCAACCTCATCATCGCCTTCATCCCTGCCGCCCTTATCGGCCTGGCCGTTCACGACTATGTCGAAATGCTGCTTGGCGCGCCCAAGGTCGTCGCCTGGGCCCTGATCGCGGGCGGCATCGCCATATTGCTGATCGAACGGGCAGTGAAGGACCATCGCTTCCACGGCATCGCCGACATTCCGGTCGTCCGCGTGATCGGCATCGGCCTGATCCAATGTATCGCGATGATACCCGGCGTCAGCCGTTCGGGTGCGACGATCATGGGCGCGCTGACGCTGGGCGTCGAACGGCGCACGGCCGCCGAGTTCAGTTTCTTCCTGGCCATCCCCACCATGTTAGGCGCCACTACGCTCGAACTGCTCAAAAAGGGCGATCAGATCACCAGCGCTTCGGTGGGATGGGACAGCATTGCGCTGGGCTTCATCGTGTCCTTCATCGTCGCATTGCTGGTCATCAAATGGTTCGTCGGGCTGGTGTCGAAACATGGATTCGCCCCCTTTGCCTGGTACCGAATCATCGCCGGCGCGGCTGCTCTCATCTGGCTCGCCGCCAGATAGGTCCGGATCGGTATAAAATTAACGCCAGTATTTGCGATTTATTCTCAAAAATGGCAAAATTGCCTGAATAACAGGTAAGCTATACTGTCTTAAATGCCAAAATCCACGTGACTCCGTCGGTTTTCCTGCTATGCGCACTTCAGCAACATAGTAGGGACTAGGGTATGGCCGACAATCCGATGCTGAAATTCGTGGGCAAGGTGCAATCCTACCCGGAAAAACGCGCGGCGGATGATCGTGCCGACGACTTTCTGGAAATCAGCAAGTCGTTCATCCTGGACAAGGCCGAGGAACAGGCGTCGCGCTGCTCGCAATGCGGCGTGCCTTATTGCTCGACCCATTGCCCGCTCCACAATCATATCCCGGACTGGCTGCGCCTGACCGCCGAAGGGCGTCTGCGCGAAGCCTATGAACTGTCGAACCTGACCAGTACCATGCCGGAAATCTGCGGTCGCATCTGCCCGCAGGATCGCCTGTGCGAAGGCAATTGCGTCATCGAATTTTCCGGTCATGGCGCGGTGACCATCGGCAGCGTCGAAAAATACATCACCGATACCGCCTGGAAGGAAGGCTGGGTCGAAGCGCTCGTTCCCGGTCAGCCGCGCGGCCAGTCGATCGGCGTGATCGGCGCGGGGCCTGCGGGCCTTACCACCGCCGAATATCTGCGCGTGGCAGGCTATGACGTGCATGTCTATGACCGGCATGACCGCGCCGGCGGCCTGCTGACCTATGGCATCCCCGGCTTCAAGCTGGAAAAGGACGTGGTCATGCGCCGCATCCAGCGCCTGAAGGATGGCGGCATCGTCTTCCACGAAGGGTTCGAGATCGGCCGCGACGCTACGCTGGAGCAATTGCGCCAGAAGCATGACGCAATCCTGATCGCCACCGGCGTCTATAAACCGCGCGACATCAAGGCGCCGGGCGTCGGCGCCGCCGGCGTGGTGAAGGCGCTCGACTATCTGACCGCCTCCAACAAGGCCGGTTTCGGCGATGCGGTGCCGCAACATCAGGATGGCACGCTGCTGGCGACGGGCAAGAATGTCGTCGTCATCGGTGGCGGCGACACGGCGATGGACTGCGTCCGCACTGCCATCCGCCAGGGGGCCAAATCGGTGAAGTGCCTGTACCGCCGCGACCGGGAGAATATGCCCGGATCGCAGCGCGAAGTCGCCAATGCCGAGGAAGAGGGCGTCGAGTTCGTCTGGCTCACCGCACCGATTGCCTTTGAAGGCACAGAGCATGTGACCGGCGTCAAGGTGACGAAGATGCGTCTGGGCCAACCCGACGCCTCCGGCCGTCGCGCGCCCGAAGCCGATCCGGGCAGCGAACATACGCTGGAGGCCGATCTGGTCATCAAGGCGTTGGGCTACGATCCTGAAGACCTGCCCCGCCTGTTCGGCAGCGAAGAGCTGTCGGTCACCCGCTGGGGCACGTTGCGCGTCGATCACAAGACGATGATGACCAGCATGGACGGCGTATTTGCCGCTGGCGACATCGTACGCGGCGCATCCTTGGTCGTCTGGGCGATCCGCGACGGCCGCGACGTCACTGACCATATGCACCGCTATTTGAAGGCGAAGGCCAAGGCAGCGGCGGGCGAAAGGGTCGCGGCGTGATGCGCGCCGCCATCCTGTCCCTGTTCCTGCTGGCGGCGCCGGTCGCCGCCCACGCGCAGGCCCCGGCGGCTACCGTCCAGCCGGTCGATCCCGCGTTGCTGGCCAAGGCTCAGCCGATCGCCTCCATCATCCTGCCCGACGGTACCATGGAAAAGATGATGGGGCCGATGATGCAGAAGATGATGGGACCGATGATGGACGGCATGACCAAGATGCCGATCCGCGAGTTCCTGAAAGTCGGAGGGATCGATCCTGAGCGGGCGGACAGTTTGGGCGAGGGCACCATCGAGGAGATGATGGCGATCATCGACCCCAATTTCCGCAAGCGAATGGACGTGATCGTCAACAGCATGATGCCGGCTATGGGGCGTTTCATGGGACGCTATGAACCGGACATGCGTGACGGCATGGCAGAGGCCTTCGCCTATCGTTACACTGCGGCTGAACTGGATCAGATCAGCGCGTTTCTTAAAACGCCGGTCGGGGCCAAATTCGGCGCCGGCTTCATGGAGCTGGCCACCGACCCGCATTATATTGGCAGACTGCAAAAGGTCATGCCCGAAATGATGCAGGCCATGCCGGAGATCATGAAATCATCCGCCGCCGAACTCGCCAAGCTGCCCAAGCCGCGGACCTATAACGACCTGACAAAGGCCGAACGCGACCGTCTCACCGCATTGCTCGGCACGGACACGAAAAAAGCCAACTGACAATCGCGCCGGTCATGCCGGCACCATATGGAATGACAGCGGCCGTGCCCGAAAAACGGACGGCCACATGCAAGGGTAAGTCCTCATGACCGACACCAATTTCATGGCCAGCCCGCAAGAGCGCGCACGCATCGCTGCCGAGGGCATGTATCATCCCGATCTGGAAGGCGATGCCTGCGGCGTTGGCCTGGTCGCTGCGACGGACGGCCGGCCCAGCCGCCGCGTGGTCGCCAGCGCGATCGATGCTCTCAAAGCCGTGTGGCATCGTGGCGCGGTCGATGCTGATGGCAAGACGGGCGACGGCGCTGGCATCCATGTCGATCTGCCGGTGCGCTTCTTCGATGACGCCATCGCCGATTCCGGCCACAAGCCGCTGCCCAATCGCCTGGCCGTCGGCATGATCTTCCTGCCGCGCACGGACCTAGGCGCGCAGGAAGCGTGCCGCACCATCGTCGAGAGCGAAATCATCGAGGCGGGCTACACCATATATGGCTGGCGTCAGGTGCCGGTGGACGTTTCCGTCATCGGCCAGAAGGCGCAGGCGACCCGTCCCGAAATCGAGCAGATCATGATCGCCGGCCCGATGCCGGAAGAACGCGATCAGGCCGAGTTCGAAAAGGATCTCTACCTCATCCGTCGCCGGATCGAGAAGAAGGTCATCGCCGCGCAGATTCAGGATTTCTACATCTGTTCGCTGTCCTGCCGGTCGATCATCTACAAGGGCCTGTTCCTGGCGGAATCGCTGTCGGTCTTCTTCCCAGACTTGCAGGACGAACGGTTCGAAAGCCGCGTCGCCATCTTCCACCAGCGCTATTCGACCAACACCTTCCCGCAATGGTGGCTGGCCCAGCCGTTCCGCACCCTCGCCCATAATGGTGAGATCAACACGATCCGCGGCAACAAGAACTGGATGAAGAGCCACGAGATCAAGATGGCTTCCCTCGCCTTTGGCGAGCAGTCGGAGGATATCAAGCCGGTGATCCCGGCCGGCGCGTCGGACACCGCCGCGCTCGACGCCGTGTTCGAAGCGATCTGCCGCTCAGGCCGCGACGCGCCCACCGCCAAGCTGATGCTTGTGCCCGAAGCATGGCAGGCCGACAGCGCCGATCTGCCCAAGCCGCATGCGGACATGTACGAATATCTCGCTTCCGTGATGGAACCGTGGGACGGCCCCGCCGCACTGGCGATGACCGATGGCCGCTGGGTCGTGGCCGGCGTCGATCGCAACGCGCTGCGGCCGCTGCGTTACACGCTGACCGGCGACAATCTGCTGATCGTCGGCTCCGAAACCGGCATGGTCGTCGTGCCCGAAACCACCATCGTCAAGAAGGGCCGCATGGGTCCGGGCCAGATGATCGCCGTCGATCTTCAGGAAGGCGAAATCTATGACGACCGCGCCATCAAGGACCAGATCGCCGGTGAGCGTCCCTATGGCGACCTCATCAAGGACTTTTTGACCGTCGATGATCTGGCCGAGGCGCCAAGTGCCCTGCCGACCTGGGACAAGGCGGAACTGACCCGCCGCCAGGTAGCGGCCAACCTGACGCTGGAAGATATGGAGCTGATCCTCAGCCCCATGGTCGAAGATGCGAAGGAAGCGATCGGGTCGATGGGCGACGACACGCCGCTCGCCGTCATTTCCGACAAGCCGCGCACGATCAGCCATTTCTTCCGCCAGAATTTCAGCCAGGTCACCAACCCGCCGATCGATCCGTTGCGCGAACGGCACGTCATGAGCCTGAAGACGCGCTTCTCCAACCTCCACAACATCCTGGAGGAAGGCGCGCAGAACAGCCATGTGCTGGTGCTGGAATCGCCGGTGGTGACGAGCGGCGAATGGTCTCGGCTCAAGGCCTATTTCGGCCCGGCCGTGGCGGAAATCGACTGCACCTTCCCGGCTTCGGGTGGGCAGGAGCAATTGCGCGCCGCCATCGCCCGCATCCGCGAGGAAGCCGAGCAGGCTGTGCGTGAAGGCCGCACCGAAATCTTCCTGACCGACGAAGGCGTCAGCGCCGATCGCGCGGCCATCGCCGGCGTGCTGGCGGCGGCGGCGGTGCATACGCATCTCGTCCGCAAGGGGCTGCGCAGCTATGCCTCGATCAACGTCCGCTCCTCCGAAGCGCTCGACACCCATTATTTCGCAGTGCTGATCGGCGTCGGCGCAACCACGGTGAACGCCTATCTGGCCGAAGCCAGCATCGCAGACCGCCACAGCCGCGGCCTGTTCGGCGACCTGTCGCTGGACGCCTGCATCGAACGTTATCGCACGGCCATCAACGAAGGCCTGCTGAAGATCATGTCCAAAATGGGCATCGCGGTCGTCAGCTCCTATCGCGGCGGCTATAATTTCGAAGCCGTCGGCCTGTCACGCGCGCTGGTCAATGATCTCTTCCCCGGCATGCCGGCCAAGATTTCTGGCGAGGGCTATGCCTCGCTCCATTACAGCGCGATGCTGCGCCATGAGAAGGCATTCGACGCGGCGGCCGTGCGCCTGCCGATCGGCGGTTTCTATCGCCAGCGCCAGGGTGGCGAGAGCCATGCCTATTCCGCGCAACTCATGCACCTGTTGCAGACCGCCGTCGCGACCGACAGCTATTCGACCTATCTGCAATTTTCGCGCGGCGTGCGCGATTTGCCGCCAGTCTATCTGCGCGACCTGATGGAGTTCAACTTCGCCCGCGAAGCCGTGCCGATCGACGAGGTGGAAGCCACCACCGAAATCCGCAAGCGCTTCGTGACGCCAGGCATGTCGCTTGGCGCGCTCAGCCCCGAAGCGCATGAGACGCTGGCGATCGCCATGAACCGCATCGGCGCCAAGGCCGTGTCGGGCGAAGGCGGCGAGGACGCGAACCGCTTCAAACCCTATGAAAATGGTGACAACGCCAACAGCGTTATCAAGCAGATCGCGTCGGGTCGCTTTGGTGTCCATGCCGAATATCTGGCGTCGGCCGAAGAAATAGAGATCAAGGTCGCGCAGGGCGCCAAGCCCGGCGAAGGCGGGCAGCTGCCCGGCTTCAAGGTGACCGAATTCATCGCCAAGCTGCGCCATTCGACGCCGGGCGTGACGCTCATCTCGCCGCCGCCGCATCATGACATCTATTCGATCGAGGATCTGGCGCAGCTCATCTACGACTGCAAGATGATCAACCCGCGTGCCCGCGTGTGCGTGAAGCTGGTCAGCCAGGCCGGCATCGGCACGGTGGCGGCAGGCGTGGCCAAAGCTCACGCAGACGTCATCCTGATCGCCGGCCATGTCGGCGGCACCGGCGCGTCGCCCCAGACCTCGATCAAACATGCCGGCACGCCATGGGAAATGGGCCTGTCCGAAGCCAATCAGGTGCTGACCCTCAATGGCCTGCGCCATCGCGTCAAGCTGCGCACCGACGGCGGCCTCAAGACCGGACGCGACATCGTGATCGCCGCAATTCTGGGCGCGGAAGAATATGGCATCGGCACATTGTCGCTGGTCGCCATGGGCTGCATCATGGTGCGTCAGTGCCACAGCAACACCTGCCCGGTGGGCGTGTGCGTGCAGGATGAGAAGCTGCGAGCCAAGTTCACCGGCACGCCGGAAAAGGTCATCAACCTGATGACCTTCATCGCCGAGGAAGTGCGCGAAGTCCTCGCCCGCCTTGGCTTCCGCAGCCTGGATGAGGTGATCGGGCGGACCGAACTGCTCAAGCAGGTCAATCGCGGCGCCGAGCATCTGGACGATCTCGACCTGAACCCGATCCTGGCCAAGGTGGATGCGCCCGACGATCAGCGCCGCTTCAGCCTGACCGCATGGCGCAACGAAGTGCCCGACAGCCTGGACGCGCAGATGATGCGCGATGCCAAGGCCGTGTTCGAGCGTGGCGAGAAGATGCAGCTGACCTACACGGTGCGCAACACGCACAGGGCGGTCGGCACTCGCCTGTCATCCGCGGTGACCGACCGGTTCGGCATGTCGACGCTGGCCGACGGCCACCTCACCGTGCGCCTGCGCGGTTCCGCCGGCCAGTCGCTGGGGGCGTTCCTTTGCAAGGGCATCACCCTTGAGGTCTTCGGCGACGCCAACGACTATGTCGGCAAGGGCCTGTCGGGCGGCATCATCAAGGTGCGCACGACCGTCTCCAGCCCGCTCTCGTCGAAGGACAACACCATCCTGGGCAACACCGTCCTCTACGGCGCGACCAGCGGCAAGCTGTTCGCGGCAGGTCAGGCCGGTGAGCGCTTCGCGGTGCGCAATTCGGGCGCGCAGGTGGTGGTCGAAGGCTGCGGCGCGAACGGCTGCGAATATATGACCGGCGGCACGGCGGTGATCCTGGGCAAGACCGGCGCCAATTTCGGTGCAGGCATGACCGGCGGCATGGCCTTCATCCTGGACGAGGATGGCAGCTTCCCGACGCAGGCCAACCCGGAAGGCATCGTGTGGCAGCGGCTGGACAGCGCCTATTGGGAAACGCAGGTCAAGGCGCTGATCGCCGAACATGCGGTGGCCACAGACAGCAAATGGTCCAACACCATCCTGGACGATTGGGACCGCTGGCGTCGGTATATCTGGCAGGTCTGTCCGAAGGAAATGCTGGGTCGCCTTGCCCATCCGCTGAGCGACGCAGCGGCGGAAACGGTCGCAGCCGAATAATTATTGGGGCAGGATGCTCTCCGCCGCCGCTGGTACCAAAACCGGTGGCGGCAAAGCGGCGTCCTGCCTTTCGCGCGTCATCGCCACGGCAGGGGGCGGCGTATCGCCCGACGCGAATCGCGTAATCTTCGGTGGCAACGGGTGAACCGGCGCAGGCGGTTCCACGACTGTCTCCATCGCATAATCGTCCGACGGCACATCATAGCCAGTGTCGATCGGGTCCGCCGCATCCAGCCCCGCCATGTCCGCCTTCCAGCGTCGCTCGGTCAGCGTCGGCCCGCATCCGGTACAATGGATGGTGCCCGGCCCCTCGTCGGACGTGAAGCGCGCTTCCTCCATAGCGCCACCATCGATCGCGGTATCGATCGTAGCACTGGCAGCACGCGCCGGTGCCTGCGGGCTGGTCACATAGCTGCCAAGGCCAAGGCCCATGACCGCTGCCACGCCCAGCGTTACGCCGGTACCCATCCAGAAATGTGCCGAGAGCATGTGGCTTCTCCCTTACCGCCGGCGTCGCTGCGCCGGGCTGGCTTCAGCTTCTCCAATCAATCACAACGCGAAGCACGATCACTTGTTGCATGACCCAAAAGCCTTTGCTAAGGGCCGCCTCCTACCAAGGCACCGGCCCCGCCGGTTTCCTGTTTGATGTGCGGTCATGGCGGAATTGGTAGACGCGCAACGTTGAGGTCGTTGTGGCCGAAAGGCCGTGGAAGTTCGAGTCTTCTTGACCGCACCATCACCCCGCCGGGCCAGTGGCCCGGCAGATAACTCCCCCTTCGGAACGATTGCCTGTTGCATTGCAACAAGGGCTGGCGTTTGATCGCGCCATGCTCAAGGCCGCCCTGCACCACCTCACCGCCTATCGTTACAACCGCCCGATCCGGCTTGGTCCGCAGGTGGTCCGATTACGCCCTGCACCGCATAGCCGGACGAAGGTGCCAAACTATGCGCTGAAGATCGAACCGGCGAACCACTTCCTCAATTGGCAGCAAGATCCCCATGGCAACTGGCTGGCGCGGATCGTCTTTCCCGATCCCGTCGATCATTTTTCGATCGAGGTCGACCTGCTTGCCGACCTCGACATCATCAACCCGTTCGACTTCTTCGTGGAACCTTATGCGGAGAATTATCCCTTCGCCTATGACGATCAGCTGAAGACCGACCTTGCCGCCTATTTCGACATCGAGGATCAAGGGCCGAAGTTCGAGGCGATGGTCGCCCAATATGATGGCCATCAAAGCCGGACGGTCGATTTCCTGGTCGAGGTAAACCGCCGACTGCAGCAGCAGGTCGGCTATGTCATCCGCATGGAGGCAGGCGTTCAGGCGCCGGAAGAAACGCTGGACATCGGCACCGGCTCCTGCCGCGATTCAGCCTGGCTGCTGGTGCAATTGCTACGCCGCCTCGGCTTTGCCGCGCGTTTCGTGTCGGGCTATTCGATCCAGCTGGTCGCCGATGTCGAACCGATCGAAGGGCCAAAGGGCGTTACCCAGGATGTGGTCGATCTCCATGCCTGGGCGGAGGCCTATGTGCCAGGCGCCGGATGGGTCGCACTGGACGCGACCAGCGGCATGTTCGCGGGCGAAGGCCATATCCCGCTCTGCGCCACGCCCCATTATCGCTCCGCAGCCCCCATCAGCGGCATGGCCGAACCGGCCGAGGTTGATTTCAATTTCGAAATGAGCGTCAGCCGCATCGCCGAGGCGGTACGGATCACCAAGCCCTTCACCGACACCCGCTGGGACGCGGTGATGGCACTGGGCGCGCAGGTGGACGCAGACCTTGCCGCACAGGATGTGCGCCTGACCACCGGCGGCGAACCGACCTTCGTGGCGGAAGATGGCGGCGACGCGGGCGAATGGAACGGCGATGCGGTCGGCCCGACCAAGGCCGCCTATGCCGACCGGTTGATCCGCAAGCTGCGTGCCGAATTCGCGCCCGGCGGCCTGCTGCATCATGGGCAGGGAAAATGGTATCCGGGCGAAAGCCTGCCGCGATGGGCCTATGCGGTCTATTGGCGCAAGGATGGCGTGCCGTTGTGGCGCGACGAGAGCCTGATCGCGCCGGACGACGCCCCCGAAGGCGCGGCGACGGTGACGGCGGCGGATGCGCAGGCCTTTCTGGCGCATATGGCCAACAATATGGGCTTTTCGGCGGACTATACCCATCCGGTCTATGAAGACCCGGCGGTCTGGGCCGTCAAGGAAGCCGACCTGCCGCTCAACGCCAGTCCCGAAGATCCCAAGATCAGCGACCCCGAAGCGCGCGCCCGCATGGTCAAGACGTTCGAGCGCGGTCTTGACCAGCCGGTCGGCTATGTCCTGCCCGTGCAGCGCTGGCAGACGCAGGCCAAGACGCCGCGGTGGCAAAGCGAAATCTGGCAGTTGCGGCGCGGCAAGCTGTTCGCCGTCCCCGGCGATTCGGCGCTGGGCTATCGCCTCCCGCTCGGATCGCTGCCCTATGTGCCGCCGTCCGACTTTCCCTATATCCATCCCCGCGACACCAGCGAACCACGCGAGCCGCTTGCGGATTTCCGGGCACAGGTAACGCAGCAGGCCAGCGTGGAGGAAGTGCGCGCCCAGCAGTCGCAGCGTGTCGCCGGGCCAGATGGCGGCGTCGCCGCGCAGGACCGGGTGGAACAGGTCTTTATCGAGGGTGCTGTCCGTACCGCCGTCACCGTCGAGCCGCGCGGCCATTATCTGTCCGTCTTCCTGCCGCCGGTACAGGCGCTGGAAGATTATCTGGAACTGATCGCAGAGGTCGAAGCCGCCGCCGAAGCGCTGCGCATCCCCGTGCGGATCGAAGGCTATGCCCCGCCGCCGGACCCGCGGATCGACGTGCTCAAGGCCACGCCGGACCCCGGCGTCATCGAAGTGAACGTCCAGCCCGCCGCCAGCTGGGACGAGACGGTGGCCATCACCGAACGCCTCTATGCGCTCGCCCGCGAATGTCAGCTGACGGCCGACAAATTCATGGTCGACGGCCGATCGGTCGGCACCGGCGGCGGCAATCATATCGTGCTGGGCGGCGCAACACTGAACGATTCCCCGTTCATCCGGCGCCCCGATCTGCTGAAGAGCTTCGTCCTCTACTGGCAACGGCACCCGTCGCTATCCTACCTCTTCTCAGGGCTTTGCATCGGCCCGACGAGCCAGGCCCCGCGCATCGACGAGGCCCGGCACGACGGCCTCTACGAGCTGGAAATCGCGCTGGCGCAAGTCCCCAACCCGTTCGCGGACGATGGTGCCGCGCCGCCGCCATGGCTGGTCGACCGGCTGTTCCGCAACCTGCTGGTCGATGTGACCGGCAACACCCACCGCACCGAAATCTGCATCGACAAGATGTTCTCGCCCGACAGACCGACCGGGCGCCTGGGCCTGCTGGAATTTCGCGGTTTCGAAATGCCGCCCGAAGCACGCATGAGCCTGGCCCAGCAATTGCTGATCAGGGCACTGGCAGCATGGTTCTGGCGCCAGCCGCAACAGGGCAATCTGGTACGCTGGGGCACGACGCTGCACGACCGTTTCATGCTGCCCCATTTCGTCTGGGCCGATTTTCTGGAGGTTCTGGGCGACCTAAAAGGTGCCGGCTATGATTTCGACCCCAACTGGTTCGAGGCGCAGCGCCAGTTCCGCTTCCCGATCCACGGCACGGTCGATGCGGGCGGCGTGGGCCTTGAAATCACCCATGCGCTCGAACCCTGGAACGTGCTGGGGGAAACCGGGGCGATCGGCGGCACGGTGCGTTATGTCGATTCGTCCACCGAACGCTTGCAGGTGCGCGCCACCGGTCTGGTTGCCGGGCGCCACATCATCGCCTGCAACGGCCGGCAGGTGCCGATGACCGCAACCGGCGTGCCGGGCGAGGGCGTGGGCGGCGTCCGCTACAAGGCGTGGGCACCGGCCAACTGCCTGCATCCTAATCTGCCGGTCAATGCGCCGCTGACCTTCGACGTTCTGGACAGCTGGAGCGGTCGCTCACTGGGCGGCTGCGTCTATCATGTCGCGCATCCGGGTGGGCGTAATTATGATACGCTGCCCGTCAATGGCTATGAGGCCGAAGCGCGGCGCAAGGCGCGGTTCCAGGATTATGGCCACACGCCCGGCCAGGTCGATATGCCCACCGCCGAACCGGCCGCCGAATTCCCGATGACGCTCGACCTGCGTTTCCAGCATCACGGATTGTGATGGCTGCCGATGCCCTAGCCCCGCCGCGCAGCGGTGATGCCTGGGCCGACGCCTATCTGGCGCAGGCCCCTGCGGGCGATCTGTTCGCCGGGGCCACGCCGACGATGGCGGCGCGCTGGCGCGCCATGTTCGACCGGCTCTCCACGCAGGCGCAAGGCGATCCCGCCATATTGGCCGACCATGTCGCGCGGCAAGCCATCGACCTGGGCATGGCCTTCCGCCACGCCGGCGATGAGGAAGAGCGGTCCTGGCCGCTCGGCCCGGTACCGCTGCTGGTCGAGGCGGCGGAATGGGCGCATATCGAACGTGGGCTGATCCAGCGCGCTGACCTGCTGGAGCGCGTCGTCAGCGACGTCTATTCCACGCAATCCCTGGTGCGCGACGGCAAGCTGCCAGCCAGCATAATCACCGGCAGTCCCCATTATTGGCGCGTGATGACCGGCACGCCCCCCCCGCGCGGCCATCATCTTCATTTCTACGCTGCCGATATCGGCCGGGGTCCGACCGGCGAGTGGCGGGTGCTGGCCGATCGGGTGCGCACGCCCGTGGGCGTCGGCTATGCGCTCGAAAACCGGCTCGCCCTGTCGCGCGCGACCGGCGACCTGCTGGGCGCGATGAACACGCGCCGGCTTGCGCCCTTCTTCGACGAATTGCGCCGGGGCCTGGCCGCCGACTGCGCCCGCGCCGATCCGCGCATCGGCCTGCTGACACCCGGCCGCTTTAACCAGAGCTACGCCGAACAGGCGCATCTCGCCCGTTATTTGGGGCTGCTGCTGGTAGAGGGCGACGACCTGATCGTGTCGGACGGACGCCTGTTCGTCCGCACCATTCAGGGGTTGAAGCGCATCGACGGCCTGTGGCGCTGGATGGACAGTCGCTTCCTCGATCCGCTGGCGTTCGACGGGCAGTCGCGCATCGGCGTGCCCGACCTCTACGATGCCTGCGCGCGCGGCGGCCTGATGGTCAGCAACTGGCCGGGCGCCGGTGTGATCGAATCCCGCGCCTTCGCCGCATTCCTGCCGCAACTGGCTCAGGCGATGCTGGGCACCGACCTGATCCTGCCGAATATCGCAACCTGGTGGTGCGGCCAGCCCCGCGAGTGCGATCATGTGCGGGCACGGATCGACGATCTGGTCGTAGGCTCCGCCTTCATGGCCGACGCGCCCTTCACCCCCGGCTCGGCGCTCGGTCGGGATCAGCGTGCTGCCCTGTTCGACGCCATGGCACGCCGGCCGATGGACTATGTCGGGCAGGAAGTGGTGAAACTGTCCACGACCCCCGCGATCATCGACGGACAGCTCACCCCCCTGCCCTTCACCCTGCGCATCTTCGTGGCGCGCGATGCGAACGGGCGCTGGCGAGTCATGCCCGGCGGTTTTGCGCGGCTGGCAGGCCATGGCGACATTCGCGCCGCGCTGATGGGACAGGGCGACATGTCGGCCGACCTGTGCGTGGTCGACAGTAGCCCGGTGCCGCCCGACAGTCTCTTGGGCGGCGCCCCCGCCATCCGCCGGATCGGCGGCATGCTGCCGGCCAAGGCGGCGGACAACCTCTTTTGGTTCGGTCGCTATATCGAGCGGACGGAAATGACGTTGCGCCTGATCCGCGCCATCGTCGGCGGATCGATCGAGGCCGACCTTGGCCCGTCGCTCGCGTCCCCCACTATGGCGCGGCTGGTCGATCAGCTGGCGCTATGGGGCGCCGTGCCCGGCCGGGGTGGCGCGGTCGGCCAGCTGTGCGCCACGGCGCTGGGCGATGCGCGCCAATCGGGCAGCGTCCGCGCGTTGATGGCGACGGTCGGCAATATCGGCGAAGGGCTGCGCGACCGCTTGTCCAGCGACCTGTGGCGTCTCGTTCGCCTGCCCCTGCCCGGATTCGACCCCGCCGTCACGGAAACCCTGCTCGACGCCTCCTCTCGCATGATCGAGCGGATGTCGGCCCTGTCGGGCCTCGCAGCGGAAAATATGGGCCGGACCGAGGGTTGGCGTTTTCACGATATGGGTCGCCGCATGGAACGGGCGATCAATGGTTGCCGCCTGATCGGACTGTTCGGCGGGGATCATGCGTCAGCCGACGACCTGATGCTGTTGCTCGACCTGATGGACAGCCAGATCAGCTATCGCACACGGTATCTCACCGGCCCGGCCCTGCCGCCGGTGCGCGATCTGGTTGCGTTGGAGCCGCATAATCCGCGCGCCATCGCCTGGCAGGCGTTGCGGCTGGCCGACCATGTCGCCGCGCTCCCAACCCTGCGCGCCGACGGCATGCCGGAAGAACCCCGGCGTCTGGCCGATGCACTGGCCGCCCGGCTGGCCCCGCTGACGGGCGACACGCTCACCATGGCCGACATCGCCGATGTCGAAAACCGCCTGCTGCGCCTGTCCGAAGCGATCGGCCAGCGCTACTTCCTGCAACTGCACAAGACGCAGGATGCCGATATATTGTCATGATCTACCATGTCCGCCACCGCACGATCCTGCGCTATGCCAGCCCGATGCGACTGGCCCGCTTCAACCTGCGGCTGCGCCCGGCGCCGTGGATGGGGCAGTGGACGTCCGACTATGTGCTCCGCGTCGATCCCGCTCCCTCCATCATTGAATCGCGCCCCGCAGCCTGGCCGGTCCATGTCGCCCGGCTGGTGATCGAAAGCCCGATCCGCCAACTCACCATCGAAAGCCGCTTTCGCGCGGGCGTACAGCATGGCGCGCCGATCATGCCCGATGCCGGCGACCCGACCCTCGCTGTTGTCGCGCAGGCGGCGCTGCGCGATCGCGACATGGGGCCATCCGCCCCTGCCCATTATCTCTTCGCCTCGCCCCGCGCACCGCTGCTCACGGCCATCGGCGAATGGGTGGGCGACACGCTGGCGCCGGACCGGCCGGTCGTTGCGGCCGCACTCGATCTGGCGCGGCGCATCAAGGCGGAGTTCGCCTATCAGCCCGGCGCCACCACCGCCGCCACGCCGGTCGCCGACGCCTTCGCCGCGCGTCATGGCGTGTGTCAGGATTTCGCCCATGTCATGGTGGTGGCGCTGCGCCTTGCCGGCTTGCCCGCCGCCTATGTCAGCGGCTATCTGCGCACCCTGCCGCCGCCCGGCATGCCGCGTCTCGTCGGTGCGGATGCCATGCACGCCTGGATCATGCTGTGGTGCGGGCCGACGCGCGGCTGGATCGGCTTCGATCCGACCAATGGCGTCATCACCGGCGACGATCATCTGTTCGTCGCCATGGGTCGCGACTATGCCGATGTCGCACCGATGGACGGCCTGTTCGTCGGCGGCGCAGGGCAAAGCCTGTCGGTGATGGTCGATGTCGCGCCGGAAGACGAGAAGGAACCTGCATGACCGCCATCATCATCGTTTTGGCCGGCCTCTATTGCCTGGCGCGCGGCGTGACGGATTTGCGCGCGAAACGCTGGGTATGGGGCGTGCTGGGCCTCATCAGCGGGATCGCCGTCATGGCCGCGCCAGTCCCGACCCAAGTACAGGTCACGCTGCCCGCACCCAATGACACCCCGCGCTAAGCCCGCTCGAACATCAAGGGCATGCCCGTTCGCGGGCGAATGGTCAGGCGGCTGATCGGTTCGGGCTTGAACCCCGCCGGTACCGTCAGCCGATAGCGGCGGACGACCGAGGCGATCACCGTCATCACTTCCTGCTGCGCAAAGCCCGCGCCGACGCACACGCGCGGCCCACGGCCGAACGGGAACCAGGCCTGCTTGGCCATGTCGGCATTGGCCGGATCGTCGAACCGGTCGGGGTCGAAGCTGTGCGGACAGGCCCAATTATCCTTGTTCCGCTGCGTCAGCCAGGGCGCGACCACCAGCATCGCGCCAGCCTCCAGCTGCTTGTCGCGCATCGGCATCGGGCAGGTGACTTCGCGCGGCAGGAAGGAGACCGGGGGATAGAGGCGCAGCGTTTCCTTGAAGATATTGCGGACCTGCCCCATCTCCTTGAGCATCGCACCGGTCAGCGCGTCGCCGCCCGCAAGGCCCGCCACTTCGGCGCGGACACGATCCTGAATATGGGCACATTCGGCCAGCATGTAGAGCGCCCAGGTCATTGTGCTGGCAGACGTCTCATGCCCCGCCAGAAAGATCGTCGATACCTGCTCCATCACCTGATCACAGGTGAAATGCACACCGGTTTCTGGATGCTTCACCTCGATCAGCGACTGGAGAATATCGCGCTGCTGCGTCTCTCCGCGCGCATGAAAACCCTCATAACGGGCCTCCACGATCGGGCGGAACACATCATGGATGGCGCGGGCCGGCGTCTTCGACCGCTTCTCGAACCAACCCGCCGGAATACCATAAAGGCGCAACATCGACGCGCTGTGGGCCAGCCGCTGGAATTTGCCGAAGGCGGTATGGATGATGTTCGACCGCTGCTCATCCAGCGTCTGGCTGAACAATGTGCGAAAGATGATGTCGGCCGCGACATGGGTCATCATCGGGTCGATATCGACGGGCCTCGTCCGATCCGCCGCATCCAGTCGCGCCAGCAGATCGTCCGCCGCCGCCACCATCAGCGGCATGGAGCGGCCGAGCGCAGTATGGGCGAAGGCCGGATTCACCATCGCCCGCTGGCTTTCCCAATCTGCCCCATTGGCGGAAAAGACCGAATTGCCGATCAACGGGTCGAGGTTGCGCACCAGTTCGCTATGCTTGGGATAGGCGGTGCCGCCCTTCAATATCTGGTCGACCAGGCTCAGTTCGTTGGCGATGTACATGGTACGACTGGGCAGGCGGATTTCGCCCATCTTCATCGTATAGCTCTTGTCGAAGAGCACATGAATCCAGCTGTGCCACCCGCTGAGGAAGCGCTTGAGCAGGCCGCGCTTGGTCTTTGGCGGCTGGGGATAAGGCGGCGTAAAAAGATCGGTCACGGGATCGTCCTGAAGGCGGCGACGGCGTCGTCCACGGGGCTGCGGCCTGCGGTCAGGCTGATGAAATCGAGCGGGGACAGGCGGTCGCCCACGCGCAGATAATCGAAATGCGCCTCATATTTATTGGACCAGCCGCCATGATAATTGTCGGGCTCGTAGAAGAGGTGGAAGCGGGGCGATAGCATATCGACCCGCGCGGCATATTGATCCGCGACAAGTCGAAGCGGATTGACGTTGTAATAGGCCGCGCCATCGGGCGGGGAGCTGATGTCGACATAGCGGAAATGCGTATCGGCCAGCGCGCGCAGATCGTCATGATACCAGGCCGCGTCGCGCCGCAGGGCGATGACCGGCACCACCTGCCCCATGCCGACCATCACGAAATGATCCGGCAACCGTCCCCCGCGCAGTGCGATCAGCCGGCGCATGACCCGCATGCCCAGGATCGTCCCGGCGCTGTGGGTGACGAACTGCACCTCGTCCCAATCGCCATCGAGATCCTGCGCGATCCGCGCGGCGAACTGGTCGAGCCGTTCGTCCAGCGCGTCGCCCGGTCCCTGTGCCGCCAGTGCGCCATGATAGGTCATGAACCGCAGCAGCCAGGGGACGACCAGCTTGGCGAGGATCCGGCCGGACAGAAAAGCGCTGATCGCTATGCCGATGATCGCGCCCGCCCAGAAAGGCAGCAGCAGCGACAGGAGCAACGCCGGCACCAGCGCCAGCAGCAGCGGGATCCATATCGCCAGCACCGGCGGATAGAGGATGGTGATCACCGGCCCCTTGCGCAGGCGGCGCATGCGCAGGAAATCCATCTGGCGGAGATGGCCGGCATAGGCGCGGGCGGATCGCAGGGCGAGGCTCAGTGGATTGCGAATCCACACCTTCCCGATCAGATCTTCCCAACGGCAATATTCATAGTCGGTTTCGACCCCGACCTGCGGGTTGTCCACGGTCCAGCGCGCCGACACGATCGACCCGGCCTCGCCGCTTTGGCGCCCGCCAACGACCAGCGGCTCCCCCGTCAGCGCGGCGTGGCGCGCCGCCTGCTCACGATAGAGCTGGTGGTAGAAACGCACGCCGCGAGGATCGAAACCGCCGAGGTAGAAGACTTTACGCTTGAACTTTTCCAACAGCATCGCCCTAATCGCGGCATGAACATGCCCGAACGCGACTACTGCTATTTCATCGACCACCGCAAATACAACCGCAATGTCGGCTGTCGAAAACATGACAATATGTATGGCATCAATGGCGGTGGCAGCGAGCGCGACCGGTGGCGCGCCGACATGATCTTCTACCGCCATATGAAGGGCAATGGCGACCCGATGGCGCTGCCGTCGCTGATCGCCTGCCTGGCCTTCGGCTGGTTCTGCTGGAACTATCATCCGGGCAAGGGGCTGTGGCGTGGTCAGCTGTTGCGCCGCTTCGCCAAAGCGCCCAAATGAGCGCCCTTATGAGCAACAGCATCCCCCAGCCCAAGCATGTCACCGTCGGCCCGATCCGCTTCGGCAACGACCTGCCCTTCGTCCTTATCTCCGGCCCATGCCAGATCGAAAGCCGCGACCATGCGCTGTTCATGGCCGATGCGCTGGCCAGGGCAGCGGGCAAGGCCGGCGTCCCCTTCATCTTCAAGAGCAGCTTCGACAAGGCCAATCGCACGTCGATATCGGGCCGCCGTGGCGTTGGCATCGACGCGGGGCTGGCGATCCTGGCGGATGTGAAGGCGACGCTGGGCTGCCCGGTGCTGACCGACATCCACGGCCCGGAGCAGGTGGTCGCGGCGGCCCAGGCCGTCGATATCCTCCAGATCCCCGCCTTCCTATGTCGCCAGACCGACCTGTTGATCGCGGCGGGCCAGACCGGCGCGGTCATCAACGTCAAGAAAGGGCAGTTCCTTGCCCCGTGGGACATGGCGGCCGTAGCGCAGAAGGTCGCTTCCACCGGTAATGAGCGCATTTTGCTCACCGAACGGGGCGCGAGTTTCGGCTACAACACTTTGGTCAGCGACATGCGAGCGCTCCCGACGATGGCTGAAACGGGCTATCCGGTGGTGTTCGACGCCACCCATTCGGTGCAGCAACCCGGCGGCCTGGGTTCGGCATCGGGCGGCCAGCGCGCGTTTGCGCCCCTGCTGGCCCGCAGCGCAGTGGCGGCCGGCGTGGCGGCGGTCTTCGCCGAAGCGCATGAAGACCCCGACAATGCGCCGTCCGATGGGCCGGTCATGCTGCCGCTCGACTGGGTCGGGCCGATGCTGGAAAAGCTGGTGGCGATCGACGCGGTGGTGAAGGGATAATAGCGGGAGCGGTTCGATCCGGTGATCGTTCCCCGAAATTTCAATCAGCACCACTGACTGCTGGATGGCGAGGGTCCACCTTCCCGTCCCACGCTTAACTTCGCACTTTTCCCGCAGATCGTGATATTTCGTTGCGCGGGCCTATTCCTATCGGAACGTCAGGCCTGCAAACGAACGGCCGGATAATCGCACGGTCCGGCCGAATAGGACAGGCCGGTCAGGGCCGCGTCTGGCCCCGGCCCCGCACGATCCATTTGTACGTCGTCAGCCCTTCCAGCGCCACCGGCCCACGCGCATGCAGTCGCCCGGTCGAAATGCCGATTTCCGCGCCCAGCCCGAATTCGCCGCCATCGGCGAACTGGGTAGAGGCGTTCCACATCACGATCGCGCTATCGACGGCGTTGAGAAAATGTTCGGCCCGCTCTGCGTCCTCGGTGATGATCGCATCGGTATGATGGCTGGCATGGGCGGCGATATGGGCGATCGCATCGTCCAGTCCATCGACCAGCCGGACCGAAACGATGGCGTCCAGATATTCCGTATCCCAATCCTCGTCCGCGGCCGCCGCGACGCGGGCGTCCATCGCCTGCACCGCCGCGTCGCCGCGCACTGCGCATTGGGCGTCGAGCAGCGCCGCGACCAGTGCGGGGGCATCGCCAAAGGCCCGGTCGATCAGCACCGTCTCGGTGGCGCCGCACACGCCGGTGCGGCGCATCTTGGCATTGACGACCAGCGCCTGCGCCATGGCAGGATCGGCGGCGCCATCGACATAGCTGTGGTTGATGCCGTCCAGATGGGCGAGCACCGGCACCCGCGCTTCTTCCTGCACGCGCGCGACCAGGCTCTTGCCCCCGCGCGGTACGATCAGGTCGACAAATTCCGCGGCTTTCAATAGCGCACCGACCGCCGCGCGATCAGTGGTAGGGACCAGTTGCACCACCTCGGCAGGCAGGCCGGCGGCGACGATGCCTTCGACGATGGCGGCATGAATGGCGCGGTTGCTTTCCTTCGCCTCGCTGCCGCCGCGTAAAATCACCGCATTGCCGGCGCGCAGGCACAGCGCGGCGGCATCGGCCGTCACATTGGGGCGGCTTTCATAGATGATGCCGATCACGCCCAGCGGCACGCGCACGCGACTCAGCTTAAGCCCATTGGGCCGCACCGACGTATCGACGACGCTGCCCAGCGGATTGGCAAGCGCGGCGACCTGGGCCACGCCGTCGGCCGTTGCGGCGATGCGATCCGCGTTCAGCTTCAGCCGGTCGAGCAAGGCCGGCGACAGGCCGTTGGAAACCGCATTGTCCATGTCGCGCGCATTGGCGGCGATGATGGCCGGCGCCTGATCCCGCAGCGCCTGCGCGGCGCGGCGCAGCGCATCCGCCTTTTGCGCGTCGCTGGCCTGCGCGATCGCGGCGGCGGCGTTCCGCGCACGCGCGCCCATCGTCGCAATCAGCATTTCGGGGGTCTGGGTCAGGTCGTTCATGGACACTCTCGGCCGAATTTGGCCGCGCCTTAGCATGAAAGCGCGCCGTAACGAAAGGCATGGACATTCAAGAGCCGACGGAAGGGAGCGAGGGTGCCGACGGCCGGATCATGGGTCGCAATATGATCCGGCCGTCTGCGGGCAGAGCAAGTCCGCCCTCCCCCATATGTACCGATTCGGCATCGCCGCCACATACCCCGGCGGGGGTAGAGCATCACAAAATTCCTGTCAGTGGCTGATCAGGCCGACGATCCGCACCAGTTGCGATTCCCGGTTGCAGCCGGTCTTGTCATAGATGCTGCGCAGCTGGACCTTGAGCGTTTCCACCGACACGCCACGCGCTGCGGCAATATCCTTCCGCGACTGGCCCGCCGCCAGGCGGACGGCGATGTCCGCCTCCGCCGGGGTCAGACGAAATGTACGGGACAGCAACTGCACATGCCGCTCGGTCGGCTCCCCCACCCGCGCAACGACGATCGCGCGCGGCGCGAAGGGCAGCGCCCAGGGCCGAGCAGGCAGCGGATGAAATTCCAGCATGATCGCGACGCCACCGGCCTCTTCCGCCAGCGCGACCGGATCGGCGGTGCGGCCGGGCGGTTCGATGACGGTGCGGATCGCCCGCAATATGGCGCGCGTTTCATCCGCGCGATCGCTCGCCAGCCAGCCTTCGCTGATATGGATGCGGCTGGTGGACAGCAGCGCTTCGGCACGCGGCGTCATGCCACCAACCCGCCCGGTCGCATCGAGCAGCCAGCAGGCGCGCTCCATTGATTCGAACGTGCCGGACAGCAGCGCGAAGCCCTGTGCCTCGATCGCCTGCTGCAACGCTACGGCGGACCGGGCATGGCCTGCAATCCGGGCGAACAGGTTGCGTTGTTCAGGGCTGGTTCGGCCATCCTTCGCGTTGCGAAGCAGCGCCAGTCCGACCATCTGGTCCGCATTGCCGACCAGCCGGGTCTGGCAACCGTCGAAAATGTCGAAATCCGAACAAAGGTCCAGATAATCGTCCGACCGCAGCGTCGGCCGGGCCACGTCATAATGGGCTTCATGCACCACGGCCGGGCGGTCGGGCAGGCGGTCGGCGGCTACGCGGAAATTGAGGTCGGGCATCGCCTGGTCGATCGCCGACCCCTTGGGCACGATGCTGGCATCGATATCGCTGATCCAGTTGAAGGCCCAGGCGCCCGGCCCGAAGCCGATCAACTGGCCATGGCCAGACCCCGTCGCCTGAGCCATTGCCTGAATGGCTGCCCCCCATTTTTCCGGCTCCAGCGCAGCGGACAGGAACAAGTCCGCCCACGCATCGTCATCCTTGGCGCGAGTCGCCATAGAAATCCCCCCAATGCCCCTGATTCGCGTGACTCAAAGCACAGACGAAGTCAAATGGGTCGGAAGGTCAAACGCCCGCAAATGGGGCGTTATTGATCCAGATCAGCATGTGGTCAGGCGGCCTGGGCCAGTTCTTCTTCGCGCACCGCCCGGATCATGCGGCAGGGCGGAATATTGCGCCATTCCAGTGCTTCGCTCACATCGCCGAAAACGGGATTGAGGAAACGCAGCACATAGCGCGAATATTGATAGATGAGAAAGGCGCCACCGGGCCGCAGCGCCCGCCGCGTTTCGGCGCAGATCGCCGCACCCACGCCGTCGGGCAGGGTGGAAAAAGGGATGCCCGACAGGACATAGTCGGCCTGATAATGACCCGCTTCCTTGATGAAACGTCGCACGTCGGCAGCGGAGCCGTGCACGACACGCAGGCGCGGATCGTCGATCTCGGCCTCCAGATAGGCGACGAAATCCAGGTTGAGGTCAATCGCCAGCAGAATCGCATCGGCAGGCAGCCGGTCCAGAATGGGCCGGGTAAAGGTGCCAACCCCCGGACCATATTCCACGAACAGGCGCGTATTGCGCCAGTCCACCTGATCCAGCATCCGCTCCACCAGCGTCGCGGAGGAGGGGATGACCGATCCGATCATGCCGGGATGTTTGATGAACTGGCGAAAGAACATGCCCCACTGGCTTAAAAAAGATCCGGACTTTCCCTTACCGGCCTTGGCCTTCTTGGTCTTCTTCAATGGAATGGAGGCCATCAACTTCCGCCTGTGTGAATCGTTCAGAACGCCTTGCAAATCCGGGCCTTTCTGGCAAGCGGCTTTGCAACATGCCTGTCATGAACGCAGGGGCGGCGGATGGGTTCAATGCGCCGCCGCCCCCATAAGCCAGCGTCAATCGCTACTATCGCGCGACCGCACCATGCCGGGCGCGACGAAGCCGATCGGATCGACCTGCATCGCCCGCTGCTTCAGCTGCGCCTGGATCTGCTCATATTCGCGCTCCATTTCGGGCGTGACGGAGGCGCGGGTGTCGTCCAGCGCGCTTTCGAAATGCGCCTGCGTCACCTTGTCCACCGATAGCGACTGGCGCAATGCGGACAGGCCGGCGCGGCGGACGAGATCTTCCAGATCGGCGCCGGTAAAGCGCTCGGTCTGCGCCGCCAGCCGATCCAGATCGACATCGTCGGCCAGCGGCATCTTCCCCGTATGGATACCCAATATGCGCCGACGCCCTGCTTCGTCGGGTACGGGCACATAGATAAGCTCGTCGAAACGCCCCGGCCGCAGCAGCGCAGGGTCGATCAGGGTCGGCCGGTTGGTGGCGCCGATGACGACCACCGACTGCAATTCCTCCAGCCCGTCCATTTCAGCCAGGATGGTGTTCACCACCCGCTCCGTCACCGCCGGCTCGCCCAAACCACCGCCGCGTGCAGGGACCAGGCTGTCCAGTTCGTCGATGAAGATGACCGTGGGGGCCACCTGTCGCGCGCGGGCGAAGAGGCGAGCGATCTGCTGCTCGCTCTCTCCATACCATTTGGACAGGAGGTCGCTGGATTTGGTCGCGATGAAATTGGCCTGCGCTTCGCGCGCGACCGCCTTGGCCAGCAGGGTCTTGCCGGTGCCGGGCGGACCATAGAGCAGGAAGCCCTTGGCCGGGCGGATGCCGATGCGACGGAAGGCGTCGGGGTCTTTGAGCGGCAGTTCCACCCCTTCCTTCAGGCGCATCTGCGCATCGTCGAGACCCCCGATGTCGGACCAGCCGATATTGGGCGCCTGCACCATCACCTCACGCATGGCGGACGGCTGGACGCGCTTGATCGCCGAAAGGAAATCCTCCCGCGTGACCGACAATTCCTCCAGCACGTCGGGCGGGATCGTGCCGTCTTCCAGATTGAGGCGCGGCATGAAGCGGCGCACCGTTTCGATCGCGGCCTCGCGAGTCAGTGCGGCAAGGTCCGCACCGACGAAGCCATAGGTCATGCGCGCCAGTTCGGCCAGATCGACCCGGTCGCCCAGCGGCATGCCGCGCGTATGGATGCCCAATATCTCGCGCCGGCCGCGTTCGTCGGGCACGCCGACGATGATCTCGCGATCGAAACGGCCGGGCCGCCGCAGCGCTTCGTCGATCGCTTCGGGCCGGTTGGTGGCGGCGATGACGACCAGGTTTGTGCGCGGCTCCAGCCCGTCCATCAGCGTGAGCAACTGGGCGACGAGACGCTTTTCCGTCTCGCCGGTCACCTGGCCACGCTTGGGCGCGATGGAATCGATCTCGTCGATGAACAGGATGGACGGGGCGGACTTGGCCGCGGCTTCGAATATCTCGCGCAGCTGCTTTTCCGATTCGCCATAGGCCGATCCCATGATTTCAGGACCGTTGATCAGGAAAAATTCCGCGTCCGATTCATTGGCGACCGCGCGGGCGAGGCGCGTCTTGCCCGTGCCCGGCGGGCCATGCAGCAACACGCCCTTGGGCGGATCGACGCCCAGTCGCGTGAACAATTCGGGATAGCGCAGCGGCAGTTCCACCATTTCGCGCAGCTGATCGATCGCATCGGCCATGCCGCCGACATCGTCATAGGTGACATCGGCACGGCGCGATTCGCGCGGCTCCTCATATTCGGCGCGCAGTTCCACTTCCGTTTCCGCGTCGATATGGACGATGCCCTTGGGCACGGTGGACACCACCACGAGCCGGATTTCCTGCAAGGCATAGGCCGGCGCGGCCAGCATCTGGCGCAGCTGCGGCGGCATATCGTTGGGGGGCACCTGCTGCTGCCCGGCCGTCGCGACGACATCGCCTGACGTCAGCGGACGCTGGTAGAAGACGCGCTTCAACGCATCGGGATTACCCTGTAGTCGTAGATTATTTTGTGCAGGTGCGAACACGACCCGCTGAGCAGGGCGGGGTTCGGCTTTCATGATCTGGACGAAATCGCCCGATCCCACACCGGCGTTGGCGCGTTGCAAACCGTCGAGGCGGAGCACGTCCAGCCCCTCATCTTCCTTATATGGCCGCACCACGCGCGCGGGCGTTGCGCGCTTTCCGACGATCTCGACCACATCGCCTTCGGCCAGTTGCAATTGCGCCATCACGGTCAGCGGCAAGCGCGCCAGACCGCGACCCGCATCCTCCGGCCGCGCATTGGCGACCTGAATCCGGCGTCCTTCCTGTTCCTGATCAGCCACGCGGCATCCCCGTCTTTGTCGTTCCGTAACGATGTAGGAAACACAGTGGCCGGGAAAAAGGGGCCAGCGATCCGCCCTGGCCGTCAAAAAAAGCGGTGCGACCAAAAAAAGGGCCGATCGCAAGACCAGCCCTGAAAGTTTTAGGAGAGGATGCCTGAAAGGCACCTCCTATGTGCAGTGCGGCATGATATATTGCAAGTGCGAAAAGAATCGTCGAGTTGCAAAAATTGCATCTTGCCATTTGATCCAATTTCCTGCTCAGTAGGGAGAGGATGCTTGAACCCCGGTTCGCGCGGCGCACGACAACAAGCCATGACGCGGCGCAGCGCACCGGCCTAAACATTGACGAGATATGCGCAGATTGCCGCCCCTTACGGCCCTGGAGGCCTTTGTTCAGGTTGCACGCCTGGGGTCCGTCAAGGCGGCAGCGGAGGAACTCGCCCTGTCGACTCCGGCGCTCAGCCGCCGCGTTCAGGCGCTGGAACGCTTCATCGGCCGCCCCTTGTTCGACCGCAAGCACCAGGCGCTGGAAATCAACGCAGAAGGGCAGCGGCTGCTTGACGATATCGCGCCCGCGCTGGATTCGCTGAGCCAGGCGCTGGAAAATATCCAGAGCGGCGGCAACCAGTTGCGCCTTCGCCTGGCAGTGATGCCGCTTTTCGCGACGCAGCGCCTCTTCCCGCATCTGGGCAATTTGCGCAAACAGCATCCGCAATTGCACATCGACATCGAAACCACGCCCCACGCCGTCGCGCGCCTGGGCGAAGGGCTGGATGCCGCGATCGTGCTGATGGCCAAGGATATCGACCCTGCGCTCTACGCCCATGAACTGGACCATGAGCAGGTCTATCTGATCGGCCGGCGCGAATTGCTGGACGGGCCGCATGCCCTGACATCGCCGGAAGAACTGGCGCAGCAGACCGTGTTGCTCCATCGCGACATGGCGCAATCCTTCGACGCTTGGAAAGAGGCGGCGGGCCTGCCCGAGCTCCAGCCACTGGCGATCGACAATTATGATTCTGGCCAATTGATGCTGGAGGCCGCCGCGCAGGGGCTGGGCGTCGCCGTGATGCACGCCAGCCATTATGAACAGTCCAATGATCCGCGCCTGGTGCGACTGTTCCCGATCCATGTCGACAGCCCCTATCGCTATTTCTTCGTCTGTCGTCCGCGCGCGCTCCAGACCCGCGCCGTGCGCATCTTCCGCGACTGGCTGGTCAGCGCGGACATCTGAGCGTTTTTTTTGAGAATGCGCCATCCGGCGCATTCCGGCACCAGCCCGCTCCCCCACCCGGCCACCCATAGAATACTGCCGTTGGGTGGCCGGGTGGGGGAGCGGGTTGGTGCCGTATCAGAAATCGCTCTTTCGCGATTTCTCAAACAGTCTCTGACTCCGATTATTTCGCTGCCGATCCCTTAACCTTGTTCCGGCTCGGCCGTTATGAAGGGCATGAACGGGGCACAACCATCTTCCGCCAGCCCGCAACATGGGCTGACCGACCGCCTGGCACGCTGGGCCAGGGGGTTTTCCGGCAAATCCGAGGAGGATAGCGTCGAAGACGAAGATCAGCGCCCACGCAGCGGCACCGCCCTGAACCGCGAGATCAACCGCCGCAAACAGCTCTACAGCGACATCGGCGATTTTCTCTTCGCCCATGATCTTGACCTGACACCCATCAACTTCAGTGTCGCGCTGGACTATCTGACCGGCGCGAATATCGGCGTTGAAAAGGCGATCAAGGCCGTGATGATGGAACGCGGAAAGATCACCAACGGTTGGATCGAGACGATCGCGGCGGAACAACGCGCCGACGAAGTGACGCCCGAATCGCTGGCCTCCATGCTGGACAAGGTGGAGGAAAACCTCACCCAGTTCACCGGCCTGATGCACGAATCGCGCAACAGCGCGAAGGATTATGGCGCTGCGTTGCAGGAACAGGCCAAGGATCTGGGCGAAGGCCGGGACAATGAACCGGTGCTGGCCCGTCTGGTCGGCCTGACCCGGTCGATGGTGGAAAAGACCCGCCAGGTCGAAAGCCAGCTGCGCGAAAATCAGAAGCAGACCCAGGCGCTCAAATCGAGCCTGGAAAATGCCCGCCGTGCCGCAGAACATGACCATCTGACCGGCCTGCCCAACCGCCGCGCCTTCGAAAGCGTATTGCGGGAGGAAATGCAACAGGCGCAGGACAATGGCGAAACCCTGTCGGTCGCCTTCTGCGACATCGACCATTTCAAACATATCAACGACACCCATGGCCATGATACCGGCGATCGGGTGTTGAAATTCGTCGCCGGGCTGCTGGCCAAGGCGTCCAACGACCGTTGCCATGTGGCACGGCATGGCGGCGAGGAATTCGTGATGCTGTTCCGCGGCAAGACCGCCGCCGAAGCGTGCGAAGCGGTGGACAGCGTGCGCGAGGATCTGGCCAATCGCAGCCTCGTCAACCGCACCAATGGCGAACGGATGGACCGGGTCAGCTTTTCCGCCGGCGTGGCCAATGTGCTGGCCTATGACGATCCGCGCGGCGCCTTGAAAGCGGCCGACCGCGCCCTTTATCTAGCCAAGGAACATGGTCGCAACCGCGTCTATCTGGCCGCGGAAATAGACTAAAGGCCTTAGAAGTCCGGCTTTTCATAATGGGCCGGCGGGGTGATGACCTCCATCCGCTCGGACAATAATGGGCGGAAGGAGGGGCGCGATTTGAAGCCGGCATACCAGCGCTTCACCGGCTCATGCCCCGCCCAGTCGATCCCACCCAGATAATCCGCCACGGACAGGTGCGCCGCTGCCGCGATATCGGCCAGGCTGAGCGTCGCGCCCGCCATCCAGCTGCGATGGTCGAGCAGATAGTCCATATAATCCATATGGACATTGGCGCGCTTCATCGCTTCACGCAGGACGCGAGCGTCGGGCGATGCCCGTTCCACCAGCCGCTTCTTCATCCGCTCGTGCAACAACGGGCCGACCACGTCGCCATAGAAATTCTGATCGAAAAAGGCCGTCAGCCGTCGCACTTCGGCCCGCCCGGCGGCGGTACCGGAAATCAGTGGGACTTTCTCCACCGTCTCCTCGAAATATTCGCAGATCGCCTGGCTGTCGATCAGGGTCACGCCCTTTTCTGCGTCCGCCATGACCGGCGTAGTGCCGGCCGGGTTCAGGTCCAGAAATTCGTCGCGCATCGCCCAGGGCGATTCACGCACCAGATCATAGCCGATCCCCTTCTCACCCAGGAGGAGCCGGACCTTGCGGGAAAAGGGGCAGAGCGGGAATTGATAAAGCAACCACATAAGTGATCCCTGTTAGGCGCGGGCGGGCTGCGGGGAAAGCGGCAAAATGTCGTCACCATATTCCTTCGACACGACGATATTGGCCAAAAGTAGGGCAAGAAACGGCATGGTCCGGCCTTTCGATCCCCCGCATCGGGCGATAGAAGAGAGGGCAATAATGGTTTCGCGATGGAAAGGATGCCCGATGTCTGACGATTTCTTCCCCGTGCCGGAGGAATGGGCCACCGGATCGCTGATGGACCGGACGGCGCGCGACGCCGATTATGCGCGCTCGATCGGGGACAGTCACGCCTACTGGCTGGAACGGGCGCAGCGGCTGGACTGGATCGCGCCGCCGACCCTGACCAACGAAAGCAGCTTTGCCGAAGCGGATTTCGGCGTCAAATGGTTCGCCGACGGCGTGCTGAACGTCAGCGCCAATTGCGTCGATCGCCATCTGGCGCAGCGAGCCGACCAGACCGCGATCCTGTGGGAACCCGATTCGCCCGACGCAGAGCCGCGCCGCTACAGCTATGCGCAGCTGCATGAGGAAGTCTGCCGCTTCGCCAATGTGCTGAAGGCCGCCGGCGCGAAGAAGGGCGACCGCATCACCATCTATATGCCGATGATAGCGGAAGCCGCCTTCGCCCTGCTCGCCTGCGCGCGGATCGGCGCGGTCCACAGCGTCGTGTTCGGCGGCTTTTCACCCGACGCGCTCGCCGGCCGTATCCAGGATTGCGATTCGAACATCGTCATCACCGCCGACGAAGGCCGGCGCGGTGGCAAGGCGGTGCCGCTCAAGGTCAATGTCGACGCGGCCCTTGCCCATTGCCCCAGCGTGAAGAAGGTAGTCGTGGTCAAGGCCACCGGCGGCGCAGTAACGATGCAGGACGGGCGCGACCTGTGGCTGCATGAGGAAGCGGCGAAGGTATCGGCCGATTGCCCGCCCGAACCGATGAATGCCGAAGACCCGCTCTTCATCCTCTATACCTCCGGCTCTACCGGCAAGCCCAAGGGCGTGCTGCACACGACCGGCGGCTATCTCCTCTGGGCGGCGCTGACGCACGAACTCTGCTTCGATTATCGGCCCGGCGACATTTATTGGTGCGCGGCCGATATCGGCTGGGTCACGGGCCACAGCTATATCGTCTATGGCCCGCTGGCGAACGGCGCGACGACCCTGATGTATGAAGGCGTCCCCAATTATCCCACCGCCAGCCGGATATGGGACGTGGTCGATCGGCATCGGGTCCAGACCCTCTTCACCGCCCCCACGGCGCTACGCGCGCTGATGAAGGAAGGCGACGATTTCGTGACCCGCACCAGTCGCAAATCGCTGCGCCTGCTCGGCACGGTGGGCGAACCGATCAATCCGGAGGCGTGGCGCTGGTATCATGGCGTGGTGGGCGAAGGGCGCTGCCCGATCATCGATACCTGGTGGCAGACCGAAACCGGCGGCGCGATGATCGCACCGACGCCAGGCGCCACGGACCTGAAGCCCGGTTCCGCTACCTTCCCCATGCCGGGCGTCGTGCCGCAGATCGTCGATGGCGAAGGCAAGGTGCTGGATGGCGCGACCGAGGGCAATCTGGTCATCGCGCAAAGCTGGCCGGGCCAGATGCGCACCGTATGGGGCGATCATGATCGCTTCTTCCAGACCTATTTCACCACCTTCCCCGGCAAATATACCACGGGCGACGGCGCGCGGCGCGATGCGGACGGCTATTATTGGATCACGGGCCGGGTGGACGACGTCATCAACGTGTCGGGCCATCGCATGGGCACGGCCGAAGTCGAAAGCGCGCTGGTGCTGCATGAAAGCGTGGCGGAAGCCGCGGTCGTCGGCTTCCCGCATGATATCAAGGGTCAGGGTATCTACGCCTATGTGACGCTCAACAGCGGTAAGGAAGCGACCGACGATCTGCGCGCGACGCTGGTGAAATGGGTGCGGACCGAGATCGGCCCGATCGCCACGCCCGACATGATCCAGTTCGCGCCCGGCCTGCCCAAGACCCGGTCCGGCAAGATCATGCGCCGCATCCTGCGCAAGATCGCGGAGGGCGACGTATCGGCTCAGGCGCTGGGCGACACCAGCACATTGGCCGATCCGTCCGTAGTGGATAATCTGGTCGCCAACCGTCAGAACTAGTGCAACGCAATGACGGATCGTGCCGCAGCGCGGTCCGTTGGACATAGGGCCATGGTCGTCGGGTAGGACGGCCATGGCTGTTTCAGGGACATATCCGAAAAGGAGAACCCATGGCCCGTTACACGACCGTCGCCCGCACCCTGCACTGGATCATCGCGATCCTGATTTTGGGGAACCTCTTCTTCGGCTTCGCCCATGACGCCCTGCCAAAGGACTGGCCGGTGATGCCGGTGCATAAATCGATCGGCCTGACCGTACTGGCATTGACGCTGGTGCGGATCATCTGGCGTCTCACGCACCCGGCCCCGCCGCTGCCTGCCGCCATGCCCGCATGGGAAAAGGGCGCGGCGCATCTTACCCACTTCGTCTTCTATGCGCTGATGTTGATCCTGCCGCTGTCGGGCTGGATCATGTCTTCGGCCGGGCCTCGGCCCCTAAATTGGTTCTTCCTGTTCGACGTGCCCAAATTCGCGGTGGGCAAGGGGGACGCGATCGTCGGCCTGTCACGCGGCGCTCACGAACTTCTGCCCTGGCTGTGGGTCGGGCTGATCCTGCTGCATGTCGGCGCCGCGCTGCGCCATCATTTCGCGCTGAAGGACGATGTGTTGCGGCGGATGCTGTGAGATGATCAACCGGCGGTTGAAGCCCTGACCGCTTAAACCATCTCGCCCGACAGCAATTTCGGCAGCGCGCCCGACTGGCCGCGCGCTTCGGCCATGAAGCGCCCCTTGAGCGCCCCGCTGCGCTGCACCGCCGCCAGCCCCGCGCGGCGCACCAGCGACGGGATCTTGCCCGGTATGTCGAACAAGCGCACCAGCCCGTCCATGGCCACGCTGGTCATCATGGAATCGAGCCCGCGCCAGCGCTGATAGCGTGCCAGCAATTGCGCATCGCCTGGATCGAGGCCAAGGCGCATGCCGTCGACCAATACCTCCACCAGCGCGGCGACGTCGCGGAAGCCAAGATTCACCCCCTGCCCCGCAATCGGGTGGATGGCGTGCGCGCTGTCGCCCACCAGCGCCAACCGCGTGTCGGTGATCCGGGCGGCATGGTGGAAACCCAGCGGATAGGAGGATCGCGGTCCCGCCAGCCTGATATCGCCCAGAAAACCGCCGATCCGCTTCTGCGCCTCGGCCAGCCAGGCGCGTTCGGACAGCTTCATCATCGCGGGCGCCTGCTCCGTCGGCACCGTCCACACCACGGCGGAACGGGTGCCCGGCAGCATCGGCAACAGCGCGAAGGGACCGCCGACATAGAAAATCTCGTACGCCGTATTGGCGTGCGGCACCTCATGGTCGATCGCCGTGACCATGGCGGTATGCTTATATTGCCAGCGGGTCGTGTTGATCCCCGCCGCGTCGCGCGTCGGGCTGTTGCGCCCCTCTGCCGCGACCAGCAGCGCGCCCTGGATGCTGGCCCCGCTCGCCAGCGTCAGCGTGACGCCATCGGCGTTGCGATCGACATAGGTGGCGCGATCGGGCTGGTAACGGGTGAGGTTGACAGCTTCGTCCGCCGTCTTTGCCAGCGCGACGCGCAGGTCGCGATTGGGGACCATCGTCCCCATCACGCCATCGTCCGCATCCGGCGCGAAATCCAGCGCGCCCGGCTCCAGCCCGTCGCTGACCCAGATGCGGTCGATCGGGCAACCCTTGCCCTCCAGATGCCGTCCTACGCCAATGGCGTTCATCATCGCATAGCTGGTGGAACTGATCGCCGACACGCGGCCATCAAAGCCGGCGGCGGTCACGCCCACCGGATCGGCCGGGTCGATCACGGCGGTCTTCACGCCATGGCCCGAAAGAGCGATGCCAAGGGTGAGGCCGACCAGCCCGCCACCCAGAATAACGACGTCGAAGCGTTCCATGGATCTGTATCTAGGCGCTTGGGACGGGATTGGGAAGCAAGAGGTTGACCCGCATCTTTATCCCACCGTCATTGCGAGCGAAGCGAAGCAATCCACGGGCACAGCGGTGGATCGCTTCGCTCGCGACGACGAAGGAAAATGCAGCCTTAAAGCGTGCGCACCCAATCGGCCGGGTCGGCCACGACGCCGCGCTGGATGCCGGTCAGTTCGGCGCGCAGCGTTTCGGTCACCAGCCCGCCATCGCCATTGCCGACGGTGAAGTCGCCCGTGCTGCTCTTGACCGTTCCGATCGCGGTGACGACCGCCGCCGTACCGCAGGCGAAGGCTTCGCGCAGCTTGCCGCTGGCGGCATCTTCGCGCCATTGGGCAAAGCTGTAGGGCTCTTCACGCACCACATGCCCCTTGGCGCGGGCCAGGTCGATGATCGAATTGCGGGTGATGCCGGGCAGGATGGTGCCGGTCAGCGGCGGGGTCACGATCGACCCGTCGTCCATCACGAAGAAGACGTTCATGCCGCCCAGTTCCTCGACCCACTTATTTTCGGCGGCGTCCAGGAAGACGACCTGGTCGCAGCCATGGCCGATCGCTTCCTTCTGCGCGACCAGCGATGCGGCATAATTGCCGCCGCACTTGGCCGCGCCCGTGCCGCCGCGCGCGGCGCGGGTATAATGTTCCGACACCCACAGGGTCACGGCCTTCTTGCCGCCCTTGAAATAGGCGCCGGCGGGCGAGGCGATGACGCAGAAGATATATTCGTTCGACGGCCGCACGCCCAGAAAGGCTTCGCTGGCGAACAGGAAGGGGCGCAGATAGAGGCTGCCTTCCCCGGTCGGAATCCAGTCGGCATCGATCTTCACCAGTTCCTCGACCGCTTCCAGGAACAGATCCTGCGGAATGGCGGGCATCGCCATGCGTTCGGCCGATTCGGCGAAGCGACGGGCATTTTCTTCCGGGCGGAACATGGCGACGCTGCCATCTTCCAGCCGATAGGCCTTCATCCCTTCGAAGATTTCCTGCGCATAATGCAGCACGGCGCAGGCGGGATCGAGCATGAAGGGCGCGCGCGCCTCCACCTTATGGCTGTGCCAGCCCTGCCCCTCGGTATAGCGGATCGTCACCATATGGTCGGTGAAGAGCCGGCCGAAGCCCGGATCTTCGAGCAATACAGCGCGCTTGTCCGCCGGCACAGCCTGGCTGTTGCGGGTGACGGTGAAACGCGACGTCTGCTCGGCGGCCATGGTGAGTCTCCTTGTTCTGGCTCGGACGAGGCCGCCTATGTCACAGAGCGACGGATGAAACAATGTGTCATACATGCTGACATATTTCATGATCGGAAAAAGGCCAGCCGACCACCGCCGGCCTCTTCCCGCCCGGCCGCCGTCCGGTTATCGCTGCGCCATGCATTTTTTCTCCGACAACGCCACGCCGATCGCCCCGCAGATCATGGCCGCCATCGCCGGTGCCGACCGGGCCGATCATGGCTATGACGGCGATGGCTGGAGCGCGCGTCTGGACGGTGCCTTTTCCGACCTGTTCGACACGCCGGTCAGCGCACTATGGGTATCGACCGGCACGGCGGCCAACTGCATCGCGCTGGCGACCCTCTGCCCGCCCTATGGCGGCGTGATCTGCCATGAGGAAGCGCATATCGCCGTCGACGAATGTGGTGCGCCGGGCTTCTTCACCCATGGCGCCACGCTGATGCCGCTGCCGGGCGACGGCGCGAAGCTGACGCCGGACGCCGTGACCGACCGGCTGAAGGCGATCCGCCCCGACGTGCATCAGGTGCCGGCCCGCGCCATCAGCATCACCAACGCCACCGAATATGGCCTGGCCTACAGCCCGGACGAAGTCGCCGCGCTGGGCGATCTCGCCAAGGCCAACGGCCTTGGCTTCCACATGGACGGCGCCCGCTTCGCCAATGCCGTCGCGCATCTGGGCTGCGCGCCTGCGGACGTCACCTGGCGCGCGGGCGTGGACGCCCTCTCCTTTGGCTGCGTCAAGAATGGCGGCATGGTGGGCGAAGCCCTGCTCTACTTCGGCGAAGCGGCACCTGCGCGCGCAGCCGAAGCCAAACGCTGGCGCAAGCGTTCGGGCCATCTCTTTTCCAAGGGCCGTTATCTCGCCGCGCAGATATTGGCGATGATCGAGGACGATCTGTGGCTGGCCAACGCCCGCGCCGCCAACGGCGCGGCACAGGCACTGGCACAGGGCGCCCCCGGCCGGCTGATGCACCCGGTTCAGGCGAACGAATTGTTCATCCGCCTTACCGCCGATGAAGCCGCCAGCCTGCGCGCGCAGGGCTTCGACTTTTACGACTGGGGCGAAGGTGCGGCGCGGCTCGTCACCAACTGGTCCCAGGATGCGCACGGAGTCGCGCCGCTGGCGGATGCGCTGCGGGCACTCGATCGTGAATGACCGGGCGAAGGGGGGGATCATCATCCCCTTCATTCTGGTCGTCCTGATCTGGAGTTCGACCTGGATCGTCATTCGCGACCAGATCGGGTCGGTGCCGGCCAGCTGGTCGGTCTGCTATCGGTTCGCGCTGGCGGGCGTCGCCATGGTCGCCTTTGCGCGGTGGCGCGGCGTGCCGCTGGCCATCGGGCGCAGCGGGCTTCTCTACGCCGCGCTGCTGGGCGTCGCGCAATTCGTGCTGAATTTCAACTTCGTCTATCGCGCCGAACATTATCTGACGTCGGGGTTGGTCGCCGTCGTCTATGCGATGCTGCTGATTCCCAATTCGATCCTGTCCTTCCTCATCTTTCGCGCGTCCGTCAGTCGCGCCTTCATCGGCGGATCGGTGGTGGCGGTGACGGGCATCATCCTCATGCTGCTGCACGAATATCGAGCGGCGCTATCGGAAACCGGCGGGGTCAATCCCGACATGGTGCTGCTGGGCGCGGCCTTTGCCTTCGCCGGCCTGATGAGCGCATCGGCCGCCAATGTGATGCAAGGGATGGAGATCGCCCGTCGCCTGCCCATGGTGGCGGTGCTGGCCTGGGCCATGCTGATCGGTGCGGGAGTGGATGCGCTCTATGCCTGGGCGACGGTCGGCCCGCCGACCTTCGACATGCGGCCAGGCTATATATTGGGCGTGGGCTGGCTGGGCATTGCCGGGTCCGTCGTGACCTTCCCACTCTATTTCACCCTGATCCAGCGCATGGGCGCGGGCCGCGCCGCCTATACCAGCGTCCTCATCCCGGTCATCGCAATGCTGATCTCTACGATCGTGGAGGGCTATCGCTGGAGCGCTTTGTCCATCACCGGCGCGCTGCTGGCGATCGCCGGCATGGGCATCGCCCTGCGATCGAAAACGGCTTAGCGCGCGCCCGGCTGATAGCGCAGCTTGGCAGCGTTGACCCTGTCGAGCAGGCTGGCGATCGACGGCGCCGCCGCGCCCGACGGGACGGGCATGGACAGATCGCCCATGCGCTGGCTGAGTTTGGAAAAAGTCTTGTCGATGCGGGTCATGGGGGCGTCCCTTATGAAGTGCTGCCCCGCTTGTCGATCGCCTGGGTTAACAAGGCGTAAACCAAGCGATGGATCGACCTACAGGCAGGCACGCAGCCCTTCCCTGTAGGTCGGATAGAGCGGCGACCAGCCCAGCAGCCGTTTCGCCCGGCCATTGGCCACCCGGCGATTTTCCGCATAAAAGGCCCGCGCCATGGGCGAGAGTTGCGCTTCCTCCAATGTCAGGAGCGGCGGCACCGGCCGGCCCAGAAACGCACAAGCCGCCTCTATCACGGCATTTTGCGCGCAGGGCAGATCGTCGGCCAGATTATAGATGCCCGCAGGCCCATCGAACGACGCGATGACGCCCGCCACGATATCGTCCACATGGATGCGGCTGAACACCTGATCGGGCAGGGCGATGCGATGGGCCTTGCCCTCCCGCACCCGATCCAGCGCGGACCGGCCGGGACCATAGATGCCGGGCAGGCGAAAGCGGCGCATGTCGGGGCGCAATGCGCCCCATGCCATGTCCGCAACCGCCCGCGCGGTCCGGCGCCCCTGTCCGACCGGGCTGGCTTCATCCACCCAGGCGCCGGCCGCATCGCCATAGACGCCGGTAGAGGAGAGATAGCCGGTCCAGATGGCGGGCGCGGCCGCGATGGCATCGCCATAGCGGGCCACCACCGGATCGGCATCGCCCTCCGGCGGGACGGAGGAGAGGATATGGCTTGCCTGCGCTATCGCGGCGCGGACGGCATTGTCGTCATCGAAGGCAAGGCTGTCGCCATCGGCGCTGCGGCGAACGCCGGTGACGGCCCAGCCACCGCGGCGCAGACGGGCAGCCAGACCGGCGGCGGTATAGCCCATGCCGATTATGAGCATATGCGCCATCATTCCCCCGTTCGGAGCAGAAATGCGCCTAAACCGTAAAGCTCTCGCCGCAGCCGCAGCTGCCCTTGGCATTGGGATTGTTGAAGACGAAGCCGGCGGTGAAATCATCCTCCACCCAGTTCATCGTCGATCCGATCAGATAGAGGACCGACGCGCCGTCGATATAGAGGACACCACCAGGCGTTTCGATCTTCTCGTCGAACTTGGCTTCCGTCGTCACATAGTCGACCGAATAGGCCAGCCCCGAACAGCCGCGCTTGGGCGTGGACAGCTTGACGCCGATCGTGCCTTCGGGCGCCTGGCCCATCAGGTCGGCGATGCGCTGCTCTGCGCTTGGCGTCAGGAGGACGGCAGCGGGGCGGGCGCGGGTCTTGGTCTGCGGGGTGTTGGTCTGTACTTCGGTCATTACAGCATCCCCAGTTCGAGCTTCGCTTCGTCGCTCATCTTCTGCGGATCCCATGGCGGATCCCAGACCAGGTTGACCTGCGCATCGCCCACGCCCGGCACCGCGCCGACGCGCAATTCGACCTCGCCCGGCATGGATTCGGCGACCGGGCAATGCGGCGTGGTCAGCGTCATGGTGACGATGGCATGGCCATCTTCGGTCACATCCACGCCGTAGATCAGGCCAAGGTCGTAGATATTCACCGGAATTTCCGGATCGTAGATTTCCTTGAGCGCGTCGATGATCCCGTCATACAGGTCGCCGCCCGGCTCGCCTGCAGGCGTTTCGACCGGCTTTTGCGACAGGAACCCGTCCAGATAGTCGCGCTGGCGCGGCGTGGCTTCGGCCACATCCTCGACGCGCGCCTTGGGCGGGGTTTCCACCGCATCCACTTCTTCCACCACGATCTTGCGTTCCTGCGTCATCCGAAAATCTTTCTCACGCGCTCGATGCCCTTCACCAGCGCATCCACATCGCTGTCGTCGCTATAGATGCCGAAGCTGGCCCGTGCGGTCGCCTCGACGCCCAGATGGCGCATCAGCGGCTGTGCGCAATGATGGCCGGCCCGGATCGCGACGCCCGTTTCGTCCAATATGGTGCCGACATCGTGCGGATGCACCCCCTTCACCTCGAAAGAAAGGATGCCCGCGCTGTCGTCCGGCCCGAAGACGCGCACGCTGTTGATCTGCTCCAGCGCGGTTCGCGCCTTGGCGACCAGCGCACATTCATGGGCGTGGATCGCGTCCAGCCCGATGCCATGCACATAATCGATCGCGGCGGAAAGCCCGACGACGCCGGTGATATGCGGCGTCCCCGCCTCGAACCGGGTCGGCGCGGGGGCGTAGGTCGTCTTTTCGAACGTCACCTTGTCGATCATCGACCCGCCACCCTGATAGGGTGGCATGGCGTCGAGCAATTCGGCACGCCCCCACAATATGCCGATGCCGGTCGGCCCATAGAGTTTGTGCGCGGAAAAGACGTAGAAATCGCAATCGAGCGCAGCCACGTCCACCGCCAGGCGCGGCACGGCCTGACATCCGTCGATCAATATCTTGGCGCCGACCATATGGGCGATATCGGCGGCGCGGCGGCAATCCAGCACGCTGCCCAGCACGTTGGACACATGGGCCAGCGCGACCATGCGATGGCGCGGCGTGATCATCGCGCGCATCGCATCCAGATCGATCCGGCCATCCTGCGTCAGCGGCACAACGTCGATCGACGCGCCGACCTTCTCCGCCACGATCTGCCATGGCACGATATTGCTGTGATGCTCCAGCGTGGACAGCAGGATGCGGTCGCCCGCCTGCAACTGCGTGCCCGCCCAGCATTGCGCGACGAGGTTGATGCCCTCGGTCGCGCCGCGGACATAGACGATCTCGCTGTCCGACTTGGCTCCGATGAAGCCCGCGACCTTGCGCCGCGCGGCCTCATAGGCCAGCGTCATATTGGCCGAGCGTTCATAGACGCCGCGATGCACCGTCGCATAATCGGGGCCATAGGCGCGTGCGATCGCATCGATGACGGCATTGGGCTTCTGCGCGGTGGCGGCGCTGTCCAGATAATGCCAGTCGCCCACACCGGGGAAATCGTCCCGCAAGCGCAATCCCTGTGCGACGTCGGTCATACCAGCGACTCCAGCTTGGCGATCGCGGCGGCTTCCAGGGCGTCCTTGACCGCTTCGTCCTCCACATCGTCGAACACGCCCGCGACGAAAGAGCGCAGCAGCAGCGTCTTGGCCGTCGCCGGGTCCATGCCGCGCGACGCCATGTAGAAAAGCGCCGCCTTGTCCAGTTCGCCCACCGTCGCGCCATGGGCGCACTTCACGTCGTCGGCGAAGATTTCCAGCTCCGGCTTGGCGTTCGCCGTGGCGGTCCGATCCAGCAGCATCGCCTTGATCGACTGGAACGCATCGGTGCGCTGTGCGTCGCGCGCGACGTTGATGCTGCCCAGATAACTGCCCGTGGCGCGCTGGCCCAGGATCGACCGGATCGTCTGTCCGCTGGTCGAATCCGGCTTGGCATGGGTGACGCTGGTGATGATTTCCAGCGTCTGGTCGCCGCCGCCCAATATCGCGCCATTCAGCTCGAAATGCGCGTTGCTGCCGATCGTGACGGTGAAGGTCACGCGCCCCAGCTTTCCGCCCACATTGAGCACATGGAAATCGCAGCGCGCCCCGTCGGCGATGGTGATGACATAGTCATGCACCGCTGCGGCGCCTGTCGCAGCATCCTGCAACAGATGATGGCGCACGCTCTCGCCTGCCGCCACGTCGATGCGGGTCGGCGCGGGCACGGGCCACACGGTCGCCAGCGCCTCAAGGTCGCTATAGCGCCATTCTTCCGCCTTGCGGGTCGGCAGGGTGAGAGCGTTCACGCGGATGCCACCTCGGCCCCCAGGACCTCGGCATAGCCTTCGCGTTCCAGTTCCAGCGCCAGTTCGGGACCGCCCGACTTGACGATCCGGCCGGCGGCCAGGACATGGACGAAGTCCGGCTTCACATAATCGAGCAGGCGCTGATAATGGGTGATGAGCAGCACCGCCTTGTCGGGCTTGCGCATGATCGCGTTGATGCCGGCGCCCACGATCTTCAATGCGTCGATGTCGAGGCCGCTGTCGGTCTCGTCCAGGATCGCCAGCTTCGGGTCGAGAATGCCCATCTGCACCATTTCGGCGCGCTTCTTTTCGCCACCCGAAAAGCCGACATTGACCGGACGCTTGAGCATTTCCATGTCAAGGCCGAGCAGACCGGCCTTTTCCTTGGCCAGCTTGATGAACTCCCCGCCGTTCAACTCCTTTTCGCTGCGCGCGCGGCGCTGCGAATTGAGGCTTTCGCGCAGGAATTGCAGGTTGGAGACGCCGGGGATCTCGACCGGATATTGGAAGCCCAGGAACAGTCCGGCAGCGGCGCGCTCATGCGGCTCCAGTTCGAACAGATCCTGCCCCTCGAACGTTGCCGTGCCACCGGTCACTTCATAGTTCGGACGGCCGCCCAGCGTATAGGCCAGCGTGGACTTGCCCGCGCCGTTCGGCCCCATGATCGCGTGGATTTCCCCCGCATTGATCTGGAGCGACAGGCCCTTCAGGATCGCCTTGCCGTCGATTTCGTTGGTCAGATTGTCGATCGTCAGCATCTCTTATCCCTCATGCGCGCGCTGAAGCGTCCGCGCGGTCCAGAACGCCATGTCGCGCACCTCGCCCGGCGCGGGGAACAGCGTGTCGATATGGCGCTTGATCGGCATATAGGGCCACCAGTCGGCGTCCGGTTCCGGCGCACCCTTTTCCAGCAGCGCGACGACGAATTCGCTGACCGGCCCCATGCGGGCAAGGTTGGGCGCCTTCGCCTTGTGGAACGCCTTGTCCTTGCGCAGCTTCTCGGTGAAGGCGACGTCGCCCGCTTCCAGTGCGGCGCGGCTCTCCGCCTCATAGGCGTCGAGGTCGCCGAAATCCTTGGCGGCACGAGCCTGCAACTCGCCCTCTTCCAGCTCATAATCCTCGGTCAGGATGCGGATCGCGGCAGTCCATGACTGGCCATTGCCCACATCCTCCGCGAAATCCGCGAGGGCATCCTGGATATCGTCTTCGTCGCTCAACTTACTTCGTCCTTCAAATTCTCGAATTCTTCATACAGGGCAACGGTCGCAAGGATCAGCCGACCGAACCCTCCAGCGAAATCCCCAGCAGCTTCTGCGCCTCGACGGCAAATTCCATCGGCAGCTGTTGCAGCACTTCCTTGGCGAAACCGTTCACGATCAGCGAGACCGCGCTCTCCTGATCCAGTCCGCGCTGCATGGCATAGAACATCTGATCGTCGGAAATCTTCGACGTCGTCGCCTCATGCTCGATCTGCGCGCTGGGATTGCGCACTTCGATATAGGGCACGGTATGCGCGCCGCACTGGTCGCCCAGCAGCAGGCTGTCGCATTGGGTGAAGTTGCGTACGCCCTCCGCACCCGGCGCCACGCGCACCAGCCCACGATAGGTATTGTTGGACCGCCCGGCGCTGATCCCCTTGGACACGATGGTCGATCGCGTGCCCTTGCCATTGTGGATCATCTTGGTGCCGGTATCGGCCTGTTGCAGATTGTTGGTCAGCGCGACGGAGTAGAATTCGCCGACGCTATTCTCGCCGTTCAGCACGCAGGACGGATATTTCCAGGTGATGGCGCTGCCGGTTTCCACCTGCGTCCAGCTGACCTTACTGTTTCGACCCTGGCATAGCGCCCGCTTGGTCACGAAATTATAGATGCCGCCCTTGCCGTTCTCGTCGCCCGGATACCAGTTCTGGACGGTGCTGTACTTGATCTCCGCATCGTCGAGCGCGACCAGTTCCACCACGGCGGCGTGCAGCTGATTCTCGTCGCGCATCGGCGCGGTGCAACCTTCCAGATAGGACACATAGCTGCCCTCGTCCGCCACGATCAGCGTGCGTTCGAACTGGCCGGTATTCTCCGCATTGATGCGGAAATAGGTGCTCAGCTCCATCGGGCAGCGCACGCCCTTGGGAATGTAAACGAAGGTGCCGTCGGAAAAGACCGCGCAATTGAGCGTGGCAAAATAATTGTCGTGCATCGGCACGATCTTGCCCAGCCACTTTTTGACGAGGTCGGGGAATTCGCGCACCGCTTCGCTGATCGAGCGGAAGATGACGCCCGCTTCCTCCAGCTCCTTGCGGAAGGTGGTGGCGACCGAGACGCTGTCGAATACGGCATCGACCGCAATCTTGCGGCTGCCCTTCACGCCAGCCAGCATCTCCTGCTCGGCGATGGGGATGCCCAGCTTCTGATAGGTCGCCAGGATTTCGGGATCGACCTGATCCAGCGAATCCAGTTCGATCTTCTTCTTCGGTTCCGCGTAATAATAGGAGTCCTGATAGTCGATCGGCGGGACATTGAGCTTCGCCCAGTCCGGCGCATCCATCGTCTGCCACATGGCGAAGGCCTTCAGCCGCCAGTCGAGCAGCCATTGCGGCTCGTTCTTCTTGGCCGAAATGAAGCGGACCGTATCCTCGTTCAGCCCCTTGGGCGCGAAGTCCTGCTCGATGGCGGACGACCAGCCATGTTCGTAGGTCGACGCGCGATCGGCGGCGTCCTGCGCTGCCTGGTTGCGAACGGTGGTTGCTTGTTCAGTCATGCCATTTCTCGTGTCAGACTGGCGATCGTCACCCCCGCGAGCGCTTCGCGGATGGCATTGTTCGCCACGTTCATATGCGGGCGGATGCGGCAATCCTGTTCCAGATTGCAGTCATGCGCCCCTTGTTCGCTGCACGCGGTCATGGCGATCGGCCCTTCGACCGCTTCCACCACATCAGCCAGCGTGATGGTGGCCGGCGGGCGCGACAGCCTTACGCCACCGCCGGTCCCCCGGCTCGATTCGAGCAGGCCGGCGGCCGACAGGCGGCTGACCAGCTTCTGCGCGGTAGGCAGCGGAATGCCGGTTTCGGCGCTCAACGTGGTCGCGTTCATCTTCGCGGCGCCACAATGGCGCGCCGCGGCGGACATCAGCACGACCGCATAGTCAGCGAAGCTCGACAATTTCATGTCGCGTCACGCGCCCTTCGTTAAGTTGCGAACCATTCTCAAATCGGACCGATTCCATCCGATTGGGCGCATGTGGTCGCACAGGGGCGTTTAATCAAGGAAATTTTGCTTGGGGCGCGCCTAGCTCAATCGGTTCAGCACGGCCACATCACCGCCCAGCGATCGGCGCATCAGCGTGAGTTGCGCGACCGCCGACGGCTCGGTCTGCAACTGATGCGGCGTCAGGCCGACGAAATGCTTGATCTCCCGGATGAAGTGCGACTGGTCGTAAAAACCGCCCTCCTCGCACAATTGCTGCCAACTTGTCCCGTCCAGCGCAATTCGCGCCGAACAGCGCAGCGCCCGATATTTGCGCGCCAGCATCTTGGGCGGGGCGCCATAATATTTGTTGGCCAACCGCGCGAGCTGACGCGGCGACAGGTCGGTAGCCTCCACCAATGTCTCGATCTTCGGCGAGCCTTCATCCACCAGCCAGGCATCGATCGCCGCCAGCAATTCCCAGGTCGCTGCCCTCAGCGGCCCGACCAGCTTCCCCAATTCCGCCCAGCACAGCGCCGCCATCGCATCGGCATCGTCGCCCAGCGCGCGCAATCTGTCCAGCAGGCGGCGATGCACCTCTCCCCGTTCGGCCGCCAGATCGCACAGGCGATCGGCCAACAGGCTGGCGTCGCCGCCATGCAGCGCCACCCATCCCGCCGGCAACAACGAAATGCCGACCAGCCGCAGCGGCCGGTCCAGTACGAAGCGCGTCGCCCCCATCGTCGGCCCCAGCAGGCAGACGTCGGGCGTAGCCATCACCGTCCCGTCCTGAAAATGATAATCGCCGCCCCCCTCCAGCATCAGCCGCAATTGCGGCGCATCGGCGCGGGTGGCATCGGCATAATGGTTGGCGGACACGGTGAAGAAGTAGAGCGAGCCGAAATAAGGCCGCAAATGCGGCGGCGGCGCGAAATAGCGCAACCGCACCGGCCCCTGTGCCGCATCGACCGCATAGGATAGCGGCCCCCGCTCATCCGGCAGCGCGACGGCATGCGCCGCATTTTCGCTATGACGCGACCCCATTTCTTCACCCCTGGCGATCACTATGCGCCAACATTGCGGCGGCGCAAGCATCAGAAACGGAAAAGCGTAAAGTTTTTCGACATCTAGCAGCTGAACACAAAAAAATGACCCGGCGATTTTCATCGCCGGGTCAGTAAAAGGTCTCATAGGCCATAGGCCAGAGAGCCTTCGGGTCGCAAGATGGCTGTACGCCCGAATCGCGGCAACTTTATTGGATGAAACGGACATTTTTCCGCTGCAAACGGTCTCATTCATGACGTTTCTTGTCATGAAATAACCAAGGCCACGCTCTGTTGCCATATGGCAACAGGCACTCGACGGATTGGCTGTCCGCTGGCATAGGCCTGTCCATGTCCTATCGCCTGATCCGCCCGCTGCTTTTCGCCCTGGATGCCGAGCGCGCCCATCACCTGTCGATCGCCGCGCTGCGCTTCATGCCAACGCCCGCGCCGCTCGTGCCCGACCCGATGCTGGAATCGGTGGTCGCCGGAATCCGCTTCCCCAATCCGGTCGGCCTGGCGGCGGGCTATGACAAGGACGGGCGGATCGCGCACAAGATGCACGGGCTGGGCTTCGGCTTTGCCGAGCTGGGCACGCTGACCCCGCTGGCGCAGCCCGGCAATCCCCAGCCGCGCCTGTTCCGCCTGGTGGAGGACCGCGCCGTCATCAACCGGTTCGGCTTCAACAATGGTGGCCAGGGCGCGGCGGCGGACCGCATTGCCCGCTACCGCCGGCCGATCGGACAAGGGCCGGTCATCGGGATCAATATCGGCGCCAACAAGGACGCGACGGCCGCCGGGCGCGGCATCGCAGACTATGTCACCGGCGTGCGCGTCATGGCCCCGCTGGCCGATTATCTCACCGTCAACATCTCCTCCCCCAACACGCCGGGCCTGCGCGCATTGCAGGGCCGGGCCGCGCTGGACGACCTGCTATCGGCCGTAATGGCCGCGCGGGGGAGCGATACCACTCCAATCTTCCTGAAGGTCGCCCCCGATCTGGAAGCCGCCGATGTGGACGACATCGCCGCCGCCTGCCTGGACCATCGCATCGACGCCCTGATCGTATCCAACACCACCATCACCCGCCCCGGCCTGCGATCGGCCCATGCCGGCGAAGCGGGCGGCCTGTCGGGTGCGCCGCTCACCGATCTGTCGCTCGAACGGCTGCGGGACTTCCGTCGACTGCTGGGCACCCGCCTGCCGCTGATCGGCGTCGGCGGCATCGCCAATGCGCAGCAGGCCTATGTCCGCATCCGCGCCGGCGCCGCGCTGGTCCAGCTTTACAGCGCTCTGGTCTATGAAGGGCCTTATCTGGCCAAGCGGATCAATACAGGCCTCAAAGCCCTGATGACGCGGGACGGCGTCAGGAATGTCGCGGAGATCGTCGGCATCGACGCCTGAGTTTTCCGAGAGGGTTGCAGCGCACAACGTAACGATTAGGGTGGCGGACATGACATCTCGCCTTCCTGGCCTGCTGGCCCCCTTCGCCCTTCTCGCCCTTGCTCCCGCATCCGCCGCTTTCGCCCGCGAGCCGGTATCGACCAACGCCACCGTCTCTGCCGCCGATCCGCGCGCGGCGCAGGCGGGGCAGGACATATTGCGCAAGGGCGGCAGCGCCACCGATGCCGCGATCGCGATGATGCTGACCCTCAATGTCGTGGAACCGCATAATAGCGGCATCGGCGGCGGCGGCTTCCTGATGCACCATGACGGCAGGACCGGCCTGCTGGAATCGATCGACGGCCGCGAAACCGCACCCGCCGCCGCGCGGCCCGATCGGTTCATGGGACCGGACGGCAAGCCCCTGCCCTTCATTCAGGCGTGGCCCGGCGGCTATTCGGCCGGCGTGCCCGGCAATCTGCGCATGGCGTGGGATGCGCACAGGAAATGGGGCAAGCTGCCCTGGGCAGACCTGTTCGCGCCGGCCATCCATTATGCGCAAGACGGTTTCGACCTTGGCGAACGCACCGCCACCGCCCTGCGCGCCACCCAGAATATCTGGGCCGATTTCCCGGAAATCCAAAAAGCCTTCTGGATCGACGGCGCCCCGCCGCCGGTTGGCACGCACCTTAAAAACCTGCCGCTCGCCGCCCTGTTCAAACGGATCGCGGCGGAAGGGCCGGACGCCTTCTACACCGGCGAAAATGCCCGCCTGATCAGCCAGGCCGTGACCAACGCGCCCCGAAATCCGGTGCCGATGACGGAGGCCGACCTCGCCGGCTATCAGGCCAAGCCGCGCAAGCCGGTCTGCGGCCACTACCGCGCCTATACCGTGTGCGGCATGGGTCCTGTGTCGGCAGGCGGCGTCACCGTGCTGGAAATCCTCGGCATGGTGGAGCGCTTCCCGCTGGCGCAATGGGGCAAGGATGATCCGCGCAGCTGGCATGTGATCGGCGAAGCGATGCAGCTGGCCTATGCCGATCGCGACACATGGCTGGGCGATCCCGATTTCGTGTCTGTCCCGGTCAGCGGCATGATCGACCCCGCCTATCTGAAACAGCGCTCCTCGCTCATCCGCCTGAACAAGGCGCTGGGCGCCTATAAGCCCGGCACACCCCCCGGCGCGCAGCCGCACACGGCGTCGCTGCCCCAGCCCGAAAGCGGCACCAGCCATTTCGTCGCGGTGGACCGCAATGGCGACATCGCCGCCTGGACCTCCACGATCGAAAGCTTCTTCGGCAGCCAGCTGATCGCCAATGGCGTGATCCTGAACAATGAACTGACCGATTTCAGCTTCACGCCGGAAAGGGACGGCAAGCCGGTCGCCAATCGGGTGGAGGCGGGCAAGCGCCCCCTCTCCTCCATGTCGCCCACCATCGTCTATGACGACAAGGGCACACCCGTCTTCACCGTCGGCGCGGCCGGGGGCAAGACCATCATCATGCAGGTGGCCAAGGCGCTGATCGCCCATTTCGACTGGGGCCTGTCGGCGCAGGAGTCGATCGCCCACGGCCTGCTCTTCTTCGACGGCAACGGGCTGGTGGTGGAACAGGGCACGTCGCTGGAAGCGATGAAGGCGCCGCTGGAAAAATTGGGCCATCGCGTCAGCGTCAACAGGATGGGCCTCAAGGCCAACGCGGCCGAGCGCCTGCCCGACGGCCACTGGCAGGGTGCCGCCGACCCGCGCAGCCCCGGCGTGTCCTTGCAGGAGTGACGGGAGCCGTTCCCCGGCGCAGGCCGGGGTCCAGATCGGAAGTCGGCACTGGACCCCGGCCTGCGCCGGGGAACAGAAACCGGCCGATCACCCCTTCAGGTCCAGCCCGGCGACGTTGAACTCGAACGGCGCGGTCTGCGCCTTGCCGTCGACGATCAGGTTGACCTTCAGGCTTTTGGCCTCCTTGATCGTGGCATAGGCGCCCTGCGACGGCGCGATCGCGATACCATCGTCATTGGTCGCCATCCGCCCCTGCCACTCATGTTTCTTGCCATCATCGGTGGTGGCCGTGACCCGGCAGTCCGACAGGTCGCAGGTGAAGGGCGCGCCGACCAGCTTGACCGTCACGTCCGCGCCGCCCTCCTTCAAAGGCTGGACCAGAAGAACCGAAAATGTGTCGGGGGCCGTCATCGTCTGCACGCTGTTGGCGCTGCCGATATAGGCGACCTTGGGCCGGCCGCCGCCCTCGGCGCCCTCATATTTCCACACCTGGCCGATCTGCTCGCGCTGGGTCGGTTCCTTGGGCTTGTTGTCGCCGCAGGCCGCCAGCGTGGCGACGGCCGCAATCATCCAAATGGCGCGCATCGCGTCATGTCCTTCCGCATTTAGTTACGGAAGGACAATGTCTGAACCGGCCGGGAGTTTCCTATGCGATGTAACGGCCGGCGGTCTCGCGGATCAGGGCGATCATATTGGGGATGCCCTGGGTTCGGTTGGAGCTGAGCTGGTTCTTCAAATCGAATGGCGCCAGCGCGGCTTCGATATCGGCCGCCGCTATCGCCCCCGGCGCGCGATCCTGCACCGTCAGCAGCACCAGCGCGATGATCCCCTTGGTGATCGCGGCATTGCTGTCCGCCAGAAAATGCAGGCGCCCGTCTTCCAGCACGGTGGGATAGACCCACACCGCCGCCGAACAGCCCCGCACCAGGGTCGCGTCGGTCTTGAGCGCGTCAGGCATATCCTCCAGCCCGCGCCCCAGGTCGATCAGCAGCCGATAGCGATCGTCCGCATCCAGAAATTCATATTCTTCCTGAAGATCGGCCAGAACGGGCATCGGTGTGGGCAGGTCGGTCATGGCCGCCCATATAGAGGCAAATGGCGCGGGCGAAAGCCGCTTTCACACCATCCGTTCGCGTCGCGCCTGTCGGGAAGCGGATAGCACAAGGCTCCCGCCCCGCGCGACGGCCCAAGGCGAACGGATATAGTCCCTTAACTCACGACCTTGCATCCCTTGGCCGCCGCCATGCCGCGCAGATAGCCGCGCCGCGCGATGCCCGCCGTCACCGCCGCCTGCAAGCGCCGCTCGGCCGGGGCCGCACCGCTGATTTCGCGCACCAGGCCGCGGAAGGGGATCAGCGAATTGACCACCGTCTTGCCCACCGCCGTGGCAATCTTGCCCGTGCGATTCTCGTTCGCCGTGACGCCAACGGTGAAATCGTCGCCCAGCACGGCGTTGAGTTCACCGAGCGAGGCCTTCAATCCCGAACAGCTGCGCGAAGGCGGCGCGGCATAGGGATTTTCAACCGCCTTCAGCAGGATCGGGGGAATCTCCTCCTTGTCCAGCCCCACGTCGCGGGCCGGCTGGGTGGCGATCTTGCCTGCCTTGTCCAGATTGCCCTCTTTCTTCCTCGCCTCTTCCTGATTGGCCCTGTCCGCGGACTGGTCCTGTTTCTGGGCGAGCGCGGCGCCGGGCATGAGTAGCGCCAGAGCGGTTGCGATTGCGATAGATTTCATTGTGTTCCTCCGCTGCGCAGAACCAGCGATCGATGCCATCGGTTCCCTTCCGAAACGAACAGCGAAGGAGACAGGCGATCGCGGCCCGGCTATGCGACGTCAAACCCCATGCAGGAGGCCCTTCCTTGCCAGAAACCACGCCGCGCTTCACCATCGCCTCATCCGCCTTGTCCGCCACCATCGACGCGCTGGGCGCGGAGCTCTGGTCACTGACCGATAGCGAAGGCCGCGCGCTGATGACCGATGCCGATCCGCGCTGGTGGACGGGCCATGCCCCCCTGCTTTTCCCGTTCGTCGGCCGCTCGCGCGGCGATGTCTATCGCCTCGACGGGCAGGAACATCCCATGCCCCAGCATGGCTTTGCGCGCCGCCGCCCCTTCGTACCGGTCGCGCAGGACGAGACCAGCCTCACACTGCGGCTGGAGGCGGACGAGGAAAGCCGCGCCACCTACCCCTTCGACTTCCGCCTCGACATGCGGTTCACCATCGAAGGCGCGACCTTGCACATGACCGCCACCGTCACCAACCGGGGGGAAGCCGACATGCCGTTCAGCTTCGGCTATCATCCCGCCTTCGCCTGGCCGCTCCCCTATGGCGGCACGGTGGAGGATCATCGCATCCGCTTCGAAAAGCCCGAACCCGCGCCCATTCGCACGGTCGGCGCCGAACCCGGCCTCATCGCCCGCGATGCCGTGCCCTCCCCGGTGGAAGGCGACACGCTTGCCCCCAGCCATGCGATGTTCGAAGGCGACGCGCTGATCTGGGACGATCTGGCCAGCCGATCGCTGACCTGGGGCGTGCCCGGCCAGCCGCACCTCAAGATCGACTTCCCCGATACGCCCTGGCTTGGCCTCTGGCAAAAGCCCGGCGCCCATTATCTGTGCGTCGAACCCTGGGCCGGCATGGCCGATCTGGTCGGCTTTACCGGCGATGTATGGGACAAGCAGGGGATCATCCGGCTGGCGCCGGGCGACGCCCGCAGCTTCCGCATGGACGTCAGCCTGATTGCCGTGTAACGGGCGCACCCAAGGTTCCGTTCGGGCTGATCGAAGTCGAAGCCCTCCACTGAGCGCAGCGAAGTGCCTCGCCTTCGCTCGGCATGGCCCTTCGACTTCGCTCAGGGCGAACGGCTTTTGTTACTCGCGACCCAGAAAATCATCATGACCATCCCATCCCGCCGCACCTTCGCGATCATTTCCCACCCGGACGCCGGCAAGACCACGCTGACCGAAAAACTGCTGCTGGAAGGCGGCGCCATCCATCTGGCCGGTGAGGTCAAGGCGCGCGGCGCCAACCGCCGCGCCCGCTCCGACTGGATGAAGATCGAGCAGCAGCGTGGCATTTCCGTCACATCCTCGGTCATGACGTTCGAGCGGACGCGCGATGGTGAGACGATCACCTTCAACCTGCTCGACACGCCGGGCCATGAGGATTTCAGCGAAGACACCTATCGCACCCTGACCGCCGTCGATTCCGCCGTCATGGTGATCGACGCGGCCAAGGGCATCGAACCGCAGACCCGCAAGCTGTTCGAGGTGTGCCGCCTGCGCAACCTGCCGATCATCACCTTCGTCAACAAGGTCGATCGCGAAGGGCGCGAAACCTTCGGCCTGCTCGACGAAGTCGCCGATCAGTTGCAACTCGACGTCTGCCCGATGAGCTGGCCCGCGGGCATGGGCGGCGAATTTGAAGGCATTTACGACTTCGCCACCAACCGGCTGATGCAGCCCAACGGCCCCAGCCGCGAATTTGACGGCACGCGCCAGCAGTTTGACGGCCTCGACGATCCCAGGCTTGCCGACCATCTGTCCGATCGCGCGCTCGACAGGCTGCGCGAGGAGGCCGAACTGGCACAGGGCGGCTATGCCCAATTCGACCTCGACCGTTATCGCGCGGGCGACCTGACCCCAGTCTATTTCGGGTCGGCATTGAAGCTGTTCGGCGTCACCGAACTGATCGACGCCCTGTCCGCCCATGCGCCCTCGCCCCGCTCGCAGCCGGCCGAACCCGCCGCCGTCGAACCCGACCAGAGCGAAGTCACCGGCTTCATCTTCAAGGTGCAGGCCAATATGGACCCCATGCACCGCGACCGCATCGCCTTCATGCGCCTCGTGTCCGGCAAGTTCCGGCGCGGCATGAAGCTGACGCCGTCCGGCAGTGGCAAGGCGCTGGCCGTCCACTCGCCCATCCTCTTCTTCGCGCAGGACCGCGAACTGGCGGATGAGGCTTTCCCCGGCGACATCATCGGCATCCCCAACCATGGCGCGCTGCGCGTGGGCGATACGCTGTCCGAAAAGCCCGGCCTGCGCTTCACCGGCCTGCCCAATTTCGCGCCGGAAATATTGCGCCGCGTCCAGCTGAAAGATCCGACCAAGACGAAGCAGTTGCGCAAGGCGCTGGACGACCTCAGCGAAGAGGGTGTGATCCAGGTCTTCTATCCCGAAATCGGCAGCAACTGGATCGTCGGCGTCGTCGGCCAGCTTCAGCTCGAAGTGCTGATCAGCCGGCTGGAGGCGGAATATAAGGTTGCGGCGGGCCTTGAACCCTCGCCCTTCGACACCGCCCGCTGGATCAGCGGCGACGATGCGGCGGTGAAGGATCTGGTCAGCTACAATGGTGCCAACATGGCCAAGGACCGCGATGGCAATCTCGTCTTCATGGCGCGCAGCGCCTGGGACATCGGCTATCAGCAGGAGCGCCATCCCAAGGTGAAGTTCAGCGCCACCAAGGAACGGTAAATTCGAACTCCGTTCGTTTCGAGCGTGTCGAGAAACAAGTAGCGCCGCGCTGGCCGCTTCTCGACTTCGCTCGAAGCGAACGGAAGTTGATAGCTACGCCACAACCCAATCCTTGCGCAGCGCCCTGCCCGCCAGTGCCATGAACAGCCCGGCAAGCAGATAGAAGCCCAGCGCCGCGACGATCGCATAGCGTAACGCCTCGACCCCATAAGTCGGCGTCAACGCATCGGACAGCGCACCGACGCTCCAGCTGCCCAGACCCAGTCCGACAAGATTGTTGATCAGCAGGAAGGTCGCCGCCGCGCTCGCCCGCATGTTGGGCGGCACCAGATGCTGCACGGCGGTCAATACAGGCCCCAGCCAGACATAGACCAGCGCCTGCGGGATCAGGAACAGGGCAAAGGCGAAAGTCACGCTGCTCGACAGCACGCCGATCACGAACAGCGGCATGCCGATCACATAGCTGATCGCTGGCACCCAGGCGAACCAGGCCTTGTCCCTGCCCCCCATCGCATCGCCCAGGAACCCGCCCAGCAGCACGCCCGCCACCCCGCCGATCAGCAGCAGCCCGCCCAGAAACTGCCCTGCGCCCAATATGTCGAGGCCAAAGCTGCGCATCAGCAGGCTGGGCAGCCAGAAGGCCACCCCATAGCCGCACATCGAACTGCACGCTGCGCCGATGGCCAGCATCCAGAAACTGCGCTTGGCGGCCAGGATGCCGAACACTGCCGACACCGGCACCGCCGCGCCGCTGTGCACCGGCCGCGCCGGCTCCCGCACCATCAGCCGGAAAATCGGCGCGATGACTATGCCCAGCAGGCCGACCGCAATGAAGGCCGTGCGCCATTCCACCGTCTGCGCGATATAGCCGCCCAGCAGCACGCCGCCGGCCGACCCCAGGGGGATGCCGAGCGAATAGATGGACAGCGCCCGCGCCCGCTGATGCGCCGGGAAATAGTCGGCAATCACGGCATAGGATGGCGCGACGCCGCCAGCCTCCCCCACGCCCACGCCGATACGGAACAGGAACATCTGGGTAAAGCTTGTCGCGACGCCGCATAGCGCGGTAAAGCCGCTCCAGATCGCCAGGCTGACGGTGATGACCCAGGTGCGGCTGGTCCTGTCCGCCAGCAACGCCAGCGGGATTGCCAGCGTCGAATAGAGCAGCGCAAAGGCGATGCCGCCCAGCGCCCCCAGTTGCGTATCGTTCAGCGCCAGCTCCGCCTTGATCGGCCCGGCAAGAATGCCCAGGATCTGGCGGTCGAGGAAGTTGAACGTATAGACCAGCAACAGCATCGCCAGAACGAGCTTTGAATAGGCGGGGGAGGACGCGGATCGTTCAGTCATAAGGCTTTCACCCATCTCCGTTCAGTTCGAGCTTGTCGAGAACCGTTGTGCGCGGGTTCTCGACAAGCTCGAACCGAACGGATGGGGGTGCGCAAAATCAGAACTTCAGCGTGCCCGTCACGAACACCTGCCGCGGATTGCCGTAGAAGGCGGTCAGCGTGCCCTCACGCCCCAGCGATGGGGTCGGGAAACCGGCCGCATTGTTGATGATGGCGCCTGTCACCGGATTGGCCGCGACGAAGGTATAGCCCGACGTCTTATATGCCTTGTCCAGGATGTTCTTGCCATGGACGCCCAGCGACCAGCGATCGTCGGGCGCGGTATAGACGATGCTGGCGTCCCACAGCGCATAGCCGCCCTGGTCGATATAGGGGTTGGGGATTTCGAACTGATAGGTCTTGGACCGCCACGACACCGTCGTCCCTGCATAGAGGCTGCCGTCGCCCACCGGCCTGTTGTAGCTCAGCGTCCCGCTCGCCGTCCATTTGGGCGTATTCTGCACCCGGCGATATTGCGCCACGTCGGTCGGCACGCCGCCGATATTGGTGATATATTCGCGATATTCCGCGTCGATATAGCCGATCGCGGTGGCCAGGTTCAGCCGGTCCCCGCTCGACAACAGGTCGCGACCCAGCCGCGCGTTGCTTTCGAACTCCAGCCCCTTGAATCGCGCCTTGCCCGCATTGGACACGATCCCGCAGAAGGAGGGCGTCGCCACGCCGCCGACATTGACGGTACAGGCGACCGACCCCGGTATCTGCACATCCTTGTAATCGGCATAGAAGCCCGCGACCGCGACATAGAGGGCGCCGTCCATGAAACTGCCCTTGTAGCCGACCTCATAACTGTCCACCTCTTCGGGGCGGAAGCTGAGGAAGGTGGCGATTTCGCTATCCTGCCGGATGCCGTCGCCATTCAGGTCCGGTGCATTGGTGCCCACCCCGCGCGGGTCGAAGCCGCCGCCCTTGAAGCCCTTGGAGTAGCTGGCATAGATATTGTGATCCTGCGTCGGCTTGTAGCTGACGGAGAAGCGCGGCGTAAATTTCTTGTATTTCGCAACGCCCCGGAAATCGGTGCTGGGCGCGCCGAAGGGCAGGCCCGCGCCGCCGAAGACCGGAGACCCGCCACCCAGATAATTTTGCCGCAAAATATCCGCGCGCCGCTCGTCCCACGTATAGCGGCCGCCGGCCGACACGCTGAACTGAGGGCTGAAATCATAGGTGAAGTCGCCGAAGATCGCGTAGGTTTCGGTATCGACGTCGGCCTGGGTGAACGCCGTCAGGCCTGCCAGCGTGGTGAAGATGCGCGTGTCGAACTGCGTATCGGCGCTGGCATCCAGATAATAGAAGCCGATCATGCCCTTCAACGGCCCGGCATCGACCTGCAATTGCACTTCCTGGCTCAGCTGCTCGTTGCGGTAAAAGGCCGGCACATCGACATCGACGGCGGGCAGCGCATCGAAGTCGATCGGCGACGCGCTGTCATCCTTGCGCCAGGCGCTGATCGACTTCAGCGTGAAGACGTCGTTCAATTCGGCCGACACATTCATCGACAGGCCATAGGATTTGACCTGCTGACGGGGGTCGATCAGGCCGCCGCGCGTGTCGAACACATCGTCCAGCACCGGCGCGCCCGACGCCTGTCCCGGGATCAGCCGATGGCCGCCGCGCGGACTGCTCTTGTCCTTGCTATAATCGCCGGTGATGCGCACCAGCACCGGCTCGCCATAGCCACCCATCTCGAACGTGGCGCGCCCGGCCCAGATATCCTTGTTGTAATTTTCCTGCCCCGTGGTGAGGTTCTTCCCGAACCCGCCGCGCGACAGCCGGGCAAAGGCGCCGCCCACGCGGATGAGGTCGCCGATCGGTGCCGACGCCGTGACGATCCCGTCCGCCTGGTCATAGCTGCCATAGGTGCCCTTCACCTTCAGCGCGAAGTCCTGCGGCAGCAGTTTCGTCACATATTTCACCGCGCCGCCGATCGTGTTGCGGCCGTAAAGCGTGCCCTGCGGCCCGCGCAGCACCTCGATCCGCTCCACATCATAAATGTCGAGCAGCGCGCCCTGCGGCCGGTTGAGATAGACATCGTCCAGATAGATGCCCACGCCCTGCTCGAAACCCGACACTGGATCCTGCTGGCCCACGCCGCGAATGAAGGCGGTCAGCGTCGAATTGGTGCCGCGCGACGCCTCCAGCGTGGTGTTGGGGGTGACGTTGGCCAGGTCGGTGATGTCGATCGCTCCGCCCCGCTCCAAAGCCTCGCCGGAAAAGGCACTGACCGCGATCGGCACGCTGACCAATGTTTCCTCGCGCCGGCGGGCGGTGACGACGATCGCAGCGCCATCTTCGTCGGCGGCGGCCTGCGGCGTGGCATTCTGCGCCAGGGCAGGCAGCGCGATCATGCCGCCCCACGCGGCCGAAGCGAGGGCAATCGCACGGATGGTCTGATGGGCCTTCATCGGGTCGGTCCTCTCCTGAAAATGGCGCGCCCGATCTGCCGGGTCGCTTTGCCTTGCTCATTCGATAATGAAAGTTGAACCATCTTTCAACTTGAAATAAGAGGCAGGAGATGGGAGCGCGCCGGTGCGGCAAAAAACACACATCATCAGGAGTGGAAATGACCGAGCAAGGCGCCGCTAAGGACGACAAGACGCCCCGCACCGCGCGCGGGGAACGCACCCGCCGCGCCCTGTTGTCGGCTGCGGCGGCGGAATTTGGCGAGAAGGGATTTCACGACGGCTCGATCAGCGGCATCACCCGCCGTGCCGGCTGCGCGCTCGGCAGTTTCTACACCTATTTCGATACCAAGGACGACATCTTCCGCGCCTTGGTGAACGACATGTCGGGGCAGGTGCGCGACTATGTGTCCCCCCGCATCGCGCAGGCCCGCGACGGCATCGACGCGGAACGGGTCGGCTTGCTCAGCTTCCTGGAATTCGCCCGCGCCCACAAGGAAATCTACCGCATCATCGACGAAGCGGAGTTCGTCGATGCCGCTGCCTATCGCGCTCATTATGAAAATACCGCCAGCCGCATGGCCGCGCGCCTGTCCACTGCCGCCGCGCGCGGCGACGTGCGCCCCGATGTGGAGGAGGTGCATGCCTGGGCGATCATGGGCATGAACGTGTTTCTGGGCCTGCGCTATGGCGTATGGGATGACAGCCGCCCGGCCGAAGAGGTTGCCGCCATCGCCAACGCCCTGATCGAACGGGGAATCGGCGCACGAGGGTGACGCAAGCACCGTCCGTCGCACGCTTGGCCCGGATCGGCGATGCCCCTGCAACCAGCCGCCCGGTTCAGGACTCCTTTCCATGATCAACCATCATGCGAGAAGGATCATGGACCTCCCACCCCGCCCCAAGCGCTCCAACGTGTTCGTGGACGCCCATATCAATCTGGGCGAACCGCTATCGGCCAAGCAGGTCGTGCGCATCCGTGACATTTCCGAAGGCGGCGCCCGCATCCAGGGCAAGTCGCCCGGCGTCGGCGTCCGCATCGTCGTCACGCGCGGCGAAACGGAAATGCCCGGCCGGGTCGTGTGGACCGCGGACCGTCATTTCGGCGTAGCCTTCGACGAACCGGTCGATGTCGATGCGGTCCTGAAAGCCGTCGTCCCCAAATCACCCGATCGCCCGGTCTATGCCGCCGCGCTGACGTCAGGCCTTACCCATTTCCGTCGCGAAGCCGCACGCAGCCGGACAGCATCGTTCGGACAGCGCACGACAGGCGCAGGTCGCTAGATTATTTCCGCAACAGAAACACCGCATGTTCTGCGAAAAGATTCGCGTTGGCGTGGGTGGTTTCCTTGTCGCCCTTCAGGAACCACTGGCCATCGATGGTCCAGCCGCGCTCCTTCACCAGCGCGCGGAAATCGTCGACCGTCACATGATGGATGTTGAGCGTGTCATACCATGTGTCGGGCAACAGCCGCGTCACCGGCATCCGCCCGCCCCACAGCAGCGAAATCCGCCCGCGCCAATGGGCGAAATTCGGGAAGGACACAAAGGCCTGCCGCCCGATGCGCAGCAATTCCTCCACCACCAGATCGGGCCGGCGCGTCGTCTGCAACGTCTGGCTCAAGATCGCATAGTCGAAACTGGCGTCGGGATAATAGCCAAGGTCGGTGTCGGCATCCCCCTGCACCACCGACAGGCCACGACCCACGGCGGCGGCCACGTTCGACCCGTCAATCTCCAGCCCGCGCGCGTCCACCTGGCTTGCATCGCGCATCGCCGCCATCAATGCGCCGTCGCCGCAGCCCACGTCCAGCACGCGCGCACCCTGCCGCACCGTGCGTGCGATCAGCGCCAGATCGGGGCGCAGCGTCTCGCTCATGCCCGCCCCCCTTTCAGGAATCCATCCACCACCCGGTTGAGTTCGGGACATTCCAGCAGGAAGGCGTCATGGCCGAACGGGCTGGACAGTTCGACGAAACTGGCCTGCGCGCCCGATGCGTTGAGCGCATGGACGATGATCCGCGATTCGGTGGTGGGATAGAGCCAGTCCGTATCGAAGCTGACGAGGCAGAAGCGCGCCTTGGTCGCGGTGAATGCCTTGGCCAGCGACCCGCCATGATCGTCGGCAATATCATAATAGTCCATCGCGCGGGTGATGTAGAGATAGGAGTTCGCGTCGAACCGCTCGACGAAACTCAGCCCCTGATGGCGCAAATAGGATTCGACCTGGAAATCGGCATCGAAGCCGAAGGTCTTGGCGTCGCGGCCCTGCAGGCGCCGCCCGAATTTCTCGGTCAGTCCCGCTTCGGACAGATAGGTGATGTGCGCGGCCATCCGCGCGACGGCGAGGCCGGCGCTCGGCACCTGCCCGTCGGCATAATAATCGCCGCCCCGCCAGTTCGGATCGGCCATGATCGCCTGCCGCCCCACTTCATGGAAGGCGATATTCTGCGCGCTGTGCCGCGCCGTGGAGGCGATGACGACGCAGCTTTCCACCCGATCGGGGAAGAGCGTCGGCCAGGTCAGCGCCTGCATCCCGCCCATCGACCCGCCGATGACGGCGGACAGCCGATCGACGCCCAGATGGTCCAGCAAGGCCGCCTGCGCGCGCACCATGTCGGCGATGGTCAGCACCGGAAAGCGCATCGCGTGCGGCTCACCTGTCGCAGGATCGATGCTGGCCGGGCCTGACGATCCCATGCAGCTGCCGATGACGTTGGAACAGATGATGAAGTGGCGCGCCGGGTCGACCGGCTTGCCTTCGCCCACCAACCGCCACCACCAGCCGGGCTTGCCGGTGACGGGATGGTCGGACGCGACATATTGGTCGCCGGTCAGCGCATGGCAGATCAGGATGACGTTGGACTTGTCCGCATTCATCTGTCCATAGGTTTCATAGGCGATATCGACCGGGCCGAGCAGCGCGCCGCTCGACAGGTGCAAGGGATCGGTCAGACGGGCCTGCCGACGCAGGCCGAACCGACTATCTTGACTGATGGGGACGCTGGCCATGATGCAGGCGGGGCTAGGACCGCCATCCCCCTCTGTCAATCTGGCGCATCGGTGACACAGTCCCTAGATGGTCGGCATGACCCAGACCCAACGCCCCCCGATCGTCGCCTATGGCCCCTTGAACCCCTATATGGATGCCGAACTGGCCCGCCGCTTCACGGTCCATGTCGTGGCCGCCGATGCCGATCCCGCCGCCCTGCCCGCGCCCGTGCGCGAAGCCCGCGCGCTCGTCAGCTTCGGGTCGGTCGGTGCATCGGCCGCGATCATGGACGCGCTGCCAAATCTTGAAATGATCGGGCTCTTTTCGGTCGGCTATGACAAGGTCGATGTGGCGCATGCCCGCGCGAAGGGCATCCGCCTCACCAACACGCCAGACGTCCTGAACGACGATGTCGCCGACCTCGCCGTCGGCCTGCTCTATGCCACCGTGCGCAACATGATCGCCAACGACCGCATGCTGCGCGCGGGCGACTGGGCGCAGGGCACCAGGCCCGCTCTGTCCGGCCGGGTAACGGGCCGGCGCATCGGCATATTGGGCCTCGGCCGCATCGGCCGCGCCATCGCGACACGGCTGGAGCCGGTGGCCGGCGAAATCCTCTATCACAACCGGCGCGAAGCAACCGACGCGCCCTATCGCTACGTCGCCGACCCGATCGCCCTTGCCCGGCAAAGCGACGTCATCATCGTCGCCACATCGGGCGGCCCGGAGGCGGCAAAGCTGGTCGATGCCGCCATGCTGGACGCGCTCGGCCCGGACGGGGTGATCGTCAACATCAGCCGGGGCACCGTGATCGACGAAGACGCGCTGATCGCCGCGCTGGCGGACAAGCGCATCGCCGGCGCCGGGCTGGACGTCTTCGCCCATGAACCCGATGTCCCGCAGGCGCTGATCGCCATGGATCAAGTCGTGCTGCAACCCCATCAGGGCAGCGCCACCACCCATACGCGCAAGGCGATGGCCGACCTCGTCCTCGCCAATCTGGACGCATGGTTTGCGGGCAAGCCGTTGCTGACCCCGGTGGTGTGAGGGGCTTGCTTCTCCCTTTCCTACTAGGATTTCCTCTGATCTATCCTGTCGGATGGACAGTCTTCCGCCCGCTTCGCCCGCCTCTTTGTCGCCTGCCTGTCGCAAGGCAGGCGTGCCGCCGTCGCTTCGCGTCGTCCGGCGGCCGCGTCCGTGGCGCGTCCCTGTCGCTTCCGCGTTGCGCAGGTGGCGCGCCTGTGGCGCGTCGGCGTGGCTTCGCGAGAGCCTTGCGAACGCTTCGGCCCCTTTTTACCCCTGCAACGGTGTGAACTTCGCCCGTCGCGTCGCTGTCGCGCACCGGTCGCCGCTTCCACCCACTTTGCCTTTCGCCACGAAGCCGCTAAAGCCCGCACCCATGACAAAACCTGCTCCCAAAGACTGGATTCTCGGCATTCACGCCTATGTGCCGGGCAAATCGGCGGCCGACGATGGCCGTCCCCTCATCAAATTGAGCGCCAACGAAAATCCGCTCGGCACCAGCAAGGCCGTCCGCGAAGCCTTCGTCGCCGCGACGGCCGACATGGCCACCTATCCCGATCCTGCCGCGGAAAAGCTGCGCGCGGCGATCGGCGCTGTCCATGGCCTCGATCCCGACCGGATCATCTATGGCACCGGGTCGGACGAACTGCTGCATATCGCCGCCTCCGCCTATGCCGGGCCGGGCGATGAAATCCTCTACGTCCGCTACGGCTTTGCCGTCTATGACATCGCCGCCCGCCGCGTGGGTGCGACGCCGGTGGTCGCCCCGGACAAGGATTATGCGACCGACGTCGATGCGCTGCTCGCCGCCGTCACGGACAGGACCAAGGTCGTCTTCCTCGCCAATCCCAACAACCCGACCGGCACGATGACCAGCCGGGAGGAGATTGCCCGCCTGCATGCCGGGCTGCGCCCCGACATCCTCTTCGTCCTGGATCAGGCCTATGCCGAATATCTGGACGAAGGCGAGGATGATGGCGGGCTGGAGCTGGCGAAGACCGCGTCCAATATCCTCGTCACCCGCACCTTCTCGAAAATCTATGGCCTGGCCGCCGAACGGATCGGCTGGGGCTATGGCTCGCCAGAGGTGATCGACATCCTCCATCGCATCCGCGCGCCGTTCAACGTGACGACGGCGGGTCAGGCGGCGGCGATCGCCGCGATCGGCGACAGCGAATGGGTCGCGTTCAGCCGCACCCACAATGCCCGCTGGCGCGACTGGTTGGCAAGCGAAGTCGCCGCGCTGTCCAATTACGGCCTGCGCGTGGTGCCCAGCAAGACCAACTTCCTGCTGATCCTGTTCGATGGCAAGCTGACCGCAGAAGCCGCGATGAAGGGGTTGTGGGACGAAGGCTATGCAACCCGCTGGCTGCCGGGGCAGGGCCTGCCCAACGGCCTGCGCATCACCATCGGGACCAAGGCGCAGAACCGCGCCGTCGCGGCCAAGCTGCGCGCCATGGCGGAGGCCGCCTGAACCCATGCTGCCTTTCGCGCGCGTCACCATCATCGGCCTGGGGCTGATCGGCTCCTCGCTCGCCCGTGCGATCCGGGCGGACATGCCCACCGTGCGCGTGACCGGCTATGATGCCGATCCCGCCGTGCGCGAAACCGCCCGGCGGATCGACCTGACCGACGATGTCACCGACACGGCGGGCGCGTCCGTCACCGACGCCGATCTGGTGATCCTGTGCGTGCCGGTGCGGGCGATGGGCGCGGCGGCGGCGGAGATTGCGGACGACCTGCCGGCCGACGCCATCGTCAGCGATGTCGGTTCCTGCAAGGCGGACGTTCTGGCACAGCTCAACGCCGCGCTGCCGGGGCGGACCATCATCCCGGCGCATCCCGTGGCAGGGACCGAAAATAGCGGGCCGGAATCCGGCTTCGCGACCCTGTTCAAGGGCCGCTGGTCGATCGTCACCCCGCCCGCCGACGCCGATCCGGCCGCCGTCGAGCGCGTCGCCGAACTATGGCGGCGCGTGGGCGCGGACGTGGACGTGATGGACCCGGCGCATCATGATCTGGTGCTGGCGGTGACCAGCCATCTGCCGCACCTTATCGCCTACACCATCGTCGGCACGGCCAGCGACATGGAAAATGTGACGCAGTCGGAAGTGATCAAATATTCCGCCGGCGGTTTCCGCGACTTCACCCGCATCGCCGCGTCCGACCCGACCATGTGGCGCGATGTGTTCCTGGCCAACAAGGACGCGGTGCTGGAAATGCTCCAGCGCTTTTCTGAGGATCTGTCGGCGTTGCAGCGCGCGATCCGATGGAATGACGGCGACGCCCTGTTCAACCTGTTTACCCGCACCCGCGCGATCCGCCGGTCGATCATCGAACAGGGTCAGGACGACGCCAAGCCGGACTTCGGCCGGTCGCACTAAGGCCTTTCCTATTATGCCGCGCCCGGTTTAGTTGAGCGCGTTGATCGCCGCATGAACCCGTGCCTCGGCTTCCCTGCGGTCGAGGCCGACCGGAACAATCTCTCCCACCTTGTAGGTGATGGTGCCGGAACGCTTGAGGAATTTGCCGCGCGGCGACACCCGCCCGCTGTCGAGGGCGATCGGCACGACCGGGAGGCCGAGCAGGCTGTACAGGCCGGCAAACCCTGCCTTGAGCGGCGGCGATTCGCCATGCGGGACGCGCGTGCCTTCGGGGAAGAGGCAGATGGCGCGGCCCTGCGCGATCCGGTCCTTCGCCGCCGCGCGCAGCGCGCGCAGCGCGCTTGCCCCGGCCGCGCGTTCGATGGGGATGAGGCCATAGCGGCGGGCGATCCCGCCCCATAACGGGATGTCGAACAATTCCCGCTTGGCGCCGATTGCCGGCCGGTCGAACAGGCACAGCATGTCGATCGTCTCGAACATCGACTCATGCTTCGCGATATAGAGATAGGGGCCGATCGGCAGGTCGCCCTCTACCACGATCCGCTGCCCCAGCAGCCGTTGGACGCACCAGCGGTGAAACCGGCTCCAGTTGGTCGCGGTGTTCTGGACCATCAACGGCGTAGCCCAGCCAAAGGCCATCGCCCACAGCACGAAGATCAGGCTGCCGGGATAAAATGTCAGCGCGAAAAGAAGCGAACGGATGACGATCACATGCAGGTCCGATCAGATACCGATGAGCGCGGCGATACGCCGCAACAGATATTTATTATATTCCCGCGCCAATATGGTCAGGCTGGGGCGGCTGGGCACCGCGTCATAGACGATCGTCACCTTGCCGTCGGGCATCGACTGGCGCAGTTCCAGCGCGGCGCGGCGCATATGCCAGTCGGTCGTGATCAGGCGCACGGTCTTGTAATCGCGCCGTTCCAGCCAGCGCGCCGTTTCCAGCCCGTTGGAGCGCGTGTCGATCGCCTCGCGGCCCAGCGTGATGCAGCAGCTGAACAGGCTTTCGGGCGTCTTATATTGCACCGCCAGTTCGACCGGACGAACGGAGCGATCCACGCCGGAAATCAGCATCCGCTTGGCCGAACCATCCTGCAACAGGGCGATGCCCCGGTCGATACGCCCCGCCCCGCCGGTCAGCACGACGATCGCATCGGTCTGCCGCCCGTCCAGCGGCTGGGGCAGGAAGATGGCGAACCAGGCAAAGCCCAGCATCCAGGCCAGCAGCGTGATGGCGACGAAGCGGACGATCACAGCGCCCGACCCAAAGCCCGCAACACCGTCCAGCGCGCCGCCAGCGTTGCCAGCACCACGCCAAAGATCGGCAAGGCCACAAGGATCAGCCAGCCGCGCATATCCAGTTCGACCGCACCGATCAGGTCCGATCCGGTGGCGGCCAGTCGCAGGCCGATCAGCAGGATGACGAACGCGGCGAAGGAAAAGCCGAGCGCGCTGCCCATCAGCGCATCCAGACCGATGCGGCGCTGGAACAGCCGGGCGATCTGCACATCGGTCGATCCCATCAGGTGCAGCACGTCGATCGTGCCCCGATGGCTGTCATGCGCGCCTCGCGCGGCCAGCACCACGACCGCGCCGGTGGCGAGGATCATCAACAGCACGACCCCCGCCGACAGCCAGCCCAGTGCGCTCAGCAGTCCGGCCAGCGGCAGCAGGAAGGCGGCATGGGGCTCGATCCGCAGCTTGGGCGACAGATTGGCGAGCAGCCGCCTCACACCGGCGATCTTGGCCTCTGCGTCGCCCGGCGTCAGCATGACGTCGATCAGCGCGGGGACCGGCAGGTCGCCGCTGGTCGCCGCATCGCCCAGCCAGGGGCGCAACTGGTCGGCCAGCGCCGCCGGATCGACCGGCTCGGCCGCGCGCACGCTGCCGGAGGATCGCAAGGCGGTCAGGGTCCGTGCCGCCAACCGGGCGCGGACCTGCGCATCGGCCTCCACCACCTGCACGCTGGCGCGGCCGGCAAGGTCGGCGCTCATAGACCGGACGGCAGCGCCCAGACCCAGTCCGGCGGCGGCGGCCAGCACCGTCAGGAACATCATGATCGCGATGATCCACGGCATGGGTCCGGCCAGACGACCGCCGGGCAGCAGGCGATGGCGGGCGGCGGCAGACGCCTTGCGATCCGCATGGCTGGTCATCAGGCGTTGCCCTGCGACTTCGACCGGGTTTGGGGCGGGTAGCGTAGCGTGCCGGTCGGGTCGGCCAGCCGCCCCTTGTCCAGCCGCATCATCTGCGCGCCGGACACCTGCGCAATGAGGGGAAGGTCGTGGGTGGCGACGACGATGGTGGTGCCCAGCCTGTTGAGCGCCTCGAACAACGTCATCAGGCGGCGGGCCATGTCAGCGTCGACGTTGCCGGTCGGTTCGTCGGCGACCAATATTTCCGGACGGCCGATCACGGCGCGGGCGATGGCGACGCGCTGCTGTTCACCGCCCGACAAGGTGGCGGGGCGCGCCTGGCCACGATCGCCCAGGCCCACCCAGTTGAGCATCTCCGCGACCGGGGCGTCGATCTCGCCTTCCCCCATGCCCGACACGCGCAGCGGCAGCGCGATATTATCATAGGCGGACAGATGCGGAACGAGCCGGAAATCCTGAAACACGACGCCGATGCGGCGGCGAAAGCCCGGAAGGCGCTTGCGGGGCAAAGTTACTACATCTTCGCCGAACAGGCGGATGACGCCGCGGCTTGGGCGCTGGGCCAGGTAAAGCAGTTTCAGCAGCGACGTCTTGCCTGCGCCCGATGCGCCGGTCAGGAAATAGAAGCCGCCGCTGGACAGCGAAAAGCTGACGTCGGACAGGGTTTCGCTGTCCAGACCATAGCGCAGGCCGACATTTTCGAACTGGACGATGGCCGACATGGCTGAATGTTATCGCGCCGTCGCGCTCCCTGCTTCCCGAAGTACCAGCCATGGCACAGCGAGCGCCCCGCCGTAAAGCCCGCCCCGCATTCTGCCGCGAGTCGCGGCAGAATGACTCGGATCGTCGTTGACGTCTTGCGCGCGAGTCCCTGCCGTGCCTATGAAGCGAAATGATCCTGGTGTGCCCCAATTGCGCGACGCGCTATGTCGTTCCCGACACTGCCGTCGGTACGAACGGACGCCAGGTCCGCTGCGCCGCCTGCAAGCATAGCTGGTTCCAGGCACCGCCCGCCCTGCCCGAACGGGAAACGCCCGTCACCGCCGCCCCGGTCGAGGCGCCGATGGCCCCGCCCGAACCTGTTGCGCCGCCCCCGCCGCGCCCCACAGCGCCGCCGCCTCCGCCCGTCGTCGCGCCCGAACCGGTTGCCGCCGGTCCTGTCGTGGAGGATGACGCCGCCATTGCCGCCGAACCGCCGGTCGCAGCGCCGGTCGTCGCGCCTGCCGATCATCGGTTCGACGATATTTACGCGGGCGCGCCGGTCGATCCGGTCAAGGAAAGCCGCTTCGTACCCACGCCGCCCACCAAGGCCCGGCGCAATCCGCTCAAACTCTGGACCTATGCGGCGATCGGTTTCTGCCTGATCGTCGCGGCGGCGGGCGGCGCCTTTACCTATTTCGGCCCGCCCGCCTGGATGGTGTCGATGGGGCTGGTCGCCGAAGAGGGCGATCCCGACCTGCTCTTCTACCTCTCCAAGCCAGCGGAACGCCGCAAACTGCCGACGGGCGAGGAATATTTCGCGTTCGGCGCCCGGATCGTGAATAGCGGGACGCAGGCGCTGCCAGTGCCGCCGGTCCTGGTACAGCTGCGCGACCGGCAGAACCGGCTGGTCTTCAGCTGGACCACCAAGGCGGACAAGACGCGGCTGAAGCCCGGCGAGGAAGCGTCGATCAACGAAAGCCGGATCGACATTCCCAAAAATGCCGAAAATCTCTCGCTGACCTTCGTTCAGTAACCGAACCGATCAGGGATAGCTGACCGTCTTCGGGCGGCCCTGCGGAATGGGAATAAACTCCTGATCGTCGCCGGGTATGAGCGGAAAGCGCATCGCCTCCCAATCATCCCGCGCCTGCATCAGCCGGTCCTTGGTCGAAGACACGAAATTCCACCAGACGTGGCGCGGACTGCTGAACGCCTCCCCACCGCACAGCACGACGCGCCCGCCATCGACGCTCATCAGCGTAGCAGATATGCCGGGACGCAGGACGTAGAGGGTCTGGGGCGCCAGCATCAATCCATCGAGCGCCGCATCGCCACCCGACACATAGATGGCGCGTTCGTCTGCGGACGGATCGATGGCGATGCGCCCGCCCGGCGACAGCTGAATATCGGCGTAGATAGTCTGGGCATAGGTGGTCACCGGTGACGTTTCGCCCCAGAGCGATCCCATTATCACGCGCGCGCGGACATGGCCGTCGTCGATCACCGGCATGCCGCCTTCACCCACATGTTCGAAGGCCGGGTCCATTTCCTCATAGCGGTCCGGCAAGGCAAGCCAGGTCTGGATAGCCGAGAGTTTCGATATCTTCGCGCGGTCATCGTCCGGCGAGCGTTCGGAATGGACGATGCCCTTGCCCGCCGTCATCAGATTGACCGCCCCGGCCTCGATCAGCTGCTCCGTGCCGAGCGAGTCGCGGTGAAGGAAGGCGCCCTCATACATATAGGTGACGGTGGCGAGGTTGATGTGGGGGTGCGGGCGCACGTCGACCCCCTGCCCCGCGCCGATCTTGGCAGGCCCGGCCTGATCGAAGAAGATGAAAGGGCCGACCATGGTGCGTCCCTTGACAGGGAGCGACCGATGCACCCGGAAATCGCCCAGATCATGGCTGGTAGGCGTGATGGTCTGAAGGATGAGATCGTCCGGGTTCATGGGGCGTCCAATTCGGGATAATGGCGGAAAATATCCTCTTCGTTGAAGGGAAGCCGCCGGTCGCTGGCCAGATAATCCTGCAATTCGGTCAGGTTCGCAACCCTGTCATGCAAAGCCATGACCGATGGATAGCCCGCCGCCAGCGTCGCCATGCGCAGGGGGAAGGCGTAACGCAGACCCGCCACCAGATGGAATAGCGAAAGATCGGCATGGCTCCAGCGCGTACCCGCCAGCCATTGCCGCTGGTCGGTGGTCAGGGCGCGTTCGAAATAGCCGAGATATTTGGGGATGCGCTGTTCCCGGAAGCCCTGGGCGCGGCGCAGGGATTCCGGTTTCTGATCCTCATAATAAAGATCGACGCCGACCGGATGATGGACGTCATGCGTCTCAGCCACCAGATCCATGATGGTCAGTTGCAGCTGGGCCAGCCAGTAGCGGTTCTTCATGCCCGAAGGACCGCATTCATGCCGTTCGGACAGATAGAAGAGGATGTTGGCGGTCTGCGAGATGGTGGTTCCATCGATCGCCAGATAGGGCGGCGCGAAGGCAGGCGCTGTGGCATGACCCGCCATATCGGCCATCAGCGCATCGCCCCCCTCCTCCCGCGCGCAGTCGCGATAGGCAATGCCGCAGGCTTCCAGCGTCAAACGAACAAATTCGCCACGGCCGGGGATGGTGGGCCAATACCAGAAATCATAAGCCATGGACGGGCGCTCCTTGCTCGACGAAGCAAGATGAACGCCCGGCCCATGCCTAAAGTCTCATGCTTCGCCCGGTGCGCGCGCCTTGATGGCGAGGGCGTGGACCTTTTCCGCGAGAAGGTCGGCGAGGGCGGCGTTGACGAGGCGCTGGCGCGCGACGCGGGTCTGGCCGGTGAAGCGATCCGAGATGATGTCGACCGTAAAATGGCTTTCGCCCGATCCGTCATGGCCGGCATGGCCGCGATGCTTTTCGCTGTCGTCCATGACGGCGAGATGGACAGGCGACAGGGCGGCGCGCAGCCGCGCCTCGATTTCTGTGGCAACGGGGCCTTTGAGGTCTGTGGTCATATTTCCTATATAGGCCGCTTTGCCAGCCAGATCATCAGGACAATCTTGAGCAGCGACCCTTTCTCGACACGCCGTTTCAACCGCTTCCATGGCCGGGTGGAGGGGAATCGCCCCTGCGCCGCGCCCGGATGCCCGGAGCCGGGCGAGTTCCGCGCGCCCCCCGCGGAGGGCAGCGCCCGGCCGGGTGATGAGGGGCCGCGCTGGCGCTGGTTCTGCCTGGACCATGTGAAGGCCTTCAATCAGGGGTATAATTTCTTCACCGGCATGTCGCCCGAAGAGATTGCCGACGCCCAGCGCCCCTATGCGGGGTGGGAGCGGGAAACGCGGGCCTTTTCGTCGAACGCGCATAGCCCGCCGCCAAAATGGGCGGACTTTTCCGATCCGCTCGATGCGATCGGCGCGAAGTTCAGGGAGCGGATGGCCAAGGCGAAGGCGGACGCGCAGGTGCGACAGGACGGGAAATTCCTGTCGGCCGAGGATCGCAAGGCGATGTCTGTCATGGGGCTGCCGGTCGATGCCGACCGCAAGGCACTGCGAACACGCTACACCGAACTGCTGCGCCGCTATCATCCCGACCATAATGGCGGAGACCGCAGCCATGAAGGCGCATTACAGAGCGTGATCGAGGCCTATGGTCATTTAAAGAAGGCATCGGTTTTCGCCTAACTTCGCACTTTTCCCGCATGTTTTGACATTATCGTGCGGGAATAGGAAATTTTACTGCGAGGATGATGGCGGAGCGGACGGGGAGAAAGAGCCGGTCGCCTTTCTACCATAAGGGCAGGATGTAGGACAGCGCAGCCCCCTTGCCCCCGTCCGGCAGGGCTGTCATAGCGCCCGGCCTTTCAGAATCCCGGAGAATTTTCATGCAGCAGATGCCGCGCGCGCTGGGCCTCGATTTCGGCACGACCAACAGCGTGGCTGCGCTGGCGACAGGCGGGGAGTCGCAGCTGGTGGAATTTGCCGGACAGCAGGCGACCGGCGCGGTGTTCCGATCCGCCCTGTGCTTCTGGCATGACGAGGCGGTGAAGGGCGGCATGGCCCATGAGGCGGGGCCGTGGGCCATCGCCGAATATATGGAATATCCAGAAGACAGCCGTTTCCTGCAATCGTTCAAGTCGGTGGCGGCCAGCCCGATCTTCGAAAGCGCCAATGTCTTCGAGAAGCGATACCGGTTCGAGGAACTGGGGCAGATGTTCCTGGGGCGGATGATCGGCCATGCCGGCGGTATGCTCGACAAGCGCCCGGAACGCATCGTCGTCGGCCGCCCTGTCGAATATGCCGGGTCGCGGCCGGACGAGGCTCTGGCGCGCAAACGCTATGACGCGATGTTCGCGGGCTTCGGGACCGAGGTTCATTATGTCTATGAACCGCTGGGCGCGGCGTTCAGCTATGCCAGCCGGATCGACCATGCCGCCACCATCCTGGTCGCGGATTTCGGTGGGGGTACGAGCGATTTTTCGCTGGTGCGGATCGAAGCGCCCGGCGCGGCGCGGCGGGCGACGCCGCTGGGGTCTGCGGGCATCGGCCTGGCCGGAGACCGTTTCGATTATCGCATCCTCGACAATCTGGTGCTGCCGATGCTGGGCAAGGGCGGCAGCTATCAGAGCTTCGGCAAGGAGCTGGAGATACCGCGCAGCTATTTCGCCGATTTTGCCGACTGGTCGCGCCTTGCGCTGATGCGCAATCGCCGCACGATGGAGGAACTGGCCCGGTTGCAGAAGACGGCAAAGGAACCCGAAGCGATCGGGCGGATGATGACCGTGATCGAAAAGGAACTGGGCTATCCGCTTTATGATGCGGTCGGCGCGCTGAAACGGGCGCTGTCGGAACAGGAAAGCGCGACCTTCCGCTTTTCGGGCGGTGGGCTGGAGATCGAGCAGGCGGTGTCGCGCGCCGATTTCGAAGGCTGGATCGCGCCCGACATCGCCCGGATAGAGGCGACGGTGGACAAGGCGCTGGCCAGGGCCGATGTGACGCCTGATACTATCGACCGGGTGTTCCTGACCGGTGGATCGTCGCTGATTCCGGCGATCCGCGACATTTTCCGGGCGCGTTTCGGGCAGGACAGGCTGGCGACCGGGGGCGAGTTGACCTCCATCGCCCATGGACTGGCGCTGATCGGCGAGGAAGCCAATTTGGCGGAATGGGCAGCTTGATCGTCGCATTGCGAAGGGCCACTCTATCGACAGGCCCTTTGTTGATCGGTTAGGGGCTTGGAAGACTCGCAGAAAGATGACTTGCCCGATGACTGATATTTCCAACGTCCAGCCTGACACCCGCGCCGAAACGCTGCTGGAAGCGCCCGACCGCGAAGTGGATGCGCGGGAGATTTTCGGCATCGACGTCGATATGAAGATTCCGGCCTTTTCGGAGGCCGACGAGCGCGTGCCCGACCTTGACCCCGCCTATGTGTTCGACCCGGACACCACTTTGGCGATCCTGGCGGGCTTTGCCTATAATCGCCGTGTCATGGTGCAGGGCTATCATGGCACCGGCAAGTCGAGCCATATCGAGCAGATCGCCGCGCGCCTGAAATGGCCGTGCATCCGCATCAACCTGGACGCGCATATCAGCCGCATCGACCTGGTCGGGCGCGATGCGATCGTGTTGCAGGACGGCCAGCAGGTGACGCAGTTCAAGGAAGGCCTGCTGCCATGGGCATTGCAGCGGCCCGTCGCTTTGGTGTTCGACGAATATGATGCCGGCCGTCCGGACGTGATGTTCGTGATCCAGCGCGTGCTGGAGACGGACGGCAAGATGACGCTGCTGGACCAGAATCGCGTGATCCGGCCGAACCCGCATTTCCGCCTGTTTGCGACCGCCAATACCGTGGGTCTGGGCGACACGACGGGACTGTATCACGGCACGCAGCAGATCAACCAGGGCCAGATGGACCGGTGGAATCTGGTGGTGGCGCTCAATTACCTGCCCGCCGCGACCGAGGCGCAGGTGGTGTTGGCGAAGTCTGGCGAATATGATCATGAAGGCGGCCGCAAGGAAGTCGAGAATATGATCAAGGTCGCCGAACTGACGCGGCAGGGCTTCATCAACGGCGATATTTCGACCGTCATGTCGCCCCGTACCGTAATCAGCTGGGCGCAAAATGCGCTGATCTTCAAGAATGTCGGCTTCGCCTTCCGCCTGTCCTTCCTCAACAAATGTGATGAGGCGGAACGCGCATTGGTCGCCGAATATTATCAGCGCGTGTTCGGCAAGGATCTGCCGGAAAGCGTGGCGAGCCGGGCGCACTGACCGTATGGCGGAAGGCCTGTCCCGTCAGCTATTGCAGACGTTGAGCATTGGAAAGATCAACGATGCCGTCTTGCTGCTGAATGCGGAAAGATGGGACAACGCCTATTATCTGGCCGGCTATGCGGTTGAACTGGCCCTCAAGGCGTGCATAGCAAGTCGCTTTGCGGCGGACGCTATACCTGATAAAAAATTCGTTCTAGCTATCCATAGCCATAATCTGAAGGAGTTGGTCGGACTGGCGGGGTTGAAAACGGAATTGCAGGCACGCGAAGCCACGAATAGTCACTTCGCAGCCAGTTGGGGTATTACGGCCCGATGGGTTCCCGATGCGCGTTACGAAGAAACCGACGCTGTCACCGCCCAATTATTAATCTTGGCGATCCGCGATCCGGATGATGGAGTTTTGCCGTGGATACAGAATTATTGGTGAAGGAAGGCCAAGCCCTCGTCCAACATTTGGATCAGGGCCGGGTAAAACCTCGCAGCGCAATCTGGGTGTATGATTCAGAGAGAGAAGACTGGCGCCTGTGGCTTGTCCCTCCGTCCAACATGACCGATCGTTTCGAACTGTATCGACTGGTGGCTGAGACGTTGTCGGCGCATCGTGCAGACATGCCTACACTCGATATCGGATCAATCGATTTCAAGACCGAGGATCATCCGGCGATCAAGGGACTGGGGCGTATCGTACATCTGGAAGGGATCGGCGCAGCCCCGGTGCGTCAGAATATGCTGAACGGCTATTATTTGTCGGATGGCGTCGTACTGAGGATGGCTGTTTGATGATCGTCGTCGAACGGATCGACCCTAATGGCGGCACCGCCCATCGGATCAGCATCCGTGGGCATGAGATCGTGGCCGATATGTCGGCGCCGGATGGGCATGATGCCGGGCCGGACCCGCATGACCTCTATGATACGGCGCTGGGCGCGTGCAAGGCGATGACCATGCTCTGGTATGCGCAGCGCAACGACATTCCGGTCGAGGCCATCCATGTCGGCGTGGTTCGCGACGCGAGCCAGGAGCGCAAGGGCATATACAAGCTGACCACGCGCATCGCGGTGACCGGAGACATGAGCGACGAGCAGCATGAGAAGCTGATCGCCGTCGCGGCCAAATGCCCGGTCCACAAGCTGATGAGCGAGGTCGAAACGCAGATCGAGACGATCGCCGTGCCCCGCCTGCGCGAACCGGAGTAAGCATGACGGAGCGGTCCCCCATCGACGCCTTCAAGGATGTGCTGTCCGGCGTTGCGCGCGCGATCACGCGCGACGCGGAGGTCGAGGTCGGCTTTACCGCCGATACGCCCCATGTCGTGGGCAAGGCGATCAAGGTGCCGACGCCGGGCCGTGCCATGCCCGCCGATCAGGTGGCGCTGGCACGCGGCTTTGCCGATGCGTCCGCGCTGAAGCTGCGCCACCACAACCCCAGGATCCATGCCCTTTCGGCGCCGGGCGAGGCGGTGGCGCGCGCCGTGTTCGACGCGGTCGAGCAGGCGCGGGTCGAGGCGATCGGCGCACGGTCGATGGAGGGTGTGCGCGCCAACCTCAATCATGCGCTGGACCTGCGGCTGAAATCCGACGCGATCCGCCGGGCACGCTCGGCCGACGAGGTGCCGTTGTCCACCGCGCTGGCATTGAAGGTGCGCGAGCGGCTGACCGGGCAGGCCATTCCCAAGGACGTGGCGGCGGGCGTCGCCATGGTCGACCAGTGGATCGAGGACAAGGCCGGATCGGATCTCGACGCGCTGACCATGGCGATCGACGACCAGCGTGCGTTCCAGAAGCTGACGACGGCGATGCTGGAGCATCTGCAACTGATCGACGCCGATGTGCCGCCCGATACCGAAGAACCCGAATCGCAGGATGAGGGCGAGGATCAGGAGGACCAGCAGGAAGAAGGCGAGAGCGGCCAGGAGGAATCCGGCGATAGCGACATGAACGCCGAGGCGCGCGCCGAGGATCAGGGCGGCGACACCGAAGAGGGCGAAACCGACTATAGCGAGGATTTCGACGCCGACAGCGACGAAGGCGCGGACGATATGGGCGAAGAAGGCATGATGCCGGTCCGCCCGAACCGGCCGATGTCCGACCTGCCGCCCGGTTTCGATTACAAAGCCTATACGGTGAAATTCGACGAGGTGGTCGCGCCCGAAGAGCTGTGCGACGAGGATGAGCTGGCGCGGCTGCGCGGCTTTCTGGACCAGCAGCTGGTCAGCTTGCAGGGGGCGGTCACGAAGCTGGCCAACCGGTTGCAGCGCCGGTTGATGGCGCAGCAGTCGCGGTCGTGGGATTTCGACCAGGAAGAAGGGATGCTGGACGCGGCACGGCTGGCGCGGATCGTCATCGACCCGACCCATTCGCTGTCCTACAAGATCGAGCGCGATACCGAGTTTCGCGATACGGTCGTCACGCTGCTGATCGACAATAGCGGCTCCATGCGCGGGCGGCCGATCAGCATCGCAGCGATCAGCGCCGACATCATGGCACGCACGTTGGAGCGGTGCGGGGTCAAGACCGAGATTTTGGGCTTTACCACGCGCGCCTGGAAGGGCGGGCAAAGCCGCGAGGAATGGCTGGCCGCCGGGCGTCCGCCGATGCCGGGGCGTTTGAACGACCTGCGCCATATCGTTTACAAGAAGGCGGACGATCCATGGCGGCGCGCGCGCAAGAATCTGGGCCTGATGATGCGCGAAGGGCTGCTGAAGGAAAATATCGACGGCGAGGCGCTGCTCTGGGCGCATAGCCGGCTGATCGCGCGGCCCGAGGAGCGGCGCATCCTGATGGTGATTTCCGACGGCGCGCCGGTGGACGATTCAACCCTGTCGGTAAATAGCGGCACCTATCTGGAGCGGCATTTGCGGCAGGTGATCGACTGGATCGAAAACAAGTCGCCGGTGCAGCTGGTCGCGATCGGCATCGGCCATGATGTGACGCGATATTATCGCCGCGCGGTGACGATCATGGACGCCGAGCAGCTGGGCGGTACGATGGTAGAGCAGCTGGCGGGCTTGTTCGACGAGGATTGATCCCGACATAGGGACAGGCTCAGCCGTGCCGGATGCCGTCCGCGTCCGAACCAACTATTTGCAGGAGAGTGATGACGTGAGTGTCGCCTTTCGTCGCGAGAGCGACGATGAGCATATGGAGCCCAAGTTCGAGCTCCCGATCCCGCCCGGTCCCAATTGGGTGACGGCACGGGGATTGCGGCTGACGCGGGAAAAGGTCGAGGGGCTGGAAGCCGTCGATACCGCCGGGATGGAAGACGAAGCGGCCAAGAAGCATAAGCGGGTGCTGCGCTATTGGCGCACGCGGCTGGCGACGGCGGAGTTGCGGCCGGTCGCGGAACCGCAAGCGGTCGCTTTTGGCACGCGCGTTACGTATCGGCTGAACCGGCAGGAGAAGGTGGTGGCGCTCGTCGGCGACGATGAGGCCGATCCGCATGAAGGCCGGGTCAGCTTTTCGTCACCGCTCGCCCGCGCGATGATGGATGCCGAGGTCGGCGAGGCGGTGGATTTTGCCGGAAAGGTCGAGGCGATCGAAATCATGGCGATTGCGGTCGTGGATGAGGACTGAGGCACCCCCTGATCCATAAGAAAAAGCCCGCCGGTTTGCGCCGGCGGGCTCTTCATTTGGTTGAAACAGGAATCAGGCGCCGCGGGCGGCTTCGAACAGGAACCAGGCGCGTTGTTCGGCCTGATCGGTCCAGTCGTCGACAATGCCTTCGGTCGCGTTGTCGCCTGCTTCGGTCGCTGCCGCCTTCACCACGCGGAAGGTTTCGACCAGCGCCAGATTGTCGTCGCGCAATTCCTTCAACATGTCGGCGGGCGCCACGAATTCGGCGTCATTGTCCTTGACCGTCTGGTGACGGGCGATGTCGCCGATCGAGCGCAGGGTGACGTTGCCGGTCTTGCGCACGCGCTCGGCGATCAGATCGGTCACGCCCAGGATTTCGGTCGCCTGCTCGTCGAACATCAGATGATAGTCGCGGAAATGCGGGCCGGAGACGTGCCAGTGGAAATTCTTGGTCTTGAGATATAGCGCATAGGCATCCGCCAGGGCGCCGTTCAGCGCGTCGGCCACGGACTTGGTGGCATTGCTCTTGAGGTCGGTCGGGGTCTTGAGATCGGGGGCGGTCATGCACTGTCCTCCTGGTCGGCAAAATTGATTTCGGACATATAATGATCGCCAGGCAAGTTGGTGCCATTTTTTTGCGGTGCAAAATCCCGATCAACCTGATCCAGCCTATCGATCAGAGCAGGCCGATCGCCGACAGACCCATCAGCGCGCCCGTGATGAGCATCAATGCGCCGCCACTCCAGCGAATTGCGCGCAGCGGCAGTGTGGCCAGCAGGCGATCGCGAGCCAGCACCACGGGCACCAGCGCGGCGATGACGCCGATCGCGCCCCCTATGCCGGCCAGCCATGGGTCGGCGGTACGTGTGGCGATACCGAGTATCAGGAATTGCGGACCATCGCCGAAACCCAGGATAAAGAGGCCGATGACGGTGGTAAGGACCGCGCCAAGCCGCCAGCCGCCAAGCGCATCGGGCTGGCCGGCCGGCCAGAACAGGCCGGCACCCAGAAACAGGACGGAGAGCGCCATGAACAGCAGTCGGGCATCCGGTCCCAGCATCGGGCCGATCCAGGCACCGGCGAGCGCGGACAGCGCGGCGTTGGCGATCGCCGCCAGGACGATCCCCGCAATGATCGCGCCGTTGCGGTCGTAACGGGTGGCAAGCGCAAGCACGAGCAACTGGCTCTTGTCACCCATTTCGCCAAGCAGGCATCCCAGCAGGGCAATGAGCAATGCGTCCATCAGATCGTGCGAATCAGGCGTGCAACGGCAATGTGGCGACGCAAGCGGTGCGCGGGATCATCGCTACGATGGTGGCCTGCGGCATGTCGTCGCTGATCGCTGCACGCATCAGGTCCAGATAGGAGAGCACGATGGGACCAAGGCCGTGCAGCGACAGTGCCGATTCGAGCGTGCCGGCCAGCCCTTCGATCGTGTCGAGACGAAAGGCGCGGGCGATATGGCGGATCTGGGACAGTTCATCCTGCATGCGCGGCGCGGAGACATGGCCGCGCTGGCTCGCCAGGCCGTCAACCCGGCGCATCAGGTCGTTTAAAATGGCCAGTTTCGGATCATGTCGCATGGGAAAGTCCCCCGTCTGTCGCCCCATGAGAGATCATGCGCCCGATTGATTAAAGCCATGTAAAGCGTGGGTCGGGGACCACCGATTGCCGCCGCAGCCTTGACATGGAGCCGAATCTGCCCCAAGGGCCACCGCTGAAACGGGGCGGTCCGCTGTGGGCCGCTTTTCTTTTTACGCATTTCAAGACCAGGGAATAGGGCCATGGCCAAGCCGGCAACCGTCAAGATCCGTCTCGTCAGCACGGCTGACACTGGTTTCTTCTACGTCACCAAGAAGAATCCGCGCACCAAGACCGAGAAGTTCACCTTCAACAAATATGACCCGGTCGTGCGCAAGCATGTCGAATTCAAGGAAGCCAAGATCAAGTAAGCCGCTTGCGGGCCTGCCGCCCGCGCGCTTGATCCGTCGCTTCTGACGAACAGGAAAAGGCCCGCCTCCTTGGAGAGCGGGCCTTTTCCTGTTGCCGCAGATGCGATTTTTGGCACCAGAAAAGGGAGAGCCTGTGTAGGCCCTCCCCTTCCCTGACCTCTACCTCTCTGGCCCCTCCCGCAAGCAGGAGGGGCGTTTGACTTCGCTTAGTTGCCGACCGGCTGGCCGTCCGTACGACGGACCACGATGGTCGAGGAACGAGGCTGCTGGCCCGACACCGGCCAGTTGCCGGTCGGATGCTGGATGTTGATGAAGAAGTTCTTCAGGTCCGGCGTATAGGCGATGCCGGTGATTTCGCAGCCGGCAGGGCCGACCAGAAAACGCTTCGACTGTTTGGTGGCCTGATCGATATAATACATCGAGTTATTGCCGAACGCCTGGGTCATGTTGGACGCGGCGCCGTTCAGCGTGCCGGCGTTGCCGGTCAGGTTATGGTCGGTCTGCACCCAGAGGCGGCCCTGCGGGTCGATGCGAATGCCGTCGGGGCTGGAGAAATAATCCCCGTTGATATTGCCCTTCAGATTCGCTTCGGCCAGCGACGGATTACCCGCCTGAAGGAAGATTTCCCAGGTGAAGCGGGTCGCCAGCGGCGAATCGCCCGTTTCGCGGAATTTGAGGATATGGCCGTGCAGATTGGTGACGCGCGGGTTGGCGGCATCGGTCACGCGGCGGCTGCCATTGTTGGTCAGCGTCACGAAGATCGACTGCTTGTTCGGCGCGACCGTAATCCATTCCGGACGGTCCATGACCGTTCCGCCCGCGACGCGCGCGGCTGACTGGCAATTGATCAGCACATCGGACTGGGTGTTGAAATTGACCGTCGTCGGCGCAGGCGGGGTCGTCGACTGGCTGACGTTGCCCGGATCGGCGGCGCCGGCGACCAGGCCGTTCTGCCCCTGGACCATCGCGCGCCATTCGCCCGTGCCGTCTGCATTGAACCGGGCGACATAGAGCGTGCCATAGTCAAGCAGGTCGGTGTTGGCGGCACGATTGGTCGGGTTGAAAGCGCGGTCGGGCACGAATTTGTAGATACAGCCCGGCGTGGAATCGTCGCCCATATAGAAAGCGACGCGGTTGTTGGCGTCGGTCATAAAGGCGACGTTTTCGTGGCTGAACCGGCCCATGGCGGTCCGCTTCGTCGCGGGCGCCAGTTCCTGATAGGGGTCGATTTCGACGACCCAGCCATAGCTGTTGTTGGGCTGCGTCGGATCGAGATAGTTGTTCGTCGTTTCTTCGCAGGTCAGATAGGTACCCCAGGGGGTACGACCGCTGGAACAATTGTTCAGCATGCCGCGAATGGTCGATTGCAATGCGCCTGCGGCGGGGCCGCCCACCCGATAATCGGTGTTGCCGCTGTAGCGCTTGTTGAAGCGCGATCCGGCCTTCACTGCAAATTTGCCATCCGTGCCCTTGGCCACTTCGACCACGGCGATGCCGACGGCCGACAGGGCGATCTGCTTCTGTTCGGCGGTCGCGGTGGCCGCGTTGTAGGTGCCGTTGGAGAAGAGGATATTATAGTCGGGCAGTTCGAAGTTGATGGCGAGCAGGCCACCGCTGTTGGCATCGGTGCCCGACAGTTCGAAATATTCCATGCCGTCATGGTTGCCGCCGGCCCAGGCCGCCGTCTGGCTGACGCTGGTGGGGAAAGTCCCGTTGACGAAAGCGGTGCCCGGTTCGACCAGATCGCCGGCCTTCAGCACGACATCGACGGTGTAGCCCGACGGCACGGTGACCGTGTCGTTGCCGTTGATCGCTACGGACGCGAAGTTGACGCCGTAGCTGGGCGTGGGGGTCGGAGTCGGCGTGGGCGTCGGGGTCGGCGTGGGGCTGCTGTTATCGTCATCGTCGTCGCAGGCAGCCAGCGTACCGAGCATCGGCAGGATCGAGAGGCCCAGAAGGCCGTTCTTCAGCACGCTGCGGCGGCCGGGATTGGCGGCGACGATCGCTTCCAGGCTGTTTTCGCCCAGTGCGATTTCGGGCTGCGCGTCGCGATAGGGCGCGCGCGCCTCGTCGGTCAGATGAGACATTGTGGTTCTACCCCTGTGATCAGGCTATCGGCAGGGCGCCGCGCCATGGCGGAGGCAGTTGACAGAAGGACATGACGCCATCCCTTCCGAATGAAGGCGCCATGATGAAACGGCCGTGACAGGACGGTGACAATGCCTGCGCCGTTACAGGAGCGCGTTCACCTGCTCCACGAAGCGCAGCACGGAAATGGGCTTGGACACATAGGCCTGCGCGCCGGCCGCGCGAATCCGGTCTTCGTCCCCCTGTCCCGCATAGGCGGTGACGGCCATGATCGGCACGGCGCACAGGCGATCGTCCGCCTTTAACGAAATGATGAGATTCAGCCCGCTGACATGGGGCAGGTGGATGTCGGTGATGACGAGGTCGGGCAGGAAGCCCTGCGCCTGGGCCAGCACGTCACGCCCATCGCGCAGCGGCAACACTTCATGCCCGTGCGCGCGCAACAGGTCGCAAAAAAGTTTGAGATTGAGTTCGTTGTCCTCGACAACGAGCACGCGCTTTGCCACCAGTCACCCGCGGTCCGAAAATGCCTTTTGGAGCGCCCGAACAGCTGCTCCACCCCGAAAGCCGATCATGCGACCCGACACACAGAATGGCAAGCAGGATAGCAATCCCGACCCTGCGACCTTGGCGCTGATGGCGTTGGGATGGACGCTGAGCGACGGCGCGCGGGCCGACCGGTTGCTGTCGCTCACGGGGCTGGACGTCGATACGTTGCGCGCCGGGATCGGCGACCCCAGCATTTTGAGCGCAGTGCTGGCGTTTCTGGCCGACCATGAGCCGGACCTGATCGCCTGTGCCGAAGCGATCGACACGAAGCCCGCCGCCCTGATCGCGGCGCAGGAGAGATTGAGCCGATGACCCGCCCCCTGATCATCACCGATTGCGACGAGGTGCTGCTGCATATGGTTGTGCCGTTTCGCCAGTGGCTGGACGAGACGCATGATGTGCATTTCGACATGCAGGAGCGCGGCTTTGCCGAGGCGTTGCGCCACAAGGATAGCGGCGTGGTGGTGGAGCGCGAGCTGGTGTGGGAACTGCTCCTGGGCTTTTTCGAGACGGAGATGCACCGGCAGACGCCGATCGCGGGCGCGATCGAGGCATTGCACCGATTGTCCGCCATTGCCGATATCGTTGTGCTGACCAACATTACCGAGCGGCACCAGCAGCCGCGCGCCGACCAGCTGGCGACCCATGGCCTGCACCTGCCGGTCCATTGGAACCAGGGCGGCAAGGGACGACAACTGGCGAAGATCGTTGCGGATTGGCAGCCCAGCGTCGTCCTGTTCGTCGACGACCTGGCCGAACATCATCATTCGGTGGCGAACCATGCCCCCGACGTATGGCGGCTCCATCTGGTAGGCGAACCGGAAATGGCGGAATATGTCGAGGATGCGGCCCATGCGCATGCACGGATCGACAAGTGGGCGGCCGCCGAACACTGGATCATCGACAAGCTGGCGCAAGGGCCGGCCCCGATCGACATGCATAACAATCAAGGAGTCCTTTCATGAGCATCGAAGCCCGCCTGACCGAACTGGGCATCACCCTGCCGCAGGCCGCCGCGCCCGTCGCCGCCTATGTCGCGGCGGTCGAGGCCAATGGCCTGCTGCATATCAGCGGCCAGATTGCCCTTGCGCCCGACGGCCTGATGACCGGCCGTCTGGGCGAAGACCGCGACCTGGATTATGGCGTCGCCGCCGCGCGGGTCTGCGGCCTCAACATCATCGCCCAGATCAAGGCGGCGCTGGGGTCGTTGGACCGGGTCGAGCGGATCGTGAAGCTGGGCGCCTTCATCAGCAGCGCGCCGTCCTTCACCGACCAGCCCAAGGTCGCCAATGGCGCGTCGGAACTGATGGTCGAAATATTTGGCGAGGCGGGCAAGCATGCGCGCAGCGCGGTCGGCGTGCCGGTGCTGCCGCTGGGCGCGGTGGTCGAAATCGACGCGGTCGTGCTGGTCAGGCCGCAGGCCTGACCATTTGCCACCGTCAAAGCGGACGCCTGACTGGCTGAGCGCCCGGCCCTTCGCCCATCGCGGATTGCATGGGCCAAAGGACGGGCACATGCCGAGCGAAAACGGAATGGCGGCGTTCGACGCCGCCATCGCCGGAGGTTTCGGCATCGAATGCGATGTCCGGGCGAGCCGGGACGGCACCGCCTTCGTCTTTCACGACGCCGCGCTGATGCGGATGACCGGTCGCGACGCGGCGGTCGCGGCGATGGACGCCGCCACTTTGGACCAGATCCTCCTGCCCGACGGCGGCACGATCCCGCGCCTGTCGGCGCTACTGGCGCGATGCGCCGGGCACACGCCGTTGCTGGTGGAGATCAAGGCGGAAGGGCGACGGGTCGAGACCATTTGCGCGGCGGTGGCGCGCGATCTGGCAGCCTGGCCCGATGCGCCGGTGGCAGTCATGTCCTTCAACCCATGGGCGACACGCTGGTTTTCGCGACAGCGAGTTGGACAGGTTATTGGCCTTGTTCTGACGCAGCAAAATAAGGGCCGGCTGCGCGGGCCGATGGAACGCACCCTTGCACTTTGGCTGTCGAAACCCGACTTTCTGGCCTGTGATATTCGCGATCTGCCATCCCGCCTGTCCCGCCATGCCCAAGCCGGGGGAACGCCCGTGCTGACATGGACCGTGCGCAGCGAGGGCGAACGCGCGACCGCCGCCGCCCATGCCGACCAGATCATCTTCGAGCGGCCCCGTGACTGACGTGGTGGCGCGCATCGCGTCAGGGGTCGCGGATTTCGACAAGGCGCAATGGGATGCCTGTGCCGGACAAGGCAACCCATTCATAAGTTGGGATTTTCTTGTCGCGTTGGAGCGATCCGGCAGCGTAGGCGAAGGGAGCGGCTGGCAACCCTTGCCGATCGTGATCGACGGGCCGGACGGACAGATTGCGGCCGCCGCGCCGGCCTATGGCAAGAGCCACAGCCAGGGCGAATATGTGTTCGACCATGGCTGGGCCGAAGCGTGGGAACACGCGGGCGGGCAATATTATCCCAAGATCCAGATCGCCGCGCCCTTTTCCCCCGTGCCCGGTCCCCGGCTGCTGCTGCGCGACAAGGCCATGGCGCCGGCATTGATCGCCGGGATCGAGATGCTGGTGGAGCGCAACGCATTGTCGTCCGCCCACGCGACCTTCATCGCGCCGGACGAGGTGCCGCTGTTCGAGGCGGCGGGCTGGCTGATCCGGGAGGACAGCCAATATCATTGGACCAACCGGGGCTATGGCAGCTTCGCCGATTTCCTGGCCGACCTGTCGAGCGAGAAGCGCAAGAATATCCGCAAGGAGCGTGCCCGCGCGGTCGAGGGGCTGGAGATCGTCCACCTGACCGGCGATGACCTGACCGAGGCCCATTGGGATATTTTCTGGGATTTCTATCAGGATACCGGCGCGCGCAAATGGGGGCAGCCCTATCTGACCCGCGCTTTCTTCTCCATTTTGGGGGAGGCGATGGCGGACAGGGTTTTGCTGATCCTGGCGCTGCGCGATGGACAACCGATCGCGGGCGCGCTCAACCTGATCGGCGGCGACACGCTCTATGGCCGTTATTGGGGTTGTTCGCAGGATGTGCCCAACCTGCATTTCGAGCTTTGCTATTATCAGGCGATCGACGCGGCGATCGCACGCGGCCTCGGCAAGGTGGAGGCGGGCGCGCAGGGCGGTCACAAGCTGGCCCGCGGTTATGCGCCCGAGCCGACCTTTTCCGCGCATTTCCTGCCCAATGCAGGGTTCCGCCGGGCGGTTGCCGATTTTCTGGTGGCCGAACGGGAAGGCGTGCAGCGCGACCGGCTGTGGCTGGCCGAACGGACGCCGTTCAGGAAAGGCGGCTGATCAGGCGGCGCGCAGCTGGCCGGCAGCGATGATGGCGCGGGCCTGCCGCTGGGCTTCGGCGATCTGACGTGCCGTCATTTCTTCGGCGATTTCGGCACGCATCGACTGGCCTTGCTCGCTGCCACGCAGCGCTGCCAGGTTGAACCATTTATGCGCTTCGATCAGGTCAATCGGCAGGTCGCCAGTGCCGCAGCTATAGGCGACGCCCAGGTCGAAACACTCGTCCGCCGAACCATAGGTCGCCCGCGACTGGCGGGCCTGCATTAGAAATTCTGCGCTCTTGATACTGTTAGCCATGATGTTGCCCCCGTCGTTCAAACTAGCTCAATGGATTGCGACCCCTTTTCCACGAGCAGCAGGTTTGACCGGGAAGCGATAAAAAATGGTTAACGGGATTTTTGCCATGAAGGCCGGGCATTAGACTTTCCGCTAAGGCGCAAAGTGGATCGCGCTGCGCACTTCCGATGGCAGGTTGGCGCATTGGGACTGGAATCGGCGGCCCGTTGCCCGCATAGCCGCCCCATGAGTCCCTCCCCCCCCGTTTCGCCAGCCCCCGCCACCAAGGACATCCAGTTTCGCGAGTTCGTGCTGCTGTGCGCCTGCCTGATGGCGATGAACGCCATGTCGATCGACCCGATGCTGCCGGCCCTGCCCGACATCGGCCGTGACCTGGCAATCCCGCATCCCAATGATCGGCAGCTGATCATCAGCGTCTATTTTCTGGGGTTGGGTTTCGGATCGCTGCTGTTCGGCGTGCTGTCCGACCGGTTCGGCCGCAAGCTGGTATTGGGCAGCGCCATGGCTTTGTTCATCGTTTCGTCCGTCGCCTGCGCCAGTGCGCAAAGCTTTGTCATGATGCTGGCGGGGCGGGGCTGCGCCGGCTTCTTCGCGGGGGCAAGCCGGGTCATCACCGTGGGCATCGTGCGCGACCGGTTCCAGGGCGATGCGATGGCACGGGTGATGTCGCTGATCTTCGCGGTCTTCATGCTGATCCCGGTGATGGCGCCCAGTTTCGGATCGGCGGTCCTGCTGGTCGCGCCATGGCGCTGGATCTTCTGGGCGCTGGTCATATTGGCCAGCCTGATCCTGATATGGATGGTCGTGCGGCTGCCCGAAACACTGAAGCCGGAAAATCGCATGCGGATCACCCCGGCCGCCCTGTTCCAGACGGTCGCCCTGGTCATCCGCACGCGCAGTTCGATCGGTTATATGCTGGCCAGCGGCGTGGTGATGGGCGGCCTGATCGGCTTCATCCTGTCGGTCCAGCAGATTTTCTTCGACGTGTTCGACGCGCAGAAGATATTCCCGCTGGGCTTTGCCATGATCGCCGGCTGCATGGGCGTCGGCAGCCTGATCAACAGCCGGCTGGTGTCGCGCTTCGGCGCACGGCGCATGAGCCAGAGCGCGCTGATCGCCTTCATCTTGATCGCAGCGGTGCATCTGACGGTCATTCTGGCCGGCGCGGAGACGCTGGCGACCTTCATGGCGTTGCAGGCGATGACGATGATGACCGTGGCCTTCACCGCATCCAATTTCAGCGCCATTTCGATGGAGCCTTTCCACAAGGGTGCGGGCGTTGCCTCGTCCTTCCAGGCGTTCCTTACGACGGCGCTGTCCAGCGCGCTGGGCAGCATCGTGGGTCGCGCCTTCGACGGCACCACCCTGCCCTTCACCATCGGATTGCTCGTGTTCGGGATCGGATCGTTTCTGATCGTCCTGTGGGCAGAGCGGGGCAAGCTGTTCACCCGGCCGCATCATGGCGCGATGCGGGAGGCGGAAGTGGATTTCCACTGATCGGTGGCGCCTTGTCCAAGGGGCTTTGACAGGCTGCGCCCGAATGGGCGGGGAGATGATCTCAATCCTGTCCGGACATAGAAAAAGGGGCGGTTTCCCGCCCCTTTTTTGTGTGCGGAAAAGCTTACCGGATCAGGCGTCCTTGCCGCCCGGCGTGTGCGTGCCGGGAAGCGGCGGCACTGGCTGCGGCGGAATGTCGCTGTCCGCTTCCGCCACATCCACCACGCCGCGTCCGACATGGCTGCGGCTGCGGCTATAGGCGAAATAGACGATCAGACCGACGGCCGCCCAGCCGACGAACATCAGCTTGGTTTCAACGCCCAGGCTCCAGAAGAGATAGACGCAGCCGGCGATGGCAATCGGCGCGGTCACCATGATCGCGGGGGTACGGAACGGGCGGGGGCGGTTGGGATCGGTCTTGCGCAGCTGCATCACCGCGATCGAAACGGCGGCAAAGGCGAAGAGCGTGCCGGAGTTGGAGATGTCCGCCAGGATACCGACCGGGAAGAAGGCGGCGAACAATGCCACGAAGATGCCGGTCAGGATGGTGATGACATGCGGCGTCTTGTAGGTCGGATGGACCTTCGAGAAGACGGCCGGAAGCAGGCCGTCGCGGCTCATGACAAAGAAGATGCGGGTCTGGCCGAACATCATCATCAGGATGACCGAGGGCAGCGCAAGGCCAGCGGCAAGGCCGAGCAGGTTGCCGATCTGCGGCCAGCCGATTTCACGCAGGGTCCAGGCCAGCGCTTCCTTCGAACAGGTGACGGCTTCGGTACCGGCGGCGGCGAGCGCGGCGCATTGTTGCGACAGGGCGGTCGATCCGGGGGCCAGCACTTCGCCGGCCGGGCCAGCGACCGGCTGCGCACCGACGGTGCCGATGACGCCCGCGGCGACCAGCATGTAGAAGATGGTGCAGATGCCGAGCGAACCAATCAGGCCGATCGGCATGTTGCGCTGAGGATTTTTGGTTTCTTCAGCGGCGGTCGAGACGGCGTCGAAGCCGACATAGGCGAAGAAGATCGACGCGGCGGCAGCCGAGATGCCCGAAAAACCGAGCGGCGCGAAGGGGGTGAATTTGTCCATGTTGATGACCGGCAGGGCCAGCACGATGAACAGGGTGAGCGCCGATACCTTGATGAGCACCAGCACGGCATTGACGCTGGCGCTTTCCTTCGTGCCGATGACCAGCAGCCAGGTGACGAGGCTGGCGATCAGCATCGCGGGCAGGTTCACCATGCCGCCATCGAACGGCCCGCGGGTCAGCAGGTCGGGGATATCGAGGTGGAATGTATGTTCGATGAGGCCGACCACATAGCCGGACCAGCCCACCGACACGGCGCCCGCGGCGACCGCATATTCCAGGATCAGCGCCCAGCCGACCATCCAGGCGATGAGTTCGCCCATCACGGCATAGCTATAGGTGTAGGCGGAACCGGACACGGGTACCATCGCCGCCATTTCGGCGTAACAAAGCGCCGCTACCGCGCAGACGAAACCCGCGATGACGAAGGAGAGCATCATGCCGGGGCCGGCCTTTTGCGCGGCCTCCGCCGTCAATACGAAAATGCCGGTACCGATGACGGCGCCGATGCCCAGCATGGTCAGCTGGAACGCGCCCAGCGACCGATGTAGCGATTTCTTCTCGGCCGTCGCCAATATGGCGTCGAGAGGCTTTACGCGCCCGAAAATCATGAATGATGCCCTTTTGTCTTCGTTGTTTTGCCGGGCGGCCTTGCACCCGCTCCATTGGCTATGACGCGAGACTATCGCCTAATCCGCCACGCGCAAGTATGTTGCGTTCGCGCGACATTCCGATGCAGTAGCGGCGCGGACTGACATGGACCTGACCCAGGGAGTAGAGGATGATCGAACTGTTGCGCGCGCCGGGGCTGGAAAGCGTGCCCCATGGCTTTGCCGGACGGCGCGGCGGCGTGTCGAGCGGCATCCATGCCGGGCTGAATGTCGGCCTGGGATCGGCGGACGAGCGCGATGCGGTGCTGCGCAACCGCGATCTGGCCCGCGACGCGCTGTTGCCCAACGCGACTTTGGTGACGGTGCATCAGGTACATTCGCCCGACGTGGTGACGGTGACGTGCGGGATCGCCGAGGGGGATCGCCCGGCCGCAGATGCCATGGTCACGGACCGGCCGGGGCTGGTGCTGGGCATATTGACCGCCGATTGCGTACCGGTTCTGTTTGCAGATGCCGGCGCCGGCATTGTGGGCGCGGCCCATGCGGGGTGGAAGGGCGCGATCGGCGGCGTCACCGACCGGACGATCGACGCGATGGTCGCGCTGGGCGCCGACCCCGCGCGAATCGCCTGCGCGATCGGGCCGTGCATCGGCCGTCTATCCTATGAGGTGGGGGATGATTTTGCCGCCCGCTTTACCGGGGCGGACGGCGCCAACGAACGATTCTTCACGCCGGGCGGGCGGCCGGGCCATTGCCAGTTCGACATCGCCGCCTATGTCGCGGCGCGGCTGGCAGGCGCGGGGATCGGGCGGATCGCGATGCTGGACGAGGATACCTATAGCCAGCCCGACCGCTTCTACAGCTATCGCCGGTCCTGCCACGCCCAGGAAAGCGATTATGGGCGGCAGATTTCGATGATCGCCCTGCCGGGATAATCAAGCATCCGTTCGGTCGGGCGAAACGGGGCTGGGTTCAGCGCCGGGCGACGCTGGCATGCTTGTCTTCGCGGCGGCGACCGACCAGCATCCCGCGCTCCAACCGGGCGCACAAAGCCGCATAATAGTCGGAGAGGAAGCCATGGTCGTCGCCATCGTCGGGCAGGCCCGCCTTGCGCCGGATGGTCGCGGCGACGGTGACGATGGCATCGTCCTGTCCATTGCGCAGGACATTTTCCAGCGTCTGCAATTCGTAGATTCCATAGAGGTCGAGCGCGGCGTCGGTAAAGACGCGGCGCGGTTGCTGCGCGCGGGTGGCGACCAGATCCTCGCCCAGCTTGGCGCGGACGGTATTCACGACCCAGGTGCCCGCCAGCAAATCCCCCACCCGCAGCCGGTCCTGGTTGAACAGCGGGAAGAAGAGGAAGATGCCGGTCCAGCATAAAGCGAACAGGGTGAGGAAGCCGTCGGCCGCGCCATCCGCCGCCTGCATGCCGAGGAACGAGAGCGGCAGGAAAATCTCTATTTCGCGCAAGGCGTTGCGGGCGATGACCGCGCCGCCGGTCAGCCGCCCCCCGTCGCGCGCGACGACCCGCAGGCCGAGCAGCCGCTTGCCCGGCGTAGCGCCGCGCCCGCCCATTTCGAACAGGATGAACCAGCCGTTGCGCAGCATGAAGGCGCCGATCAGCCAGAGGATCATGAAGATTTCGGCGCGCGCCTTGGCGATGCCGAGCAGGCCGATCGCGACGGTGGTGAGGATCAGGCTGATGAACAGGATGAGGATGTCGAGGAGGAAGGCCGACGCGCGCGTCCCCACGCTCGCCAGTTCCAGGCGCAGATCGACCCCTTCGGGCGTGACGAAGCTGCGCCGCAGCGAGGCCGGTGCCTTCCTCTCGCGCTTACGCCGCCAACCCATCGCGATCCTCCTGCCGGCGGGGTAGGTAATAATAAGCGAGCCAGCCGGCGAGCGCGGCAAGGCCGATGCCGTAGCGCATCGCATCCTGCTGGATCGTCTGGCGCCCGATCCCTTCGAGCAAGCCGGCGACCAGCAGCATCAGCACCACGCCGGCCATGGCGATGGCGGCGCTGCGCCCGGCGATGACGGCGGCCTCCGTGCGTTCGTAGCGGCCGGGGAAGGCGACGGCGGTGCCGATCTTCATGCCCGCCGCGCCGGCCAGGATGATGGCGAACATTTCGGTCGAACCATGGATGGTGAGCCAGCCGAGAAAGTTGAGGCCCAGCCCCTTGCTGGCGAAGAGGCACAGCATCGCACCCAAGGTGAGGCCATTATAGAGCAGCAGCAGCACGGTGGGGACGGTGAAGGCAAACCCCAGGGCGAAAGCGAAGATCGCCACCTGGCTGTTATGGGTGAAGAGATAGGCGGCGAAGGTGGCAAGGCCCCCGCCCTCCTGCGTGCCATAGATGGTGGCGCGTAGCGTCTGCGCGCTGGCAGCAGGATCGCGTCCCCCGGCCATCGCGTCGGGGATGATGCTGTAATACCAGCTGGCGTCGGTCGCCACGAGCCACCAGCCGGCGATGACGCCCGCCAGCGTGAGGGCGAGGCATGTCAGCGTTTCGCGCCAAAGGCCCTGCACGGCCAGCGGCCAGTCGGTACGCAAGAAGCGGCCGAGCTGGCGCATGGCGGTATCAGGTACGCCGTAAAGCTGAAAATAGGCGCGGGTGCAGAGCTGTTCCAGATAGGTGATGAGCGCCCGGTCGAGCGAGGTTTCGCATGCCACCGACAGGGAGGAGAGCGCCGAGCGATACAGCAGTGGCAGCGCGAGGATGTCATCCTCCGACAGGGCGCGAACGGAGCGTTTTTCCATGCGGGTGACAAGCTGGTCGAGCCGGTCCCATTCCGCTTCGTGGGCGGCGCGGAAGCGACTGGCATTGACGAGCGGGGCCGCCGTGCGGCCTTCGACGAGCGCACTCACAGCAGGTTCCTCCGTTTGAGGTCGATATAGCCCTGGACCAGCCGGTCGGCGACGCGGTCATGCTCCGCCTCGATCACATGGGCGCCCAGATGACGCAGCCGGGTCAGCACGGTCAGCCGGTCCCGGAGCAGCGCCGCAGCGGTGACGGCGCGGGTGACGTCGTCGGCATTGGCGGGGCGGCGATCCAGGATGGATTCCAGTTCCTCGTCGCGCAGCACCACGACCAGCAGCAGATGCGTCTCCACCAGCCGGCTGGCCGCGCGGACCAGAAATTCGGCGGCGGTGAGGTCGGTAAATTCGGTGAACAGCACGATCATGGAGCGGCGAGTCAGCCGGGTCGCAAGCGTGGTGAGGGCATGGGTATAATTGCTTTCATCGCCGCTATAGTCGATCTGCGCGGCAAGCCGCTGAAGATCGCCGAAGGCGGCCGCGCCCGAAACGAGGCCGCTGGCGATGCGCGGGCGCGAATCAAAGGCATGAAGCGCGACCCGGTCGCCCAGCTTGAGCGCGACCCAAGCGGTGAGCAGCATGGCGGACACGACCCGATCGAGCCGCGGGAGGCCGGCGACCGGTTCGCTCATCTGCCGGCCGGCGTCGATCGCGAAGACGATCTGGTTGTTGCGTTCGGAGCGAAACTCCTTGGCGTGTAGCTTGCTATGTCGGGCGGACTGTTTCCAGTCGATCGCGCGCCGGTCCATGCCGGATCGGAACTCGACCAGCGCATCGAAATCGGCGCCGTCGCCGCGATCGACCTGCGCCATCAGGCCGGCAAGCGCGTGGCGCTGAAAAATCTGCGCGCCGCGATCATGCACCGGGCGGATGTCGGGCAGGATCGCCATGGTCGCGCCGAGCGGCAGGATGCGCTGTTTCCAGACGAGGCCGAGCGGCCCCTTCCAGCGGAGCCAGCCGCGTGTGACCCGCGCGGTGCCACGGCGGGTGGTATGCAGAGGAATCGCGGCGGCGGCCTGCCCGTCCGTCAGGTCGATCCAGAGGCCATCCTCATCCTGTGCCAGCAGGGGGCCGATATCGAGCAGCAATTGCGCGCGCGGCGTGCCGGGGATGGTGATCGTCGCCTTGCCCTGCACGCTCGCGCCGACGCTGACGGTTTGGGGGAGCGCCAGTTGCAATCGCGCCTGTGCCGGCCACGCCCCGCGCAGCGCATCGGCCAAACAGGCCAGCAGCACCGCGACCGGCCATGCCAGCGCAGCATACCAGCGGCCCGGCAGCATCAGCGCGACCAGCAACGTGACGGGCACGCCGGCCGCCGCGCAGAAGATCGCGGTGCGGGTGGGGTAGATCATCGGGCGGCGCTCAGCGCGGCGCCTCTATCGTGTCGATGATGCCGGTCACGACATCCTCGATCCGGCGACCGTCGATTTCGGCGGCGGGCGAGAGGATCAGGCGGTGGCGCAGCAAGGCTGGCGCGAGGGCCTTTACGTCGTCGGGGATGACGAAGTCGCGGCCGTCGAGCGCGGCGCGGGCGCGCGCGGCGCCGGCGAGCATCGCGCCGGCGCGGGGCGATGCGCCGCTTTCCAGATCGGCGACGTCGCGCGTGCCGCGAATGAGGGCGAGGATATAGTCGATCACTGCATCGACCAGTCGGACCTGGTTCACGACGCCGATGGCTTGCGCAATGCGGGCGGCGTCGGCCACGGGAGTGACGCCCCATGTTTCCGGCGTCATCGCATGGGTGCGCGCGCCATGGGTGGCGACGATCCGCCGTTCCTCCGTTGCGCTGGGATAATCGACGCTCTGCTTGAAGAGGAAGCGGTCGAGCTGCGCTTCGGGCAGAGGATAGACGCCCTGCTGCTCGATCGGATTCTGGGTCGCGACGACCATGAACCGATCGCTCAGGGCCAGACTTTCGCCGTCGATGGTGACGGTGCGTTCCTGCATCGCCTCCAGCAGGGCGGCCTGCGTCTTGGGCGGGGTGCGGTTGATTTCGTCGGCCAGCAGCAATTCGGTGAAGATGGGGCCGCGCGTCAGGGTGAACTGGCTGGTCTGAAAATTGAACAGGTTGGCGCCGATGATGTCGCCGGGCATCAGGTCCGGCGTGAACTGGATGCGGCCGAAATCAAGGCCGAGGGCGCGGGCGAAGCTGTGCGCGATCAGCGTCTTGGCGGTGCCCGGCGGCCCTTCCAGCAGGATATGGCCACCGGAAAAGAGCGCGACGAGCATCAGGTCGATGCTCGCCTCCTGCCCTACGACCGCGCGGGCCACCTCTTGCCGGATCGCCTGACCAAGCGCCTGTACGTCGGTCACATTCATCAGCTCTTGTCCTTCTGCCAATCATGGAGCGCCTGTGCGGCATCGCGCAGGCCATGCCGGTCGCGCGCCGCATCCGCCGCCTGCGCGAGGTCGGTGAAGCGCTGCGCGCCCTTCAAACTGTCGAGATATTGGTCGAGCGCCTGATCGCGCAGCCGTGCGGGCGCACCGAAGGCACGGGCCGCGCGTTCGCGGATGACGGCGGCATAGCGGCCGCCGAGGCGCGATTCGCGGCCGGCCTTGCGGATCAACAAGGCGCTGTTGTCGACCAGCGCGGTCTTGCCGAAGGCGACGGCGCGAGTCCGGGCGCGCGGCGGCCCGAAGCGGCCGAAGGCATGAAAGCCGGCGAGCAAAAGAGTCGCGGCGATCGCCAGCGTCATCGCCAGGAAAGGCGGTTCGAACAGCAATTTCAGCGGGCTGCGCGAATGGCCGAGGCCGTTCATCGACACGTCGAAGGCGATGCCGTCCGCATCCGTGCTGTTCAGCCAGTCGAGCAGCGCCAGCGCGGACCGGGCCTGACCCACATCCTTCATACCCCGATTGTCGAGCAGGTCGGGATCGGCCAGCACATAGAGCGGCCCTTCCCCCACCTGCGTGAGCAGGATGCCGCCGCGCCCGTCGGTCAGCAGCGGATGGAGGTCGCGCCATCGGTCCTGCTGCTGGTCGTTGTCCGGATCGATGCCGGTGATGACCTGTACCGGGCGCGGGGTCCAGAAGCGGCCGGGGACGCCATGAGACGTCAGCACGCCGCCGCCGCTCTTGGCGTGCCGCATGGTGAAGCGGACGCCGGGGGCAAGAACGCCGACCGGCTCCGACAATGGAAGCAGTCCCTGATAGCGCGCCCAGCCGGGATGGTCTTCATCGGGCACGGTGCGCCATTTGGGCAGGACGAACAGGGTCGGCCGGGTGGCGCGCTGGATGAGCGCCTGGCTGATGTCGGTCGCGCCGGTTTCGGGCGTGACGATCAGCAGATCCTCGGTCTCGAAATCATGGGCGTTGCGCACGATGCGAGGGTTGCGGCCGGTCGCTTCGGCCAGTTTCACGAGCGCGGCATAGCCGGTGACGGCGTTGGACAGGGCATGGGCACCGCCATTGCGGCCCGACCGCAGGTCCGGGGCATAGGCGCCCAGCACCAGCATGCCGACGAAACCGGCGATGCCGATCGCCAGCAGCAGCGCGACGGTGCGGCCCCGAAACAGGCCGGCATCGGTGGTCTGGCGGGGGGTGGCGATATCGTTCACGCCGCCCAGTTCCGCGTCCGGGCGAAATCGGCATAGGCAAGGCGGCACCGATCCCATTCCAGCATGTCGATCGGGCGACCGCCGAACAGGCTGCATTCGACCGCCTGCGCGATTTCGGTGAAGAGGCGGCGCGGGGCGGACGGGATGCCGTCCGCGCGGGCAAGGTCGCGGCTGGTGAGCGCAGGGCGGACGATGTGCGGCCGGCGGCGGGCCATATCCTCGACACTGCGGAGCAAGAGGTGATGCACCGCTTCGGCATAGCGGCCCTGCCCGGCCAGCGCGTCGGCCTCCTCCAGCCAGGCACGGGCCGGGGCAGCATCGGGCGTCCAGTCCTCCTCCCCGGCATCGACCGGCATGGCAGTGCGGCGACGGCGCCATTGTGGCAGGCGCCACTCGCCATGGCGGACGCGGTCCACCACGATCCATAAGATGAGCAGCGCCAGCGCGGCGATGATGGCCCACAGGACAATGCGGGCATAGGGCGCGTCGGGCATGAGACTGCCGATCCAGCGCAGGAAGCGGCCGACGGGTGCCAGCACCGCTTCCAGCCATTCGCCCAATGCCTTGAGCCAGGCGGGCGGCGGCTGGCGGCCGGGCGCGGGCATCATGTCGAACTGGATATCGCCACCCGACCGCAGCGCGCGATGCGCCGCAGCCAGTGTGTCGTCGGGTAGAGAATCTGGTCCGGCCACTGCTGCCACCCCCATCGGCCTGCGACCCTAGCGACTGATGACGGCGGTGCAAGTCATTCAAAGGATGACAAAGTCCGACATATGGCACAGCATGGCGACGGGTGTATCGATAGGGGCACGACATGGCGTCGCGGGGGATGGCAGATGAAGGGCGATCCTTTTCGGTCGGGGCGGTGTTGGGCCGGGCATTCGGCACGCTGGGCGACAATCCTGTCGCGACGTTCGGGATCGCCTTCCTGTTCGGGGCGGTGCCGCAGGCGCTCTTCAGCTATCTTGTCGGCGTAGCCCAAGGCCCCTTTGCGTCAGACGATATGGCGACCATGCTTTTCGTATCGATCGGATCGATGGCCGTTTATCTGATGCTGCCCTTGCTGGTGCAGGGCGCTTTGGTCCAAGCGACATCGGCCTATGCCGATGGTGACCAGTCGACATGGCGCCGGAATCTGCGCATCGGCTTGTCCGCCGTGCTACCGATGCTTGGCCTTACGATCCTGCTCATGCTGGGCATCATGGCCGGTTTCACGCTGCTGCTGGTGCCCGGCGTGATGCTGTATGTGATATGGTCGGCCGCGGTGCCGGCACTGGTGATCGAAAGGAAAGGCATCTTCGCGGCCTTTTCACGCAGCCGTTTCCTCACGAAAGGCGCGCGCTGGCGGATTTTCGGACTTCAGATATTGCTGCTGGCCATCATATGGGCATTGCTGGCGCTGCTGGGCCTCTTCATCTTGACGAGCGGCGTATCGACGCGCGGTAGCGGCGTCGTCCTTTCGTTCGCCCATCAAGCGCTGTCGGCGCTGACCAACACCCTCGTCATCGCAATCTGGAGCACGACGCAGGCCAGCCTCTATATTTCGCTGCGCAACTGGAAAGATGGTCCACAGTCGCAGGATCTGGCCGATATCTTCTCCTAACGGAGCAGCGTGTAGAAGCGGGGATTCCACAGCGCCCTGGTGCCCGCGCAGTCCTGCGCCAACCCGGATGTTCCGCGACCGGCTGCGGACGACAAAAAAAGCGGCTGTCGCCAGCCGCTTTTTTGTGTTCTTGGTCCCGCCAAAAACGTGGTGCCCAGAAGAGGACTCGAACCTCCACGACCTTGCGATCGCCAGCACCTGAAGCTGGTGCGTCTACCAATTCCGCCATCTGGGCACGGGGTAGGAGGGCGCCTCTAACGGGTGCCCCCAAAGCTGTCAACGCATTGTCCGCATTATTTTAATCAGCGACGAAAAAACTTCATTCGCTCCCCTCTCAATGCCGCAGCGAGCAGGTCTTGCGCTGTTCTCGGCGTCTTGGGAAGGGTAAGGCAGGATATTGCCGCCATGTATAAGGATGCCGATCGTGACCGATGCCCCCGCCCCTGCGCCTGCGCTGTTCGCCCGGCCCGACGGGTTGCGCCTGGCCTATCGGCATCGGGCCGGGACCGGACCGACCATGGTCTTCCTGCCCGGCTATATGTCCGACATGGAGGGGAGCAAGGCGATCGCGCTGGATGCGTGGGCGGCCAGCGAGGGCCGCGCGATGCTACGGCTGGACTATGCCGGCTGCGGCGCCAGCGACGGACGGTTTGCGGACGGCACGCTGGCCGGTTGGCGTGACGATGTGCTGCTGCTGCTCGACAATCTCGTCGAAGGGCCGGTCTTGCTGATCGGGTCATCCATGGGCGGCTGGCTGGCGCTGCTGGTGGCGCTGGCGCGGCCGGACCGGGTCGAGGGGCTGGTCGGGATCGCGGCCGCGCCCGACTTTACCCAATGGGGCTTTACCGACGCGGACAAGGCGCTGCTGCACACCGAGGGGCGGATCGAGGAACCGACGCCTTATGGGGACCAGCCCTATGTGACGACGCTGGGTTTCTGGGAATCGGGTCAGGCGCTGCGGCTGCTGGATGGAGGGATCGGCATCGATTGTCCGGTGCGGCTGCTGCACGGGCAGCAGGACGAGGATGTGCCCTGGGCCATCGCCATCAGGACGGCGGAGCGGATGCGTTCATCCGATGTGCAGACGTTGTTGATTAAGGACGGCGACCACCGCCTCTCGCGCGACGGCGACATCGCCCTGCTGATCCTGACCGTCGCCACTCTCCTGGACAGCCTCTGATGCCCTTCTTTCTTCTTCCGATCCTGCTTCAGGCCTATGATCCCGAAATCGAGGCGGTGATGAATCGGAGCCGCAAGCAAAAGCAGGAACAGCGCGCAGCCGCCGCTGCGGCTGCAACACCGGCCGCCGCCGCCCCGGTTCGGGAGGATGGCAAGGTGCCTGTCCCCGCGAAATTCGCTGCGCCCTTTCAGGCGTGCCTGGATCAGGCGATCGAATCGCCCGATGCCGGTGTCGCCTTCGCCGAAAAATGGCGGATCGAAGGTGGCAGCTTCTATGCGCGCCATTGCATGGGATTTGCCTATGCGCGGGCAGAGCGCTGGACCCCGGCCATTGTCGCCTTCGAACAGGCGGCGGAGGAAGCCGAGCGGAGCGGCGAGATGGTCGAGGCGGCGCGGCTGTGGGCGCAGGCCGGCAACGCCGCGATGGCCAGCGGCGACCTGCCCAAGGCGCGGGGCGATTTCGATGCGGCACTGGCGCGCGGCCTGCCCGACGGGCTGGAGAAGGGCGAGGTGCATCTGGACCGGGCGCGGGCGCTGGTGGCGCTGGACGATGCGAACGCCGCGCGCGATTCGCTGGACATCGCGTTGACGCAAGCCCCCAAGGATCCGCTGGCCTGGCTGCTGTCGGCGACGCTGGCGCGGCGCACGGGCGACCTGCGCCTGGCTCAGGCGCATATCGCGCGGGCTGTGCAACTGTCGCCTGACGACGCCTCCGTCGCGCTGGAGGAGGGCAACATCGCCGTGCTGACCGATCATGAGGATGTGGCGCGCGCCGCGTGGGGCCGCGCGGTGAAATTGGCCCCGACGGCGGCAGCGGGCAAGGCGGCGGCAGACAATCTGTCGCGCCTTCCTGCCGAAAAACCAGCCGGTTAAGATCGGCAGCAAGACTTTGTCACGGAACTGGCTTCGCGCCTGACTCGTTCGCCTGTCCGTAGCGGGATTAGATGAAAGAGACAGCGAAATGGACAGTCATTGGAAGAAGATGGTGGGCATCGGCCTGCTGGTGGTTGCAGCGAGCGCGACCACGGCCTGTTCGCGCGGGGCGACGCGCGGCGGGCTGATCGGCGGTGCGGGTGGCGCGATCGTGGGTAGCGCGACGGGCCTTGGCACCACCGAGGGCGCGGTGATCGGCGGGGCTGCCGGCGCGGTCATCGGCGACAAGAGCGATTGTTCGCGCCGCGAACGCCGCCGGGGCCGTTGCTGAGGCTGGCGAATTCCTCACCTCCGTTCGGTTCGAGCATGTCGAGGAGCACAGCGCCAGACGCTTCTCGACTTCGCTCGAAGCGAACGGGATCGGGTGATGGCGGCGAACCCTATTTGAGGTAGAAGTCGATGGTCGTGACGACGCGCACCTTTTTGTAGGGCGTGTCGCTCGATCCGTCACCACCCTCCCCGTTGCGGGCGTCGATCGAGAAATAGCCCTGGGTCGCACTCTTGATGCCACCCACCCCGGCGCCTGAATCCTTGGCGAATTGTTCGGCGGCGGCGCGCGCGTCTCTGGTGGCGGCAGCGACCATGTCCGGCTTCACGTCATTCAGCTTGGTGAAGCTATATTTCATCCCCGACCCTTCCTGAAGCGTCACGCCGCGACGGACGAGGTCGAATTGTTGCGCCACCGCCTTTTGCGCGCGGGCGATGTCCGTGGTGCGCAGCAACATGCGTTGCGTGATGGTGATCGTGTTCACGCCATTGTTGAGATATTGATTCACGCCGGCCCCGGTCGGGGTAAGATCGCCCGGCTTGAAACCCAAGCCGTTGAAATAGGCCTGCAATTCCCTGGTATTATTGTCGATTTCGGCGCGTACCGTCGGCAAGTCGAAACCGGTGGCCGAATAGCTGATTGACCAGGTGGCGAGATCCGCCGTCACATCCTTTTCGGCAAGGCCGCGCACCGTGACCGACCGGTCCGCCGCCTTGGCCCGGGTGAGGCCATCGCCCAGCAGATAACCACCCGCTATCAAACCAAAAGCCAGCAGCCCTGCGCTGCCCAGCAAAATCCTGTCCCGCATTTCCAGTGCCATTGTCCGCTTTCCTCTTCCGTCCGGTGATGCGCGACCTTATCTTGGGGCTCTATCTATAATCACCGAGATGAACCGTTGCTTTATAGCGACAAACGGAGACTATCTTGCCCAAATTTCTGCATAGCATGATCCGCGTGACCGACGTGGACAAGACGATCGCCTTTTTCGACCTGCTGGGCCTGAAGGAGGTCAAGCGCTTCGACAGCGAGCAGGGGCGCTTTACGTTGGTCTATCTCGCCGCGCCGGGGGATGAGGATGCGCAGGTCGAACTCACATACAACTGGCCGCCAGTCGATGGCGGCGCGGGCGAAACTTATGATGGCGGGCGCAATTTCGGCCATATCGCCTATCAGGTCGAGAATATTTACGAGACATGCCAGACGTTGATGGACGCGGGCGTCACGATCAACCGGCCGCCGCGCGACGGGCATATGGCATTCGTGCGCACGCCGGATAATATTTCGATCGAATTGTTGCAGGACGGGCGGCTGGAGCCGGCAGAGCCGTGGGTTTCCATGCCCAATATCGGGGCCTGGTAAGCGCCATGCTGGAGGTCGTTCGCATACCCGTCCTGACCGACAATTATGTCTGGTTGCTGCATGACGACGTCAGCGGCGACACGGTGGCGATCGACCCCGCCGTGGCGGAGCCGGTGCTGGAGACGGCGGCCGCGCGCGGCTGGACCATCGGCCAGATCTGGAACACCCATTGGCACGGCGACCATGTCGGCGGCAATGCGGCGATCAAGGCGGCGACGGGCTGCGTCATAACCGGGCCTGCCGCAGAAGCGGAAAAGATCGGCACGCTGGACCGGACGGTCGAAGAAGGCGAGACGGTCCGCATCGGCGAGCATATAGCTACCGTCATGGCGGTGCCGGCCCATACGGCGGGCCATGTCGCCTATCATCTGGCCGACGATCATATCCTGTTCGTCGGCGACACGATGTTCGCCATGGGATGCGGCCGGCTGTTCGAGGGGACGCCGGCACAGATGTTCGCCAACATGGCGCGCTTCGCCGCCCTGCCCGACGACACGACCGTCTATTGCGCGCATGAATATACGCTTTCCAACGGGCGGTTCGCGCTGGGGGTAGAGCCCGGCAATGCGGCGCTTACGCAGCGGGTCGCGGCGGTGGAAGCCGCGCGGGCGCGGGGAGAGGCCACGGTGCCGACGAGCATCGGGCTGGAACGGGCGACCAACATCTTCATGCGTGCAGACAGTGTGGCGCAGCTGGCGGAACGACGAGCGGCGAAGGACGCAGCCTGACGGATTTTGCGCTATGGTGGCGTCCTTGGGACATGATGATGGAGAGAGTCGCGATGATGGCGAGGATCGGACGCGCGGGGATGGTGGCGGTGGCGACGCTGCTGGCGGGCTGCGCCGGCAGCTATGAACCCACGCCGCTCACCCAGAAGCAGGCGTCCGCGCTGGACAAGGCATTGGCCGGCAAGGTGGCTGGCGAGAAGGTCAGCTGCATCAATCGCGAACCGCAAAGCAACCTGACCGTCATCAGCAACAATGTGCTGCTCTATAGGGTCAGCCGCAAGCTGGTGTACAAGAATGAACTGATCGGCAGTTGCAGCGGCTTGTCCGCTGGCGACATCATGATCGTGCGCAGCTTCGGATCGCAACTGTGCCGGGGCGATTTCACCACAACGGCCGACCGGATGACCGGCATGATGTCGGGCGCCTGTGCTTTAGGCGACTTCATCCCCTATCGCGCGCCGGCGAAATAGACCGTTCCAAGAGTCGTTCGTTTTCCGCATTTTGCGAGCCGCCATCTGTTCCAGATGGCTTCAAAATGCTCTAATCGCCGATCGCCTTGGCCAGGTCCATTCGGATCGCCAGCAGGCGGGCGAGCAGGTCCGCCTGCTCCAGCGGTGCAGGTGCGATCGTGACCGGAGCTTGTGCGGCCAGTTCTTCGCCCCGCGTAGCGCCATTGCCGTCCACCAGCGCCTTTTGCGCGCCCTTGACGGTGAAGCCTTCGACATTGAGCAATTGATGGATACGGCGTGCCAGTGCGACGTCGGCGGGTCGATAATAGCGGCGATTGCCCGACCGTTGCAACGGGCGCAGCTGGGGGAAGCGCGTTTCCCAGTAGCGCAGGATATGTTGGGGAAGCGCAAGCTGGTCGGCCAGCTCGCTGATGGTCAGAAATGCACCCTCCGCCTTTTTCATGACAGGGATGTTGCACCCATAATCGCGCCAAGGTCAACCATGGTGGCGATGCCTATATCGGAAAGGCGATCAATTGCCGATTAGTGCGGGCAAACGACCAGATTATGCGCCGGCCTCACCAGAATTCTGCTGCGCGTGGCGCTATTCCTTCAGGCGGAGGCGACCCTGTCGCGCATAGTCTGGCTGGCGCGAAAGGTCAGCACACGGCGCGGTTCGATCGGCACTTCGACGCCGGTCTTGGGATTACGCCCCATCCTTTCCGTCTTGTCACGCAGGACGAAAGTGCCGAAGCTGGAAATCTTCACATTTTCTCCGCGCTCCAGCGCGCAGGACATATGTTCGAGAATGGATTCGACCAGCGCCGCCGCCTCGGCCCGCGACAGGCCCACATGGCGATTCACGCTTTCTGCCAGATCCGCGCGCGTCAGCGTTCCGTTGCCGGTCATCGACCATCCCCTCGTTCAAGCCCAATGACCATCCCCCCCGGACGGTCAGCAGGAAATGTGATTGATTCGCGGCGCTTTGGCAAGCGGTAGCTATGGTTTACACCCGAAGGACGCATGCGCCCCAGGTGAAACCGCCACCCATCGCTTCCAGCACGATGAGGTCGCCGCCCTTGATCCGACCGTCGCGCACTGCGCAGTCGAGCGCGAGCGGTACCGAGGCAGCAGAGGTGTTGGCGTGACGATCGACCGTTACCACCACGCGATCGGGCGACAGTTTCAGCTTGCGCGCAGTCGCGTCCAGGATGCGGGCATTGGCCTGATGCGGGACCAGCCAGTCGATATCGTCGGGGGTCAGGCCCGCCAGTTCCATCGTTTCCTTGAGCACGGAGGCAAGGTTGACCACCGCATGGCGGAACACTTCCTGCCCCTTCATGCGCAACTTGCCAACGGTCTGGGTCGTGGACGGACCGCCGTCGACATACAGAAGCTGGTTGTGGCGGCCATCGGCATGCAGCTTGGCCGCCAGGATGCCGCGCGCGGTCTTGGGATCGCTGTCCGCGCTTTCCTCGGCGCCCAGCACGACCGCGCCCGCGCCGTCCCCGAACAGGACGCAGGTGGTGCGGTCTTCCCAGTCGAGGATGCGGCTGAAGGTCTCCGATCCGATCACCAGCGCGCGTGTCGCGGCGCCCGAACGGATCATGCTGTCCGCCACGGTCACGGCATAGAGGAAGCCGGAGCAAACGGCCGCGACGTCGAAGGCGACGCAATCGTCGATGCCCAATGCCGCCTGCACCTTGGTCGCGGCGGCGGGGAAGGTCTGGTCCGGGGTTGCCGTCGCCAGGATGATGAGGTCGATATCCTGCGCGGTGATGCCGGCCGCCTCGATCGCCTTGGCAGCGGCGTCGGCCGCCAGCGATGCGGTGGTTTCACCATCGCCCGCGATATGGCGGTTGCGGATGCCCGTCCGCTCGACGATCCATTCGTCGCTGGTATCGACGGTTTCGGCCAGTTCGGCGTTGCTGACGGTGCGAACCGGCAGGGCCGAGCCCGTGCCGAGCAAAATGGACCGGCGGATCACTTGACGGGCTGCTCCAGCTTGGACGCGGCGGCCGACAGCGACTGGATGCCGGCCATGTCGGCGGCGATGCGACGGGTGATATCTTCCTCCAGCAATCGGGCGGCGACATGCACGGCATTGGCCACGCCCTTGTCGTTCGCGCTGCCATGGCTTTTCACCACAACGCCGTTAAGGCCGAGGAAGACCGCGCCATTATGATTATTGGGATCGAGATGATGTTTGAGCAGGTGCATCGCCGGCTTCGAGATCAGGAAGCCGATCTTCGAGCGAATCGAGCTGGTGAACGCCTTGCGCAACACATCGGTGACGAAGCGGGCCGTGCCCTCCGCCGTCTTCAATGCGACATTGCCGGAAAAGCCATCGCACACGATGACGTCGGCGTCGCCGCGCGCGATCTTGTCGCCTTCGGTGAAGCCGTCGAACTGAAGCGGCAGGCTGGTCGCACTGCGCAACACGGCAGCAGCGTCGCGGATCTCGTCCGTGCCCTTCAAATCTTCGGTGCCGATGTTGAGCAGGCGCACGCGCGGCCGTTCAAGATCGAAGGCGATCCGCGAATAGGCCGCGCCCATGACCGCGAACTGGACGAGGTTGCGGGCGTCGCACTCGGTATTGGCGCCCAGGTCCAGCATGACGACATCATTGTCGCCCAGCGTCGGCAACAGGGCCGCGAGTGCAGGACGATCGACACCTGGCATCGTGCGCAGGGCGACTTTCGCCATCGCCATCAGCGCGCCGGTATTGCCGGCGGAGACGGCAGCGCCGGCCTCCCCCGCCTTCACGGCGGCGATGGCCATCGCCATGGAGCTGCTCTTCTTGCGAATCGCGACACTCGGCTTGTCCGAGCCATCGACGACCGTATCGGCATGGACCACGTCCGACGCCGCCCGCAGATTCGGGTGCTGGTCGAGCGCCGCCTTGATCCGCACCTCGTCGCCGAACAGGGTGAATCGCAAACCGTCATGCCGGCGGCGGGCCAGTGCGGCCCCCGCCATCATCACGCGCACGCCTTCATCCCCGCCCATCGCGTCGATTGCGATTCGCGGTTGGCCTGACACTTTAGAGCACCCCTTTGCGGAGTAGAGAGACGGGCTTACGCCCCGACGGCGACGATTTCGCGGCCGTTATAATGCCCGCAGGCGTCGCACAGATTGTGGGGACGCTTCAGTTCGCCGCAGTTCGAGCATTCCTGGAATGCTTCGACGCGGAGCGAATCGTGGCTACGGCGCATGCCGCGCTTGGAGGGAGAAGTTTTGCGCTTGGGGACAGCCATGTCGGCACCTTGTTCCGTATATCAATCAAGTTGTACGACCGGCCAGTTCCCATGGAAAAGCTGACGCCAACGGCGCCGCAGACCCATGCGGCCCGGGTGATCGCGAAGCCCTGCGCCTATAGCGGTTTTTGTTCGGGGTGCAAGTCCTTCCTTGCCCCGCCACACCGGCAAGCTAGGGTAAAGGCCACGAAAACTGGGGGAAAGTCCATGTTGCTGCCGATTACGCTGACCTTTGCCGCCGCCTGCGCGCTGCTGAACATGTGGCTGGCGATTCGCTGCGCCCGGTTCCGCATCAAGGACAAGATATTGCACGGCGATGCCGGGAACGGCCTGCTGGCCAAGCGCATGCGGGCGCATGCCAACTTCGTCGAATATACGCCGATCGTCCTGATTCTCTTCGCGCTGGTGGAGATGGCGGCGGGTGCATCGCTGGGGCTGTGGATCGGCGCGCTGGTCTATGTGGTGGCGCGGGTGGTCCATGCGTTCGGCATGGACGCGGACAAGCCCACTTTATGGCGCGCGGGCGGCGCGCTGCTGACCTGGGGCGTGATGCTGGTGATGGCGGGCGTGGCGCTCAGCATCGCCTATGGCGCGACGCGGGAGGTCACGGTTCCACCGGCGATGGCGGCACGGGGGTAATATGAGGCAAGCGTTCCCCGGCGCAGGCCGGGGTCCAGTTCTGGCCGTGGCACTGGCCCCCGGCCTGCGCCGGGGAACATTCACGTCATTGCTTGTTCTTATACGGGCGAACTATCCCGCCAGCACCGAATCGGCGACATAAGGGTTGGTGCGCCGTTCGTGGGCGAAATTGCTCATCTGGCCATGGCCGGGGACGAAGGCCGTCTCCCCGCCCAGCGGCCACAGCTTGCCGGTGATCGCGTCGATCAGATCCTGATGATTGCCGCGCGGGAAGTCGGTGCGGCCGATCGACCCCTGGAACAGCACGTCGCCCACGATCGCCAGCTTGCTGGGCGCGTGGTGGAAGACGACATGGCCGGGCGTGTGGCCGGGGCAGTGGAACACATCGAGAATGAGGTTGCCGACCGTCACCTGGTCGCCGTCATTGAGCCAGCGGTCCGGCTCGAAACTTTCGCCGGGCAGGCCCCAGCGCTCGCCATCCTGCGGCAGGCGGTCGATCCAGAAGCGGTCGTCCTCATGCGGCCCCTCGATCGGGACGTTGAGGTCGCGGGCCAGTACGCCGGCTTGGCCGCAATGGTCGATATGGCCGTGGGTGACGAGGATCTTCTCGATCGTGACGCCTTGGCTGACGATCGCCTTCTTGAGCACCGGCAGGTCGCCACCCGGATCGACGAAGGCGCCGCGCATCGTTTCCGTACACCAGAAAAGCGTGCAATTCTGCTGCAACGGGGTGACGGGGATCAGGGTGGCTTTAAGCGGCGGCGTGGTCATAGGGCTGATGTGGCGAAGCGGGGCGCGGGGCGCAAGAGCGTCCCTACAGGAGACCATGCCAAATGCCTTTCCCCGTTCCGCGTTCTGGACTGGCCCCCGGCCTTCGCCGGGAACAGTCAGGCCTCATCCATCGCTGCGAACGGTTCGGCCAGGCTGATGCTGTCCAGCACCTTGGCCGTTTCATCGCGCACGCGCAGCATGACGCGGTGCAGGCGGCATTCCGATTCGGGCAGGCAGTTGGTGCAGCTTTCATGCGCGAAGCGGCTGGCGCAGGGCGTGAGCGCCAGCGAACCGCGCGTCAGGCGGACGATGTCGCCATAGCTGATATCGACCGGCGCCAGTGCCAGCCAATAGCCCCCGTCCCGTCCCCGCTGGGTCGCGACCAGCCCTTCGCGCGACAATTCGGACAGGATGACCGTCAGGAACTTGGACGGGATATTCTGCCGCGTGGCGATTTCATTGAGGGGCACCGGACCCTGACGGTAGCGGTCGGCAAGATGCTGAAGCGCGCGGATGGCATAACGGGTCTTCTGGGACAACATGGCCCCGTTATTCGCGTGCCGGCGGGCTTTGGCAAGTCAAGCAAGGCGCAAGACAAAGAAGTTTTCCCGGATCGGCGCGCTCCGGCTGCGATCAGGGGTTGGCAGGCGTCAGGGCCGCCTTCGCCTGCCCTGGAAAATCGCTGAAGATGCCATCGACGCCCGTGTTGGCGATGGCCCGGACATAGCCGGCAAAGTCGCCCCGGCCCTGCGCATCGTCGGGCCGCTGATATTGGGCGGGCAGGAAGCTGTTTTCCATCCGCAGCGTCCATACATGGACCTGAAGCCCCGCATCATGGGCACGACCGACCAAAGCCGTCGGCCCCTGCGCGTCGATCAGTTGCCCTGCCGAGGGGCCAAGGCCATCGGCATAAGTGGCGATGTCGCTCAACCCCTGCACCGTCAGCATGTCCGCATAGGTGGTGCCGGGCAGGTCGGCCGGGCCGCCCTCCCCATCCACAAGCTGGACGAGGCGCAGGCGGGTCGCGGCGCGCAGGGCCTTGAGATTGCCGACCTCGAACGACTGGATGAAGACCGGGTCGGCCTCCGTCTGGTAACCATAACGGCTAAGCAGATCGAGCAGCGCCGCCTGATGCGGCAGGCCGATGCCGGCGAAATAGCTGGGATGCTTGGTTTCGGGATAGAGGCCGATGCGGCGGCCGGTTTCGGCCTCCTTGGCGCGGACCAGCTTCAAAATCTCTTCGAAGGTCGGGATGAGATAGAGATCGTTGAAGCGCTTGTTGGCCGGGCGCAGGTCGGGCAGCCGTTCGCGCGCCCGCAAAGTGCGCAGTTCGGCCAGGGTGAAATCCTCGGTAAACCAGCCCACCATGTCGATGCCGTCGATCCGCTTCGTCGTCTTGCGATCGGCAAATTCGGGATGGTCGGCGACGTCGGTGGTGCCGCCGATCTCATTTTCATGGCGGGCGACGAGGACGCCGTCCTTGGTCAGAACCAGATCCGGCTCGATGAAATCGGCGCTCTGGTCGATCGCCCGCTCATAACTGGCCAGCGTATGTTCGGGCCGTTCGCCGCTGGCGCCGCGATGGGCGATCAGCAGCGGTTCGGCATAGGCCGCAGAAAGGGGGGTGAGGCTCATCAGCAGGAACAGCCCGATGCGCGCCAGCCCCCGCCCGATCACGCCTTCACACCTTGCAGCGCGTTTTCATAGGTCGTCGCCTTGAAGCCGACGATGGTTTCGCGGCCGGTGTCCAGGATCGGGCGCTTGATCATCGAAGGGTTGGTGATCATCAGCAGGATCGCCTTTTCCGCGTCGATATGCGCCTTGTCGCCCGCGTCCAGCGCCTTGAAGGTGGTGCCGGAGCGGTTGAGGATGGTTTCCCAGCCATGCTCCATCACCCATTCCTCCAGCTTCGCCTTGTCGACGCCGGCAACCTTATAGTCGTGGAAGTTGTAGGTGACCCGCTCATTGTCCAGCCAGTTGCGGGCCTTCTTGATCGTGTCGCAATTTTTGATGCCATACATGGTAATCATGACGCCGTGCTCCTGTTACCCTTTGAAGGCGGTGACTTCGATCTCGATCTTCATCTCCGGCTTGACGAGGCCGGCGATGACGCAGCTGGCGGCCGGGCGGGTGTCGCCGAAGACCGGGCCGGCTATATCCCCCATCACGTCCCAATAGGCCGCATCGGTGATATAATAAGTGACGCGCACCACGTCAGCGAAGGAAAAGCCCGCTTCGTCCAGCGCCTTGCCGATGACTTTGAGCGCATTGCGACCCTGTTCGACCACATCTTCGGGCATGGTCTTGGTTTCGGGATCGGTGCCGGTAGTGCCGGCGACGAAGCACCAGTCGCCCTGGACGACGGCGCGCGAATAGCCGACCTGCGCCTCAAAGGGCGAGCCGGAGGAAATGAGCTGGCGGGACATGGGGATTCCTGTTGCAGTGCGAAAGGATCGCAGGGGCCTTTGCGCTCAAGACTGCACACTGTCCAGTATTTTCCGGCCAGCATTTTCCAGCCAGCATTTCCGGAACGGCGGACGCGGCAGACCGTTGGTGGTGCCTTAGCCAAGGAGATATGCGATGGCCCCTTCAAACCCCACTCCGACCCCCGACCGGGACTATGAGGACAATAGCGAGCAGGCAGAGGGCGGCACGCAGGCGCAGGATGTCGCCGACGATGCGCGGGCACGATCGACCGACATCAGTGAGGACAGCGAACGGGGCGGAAAGACCAACCTGGCGCAGATCATCCCCGACGATACCGAGGATCTGGTCGAAAAGATGGAAGCGATGAACCGGTCCGGCCGGATCGACATGGACGCCTATGCCGGCGAACCGCAGATGGACGATGAGGAAGACGACGCCTACGGCCCGACCGAAGACGAGGATTAGGCGGCGGCGTTGCCGGCGTTCAGGCCAAAATTGATCATGCCCCGCGCCATATGGCCTAATGCCTCCGCCATGGCGTCCCCCAGTTCAGGGTCGAGATCGTCGGCGCCGGCGATGGCGCAGGCCATGGCGGTCGCCCATTGATCGGCCAGTGCCGGGGTGATCGGAAAGGCGCGGTGCAGCGACATGATGCAGGGTCCGCGTTCGAACCAGTCGCGCGGGCCGCCGAGCCAGCCGACGAGAAAGCGGGTCAGGCCATGGCGTACCGGGCCAAGGTCCGCTGCATGGATGGCGCGCAAGTCCGCATAGACCGGGTCGCTTTCCAGCAGATCGTAAAAGCGGTCGGCGATGGCGCGGATCGGCCGGTCGCCACCGATGCGGGCATAGGGGCTGGGCGGCGCTGCGGCGTTCATCAATCGGCTCCGTTTCGGATGGGCCGGCTCAGCATGGCAGCGCAGGCAGGCACGGCATTGACCTGCGTCAAATCCCGATATCGCCGGATCGGCGGAAAGATGGAGCGGCTTTAACAAACCATTTGCCGACCCGACGCTAGAGCGGGGGCATGTCGAGATTTGGGATTGGACGGCGGCGGCCGTCACGCAGGGACAAGGTGCAGCAGGCCTGGATGGCGGAGGCGCGGCGGGCCGGTCATGTTGCGCGCTTCCAACCCGTGCGAAAGAGCGGGGGCTTTGGCGGTCCGGCGCTGATCTACATGATGTGCCTTGGCCTGCTATTGGGTTGGTATGGGCCGGACTGGATGGCGCGGCTCAATCCGCCGGACGCGAACGCGCCGCGGCAGAGCCTGGCGATCGACAGCCTCTCTGCCGATTTCGGTTTCTGCCATAGTGGCGGCGCAACCAATTGCGTGGTCGATGGCGACACATTCTGGTTCCGGGGCGGCAAATACCGGATTGCCGACATCGACACACCAGAAACCCATGGACCGCGCTGCGCGGCCGAGGGCCAACTGGGCGCGCAGGCGACGCGGCGGTTGCAGGCGTTGATGAATGACGGTCCCTTCTCGCTGGAGGTCGAAGGGCGCGATACCGATCGCTATGGCCGCGCGCTCAGGATCGTGACGCGCGGAGGCCAGTCGATCGGCGAACAGTTGGTCGCCGAAGGACTGGCCCGACGCTGGGACGGCCGCCGCCATCCCTGGTGCTGAACGGCATGCGCCTTAGCGGCAGCTGACCCCGCCACGGTCGATCTCACGGCCGAGCAAGGCGCCCGCGCCGCCGCCGATCAGCGTGCCCAGCAGGTTGGATTGACCCTGCGCGATCTGGTTGCCGAGCAGGCCGCCCAGCGCCGCGCCGACGATCAGGCCGGTGGTGCCGTCCGACCGGCGGCAATAATAGCGGTCGTCATTGCCGCGATAGATACGGGTACGGCGATCGACGCGGATCGGCTCGTAGCCGCCGCGATAGTAGCGATTGGCCTGATAGCCACGACCATAGCGCGGATCCGGCCGGTTCCAGTCATAGCTGTAGATCGGCCGGCCAGGGCGGATATTGCCGCGCCGGTCCTGTCGCCAATCGCGACGATCATCGCGCAGGTCGCGATTCGCACTGCGAACGTCGCGGCGATAATCCTGTCGGGCATCCCGAACGTCGCGGCGGTAGTCCTGCCGGGCATCGCGGACGTCGCGGCGATGCTCGCGCACGTCGCGGTTCGATTGGGCCGCGGCCGGCGTTGCCGCAATGCCGGTCAGCGCCATGGCGCCGAGCGACAGGGCAACAACGGCCCGTTTGAGCGAGAATGTCATGGAATGAGGCTCCTTCCCTCTGAAGCATTTTATGTCAGCGGCCACGGATGACGGCTGGCGAAATGCCGAAAACAAAAGATTCTTGAGGCGTGATCCGATCCGGTCTCATCGGATCACGCGCCAAGGTCGTGGCGATAGAACCCGTGACGATGAAGGATGTTGCATGAACGGAACAAATCCGACCCGTTCAGCCGGCGGAAAGCCAAGGTCGGCGCAGCACCGCACATAGGACATGCGCGGCTTAACTTCGCACATTTCCCGCCGATTTCGACATTCCATATCCTATCGACGACATATCGTTACGCGACCAGGCGAAATCGGGAGCGTCAGCCGCGACAATAGCGCGGCATGGGGAAGTAGGACAGCCAGCCCGTGACGGCCGATCGAGCGGTGACGGGACGGATCAGAAGATGTTGGCGATGGCCTGACGCTGTTCGTTGGTGAGGCCGTCAGCAGCGGTAGCGTTATCGCCTTGCGCCGGGTCGTCCTTATCGGGACCGGAACCCACGAACTGAATCGCGGTCAGGATGACCAGCACCGCCCAGAGCAGGGCGAACCAGCGGCTGGTAAAAAGCGAGCGGAGACGGACGCCGAAGAGCATGGGAGTGGAGCGTATAGGGCGCAGGTTAAGGAATGCTCATTCCGCGCGCCGCTGGAGGGACAGGCCCTGCGGCTTCAGGAAGACAACAGGTGGCGCCAGCGTGAAGGCGCCACCTGCCATCTCCCCACGTTATTCTGCCGCGATGCCCGCCGCCTTGAACATGTCCGGATCGGTATCGAGATTGGCAGCTTCGCCACCCTTGACCTGCTGGCGGCGATCGAAGGCGTCCCAGACGTCGTTCCACTGGCCGCGGGTCGCGCCCTTCGAATATTCGGTCGCGCGGGTTTCGAAGAAGTTGGCATGCTCCACGCCGTTGAGCAGCGGGGTCAGCCAGGGCAGCGGATGCTCGTCGATCATGTAGATGGGCTTCAAACCCAGCTGGCCCAGGCGCCAGTCGGCGATGTAGCGGACATATTTCTTGATGTCCTTGGGCGTCATGCCGGGCACCGGTCCCATTTCGAAGACGAGATCGACGAAGGCGTCCTCGATGCGGACGGTCTTCTGGCACATGTCCATGATGTCGTCCTTGACCGCGGGGGTCAGGCACTGGCGTTCGGCGCAGAAGGCGTGGAACAGCTTGATGATGCCTTCGCAATGCAGCGTTTCGTCGCGGACCGACCAGGTGACGATCTGACCCATGCCCTTCATTTTATTGAAGCGCGGGAAGTTCATCAGCATCGCGAAGGATGCGAAGAGCTGAAGCCCTTCGGTAAAGCCGCCGAACATGGCGAGCGTGCGGGCGATATCCTCGTCACTCTCGACGCCGAAGGTCGCCAAATAGTCATGCTTGTCCTTCATCTCCTTATATTGGAGGAAGGCGCTATACTCGCTTTCGGGCATGCCGATCGTGTCGAGCAGATGGCTGTAGGCGGCGATGTGGACCGTTTCCATGTTGCTGAACGCGGTCAGCATCATCTTGATTTCGGTCGGCTTGAACACGCGGCCATATTTTTCGTGGTAGCAATCCTGCACTTCTACGTCGGCCTGGGTGAAGAAGCGGAAGATTTGCGTCAGCAGGTTGCGCTCATGGTCGCTGAGCTTCTGCGCCCAGTCGCGGCAATCCTCGCCCAGCGGCACTTCTTCGGGCAGCCAGTGCAGCTGCTGCTGGCGCTTCCAAAATTCATAGGCCCAAGGATATTCGAAGGGCTTGTACACCTTGGAGGCTTGAAGAAGGGGCATGTGGTTCGTCCTTAATGTAATTTGATGGTTTCGATGCCCTCAACAGGGCCAAGAAATCCGAAAGTGAGAGCGCAGGCAAAAACGAAAAATAGCGGTGCAAAAATCATCTGGATTTTGCCGATCAGGTTGAGCCGACCTATTGGTAACTGCGAACCCTCTATTGGCATTCCAAACAGTGTACGGCCAACGAAGGGGTTTGCAGCCATGCGAGCAAAGCGCAGACCGTTTGCAAATACCCCCAACGCAATGAGCGCGACGATCGCCAGAAAGATGCGCCCGTCGGTCATGCGACCATTGCCGCCGCCGCGCGTTCAACGCTCGCTACCCCCAGCACAGGAGAAATATCATGGTCGATCTGACCAGCATCCAGGAACATGCCGAAGTGATCGGTGCCGACGGCGTCCATGTCGGCACCGTCGACCATGTCGAAGGTGACCGCATCAAGCTGACCAAGAAGGACAGCGGGGCGCAGATCGAGGGCGCCACCGGCACCCATGAAGGGCATCATCACTATATCAGCCAAGGCCTGATCGCCGAGATCGAGGACGATGGCACCGTGCGCCTGAGCGCCAATGCCGACGTCGCGGTGACGTTCGAAGAAGAAGCGTGAGTGCGCGGGCGCGGCGGCACCAGCCGTCGCGCCCCGCTTCAACCGGTTACTGACAGGCGAGACATTCGTCATAGTCGGTGGTCTCGCCGATCTGGAATTTGGGCGCGTCGATCGTGTTGTCGGCCTCTACCCCGCCGGCGAAGCCCGCGCGCTGCACGCTTTTCGAGCGCAGATAATAAAGCGACTTGATGCCCAGTTCCCAGGCGCGGAAGTGGAGCATGAGCAGGTCCCATTTTTCCACGTCGGCCGGGATGAACAGGTTCAGCGACTGCGCCTGGTCGATATAGGGCGTGCGGTCGGCCGCGAGTTCGAGCAGCCAGCGCTGGTCGATTTCGAAGCTGGTCTTGAACGTGTCCTTTTCTTCCTGGGTCAGGAAGTCGAGATGCTGGACCGAACCGCCGCGCTCCAGAATCGAATTCCACACCGCGCTGCTGTCCTTGGCCTTGGCCACCAGTAGCTTTTCCAGGTAGGGATTCTTGACCGAGAAGCTGCCCGACAGCGTCTTGTGCGTGTAGATGTTGGCCGGGATCGGTTCGATGCAGGCCGACGTGCCGCCGCAGATGATGCTGATCGACGCGGTGGGCGCGATCGCCATCTTGCAACTGAAGCGTTCCATCACACCCATGTCGGCGGCGTCCGGGCACGGGCCGCGCTCCTGCGCCAGCAGCATCGACGCTTCGTTCACCTTGGCGTTGATATGCTTGAAGATGCGCAGGTTCCACGACTTGGCCATGGCGCCTTCGAACGGGATATTGCGCGCCTGAAGGAAGCTGTGGAAGCCCATGACGCCCAGGCCCACCGAGCGTTCGCGGGTCGCGCTATATTTGGCGCGGGCCATTTCGGGCGGTGCGCGGTCGATATAATCCTGAAGGACATTGTCGAGGAAGCGCATGATGTCTTCCGCGAAGGTCGGATGATCCTTCCACTCGTCCCAGGTTTCCAGGTTCATCGACGACAGGCAGCAGACGGCCGTGCGGTCGTTGCCCAGATGATCGAACCCGGTCGGCAGCGTGATTTCCGAGCAGAGGTTCGACGTCGATACCTTAAGGCCCAGGTCGCGATGATGTTTGGGCATCATGCGGTTCACCGTGTCGTTGAACACGATATAGGGTTCGCCGGTGCGCAGGCGGGTTTCCACCACCTTCTGGAACAGCGAGCGGGCGTTGACGGTGGCACGCACCGACCCGTCCTTGGGCGAGGTCAGGTTCCATTCGTCATTGGCGCGCACCGCTTCCATGAAGGCGTCGGTGATGAGCACGCCATGATGGAGGTTCAGCGCCTTGCGGTTGAAGTCGCCGGTGGTGTTGCGGACTTCGAGAAACTCCTCGATCTCCGGATGCGAGATGTCGAGATAGCAGGCGGCCGAGCCGCGACGCAGGCTGCCCTGGCTGATCGCCAGGGTCAGGCTGTCCATCACGCGGACGAAGGGGATGATGCCGCTGGTCTTGCCATTCAAACCGACCGGTTCGCCGATGCCGCGCACATTGCCCCAATAGGTGCCGATGCCGCCGCCGCGCGAGGCGAGCCAGACATTCTCGTTCCAGGTGTTGACGATGCCTTCCAGGCTGTCGTCCACCGAATTGAGGTAGCAGCTGATCGGCAGGCCGCGCCCGGTGCCGCCATTTGACAGAACCGGGGTCGCGGGCATGAACCATAGTTTGGAAATATAGTCGTACACGCGCTGGGCATGGTCCGCGTCGTCCGAATAGGCCGCCGCGACGCGGGCGAAGAGATCCTGATAGGATTCTCCGGGCAGCAGATAACGGTCGTTCAGCGTTTCCTTGCCAAATTCCGTCAGCAGCGCGTCGCGCGAGGAATCGGTCGTGACCGGAAAACGCCGCGCCAGCACGGTCGAAGAAGTCATAGGCGCGGCATCGGGGGCAGCCTGAGCTGTCGCCACGGCGACCTTCGCCTCTTCCAACAGATCATCCATTACAGTCGCCACGTCGCCACCTTGTCCACTATCTCGAAAATCCATGCGAGTCCCCGTTGTTCCTGTTCCGTTCGATTCGGTCAAGCGGGTCGCGACAAGCCGCGCATCCTAGCATGAACCGCTCCGTTGCGGGGACGGAAATGGGCCCAACCGACCGGTTGCGGAGACAAAAAGTCCCCTTCGTCGAAAAATGATCCGACAACGCAATCACAATCTGTTGGGTGGCCCCCGTTAACCCGATACCACAGATAGTGCATAACTATCGCCCGCACGACAAGAGGCGAATCATCGCGTCGTGACAGGATGATGAAACCATCCGTCGATAAAAAGAGTCATCTCATCGACCCGGCAGCGAACGACGCGCGGAGTTGCCTTGCCCCCACAAAAGGCAAGAGGGTTCGGGCAGATAAAAAATAAAAAACCCTTGCCACGGATTTTCCGACGAAGGTCTGAAAAGGATGACAGGAATCGTCATAGCGATCGGGCGGGGATCGCCATCGCGCGCCACCCGGACCGGCGCCGAGCCTGTCGGACGGGACGGCAAACACAAGATATTGTGGTCCGCAGGGGGATATCGGACGATTCCCTACTATCAACCCTTTCCATCCGGTTGTTCTTGCGAACGTGTCTCACTGGACTTGGGCGTGATTCCCCACTAGCCGCTGCCCCTTGCAAGACCTGCCGTACAGAGGCGGGCCGCAGGAATAGGGACTTTGGCAAGATGACGCTCATCAAGACCGCCGACCTCATCGAGAGCGTCGCCGACGCGCTCCAGTTCATCAGCTATTATCACCCGATGGATTATATCCGGGCGCTGGGCACGGCCTATGAAGCCGAAGCCAATCCGGCGGCCAAGGACGCCATCGCGCAGATCCTGACCAACAGCCGCATGTGCGCCGAAGGGCATCGCCCGATCTGCCAGGATACGGGCATCGTCAATGTGTTCGTGAAATGGGGCATGGAGTGCCGCCTGGACGATAATAGCCGGTCGATGCAGGACATCATCGATGACGGCGTGCGCAAGGCGTATCTGAACCCGGAAAATCGCCTGCGCGCCTCGATCCTGAAAGACCCTGCCTTCAGCCGCCAGAACACCAAGGACAACACGCCCTGCGTGCTGAACGTGGAAATGGTGCCGGGCAACAAGGTCGTGATCGACGTCGCGGCCAAGGGCGGTGGCAGCGAAAACAAGACCAAGTTCAAGATGATGAACCCCAGCGATTCGATCGTCGATTGGGTGCTGGAGATGGTGCCGCAGATGGGCGCGGGCTGGTGCCCGCCGGGCATGCTGGGCATCGGCATCGGCGGCACGGCGGAAAAGGCCGTCGCGCTGGCCAAGGAAAGCCTGATGGACCCGATCGACATGGGCGAGCTGAAGGCGCGCGGTCCGCGCAACAAGATCGAGGAACTGCGCATCGAGATTTTCGACAAGGTCAATGCGCTGGGCATCGGCGCGCAGGGCCTGGGCGGGCTTGCCACCGTGCTGGACATCAAGATCCACGACTATCCCTGCCATGCGGCGGGCAAGCCGGTGGCGATGATCCCCAATTGCGCCGCGACCCGCCATGCGCATTTCACGCTGGACGGCTCCGGCCCCGCCTATCTCGAAGCGCCCAAGCTCAGCGAATGGCCGCAGGTCGACTGGAAGCCGAGCAAGGAAGCGATCCGCGTCGATCTCGACAATCTGACGCCGCAGGTGGTGCAGAGCTGGAAGCATGGCGACCGGTTGTTGCTCAACGGCAAGATGCTGACCGGCCGTGACGCCGCGCACAAGCGGATCAAGGACATGCTGGCCAAGGGCGAGGCCCTGCCGGTCGATTTCAAGGGCCGCGTCATTTACTATGTCGGCCCGGTCGATCCGGTGCGTGACGAGGTGGTCGGTCCGGCCGGCCCGACGACCGCGACCCGGATGGACAGCTTCATGGACATGATGCTGGAACAGGGGCTGGCCGCCTGCGTCGGCAAGGCCGAGCGCGGTCCGGCCGCGACCGAAAGCATCCGGATCAACAAAAGCGCCTATCTGATGGCCGTCGGCGGCGCGGCCTATCTGGTCGCCCGCGCGATCAAGGAAGCCAAGGTCGTGGGCTTTGAAGATCTGGGCATGGAAGCGATCTACGAATTCACGGTGGAGGATATGCCCGTCACCGTGGCCGTCGATAGCGAAGGCCAGAATGTCCACCGCCTCGCCCCGCTGGTGTGGCAGGAGAAGATCAAGCGCGAGAAGCTGCTCGAAGGGGCGTAAGTCCTGTTACCCTCCCCAGGCTTGCTTGGGGAGGGGCGCCGGCGTAGCCGGTGGAGGGGAAATGCGGTGACGCCCACAAGGCCCTGGCCGTCATCGACCATGGGCAGCAGCATGGTCTGATCTGGGTGACGGGCCTGTCCGACAGTGGCGAGATAGTGGCGAGATAGGGGTGTGCGCGCCCAATCCGCTGGCGGGGCTGGAGGCGAACTGGACGATGGGGCGGCAGGGCTGGTCCCTGACCGCGCCGAGCGGCATCAAGCCAAGCTGAGGTCCCGTTCCCGGCTTTTTGCTCGGCGGTGCCCCTTCCCCCGCCCGCCTTCACGCCGATCCTTCACCGGGGTGACGCGAGCGACCGGCCCTGTATAGGGGCTGGCATGATTACGTCCCCCATATGGTTGCCCGCCACGCTGATCGCGGGCGCGGTCCAGGCGTGGCGCACCGCGGTGCAGCGCCGGGTCAGCCACAGCCTGTCGATCAACGCCGCCGGTCTGGTGCGCTATCTTTATGGCATCCCTTTCGCCCTGATGCTGCTGGGTGGCTATCGATTGACCTTTCCCGCCGCGCTGCCGGCGATCGGGCCGCTCTTCCTGCTATTCTGCCTTGCGGGCGGGCTGGCGCAGATCATCGCCACCAATCTGCTGATCATGGCGTTCAAGCATCGCAATTTCGTCGTCGGCACCGCTTATTCCAAGACGGAGGCGGTGCAGGGTGCGGTGCTGTCTTTCCTGCTGCTGGGCGAGCGGCTGCATCCGCTGGCCTGGGCCGGGATCGGATGCGGCGTGATGGGCGTGATGCTGCTATCGACGGGCGGCAAGCGGATGGGTCCGGGCGATTTCCTGCGCGCGTTGGCCCAGCCGGCGGCGATGACCGGTATCGCGTCAGGTTTCTTCTTTGCCCTGACAGCGATCGGCATCCGCCGCGCGACCCAGAGCGTGGGCGGCGACGATCGCATTCTCGCTGCCCTGCTGGTGCTGGTGACGACGATATTGATCCAGACGCTGATGCAGGGTGCATGGATGGTCTGGCGCGAACCGGGCGAGATGCGCCGGGTGCTGGCCAGCTGGCGCGTATCGGGTCAGGTCGGCTTGCTATCGGCGCTGGGCAGCGCCTGCTGGTTCACCGGCTTTGCCACCGCGCCCGTCGGGCTGGTGCGGATCGTCGGCCAGATCGAGGTCGCCTTCACCATGGCGTTCGGCCACTTCTACCTGAAGGAACATATGCGCGGCAGTGAGGTCGCCGGGCTGATGATGGTGGTCAGCGGGGTGGCGCTGGCACTGATGGGATCGCTCTGATACGCGCCGCATCGCTAACCCTTATTTTACCATGGTGCGATAGCCATCGAGTCCGTGGGAAAAGAAGCGCAATCCGAAACCGTCGCCCGTGCGGTGATGAAGGTCGCCAAGTTGTCTGGTGACCTGGGCATCCGTACGCTTGATTTGCAGGCAGATATCAGCGAGCTGGCCGACCGGGTGACGCATCAGGCGCGCACGATCGAGGCAATCAGCGGCACCGCGGCGCAACTGTCGCGCGATGGCGACAGCGTATCGATGGCGGGACAGGCCGCACGCGAGCAGGCCGTCGCCGCCCGCATGATCATCGACGATTCGAGCCGGCAACTTTCCACCGCCAATCATAATTTCGTCGATCTGATCGAACAGGTAAGCCGGATCCATGCGCGGCTGGACGGCTTTGGCGAGGCGTTGAAGACCGTCGCCCATGTCACCAGCGTCATCAGCGGCATCGCCAGCCAGACCAATCTGCTCGCGCTCAATGCCACGATCGAGGCGGCCCGTGCCGGGGACGCGGGGCGCGGCTTTGCCGTGGTCGCGTCCGAAGTGAAGAAGCTGGCGCAGGAAACCGCCGCCGCGACGCACACCATCGAACAGTCGATCGGCGCGCTGACCGGCGAAGCGGGCGGGATGCTGTCCAGCATCACCCATGGCGCGCAGACCGCGCGCACTGCATTGAACGACACCAAGACGATCGAGGCGCTGGTCGAGCGGCTGGGCAATCTGATGCAGGGCCTGTCGAGCAACAGCGATGCGATGGCCAGCCGCATCGTATCGATGGTGGGATCGGCAAGCGAAATCAGGGGTGGACTGGCAGCGTTGGCCAGCACGTCCACCGACAATGCCGATGGGCTGCAACGCCTGTCCGGCCGGGTGTCCACCGCCAGCGACGATACCAACGAACTGCTGCAATATCTGGCCGAAAGCGGCATCGACATTCCCGATTCGCCCTATATCGACTTCAGCCTGGAAAGCGCGCGGAAGGTCAGCCGCGCGATCGAACGGGCGATCGACGCGGGCGAGGTGAGCGAGGCGGCGATATTCAGCGACCATTATGCGCCGATCGCCGGCACCAACCCGCCGCTCTTCACCCATCCGGTGCAGGCCGTGATGCTGCCGACCGCCCGCGCCGCGCAGGAAAGGGCGCGCGGTTTCCCTGGCCTGTTCGGCATGACCTTCACCGACCGCAACGCCTATGGCGCGATCGCCATGCCGGAGCGTGCCCAGCAGCAGCGCCCGGGCGACGAGCAATGGAACATGGAATATGCACGCCAGGGCGTGGTGTTCGATTTCCCCGATACGCGCGAGCAGGCGAAGATCACCCAGCCCTTCTGCATCAAGGCCTATCGCCGCCTGACCGCCCAGGGCGACGTCATCCTGCTGAAGCAGGTGATCGCGTCCATCCACGTAAAGGGCCGCCATTGGGGCATATTGCAGATGGCCTATCAGGATCAGGGCTGACGGGAGGATCAGGTCCGGTCCTGTGATGGCCCCAGCCCCTTACGCGGCGGCGGAAGGAGCAAGCCGTCCGGTGGTATCCGTTTAGGCGGCATATCCATGCCTGAGATCCCGGCATGCGCTGGCATGAGGGCATTTTTCGGGCGTCCTACCTGAAGCGCAACGTGTCCGCCCACCCCTTAATCCCCCTCCGCCCCTTGCTCCGCAGCCATCTTGCGTTATGTCGCTCGCACATCGTCTTCGGGAGCAGCCATGGGTCGCCTTGTCCGCATAGCCAGGGGTGTGGCCGTCGCGCTGCTGTTCACGGTGATCGCTCTGTGCCTGGCGATCACGATCATTCCGCCTTTCCTGGACCGCGTTTATTATGAGGGACAGGCGAGCCGCCATTATGACGGCGCGCGCTTCTTCAATCCCGACGGGACGATCGAGACGCCGGCGCCGCCGGGCAGCAGCCGGCAGGGCTTCATCGCCCGCTGGCTGCTGGGGAATGACGACCGGCCGCCATGGCCATTGGGGATTGCGGTCAAGCCCGCCCGCCCTGCCCCGTTCGCCGCGCCGCGCGGGATGGTGGCGACCTGGGTCGGCCATGCGACCGTGCTGGTGCAGGCGGCGGGCCTCAATATCCTGACCGATCCGATCTGGTCCGACTATGCCAGCCCCCTGCCGCCATTGGGGCCGAAACGGGTGGCGGAGCCGGGCATCCGCTTCGATGACCTGCCCAAGATCGACCTGATTGTCCTTAGCCACAATCATTATGACCATATGGACCTGCCTACGCTCAAACGCCTGTGGGACCGGGACCGGCCCAAGATCGTCACTAGCCTGGGCAATGACGCGATCCTGAAGGCACATGGCATTCCCGCGACGGCGCTGGACTGGGGCCAGTCGGTCAGTGGGGCGGCGCTCAACGGCCTGGCCCCGCAGGCGGTGATCCAGTGCGGCAATTACGAACATTGCCCCGATTATCGGGTCCATGTGACCCGCAACCATCATTGGGGCAGCCGTTGGGGCACCGACCGCAACCGGGCGCTCTGGTCGAGTTTCCTGATCGAAACGCGGGCGGGCAATATCTTCTTTGCCGGCGATACCGGCGCGGGCGACATGGGCTGGCCCTATGAAGCCAGGCGCTATGGCCCGATCCGGCTGGCGCTGATCCCGATCGGCGCGTTCCGCTTCTGGAAGGGGCAGATGGCATCGGACGCGCATATCGGTCCGGCGCAGGCGGTGGAGGTGTTCGAACGGCTGGGCGCATCGACCGCCATCCCGATCCATTGGGGCACCTTCCGCCTGTCCTACGAACAATGGGACACGCCGCCCAAGATGCTGGACCTCTATCTGCGTTGCGCCGGGATCGACCGGAAGCGTTTCGCCCCGGTGCGGATCGGCCAGGCGTTGCCGGTGCCCACGGTCAGCCTGGTGCCGATCGGCGCCAAGCGTTGCGACGAACGGGCGATCCGCGCACTGGAATGATCCCATGGTTATCCACAGGCTATGCACAGGGTCATACAGGGACTGGCCACAGCTTGCGCACAGCAGAGCCCACAGTAAGGGCGCACAATGCGTCAACGACCAGCGCGGCTAGTCGCAGCCAGACTATCCTGTCAGGATCGTCAAGGCCGCATCAGCCCGCCTTGCTGCAATCCCCGGTGCGCGTGCCGGTCAGGTCATGGGTGGTGCGCAGCACGGGCTTGCCGCCCTGCGTCTTCGTCATGGTCGTGCCCAGCGTCAGCGTGTCGGCGGTGTAATTACCCTCGACCGTGATGTCCGATGTGCCCGCGCCCGCCTTGCAGCTCAATGTCGCGATCAGGCGGCCCTTGCGCGCCATCTTGTCCTTATAGCTGCAATCGCTGCCCTCCTTGCCCGCGATCGCATCGGGATCGGGCAGGCCGTCCCTGTCGATGGCGATGCAGACCTTGTCCTCACCCACCTGTTTCAGGGCTTCCTGATATTGGGCAGGGGTCACGGTGGGAGTGTTGTAGCCGGTCGTCTTGCGCGTCAGCGTCCATTGCCCCGTCTGCATAAGGACCGGCGCTTCCTCCGCTTCAGGTGCCGGTGCGGGATCGCTGCCGCAAGCGGTCAGGCCAAGAGTGCCGCCACATAAAAGGGTCAGCGGCAATGCCGCATGCCAGGTCTTTCGCATATCCTCTCCACCGTTCTCATCCAGGAACGCGATGGAGGCTCTACCGCTTGGTCGTGAAGCGCAAGGGAAATTATCGGGGAGCCGCAGGGCGGGCGCGCGGACGTCGGCCGGCCTGTCCGCGATCCATGGCAGGACGCGGCCGATCGCACGGACAGTAGCGATCGGGCCTGTCGTCGATCGAGATCAGTGCGCTTGGGTCGGTGCGCAATCCGGGCCGATCCACTTGCCCTCCGACCGGGCGGTCATCGCCATGGTCGTGCCCTGCGGGCCGCCCGCCATCTTCATGTCCAGGTCCATCGCATAAATTTCCGGCGCATAGGTGCCGAACATGGTCGCGTTCATCGTGCCACCCTGCGACTTGCAGGATATCTGGCCTTTAACTGCGCCGCCCTTCGCTTCGAACCCGCCATAGGTGCAGTCCTTATTCTCCTGACCGGCGAACATGTCGCCGCTGGGGTTGGCGGCCTGCTGCGGCGTGACGCAATATTTGAGCGAGGTCTGGCTCATCATGCTTTTCATCTGATCCTTCATGTTCGCCGGCGCGCCGGGCATGTCGGACAGGTCGATATCCTTGACGGTGAAGCGCCCTTCCCACTGACCAGGTTTCAGTTGCACCTTGTCCACCTGCGCCTTCACCTCCTGCTTGCTCATCGCGTCGGTGGCGGCGATGTCGCCCGTCTTGTCGCCCGGCTTGTCACCGCAGGCGGCAAGGGTCGTCAGCATCGTGAGCATCATCACTGTCCGGCGCATCGTCATCCTCCCTGTCCATGTCTCAGGGCCAGCATATCAGCGCAGCGGAAGGGTTCAATGACTGAAGAAATGAGTGTCCAAACAATCAGCATGGAACGGTGCGAGGCAGCCTTGCGCGCGCGCTTCGGCGACAAGCCGGTGGTCTATCCGCCCATGCCCAAGACTGCGTTCGCGCTGAAACCCTGATCCCGATTGCGCCTGCGCGCAAAGACCCCATATTCGCCCCATGTCGATTCAGATCCGCACCAGCCTCGATGAACCGGAAACCGGCGAGGGTTTCGTCCCCCACCGCCCCGCCCGCCCCGAAAAGAGCGAAGGGGGCAAACGCTTCACGCTGGTCAGCGACTATGAACCGTCGGGCGACCAGCGCACGGCGATTCCCGAATTGGTGGAACAGGCGCTCGCCGGCGAGAAGGACCAGGTGCTGTTGGGCGTCACGGGTTCCGGCAAGACCTTCACCATGGCCAAGGTGATCGAGGCGTTGCAACGGCCCGCGCTGATCCTGGCGCCGAACAAGATATTGGCGGCGCAGCTGTACGGGGAGTTCAAGAGCTTCTTCCCCGACAATGCGGTCGAATATTTCGTCAGCTATTACGACTATTATCAGCCCGAAGCCTATGTCGCGCGGTCGGACACCTATATCGAAAAGGAGTCCAGCGTAAACGAAAGCATCGACCGGATGCGCCATTCGGCCACCCGCGCGCTGCTGGAACGGGATGACGTCATCATCGTGGCGTCCGTATCCTGCCTTTATGGCATCGGGTCGGTCGAAACCTATTCGGCGATGACCTTCAGCATGAAGAAGGGCGGGATCGAGGATCAGCGGGAGATCATCCGCAAGCTGGTGGCGCTCCAGTATAAGCGCAACGACGCGGGTTTCGCGCGCGGCAATTTCCGCGTGAAGGGCGATAATCTGGAAATCTTTCCGTCCCATTATGAGGACACCGCCTGGCGCATCAGCTTTTTCGGCAACGAGATTGAGGAGATTGTCGAGTTCGACCCGCTGACCGGCAAGAAGGTCGCGAACCTGGACTATGTGAAGGTCTTTCCCAACAGCCACCACGTCACGCCCGGCCCGACGCTGAAGCAGGCGATGGAGGCGATCCGTTTCGAGATGACCGAACGGCTCAAGGAATTGGTCGAGGAAGGCAAGCTGCTGGAGGCGCAGCGGCTGGAGCAGCGCACCAATTTCGACCTGGAGATGATCGCGGCCACGGGTAGCTGCGCGGGGATCGAGAATTACAGCCGCTTCCTGACCGGCCGCCTGCCGGGCGAGCCGCCGCCGACCCTGTTCGAATATCTGCCCGAAAACGCGATGCTGTTCGTGGACGAAAGCCACCAGACGGTGCCGCAGATCGGCGCGATGGCGCGGGGCGACCACCGGCGCAAGATCACGCTGGCCGAATATGGATTCCGCCTGCCCAGCTGCATCGACAATCGCCCGCTACGCTTCAACGAATGGGATGCGATGCGGCCGCAGACGGTCAGCGTCTCCGCGACGCCGGGGCCGTGGGAGATGGAGCAGACCGGCGGCGTGTTCAGCGAACAGGTGATCCGCCCCACCGGCCTCATCGACCCGCCGGTCGAGATCAAGCCGGTCGAGGACCAGGTCGACGACCTCATCAACGAATGTCGCAAGGTCGCGGCGCAGGGTTATCGCACCCTCGTCACAACACTGACCAAGCGCATGGCAGAGGATCTGACCGAGTTCATGCACGAGGCGGGGATCAAGGTCCGCTACATGCACTCGGACGTCGAGACGCTGGAGCGTATCGAGCTGATCCGCGACCTGCGGCTCGGCGTCTATGACGTGCTGATCGGCATCAACCTGCTGCGCGAGGGGCTGGATATTCCCGAATGCGGGCTGGTCGCGATATTGGACGCGGACAAGGAAGGCTTCCTGCGCTCCGAAACCTCGCTGATCCAGACGATCGGCCGCGCGGCGCGCAATGTGGAAGGGCGCGTGATCCTCTATGCCGACCGGATTACCGGAAGCATGGAGCGAGCGCTCAACGAAACGTCGCGGCGGCGCGAGAAGCAGGAAGCCTATAATCTGGAGCACGGCATCACGCCGACCACGATCAAGCGCAATATCGGCGACATCATCGCCCATGTGTCGAGCAAGGATCAGGTCACGGTAGAGACGGGGCTGGAGGATCGCCCGCACCTCGTCGGCCATAATTTGCGCGCCTATATCGAGGATCTGGAAAAGAAGATGCGCGCGGCGGCCGCGGATCTGGAGTTCGAGGAAGCCGGGCGGATTCGCGATGAGATCCGCAAGCTGGAAGCAGAGGAGTTGGGCCTGCCCGCGCATGAACAGGTGGCAGCGCCGCGGGGACGGGCGACCGAGGGCAAGCCGGGGACGCGCAAGCTGCGGTACGGGAAGGTGCAGAAGAAGTTTGGGCGATGACTTTTCTCGCGGAAATCCCACAAGAGGAGGCAATCTGATCGATGACGGTAAACGTCGATTTGCAATCTTGTCATGCAGTGGCAGGTTCACATCGAAGGGATCGTCATTTGGTCAAACCCGCCAAACTTCTTCAGCGCCTGCTGCAAGGTAGCCGAAACCTCAGCTTTCGCGATTTCCAGCGCCTGCTCGAAGCGTTTGGATTTCGCCTGACGCGGGTGAGTGGCAGCCATCATGTCTATGGCCGCACCGGCCTTGGCCGCCCGCTCATCATCCAGCCGAATGGCAAGGACGCCAAGACCTATCAGGTGCAGCAGTTTCTTGATATGGTCGAGGCTTACGGCCTCAGCATGGACGAATGATGGATCATCATTATCACATCAATATCTTCTGGTCGAAAGAGGACAAGGTCTGGATCGCCGACGTACCGGACCTCAAACCCTGTTCGGCGCATGGCGATACGCCTGCCGAAGCCATTGCCGAAGTGCAGGTAGCGATCAGCCTCTGGCTGGATTTTGCGCGCGAGCATGGCCACCCTATCCCCGAAGCCCGCTATCGCCCGGCGATCTACGCGGCCTGACTTCACTGTCGTCGCGCAGGGCTTTGCCCCTGCGTCCCTAATCCAACCGTTGCAGTTCGATGTTGCGAAATGCGATGGGATGGCCCTCGCCTTGCAGGGCGATATAGCCGCGCGTGAGCTGCAACGCGCCCCCCGCAGCAGCGATCAGGGGTTTGGCGTCCGCATCGTCCGGGTCGAGTTCGATCGCCGAATAGCGCAGCACCGCCTTCCCGTCGATATAATGGGTGACCTCGCCAGATGGCAGCACTTCCAGTTCCGCCCTGGTCCAGCGACCAGCGGGCAATGGCGAACCGCTGGACAAGATACAGTGGCGCGGATCGCGCTTACCGTCAAAAACGACGCTGGTGCCGGGCGTGCAGACATTGCCGCTCGGCTCTTGCGTCGGGCGAGGCGTGGCCAGCAGCTGCATTTCCAGACTGACGGGAAAATCCTGGTCACGGCGGATGGTCTCGGGCGGCTGCGCATGGAACATCAGGCCGCTATTGGTCGCCTGCCATGATTTGATGCCGGGCAGGGATGTGCCGAACAGGCGATATTCGAAGCGGATGCGATACGCGCTAAGCGGCGCCTTCCAGAACAGATGGCCGAACTCGCCCTCGAAACGCTTGTAATGGGCGTGGGAGACGCGGATCGCACCATCCTGCACGATGAACATATGCAGCGGATCTTCGCCCAGCGCATGGCCGGTGATCTTGGGCGTCCAGCCGTCGAGCGATTTGCCGTCGAAAATAGGCTCCCATCGCGGTTCGGGAGCAGGCCCGGCGCCCCCAAGCAACAGCATGGCTACGATCGCATATATCCTCATCCCTCGACTACCTCTCCGGGTTATTTCAATATCGAGATCGTGCGCGGTTGCGGGTCGTTCGTCCAGCCGCCAGTTGATCTCTACCCCTTGTACAGCGCGTCCAGCCGGTCGGCGTAGCGTTTGCGGATCACATGGCGGCGGATCTTCATCGAGGGGGTCATCTCCTCATTCTCGATGGTGAAGGCTTCGTCGGCCAGGATGAAGCGACGCACGCGCTCCAGCACCGACAGGTCGTCATTCACCCGGTCCACCGCCGCACGCAGCGCCGCCTGATAGGCGGGGTTGGCGGCTACGCTGTCCAGCGCCACCCCCTGCTCGATCGCCCATTCGCGGGTCCATTCCGCGTCCGGCACCAGCAGCCCGACCAGATAGGGCCGGCGGTCGCCATGGACCATCGCCTGGCCGATCTCGCTCTGAAGCGTCAGCATGCCCTCGACCTTTTGCGGGGAGACATTGTCGCCCTTGTCGTTGACGATCAGATCCTTCTTGCGGTCGGTGATGCGGATGCGCCCCTGCGCGTCGATCTCACCAATGTCGCCAGTGTGCAGCCAGCCATCCTTGAGCGCCTTTTCCGTCTCGGCCGGGTTGCGCCAGTAACCGTGCATCACCAGCTCACCGCGCACGAGAATTTCGCCGTCCTCGGCGATCTTCACCTCGACCCCCTCGAGCGGCGGGCCGACCGTGTCCATGGCGATGCCGGCGGCGGGGCGGTTGCAACTGATGATCGGACCGGCCTCCGTCTGACCATAGCCTTGCAGCAAAGTCAGGCCCATGGCGTCGAAGAAGAGGCCGACATCGGGATTGAGCGGCGCGCCGCCCGACACCAGAGCCTTCATCCGCCCACCGAAGCGCGCGCGAATCTTGGGGACGAGCGTGCGCGACAACAGCGCCTTCATCGGCCGATCGAGGATCGATGCCTTGCCCGCCTGCTCCTTTGCCGCGATGCGCGTCGCCTGCCCCATCAGATAGGTGGGGAATTTGCCCTGCTTTTCGATCGACTTGATGATGCGGGCGCGCAGCACCTCAAACAGCCGCGGGACCACGACCATGATGGTCGGGCGCGTTTCCTCGATATTGGAGGCCAGCTTTTCCAGCCCTTCGGAATAATAGATTTGCCCGCCCAGCAGCATCGGCAGGAACTGACCGGCGCTATGTTCATAGGCATGGGACAGCGGCAGGAAGGACAGGAACACCTCGTCACCCCAGCCGAAATCTTCCGCCACCACCGTGCCCGCGCCCTCCACATTGGAAAGGATCGCACCATGATGCTGCATCACGCCGCGTGGGGCGCCGCCGGTGCCGCTGGTATAGATGATGCAGGCCTGATCGTTGCGGGTCGCGGCCTGGGCTGCGGCGATGGAATCGACGTTCGCCGGATAGGCAGCCAGCAGATCGCTCCACAAATGGCAGGCGCATGTGCCCTGCGCGCCGCGCAGCGGTTCCATGCCGATGATGAACGACGCCTGCGACCGGACGACGGCGGGCATCAGCGCCTGCGCCAGCTTGGCGGTGGACACGATGACGGCGCGGGCGCCGCTGTCGGTCAGGATATGCTGATGATCGCGGGTGGTGTTGGTGGTGTAGGTCGGCACGGTGATGCAGCCGGCCGCCATGATGGCGAGGTCCGCGATACAGAATTCGGGGCGGTTTTCGCTGACCAGCATCACCGGATCGCCGGGCTTCAACCCCTGCGCCTTCAGCGCGGCGGCGAGCGAGGCGACCTGCCGCGCGACCTCCGTCCAGCTCTGGCCATGCCATTGGCCATCGCTCTTGCGCCAGAGGAAGGGCGCGTCGCCCTGTTCCTGCGCGCGCACAAAGAACATCGTTACCAGATTGGGGAATTTCTCGATGGCCCTCAAGGCTCGACTCCTGCGGTTTCCGGCACGTCTGATGCGCACCTATGCGTTAAGCAAGGCTATAACGACGCCTTGCCGTAACGGCCATGGCTTTCCGATAGTTTCCTTTAATCGAAAAGCCCGTCCTGCGATCCGGCCGGCGGATTGAGGCCCAGATGCTTCCAGCCAGGACCGTTGAGGCAGCGGCCCCGCGCGGTACGGGCGATAAGGCCAAGCTGGATCAGATAGGGTTCGACCACTTCCTCGATCGTGTCGCGCGCTTCGGAAAGCCCCGCCGCCAGCGTTTCCACGCCGACCGGCCCGCCGCGATAGATGTCGGCGATCATCATCAGATAGCGTCGGTCCATCAGGTCGAGGCCGAGATGATCGACCTCCAGCCGCATGAGCGCGGCATCGGCGACTTTTCTGTCCACACTCGGCGCACCTGCGACATTGGCGAAGTCCCGCACCCGGCGCAGCAGCCGCCCGGCGATGCGCGGCGTGCCGCGTGAGCGGCGGGCGATCTCGATCGCCCCGTCAGAGGTGATGGCAAGGTCGAGCAGCCGCGCGGCACGGCGCACCACCAGTTCCAGTTCGTCCACCGTATAGAATTGCAGCCGCACCGGGATGCCGAAGCGGTCGCGCAGCGGCGTCGTCAGCAATCCCTGTCGTGTCGTCGCGCCGACCAGCGTGAAGGGCGGCAGGTCGATGCGGACCGAGCGGGCCGACGGGCCTTCGCCGATCATCAGGTCGAGCGCGCGATCCTCCATCGCGGGATAGAGAACTTCCTCGACGGCCGGGTTGAGACGATGGATTTCGTCCACGAACAGCACGTCGCCTTCATCCAGATTGGTGAGCAAGGCGGCAAGATCGCCCGACTTGGCGATGACCGGGCCGGATGTGGCGCGAAAGCCCACGCCCATTTCCTTGGCGACGATCTGCGCCAGCGTGGTCTTGCCCAGCCCCGGAGGGCCAAAGAAGAGCACATGGTCGAGCGCATCGCCCCGCGACTTGGCCGCCTGAATGAAGATACGCAGATTTTCGCGCGCGGCCTGCTGGCCGACAAACTCGTCCAGGGACTTGGGACGCAAGGCCGCGTCGACATCCTCAGGGCGCCGTACGGGGGTGATAAGGCGGTCGTCGTCAGTCACTTCGCCGCCTTCCGCAGCGCCAGGCGCACTAGGGCGTCAAGGCTGGCACCTTCGCCCAGATCCTCTTCGGCGGCGGCCACGGCGACGCTGGCTTCATGGGGTTTAAAGCCCAGATTCTGGAGCGCGGACAGGGCATCGGCGGCGAAACTGCCGACCGGCATCGGCACTGCGCCACCGACCCCGACCGGTGCGCCGGTCGCCACTGCGCCGATCTTGTCCTTCAGCTCATTGGCGATGCGCTGGGCCAGTTTGGGGCCGACGCCATTGGCCCGCGCGATCATCGCCTTGTCGCCCATGGCGATGGCACGGTGCAGGTCATGCGGTTCCAGCGCCGACAAAATGGCCAGCGCGACGCGCGAACCCACGCCCTGCACATGGGTCAGCAGCCGATACCAGTCGCGCTCCTCCGCACGCGCAAAGCCGACCAGCCGGATCGCATCGTCCGACACCAGCATTTCGGTGTGGATCGTCACCGCTTCACCCACCGAGCCCAGGGCCGCGAGCGTGCGGGAGGAGGCGCCGACCAGATAGCCTACGCCGCCCACATCGATGATGGCATGATCGATGCCGGTACTGTCCAGCAGCCCCTTGAGTTTCGCGATCATAGCTTCCGCCCTTTGGTCATGATCTGTTCTTTACAGCCTGCCGCGCGCCGCGCCAGTCAAAAGCGCGGCACCTTTTCGCGCCCCATGCGTAATGCAGGCCGACCCAGCCACATATGAGGACGACCAATGTTGATGACCGCACCGATACTTGGCCCCAAGGATTTCGAATTCCCATCGATCATGCTGTCGGGCGTGGTCGACCATGGCATGTATCTGCATTTCAAGAATTGCCTGTCCACCGCGCCGCAGACCGGCCTTGTCGTCGTGGAACTCTCCACGCTGGGCGGTGACCCGGAGATCGCCCGGCTGATGGGTGAGGATATCCGTTTCCATTCCGACCTCTATCCCGAACGGCGGCTGGTGTTCATGGGGCGCACGGCGGTCTATTCGGCCGGCGCGACCTTCATGAGCTTCTTCGCAACGGAGAATCGCTATCTGACCCGTGGCACGCGGCTGATGATCCATGAGCGGATCATCACCAAGAATATCCAGCTTGCCGGGCCGCTTTCCACCTGCATCGCGACGTTGAAGGCGACGCTGAACGAAATCGAATCCTCGATCGCGATCCAGAATGAAGGCTTTGCCAATTTGATCTTGGGATCGCAGGTGACGATGGAAGAGCTTTTGGAGAAGGCACCGGAAAATTGGTATCTGGAAGCCAATGAGGCACAGGCGCGCGGGCTGATCGCAGCCGTGCTGTAAGCCCCTGTCAGTCAGTGCTTGCCAGATGGGGCGCTGATGCGTTTGATGCGGGACATGCGCTCCTCTCCCCTCTTTCCCTGGCGTTATGGCATGTTCCTGGCGCTGCTGGCACTCATCGCGCCGCTGGCGGTGATGCTGCCCTGGCATGAGGCGGCGATGGCGGGATTCGATATCGCCGCCATCGCCTTCATGGCGTCCGTCGTGCCGCTGATCGACGCCGCGCCCGCCACCATGCGGCGCAATGCGCAGGCGAACGACGCGAATCGGGAACTGATGCTGCTGCTGACCGGGATCGTCAGCGTGGTGATCCTGGTCGCGGTCGGCGTGGCGGTGAGCCAGCATGGCGGGCCGAACGGGTGGATGATCGCGCTGTTGCTGGCGACATTGCTGATCGCCTGGATCTTTTCGAACCTCGTCTATGCGATGCACTATGCCCATAATTTCTATATGCCCGGTGACAAGGGGCGGGATCGCAGCGGGCTGGATTTTCCGGACACGCACGAGCCGGGCTATTGGGATTTTCTCTATTTCGCCTTCACGCTGGGCATGACGTTCCAGACGTCGGACGTGTCGATCACGGCCAGTGCGATGCGCCGGACGGTGCTGTTCCAGTGCCTCGCCGCCTTTCTGTTCAACCTTGGCATATTGGCCTTCACCATCAACGTGCTGGGTGGGGATTAGCCATGCTCCCAGCCAAGGCTTTCGGGCAGCGGTATGACCGCGCCGTCGATCTTCAGGATCAGGCCTGATCCTTCGGCCACATGGCCGACAGGAATGGCGCGTACCGGGGGCGTGACGCCCCGAGGCAGGGCGAAAAGCAGTTCATAATCATCGCCCGCCCGTGCGGCGGCGAGTTGCACGGCGACGCTGGCGCCGCGCACTTGCTCCATCGCAACCGACAGGGGGATGTGATCGATGACGATGGCGACGCCGCTGGCCTGCGCCATGCGCGATGCGTCGATCAGCAGGCCGTCGGACAGGTCCATCATCGCACTGGCCACGGGGGCAAGCAGTCCGCCTTCGGCAAGGCGCGGGCGTGGGCGGCGATAGGCCTCCACCAGCGGACCGGATGCGGACGGGTCGGCAGTCGCCAGCGACAGGCCGATGCCCGCGTCGCCGACCGGACCGGTGACATAGAGCCGATCGCCGGGCCGCGCACCGGTGCGGGTGGGGATCGATCCAGTCGCTTCACCCATGGCGGTCAGGCTGTAGCTGCGCGCGGAGCCGGCGGGCATCTTCACCGTGTCGCCACCCAGCAAAGGCATGGCGTGACGATCGAGCGCTTCGCCCAGCCCCGCGACGAAGGCTTCATCCCAGTCCTCGTCACCCGACAGGGCATAATTCAGGAGGCAACCGACCGGCCGCGCGCCCTTGGCCGCGAGATCGGACAGATTTACCGCCGCCAGTTTCCAGCCGATATCCTGCGGCGGATCGGTGGGGAGGTAATGGACGCCCTCCACCATCGTGTCGCTGGTGAGGATGAGGCGACTGGCGCCAAATGACAGCACGGCGACATCGTCCACCAGCCCCTGCGCCGCAGGGTCGTGCGCCAGCAGGCGCAGCAGGGTGAGAAAGCGGGATTCGGCGGACATGATCCCTATCTATACGATGGCGGCGCGCGGAACTTTACTTCCGCACGTCCTTCGACACGCCGTCGAGCAGGCCGTTGACGAAACCCGATTCGCGCTTGTCGTAGAAAGCATGGGCGACATCGACATATTCGCTGATGACGGTGCCGGTGCCGACATCGAGCCGGGCGAGCAGTTCATAGGTGCCGGCGCGCAGGATCTGGCGCATCGGCTTGTCGAGGCGGTCGAGGCTCCAGCCGCTCGACAGGCGGGCAGTGATCAGGCCGTCAATCTCGTCCCGGCGACGGTCCACACCCTGCACGATATCGTCGAAGAAAGGCTCTTCGGCCTGGGCGTAGGTGACGTCCTCTATCGTGGCGCCCAGGCGGTGCTGATGGAATTCATGCAGCAGGATATGGACGGGGGTACCCTCCATTTCGAGCTGATAGAGCGCCTGGACCGCGGCAAGGCGCGCGGCGGAGCGGGATTTTGAGCGATCGTTCATAGTAATTCCCTACTTCGTTCGGTTCGCGCTTGTCGAGAACCGCTTCCCGACTTCGCTCGACGCGAACGGCTGATTATTTAAGGCGCAGCGCCACCGAAGCGGCGTGCGCGGGCAGCCCTTCCGCCTGCGCCAGCGCGACGGCGGCGGGGCCGATCGCGCCAATCGCTGCGGGCGTGAGGCTGAGGAAGCTGGTGCGCTTCATGAAGTCGAGCACCGACAGGCCCGACGAGAAGCGGGCGCGGCGGCCGGTGGGCAAAACGTGATTCGGCCCGGCGACATAATCGCCGACGGCCTCGGGCGTCATCCGGCCCAGGAACACGGACCCGGCATGACGGACCTGCGCGAAGAGCGACTCGGGATCGTCCACGGCGAGTTCGAGATGTTCGGCGGCGAGGCGATCGACCAGCGGCATGGCTTCGTCGAAGTCGCGCACGACGATGATCGCACCATTGGCGTCCCAGCTGGCGCGGGCGACCGCGCTGGTGGAAAGCGCCGGAATCTGGCGCTCGACCGCTTGCGCGACCGCATCGGCGAACGCCGCGTCGTCGGTGAAGAGGATGGACTGGCTGGTCGGATCATGTTCCGACTGGCTGAGCAGGTCGGCGGCGGTCCATTCGGGATCGTTCTTGCCATCGGCGACGACGACGATTTCCGAGGGGCCGGCGACCATGTCGATGCCGACCACGCCGTACAGCTGACGCTTGGCTTCGGCGACCCAGGCATTGCCGGGACCGGTGATGACATCGACGGGCTTGATCCGGTCGGTGCCATAAGCGAGCGCGGCGACGGCCTGTGCGCCCCCTACCCGCCAGATTTCCTCGATCCCGGCGATCTGCGCGGCGGCGAGGACGAGCGGGTTGATCTCGCCATTGGGGGTCGGCGTGACCATGGCGATGCGCTTTACGCCCGCGACCTTCGCCGGAATGACGTTCATCAGCAGCGAGCTGGGATAGGCGGCGCGCCCGCCCGGCACATAGAGCCCGGCGGCATCGACCGCGTTCCAGCGGGCGCCCAGACGCACGCCGGCGCTGTCCACGCCGTCGCTGTCCTGCGGCTTCTGTTTTTCATGATAGGCCGTGATGCGCGCGGCCGCGAGTTCGAGCGCGTCGCGCAGTTCCGTCGAGATACCGTCAAGCGCCGCGCGGGTTTCCGCCGGGGTCACTGCCCAGCCGCTGACATTCAGGTCGTGGCGGTCGAAACGCTGCGTATAATCGGCGAGCGCCGTATCGCCCCCGGCGCGCACCGCCTTCAAGATTGCGGTGACGTCGCGCGACACATCCTCGTCCGCTTCGCGACGGGCATCGACCAGCGCGGTGAAGGCGGACGCGAAATCGGCGTCGGTGGTGGAAAGCTTAAGCGGCATCCTTCACCCCCACGGCGGCGCGGAAGGCCTCGACCAGCGGCGAGAGTTCGGCCGAGCGCATCTTGTAGGCGGCGCGATTGACGATCAGGCGCGCGGAAATCTGCATGATGATGTCGGTTTCCACGAGACCATTGGCTTTGAGCGTCGCGCCCGACGAGACGAGATCCACGATCCGTCGCGACAGGCCGAGCGAGGGGGCCAGTTCCATCGCGCCGTTCAGCTTCACGCACTCGGCCTGAAGCCCGCGCTTTTCATAATAGCGGCGGGTGAGGTGCGGATATTTGGTCGCGACGCGCACATGGCTCATCGCGGCCTGATCCTCGTCCGCGGCGCCGACCGGCTCGGCGACCGACAGGCGGCAATGGCCGATGTCGAGATCGACGGGCGCGTAGAGTTCGGAATAGTTGAATTCCTCGACCACGTCGGAGCCGACGATGCCGATCTGCGCCGCGCCATGGGCGACGAAGGTGGCGACGTCGAACGCGCGCACGCGGATGATCGACACGTCGGGCCGGTTCGTGGCGAAGCGCAGCGCCCGGCTCTTCTTGTCGTGAAACTCCGCCTCCGGCTCGATACCGGCTTTGGCGAGCAGGGGCAGCGCTTCATCGAGGATGCGGCCCTTGGGGATGGCGAAGGTGAGCGGGCGAGTCATGACGCGCGGGCCTTACGCGCGGGGGCGTAAAAGGGCAAGGTTTGGGGGATGGTCGCGGGAAATGCTCGGCTATATGACACACCGATGCCATACAAGCCGCCCCCATTTTCGCTTTTGCAGTTCCTTACCTCCGGGCTGGGATGTTTAGCGGCTATCGTCTTGGTGCCGATATTATTGTTGGTGAAACTGGTGATCCTGCCGTTCGAGAAGCCGCTAAACCGCACGGCAGACGAGGTTCTGCAATATATGCACCGTTTCGTTGATGGAACTGACGGCCCGTGGGACTGGGACAACTTCACCACCCAGCCCATCGCCGACCCTCGGCTGGACGAGATCAGAGATCGGCTGGCAGCTCTAGATGTTCCGCTGAGCGAGGCCGATTTCCCTGCCATCAAGGCATTGATCGTCGAAGCCGAAGCCATCGCTGCGGAAGAGTGGATCGACTCCAGCCAGTAATGTCGTCATCCCGGCCTTGAGCCGGGATCCCGCTTCTTTCTGTTGCGCCACAAGAACAGCGAGATGCCGGGTCAAGGCCGGGATGACGATGGGAGTGGGGTCAGGCCGCCTCCGCCATCGCGCTTTCCGTTTGCGCGATCCAGCCGCCGCCCAGCACGCGGTCGCCCGCGTAAAGGACCGCCGCCTGGCCCGGTGCGACGCCAAATTCCGGTGCGTCGAAAGCCAAGCGGTCGCCGTCGAGGCGCGCGGGGACGGGCTTGGCCATCGAGCGGACCTTGGCGGTCAATGGCCCGGTAAAGTCGCCGCCCAGCCAATTGATGTCAGAAAGGCGCGCACCCGCCACCGCCAGCGCCGCCCTTGGCCCCACGATCACGCGGCGGCTTTCGGCGTCCAGCCGCACGACATAGAGCGGGTCGGGCTGGCCGCCGATGTCCAGCCCCTTGCGCTGGCCGACGGTGAAATGGATCATCCCCTTGTGCCGGCCGAGCGTGCGACCGTCGATATGGACGATGTCGCCGCCCTCGTCCGCGTCGGGGCGCAGTTTCCGCACGATCTTCGCATAGTCGCCGTCGGGCACGAAGCAGATGTCCTGGCTGTCGGGCTTCAGGGCCACCGACAGGCCCAGTTCGGCCGCGATCTCGCGCACCTGCGGCTTGGGCAGGCCACCCAGCGGGAAGCGCAGATAGTCGAGCTGCGCCTGAGTCGTGGCGAAGAGGAAATAGCTCTGGTCGCGGGCCGGATCGGCGGCGCGGTGCAGTTCCGCGCCCTGCGCGCCCTCGATCCGCTGGACGTAATGGCCGGTGGCGAGGCAGTCGGCGCCCAGATCGCGCGCGATCTGGAACAGGTCGGTGAACTTCACGCCCATATTGCACTTCACGCACGGAATGGGCGTGCGGCCGGCCATATATTCGTCGGCAAAGTCCGCAATCACCGAATCGCGGAAGGCGGTTTCATAATCAAAGACATAGTGCGCGATGCCGATGCGGTCGGCGACCGCGCGCGCGTCCCGAATATCCTGCCCGGCGCAGCAACTGCCGGTGCGGCCGACGGCGGCGCCATGATCGTAAAGCTGGAGCGTGACGCCGATGACTTCGGCGCCGGTCCTGGCGGCGAGCGCGGCGACGACGCTGCTGTCCACGCCGCCCGACATGGCAACGACGATACGCCGCTTATCAAGCGGCTGGGGAAGCTGAAACTGAGGCTGCATGGGCGGGCATATAGTGCAACAAAAGCGGCGGCGCAAAAGTTAACAAAATATGATGCCCATTTAGCCCCAATCGGGCCGGATCGACGCAGATTGGCGACCGGACGAGTCACAAAAGCGTCTTCGAGTTTACGGACCCTTATCCATTGGCCCGTAAAAGGGGGTCATGGATCTGAGTTTCCTTCGGGGCGGCGGGCTGAAACCTGGCGCTCCCAGACCCCTCAGCCGGCCGCGCGTGCCGGCCTGGCCGTTTTTGCGGGCTGCCACGGCGGCGGCGCAAGCGGCCAGTCCCACCGCGCAGGCGGTGGCGGGCGTCCTGCGGGGGCAGGGCGGAAGCGATGACTGGATCGAGGAACTGGCGGGAATTTTCGCGCCACGTTCCGGCGGCAAGATCGAAGCCGTGCGCCTCGCGGGAAGCTTCAACCCGTTGATCGCGAGCCGTTTAGCCAGGGGGCATGAAAGATGAAGGCTGTGTTTACCGTGGGGCTTTAGCCGATGTTCAGGGCTGATGCGCATAATCGGAAGACAAGGCCGAAATCGGTAACGCCAGTGCCGCACTTTGAGGGTAAGAATGATCGAGAACCAGAAAATCAAGCCTGCCCAGGTCGTCGGGCCACTTGGAGAGCCCTTGACGCTGGACAGCCTGCCCCCTGCGGACACGACCCGCTGGGTCGTGCGGCGCAAGGCGGAAGTGGTCGCCGCAGTCAATGGCGGCCTGCTGACCGTGGACGAGGCCTGTGCGCGCTATAACCTGACGCTGGAGGAATTTGCCGGCTGGCAGCGCGCGGTCGACCGTTCGGGCATGCATGGCCTGCGCGTCACCCGCATCCAATATTACAAGTCGCTCTACGAGCGGCAGCAGAAATATTGATCGCCCATCGCGCGATTTGAACGTTGGACAGGAAAGGGCCGTCGGATATCCATCCGGCGGCCCTTTTTCATTCCGGGGGCGCATATTTCATTCCGGGGGCGCACAAACGACGCAAAGACAAGATGGTTTCCGTGCCGGAATCATTTTTAGCCCATGGAACGCGACGCCTTCTGCTCCGTTGAATGCAGCACCCAACCCGCTGGGGGCGTGGTCAAGGAGAGTAACATGGGCATCATCTTGTGGCTTATCGTCGGCGGCATCATCGGCTGGCTCGCCAGCATGGTCATGCGCACGGACGCACAGCAGGGCATCCTGCTCAATATCGTCGTCGGTATCGTGGGCGCCTTCATCGGCGGCCTGATCTTCAGCGGCGGCTCGATCAACGAAGGTCTGACGCTGTACAGCTTCCTGGTTTCGCTGGTCGGTGCGATCATCCTGCTGGCGATCGTCAATCTGGTCCGTCGCGGATCGATGCGCTAAAAAACGCGACATCGTTCAATGCAAAAGAGGCTGCGCCACCGCGCAGCCTCTTTTTTTCGTTTCAGCGTCGCCCCGCGAACCAGCGATAGATGGCCAGTACGGCCACCGATCCCACTATCGCGGCGACGAACCCGGCCCTCTGGCCCGGCAGATAAAGGCCAGCGAGTCGCCCGACAAAGCCGGCGAGCAACGCCCCGGCTATCCCCAGCAAAATCGTGACCACGCATCCGCCCGGATCGCGGCCGGGCATGATCAGTCGCGCGATCGCGCCTGCGAGCAGGCCGACCACGATCCATCCCAGCAAGTCCATGCTGCGTTCCCTTTTTATATTTAAGCATCGACCCGGCCTCCATAGCGCCACAGTCCGGCATTTTTGGCAAGTCAATGTGACCCCAGGGGCAGGATCGGCACGATATGCCGTCATTTTCCCTCCGCCCGCCGCGCATAATCGCTTTGCCGACCCGCTTTAAACCATGATATTGGGGCTTGAGGGTGGTGATATATTCATATAACACAGCTACCAGCAGGGCGGATGCGCCGGAGAGACGAGAAGCGGGATGAATTACGAAACCCAGTTGGTGGGCGATTCCATGACGGTCATCGACGATGACGACGCACGCCAGCGGCGCAAGCGCCTGCTGCTGATCGGCGGGGGCGTGGCCGTGGTGCTGGTAGCCGCAGCCGTAATCATTTCCATGCGCGGTGAAAAGGCCGGCGATGCCGCCGCACCCACGGCGCAGGTGCCCGTCGTCACCGTGGTCAGCCCTGGCCAGTCCACCGTCGCCCGCACCGTCAGCGCGACCGGTTCGCTCGCCGCGCGCATCGACATGCCGGTCGGCGTCGTCGGCGAAGGCGGCATGGTGACGCGCGTACTGGTGCAACCGGGCGACTGGGTGCGTGCAGGCCAGGTGCTGGCCACCGTCGAGCGCTCCGTCCAGACGGAACAAGTGCGCTCGCTCGCCGCGCAGGTGGAGGTGCAGCGCGCCAATGCCAAGCTGGCACAGGCGCAGCTCGATCGGGCCAAGGCGCTGGTCGGGCGCGGCTTCATCAGCGCGGCCGACATCGACCAGCGGACCGCGACCCGCGATCAGGCCGAAGCGCAAGTGCGCGTGGCGGCGGCGCAGCTGGCCGAACAGCAGGCCCGCACCGGGCGTCTCGACATTCGCGCGCCAGCGTCCGGCCTGGTACTGACCCGCACCGTGGAACCCGGCCAGATCGTCCAGGCCGGCGGCGGCACGTTGTTCCGCATGGCCAAGGATGGCGAGATGGAGATGCAGGCGCAGGTGGCCGAAGGCGACCTGGCGACGCTGCGCGCGGGTAACAGCGCCACGGTCACGCCGATCGGCAGCACGCAAAAATTCGCCGGTCGCGTCTGGCAGGTTTCGCCCGTGGTCGATCCGCAGACGCGGCAGGGCATCGCCCGCATCGCCATTCCCTATAATTCGGCCATCCGCCCCGGCGGCTTTGCGTCGGCATTGCTGACCAGCGGTTCGGGCACCGCGCCGCTGCTGCCGGAATCGGCGGTGCAGAGCGACCCCAGGGGCAGCTATGTCTATGTCGTCAATGCCAAGGGCCAGGTGGAACGGCGCGACGTCACCGTCGGCCAGGTGTCCGACAACGGCGTTGCGGTGACCAGCGGGATTACCGGCACCGAACAGATCGTCACCTCCGCCGGCGCCTTCCTGACGCCGGGGCAGAAGGTGAAGCCGGAACAGGCCAAGGGCCGCTGAAAGACCGTTGCGGGCGGATCGTCCGCATCGGGAGCATCGGGAGGAAACGGGCGCCTGACCGCGCCCGGTGAAGGAAGCGCGTCATGAATTTTCGCAATATATCCGCATGGGCGATCCGCAACCCGGTGACGCCGCTGGTGCTGTTCATCGCGCTGGTGCTGGCCGGTGTCGTCAGCTTCATGCGGATGGACGTCAACAATAATCCAGACGTCAGCTTCCCGATGGTCAGCGTGACCGTGTCGCAGCCGGGTGCAGCCCCGACCGAGTTGGAAACCCAGGTCACCCAGCGGGTCGAAGCCGCCGTGCGCGGCATCAGCGGCGTGGACGAAATCACGTCCTTCGCGTCCGAAGGCCAGTCTCTGACCAACGTCCAGTTCCAGATCGGCACGCCGGTCGATCGTGCGGTGGCGGATGTGAAGAACGCCGTGGACCAGATCCGCAGCGACCTGCCCGACGGCATTTTGGAGCCGCAGGTTCAGCGGATCGACGTGGACGGTGGGCCGATCGCCTATTTCAGCGCCGAAGCGACCGACATGACGCTGGAGGAATTGTCCTGGTATGTGGACAATACCATCGCCAAGCGGCTGCTGTCGATCAGCGGCATGGCAGCAGTGAAGCGCGGCGGCGGCGTCAGCCGCGAGATTCGCGTCATCCTGGATCCCGCCAAGTTGCAGGCCTATGGCGTCACCGCCGCGCAGGTGAATGCGCAGTTGCAGCAGGTGAACCTGAACGCAGCGGGCGGCCGTACCGAAATTGCGGGCGCGGAACAGTCGATCCGCGTGCTGGGCAACGCGGCCAATGCGCGAACGCTGGGCGACACGCAGATCGCCATTTCCGGCGCCCGCACGGTCAAGCTGGCGGACCTGGCCATCGTGCGCGACATGTATGCCGAACAGCGCAGCCTGTCGCTTATGAACGGCCGTCAGGTCACCAGCTTCAGCCTGGAAAAGGCCAAGGGTTCATCCGACGTCACCGTCTATGACGAGGCGATGAAGGTCCTGGACCAGCTGAAGAAGGAAAATCCCAAGGTCCAGTTCAAGCAGCTTTATACCAGCGTCGAATATACCAAGGGCCAGTATCACAGCGCCATGTCGGCGATGATCGAGGGCGCCGTGCTGGCGGTCGTCATCGTCTTCCTGTTCCTGCGCGACTGGCGCGCGACCATGATTTCGGCGCTGGCCATCCCGCTTTCGGCCATTCCCGCCTTCTGGTTCATGGACATGATGGGCTTCACGCTGAACGGCATTTCGCTGCTGGCCTTGAGCTTGGTCGCGGGCGTGCTGGTCGACGACGCCATCGTGGAGATCGAGAATATCGTGCGCCACATGCGCATGGGCAAATCGGCCTATCAGGCATCCATCGACGCGGCGGACGAAATCGGCCTGGCCGTGCTGGCGACCACCATGGCGATCGTCGCGGTGTTCCTGCCGGTCGCGATGATGCCGGGGCTGGCCGGGCAGTTCTTCATCCAGTTCGGCATGACGGTCGTGGTGTCGGTGCTGATGAGCCTGGCCGTCGCGCGCCTTATCACGCCGATGATCGCAGCCTATTTCCTGAAGGCCCATGGCGAGGAAAGCCATGGCGAAGGCTGGCTGATGGACCGCTATATGGGCGTGCTGCGCTGGTCGCTGAATGACGAAAAGGCGAAGGAACGGCGCGCGCGCGGCGGGTTCCGCAACAAGGCCGCCGGCTTCTTCACCGATCATCGCGTCTGGACGCTGGGCTTCGGCTTCCTGGCCTTTGCCGCCACCATCGTCGCCTTTGCGACCCTGCCCATGACCTTCCAGCCGACGACCAACACCGATTTCAGCCAGGTGAAGATCGAAACCGTGCCGGGCAGCACGTTGGAACAGACCACCGCCATCACCCGCAAGGTCGCCGACATGCTGAGCGCCGACAAGGATATGGTGGAGGCCGCCTTCGCCGATATAGAGCCGACCAGCGCCGACATCTTCCTGACGCTGAAGAAGGACCGGCCGATCAGCTCGGTCGATTGGGAACGCAAGGTCGCGCCCCAGTTCCAGACGGTCGCCGACGCCCGCGTCAATTTCCAGTCGCAATCGGGTGGTGGCTTCGGCCGCGATATCATCATGATGTTCGGATCGGACGATCCGGCGCTGCTGGAAAGGACCGCCAACCAACTGGTCCATGAAATGGCCGGCATCCATGAACTGCGCGCGCCGCGCGTGCAGGGCGATTTGCAGCGTCCGGAAATCATTATCAAGCCGCGCCTGGACCTGGCTGCCAGCATGGGCGTGACGACGATGGCATTGAGCCAGTCGATCCGCATCGCGACGATCGGCGACATCGACCAGAACAGCGCCAAATTCTCCCTGTCCGATCGCCAGATTCCGATCCGCGTCGCCCTGGCCGAGGATAGCCGCAAGGATATTTCCACGATCCAGAACTTGCCGGTGCCGACCGTATCGGGCGGATCGGTGCCGTTGCGGGTCGTGGCCGACATCAGCTTTGGCGCCGGGCCGACGCAGATCCGTCGCTACAACCAGATCCGCCGCGTCGTGGTGGGCGCGGACCTGGCGCCGGGGATCGTCACCAGCCAGGCCATGGCCAAGATCAGCGCGCTGCCGCTGATGAAGGACATCGTCGCCGGCAAGATCCAGGGCGTCCAGAAACTGAACGCAGGCGACGCCAAGTGGCAAGCCGAGATGATCCAGAATTTCATCATCGCCGTCTTCTCCGGCGTCCTGCTGGTGCTGGCGGTGCTGACCCTGCTCTACAAGCGCCTGATGCCGCCCTTCGTCAATCTGGGGTCGCTGCTGCTGGCGCCGCTGGGCGCTGCATTGGCGTTGCACATTGCGGGGCAGCCCGTGTCGATGCCCGTGTTCATCGGCCTGTTGATGCTGCTGGGCATCGTGGCGAAAAACTCCATCCTCGTCATCGACTTCGCACTGGAGGAAATGGAGAAGGGCGTGCCCAAGAAGGTCGCGATCATCGACGCGGGACACAAGCGCGCCCAGCCGATCGTCATGACGACGGTGGCGATGGTCGCGGGGATGGTGCCGACGGCCCTGTCGCTGTCGGGCGACGGCGCTTCGCGTCAGCCGATGGGTATCACCGTGATCGGCGGCCTGTTGCTGTCGACCGTGCTGACGCTGGTGATCGTGCCGGCCATCTTCAGCCTGGCGATCGGGCTGGAAAGCTGGGTCGGCCCGCGTCTGGGCCGGGGCCTGCTGACCTACAAGCCGGGTGACGATGGCAATGCGGTGCGTGGCGGGGTGCATCCTGCCGAATGACCCTGATCGTTCAGGCCAGGAGGTCGAACCGGCCAAAAGAAAGCCTTGCCTGAACGAAACGGCAGCGTAACCGTTAAGGGGTCATGACGCTGCTTCGCCTGCCCCGGCCGAAAGACCTTTTGACGCCCCATCCCGCCCGGCGGATGCGGCTGGTGGCGACGGGCATGCTGGTGGCGATGGCCGCCTTGTTCATCGCCGCGCGGGCCACCGCCCATCTCCATCCCGCCATCGGCTTCGTCCAGGCCTTTGCCGAGGCGGCGATGGTGGGCGGGCTGGCGGACTGGTTCGCGGTGACGGCCCTGTTCCGCCATCCGCTGGGCCTGCCCATTCCCCACACCGCCATCATTCCGCGCAACAAGGACCGGATCGGCGACACGCTGGCGTTGTTCCTGCGCGACAATTTCCTGATCCCCGCCGTGGTCGCGCGGCGGATGCGCCATATCGACGTCGCCGCAGCAGCAGGGCGTTTTCTGGCCAGTCCGTCCGAAGGCGACGGCCGGCTGCGCGAGGGCGCGTCGCGCCTGATCGCCGACGTGCTGGAGGCGCTGGATCAGGAGCGGCTGGGCGGCATGGTGAAGGGCGCGATCGGCCAGCGGCTACGCGCCATCAACATCGGCCCGCTGGTGGGTCAGGCGATCGAGGCGGCGATGCGCGACGGCCGCCATGGCCCGGTGATGGACGGCATCATCACTTGGGCCGACCGCGCGCTGGAGGCGAACGACCATCTGATCCGCCAGATGGTGCAGGAGCGCGCGGGCAAGGTGCTGCGCTGGACCGGGCTGGACGAAAATCTGGCCAATGCGATCCTTTCCGGCCTGCGCAAGATGCTGGCGGACATGGCCGCCGATCCGGGCCACAGCCTGCGCCTGAAGGCCGAAGAGGGCATGGCCAAGCTGGCCTTCGACCTGCAATATGATCTGGAGATGCAGGCGAAGGTCGCCAGGATTCGCGACGAGATCGTCGACAATCCGGCGATGCAGCGCTGGATCGAGGGGATGTGGGAGCAGGCGCGCGGCGGGCTGCTGCGCGCGGTACGCGATCCGGGCAAGGCGATGGCCGGGCGGCTGGGCGAGGCGCTGCGCGCGCTGGGCGGAACGTTGCAGGAGGAGGCGCGGCTGCGGCTGGTCATCAACCGTTTCGTCCGGCGCGCGGCGGTGGGCGCGACCGCCAGCTATGGCGATGCGATCGTCCGGCTGGTCAGCGATACGGTGCGTGGGTGGGATGCGGGCACGGTGACCTCACGGCTGGAAAATGCAGTCGGGCGCGACCTGCAATATATCCGCATCAACGGCACGCTGGTCGGCGGGCTGGTCGGCCTGGCGATCCACGCGATGGATACATTCCTTTAGGTCGAACCGCACCTGCGCCTTACCCAACGATGCCGGGGCGTGTCGGGCCAAACGACACGCCCCGGCGGAACCGGCCGCGCAGAGGAGAGGAGGCGGCCGGTTCCTGACCTTATGGCTTAATCTTCCGGCTCTGCCCGCGGTCCGCGCCGGGGTGGGGGCGGCAGTTCATCGGCGGTCAGTACGCCGTCGCCATTGCTGTCCCGATCGGCGAACAGAGCGAGCGCAGGGGCGATGAATTCGGCGCGATCGATCTGGCCGTCATCATCATCGTCTTCGGGATAAGGCATGGCGCGACCCGGCGGCGGCGGCGGCGGCGATCCGGCATCGGCGCGCTTGCCTTCGGGCGGACGACCGCCCGGCGGCGGACCACCGGCGCCGCCTGGACCCTCACCCCCTCCACCGGGTCCGCCGCGACCTTTGCCGGGGCGGCGCTGCGCCGATTCGGACTGGCTCCGCGCCTGGGGTTCATGGCCCTGCATGCGCTGCATCGCCTGCACCGGCACCAGCCCGTCGCCATCCTGATCCATCAGGCCAAAGCGACGCTCCATATAGGCGGCCATCTCATCACGGGTGATGCGGCCGTCCCCATCGGCATCGGCGGCCCAGGGACCGCCTTCGGGCGCGGCAGGCGGCTGGGCAAACAGGGGGGCAGATGCCAGAAGTGCGACAGCGAGTTGGACAGCGGAAAGACATTGGCGAAGGCGCATGAAGGCTCCTGGAAGCGGGATCGCCCTTCCCTTCGCAGCTATGCTTTGCCGCCATATGTCGCGATGCGGCGCCTATGTTGCAAACCGCAGAAAATGATGTTGCAACATATCATATAATGATGTTGTATCATTTCATCGTCGATGCAGGTTCGGCCATGATCGAGTCGAATCGCCGGCGAGAGGATGCGACACATAGAGGAGCCGGACGATGCGACTCATGACCATGGGAATGACGGGGCAGGCAAGCGGACAATCGCGTTATGGCGCAGGGCGCAAGTCGCCGCTGGGGCTGGGCGGCACCGTGGCGGTGCATGCGCTGGTGATCGGCGCCTTTCTGCTGCTCCCCAGGGAGGTCATCGACACATTCAGGCCTTCGCCGCCCATTACCGGCGTCAATATTCCGATCGAACCGCCGCCGCCGATCGATCCGGTGGACGATGTGAAGGCAGATCCCAAATTGCCGACCCAGCCGCAGCTACAACCAGACAGGCCGACTGCGCTCGATCCGCTGGTGGACATGCCCATTGGCGATCCCGTCCTGACCGGCAGCGACGGGAGCGGCGACATCGGGCCGGTCACCCCGCCCTATATTCCGCCCCCGCCGCCCCTGAGCGAGCCGGTGCTGACCGAGGCGTCGATCGATCCGCGTGCGAAGGCCGCGTTCCAGCCCGACTATCCCGGCACGATGATTCGCCAGGGCGTGGAAGGCGTGGTCACGGTGCGCGTCACCATCAGCCCGGAAGGGCGCGTCACCGCCATAGAGAAGGTCAGCGCCACCGATGAAAACTTCTGGCTGGCGACCCAGCGCCATGCCGTGCGCTCATGGCGTTTCCGCCCCGCCACCCGCGACGGCGTGGCGATCATATCGACCAAGACCCTGACGGTGCGGTTCACGCTGACGGATCGATGAGAATGGGCCTCTTCTTCGCCTTCGGCCCTTCCTTCGGCGTCGCCCCCTTCCCCCTCCCGACAATCGGCAGGGGGCAGGAAAATGGAGATAAGCATGGACCATTTTGCATTGGCGCCCGCCCTGTCCTATAAGGGCGGCATGGCGATCTTTCCCCGTCCCGTTTCCCCCAAAAATGCGCTCGGCGACTTTTGGGGCTATTTCAAGCAGCAGCGGCAGCATAAATGGCCGCTGCTGGGCGTTTCCGTCGCGCTGACCTATGTCATCGTGTGGACGTTCGTGATCGATGCGAACACCAACACGATGCCCACGCGCAACAAGATCATCTACGTCCAGAGCTGGGACGCGAACCGGTCCGACGCGGCGATCATCCTGCAACAGAAGATCGACTTTGCGAAGCGCGAGGCCGCACTGGTCAAGCAGCAGACCAAGATGCAGGGTTATGCCGACGCCTTCGGCATCGAATGGCGCGAGGAGGAAGCCCGCAACACCGCCAAGCGCAAGGAGGCGGTGAAGGCGATCGACGCGATGCTGGACGACCGGCTGGCCAAGGCGGAAGCCGCAGGCAAGGCCGGGCCGCAGGCCAGCGCCAGGCCGGCGCCAGCGGCCCAGCCCTGATCGCCCAGCCCTGATCGTACAGTCCTGACCATGTCGCCTTCGCCTGCTGACGACCGGCGCTTCATGGCCACCGCCATCGCCCTGTCCGGGCGCGGGCGGGGCCTTTCCACCCCCAATCCCAATGTCGGTTGCCTGATCGTCCGGGATGGGCAGATCGTCGGGCGCGGCTGGACGCAGAGGGGCGGACGCCCCCATGCCGAGGCGCAGGCGCTGGAGCAGGCGATGGACCGGGCGGCAGGCGCTTGCTGCTACGTCACGCTGGAACCCTGTTTCCATCTGTCCCCACGCGGGCCGCGCTGTGCCGACCTGATGGCGCGGGCCGGGGTTGCGCGCGTGGTAATTGCGCTGCGCGATCCTGACCCGCGTACCGATGGACAAGGCGCGGCATGGCTGCGCGAGCGCGGCGTTGCCGTCGAAATGGGCCTTATGGCGAATGAAGCCGCGCGCGCCATGGGCGGCTTCGTGCTGCGCCAGACGTTGGGCCGGCCGCATGTCACGCTGAAACTGGGCCTGTCGCTCGATGGCCGCATTGCCCTTCCCGACGGATCGAGCCGCTGGATCACGGGGCCGGATGCCCGCGCCCATGCCCATATGGAGCGAGCGCGGCATGACGCGATTCTGGTGGGTGGCGGTACGCTGCGCGCCGACGAGCCGCGCCTGGACGTCAGGCTGGCGGGGCTTGAGGCCCGATCGCCGCGCCGCGTGCTGCTGAGCCGGGGCGCCGCGCCTGCCGGCTGGGAGCGGATCGCCACGCCACAGGACATCGCCACGCTGGACCGCGTCGATCATCTGCTGGTGGAGGGTGGCGCTGCGACGGCAGCGGCCTTCCTGCGCGCCGGGCTGGTCGATCGGCTGCTGCTCTACCGCGCGCCGATCATCATCGGCGACGGGCTCGCCGGGATCGGCGACATTGGCCTCACCGACCTCAGCCAGGCGCATGGCCGCTGGCGCATCACCGACACGCGCCAGTTGGGGGCCGATCGGCTGGAGGTTTACGAAGCGGTCCGCAACGCCTAGGGATTTGTCATGTCCCCGGCGAAGGCCAGGGTCCAGTTCCGCGACCGGTACTGGACCCCGGCCTTCGCCGGGTAACATTCTATATAGTGAATGGATCGAAGCGCATGTTCACCGGCATCATCACCGACATCGGCACCATCCGCAGCCATGAGCAGCGCGGCGACCTGCGCCTCGTGATCGGTTGCGCCTATGCGATGGACGGCGTGGCGATCGGTGCGTCGATCGCCTGCTCGGGCGCCTGCCTGACGGTGGTGGAAAAGGGTCCGGACTGGTTTGCGGTCGATCTGTCGGCCGAAACCGTGGCGCGCACCGCGCCGGGCCTGTGGGCGCAGGGCGGACGGCTCAATCTGGAGCGCGCGCTCAAGGTCGGCGACGAGCTGGGCGGGCATATCGTGACCGGACATGTCGATGGTATCGGTCATCTGGTGTCGGCCACGGCCGAGGGCGATTCGACCCGGCTGACCATCAGCGCACCCGCCGAACTGGCCGCCGCGCTGGCGGCCAAGGGATCGATCACGGTCGACGGCATTTCGCTGACCGTGAACAGCGTGGAGGATCAGGCCGACGGCAGCGTACATTTTGGCCTGAACATCATCCCGCATACCGCTGCGGCAACGACGCTGGACCGGCTGGTGGACGGCCGTACCTTCAACCTGGAAATCGACGTACTGGCCCGCTATCTGGATCGGATGCAGAGCCTGCGCGCCCGATAATCGCGCCAGCCTGAACAGCCTATTGTGATTCCTCACTTGAAATAATCACATTGCAATGTGATATGAGCGCCATCCCATAGGGGAAGGAGTTTCCATCATGTCGTCCGCGCTTCTCGATTCCGTCCGCAGCCTCGTCACCGATGGCGGCATGTCCCGGTCCGGCCTGGCGCGCGCCGCCGGCCTGCATGCCAACAGCCTTCGCAAGCTGGGCGAGAGCGACTGGAACCCGACCGCCGACACGCTGGGCAAGCTGGAGGCCTATCTGCTCAAGCGCGAAGGTGGCACCGCGCTCGCCAGCCCGGAAGAAATCATCAACGAGGCTCGCAACGGCCGCATGTTCATCCTGGTCGATGACGAGGATCGCGAAAATGAGGGCGATCTGGTCATCCCTGCGCAGATGGCGACCCCCGATGCGATCAACTTCATGGCCACCCATGGCCGGGGCCTGATCTGCCTGGCGTTGACCAAGGATCGCGTCGACCAGCTGGGCCTGGACCTGATGAGCCGCAACAATGGCACCCGTCATGAAACCGCCTTCACCGTGTCGATCGAAGCGCGCGAAGGCGTGACCACCGGCATCAGCGCCGCCGACCGCGCCCGCACCGTATCGGTCGCGATCGACGGGGCGAAGGGCAAGGCGGACATCGTGACGCCGGGTCATGTCTTCCCCCTGATCGCGCGCGACGGCGGCGTGCTGGTACGCACCGGCCATACCGAGGCCGCTGTCGATGTCGCGCGCCTCGCCGGCCTCAATCCGTCAGGCGTCATCTGCGAAGTGATGAAGGACGACGGCACCATGGCGCGGCTCGACGACCTCATCATCTTCGCGCAGAAGCACAAGTTGAAGATCGGCACGATCCGCGACCTGATCGCCTATCGCCGCCGGCACGACCATATGGTCGAGCGCCGGTCGGAAACCACGTTCCAGAGCAAGTGGGGCGGCGACTGGAAAGCGATCAGCTTCTACAACAAGGCGACCCAGAGCGAACAGCTGGTCCTGCAAAAGGGCCATGTCGCGTCGGACCAGCCCACGCTGGTGCGCATGCATCAACTGTCGCTGCTGGACGATGTCTATGGCGCGGAGGGCGGACGCGCCGGGCTGCTGGCCAAGTCGATGGAGATTATCGGCCAGGAAGGATCGGGTATCATCGTGATCCTGACCGGCAATGAGGACGGCGATTTCGTCACCCGCTGCGTTCAGGCGCATGCGGGCACCGCCCCGGCCGGCATGGACGAACTGCGCAACTATGGCGTGGGCGCCCAGTTGCTCGCCGAACTGGGCGTGCATGACATGATCCTGCTCAGCAACAGCCAGCATAGTCTGATCGCGCTTGACGGCTATGACCTGTCCGTGGTTGGGCAGCGTCCGATCGCGCTTTAAGGAACCAACATCATGGCGAAATTCCTGATCGTCGAAGCCCGCTTCTACGACCATCTCAACGACCTGCTGATCGAAGGCGCCAAGGCGGCGCTGGACGAGGCGGGCCATAAATATGAGGTCGTCACGGTGCCCGGCGCACTGGAAATTCCCGGCGCGATCGCGCTGGCGGCGGAAAGTGGCCGCTATGACGGCTTCGTCGCGATCGGCGTGGTGATCCGCGGCGAAACCTATCATTTCGAGGTGGTGTCGAACGAAAGCGCGCGTGGCCTGATGGCGCTCAGCATGGACGCCATCGCCATCGGCAACGGTATACTGACCGTCGAAAATGAAGAGCAGGCGCTGGTCCGCGCCCGCCCCGATCAGAAGGACAAGGGCGGCGAAGCAGCCAAGGCGGCGATCGCCATGCTGGCCTTGCGGGACCGTTTCGGCGCCTGACCGGCAGGACCAGCGGACGCAAAAAAGGGGCGGCTCCCGATGGAGCCGCCCCTTTTTTTGTCGGGCCGGGACTCGCAGCCATAAGCCCCTCCTTGAAAAGGAGGGGGGAGAGGTGGCGCTTTACGCTGCCGCCTTCTCCTCTTCCAGCGTCGGATAGTCGGTATAGCCCTCGACGCCCGGCCCGTACCAGGTCGCCATTGCCTGCGGCGGGTTGAGCGGCGCGCCCTTCTGCAAACGCTCCACCAGATCGGGATTGGCCATGAGCGGGCGGCCGAAGCTGATCGCGTCGGCCAGGCCGCTGGCCAGGTCCGCCTGCGCGCGATCCGCGTCATAGTCGCTGTTGAGGACCAGCGGCCCCTTGAAATGCTGGCGGATCAGCGGCGACTGGCGCGGTACGTCCGTCGCGCCGAAGCTGCCGTGCGGACCGGGCTCGCGCAGTTCGAGGAAGGCGATGCCGATATCGTCCAGTGCATCGGCAGCCGCGGCGAACAGGGTCGCGGGATCGCTGTCGTCCACACCCTGCGTTTCGCCGTTGGGCGACAGGCGCACAGACACGCGATCGGCGCCGATCGCATCGGCCACCGCCTGCGTCACTTCGCGCAGCAGACGGACGCGGTTTTCTATGCTGCCGCCATAGATATCGTCGCGAAAATTGCTGTTGTCGCGCAGGAATTCGTCGATCAGATAGCCGTTGGCGGCATGAATCTGTACCCCGTCGAACCCGGCGGCGATCGCATTGTGCGCGGCGCGGACATAGGTTTCGATGATGCCGGGGATTTCCTCCAGCGCCAGCGGGCGGGCGGTTTCGTAGGGGTGTTTGCCCTCATAGGTGTGCGCGTCGCCCGGCGCGGCGGTGGCGCTGGCCGATACCGGCTGCTCGCCCGTCACGGCGCTGTGGACGGCGCGGCCCATATGCCAGAGCTGAACGATGATCTTGCCGCCCTTGTCATGCACAGCCTGCGTGATCGGCTGCCACGCGGCAACCTGCTCGTCCGACCAGATGCCCGGTGCAAAGGGCCAGCCCAGTCCCTGTTGCGAGATGCCCGTCGCTTCGCTTATGATCAGGCCGGCCGACGCGCGCTGCGCATAATAGTCCGCCATGATCGACGTAGGCACATGGGCCCGAGTCGCCCGGCCACGGGTCAGCGGTGCCATCAATACGCGGTTCGCTGCGCTGACGGCGCCCAGCTGGATGGGATCGAACAGGGTCGTCATCAATAAGGCTCCCTTATAAAAAAGTTGCAATTTGCAACGGGACTTGGTGTGCAAAGCCAGCTAGGGAGCGGCCATGGCCAGTTCAACCCCCGTCGCACACATAAATATGCCGCGCCTTGCCTTTCCGGCGCTGCTGCTGGCGAACCTGATCCTGCCTTTGGGGCCGATTTTCGTTCGCCTGTCCGATGTCGGGCCGGTGGCCGCAGCCTTTTGGCGGCTGGCGCTGGCCTTGCCCTTCCTGCTGCTGCTGGCGCGACCGGGCCTGACCCGCACGCCGCCGACGCGGGGCGAATGGGTCGCGCTCATTCTGGCGGGGCTGGTATTCGCGGCGGATCTGGCCGCATGGCATCTGGGCATCCTCTATACCAAGGTCGCCAACGCCACCATATTCGGCAATCTGAGCGGGCTGTTCCTGCCCGTCTGGGGCATGGTAGTGCTGCGCCAGAAGCCCACAAGGATACAGGCGATCGCGCTGCTGCTGGCGGGGGCGGGCGCGCTGGCGATGATGGGCGGCAGCTATGATCTGTCGATCGGCAATCTGAAGGGCGACATGTTATGCCTGCTCGCAGGCATCCTGTACGCCGCCTACCTGATTATCGTGCAACGGGTCCGTGGGCGGCTGGACAGCTGGTCGGTGCTGGGCGTGTCGAGCATGGCGAGTGCCCCTGCCCTGCTGCTATGCGCACTGGCACTGGGCGAACGGGTGATGCCGGGCAACTGGACGCCGCTCATCCTGCTGGCGCTGTCGAGCCAGCTGGTGGGACAGGGGTTGCTGACCTATGCCATCGGCTGGTTTTCGCCGCTGGTGCTGGGTGTCAGCCTGTTGCTGCAACCCGCCGTAGCCGCCGTGCTGGGCTGGCTGCTGTTTGGCGAATGGCTAAGCCCCGTCGACATGACCGGCATGGCGGCGGTGGCAGCCGCGCTGGTGCTTGTGCGCCTGCCCTTGCGGGCCTAGATAAGACGCCATGAGCGAAGCACAGGACGATCTCACTCTCGACGAAATCCGCGCCCTGCTGGCGCCTGCGCTGGCGCGCCATGCTGCGTTCGACGGCTGGCGCCCCCAGGCGGTGACGATGGCCGCGCAGGAAAAGGGGATCGACCCGGACATCGCTGCGCTGGCCTTTGCCGACGGACCGGTCGACATGATCGACGCCTGGTTCGCCAGCATCGACGCCCGCATGATCGACGCGCTGCCCGCAGAGGCATTGGCCAGTCTGTCGATCCGCAAAAAGATCATCGCGCTGATCGAAGCCCGCCTGGCCCTGCTGGCGCCCGACCGGGAAGCGCTGCGCCGCGCGATCGCGATCCTGGCGCTGCCGACCAATGCGGTGCGCGCGGGCAAGCTGGGCTGGCGCGCGGCCGATATCATGTGGCGCGCGGCGGGCGACACAGCCGCCGACTTCAATCATTATAGCAAGCGCACCACGCTGACCGCCGTCTATGCCACCACCTTGCTGGTGTTCGTCGATGATGAAAGCGAAGGCCATGCGGACAGCCGTGCCTTCCTGGCCCGACGGATCGAGAATGTGATGCAGTTCGAAAAAGCCAAGGCCAAGCTGAAAGGCGTGGGCGGCGGCGAGCATCTCAGCCTTTCGCGCTTTATCGGCCGGCTGCGCTATCCCGCGATCTGACCTGACCGGCAATGCTGCGGAAATGCGTTTTTTCTGGCATTAACCAGTCGCAATTGATAGCCACTCGCAACAATAAACTGTGAGTCCCTTTCCATTGCGCCTGACCGACCTGCCGCTGCGCCAACCCGCCTATGTTGACATGATCGACTGGTCCGCCATTCCGGCATCCGAAGGACAGCGCCTGCGCGAGTTCGGCCTGTGCGAAGGCGCCAGCGTCGAGGCGCTCAACCATGGGCGCGTCTTCTTCCTGTTCGGCAAGGGGCCGATCGCCTGCCGCATCGGCCGCATGACCATCGCCATGCGCCGCAACCATGCCGCCGCCGTCACGGTGCGCACCGGCCCGGATGCAGACGGCCAGGGGATCAAAGCATGAGCGCCCTGCCGCTGGTCGCGCTGGTCGGCAATCCCAATGCCGGCAAAAGCGCGCTTTTCAATGCGCTGACCGGCGCCCGGCAGAAACTGGGCAATTATCCGGGCGTTACGGTGGAACGCAAGGCGGGCCGGCTGGCCCTGTCGGACGGGCGCCCGGTCGAACTGATCGACCTGCCCGGCACCTACAGCCTGGACCCCAACAGCCCGGACGAGCAGGTCACGCGCGATGTCGTGATGGGCAGGCAATCCGGCGAAAAGCGACCCGATGCGATCGTGATCGTCCTCGACGCCGCCAATCTGGACAATCATCTGCGGTTCGCACTGGAATTGCTGGCGCTTGGCCTGCCGACCATCGTCGCGCTCAATATGGTCGATCTGGCCACGCGCGACGGGTTGGAACTGGATGCGGCCGTGCTGTCGCGCGAACTGGGCGTACCGGTGATATCGACCGTCGCCGTGCGCAAGCGTGGCCTCGACCATCTGCGCCAGGAACTGGAAGGGCTGCTGAACGGCGCGCCCAACGCCTATCCTGCCGCCGCCGAACGGGATTTCGATGCCGTGCGCAAGGAAGCCGGCCGCATCGCCCGTGCCACCATCGTCCGGGAAACCCCGTCCCGCCGCCTGACCGCCGCGGTCGACCGGGTGGCGCTGCATCCCGTCGCCGGCCTGGCGCTGCTGCTTGCCTTGCTGTTCGTCATGTTCCAGTCGGTCTATAGCTGGTCCGAAGCGCCGGTCGCCATGATCGAGGGTCTTGCCGAAGCGATCGCCAATGCCGTGCGCGCTGTCCTGCCCGACGGCATAGTCCGCTCGTTCCTGGTCGATGGCGTCATCAAGGGCGTGGGATCGGTAGTAGTGTTCCTGCCGCTGATCCTGATCCTCTTCTTCTTCATCCTGATGCTGGAGGCGACGGGCTATATGGTCCGGGCTGCCTATCTGATGGACGGGCTGATGGCCAAGGTCGGCCTGTCCGGCCGCGCCTTCATCCCGCTCCTCTCCTCCTTCGCCTGCGCCATTCCCGGCATCATGGCGACACGCACCATCGCCGATCCCAAGGATCGGCTGACCACGATCCTGATCGCGCCGCTGATGACTTGTTCGGCGCGGCTGCCGGTTTATGCGGTCATCATCGGCGCCTTCATTCCGGCCCGCGACATCGGCTGGGGTATTGGCCTACAGGGCTTCGTGCTGTTCTGTCTCTATCTGTCGGGGATCGTCGGCGCGATGGCGGTGGCGCTGGTGCTGCGCTTTACGGTGACGAAGGGGGCCAGCGGCGGATTCCTGATGGAAATGCCGAAATATCAGTGGCCCCGCCCGCAGGACATTCTCCTGGGCCTGTGGCAGCGCGCGGTCATTTTCCTCAAGCGCGCCGGCACGATCATCTTCACCTCGACCGTGATCCTGTGGCTGCTCTTGAGCTTCCCGCGCGTGCCCGATGGCGATCCCACCAGCCAGGTCGATCATTCGATCGCCGGCCGGATCGCCAGCGGCCTGAACGTCGTGCTGGAACCGATCGGCTTCAACCGCGACATCTCGCTGGCGCTGATCCCCGCCATGGCCGCGCGCGAAGTGGCGGTGTCTGCGCTCGCGACCGTCTATTCGATCGACGCCGGCGATGACGAGGCGTTGATGGAACGCAGTCTGGGCGACCGGTTGAAGGACCAGTGGCCGCTGCCCACCGCACTCGCCTTCCTCGCCTGGTTCATCTTCGCGCCCCAGTGCATATCGACCATCGCCGTGACCCGGCGAGAGACGAACGGGTGGAAATGGCCGTTGTTTATGGTCGGCTACCTGTTCGTCCTCGCCTATGTCGCGGCCGGCATCACCTACTGGACCGCGACGGCCGCAGGTCTTTAAGGGATCGCTTTAGAGTTTCGGAGGAGTCAGGGCAGGGTTGGTCAATACAATCATAGATCGCCCATTGACCAAAGAGCTTCCTTGCAGACCTCGCTTCGATCTGCGGCGAAAGGGGTCGTCGATTACCAGTCCGACGACAGGCCGTGGAAACCCCAATTCGCTATGCTCCGTCAGTTATTCGGAGGTCGGGCGGGGGGATAACCCGCATTGACGGCATTTCTCTTTCGCTCCAAGCGTGGCGAGGGGACGTCCGTACCCAGATCGTGAATTCCCGATGCCCGCATCGTGCGCTTGACCGTATCGGCCGAAGCCATTGTTTCGCGCGGGATCTCCAGCAAATTTGCTCTTCCGAAACACCTCCAGCTACGAGACCGGCCAGCCGAACTTGATCAGGACGGCTTTGCGATGTTTTGGGGCATGGTGACTGACAACGAGATTTTCGGGAAGAATCTCATCCGAGCGATCACATTGCCGGAGGGTTGGCAAAATCTCTATCGTCAGTTGATGCTCGATATCTCTGCGATCGACAGGCGCGCCAGACAAGCGGCACATTTTGCCACGGGTCGACATCCGGAATTGGTCAAGCCGCCGCCACATCGCGGAAGAATATAGGCTGATCTTCCTTCACTCTGCCGGGGAAGAACTCGCCGTAGAGCAAATTCCAACCCACCAAGTTCGTGGAATTTGATTACCGCACCGGCTTGGACCCCTAAGTTTTGCAGAAAGTGGAGGTTCCACCGGACCGCCCGCCCGCTTCATCTCTCGCCGAGGCCTAAAGGCCATACCAGATCGCTCCAGTTCACAAGAGCGACCGTGACTCAGGGATTTAATTGATGGAACAGCTTCTTCGTGCGCGTCGCCGGTCGATCCTAACAGGAACGGCGCTCATCATTATGGGTTTTCCCGCCGCTTCGGCCTGGGCCCAGTCCGGTATCCAGCCTGAACGGACCAATGCCGAGGCTGAATCCAACTCGACTGGCCAAGGCGAGATAGTCGTGACCGGTTCGCGCATCGATCGCCCCGGATATGAGTCGCCCACTCCCCTGCTGCACATGACGCAGGCCGACCTTGACGTGGTCAGCCGGACCAACATTGGCGCTGCGCTTGCTGACCTGCCACAGTTTAAGGCGTCGCAGTCGCCGCAAACGTCGGGCACCAACGCACAGGCGGGCCGGTTCCCGATCAACATACGCGGCCTTGGTGAAACCCGATCGCTCGTCCTGGTGGACGGCCGCCGTCTTGTCAGCGACAACGACCTCAACACCGTGCCATCCATCATGGTCAAAAGCGTGGACATCGTCACCGGTGGCGCTTCGGCCGCCTGGGGCTCCGACGCGGTCGCCGGTGTCGTCAACATGCTCATCGACAGCGACTATGAGGGCGTTCGTCTTGGTGCCGAAGGCGGCATCTCTTCGCGTGGAGATGCGGGTCAGGTCAAGTTTGAAGGCAAATATGGCACTGCCTTTGCCGGTGGACGTGGCCATTTCGTGATCGGCGGCGAGTATGTCAACAATGACGGCATCCTGAAAAAGACCGACCGCAAGAATACCGGCCGTTTCGCCACCGTCAACAACACATTGACGCCCGATGTCGGGCTCGCCACCCGCCTGATCGGCGGCTACATCACATCGGGTACTCTACGGGGTTATGGCTTCAATCCGGACGGCACCCTGCGCGTGCCCGACATCGGCACTGTCGTCGGCACCAATATGATCGGTGGAGAAGGCCCGTCCGATGACGAGCGCAGCCCGCTGATCACGCCGCAAAAGCGCTATGCGATGATGGCCAAGGCGTCCTACGAGCTGACCGACACGCTCAAGCTGAGCGCTGACCTTCGCTATTCGCGCTATTATAACAGTTACACCTGGTTCGGCGATAATACGGGCAGCGTCACCATCCGGTCCGACAATGCGTTCTTGAATAACAACATCAAGCAGGCCCTGGCCGCAGCCGGGCAGACCAGCTTCACGATGGCCCGCTACAATGCGGATCTGTCGTACAGCACCATCAATCTGGACCGGCGCAGCATCCAGGGAACCATTGCCCTGGACGGCAGCTTTGATGAGGGGCGCTGGCGCTACGGCGCCTATTACAGCCACGGCCAGTATCGCAACAAGATCAATACGCCGGGCTTTCTGATCGCACAGAATTTCGCCAACGCCGTGGACGCGGTTATCAGTCCTGCCACGGGTCAGCCCGTATGTCGGTCGGGCGCTGTGGGCTGCGTACCTCTTGACCTGTTCGGCGAGGGGGCGCCTTCGCAGGCGGCGATCGATTATGTCACGGGCACGCCGCGTCTGAATGGCCTGAACAAGATCGACACCTATGGCGTGTCGCTGCGCGGGGAACCAATCGATTTGCCCGCTGGTCCCGTATCGATCGCCATAGGCGCGGAAGGCCGCAACCTGTCCACCGTCAACAAGGTCGGTGAGCTTGATGCCGCAAAGGCGTTCAGCACATTCTACTTCAGTTCCCTGCGCGGCAAATACGACGTCAAGGAAGCCTTTGCCGAAATCGTCGTACCGGTCATCAAGGACGTGCCATTGTTGCGCAAACTGGAGTTGAACGGCGCTGCACGGGCGTCGGATTACAGCACCAGCGGCACCAGCTGGTCGTGGAAGCTGGGCGCGACCAACGAGTTCTTGCCGGGCGTGATCGGGCGCGTTGCCCGTTCGCGCGACATCCGCGCACCCAATGTGAGCGAGCTCTATTCGAACCAGACCGTCAGCTATGTCGGCGTGGTTGACCCCCTTTACAGCAGCGAGGGCAGCCGCAGCGTCCTCGTCTATGGTGGCGGCAATGCTTCCCTCAGGCCGGAAAAAGCCGACACCTGGACCGCAGGCATTACGACGGCTCCGACGCGTGGCCTGACCGCGTCGATCGACTATTTCAATATCTCGATCAAGGATGTCATCACCAGCATCAGCGCGCAGGTTCTGGTCGATCGTTGCAATGCGGGCAATGACAGCCTGTGCAACTATATCACCCGCGGCACGGACGGACGGATCGCCAGCGTGGCATCATCGTCAGTCAATCTGTCGGAATTCAAGACCGACGGCGTCGACGCGGAACTGGCCTATACAATGCCGGTGAACAATGATGCCAACGGCAAGCTCACCTTCCGCCTGCTTGGAACCTGGGTGAACCACTTCACGACCGATGACGGCATCAGCAAGGTGGAATATGTGAAATCGCAGGGCTACGCCTTCGTCAACGGCGTGCCGCGCATTCGCGCCAATGCGTCGGTTGGCTATGCCAGTGACGGGTTCAGCGGCCTTGTTCGAGCGCGCTATCTCTCGTCAGGTTATTGGAACCGCACCAGCACGTCGCTGACCAACAATCATATTCCAGCCTATACCTATGTCGACCTGCAACTGAGCCAGAAAATTCCGTTCGGCGAGGGCAAGCATTTCGAACTGTACGGCAATGTGTCGAACCTGTTCGACAAGGAACCGCCGCTCTATTCGACCTTCTCGCCCTATTATGACGTGATCGGCCGCTACATGACGGTGGGTGCACGCCTCGAATTCTGAAGACGCCTCTTCAGGCGTCAAAAAAGGCGGCGGGTGCGAACCCGCCGCCTTTTCCTTTGCCATTCGCTGCCGACGGGAAAGGCTTTTCTTCCACTTAATCGCTAAAGCGGCGCATCCATTCCACCATTGTCGTGTCGGGGTGTGAGGACAGAATATGGGCCAGAACCTCCGGCCGTTCGTCCTGCCCCAGCTTGAATATGCCCGCGCACGAACCGACGTCAGCCCGAAAGCCGATGATCGCTCCCGCCAACCGGGAATAGCGAGCGCCCAACTCCTCCTTGCGCCATGGTGCGGTGCGGCCACGCTCCATATGGCTGATCAGCATGTCGAGGGCAGGCTCTGTCAGAGCCTCGTCGAAATGAAAGTCGGCCGCTATCCGCAGTTGGACATAATTCCAGGTCGGCGCCCAATCGCGCAGACCTGCATGTTCGGGCGAGACATAGCCTTGGGGCCCGGTGAACAGGATGTGCGCACGACAATCGGTCTGAAGCGCGTCATGCAGCGGATTATGGCGCGCCATATGTCCGATCAGAGCGATCAGGCGCCCATCCCGGTCATATTCGCCGAGAAGGGGGAGCAGAGATGCCGCAGGCTGCTCTACGCTGGCGCATGTCTGGACCCAGGCGAGCGGATATTGCTCAATCAGGAAACGGACGTCCTGCGGACGATAAGCTGAAAATGCTTCGTTCAATGTGCTGCTTCCCATCTACACAACGGCTCGACGCCGCTCTAAGGCTGCCCATGGAGGTGCGACTGGTCCACCTCAAGGGCCAGTCTGTCGAGACAAACGGGACCAGCTTTGAATTGCCTATCGGCCCATCAGCAATTAGGGCGGATATCATTCAAAACGAATGGAACAGTCAGGCCCGGATCACAGCATCATGCTTCGCCCCCTGCACGTCATGCTTGGTGACAGGATCGATCCTGCACTACCGACCCCTATCTACATTCAGGTCATTTCGGCTATAATCCGGGACATCGAGCGCGGTAGGCTGGCGCCCGGCACCTATCTTCCAGGCAGTCGGCAACTCGCTACCGAACTGAACCTCAATCGCAAGACGATCGTATTTGCCTATGAGGAACTGATCGCCCAGGGTTGGCTGGCATCGTCCGGTACACGCGGAACGATGGTAGCCACGACCTTTCCCGATCCTGTTCGCAGAAAGCGCGCGGATACGCCAGACCTTACGTCTCCCCACAAACCTAGTCCACAATATCGGATCTTGCCGACTCCCGCCCGGCCCCTTGCACTGCCGGGTGGATCGGGGATTAAATTGGATGAGGGCGCACCTGACGGCCGCCTGTTTCCGAACGAAGCGCTCATGCAGGCCTATCGCAATGCATTGTTGCGTCCGCCGGCGGACAGTCATCTGCAATATCGCGATCCCTTCGGCACGGTGCAGCTCCGTTCGGCAATTGCCGACATGCTGCGCCACCAGCGCGGCCTGACGATCGGGCCGGAAGAAATCTGCGTCACACGCGGCAGCCAGAACGGCCTTTTCCTGACGGCCCAGGCCCTGATTCGCCCCGGTGACGCCGTGATCGTCGAAGAATTGACATATGAGCCGGCACTCGCAGCCTTCCGCATGATGGGCGCCAACCTTGTGTCCGTGCCTTTCGATGGACCGACGATCGACATCGACGCGGTGGAAAAGGCATGTCGCAAGCATAAGGTGCGCGCGATTTTCCTGACTCCCCACCACCAGTTTCCGACCACCAGCGTATTGCGCCCCGAACGTCGGTTGGCGCTCCTCAACCTCGCCAAGCAATTCGGCTTTGCGATCATCGAGGATGATTATGACCATGAATTTCATTTCGCATCACAGCCGCTCTTGCCCATGGCGGCATTTGCGCCAGACCATGTCATCTATCTCGGGTCCTTGTCGAAGCTGATCGTACCGGCGCTGCGCGTCGGCTATGTCGTTGCGCCCGAGCCGATGATCCGTGCGCTGGGACATTATGTGTCGCTGACAGATGGCATGGGTAATACGGTCACCGAAGATGCCGTCGCCGATCTCATCACCAGCGGCGCGTTGAGACGCCATGCCCGCAAGGTGCGCAAGATTTATGGCGAACGTCGCGAGCGTTTTGCCGAAAGGCTGCGCCAAAGCTTTGGCGATCGGATCATGTTTGAAACGCCCAATGGCGGGCTGGCTTTCTGGCTGCGTTTTCCCGGCATCGACCTTCTGGCGCTCGAAAATGAGGCAAAAGCGCTGGGCCTGCGCTTCGCCTCGTCCGAATCGTTCATGGTGCACCCGCAGGCCGAGCGCGGCCTGCGCATCGGCTTTGCCAGCCTCAACGATATGGAGGCGGAACGGGCGATCAAGACATTGGCGAAGGCGCTGGATCAGGTCGGATAGGTCAATATTCGAAGGAGGCAGCGCTGCCCTGCGCCTCCTCGAACGCCGCAGCACGCGCTCTCGCCACGGCAACCTCGCGCTTCGACATGCCTTCGAACCATTGCGCGGCATGCGGCTTGCGACTTGGCCACTGTTCATCGAGCGTCGCCGCATCATAAAGACGCCCGTTCTGCATCACAAGGCTGAGCGAGCGCGTATTGCGAATATCGGCCAGCGGATCGCGGTCAAGGACCAGTAGGTCGGCCAGCTTGCCGGGTTCGATCGAACCGAGGTCAAGCGCCCGGCCGATCACTTGGGCAGAGCCTATCGTCGCGGCGCGCAGGATCTGCATCGGGCTACCCCCGCCAAAGGCCATCGCTTCCAGTTCCCAATGATAGGAGAGTCCCTGAACCACGCCATGTGCGCCGACACCGAGGAGGCCACCGGCAAGGCCTATATCGCTTGCCTGCTTGGCAAACATCGAGAAGCCTTGTCCGTCAGCGCGATTCCATTGCGCACTGTCCCGCTTCGCCGCGAAAGCGAATTCGGGAACGAAGCGGTTCAGTTTGGCGTCGAAATCCTGCTGATGGCCCGCCGTCATCATCCCCAGCGGCCCCGGCGCGCCGTACAGTACCAGCATCGTAGGGACAGTCGAAATTCTCGATCGCACGAGCATCTGCAACACATCGTCATGCACCGGTGCGATCGGCAGGCTATGTTCGTTGCCGGCATAGCCGTCGAGCATCTGGGTCAGGTCGAGCCGGTAGTCGCTCGCGCCTTCGGTCGTGGGCATCAGTCCCAGCGCCTGCGCGCCTTCGATCAGGTGTCGCCGCGCCGCCCGGCCGCCGACCATATATTGTTTGATATTCGGTGTGCGGTAATAATCCGAATAGCGCCGCAGCGTGGCAATGGCGTCCTCGCGACTATCCATCGGACTGGTGCGGAACACGCCCTCACCTGTTGAAAAAGCGCGCTGGCCGATCATAAGGCCAGCGTCGATCATGTCCGCATAGCCGAACACATCTGGATCGAATGTCTGCACATCCAGACCGGCAGTGACGCCATAGGCAAGGTTGGCGGAGAAATCCCAATGACCGATGTCGAGGATGCGGCGGCGCGTTTCGAACCAGTGGGCGTGGGCATCGATGAAGCCTGGCACGATGAATTTGCCAGTGACGTCGCGTATCTTAGTGCCCGCAGGAACCGGGATGGCCCCGCGCGCGCCGATAGCGGCAATGCGGTTGTCGACGATCAGCAGGTCGGCGTCGTCGATGATCTCGTCCGCCTTCATCGTGGCCACCCGTGCCCCGCGCAACAGCAACTTGCCCTTGGGCACGTCGCGAGGCAGCACCACGTCCATCTTCGCGCTGCGCGCGCGGCCTTCTATGATAGCGGGCGGGCCGCTTTTTGTAGCGCCCAATTCCAGTTGCCGCACCGTCGATCCAACCGACCAGAGCAAAGAGCGCATGTCCGGCGCCCAATCCATGTAGTCCGCACCGATCGCGGTGATCCGCCGCGCGCCCGAAGCCGGATCGCTGACGGTAACAGTCGGCGCAGCGCTGCCGTCTTTCACCACCGGAACAGGGACCAGATAGAGTTGCGAGGCATAGCGCACCAGCGCCGTCCTGCCGTCCGCGCTGAGTTGCGCATTCTTGAGCGGTGCCGGCGCATCGAAATATTGGCTGTCGGGACGGGCTACCAGCTTGACCAGTTGCCTGACCGCGTCCTTGCCCTGCGTACCGGCATCGACGGCATGCGAGGAAATCCAGCCATCGGCATAATAGCGCACCCGTGCAGGATCGGCATCGCGGCGCAGGTCCATCGCGGCGCCTACCTCCCCCAACACCAGGCGTTCGCCGCCCTCTGCCGGCAGCCGCACCAAAGTCGAGGGCATCGGCCCAAGGCTTTCGGCAGACCGATAGAGGCGGTCGTGCTGGCTGGCCGAAAAGGCCACTACGGCCTTGTCACCCGCCAGGAACAACGGCTCCGAATAATAGGCTGGCTGCGTCGTGATCCGGCGCGGCGCGGTCTTGCCGTCGACCGCCGCGATCCAGACATGGCCGCCCTCCTTCGCTGTCCAGGTGACATAGGTGACGAAGCGCCCATCGTCCGACCAGCTGGGTTGCCAGGCGGCACCAGGGACGTCGAGGCGGCGCGGCCTGGCGCCCTTGCGGTTGTCGGCAAGGTAGAGCCCCCCGACGGCGCCGAAGATCACGCGCTTCCCATCAGGCGAAAGGCGCGGGGTCTGGATCACCCGAACGTGGACCGGCCCGGTATCGACATGGTGCTGACGGCGCAGGTCCGGACCCATCTCCTGCCGCACATGCGCTTGGAATGGAATGTCGGTCAGGTCGCCCGACGCGATGTCCAGCCGCTTCAACCCGCCGCCCATGCCCATATAGATGCTGCGATCATCGGCGGAAAAGACCATGCGGGGAAGCAGGTCCACATAATAGCCACCAGATTGGCCATCCGGGTCGATCAGGCCATGAAGCAGACGATCCGTTCCGTCCGACAGATCATGCAGGCGCAAGGCGGTCTTCCCGTCTTCCCGGGTGGCATAGGCAAGCCAGCGGCCATCATGCGACAATAGCGGACGCATGCCGCCGCCCGGCGTCGTCAGGACAGCGCTCTGCTTGCGGGTGGCCAGATCGAACCTAGCGATCGTCCAGTGGGGTAATGGGCCGCTGGTCCAGGTGGTCCCGGTCTTGATCGCGTAATAGAGGCTCTTGCCGTCGGGGGACGCGACGACACCCATCGCGTTGCGCCGTTGAGGGTGAGGATCATCACCGTTCGGCTGCGCCTTTACCAGCACGTCATGCTTGCCGCTTTCGACATCGAACGACCATAGTTCGAAGGCCAGGACACCCCAGACCATCCGCGATACATAGAGCGTCTTGCCATCGGGGGACCATGCCGGCGAACTATAGTGGGCAGCGCCATTGGCTTCCTTCGACACGCGACGTGCATTGTCGCCATCGACATCGGCGACCCAGAGCGCCTCCGCCCCGTCGCGATCGCTGACGAAGGCGATATGGCGACCATCGGGCGAGAAGACGGGCTGGGTATCGAACGCGGCGCCGGTCATGACCGGGCGGGCTTTGCCCCCTTGCGATGGCAGGGCGTAGATATCACCGAGCAGATCGAACAGGATCGTGCCGCCGTCCCGCGATACATCCAGCGCAGGCCAGGTAACTTCCCGCGTATCATATTCGATCACCCGCCCGGTGAGCGGCGGCAACGGATTGGCCCAAGCCACCGAACTGGCCGATATGGACCAGCCTGCCAGGATTGCCGCATTCGCCAGCCATTTCTTCACGCCGTCACCCTTCGCGTCCCTTATCAACGGCTGCTTGATCGCCGGCATGCTGTTGCGGTGGAACATCCAGTTTCTGCCTGACCAAGGGACCACCGCCGGATTTGCCGGTCAGACCGTACTGAGCAACAGGCTTGTTTCGCTGTTGAGCACGCCTTCGATCATCCGCACTTGCCGGAGCACACGGTCGAATTCTGACAGGCTGGCGGCATGGATATCCGCCACCAGATCCCAGTTTCCATTGGTCGTATGCAGTGTCCGGATCTCGACGATGCCTCTCAGCTTGCGAATGACCTCTGTCGTCGATTTGCCGGTAATCTCTATCATCATCACCGCACGAACCGAAAGATCATCATAGTCGTCGCGCACCCGGATGGTGAAGCCCAGCAGCGTACCGGTGTCGACGAGCCGGTCCAGTCGGCTTTGCACCGTACCGCGCGCCACGCCGAGGGCATCGGCAAGCTTTGAAAGGGATGCGCGCCCGTCAGCCCGGAGATGGCCGATGATGCGTCGATCGAGATCGTCCGGAATGAACTTCGCGAAGCCGGTCATGAGTGGACTCTACTTTGGGCAAATTGCTCAATTCAGCTATAAAAATCGTCTAATTTTGAGCGCATTGCAAGGCGAAGCTGCGATTTTGATCATTATGTGTCGGCGGTAGGGTTGTGACGCAGCTATTTGTTCCAAGGAATTTCCATGGCCCCCACACCGTCCCCCCTGGCGTTCATCCCATTTGTCAGCGTCGAAAACATGATGCGTCTGGTTCACCATTTCGGGATCGAAACCATGTTGCGCGAACTGACCGACGCGATCGAGGCAGATTATCTGCGCTGGCATCTTTTTGAAAAGACGCCCCGGCTTGCTTCGCATTCGAAGGAAGGGGTGATTGAATTGATGCCCACTTCGGACGGCGAGGCTTTCGCGTTCAAATATGTGAACGGTCATCCCAGCAACTTGGCCAAGGGCCTTCAGACCGTTGCTGCCTTCGGACTATTGGCGCGGGTGGATACAGGCTACCCCCTGCTCCTTGCCGAAATGACGCTCCTGACCGCTCTGCGTACGGCGGCTACATCCGCAATGGTGGCGCGCCGGCTGGCCCCGGCAGGATCGCGCGTGATGGCGATGATCGGCAATGGCGCACAGGCGGAATTCCAGGCCATCGCCATGAAAGCCATTGTCGGCATCGAGGAAGTACGCCTGTTCGACATCGACCAGGCGGCAACGCGAAAGGTCGCGCGCAACCTTGCGGGGTCGGGATTGCGGGTCGTGTCTTGCGACACGGCGGAAGACGCTATCGAGGGTGCCCACATCGTGACCACCTGCACCGCAGACAAGGCCTATGCCACGATCCTGTCCGACAACATGGTCGGCGCGGGTATTCACATCAATGCCATCGGTGGCGATTGCCCCGGCAAGACGGAGTTGCACAAGGACATCCTCGGACGGGCCACTACCTTCGTCGAGTTCGAGCCGCAGACCCGTATCGAGGGTGAAATTCAGCAGATGGACCCATCCTATCAGGTGACCGAGTTCTGGAAGGTGCTGAGCGGCGAGGCGCAGGGCCGTACCGACGCCCGGCAGATCACCCTGTTCGACAGCGTCGGCTTTGCCGTGGAGGATTTTTCCGCATTGCGCTATGTCCTTGGCAAGCTGGAAGGGACCGAATATTTCCAGCAGCTGGACATGGTTGCCGATCCGGACGACCCACGCGATCTGTTCGGCATGCTTCAGCGCGCAGCGGCCTGACGGGAGATTTGCGATCCGAGCGCGGGCTGGTCCCGCGCCCGGATCCGATATTGGACCTTTACCGATCCCATAGCCGGGCCAAGAGAAGCGCAACATTCAATCATGAGGAATGAAAATGGGCGATGGTATCCTGGAACGCATGGCGATGAACCGTAGAACCATCCTCGCCGCCGCACCGGCTGCACTCGCCGCTGGAGCTGCCCCTGCCTTTGCAAAATCCGCCGCAGCGAAGGGGCCGAGCGATATCGTCCTCATGAACGCTACCGATCTTTCCGCTGCGATACGCCGTCGCGATCTGTCGAGCCGAGAGGTCATGACCGCCCATCTCGCGCACATCGACACACTCAATCCGCGCTTCAACGCCATCGTGTCGCGGGTGGATGGCGACATGTTGATGCGTCAGGCTGCGGCGATGGACGAGGATGCCGCCGCCGGTCGCTTCCATGGTCCCTTGCATGGTTTCCCTCATGCGGTGAAGGATACCGCGCCGGTCAAGGGCATCGCCAGCACCCAAGGGTCACCTATCCTGCGCAACAATATCCCAAGTGCCGACAGCCTTGTCGTCGCGCGCATGCGGAAGGCCGGCGCAGTCTTTATCGGCAAGAGCAACGTGCCAGAATTCGCGCTGGGTTCGCACAGTTTCAATCCGCTATTCGGTACGACGCATAATGCCTATGCCTATGGCAAGGCAGCTGGCGGCAGTACCGGCGGCGGCGCAGTGGCGCTCGCGCTGCGGATGGTACCGGTGGCCGATGGCAGCGACTTTGGTGGCTCTTTGCGCAACCCGCCCGGCTGGAATAATGTCTTTGGCTTGCGTCCCTCGTTTGGCCGCGTGCCATCCGTGCCCAATAGCGACATGTTCTGGCAGAATTTTGCGACATCGGGGCCTCTGGGCCGGACCGTTGCCGACCTAGCCATGCTGCTGTCGGTTCAGGCGGGCGAAGATAGTCGTGCGCCTTTCTCGCTCGCTGACGATCCTGCCATCTTCGCAAAACCTCTCGACCGGAATTGGAAGGGGGGCAGGATCGGCTGGCTGGGCGATCTGGGCGGTGCTTTGCCAATGGAAGCAGGTATCATGGACACCTGCACGAAAGCGCTCAAGGCCTTTGAAGCGATTGGCATGACAGTCGAGGAAGCCGCATTGTCCGAACCCGCAACGGATATGTGGCGCACGGCCGTTGCACTGCGGTTCTGGTCCGTTGGCGCAGATTTGCAGGCTTTTTATGACGATCCAGCCAAACGGGCGCTCATGAAGCCGGAAGCGATATGGGAAGTTGAGGGCGGCATGAAACTGACCGGCCCGCAACTGGCAGTCGCGTCCGCCGGTCGATCGCGTATCTATCAGGCGTTCCATGCTGCATTCGCGAAGTACGACTTTCTGGTGCTGCCCACAGCCCAGGTCTTTCCATTCGATGTGAAGGAACGTTGGCCGACGGAGATCGCCGGGAAGCCCATGGACAGCTATCATCGCTGGATGGAAGTTACCTTGCCGGCAACGATGGCGGGTTTGCCTGTACTTGCAGTACCTGCTGGCTTTGGCGGAGCTTTGAAACTCCCGATCGGCCTCCAGATCATCGGGAAGCGGCATAGCGATCTTGCCGTCCTTCAGGTCGGGCACGCCTATGAGAAAGCGTCGCCCTGGATCGCCGCCAGTTTGCCGTCCGCCTTGAATGGTTAGCTGATGATCAGCTTGCCTCTCATCTTCTAAAAGACGACCCATATCTGCGTGGTCGATGTCGACGGGATGGTTTTGCGGCGCGATGTTGTCGCGAACGATCCCGATGTTCTGGCCAAATGGATCGACAGACGTTGTTCGGGGCTGTCACGCGCGGTGTCAGAGACAGGAACGCTATTAACGTTCCTGTATCATGGGTGGTCAAGCATGGTGTCGCGATAGAATGTATTTGCGCGCGGCGCTAAGGGCGTCCTTTCAACCCGCGGGAACAAAAGCGACGTCAACGACGCGGAAAGCCCCTATCGCATCTGGTCGGCTATGGGGAGCGACGCCCTTGCCAGGATAAGCAGCCTGCTTTATATAGCGTGCTATGGAATCGCCAACTAGAGATTTTGCTACGACGAAGCGTGCGGTGGCAAAGGAGCTTTCCTTCGCGCTGTACAGTGCCGCCAATCGCATGGTGCGCCTGCACAAGCCATTTCTGGAGCCGCTGGGGCTTACCTTTCCGCAATATCTGGTGATGCTCGAACTATTCGAGGACACGCCGCAATCGGTGGGGGAGCTTGGCGCGAAGCTGAGCATGGATACCGGCACGATCACCCCGCTGCTCAAGCGGATGGAGGCCGCCGAACTCGTGACGCGGCGCCGCGACGCGAGCGACGAGCGGCGTGTGCTGGTGGACCTCACCGTCAAGGGCCGCGCCTTGCAGCAGGAAGCGTGGCGGGTGAGCGGGCAGATCAAATCCGCCTGCGCCCTGACCGATGCCGGGCTTGCCGACCTGCGCGACACGCTCGACGGCTTCGCCCGGCCACCAACGGATTGACGATACGCCCGTCGCCCCCTTCCGGTGGGTATTCCTCACCCTTCAAGAAAGTCACTATGTCATGAAAATCGGAATTCTCGGCGTCGGCTTCATCGGCGAAACTCTGGTGCGCAAACTCAGCGGTGCCGGCCATGATGTGCGGGTCGCCAATTCGCGCGGTCCCGATACGCTGCGCGATCTGGCGCAGGAAACCGGCGCGACGGCGGTGACCAGCAGTGAAGCACTCCAGGATGTCGATGCGATCATCCTGTCCATCCCGCTCGCCAAGATGCCGCCACTCAAGGACCTGCTGGCCAGCGTTCCTGCGGACGTGGCGGTCATCGACACATCCAATTACTATCCGCTGCGCGACGGCCATATCTCGGCGATCGACGACGGCCAGCTGGAAAGCGAATGGGTCGCCGAACAGATCGGCCGCCCGGTGACGCGCGCCTGGAACGCCGTGCTGGCCGGCACCCTGCGCAAGGATGGCAAGGCGAAGGGCGAGGCCGGGCGGACCGCCATTCCGGTAGCGGGCGACGATGCGGCCGCCAAGGCGATCGCGATGGAGCTGGTGGAGGCGACCGGTTTCGACGCGGTCGATGCGGGCAGCATCGCCGAATCCTGGCGCATTCAGACCGGCAGCCCGGCCTATTGCACCGCCCTGACCGTCGACCAGCTGCGCGAGGCGCTGACGCTGGCGGACCGCGAACGCGGGCCGGCACGCCGTGACGCGGGCATGGCGGTCGTCCTCACCTTCGGTGCGAAGTAT
>NZ_JBWKVW010000005.1:0-177025 GCF_059421905.1 Sphingobium sp. GW821-FHT02B05
ACCGGGATTGTGCCCTGCTCTCGTAAGGCGGCCCTGATGCGGTCGCGTCGTAGCCACGGTCGGCGATCATCCGTTTCATGCCGGTGGTTTCTCTGATCAGCATGTCTGCCCCTTTCACATCCGAAGTGTTGCCGGGCGTCAGGACGAGGCGGAGTGGTCGCCCGAGGACATCGACAAAGGCGTGAATCTTCTTTGTCCGGCCGCCACGCGAGATGCCAATGGCATTGGCCCGCGCCCCCCTTTTGCGCCACCGGCGCTGCGGTGGGCCTTGATGTAGCTGCTATCGATCTGACCGGTCTCGGCGATCCAGCGTTCCTCTGTCAGCGCCGTCAAGATGCGCGTCCAGATACCCCGGCGGATCCACCGGTTCCAGCGATTGTAGACCGTCGTCGAAGGGCCGTATTCGGTGGGGCAATCCGCCCATCGGCCGCCGAATTTGAGCATGTGAATGATGCCGAAGATCACCCTGCGATCATAGACCCGTCGCGCTCCGGGCTGGTTCTTCGGCAAGTGCGGTTCGATGGCAGCCCAAGCTTCATCCGATAACAAGAACAACGAACGCGACATTCTCAGAGCCTCTTGCTTCAGCGGAGACTCCCTGAATCAATGTGCACGCCAATTTTCAAGAGGCTAATTGGGTTTGGACCCTAAATGCTGAATACTCTACTGAATTCGACAGTACCGGCTGCATCACCCGCACGCGATCGCTCCTAAATTTGGACAGCGTCACAACTATAAGATCCCCGTTCGGGTTTCACGGGCGTAATTGAATTGCGGAACCACTTTCATGACGATGGTCATATCTTGAGGAACGCGCCAATTTTATGTAATCGGCCCGTTGCGGAAAGACCCCGAGCATCAGCCCGATCCACTATATAAAAACCCCGCCAGCTTCGGGGGGAATGCTGGCGGGGTCAAAATGGTATCGGACTTTCATGTGGGGGGCGTGAAGTTAAGTCCGATGATGATATAACGGTCGTCCGCTGCCCTGGTTCCCCGGATTGATCCATAAATCTTCAGCCATCGTCGGCGCGACGATGTTCGACGGTTGGTTCAACCTGGCCGCCGGAATTCTGGCCCGGCCACAGTCCAGCATCGCTGCCTGATGCACCCAAGTGGGAAACGCAATATGCTTTGCTGCCATAACGGTGCGTCATTTCCTGCTCAGACGACCCGCCAAACCCATAGTCGGATCGCATCGGAATAGCGTGCTCCGGCGCAGACGAAGATGCTGTCATTCAGCCAGCTATAAGGCCCTGTTGGCGCGACAAATTCCGGCACGGTACGAAAATAATAGCTTGTGGGATCGACGATGTCCCCCGCTATCAACCGAGCCATGACGTCAGCGGGGCCATGTCGCAGGCCGCGATTCCGGATCTGGATGACAGTGCCGTCATGCGTTTCGATACCATAGGTGGCATCGGCCACCGTCACACCATCAGCCCTCAGCACTTGCCAATCGCTGCCGCCGCCGAGGATTTTGCCCCGGATACATGATCCTTCGATCGTGCCTGAGAGGATCGGGATGATTCGTCGAACGCCATCGGGCGTGTTGCCAATCTGAATCGGCGCGGCCAACTGCGCGGTCGCCGCGTAAACAAATTCGAGCCCCGGCCGCATGGCGTCGGCCGGTGCAGTGCCTTCAACTGACATCTGCATCCTTCTTCTCCCGGTCAAAAGGACGCGGCGCTACGCAGGATAGCACATCCTGCCGCGCGCTCAGCTGGAACAACAGATCGACGCGATCCGGCAGATCCGCAAACATATGTCGGGTCAGCCGTTCGTAATGGCTTACAAAGCGCCGCACGCCATTGTCATCCATGATTCCCGGCGCCTGGGGCTTAAGCGCCCGCAGTTTATGTTCCTGAAGCAACCGATTTTCCAGTACATGATCGAAAGAAGGAGGTTTGAGCATGATGATATGATCGATGACCGAAAAGCACCGCGCATAAGAGGTTCGCAGCGCTTGGTTCACATGACTGCGCCAGATACGATCCTTGTCCTCCTGAGCCTCCAACATGTTGATCGGAGCCACAAGGGCAGCCTCATCCTGTGGCCGGGCACCGACGCACCAGCCTTCGAACAGGATCACATCGGCCTTGCCGGAATGGCGCACCCAACTGCCCTGTGGCAATCGATCATCCAAAGCCTTGCTGAAACGCGGCATCAAGGCCTCGCGCCCGGCGACCAGTTCATTCAATATGGAAAGGCCGATTTCGATATCATGTGTCATGGGCACACCCCTTGCCCGAAACAAGGGGTGGATATCCCGCGCCAGTCTCGCCCGGACCTCCAACGGCAAATAAAGGTCATCCAGCCCGATGACGGTGGCCGATAATCCAAGATCGGGCAGAAGAACGGCTTCCAGGAATCGGCAAATGGTCGATTTGCCGCTGCCTTGCGCACCGTTCACACCCACGATTATCGTGCGTCCGGCGGAATGTCGCCATTCGCCTATCTGGCGCGCCAACGGCCGCCACCAACGATCAACCATGCCACCATAAGAGGCCGGCAATCGTTCCGCTGCGATAATATCTTCGACGCTTGTTCGCACTATAGACTATCTCGCGGTGTCCGACCGTCATTCCAGTCGTCCAGATTGGCGAGCGCGCACAACCCCATAGCTTCGCGCGTCTCTCGGGTTGCGCTGCCTAGATGCGGGAGCAGCACGGTGTTCGGCGCATCGCGCAGCCGCTGCGAAATGTGAGGTTCACCGACAAAAACGTCGAGGCCGGCACCACCAAGCTGCCCGGTTTCCAGCGCATCAATCAACGCGGCTTCGTCCACGACATCCCCCCGTGCCGTATTGATGAGGATCGCGTGCGGCGCCATGTTGGACAATATCTGCGCATCGATGATATTGTGCGTCGCCGCCCCGCCGGGGATATGCAGCGACACCACATCGCTTTGGGCCACCATCTCGCCAAGTGACGGGACATAGCGAGCGTCCAGGCGGTCCACGTCGCCCTGCGCACCGGGACGGCGCGAGAAATAGACGATGTTCATGCCAAAGCCGAAGCGGGCACGCTCGGCCATGGCCTGCGCGATGCGGCCGAAACCGACGAGTCCCAGCGTCTTGCCACGCAGGCTGGTGCCGAGCAGATGGGTCGGCCGCCAACCCGTCCATTGCCCGGCCCGCAATTCCCGTTCGCCCTCCCCCGCCCGGCGTGCCGTCATCAGCATCAGGGTCACAGCGATATCGGCTGTGGCGTCGGTCAGGACGCCGGGCGTGTTCGTCACGACGACGCCTGCCGCACGCGCTGCGGCCATATCGATATGCTCGAAACCAGCGCCATAGTTGGCGATGATCTTTGCCCGCCGCCCGGCAACGCCAAGGATGCCTGCATGCAGCTTGTCGGTGATGGTCGGACAGATCGCATCATAGTCGCACATCGCAGCCGTCAACGCGGCGTCTGTCAGCGGGATGTCAAGATCGTTGAAGGTCGCGTCATACCGCTCTGCTATCAGTGCCTCGACCCGTTCGGGCCATTTGCGCGTAACCAGTATTCGGGGCCTGTCGGACATATTGGTGGCTCAGTTCCCAGGCGCCGAAGCGGCAAAATAGGCGGTGAACGGATCGTCCGCTTGTTCGGGCGCATCACCTTCCCGCACGGTGGTGCGGCGCATGTCGCGCCGCTCGTTGAAGATATCGAAATCCCCACCACGGTGCATCGTTGCCAGATTGTCCCAGATAACGATGTCCCCCGGCTGATAGGAAACACCAAATATATATCGTGGCTGGGTCGCGAACTCGATCAGATATTTGATGAGGGCGCGCCCTTCCTCGCTTGGCAGGCCTATCACGTCCATCGCGTGACTGCCGATATAGATGGCGGTGCGTCCGGTTGCTTCCTGATGCATGATCATGGGCTGACGCGCCTTGGGCCGTCCATCAATCTCCTCCTCCGTGATCGGGAAGCCGGCAAGAAGGCGGGAATACCAGAGGGAGTGTTCGGCTTCAAATCTGCCGATTTTTTCCCGAATATCATCGGGCAGATCTTCATAAGCCGACCGCATATCAGCGAAATAGGTCAGGCCGCCTTCCTTGGGCACTTCATAAGCAAGCAGCAGCGAATAGGCCGAACGCAGATTCATGAAAGACGAATCGGTATGCCACAGCCGATCACCCTTCTTATGCAGGACCATATTTTCATCGACCAGTATTTCGCCCGTTGGCGTCAGGTTGCTGGCATCGAATATCTCCGGCGTATCGGGGTGTCGGCGCGGGCGGTTCTTCACCGCGGGCGCCGTCTCCAGATGACCGAAATGGCGGCTGAAGGCGACATGGGCCGCGTTGTCGAAACCGGTCCCACGGATGACGCATACGCCCCACTGGTTCATCGCATCCTTGATCGCTGCGAAGTCCGCCTCGCTCAGCGGCCGGCTCATGTCGATGCCGGACAGTTCGGCTCCGAAGCGGGGGGTGATGGGCGTCGTAATCAAAGCCATGATCGTTTTTTCCTTTTAGGATTTGGTCGCCACGGCTTGCGCCGGCACGACGATATTTTCTGTGGGACGGAAGCGGCCGGCCACCTGACGCTTGCCAACACGGCCAAGCAGGATGAGCGACACCGCAGACAACAAAGGCGTGGCCGCCAAAAGGACGAACAACAGGCGCGGCGGCATATTCATCGCCAGCAGATAGCCGCCGAGCAACGGCGCGAAGATCGACCCGATCTTAGCCACCGACGTTGCCCACCCCGCGCCGTTCGCGCGGATCGCGCTGGGGTAAAAAATGCCTGCGATGGAATGCATCCCGAAATGCGTGCCGCTGATCATCGCCATGCTGAGCAGGGAGAAAGTGGCCAATCCCTGTAGCGACACGGGCGCCAGGCCCATGAGCAGCAGTAGCGGCGCCGCCATGATGGGATAGATCGCAATGGCAATCGGACCCAGGCGGTCGGTAAAGCGCATCAGCGCCAGGCCCGCAAGCGAACCGCCTATCGAGCTGACCGACATGATCATCGCTGCCTGCGTCCGGGTAAAGCCGACATCTTCAAAGATGATCGGACCCCAGTTCGACTTGAAATAGACGGCCATCGAACTGCCGATATAGGCGAGCCAGAGCAGGGTGGTGATCGGGCGCAGATCGCCTTTGAACAGGGTCGTAATACGGAAATTTTTGCCGGCCGAAGCAGGCGCTTCGTCGGTCACGACGAAATGATCCTGTGGCCTGGCGCCAAGGCTCGGCGCCAGCGCGTTCAGGGCCTTTGCAATCGTTTCGGGCGATCGTTTTTTGACCGCCAGATAGCGGGCGGATTCCGGCAGTACGGCGAAGAGGAGCGGAACGAGCAGCAGCGTGGCGATGCCCGATACTATGAACACGGATTGCCAGCCATGAAGCGGCGCGAGCCATACCGTCATCGGTCCCGCGACCACGCCCCCCAACGTATAGCCCATCATGATGATGGTCACGACCGTCGCCCTGTAGCGGCTGGGCACGAATTCGATGTTGAGTGCCCAGGCAAGCGGCATCAACCCGCCCAGCGCCACACCATTAATGAAACGCAGCAACAGCAACGCCTGCATGCCGGGCGCAAGTGCCATGGCTATGCCGGTCGCACCGAAGGCCGCGACCGACGCGATGATGATGGGCCGCCGTCCATAACGGTCGCCCAGCCAACCGAATGCGATTCCCCCCAGCATCGCGCCGAACACGCCCACGGCGAATAGCTTGCCCAGAGACATGACGTCGGCGCCGAACCCGTCGCGCAGATAAGGCGCGACGAAAGAGATGACGAGCATATCGAAGCCATCGAGGAAAGTGACGGTCCAGGATATCGCGATCAGGCGAATGACGAACGCATTGATCCGCTGACGTTCGATCACGTCCGTGACTTCGATGACAATCGGGGGGCTAGGGTCGGTTGCGGTCATGCTCATATGGATGCCTCTCGCGCCAGCGCCTTATTTACCGAAATGGAAGCGCGCGCCGACCTTGAAGGCACGGCCGACCGGATCGAACAGGATCTGGTTCGTGCCGCCCGATGGTCCAGGCATCGCCGGCGGATCGCGATCGAGCAGGTTATTGATGGTGGCGAACAGCTGGAAGGTCCGGCCATTGCCGGTTTCGACATTCACCCGCGCCGTCATGTCGAGGTAGAAGCGGCTGGGAACATTATTGTTATCGACACTGTTGGGCGCAGTGACGGCGTAACCATCCTGATCGGGTCCGACGAAATTCGTCCAATAGATACCCGACGGAATATAACGACCATGACCCGTCAACTGAAACTTGCCGACCGTCCAGGTCAAAACGCCATCCAGCACATAATCGGGCACACCCGGTATCGTCCCGGTGCGTACGCCAGTCTGGCCAGCGCGATCCACAGCGCCCAGCGCATCGACCGTCGTCAATTCCCTGGTTATGTTCGCGATCAGCTGTGCATTCAGATCACCCCATGATCCGAGCGGCTGCCGATATTGGAGTTCGATGTCAAAGCCGCTGGTCTTGAGCGCATTGGAATTGAGGATGACGTCGCGCACCTGGAGTATCTGGTTATTGGCGTCTCGCGTAATCTGACTACAGAAATTTGTAGCGCCCTGCGCGCAACGATTGACCAGCGTCTGCGCGCCGAGGGCACCGATGGCATCGGCGACCTTGATGTTATAATAGTCGACCGACAGGCGCAGGCGCTGGAAAATGCCGTGACGCGGCGCGATCACGAAACCGCCGGTCCAACTGTCTGCCTTTTCGACCGACAAATCGGGATTTGCGCCAGTGATGACGAAGGGATTGGTCTGCAATCCGCCGTTTAACGGGTCTGACAGGCCGATCGAACGGAGCGTCTGCGGCCCGAACAGTTCGAAGATGTTGGGCGCGCGGATGTCGCGCGATCGCGTACCGCGCAACCGGACGCCTTCGACCGGCTCATAGACAAGGCCGGCTTTCCAGGTCGTGACCGATCCCGTCGTGCTATAATGGGTGCGGCGTACTGCGCCGTTGAGGTCAAGCGCATAGCCGATGGACGAATCGCGGAGCACCGGCACGGCGATTTCGCCGAAAACCTCCTTCACCGTTACGCCGCCCGACAGGGCCGAACCGTTGAGCGAGTAGAAGCCGTTTGCCGCCGAGATCGGATCGGCCGTACCGTCCACCGTATCCCGGCGATATTCCGCGCCCACCGCCACCGTGACGGGGCCTGCGGGCAGATCGAGCAATTCGCCGCGCACGTCTATGCCCGCGACATGCTGTTCATTGACGGTGCGTTGCAAGCCATTGCCGGTGATGTAACCCACCGCTGCCTGGCTATATTGTCCTTCGCCGAAGGGATTGAAGGGGACGCAGGCGGCATCGTCATTGCTGGCGATCGTGTCGGCATTGACACGACATATGATCTGACCGCCGGACCGCACCGCGTCCACCGCCTTTAGAAGATTAGCCTGATTGACGAGGTTGGTCGCGCGCTGGGTGAAGTTGGTCCGGCCATATTGATAGAAGCCGTTCACCGTCCACTTATCGCTCAGCTTGCCTTCTACACCCAGAACGCCGCGGTATGTTTCCGTCGTCGATGTCGCCCGGCCGGGCCCAAGGTCGAACGCCGCCTTGCCCAGGATGAAGGAGGCGACGCCATTGGCATCCATCGCCGATGCGACGGCGGCAGGGATGAAGGGATTGTCCCGCTTGATCCGACCCATCAACGTACCATTGAAGTCGCGGAAGATCGCGCCATCGACCTTACCCTTCACCCGCCCATAGGAGACGTCGGCCGTCAGCGTCACATCGTCAGTCAGGTCCGCGGTCAGGGCGCCATAAGTGGACACCCGCTCCAGCGGCACTTTGAGTCGCAAGGCGGAGATGAAACCGTTCCGCCCCTGCCCTTCGCCACCGAGCATGAAAAGCGGCCCGACCAGCGTCCCATATTGGAAGCGCCCCGGCGTCCCATCGGCCAGGAATTTGGTGCCGCGCAGCGGATCGGTAGCTGTCGTGCCAATAGCCTGCCCCGCCGCATTATAGGACCGGTTAATCAGGCCGCCGGGCGACATGGTCGAGGTGTTGACGCCACCGACGATCAGATTGGCGGGCAAGCCCCCGGCGCCGGGCGTATTGCCAAGGATCAAGGTCTGGCTGTTGCACCAGCTGCGGCTTGTGCAGGTGCCCAGCCCGTCCAGCTTTTCATATTCGACCGCGCCGATCACATGGATGCGATCGCCAATGCCCATGCCGCCCGAAAGGCTGGCGAACAGATTGCCGTCATCGCCGCGCTGGGACATGCCAGCGGCAAATTCACCGTCCAGCCCTTCCTTCTTCCGGTCAAGGACGAAGTTCACGACCCCCGCGACGGCATCGGAACCATAAGCGGCCGATGCACCTCCGGTCACGACATCCACCGTGCGGAGCAAAGAGGACGGGATAAGGTTGGTGTCGACAGATCCTTGCACGGTGCTGGGCACGAAGCGCTTGCCATCGACCAGGACGAGCGTGCGCTGCGGATCAAGGCCGCGCAGATCAAGCAGGCGCGCACCGATGTTGCCGCCCAGATTGGCCTGGGCCGCAGGACCGCTCGATGCGCGGAAACTGGGCAACTGGTTCAACGCTTCACCGACATTGGTGATACCCAGCGCATCCAGCCGTTCCGCGCCGATCGAGGTTACGGGCGTCGGCGCATTGAAGCTGGAACCCAGGCGGGTACCGGTCACGACGATATCCGTCACGGGCAAGGCCGCCGGAGCGGCTTCATTCTGCGCTTCATCGGCGGACTGGGGTGCGGCAGATTGCTGGGCCGCAGTCGCCTCCTGCGCCGCCAGGCCGGGCGACATGATCGCCATGGTGCAGCCGACGATGGCCAGGACACTCGCGTTCGTGCGCATGCGCTGCGTGCTCAATCGCATATCTATCTTCCCTCTCCTGGCCTTCTGGTGCGGCCTCGTAGGAATTTATGTATCTAGGTACATAGATTGTCAACGGCTGTTATTCTTCGACGAAGGCCACAGAAAAGCGGGTATTTTGCAGTCGCGCATGCACATCGCTATGAGCGAATCGCGAGCAAAAATTCAGTTCGCCCGCGTCGCAATAGGAATGGCATGACTTCTGATAATCCGAATCCGGCCGATCCGTTCGACAGCACGACACCCCAATATCGTGCCTACTTCCCTGAAGGATCGCGGGATGATGTCGAATTTCGGCTGACCCGCATCCTTTCGCTATCCGCGCGTCGCTGGGGAACACATGTCGAAAATCGCATGATGGCGACCACGGGCCAGTCCCGGTCCAGATGGCAAACTTTATTCGTGCTCAGCGTTGCGCCGCCGCCAATTACAACCTCCCTGCTATCGGCCCGCCTGGCCATCCAGTGGCCGCCGCTGATCAGGACTTTGAACTCGCTGGAAGCCGATGGGCTCATCTGCCGCACCGAAAATCCGACAGATAAACGGTCGCGCTATATCGAAATCACCGCCGCTGGCAGAGCCGTCGTCGAGCAGGTACAGCCCATTTTGTCGGAAATTCGATCCAGGGTGTTTGACAATTTGAGCATGGAGGAAATGGAGTTGGCGACGAGCGTATTGGAGAAGGTCGTCGCTGGTGTAAGCGAAGCGCAGGATAGCAGCGAGGGCTGACTATATCAGCGCATCCTTCACAAATCCATGGAGGCAAGATTTTGGGCTGCGGTCCACAGCGGCGAAACACGGGATTGGGGTTCAGGAGGGTTCGGATCGTCGCATGTTGCTGTCTGGGCCTGAGCAATTTGCGAAGCAGGTTGAACCAACCGCGTGCAGCAATGGCGCCTTGCAGCAATAGGGTAAAAGCCCCGATATTCGGCCAACTCCGATGATCCCGACAATCATCCGGCTCAGCGTACGACCATTGCGCCTTCGGCCTGCTCACGCAAGGGCTTCGACTGTTCCCCAATCGGATATCAGATGTTTCGCAGATTATTCGCTTCCTCCGCCCATGACATGGCTATCGACCTTGGCACGGTAAATACGGTCATACATGTTCGCGATCGCGGCATCGTGCTCAACGAACCGTCGGTCATCGCCCTGGAAACCATCGCTGGCATTCGCCGTGTCAAGGTTGTGGGGAATGAAGCCAAGCCCATGATGGGCAAGACGCCCGCCAATATCCAGGCGATACGGCCACTGCGCGACGGGGTCATCGCCGATATCGATGTCGCCGAACAAATGATAAAGCATTTCATGGCCAAGGCTGTTGGTTCGTCCGGCCGCCTTGGCCGACGGCATGCTGTGGTCATCTGTGTGCCGTCGGGCTCGACCATGGTGGAGCGTCGAGCGATACAGATCGCTGCGATGAATGCAGGTGCCTCGCGCGTGCAATTGATCGACGAGCCGATGGCGGCGGCGATCGGTGCGGGTCTGCCGGTCACCGAGCCGCGCGGCGCCATGGTCGTGGATATAGGCGGCGGAACGACCGAAGTCGCCGTCCTGTCCCTGCAAGGCATCGCCTACAGCAATTCCGTCCGTATGGGGGGAGACAAACTCGACGAAGCGATCGCCTCTCATGTACGGCGCAATCATAATCTGATGATCGGCGAAATGACCGCAGAGCGCATCAAGCATAATATTGGTTCGGCCGTTATCCCGCTCGACCGCGGACGCACGATGCAAGTTAAAGGACGTGATCTGGTGAATGGTCGGCCGGCTGAAATCACGATCAGCGAAGCGGAGATTGCAGAAGCGCTGGTCGAGGGCGTGGGCCAGATCAAGCTTGCCGTCATGTCGGCACTCGAACAGACAGCTCCAGAGTTATCGGCCGACATCATAGACGAGGGCATAACTTTGACGGGAGGCGGCGCCCTGCTTGGTCATCTCGATCAAGCTTTGTCGGATCAGACCGGTCTGGCCGTGCGGGTGGCGGACGATGCGTTGACATGCGTCGCCATGGGCGCGGGCAAAGCCTTGGAGGATGCGGCGTATAGCGGCGTGCTGACGACGGCCTAGAAAGTCTCGCGCGTTTTTCTATGGATTTGCGCACCCGGCTCTTGGCAGCGGTAGATAGTGGATCGAGTTGCCGTGCTGCGGCGGGCCGGTTCGGTGTAGCACCATCAACGGCGGTCCGCTGGCGAGCACAGCAGCGCGAGACGGGTGACATTGCCCCAAAGCCGCGCGGCGGGGATATGCGATCGCGGCGGATGGAAGAGCGGGCAGCGGACATTCTGGACATTTGGGAGGAGCGCAGGGACATCACCCTCGAAGAACTGCGTTTGGCGCTGGCGGACAAGGGCATGGACGTTTCTGTTGCCGGGTTACATCGCTTTTTTATTCGCCGTGGACTGACGCGCAAAAAAAGGCTCTCCTGAGCGAAGTCGAAGAGACAGGCCATGCGATAGAGCAAGATCGACCAGACGTCCTGAAGCAGCGTCAGGACTGGTTCGAGGGGCAACTCGATCTCGAACCGGAGCGGCTGGTCTTCATCGACGAAACCTGGACCGCGACCAATATGATCCGCAGCCACGGCCGTTGCCCCAAAGGCGAGCGGTTGCGGATGGGCTTCCCGCACGGCTACCGCAAGACCACTACATTGGTTGCCGGTCTGCGCATGACCGGCATGGTCACGACCATGGTGCTCGATGGACCGATTAACGGCGACTGGTTCGAAGCCTACGTCGCTCAGGTTCTCGTCCCGGAACTGCGGCCCGGCGACGTCGTCATCATGGACAACCTGTCGAGCCACCAGCGCGCATCGGTGCAAGTGCTCATCGAGGCCGCGGGCGCCGCCCTGCGTTTTTCCCGCCCTAAAGCCCCGACTTCGACCCGATCGAGAAAGCATTTGCCTGCCTCAAAGCCATGCTCCGTAAAGCAAGCGAACGTACCGTCAGCGGCCTGTGGAGCTTGATCGGCAAACTCATCGACATCTTCCAGCGTCAGGAATGCGCCAACTACTTCAGATCTTGTGGCTACGGACCAGAATGATCGAAAGCGTGCCGATCTACCTCGAAGGCGTGCACGGTCCGGAGGCGGAGATTGTTGCGAGGGTGGAGGATTTGGCGTCGTTTGCCCTAAACGACAACGCCGTCCCGAAGAGCGGCGTATGTAGTATGACGCTTGCGGGCAATAAAAAAACCCTGCCAGCTCAAGCGCTTGGCAGGGTATGATAGGTGGTTGCGGGAGTAGGATTTGAAGTCATTGCGCACGATATTGAAAAACAGAAAATTTTTGGATATTACATTTTATGAAGTTCAACATTACCACCAACAGTCTAATTGAACTTCATGAGACCATTTGAACCGTTATTGTTCCGATGTCAATTTTGTCATAACGAGGTCGAGATTTATCTTGCAAATGCGCCGCGATCAGTGCTATCGAGAGGATGAAGGCAAAGCTTTTTTATGCTGTTTGGCTATGCCATTCCTGCATCAGCCCTCTCGCGGCTGAAACACGGGTTCGATTCCAGCATGGGGAACGGAGTAGTAGAAGCCTTCGATCTCGACATGATAATCGAGCCCGACGCGGACCAGTTTCCACTCGGCATATTCATAATCTGTCGGCGGCAAGGGCCTGAGCGCAGGCCGATCCAGGGTCTCCAGCAGGTCCGCGTGACTGACGCCGAGCTTGCGCATCGGCCGCGTATTCATCTGTGCCATCACAATTCCGACCGCCGCGTTCGCTTCGTCCAGGGAGAAGAAGGTCTGATTGCGCAGCCGGCCCAGAATGTAAGTCTGGGCAAAGCGCACACCGGCTTCAACGGCTGCCTTGTCGCGGGGCTTTTTCGGCCGCGCCGGAAGTACGCCTAAGTCGTAATGCGCCGTCATCCGCCCTTAGCTGCGGTTGATCTCCAAGTCGTAGAAGGACGCCTTGTTCACCCCGCTTTTGAGATTGTCGGACACGATGAGCCTGGGCACGCCGTTGAGATGGGCAAACAGCCGGACGTGCGAGGCGATTCAGTCCGCCAGGGCTTGCGACCAGGTACCTCGGCGAAGGTGTAGTTCGACGCCCCCAGCACCGCGACGAAGATTTCCGCAATCCGGATTTCGCCGGTCACCGGGTCGGTAATCCCCAGCCGCTTGCCGGAATAGTCGACGAACAGCTTGTCGCCGGCCACATGATGTTGCCGCATCACCGGCGACAAGCGCTGCTGGAAAGCCCGCAAAAGCTCACAAAAGCGCGAATAGCCATAGCCCTCGGCGCAAACCCGGCGATATTCCTCCCATAAGATCGTCATCGTGACCGCCGGCCGCCGCAGATCGCGAACCAGTTGACCCCAGTTCGGCTCGGGCCGCTTGCGCACGCCCGCGCCAGCTCCGCCACCAGGTCGCGCAAACAGTTGCGCCTCCAGCACCTCGTCAGTCAGATCATCGGGCAACGGCCAGAACAGTTGCGCCGCCGCCGCGCGCTTCAGCGCGTCCTGGACCGTACTGTGCGCCGCTCCCACCGCGCGCACAATCTCGCGCGCCGACGCCCCTTTGTGATGCAAGCGCATGATGCGCCTTAGTTGTCGCATGGTCAGGATTCTCCTGGCTGGCATCAAGCCTACTGTCCTCCTTCAAAGGACCAGGCTCATGCCTCAGTTGCTGACCCGCTCGGCTGCCCTCTTGCGCCAAACTCGGTGGTCGACTTCCCGCCGGTACGGTGGCTGGTTTCCTGTCGGAACGCTGGCCGGCTTCACTTCGGTACGGTGGCCGACTTCAGCCCGGAATGGTAGCCGGCTTCGCGTCGGAACCCCTGGCCGGCTTCAATCGGAATTCGCAACTTAGTAAAGAACCGGGTCGCGCATTTTTTATAACCTCCAATCATCATTTTTCTGGAATAACGTCACGCCTATTTGGTTTCGCCCATGCCGCCCGATGCAATTGCGCGAGACATCTATAGGCTTTGCCTATGGTTATCCCCATTCACATTATTTGATCGACCAGGCTTGCCGTGCCATTGCGGTATCCGACAAAAAAGCCAGAGCGGATGCGATATAATGAATGATGGAGATGCGGCAATTTCCCGGAGGGGCGCCTTACTCGCCGGTCTGTGCACGAGCGTCAGCGTCGTTGCGAACGCGGCAAATGCCGCGCCATTCGCCAAAGGTTCCTGGCATCCAGCAATTCAGAGCCGGACCGACGTTGAAGGGCAGAGACATCCCGACGCAGGCGATGGATTGTTCACGAACCCGGTGCTCTCGGGAGATCGTTCCGATCCGAGTGTTCTCAAGGACGGGTCTGATTACTATGCGGCATTTTCTTCGTTTGTCTATTATCCCGGCGTGGTGATCTGGCATTCAATCGATCTGGTGAACTGGCAGCCCGTGGGGCCCGTTCTTGAGCGGCCGATCGGCTCAGTATTCGCCGTCGACCTTGCAAAGCACGGCAATCGATATTTCGTTTATATCCCTGTTTTTGCTGTGCCTGCTGATGGGCCTCCATCTGGCCCTCCATTCAAGATTTACGTCTGCCATGCTGCCTCAATGGCGGGGCCGTGGAGCGAGCCCATCGATATGGAGATCAATGGCTTTATCGACCCGGGACATGTCGTGGGCGAGGACGGAAAGCGCTACCTGTTCCTGAATGCCGGCCACAGAGTTCAGATCAGTGATGACGGCCTGCGTCGCCAAGGCGAAGTAGAGAAAGTCTACGATGGCTGGCCCATTCCAGACGACGTGATCATTGAAGGTTTCGCGCTTGAGGGACCCAAGCTCATGCGTCGCGATGGCTGGTTTTACATGTTTTCCGGAGAAGGCGGCACGGCAGGACCACCGACGAGCCATATGGTCGTCGTGGCGCGTTCCCGGTCGATCAACGGGCCTTGGGAAAACTGCCCGCACAATCCGATTGTTCATACCGCCAGCCGCGACGAACCCTGGTGGTCGCGCGGCCACGCGACTCCGGTGGAGGGACGAACTGGCGATTGGTGGCTGGCCTATCATGGTTATGAGAATGGCCGACGTACACTGGGTCGCCAGATGCTGCTGGAACCGTTTGTATGGGACGCGCAAGGATGGCCGCGGGCAGAAGGTGGCGATCTGTCACGGCCCATGAAAAAGCCGTTGGTGTCAGAGACTGCAACGATTAGCTTACCCCTATCGGACGATTTCACCCAAGCTTCTTATGGCAGTCGCTTGGCCTTCTACGATCCGAAGCCGGGCTATCTCGACCGCGTTCGGCTTAAGGATAGTTCCTTATGGTTGCGCGGGCAAGGCAAAGACCCCGGGGCCAGCAGCCCTCTGGCCTTTATCGTCGGCGATCCGACGTACTGCGTGACGGTGATGATCGACCTAAATATGGCGGAGCAAGCTGGGTTGTTGCTCTTCTACAACGAAAATATCTTCTGTGGGGTTGGCCTGAGCGAGGGCAAGCTACACATTTACAAAGTGGGGCACGAGCAGCTCTTTCCACCTGCTGGATCGATAAGCGCCCGTCGCCTCATAATGCGCGCGTACAATCAAGACGACGTCGTGACCTTTTCCTACAGCGTCGATGGATCGAATTGGATCAAAGTCGGATCGTTCGAAGTGTCTGGATATAATCATAATATGGGAGATGGTTTTCTCAGCCTGCGCCCGGCCCTTTTTGCTACTGGAGCAGGGGAAGCAATATTCCGCAAGCTCGAGTACAAGGCCGGGCGGGAGCCGAGATATAGCTAAATTTTGGTGCAGCTTCAGTCTGTTGCTCCGGCGGAAGTTCCTACTTGCTGGCGCTCCCATCGATAGTACGGACCTGTATGCCCAGAACAGACCTTGCGTTGCAAGCGTACGAACGGGCGTATTATTCGCAACCCGACGCTGCCGGACGCACGCCAGAACAACCGTCAAGTCCGACACCCGGTCATCATCTAACGGTCCGCTTCCAGGCATCGTAGTTCTTGCGGTTGAACGGCGACATTTGACGGATAGTGTTGAAAAACCCGCCACTGAGATCGAGGCTGGTACCAGCTTGGGCACGGTCCGGAAGGCCCGTCCCGGTTATGCGAGCGCCGGTGCGGCGGGCATCGGGATCAGCTTTGCCAACTTGCGGAGGTTTTGAGCGGTGGCTGCAAGGAGGAACTCGTCCTTTGCCCCGTTTGGCCCTCGCAGGCGCAAGCGGTCGAGCTTGAGGATGCGTTTGAGGTGAGCGAACAGCATCTCAACCTTTTTCCGCTCGCGGCGGGATGTGACATAGGCGTCGGTTTGGGACAGATCTCTTGCCAGATCCCGTGCACCCTCGTGAATTGATCGGATCACTTTGCGATTGGGCTGACCGGGGCAGCATTGCTGCTTGAGGGCGCAGGCATCGCAGTCATGTTTGCTGGCGCGGTATCGGATAAACCCGTCTTGATCGACGTCGCCCCGCAGCGCCGCAAAGTTCCTGCGGCGCGGGAACAGCTCTTTGCTGCCGGGACATACATAGAGATCATGTTGGTGATCGTAGCGGAATTCGTCGCGTTGGAAACTTCCGGTCCGGCGCCTCGCGTGATCGAAAATCGGGATATGCGGTTCGATGCCGCGCTCATGGACAAGCCAGGCGATATTGGCGGCATCGCCATAACCAGTATCGGCGGCCAGACGCTGGGGCCAGATGCCAAAACGTTCCTGTGTTCGGTCAATCATCGTTCGCTGCGCTGTCACTTCGGCGGGACGAATGGCCGTGGTGGCTTCAACATCAACAATCACGGCGTTTGCCAAATCGATGAGATAGTTGGTGCTGTAAGCGAAGAAGGCTTGCCCGCCATGGGCGCTTGTCCAGCGCGCTGCGGGATCGGCAGGCGACAGATATTTGGGCGTAATGGGCGATGCAGCCCCAAACGCTGCGGCATCGAGCACCTCCAGATACTCCCGGGCAGCATGGTTGACGATGTCCGGGGGCAAGCCCTCCTCGCCAGGCACACCGCGTTGGCGGTTCGCGTCGGCCTTGATCAGGCTGGGGTTGACGGCAAAACCCTCGCCACCGACTAATCCCTCCTCGATGCGCGTGACAGTCATTTCGAACAATTCCCCCAATAGGTCGCTATCCCGGAAGCGGCCGTGGCGGTTCTTTGAGAAGGTCGAATGATCCGGCACCGCTCCATCAAGGCCGAGGCGGCAGAACCAGCGATAGGCCAGATTGAGATGCACTTCCTCGCACAGGCGCAGCTCTGACCGGATGCCCAGGCAATAGCCAATGAGCAGCATCCGGATCATGAGCTCGGGATCGATCGAAAGGCGGCCCGTCTCGCTATAGAATGGCCGCAGCTTCTCCCGGATACCGTCCAGGTTCACAAAGCGGTCAACCGCCCGCAGCAGGTGGCTTTGCGGCACGTGGTCCTCCAGGCTGAAGCTGTAAAACAGCGCCTCCTGCATCACTGTCCGAGCACCCATCATCAGCCTGCCTCCCAACGACAGGCACAGTGAATCAGGACTATGCGATTAATGCAAGGCCGAGTTTTTCAACACTATCGACGCCTTGCCGCCAGTCATAGATTTTGGCGATAGACCTTACACGTTCGCGGTCGCCCATAAATCTTGGTGACGGAACCTGACCATCACCGGCTGTTCGACAATGACAGCTTTGGGATTAGGTCAGGAAGAATATCCCCTATTAGCCAGCCTTATTGATCGGAAAACTGGCACTTTCGTCAAGCCTCGATATTATGACCATCCACCCAAGCAGCAAGGTTTGCCAACCTTGAAGAACGGCCGGGCCTTCGCCGGAATGCTGACTGTTTCACCGGTCTTGGGATTGCGCCTCTGGCGGGTATCGCTCGCCCGTGGACTAAAGGTGCCAAAGCCGCGAAGCTCGACGCGGCCGCCCTCGCTTAGCTGGTCGATGATCGACTGGAAGACGATTTCGACGATCTTCTCGACGTCGGGCTGCGTCAGATTCGGTTTTTCGTCCATCAATCGAACAACCAAGTCAGATCGAACTATGCTTGTTTTCTCTACCCCCAAAAGTTGGAATTTCCTGCCAAAACGCGGGCTGGGCAACAATCGCTCACCAGGTGCTGCGCCGTCGAACGGTAACCTCCAGCCGAACCAACTCGGCCGCTAAGGCGCCCACGCGCAAGAGGTCGACGGGTGCTGTGGCGTTCAGTCGTGAAAATGCCCGATCGAAGATCGCAACACAGGGGTCACCGGTCAGCCGCGACGAAAATATGATGCCGTCCACGCTCGTTCTCTGGTGAAGCGCCTCGGCAAAATCTTGCCCCGCATGATGCGACCGACTGCCCTTGGCATCGGTATCGATGCCCATTTCATAAGCCGCGGCGCCCGTCAGATCGACCAGCATTAGCGGGGCGGACGTCGAGATCTCCGTGGCGAGCAGGCTGTCGAGGTAGGGGCGGTAGAGGTAGCGGCGCTCCATGCCGACGAAGCGATCCCGGATCACGGCTTCAGCCAGTGCGGTTGGAAAATCCTGCGCGGCATAGAGCGTTCGGAATGCGCCGCTGGGACTGGAGAACCGGCTCGCGCCAAAACCCGCGCCGGCCGGGGTGGAACGATGCCGATCGGGAATAATGCGCGGCCAGTCTGTCAGTTCGACCGGTCCGGTACGCGCTTCGATGCGCCGCAGATCGAGCTTCACTGATAGTCCAGCGCGCCTTCCGCCGCGCGAACCACTTCCTCGATCTTGCCCTTGCGCAGACGATCCATGGGCGCGGCGTCGTCGGTAAAGGGGTTAGGGGTCACGAGCCAGTCCCAGGCCGTTTCATCGTCGCTGAAATGTGCGCGTACGCGGTCCAGACCCTCGACGGGCGCGCGTCGATCGAACTGCCGCGTGGGATAGACATAGTTGCGAACGCCCTTGCGCAGGGCGAGGACCTTGTGCGCACGCCGCCAATTATCGAGCGAAGCCCGCGCAACCCCCAGGGCTATTGCCATCTCCCCTGCCCCGAGCGTCTCGGTCGCCGGTCGGTGGCTGGGATCATCCTCAACCGTGATGGCATCGAGCCGGAACTGCCCTTGCGCTTCGCTGACGAGCTTGCCGAGACCGCCCCCCGCCAGCTTGCGCGTTGCCGCAGTATCGCCAGCCGCCTCCAGAACCTTGCGCACCAGACGCTCAGGATCGGGACTTGAACGCTGGAGCATGTTCGCCAATTTGAGCAGGGTTGATCCGCTCAAGGCGTCAAGAAAGGATGCCACGGCATCGCGGGCATCCTGGCGGGTGGTAATCTGCGGGTGAGCCATATCGGTGTCCTTTTGTCCAATATAGCAAGCTTGTCTATTTTGTCCAGAACCTCCCGCCCAGCCTTTCAACAATGGCGAAGCCGGAACCGCCAACGTCGAGATACGGTAAAGCACCCTGCCCCCTCAAAACTGGCAAGCTTTGCTTTATTGCAACGCCAACGCTCCACCGTCATAGGCTTGGCCGATGGACGAAAAAATGAACGCTATGATTTTAAAGGTTATCGAGCGCGCGCCGCAATGGCTGCGACATGATCTGGATCCAGGGATACAGCTGCTCGCGGTCGCGCCCAGGAAACATTGGCGGCGATGATCAGCGACGCGCTTGCCAACGGAACCGCCGCGAATCAGGAGGAATAAGCGGGACACCTCCTTGTCTCTGGAGGCCGCGTACCGTTGAGATCACCGCGCCTGCCTCTCCGCCAACGCACGGTCACCCATTGCGACATTCAGCCTCCGTTCCCAAGGAGGCTCTCCCCAGGAGGCAGATCAGGGAGCTGGCCGCGCCTGCGTGACGGCCCGCCTGCCGAACACATCGGACCCGAATCGCCTTTGCAGGTGAACCGCGACCATCGCCGCATACCTGCGTTGGCGAATACCGCTTGGGCTGTGATAGATGCCGATCGCCTTCCAATAATTGCCGCTCATCTTGAGCGCGTCGAGAAATATCCAGCGTGCCGCCTCGGCGTTGAAGCAGGGATCAAATTGCAGCCAGCGCCGGACTTCCCCCTCGCGTCGAGCCAGGAGCGCGGCGATCCTCGGCACCCACCAGCTGTTGATCTGGAGGGGGCCGACATCATGACTTCCATCCTTGTTGAGGGTTTCCGCGCCGATCCAACCGGCTTCCTGATCGCGCAATCCCCAGAGCGTCTTTTCGAGCCAGGCCTGACCGCGTGCCGCCTGCCGGATGCACCGAGCCACATCAGGTTCCGGTGGCCTTGCCGCTATAGCGCCTTCGCAGGGGAAAGTCGCCATCAGCACCACCAGCGCGACGCAGATCCAGCGTCGATCAGCGATCCAGACCACGGCCGCCCTCCCTTCCATTGTAGCGGGTCTGCTGCTCGCGCGCAGGAGCAGGCGCATCCCGATTGCTTTGACGGTCGCTCAGCAAAGACTGAAGATGCTGGTCGAGTGCCTCGAAAATGAGTTGAGCCCCACCAGCGAGCTTGTTCGCCATACCTTTCGGCCTTGAGCCACGGGTCCAGAGCTCGCGCTCAAGGCGGCGATCGCTGCGCAAGCGTCTCTCCATGTTCTGATCCTCCTTCAGTTGATGGAGATGTGGTCCCAGCCGCGCAGCCATTCGGTCGCGATGATCGCGCTCGAGGCGCCTAAGCCCTTCGAGGCCCGACGTCTTTTCACCCGATCGTTCGGCGAGCGTCTCCACCAACTTCTTGGAATCCTGGGTCCAGAGCTTCACCCCATATCGGGCGCGGGTAATCGCCGTGTAGAAATTCTGCGCGTTCACCAGCGGCGACTCGACAGGCGCCAGAACATAGACCCTGTCATAGGTCTTGGACTGGGCCGAATAGATAGTCTCGGCATAGCCATGATCCCAGGTTTTATGCCGTGAGAGGTCGATCGTCTGAACCCGATTGCCGCGATCCCAGCGGATCGTTGCCTGGAAGCCCTCGATCTTCTCGACCGTTCCCCGTTCCGCATTTTTGAGCTGGAGTTGGCGCGACGCCAGGCGCCATTGGATGCGGTCGCCTTCGCTGATGTCTCGCTTCTCATCCATGAAGACGTTAACCTGCGAGGGTTTGGCCGTGCGGGGATCCCACAGATGGACCCGTCCCTGTTCATCCACCAACCGGACCAGCTGCCGGCCTCGACCGTTCCGAACCACCCCCGCGACGCGATATTCGCTATCCCGCCCTAGCCCCGCTCCTGGCTGATCGCGGTTGAAGGTCACCACCTGCCCGCCCGAGTAGAACCGCGCCAGCCTCTTCTCCTGGTCACTCAGCCCGCCGGGTGTCAGGGCCGATAGGCGGGTCTCCGCGGCTGCGACGACGCCCTCGCGCTGGAGCACCTCCCTGATCTTGCTGTTCACGATGAGGCGTGACGCGTTGTCGAGGACGAGAATGTTGGTCGCAGCGCGGCTTTTGGGGCTGAGACGCGTCCACTCCGCGACCACACCCGCGGCCAGAGTGGCGGCATCCTTACCGCCCACAACTTTGTCGAGCCGACCAATAGAGGCTGCGTAATCCCCGGCCCGCGCATGCGCGACGGCATCCCGCATCGCCGTTGTTTCCTGCCTGCGTGACTCGGTCAGTTCGGTCGTTTCCATGCCCAGCTTCTGCATGAGCCAGAAGGCCTTCCCCTGCTCGATCGCACCGGTCTGCTTGTTGTCACCAAGGAGAATGAGGCGCGCGCCGGTGGTCCGGCTGATCTCCAGCACCCGCAAAGCCTGTCGGCTTCCCAACTGCCCCGCTTCGTCGAGGACCAGCACATGGTTACCGGTTATCCCATAGCCGGCACCCGCCAGAAGGCTCGCGACGGTGCGCGACCCGATCTGCGCCTTCTGCCCCAATTCGGCCGCCGCCGATGATGTCGGGGCCAGGGCGACAAATGTCCTGCCTGGCAGCGCGGCATCTTTCAGCGAACGCACGAGCGTCGATTTGCCCGCCCCTGCGACGCCGTGAACAGCTGTCACCCGGTCTCGCGAGGTCGCCATGTCCACCAACGCCCGTTCCTGCTCCGGGGACAGGCCCGCCCGCTCTAGCACAGGCAGCAGACGATCGGCGCTCGCCACAGGCCGCCCGTCGCCTACGGCAAGCGCCAGATGCATGGCGAGCGACTGCTCAAGCCGTACCGTTCGCCGGGTCGTCCGGCCCCGGGTCAGGATCGCGTCCCCCGTCTGATCACGGGTTGCCAGGAGCTTGCCCCGCTCTTCATGCGCGTCGACCAGCGGCCGCAAATCCTGAAACCGGACCTCACCGACATGGGATGCAAGCCCCGTGGAATAAAGGCGACCAAGCGGGTTCACTGCCTCCTTCCCCTCCGACTGCCTTATCCCGAACAAGGAGGCGCGGGCGGCATCACTCGGGTCGACCGGGACAAGCCGCTCCCCCATTTGGGCGGCACCTTCCTTAACCGCTTCGAGCGGCTTTTCATGGGGTCCAAGCCGTCCGCGCCACTGGTCGAGCAGGGTTTCAATACCGATCTTCACCTTGGCACCGCGGGTCGCGTAAAAAGACCGCCGACGTGCCGCCTGGCCGACAAGACCATGCTCGGCAGCATGTTCGTTGATCTGCTCGGCCCGCTGCGACATCTCCTCGATCAAGGGCTTGGGAACGCCCCTGATTTCGAAAAGACCCCGGCGTGGATCGAAGTCGATCTCATAGCCAAGCTCGCGCAAGCCATGGGCGAGTTCACTCCGATAAATCTGCCCGCTGGTCATCTGCTCGGCATACAAAGCGCGGGTTTCGAGGCTCGCCATCGGATCGCTCGTCTTCCCGTTGGTCATATTGAGGACGACGACATGAGTGTGGAGATGGGGATCGAGTTCGCGGCTTGCATGCTCGGTAAACCGTGCCCACAGCAATCGGCCGGTCGTCTCGTGAACGATGCTGCCTTCCTCCCGCCTTCGCAGCTGGGCATGCTCCTGCAGATAGGTGAGCGCGACATCGACCGATCGCTCATGGAGTTGGACTATTCGCTCGTCGCCGATAGCAAGCGCCATCACCGACACGGATTTGGGCGCACTGATCGCAAAGTCCCAGCCGGGATGATGCTGGATGCCGTCTGCTCGGTGACGACCGAGTTGCTGCCCCGCAACCTTTCCAGCGAGCAGGGCGCGATACGTCTCGGGATCGACATCGCCTGATAGCCTGAGTTCGTTCGCCAGGGCACCACCCCAGGACGATCGCTCCGCATCCCCTTTTGTGTAATAATCGCCGATCGCATAGTAGCGGGCGATGTTGCCAGGCGAACCCTTCAGGCGGCGCGGATGCATCATGCCGGCCTCGCATCGTTACGGTCACCCGATGCACGGCCATGTTGCCGCAGCCGGAAGCCGCTGGCGCGACCCAAGAGCTTGGGCAGTCCACCTTCTGGAGGTGCATGCTCACCCTTCACCGGATTGGACGGGGAGGCCTGCGGGCGGACCTCATCTTGCGTGGGCGTGCTGCCGTCGTTCGCGTCGAGCGGCAGTTCGGGCGCTTCCGCCTTCTTCGAACGACGCCGCTTGGGTGCCGATCCTGAGGGTTTCGGGGGAGACTTGTCTTCCTCTTCCGGGTCCAGACGGATGGGCGGCGCCAGCCGCTCGACGAATGCGGCCTCCGGGCTGGGCAGAACATTATAGCTATCGGCAAATCGGACCACGGGAAGGTTTCGGCCGAACCGGAGAAAGCCCGCGAGATTGGGAAGATTAGTGACCTCGGTATGCATGACCAACGGGCGGGTCACCTGGATCCGCGACAGGTTGACCCCGTCCCGCATGTCGTTGACGCCATAGGACATGCCCTCATTGGCCTCGACCTGTTCGACCTGCCCCAGATTTTCTGAAACATGTTTGGCAGTGGGCGTGTCGTTGGCGCGCAGCGCCACCCAGGTCGAGCAATAGCCGGTGATCGCCGCGGCATCCTGGATGCCGTAGGTCGCTTCAAGCTGCGGATAGGACTGGAACCCCAATATGCCGCAGCCGCCATATTTGCGCGCGCGGGCGAGGAAGTCGCTCAGCGATGGCAGTTTCTGGAGCGTCGGCAGCTCATCGATGACACAATAGAGGCGTCGCTTGCGATCAGGCGGGAGGCTCATGATGGCGCTGATCGCGATGTCGAGCCAGACGGTCAGGAGGGGCCGGAGAGACGGAAGCTGATCCGCTTTGACGGTGATGAAGAGCCAGCTGTCGTCCTCCTCATTGGCAACCCAGTCGCGGATCGAAAATCCGTCGGCGGTATCGTCCAGATAGGAGAAGCTGCGCATAACAGAAGCCAGTTCCGCGCGAATGCCGGCCGAGGTTCTGTCACCCTCCATCGAGATGAAAGCAGCAGCGTCGGTGCCTTCGGCGAATGTCGCGAGCGTCTTCAAGGGACTGCGCAGCACCGTCTCCAGCAGCGCCGAAACCAGCGTACGCTCATACCGGGCCAGCTTGCGCAGGACTGCGACCAGTGTCCCGCGTGCGGCCTTGGCCCAGAAGGGATCGCCCCCCTTGTCGGGGATCGTGGACTCCGCGATCTGGTCGTAGTGATAGTCGCGCGGGACATCGACCCAGGGCGACCAGCAGTCGGCGCGGTCGTCCAGCGGATTGAGCAGAATGTCGTGCCCCGGCCGGTAAAATTTTTCGACGAAGGTGCCGGCCGTATCATAGACGATCGCCCGCTTGCCCTGCTTGCGCATGCCATCCAGCATCTTGACGATGATGTTGGTCTTGCCTGTCCCGGGCGCACCACAGATGAGGATATGCTCAGGCTCGAAGGCGTCGGGCACGGGCACGCCGCCGATCGCAAAGCTGCCCTTCCGGTTTCGCCACAATTGCCGCCGCAGCTGCCGTGCAGTGCCAAAGCGAGCCCCGCGCAGGAACTGATTGGAGCCGAGCCCCTTCCCCGTGCGGGTAAAATAGAACCAGGCCCAGCCCAGCATAAGCAGAGCGAAGGCGCCCGCCAGTGCGGCGCCATAAACCAGATGATGCTCCATCGCCTGAAGCGTCTTCTTGGCGATGCGGGAGCCGAGCAAAGCATCGGACGTAGTCCAATATTGGCGACCCGATGGGGTCCGAAAAAGGACCGGCGCGCCGCCCGGCACGTCGCTTTTGAGCGTTGCCTCGGCGATCTTGGCTGCCACGAACCGCTGATAGTCGGTCGACTTCTCCAGCACATACCAGATGGTTCCACCAACCCAGATGGCGACCCCCGCCAGCAGCGTCTGGAAGAAGACCTGTGTGGTCATGCGGACATTGTGGACGATGGCCTGCCCGCCCCTCGTCCAGGAACCCAGCGTGTCGTTCCGAAAGATGCTCATGATTGCATCTCCTCGGGATCGAGAAGGCCCCGTTCCATAAGCAGGGCGCGGGCATCTTCCATCCCCTTTTCGAGGACATCGGGCCGACGCGCGCCGACGGATGCGGCGAGGATCGCGAAGACCTGGATGAGGGTCGCCTGCACCTCGTCGAAGCGGCCATGATAGCCCGCCGCGTCCATGCCTTCATAGCGGTTGAGGATGTCCCGGACGTAGTCGGGGATGGTCGAGCCGGCCGCTTGCGCGCCGACGACAAGACGCCCGAAGAGCGCGTCCTTGAACCTGATGGTAACTCTGGGCAAGCGCCGAACTCCTGTTCGTCGCCTGGCCAATCGTGATGAAGCATCGCCCTTATATTCGAATTTCAGCCTGATCTCAATTGATTACATGTAGTCGGAGCGGCAGCCAAACGGTGCCAAGGCAGATCAAGCACTTAGGCACGCCGACGTACAAAACGACAGCCAATGTGCACCGGGTGGCGTCAATCAGTGCCATCAGCGCAATACGCGTAATCGGCCGGAAAGCCGCGCAAATGCTGGCGATTCGCGCCCGCAGCACCCGTGCGTACGGTGCATTACAAAACGCCCCCGGCTTGCGTCCTCTCTTCGCAGCGCTTTCCCGCGCTGCGCTGCCTCGTGCCGGAAGGCGCGGGGCACCCCGAAGGGGGCTTATTACATCTGGCCAAGCGATATCCTTTCCGATCGAAATATAAGGGACAAATGCCCCCGATCCGCACCCAGTCGGGACGCGGCGTCCGCTCAGGCCCGTCTAAAGCACGCCCTGCACTCGCCCTAGTCGTGGAGACGTACCGCGAAGCGGTTGCATCCTATGAGAAACATGGCACGATCATGCCCGGCGGACAGACCTTCGTAGATCTGAAGGATGACGCATGCCCAAGATGAATGACCGCGAACGCCTCGCCGACCTTGAAGCGCGGCAAAGGAAAATCGCGGAAGATATCCTGGAAGCCCGCCGCGCTTTGCGCGGCAAATATGCCTCCATCATCTCCGACCTGGAGATCGAACAACTGTCGGAAAAGGACTTCCGCGACATATTGGCCCAAGCGATCCGGGTCGGTGGACCAGCCTGTATCGCAGCCCTCAAGCCGCTCTCCGTTCCCCCACGGGCCGAACCAGCAAAGCGCCCGTAGGGCGTCCCTGCGACGAGCACGGCGGAGCCGCGCGCAGGAGGCCGATGCCGACAAGGCATCGCATCGCCCTGGCGACGGACCCCATTCAGGGGTCCTGAGCCCGGGCGACCTTTCCCTCGCCAACAAAAAAAGGCCGGCCCGGATAAACTCCGGACCGGCCCCAAACAATGTTCCTCAGCAGGCTGCCCTGCGTTGATCTGCAAGTCGGAAGAAGTGGGCGGGCACGCCCTTCCCCCGGATTGCGCGGGCGAGCTGTGACTGGACCCCGCTGCCTTCGCAGACCAGCGCTTCGACGGGGTTCAACGCCAGCATCGCATCGTTACGCGCGAACCCGGCCCGGTCGCCCAGATGGCGCCATTTGGCGAGGGTGAAGGCGATCACCGGTACTTTGCGGCTTGCGGCCCAGGCGGCGGCGATCGCATCGCATCCTTTGTCCTGCGCGGTGGTCGCAAGCACCATCGTCGGCACCCGCATGTGGATGGTATCGAGCCTGTCCCACAAGAGCTGGCTGTCGTCCCATGTCTTGCCGCCGGAGAAGATCACGATCGGCCCCTTGGGCGAATGCTGGTCGATCCGGCGCTGGCGGCGTGCTGCGAGAAAGTCGGTCGCCGAGACCACCGCTGCGGTGCGCTTGTTCGACACCATCGACCCCCTCGGCGTGGACCAGGGGCGCCCCGTTTCAGCAGCGAAGGTCTGGACTGCATGGTCCCGCATGCAGGCTACCGCCTCGCGCGCTTCATCGAGGGACTGGCAGATCGTTTGCGCATCCTCCAGCTCGGCGGTCAGGACCTCGCTCCCGTCCGCATCGCGGATGAGATCGCGGACCTTGCGCGCCGCCTTGTCCGCCTCGCCATCGAGTTGGTCGGTGACCTTGTGGAGGCTGTGCACGATGCCCCAGGCGAGCCGGTCCGCTATGGCTTCGAGCCTCGTGTCACGCAGCAGATCGAAGAAGGTGCGCACCACGAGTTCGGTCGCAAGTTCCGCCTCACGGGCGAGCGGAAGCCCGGCATCGGTCTCGTCATCGGCATGGCTCATCCGGAACCCGTCAATCGTTTCCGCGAAGGCATGTTCGAAGGCGGGGCTCGCGCTTTCCGCGGCGATGAGGTCGGCGATTTCCTCGGTGCTGCGGATAGTGGTGATCGTCGTCATGGGAACCTCCTTGAATTGAAAGAGGTCTTTTCTTCGGCACGGGCTCTGAGCGACGGGGTCAAGGATCGCGTAGCGACCGCGAAGCGGCGGTGGGGGTCACGATTTTCTTTGGCGGCCACCAAGGTCCGAACCCGAAGCGCCATCCTCGCCCCGCCAAGGAAAATGGTGGGGCCCCACCGTCCTTGAGGCCGGCGCTGTCCCCGTGCCACGATTAAAAGAGTTGAGAGAGAAGAGGAGGCTTGCGAATCAGGGGCTCGATGCCCCTGATTCGCAAATGGGTGCCTCACGCGCTGACCCGTCGATAACCACCCGTCATGCCCGCGGATGATCGACGCGCTACTGGCGCGATGGGCATAAGCCGACTAGGGCGCGGCTTATGTAGACGGCTCGAATGATGGACGACAGGATATTGCGGATGAGTGAGCTGGCAGAACGGGTGGATGGTGCATCGCGGGTCATCCTGGCGAGTCCCCGCGTCCTGTTCAGAACCTTCCGTGACACCGAGACGCTCAAGGCCTGGCGGGTTCCCGAGGGGGTTACGGGCAGCTTTACAGCACTCCAGCCGCGCACTGGTGAAGGCTATCAGTTGAAACTCCTCCACGGGGACGAGCGCTATGGCATGTCCGCGCCCGGCATTGATCTGATTGAGGGGCGCTTCGTAGAGTTTCAGCCTGACGAACGCGTCGTCGAGCAGGTTCGCTTCATCGGTCGGGACGGCCAGACCGCGGGCACCATGATGTTCGAAACCCTGATCAGCCCCGCCCTCACCGGCACCCAGGTGACGCTGCGCGCGACGCTCCGCCTGACGCCATTGATGCAAGAAAACATGAAGACGCGCTCGCGGCTTCGCTGCGGCGCCTAGCGCTGCTTACGGAATGAAAAGAAAAAGGCGGCCGCTCCAAATTGGAGGGCCGCCTTCTTGCCGTTCAGTTGACCGTCGGCACTTGCCCCGGCGGCCAGATGAGATCCGCCGACTAACCGGCGTGGAGGTGCGCCAGCGGCGTGACGCCCTGAACGCTGCCCTCACGCCAAATATCGCAGACGACATAGACGGGAGCTCCCGTCGCGCGGTCGGTGCACTCCATCAGGGCAAGGTCGCCCCGCTCCGCGGCACGGAGGAGCAAGGTGTAGTTCCGGATGCAGATGCCAGGGAAAGCCATGGCCTCCTCACGCCGCTCTAGCGAGCGATTGCACCGCGCCGGGCCGTCGCAGCGCGCCTGCCGGTATCCCCGCCTCGCTCTTGCGAAAGGCATGGATGGGTACGCTTGCCTTGCGCAGCAGCTGGTAGAGATTGGCCTGGAGCCCGGATCCCTCGCAGAGCAGCGCCTCCACTGCCTTTAACTCTACGAGCTTGCGGTTGCGGTTGAAGGCGACCTTCTTGCCTGCTCCAGAAAGACCATAAGCAACGAGCGGCACGCAGTTCCCGGGACGCGCCGCCCAAGCCGCGGCGATCGCGTCGGCACCCTTGCGCTGCCCGGTCGTCACCAGCGTCATATGAGGCAAACGCGCTTTGATCTGATCGAGCCGGTCCCAGATGGGCTGCCAGTTCTCCCATTGGGCGGGGCCTGAAAAGATGACTATCGGCCCCTGCGGCAGGTGTCGTTCACGCGCAACCAGTTGCCGCTCGCGCAGGAAATCCTGGACGGCGATCTGGCTGGGGACGGAAACCGTCGAGGCACGTGATCCCCTCGCCGGAGACCAGGGCCATCCCGAAAGCGCGCGATACATTTCGGCCGCATAATCACGCATGCATTCGATTGCATCGCGCTGCTCAGCAAGCGACCGGCAGGCAAGCTGCTTTTCCTCAAGCTCGTTCGAATAGACTTCGCTAAGATCTGGTCTGCGGGCGAGATCGCCCAGTTCCTGCGCGATGGCGTCTTCCCGCCGCTCGATCCTCCCGGCGACGAAGTGGAAGGAATTGATGATGCCCCAGGCGATCTCCGGCGCGAAGGGTTCAAGCCGCGTGTCGGTGAAGAGATCGAAGATGGCAGCGACGATCCCGCCGCATTCAGCCTGCGCCGCGATTGGCTCTGGCATGTCATGTTCGCCAGGCTCGTCGCCGGGCTCAATGATCGAGAGTGGCATGGGATCGCCGAACACGGCCTGGAATTCCGGGGTGGCGATGGCCTCTGCATAGAGGGTCTTCAAGTCGGCAAAGCGGTCGACGCTTGCGGGTCGCGTGCGGGTCATATCCTGCCCTTTCGGAATGGAAGAAAGGAGGGGCCGGGAGCGCGAACGCCCCCGGCCAAAGGAGCGGCAAGCCGTCAGAAGGGAACTTCCTCGTCGACCTTGTCGTCGGTCGCGAGGCCACCGCTTATGCCCGCCGTGCTGTCGCCGAAGCCACCGCCCTCGCCGTCGGCAGAATAGCCGCCCTGCGCCGGCCGCGTCGTCGGCCCAAAATCATCGCGGCGCTGGGGCCGCCGCCATGCGACACGGAACCCGTCCTGCTCCGTCCCGAACAGCGCGATCGAGAGCGGTTCAGGCAGGCTTGGGTCATCGATCGAACCCTGGAGGAAGGCTTCGCCAGTGGTGCGCGTGGCCACGGCCTCCCACAGGGCGCCCAACTTGACCCAGCGATTACCAACATTGAGCGCGATGATCTCATAGACGGGCGCGCGTTCATGATTGCTCTGGACCGGACGCAGTCCAAGCCGCGGCAGGTCGATGGTGTTGGTCGCAATCCAGCCCTGGAGACGATCATTGCGGACATTGAATTCACCGATATTCATGAGACATTTCCTTTGACGTGCATCGCTCTGAGACCATCTCAAGCGACACCTGCCAGAATCCCTCTCTCCTCTCTGTCCCGACCCATCAGCGGCCGCTGCCGCACGCGGCAAAGCGCAAGCCCGCCCCCATCTCCCCGTTCGCTTCCACCTGCGATCGGCGCTATGATGGAGCCTATGGATCCTGAAACGACGCGGACCATCGCGCAGTTGGCGCGATCTCGCGCAGAGCGCAGAAGCTCGGCTGCCAATCGCGACGGTCTGGAGCGACTGGGAGCGGCGCGCGCTCTTCGTCAACTCGCAGCCGACCTCGACGCCACAGCCGAAGAGTTCGACCGCCGTCCCCAAAATTTCCGCCCGCGTGGCTGACCCCTATCCGAGCCCTCACCTACTCCGCACCGTCGGCAGCCGATCGTAACCCGCAGGGCCGCGATCCGGTGCAGCCGGGGCTCGGTCGGAGCGGCGCTGCAAGCGCCGCGCAGATAGAGCGGCGGCTGCCCGCGCAAGCGGGCAGCCGCCTGCCAACCTTCCTGCCGAAGACCGCCGGCTCACCTCTTGGCAAAACCGCTCATCTGCCGTTCCCTAGATGAAATCCTCACCACCCCGCCCGTTGGCCGCCCAGCCCTCTTCCGCGCTCAGTCGGTGGGCCTGCGTTATCGGAAGGGCGCTGGAGCCATCGCCTGCGCAAAGCGCCGTCTCGTAATCTTCATATGCTTCTCCCTTAGGATGACTGGCGGCGCCTGCTTCCTGTCCGACCGACCACCGCGCACAACCGATCACTGTATCTTGCAACTGAAGCTCGTCACCAGCGCCGGATTGCCCTTACCATTATAAGTCGCGAATGCGGGATAGGCGCAGATTGGTCGTGACATACCCGGAAAGCTCTGGCCCTTAGCCGTGATCTGGGTGGGCGCCGCGCCATTTTCCGTCCAACTGACCAGCGCCGCGAGCGGGTCGAGATTGTCGAGGGCAGGACCGCCGCCGCAATGGTTCATGCCCGGGATAATGAAGAATCGGGAAAAGTCACCTGCATCCTTGCCCGTGCTCTGCTTAGTGTCGGCGCCCAGCTTCTCATACCATTTCGCCAATTCGGAAGGGGAGAAGATCGGATCGGACCCGCCAGTCAGCAGGATGAGCTTGCCGCCACGCGCGACGAAGCTGCGGAAATCGGTGGAGGTGGCGTTGGTATAGGCAGCCGTGTCGGCCGTGGCGCTGAGCAAGGGCGTCACGTCCATCATGTCCTTGGTCGGCGTCTTGATCGCCGGATAGGCCATATAGTCGGTTAGCGATGCGGTCACCAACTGACGGAATAAGTCGAGGCTCTTCCCATCCGGGGTCGGCACGCCGACCTGCCAGAGGCGCCAGCCGTCATTGAGCACGCCGGCATCAAAGGGCCAGGAACCGACGACAGGCTTACCCTTGCTGTCCCGCGGACCGGCAAAGGCGCGCTCGATCGCCTCCACCTTGGTCGGCGCAACGCAGCCACTCGTCTCGCCCGGCTTGCATACCAGCTTGCGCACCTCGAAATGGCATTGGGCATGGTTGAAGATCATGCCATCCTTCAGCCCATCCAGACCGTCGCACTGGTTAAGGATCTCTCCCTGCACCAGCTTTTCATCGGCCGCCGTGAACAGCCGAGAGGAATCAGTGCCCAACTGACGGGCCGCCTTTGTGTAGACATTACCGGAAAAGAGCGACAGCATCGCGGCATGGGTCAGGTCAAAGGCCGGATTGGCCGCCAAGATGCCGTCAAATTCCATGGGGTAGCGCTGCGCGGCGATCAACGCCTCGCGCCCGCCGTTGGAACAGCCCATGAAATAGCTTTTCTCCGGTCGCTTGCCGGTCAGCGCCGACAGCGTCTGCTTCGCGCCGGTTGCTACCTTGCCGATCGCGGCATAGCCATAGTCGAGCTTGGCCTGCTGGTCGGCGGCGAAGCTGGTGTCAGCGGGCGTCACGCCGGAATGGCCGCCATCGCTGCTGACCACAGCATAGCCCTGGGCCAGCGCGGGCAATTGGGTGCCGCCGGTAACGACGGGACTGCCGATCGCATTGCCGACAAAGCCATTGAGGCCGCCGCCACCCTGATAGATCAGCCGACCGTTCCACTGCACCGGCACGCGCAGTTCGATGCGGATCGCATAGGATTTGCCATCGGCACCGGTCCGCCGCTCCGTCTCGGCCGAAATCCGGCAATGTTCCGGCAGCGTAGGCGGCGGTGCGCTGGACGCGCCATTGGGCGAAAGCGGATCCCGGGGCGCGGGGCCGACCGGGACCAGTTCCGCGCCGGTGATGCTTAGCGCACCGACCGCCTGCCCCTTGAGGGCGGGGCAACCGGCACGAACCTGCGGGTCGATGGCGGGCAGGGATGCCCCGGCAAGAAGGGATGCGATCAACATAAAATGACTCCCGGGCATTCAGACAATGGGCAGGTAAAAAGAATCTGGAACGATCGAGTGGCGGTGGCGTCCGTCATCGTCCACCGTCAGTCATGGTGATCGTCACCGGTCCGATCAGGCCGGCGGGCCGCAGCGGCGCATCCTTGGTATAGGTTGGCATCGCGGTGAAGGTGACTTTCTTCGCGCCGGGCTGCGCATCGCCGATCAGGCGATTGACCCAGAGGTTGGCGACCCGAATGTCCAGATCGTTGCGGCCCTTGCGCAGCAGCCGGCTGATATCCAGCCGATAGGGGTCATGCCATGCCGTCCCGGCCAGCACGCCGTTCACCCGTACTTCCGCAATATCGCCGATCCGACCAAGGTCGAGCAGCGTGGCACCGGGCGCGACCTTCGTTAGCGTGACGGTCTTGCGATAGGTGGTTGTGCCGGAAAAATAGCGCAGCGCTGGGTCCGCCTGCTCGCTGAGCGATGCCAAGGCCTTCATCTCCCGCGCGGGCGGAGCGCCGACCGGTGACTGGAAACTGACCGACCAGGGCCCATCGATCGTCATCGTCCGGGTCGCATCCGTGCCGTCCGGTTCCGCCGCTGCCTTGCTGTCCTGCTTGCGGAAGATGACGAAATAGCTTTCCTCAGGCCCCATCGTCAGCGGCACGACCGTGTCGCCGTTCTGGACGTGAGACTGCGGCCGGGTTGCCGCGCCCGTATCCGCGCGCCAGATCTCCGGCTGCGCCCCGGCCACGCGGAAGCGGGCATTGATCCGCTGGCTGGCATCTTTCCGGTTGCTGACGAAATAGATGTCGGCGTCATCGCTCTGCCGGTGGACGAACAGAATCTGGCTGTCGGCATCGGGCTTGTCATAGTCGAAGTCGGGTCTGATCCCCTGCCCAGCCAGCGCCGCGTCCAGATCGTCGCTGGCGATGATCCGGCCGTTGCCGATCAACGTCAGGGGCTGGCCGGACCAGAGCCGATCGGCGAGCGCGGCGAAGGCCTGTCTGTCGTCGGGCAAGCTGGGCGATCCGGCAGGCTTCATGCCGATGATCGTCGCGCCCGCCGAGGCCAGCGCCTCCAGCTTGCGCAGCAGAGGCAGGGTCATCCGGCTGCTGGTGCCGCCCAGATAAAGCACCCGATAGCGCGCTCCGCCGGGCGACACCAGATCGCCCTGATCGACCTTCAACCCGTCAAGGACTCCACTGGCGCTCACGAAATCATAGGCATGGCCGGTCGGCAGCCCCGGCATCGGATGGTCGACCGATTGCGCCGAGATCGGAGCTTCCTCGCCCGTGAAGAAGGCGACGTCAGCGACATTATGGCCCTGCTGCAACAGATAGCTCGACCGGGCGATATAATCGATCCACGGCCGCGCCATGCCCGCCCAGCTTTCGTGACGATTGAGATATTGGCCGAAAATCTGGAGCGAAAGGCCAGGCAGCTTGTCATCCAGCGGCTGGTGCACGCTGCTGTGGATGACCGGCCGGTTGATTCCCTCCAGAAACTCCATGTCGATGACGCGACGCAGGTCGGCCGGGGCATGGGCCCAGGGCTGCATGGCGGAGGTCATGGATTCCGCCGCCACCAGCGACTGACCGTAGAAATGGGCGGTGGAGGATGCGCCCCTGGTGTCGCCGCGATAGCCGCTCGACGGCCCCTTGTCGCGACCGAATGTCCAGAAAGCGCCCATCGGGATGTCCGCGAACCGACGCATGTCTATATCGTCGCCCAACGACGGCCGGCCGCTTTCCAGCGCCTCGCCATAGACTTTCAGCCCATTTTCATGCGCGACCTTCGCGACAGTGCCATAATGATCGGTCGCGATCATGTCGGCCAGCGTGCGGCGGAAGTCATAGAGGAAGGCGTCGCTCTGCGTGCGCGATCCGATAATGGCGCCGGTCATCGTCGGCAGGAAGGGGGTCGGATCGTAGCCGCGCAGCTGGCGGAACCGGTCGATCAGTCCGGGCGTCCAGTTGGATGCACCGACCTCGATACTGTCGGTGACGATCGCGTCGATGCCCCTCGAACCGATTAGCTCCGGTCCCACTGCGTCGCGATACAGGCCCAGATAATGATCGAGATAGGCGCGCACGGCGCGGCCGTCATATTTGTCGACCTCCAGCCCGGTGGCCTCGGCCGTGGCCGGATGGTTCATCTTGCCGGTTAGCGAATAGCCGAGCCGGACAATGCGCCACTGGCCCGCAGGCGGGGTCCAGTCCAGCGTCCCCTGCGGCGTCATCCTGGCGGTCAGGTCGATCACGTCGCCCGGCCGGGGGATGGCCCCGTCAGCCTCTCCGGGGGTGCCGAGCTTGTAATAATCCATGGCGAGGCTGAAGCCGGCCTTGGTCTCGAACTGGTCGACCCGGGCTTCGCTCGAAAGCCGCAATTCCGCGACATCGATCGCGGACGGGCCCTTCATCAGGTCTCCCAATGCCGCCGCAAGGTCCACGCCCGACGCCGGTTCGACTCCAAAGCCGCCGCCGCTGTTGGGCGTGATGAGCAGCCGGAAAAAACGACCCGTCGTGGCCGCGAAGCTGACCGTGGTCGGCGTCGCCGCCAGCGGAATGTCAGCGACCTTGCGCCAGTCTCCGCCATCGTCGCTGACCTCCAGCCCGGCCTTGAACTTGGCGCCGAAGAACATCTGGGCCGCGTCGGGAATGAACAAGGTCGCGGATCGCACAGTCTGCGACCTGGCATAGCGTAATTGGATGATGGACGGATCGGTCGCCGTCCCCGGGAGAACTGAAAGACGCTCGGCATAGCTGCGGTCGATCAGCACCGCGCCGTCCACGGCCTCGCCGTTCACCATCACCTGGGCGGGCGTGTCGAGCGCGCCCTTCGCGATGCGATAGGCCAGAACCGCAATGTCGGCATGATAGGTCGGCGGCGGCGGTGCCTTGTTGCCGCTGAAGGCCGCCATTTCATCTTCGATCGGCGCATTCTGGAACGGACCGGTCACGCTGGGCGGAACCGGCAGGCTGCCGCGAAACCGCTTGCCGCCGGCCAGATCGATTTCGCTCCAGACCAGCTTCTTCATGCCGTCGCCGGGCTGGACCCATGGGCCACCGGTTTCCGACCAGCCGGGCGAAGCGGCAATGGCAAAGTCCATCCCCTTGGCACGGGCAGTGGTGACGGCGTGGCGGAAGGCATCCTTCCATCCCGGCGTCATGTAAGTCAGGCGCTGCTCCACGATTTGGGGCGTCGCCAGGTTGGCATCGAAATTCTGCACCCCGCCAATGCCGACCCGCGCGAGCCAGTCGAGATCCTTGTCGATCCCGTCCTTGGTCACATTCCCGTTCATCCAGTGCCACCAGACGCGGGGACGGGCACTGTTGGGCGGATCGCGAAAACCATCGCGCAGTGCATCGCCTGTACCTGCCATCTGCTGCGCGCTGACCGGCGCACCATGCGCCGCGACAGCCAGCAGGGCGACGCTGGCGCCGGCGTTCAGGAGGGCTTTGATCGGGCGATGGTGCGAGGAGCGCATCAGGGCTTCGCTTTCATGAAGATGGGAAAGGCGGACGAAGATAAAAGACCCGGTGGTGTCTTGCACGACACCACCGGGCAAGGGAGGAGAGGTTTAGAACTTCGCGTCAAAGCTGAGCCCGACCTGACGGAAGGATTGGGGCGTGTAGATGACCATGTTGTTGTCGCCCGGGTAGATGATCACCGGCTCATGCTTGTTGAGCAGGTTGCGGGCGAAGATCGATGCCGTCCATGCGTCGTCCGGCCCATGGAGACCCACGCGTCCGCCGAGCAGCACATGTCCCTGATAGGATGCGTCGCTGCGCACATAGCTGTTGTAACGGACCTTCGACTTGTACACCATGTCCGCCGCCAGAAAGGCGGTCAGGCTGTCGGTCAGTCTCTGGTCATACTGGCCGGAAATCGTCGCCTTCCACTTGGGTGCATAGGTGAGCTGCTTGTGGCCGAGATCCAGACCCTCCGGATCGAGGAAATGGCCCGGATAGGTGACCTCATTATAGATGACGCCCGCATTAACGTTGAAACCGGGCAGCAACTGGCCGAACACCGACGCCTCGACCCCCTTGGAGGTGATATGCGAGATGTTGGTGAGATAGCAGGACAGGGTGCTGCCCGCCGTCGGTTCGCAATATTGGCCCTGGAAGTCCTTGAGCTTCAGATAGAAGGCGTTGAGGTCGAAGTTCATCTTGCCGAACAACAGCCCCTTGGCACCAATTTCGTAGGAGGTCGGTCGTTCCGGGCGAACCACGGCAGCAACCACCGCCGGATCGCTCGGGATGCTGATCTGCGGGCCCTTGTAGCCCTTGGCGACAAAGGAATAGATATTGAGGTTGCGGTTGAATTCATAACGCGCGCCCAACTTCCACGAGACGTTGGTGGGCAGAGTGGACGACCGGCGCGTGATGGCCGGGCTGACATTGCCGAACGACTGGGTGAACACCAGCTTTTCGTCGGTGAAGCGGGCGCCGCCGATCAGGCTCAGCTTGTCGGTGACATGGTAGGTCGTCTGCCCGAACAAGGCGGCCTGCGTGTCGACCGCATCATTTTCCGGATTATAGTTGTTAACGAGCGGAATGACCGCAAAGCCCAGATTGAGAGCAATCGTCTGGGTGAACGGCGCCTGCTGGCTATGCTGGCGGGAATAGAAACCACCAACCGTATATTCCAGCCGGCTGCCGCTGGGCGAAGCGACGCGGACTTCCTGCGTGAACAGCTTGACGAAGCTGGGCGACGCGCCGTTGATGATCTGGGTCGGCAGATCGTCGAGCCGGAAGATGCTCTGGTCTGACGGGTTGCTGCTCTGTTCGCGATAGGAGGTGATCGAGGTCAGCGTGAATGGACCAGCGTCATAGTCTATCTGGGCCGAACCGCCATAGTTTTTGGACGTCTGCCGCGCGATCGTGTTCGTGCAATAGCGGTTGTTGCCGTCACCTGCGGTGATGCCGCATGCGGCAAGGGCCGCCTGGACATCCGCTTCGCTCGCCTTGGTGAAGGTGAAGAAATTGATGTTGCTGTCCTTGCTGTGGCTGTAGTCGCCGATCAGATTGACGGTGATCGCGTCGGTCGGCTCCCACAGCAGGCGGCCGCGCAGATTGTAGGACTGGTGCGTGTCGCGCTTGTCATCCTGAAGCGCGTTGCGGCCCGGACCCTGGCTACGGTCGAAATTGCCCGAAACGCGGACGGCGGCATTGCCGGCCAGCGGAATATTGACGACGCCTTGGACGATCTGGCGGCCATAACCCGAACCCAGCGTCCCCGCGTCCGACAATTCGCTGCGCACGCGCGCGCTGAAGCGGGAGGGATCGGGCGCGTTGGTGACGACGTTGATGACGCCGGCCGAGGTCGTCAGGCCGAACAGCGTCCCCTGCGGCCCCTTGAGCACTTCTATGCGATTGACGTCGAACAGCGCACCGATATTGGCGTTACCCTGCGACACTTGGTCGACCACGATGCCCACGGCCGAGGTCGCGCCCGCCGCGAAGGACTGGGTGCCGATGCCGCGGATGATGCCGCCGCCGCCGACATCCTGGCCGGGAGCGCTCTGGATTTCCAGCGCCGGAGCAAGCCGCGCCACATCGGCGATGGTGTTGATCTGCTGGCGTTCGAGTTGGGCTTGGCTGGCGACCGTGATCGAAAGCGGAACATCCGCCAGCCGCTCCGCACGCTTCTGCGCGGTGACGACGATTTCCTGCGAGCCATTGTCGCTCGCGTCAGAAGCAGCCGCAGGATCCTGCGCCATTGCAGGCGCGGCCAAGCAAAGGGAAATGACCAAAAGCCCTGTGCCACCGGTAAGGCGCTGGTGTGAAACAAACTTGCGCGGATATGTCATGGAGCCTCCCCAAAAACTTTGTTTTACGTCCAGGCTTACGCTGGCCGTTGCCATTCTTTATCACGTGAACAAGAAAGAGAAAAGAGGGTGTCATTTAACGAGATTTCATCCCATAAGATGGGATTCAACGGCATTCCGGATGAGTGGACAGGGATTTATGGGCAGAAATGTGGGACCGAGCAGGGCGAGGATATTGGAAGTCGCCGGCCAGCAATTTTCGGAACACGGCTTCGATGGGGTATCGATTCGGGCGATAGCAACCACGGCCGGCACAAGGCAGTCGCTCGTCCATTATCATTTCAACACCAAACTCGAGCTCTATCGTGAGATCTGGGCGCGCTGGTATGTGATCCCCGAACTGGGACAGGCCGACGCGCTGGAGGGCATTGCCGCAGGCGCGCCGATCGCTCGGCGCACCGAGGAAGTGGTGCTGAAATTCTTTCGCGGGCCGATGATGTTGCGGGAAACGGAGGAAGGCCGCCAGTTCCTGTCCATTCTCGGGCGCGAACTGTCCGATCCCAAGGCGGCCGAGCGCGACGTCCTGGCGGAATTTCTGGGGCCGACCGAGGCTATATTCATGCGCGGCTTCCAGCAGCTTTTCCCGCAGGCGGGACAGTTGGAGATCAGCGTCAGCTATCGGCTGCTCGCATCCGCGGCGCAGGCGCTGTTCATCGATCATGCTCGCCCGACCCAGGCCGAACATATTTTCCGGAGCGATTTCGAGGGCAGTGTACATCACGCCGCCCGCTTCGTTGCCATGGGCATCATCGGCATCTGCAGCCCGGCGTGCGACCAGGAGACCGGCTGATGGCGGCGAACAGCACCATTTCGAGGCGCCGACCTAGAAACGGCCCTCGCACTTCATGAAGAACCGTATTGCGCACTCCAACGCTCAATCGGCTGGCGGTGGCACGTCTTGAGCATCGCTTCGCCGAGGCGGCAGGTTCTGTCAGAACCTACCCTTCAGCGGCTAACTTGGGACAGGCAGCGAAGTACCATCTTTTGGGATTCGGCAGTCTCGTAACCACAATGGGTCAGGCCCCACAATGCAAGCTTTCTGAGTTAGCAGGTCGATCGGCTTGCCCATTCTAGATCGAAATGGCAACACACCCGCTCGGGTCGGACCTGAAGAGCAAATATGTCGGGCAAAGAGGATTTAGAGCACAGCACTGGGCGACTAGCCTCGATCGGTAAGCTCGATCATCATCGCCGTCGAATCGACGCCGGCGCCCCACGCAGCGAGGACAGGTGATCGACGGCTCATCCCAGGATCCACGCCAGCACGCAAAGCGGCGTGCCGGGCGGCCTGTCGGTCACGCGGACAGGCTGTAACATATCGCCTGTAGCGACGACATATTGCCTCGCGCCCGTGGCACAACGCAGGCGAGTCGCAAGCCGATAGGCATGTTCGAAGGACGCAAGACGCGCCCGCAAAGGTGACAAGGTGTGCATCGGAGTTCCAACTTGATGGGTTTGTCAGTGGCCGTGAGAAACTGCGCGCAATTAACGGCATGAAAATGCCGGAACGAATGCCCGTCCTACCAAGGGAAGGTCGGCAAGGCGTCCTCGGTGGGTCCGTCGCAATCGAGCAAGACATACTCACAGCCCTGCGCGCGCCCCAGCTCCAGGATCGCTGGAATTTCCTTGGGAAGGTGACGTGGCGCCGCTCCGCTCGTCTCGACACGCGTCGGGAGAAACCAGCCATATTGGGTTGGCGCCACGGAAAGCGGCTGGCGCGCTGGCGGGAGGTCGGCCCAGTCGTTCAACAGCTTGCCCGTCGCGCAGCGGATATGGACGGTGCCGAGCACCAGATACTGGCCCTTCTCCATGAGTGGTCCTTCCATGTTCAGCGATAACGAAGCGCCGCCGCGAACTGGCGCAGCAACGACGTCATTTCCGCCCTTAGCCGGGCACGGTTGGAAATGATCAGCTCCGGTTCGAGCGCCTCACCGGCAGGCGACCTGTAGCCGGTAGCCGCGAGGTCAGGACCAACCTCGACGACGATCCGATGGCCGCGAGGGCTGTGCGGCCCGGTATAACGGGCCGTGAACGCGCCCAGACGACCGTGGAGTCCCTGGGTGACCTTTCCCCAGCGAATATGGCCTGACGCGCGTACCTTGCCCTCCGCAAGCCCGCGGCCAAGCCACAGCCGGAACTGGGATCGTCTCTGGATCGCCGAATTGCGGACCCGCTCCATGGTGCGACACAGGGGAATGGACGATGCAAGGGCATCGAGAGAAGCGAGGCATTTGTCCTCGACCGCGATCAGCATGTCCTCAAGATCGCGGCTCTGCGTCCACCGAGAAGGATTTGGGCACCGTTCGTCCGTCGCGTCCAGCGAACAGAAGCCGCGATCGCTATCCATCAGCAGGATGACGGCCGATCCGATCGCCCCTGTCGATCCAGATCAGTGGCGAACATGTCTGCATGCACCAAATCGAAGATCAACAGCCGCCGCGTCCAGCGAACGGGTCGCGGCGCATCCGTCGGAGCGGACCAGCAACTTGGCAACGGCCGTTGCGGAGTTGACGATCCTGCCGCCTCCGATGCGGGCCCGCTCGCGGCGGCGGAGAAAGCCGCGCCGTATCGAACAAATCATCGGGGCACCCGCCCCCGGCCCGGAGTCCAAGATCATAGGCCGCCGCGGCTGCTGCTCCCTCAAATGAGCGCGGCCTGTGCTCCCAGCCGGCCGTTGCCGCATAGTGTCCATCGGCAAAGGCGATAGCCTCGTCCCATCCGATGGCATGCACATCGCGCGCCCGCAGGATAAGAAGAAAGCGTGGATCGGCACGGCCAGCCGCTACCTGCCGTTCGACGAAGGCGAAATTGGCGACGACGCGGTTCCGCTCGGTTTGAAGCTGCATCGCCTTATGTAAGGGCCGCATGGCGGCGACGCGGGCTCGGGACCGTTCGATCCGAAGATCAAGCGGCGCGGTGGGATCAAGATCAGAATAGGTTCGCCAGGCCTTGGCAATCGCGGCAGCATGCTCCGCCGACCGTCTGCGCGCGAGCCAGCACGCGGGGTCCCGCGGATCAAAGGGCAGCGCCATCATGGCGCGGGGCGCTCGATCGCCCTCCAGGCCACGACCGCCTCGACAAGCGGGGTCTGCTGATAATGATCAAGGCAGAAGATGGGGAAGCGATAATCCTGCTCCGCGTCCACCTTGCCGAGGGCTTGCGCAAGATCGCGGATATATTGCGCAAGCGGCGTGACATGGCTCTCATCCACCCATGTCGCAAGATTGTCGCTTTCAGCACCGCACAGGTCGCAGGTCGTGCATTCGAATATGCCCGAGATCGTCCAGTCTTGGGCATCCATGTCCCATCGGGCGGCCGCGTCCCGCACAAGCTGATCCGATCCGCAGTCTGCGCATACGGGTTTGACGCGAGCGCCCGCTGGGGACGGCTCTGGATCATCGGGATCGAGCGGGACGATGGCCAACGTGTAGGAAAGATCGGGCACGCGCTCATTATGATAGGTGCTCGCCTCGGCCGCCCTGGAGGCACCGGCTTGCACCTCACTGCTGTCATGAACATCGAGCCGTACGGTCTGCATAGCAAAAGGCTCGGCGCCGCTGAAATACTCGATCCGGACCTTGAAAGCACGTGGGGAAGGATTGGTAGCCATGATAGAGCTCCTCAAAAATGCAAAAGCCCGGCGCGGGGCCGGGCTCGTTGAAGCTGTTGGATTTGAATGCGAGGGTCAGTCGCTTAAGGGGCCAGCTGCGATCTCAGCGATCCAAGGGGCGGCCTCGTGGAAGTCCGCATCATCGTCTGTAACGAGTTTCGCCAAGGCAAATGCCCCGGCGCGGCCCAGCTGGCTAAGGCGCTGAAGAGCCGGGAGCGCGACTGGTGCCAGCGCGTCGGGATCCGTAGTGCCAATTTCATAGATATTCATGATCATGTCCTTTCTCGAAAATGGGCGGCGAATAAGCGTCTCGCGTCGAACGACGCCGTCCCGCCAGTCAGTTGGCGCGCTGGAGCAAGCCCTTCGCCTTGCCCTCGAGTTCAAGCCGGCTGTCCTGGTGCGATCGCGACCGGGCAACCGCAGTGATGCCGTTCACGAAATCATAGAGCGAGGCGGGCGGATGGCCTTCCTCTTCGAGAACGGCACTGATGATCTGCTGGGTATCGAATTTCGAAAAGCCGCGCGTGCGCAGGAAGCTGGATCGATCATCATCGGTCCGGGCAACGATGCGCGCGCGCGCGTTCTTGACCCCCTCGATGAAGCGGGCCGGCGAGGATTCCGCGAAATGCGCCAGTGCCGGCGCCGCCTCATGCGCGAACCGGTTGGCTGCGAACTTGGAGTGGCGGATGTTGATCTCCTGGAAATTTTCCACACCCCACAGGTTGCGATTCATGCACACGGCGCGAAGGTAGAATGTCGCAATTCCAAGGGTTTTGGAGCCGACTTCCGAGTTCCAGCAGTAGAAGCCGCGGAAGAAGAGATCGGGTTCGCCATTAGGCAGCTTTCCCACCTCGATCGGATGGGTGTCATCGACAAGGAACAGGAAAACATCGCGATCCGAAGCATAGAGCGTCGTCGTCTCCTGGCTGACGTCGACATGGGGATTATAGTGCATCGTGCCCCAGTCGAGGACGCCAGGAACCTTCCAGCGCGTGTCCCCCGTCCCGTTGCCGGCGATCCGCATCACCGCGCCGACCAGTTCATGATCCCAGATGCGGCCATAGTCGGGGCCGGTGACCGCCCGCAGTTCGGTGCGCCCATCGCGCGTTTCGAGCATCTTCACCTGTTCTCCGCGATGCTGGATCAGTCCGTGCTGCATGTTGATGCCGGCAAGGGCCGCGGGAAGCGCTCGAAGATAGGAGGCGGGCGCACCGACGAGGCTGCAAAGCTGTCCGAAGGACCAGTTCGTCGGTGCCACCGGCTCATCCCGCCCGGGAACGACCAGGGAAAGGCGTTCTGGTTCATCACTAAGTGCAATGACGCGGACAGACCGGCTTTCGACGATATGGGTTGTCGCGGCGTCGGCGCGTGCGCGAACGCTATCATAGAGATCGGCAAGTGAGAGAAAGCGCTCGTCGTCAGGTCTTGAAAACCATTCAGACGAGACCCGGCCGATATTCTGGCCGCGGCTGATATCGACCTTGTAGGGAGCCTGCGCAGGGCGCGCGGCGGGAGCCATCATGTTCATGGGGTAGATCTCCTTGGGAGGATCAAAGAGCAACACTTCGCTGCTCCGCCTCCCCCCATCCCCCTCTCCTCCTGACCGGCTCCATGCTTCGAAGCCCCATGGATGGAACCGGCGAACAGCGCAGGCGGGATGTGCGGGAGGCGGAGCAGCATCTGCAAACAGGGTCTACGCCGCCTGGCATAGCAGCCATTCGTAGAGCAGGTGCGCATCGGGCTCATGCTCCGACCCCATGGTGATCCGGACGCAGACGCCGTCGCAGGCAAAATCGGCGGCGCGCGGGAGGGTCAGATAGGAGACACCGTCGAGGATGATGTCCTTCGAACGAACCGCCGTGATGGTCCGCGTAGTCCCAAGCGCCCGGTGCCCCTTGGGCGCGGCGACGAGCTTCAATTGCCGTCCGACTTTCAACGATCTTCGAAAATGGCCGAGGCTTACCAGCGGCTCCACATGGTTTTCTGCGCCGCGCCTACGGGCGAGCGCCGACCAATAGGCCCGGCCAACCCTGACTTCCGTGAAGTAAGAACAGCTGTGAAAGTCCTGATAGATGTTCGAGTTCGTAAAACCGAAGCGCTCCATCTGGTCGCGAACGGCAGTGATCATCGCGTCCTGGGCCTCTCCCATCGAGAGATCCTGTGACGCATCGAGTATCTCGCCGATGATCTTGCGCCCGCCCGCGAACTTCTCGGTGATTACCGAAAATGCGGTGTCGGGAAAATGGGTGGCCAGATGGGCGCGGATCCTGTCAGCCAGATCCGGGAACGGTTCAGCGTGGCGACAGAGGTCACCCTTGTAGCAGAAATTTCCGCGCTCATCATGGCTGACTTGGCTGTAAAGCAAAGCTGTGGAAGTCAGGGCGGGCGTGTCGGTCATGTCGAACCTCTTGTATAGCGTTCGATCCCCTGAAAGGATCACACCCACCCCCTCCCTCCTCTCCTTGCCGGTGGTCGCCAATTTGCCGGAGCGAGCGACAATCAGGCGTCAGCGGTTAGGTCGACGAGTTTGTCCCACTGCGCCCCGCTGCGGATGATCTGCTCGAGGATGCCGGGTGCCCGGTCCGCGGGAATGAAAAGCCTTGTCTTATAGGCAATGATCTCGGTGAAGCAGCCTATGGATTTGAGCCAGTCGCGCCGGGCGGAAGGGAAATCCCTGATTTCCAGCCTGCGGGTATCGTTGACGTGCACTGAGATCAGTTTCGCGCCGCCAAGGCCTGGGACCACCACGCCCTCGGTGCCGCGGGCGCCTGCTATCATCTCGGCTGGCGAGAGCCTTATCGCCATTTCCACGCCGAAGCTGCGGAAAAGCTTTTCGATGCCGATTGGTGAGATGATGCGTCCGAGGACGGAATGGCCCTCCTTGTCGCTTACCCGCCAGACACGCATGTCATCATCGGGCAGCTGGTTCCAGACCGGCAGGAGCAGGCCATTTGCGATATTGATGGTCTCAATGTCGATATGCTCTCGTGCCTCTTCGACCTCGGCGTCCCATGCGGCCTCGAACGCCGCGCCTTCGACCGGCGCCCAGTGACTTTCGCGCAAGGCGTGATCACGGATACGTTCCCGCCCGGTGGGCCTCACGAGTTGCCACATGGTGATGGTCTTGCCCTCGCCGTCCATGATGCTCCAGCTCGGCACCTGGAGTGCGACCCTTCCTGATCTGCCATTGCGGAGCATAACGATGCCCATCTCGCCCCACTCGCGCATCAGGCGTGCCCGCGTCGTTGCGCGTCTCCGATGATGGAGTTCATAGCGGCTGAGGCAGGTTTCAGCGCCAGTCACCGGATCCCGGCGCAGGATCTGCTCGTCGAGAAGGATGGCCCGCTCGGCCTGGATCGTCTCCACGCCGACATCGAGTGTACCGGCTTCGCGCGCAGCATCGATCCTGGCCTGGATCAGCCCCATATATTCCTCGAATATCGCATTCTGCGTTTCGATGCGCAGCGCCAGCAGGCGATTGAGCCAGCGTTGGATTGGAGGAAGGTCATCAAGCAGCCCGCCGCTTTCCTTGTCGAGAAGCTTGAGCCCCGTCATCGCGATGAACGCGGCTAGCGAGGTGCTGGTTAGCTTGCCCCGATAGAGGAGGTGATACCATTGATTGAGGGCGTCGCGGGCATAGTCGCTCTCTAGATTATCGGAAGGGTCGAACAGATTTTGCCCGCCGGTCTGCCGCTGCCCGCGCGTGAGCGCCCCCAGACTATCGAGCCTTCGGGCGATGGTGCTGATGAACCGGCGTTCGCCCCGGCAGTCGGTCGTGACGGGACGAAAGATGGGCGCACTGGCCTGATTGGTACGATTGGAGCGCCCAAGCCCCTGGATGGCATTGGACGCCCGCCAGCCCGGTTCGAGCAGAAAGTGAACGCGGCGCCGGTCTGCGGATCGGCAGTTGCGGTCGGCATGGTAGCTTCGGCCGGTGCCCCCGGCGTCGGAGAAGACGAGGATCTGCTTTTTGCCGGACATGAAGGCCTGGGCCTCGGCAATGTTGCTTCGGGTGCCCCTGCTCTCGACGCGCTGCCGCCGGGCTGCATCAACAATCAGCCTGCGGCTTCTCCCGGTAACCTCAGCAACCCTATCCGTTCCGAAATGACGGATCAGTTCATCCAGCGCAGAGCCGATCGGCGGGAGCGCGCACAGCTGCTCGATCATCTCATCGCGCAAGGCCAGCGCTTGCTGACAGAAAACGGGATTACCGTCCTCGTCCACCATGAGCTCAGACCGTTCTGCTTCATCGGCACCTTTGATGATCTTCATCATGCGCACCGGGAATGCCGAATTTAGATAATCGATCATCGCCTCGCGGGGCGAGAGTTCGATATCGAGGTGCGCGCGCTCCTCGGCGCTCAGCCCGGCGAGCCTGCGTTCCAGCATCGCCTCGGCCGTGGTGACCAGTTGGACGATGGCATGATGTCCCGTATCCACCTCGCTCGTGATGGACGCGATGAGGGTCGGCACCTTCATGGCGATCAGAAGCTGTGAGAAGAAGCGCTGCTTGGCGCTCTCGAAGCGGGACAGAGCCGTGCCCTTGGCCTGCGCATTGAGCGCCTTGTCGCCCATGCGATCGACGATGTTGGTGAGCGCCAGCACTTCGTCCAGGTTGCTGTGGATCACCGCCCAGCCGTCAGCATAGGCATTGTAGACCTCGATCTGTTCGGGCGTCAGCGGATGTTCAAGCGGCTCATATTCGACGCCCCGGAAGGTCAGCGCCCTGGCGGTGTAAAGCCCAAGGGCTTTCAGGTCCCGCGCGACAATCTCCATCGCAGCGATGCCGCCTTTTTCGATCCCGCTCATAAACTCGGCCCGATCGCCAAAGGACGTGCCTGGTCCCCAGAGACCGAGGCGTATGGCGTAGCAGAGATTGGCGGGATCGGTCGCGCCGGTCGCCGAGACATAGAGGATACAAGCACGGGGTCGCAGATTTTGAAGCCTGACGCCTGCCAGTCCCTGTTCCGATCCCTTTTGCTTGCCAAATTGCGTCTCCGTCCCCGCGGCATTGGCCATCTCATGAGCTTCGTCGAAACAGATAACCCCCTCGAAATCCTCGTCCAGCCAGGCAAGCAGTTGCGACAGGCGGGAGGCCTGATCGTGACGCTGGGATCGCAGGGTCGCATAGGTGAGGAACAGGATGCCGCTTTCCATGGTGATGGGCGTTCCAAAGGAAAAGGCATCGAGCGGCTGGATATCGATGGGCAGGCCACCGAGCGCCGACCAGTCCCGCCGGGCATCTTCGATGAGGGCCGCGCTCTTGGAAATCCAGACCGCTTTGCGGCATCCCCGGCTCCACTGATCCATGATGCAGGCGGCCACCTGCTGCCCTTTGCCGACACCGGTCCCGTCACCGATGAAATAGCCCATGCGGTAGGACTTGCCCTCGGCGTTAGGCGCCAACAGCGTTCCCGCCTCATTGGGAGCATGCAGCCCCGGCAGATCGCGCTCGAAGGCCTGGCCCGCATAGATGATCGTTTCCAGCTGGGCGTCGGAGAGAGCGGCGATCGCGCAGCGGGGCAGTTTGGGTCGGTAGGTCGGTCGCGGCGGCAAAATCGACGACATCGCGATCGATTCGACGAGTTGATCGGGATGCGGCTTGGCACCAGGGATCACCATGCGTGAGAGGCGCCAGGGCACATAGATGCCGATCTGCTCCTCGGCTGGCAGCGGCGTATCGAGAACGTCGTAACTCAGCAGTTCTACGGTCGAGTCGAGCGTCGGAGCCGATCGTGCCACGGGCTTCGGGGCGGTTGGGAGTTTCCCGGCGGTGAGGAGCGGTCTGCCGACCGAAGCTATCGTCGGCTTGCGCAGGGCAGCGGCAAGCACAGCGACGGGTGCGCCAGCCTGCGCTGGTGCGGCAGAATTCAGACGCTTGGGCAGAGCCAGAACGATCGGCAGAAGGTTTTCGATATCCGGCACAGTCAGCCGCTCCGCGGTCCCGGTCCACCCTTTGTCGTAGACGAGGAGCCGCACGGGGATCGTCGTGCCATGTTTGGCGAAGGGCTGGCCCTGGACCGTTACTTCGATACGGGGAGGAACCAGCGCGGCAACGGCCTGGTAGCCGGCTTCTCCGCTGGCTCCCTCAGCGAAGGCCGGCGACATGATGGCGACGCATCGTCCACCAGGAGCGAGGCGGGCGAGCGCGGAACGCAGATGGCGGGCGCCGGCATGGCGATCGCGACCGCGCGCTTCGCTGCGCGCGAACGGCGGATTGATCAGGACAACCGAGGGCCTTAGGTCGCTTGGCAGAAGATCGTCGATATGTTCGCCATCGTGGCACGTCACGTTTGTTGATAGGGCCTGCCCGAGCAGCCCGGCGCGGACGGGATCGCGCTCATTAAGGGTGAGGCGCGCCTTGGCCATATGCGCATAGACGGCAAGAAGCCCGGTTCCTGCGGACGGTTCCAGCACCATGTCCGCCGAGGTGATCTGCGCCGCAAGCGCTGCAAGGAAGCTGAGCGGCGCCGGCGTCGAGAATTGCTGCATGTCGACCTGCCACTCGGACCGAAAGCTCTGGGTCGGAAGCCGCTGGGCAAGGTCGCAAAGCGCCGCCAGGGCCGTCGCCGGATTTGCCTGATCGAAGGATGGCAGCGCGTTTCGGGCAAGAGCAACGGCCTGAGCCATCTCCAGAGCGTCATAGGCTTCACGCAACGTCCAGCGTCCGTTAGCGTCGCTCCCGCCGAAATGAGCAGTCATCAGGCGTGACAGGCACGCGCGCGTGATGGGCTGGCCTGTGACGATCAATTCTGCGAGGGACTGCGCGACGGCCGCCAGGGTCCAGACTTTCTGGTCAAGCTGATCGGAGCCGGCCTCCATGGCGGCGAAAAGCGAATGGGTCATTCGGAAACTCCAGCGAATATCGGGCGCGCACGGAGCAAGGGTCCATGCGGCACGGTCAGGACATCAGGCTGAATGGAGATGGCGGGGTCGGCGGCGACCGACCCCACCCGTGTCGTCGCTCAGGCGGCCTCGGGGATGTCAGCGTCGTCCTCGGCGACGCGTGGTTCGTCGCTCGTACCATCCACCCCGTGTTCGTCGTCGACGATGTCGAGGTCGGCCGCTTCGTCCGTCCTGTGCCCGAAGGTCATCGCATCTGGCAGCCAGAGCAGCGCTCTCTCCTTCACCTCGGCTTCGACGATGATCTGGCCGGTGAAGAGCTTCTCGGCCGAGAGCGCGAGATCATGCTTTTTCGATGCGCTGTAGCGGCTGCGCAGTTCAGCGCCGCCCACCTCCTCGAAATGCTCCAGAATCTTTGGCTTGCTGATCCGATCGAAATAGCGCCTCGCGGTCGGGCGCCACCAGGCTGGCATATCGATGTCGATCTTGCGACCGATATGGTCGAGGAGCGCAGAACCCGATCCCCCTGCAGGAACAGCATGAAGCGTCCGAGCCACCGCCCAGCTAAGCCAGGCCACCCGGGCATTGTCGTCCAACGCGCAGAAGGCATCATAGCGTTCGACAAGGTCGTCCGCCTTGGTCCAGCTGCGATCGAGACCTTCCTCAATCTCGGCCCAGCTTTGCGCGGCGGGCGTATCGCTTTCAAACGCGGGACTGCGCGATCCCGGTGCCGGGGCGCGCAGGTCGCTTGGCATATCGTAACGATAGCCAACGGCGGTATCGACCATAATGAAAGTGCCAAGATCGAGCGCAAAATGCGGATCGCTCGCCACATGGACCCGCAACACCTCGGTCTTCATCATCGCCAGTTCGTCCCCGAGCCGCTGGCTGATCGAGGAACGAGACCCGGCCTCCTCTGCAGGGCCTTTGTCATGTTCAGCGCCCTCGCCGGTCTCGACACTCGATTCGTCCTCATCTGGCTCCTGCGGAAGCGCGAAAAACTGGTTGTGGAGCCGGGGCACCCCATCCTCACCGATCACCAGATAGGCGATCGAGCTGGCCTTCTGGTGTGTATCGAGTTCGGCAGGTCGGTTCTCAAGAGAGGCATGCTCGGCCTCAAGCGCCTCGATCCGTTCAATCTCCTCGTCCGTGTAGCCGTCTTCGTCGGCATTGTCGGCGATCGTCTCCAGTTCGACTTCGATTGCGCGCTGCCGCTCCTCGTCCTGTTGGCTGAGCGGCAGTGGCGCGCCTTCGACTTCGTCGAGCGCCACCGTTTCCATGTAGGGGACGCGGGTTTGGCACAGCACCCGTAGCTCGCCGAACCCTTCGCGGGTTCGGATCGCCTCGGCAGCCGCCTCCATCCGCTCCTCGGCAAGCCGATCGATGATCTCGCTGTCGATCCAGTTTTCATGTTCCCTGTCGGAGAACAGGTCGCTTTCGATGCGGCCGCCGGCGGCAAGATAATCGTCGCGACCCACGAGAACCGCCTTGGGATCATTACCCCGATAAACACCCGAAACGAGGCGTCGACGGATCTCGCCTGAGTTGCCCTCATAATAGCTGCCCTGCAGTTCTTCGAAGACCGCCGCCTGGCGCGTAGTATCACTGATGCTGCCATAGGCTTTGGCCACATCGAGCGTGATTGCCCCGTCCGCCAGCGCTTCGAACACGCTGTCGGCAAGGCTGGCAAGGCGGAGGCGACCAAGGACGAAACGCTCGGTGAGTCCGAAACATTTGGCGACGTCGACGGGCGTTTTCTTTCCGTCCGCAATGATCGCCTGGAAGGCGCGGCATTCCTCGGCCGGCGTCATATTGGCGCGGGTGAAATTCTCGATCAGACTGACCTCGGTCGCGCCACCCCGTTCGGCCAGCACCATCACCGGGACCTGATAGGCGGCTGGCAGCTCGCCCTCGGCGATCAGCGCCTGGACCTGAGTGAGGCGGCGCCCGCCCGCTATGATCTGATATTCCCCTTTTTTGCGGGCAACGGGAATGCCGACGAGGTTCTGGATAATGCCGCGGACGAGGATCGTAGCCTTGAGTTCGGCATCTTCCACGGGGTTGGTACGCTTACGGACATTGGTGGGCGCGATCGAGAGCTTGGAAGCCGCGACATAGAGGAGTGGCGGGGTCTGGGTCATGAACATTCTCCAACGCGCGGCGCGCCCTGACCATCAGGTCGCAAACCGCGCACCTCCCAACTCCACCTTCCCTCCTGTCCGAAGAACGTCGTTCCAGTCGCCCATGGTCGCTGGAGGCCAGAGCGCCATGACCTTACGGCCCGGACTGGCGAATTTGGCCCGCGCACGTGCGACTGCGCGCCTGCCTGCACCATCATTGTCGGCAAGCAGGACAAGGCAGGTGACGTGCGGCGGGATCGCGAGCTTGTCGAAGCGTTCCGCCCCGAGACTTGCCCAGACAGGAATGCCAAGCAGGATGGAGGCAGACAGTGCGTTCTCGATGCCCTCTGCGAGCCCGAGGATATGGGTGGCGGCGGCCAGTTCCACAGCCCCCTGCCCCAACGGTCCAAGGCTCCGCTTGTGCTTCCTGAACAGTGCAGGGCGCCCGTTCAGTTGAAGAAAGCTCCGCTGAATGCCGCAAAGGGCTCCATCGTGGGTGACTGCGGCGATGAGTGCCGGCAAAAAACGAACCGCTCTGCCGGCACCCAAGGGGGTTGTGGAATGATAGCGCAACGCGGACGAGCCGATCATGATAGCCCGGCCGTCGAGATAGCGCCTCGCCGGTGTGGAAGTGAGCGGTTGAGCCTCCTTCCAGAGCCGCGCTGCCGCTCGAATGCCATGCTGAGGCTGCCTCAGCGTCTCAGCAGTGCCAAAAGCGCCGAACGGGGTCTCCAGCCTTTCGCGGCGCAGGCCCTGCAATATCTCGGTAATCGTGCAGCCCGCAAAGCATTTGAACAGCAGCGTGAATGTGCCTGTCCTCACCGACAGGCTTGGCGTCTTATCAGGGTGGGCCGGGCATCGGCACATTCCCCGGCCGTTGGACCAATGGCCTCCCAGGCGATGAACGATGGTCTTGCCCGCAAGATCGAGGTCCTTTGTCATGGCTCGGCCTGTTCTCGGGCCGCCGCAATGGTGCAAATGGCCACGCGCAGATTCTTGCGCACTCGGCGGCGGGTTATCCCGAGTCGACGGGCGATCTCGCCAGGCGGAACATGATGATGCGTGCAGAGGATTAAAACGGCCCGTGGGAGAGGGGCCATTTCGCTAATTGCGCAAAGGGCAGCAGGAAAACCAGATGTCGCTTCCCCCGGATCCCTATCGACTGACCGGAAGGTATAGAGAGAAGCAGGATGCTGGTCCGAGTCGTTGCGACGAAAAGAAACCTGCTCCGAGTTGCAGTCGGAAGAATCGCAAGATGTCTTGGGAAGACTTGCGATTTGAGCCTGCATCTTATCCGCCAAAGCCGCATCCCGATCACGGAACAGACGGCGGACATGGGTACTGGCAATCTGCCAGAGCAGACGGCGCGGGTCGGCCATAGAAATGATCCAATTCGAAAGGAGGAAAAAGTCGCGCCAGAAAAGCGCCACATAGCCTTCCCCCCCTCCTCTCCCACTGCTGCGGCTTGTCAGGACAGTCGGGAGGCCTCGTCGCCTGTCGGGCCAATTTGGTTGTTGCCGAAATGTCACTCCGTGCCGCGGACCCTATGGCAGCAGTTGCTTTCACAATTCGGTTTGGTGAAAATCGTTGCTTATCACAACGGGTCGGCCGCCCTGCGTGGGAATCAGCGCTGACGGTCGCCATGGTAAAGGGTCGCACCGTCGTGCCAGAAGAAAACATCCCCGCCGAGCTCGAGCCCTATCGTGACGCCGTTGCGCTGCTGACTGACCGGCAGCGTGAATGCATGGCGCTTGTCGCTGAAAACCTCAATTCCAAGAAGATCGGCAAGCAGCTGGGCATTGCACCCAATACAGTGGACAAGCACGTGAAGACGGTTCGAGCCATGTTCGGCGACATGGACAGGTTTGATGTCGCCAGGATCATTCGCGCGGTAGATGAAGCCGTAGCGGCCGCCGGATCACCCCCCCAACATTTGGGTAGTCAATCAATCGGACTGTCTGCGCCCTCGGTAATTGCGCCATCTGGGCCTACCGACAACGATGCGGACGCACAGTCTGAAACCGATCGGAGCACCACCCTGGGAAAGCGGGTTCAACTGCTCACCAGCGAGATGCCCGCCCTGCTCAGCCTGCTGCCCCTCCGCTCTTCCAGGAGGCAGAGCAATGACCTGAACCGACATTATCTTATGATCGCCTTTGCGGTTCTGAGCGCTTGGTCCCTGGTGTCCGTCGGCTCGGCCGCTTCGCTTCTCTCGTCGCTAAGCAGCTTCGCCCGCAACTAGAGAGCTATCCATAATCTGGATCATCGACCGCGCGGCCCTCAGGGACGCGGGAAAGGAACACTGATGCCCAAACAACGTCTCGCCATCGCCCATTCCATCGCGCAACGCCTTTACGCCGCCGAGGAAGCACTGGATCTGGCTGCTGCGCGGATCGCGGAACTGAACGCCGCCCTGCCACTGGCGCGGCTCGATGGCCGGCTCGCAGCCTCCATTGGCCAGGATGCCTTTCGCACCTCGGCAGATGCGATCGTCCTGGTCGCAAAGACGCGCGACAAGATCGTGACCACGCACGATATGCTTAAGCAGGTCAGCGACGATATCGGCCTTGGCCCGCAGGCCTATGGCGACGTGTTCAAAGTCGCCGAGAACCGGCAAAGCGTCACCGACATTCACCATCTCGCGGCCTGATCGCCGTCGCTAATTTATTGACGAAACGAAACATTTTTTGTTTCAGTGGGTGATGACCAGGCAAATGATCTTCGTGTGTCTTTTGATCCTGAGCACGCTCTATGCCTTCGCAAGGGGTGGCCGGCCCGAACAAATCGCCGCTGCCACCCTTGTCCTCGGCGTTATGGCGAGCATCGCCTTTGCGCATCATGCGCCGATGCGCTTTCACGAATTAGAAGCCGGCATTTTGGCGGTTGATCTGGTCATGGTTGGGATTTTTCTGGCTCTCTCGTTCCGCAGCACACGGTTCTGGCCGATCTGGATCGCTGGCATTTTAGGCGCGGAAACGATCGTTCACGTCACGCGCGCGGTGGTTCCCCATGTCATACCACAAGCCTATGTCGATGCAGCTGGCTTATGGAGCTGGGTGATCCAGACAATTCTGATTGCAGCGACGTGGCGGCATCGCAACCGGCTGCTGCGAAATGGTTCGGATGCGCCCTGGCGAGCAGATTGAACATCGGTTGTCGATGGCCAGACTAGCCGTTGCCGAGTGGTTAAGCCGGGGCCGGACCAGCTTATTGCATGATCCAAGGCGCGACACGACACATCTACCTGCCGAGGCGCCGTTCATCGATAGGCTTTCGCCCTCGGCCTACATGGCCCGATGCGAGGCCGACATCGCCACGCCCTGAAGCAACCGTCTCCGGATCGACGGAGCCAGGGCGCATGTTCGAACTTTGACGATAGGAGTGAGGTCGATGCCGCAACTGACGCGCACCCATCTGGAAATATGCCGCAGATTGATTGCGTCCCGTAAAATCGTTGGCGAACAGCTGGGCTATGGCATGTGTCCCAGCCCGATACTGGACATGCTGCTGGAACTGTTCGTCGCCACCCATGAAGGTCGACCCGTCTATTCATGGTCGCTCTGCATGTTCGCGCATGTTCCAATTTCCACGGCTCTTCGCAAGATGGAAACGATGGAACAGGAAGGATTGGTGGTCCGCGAAAGACCCGGCCGAGACCGGCGTCGCATTCAGGTATGTTTGACGCCCGAGGGAAGCGCGGCAGTCGAAGGATTGCTTGATCAATTGGCGCAAATTTACGCTGCCAAACCACTTACTGCATCGCGCGCGGGCGATGCCAAACCGCTTCCCGCAAGAGTGACCCTGTCTTCGTGAAATTACCAATGGCGGCCAAAGTATCCCGGCCGCCACATAGCCTCTATCCTTCAGCAGTTCCCATTGGGAATGTGAACTGAAAGGACGAAAGTGTGAAGCGTTGAAAGGAAGAAATAATGAGGGCCAGCTTTCGTTAAGTGTCTTGCAGGCCGACCTGTTCATTCACTCCATGTCGTCATTCAGTCGACAATTTTGCGTTTCTACTATCCATCGCCAACCGGCAGGTCGCGATCAACTCGAGCCGTTCCCGGCCCGCCTGGCCGGCTGATCTTGCCGAAACTCGCCATTCCCGCTTCTAGGCAGAACATTGTCAACAAGCCCTCAGCAGACAAAGTTCTGGTTCACCGCCGGGTCACTGCGATAAGCGCGGTCGAAGGGATAGGAAGGACCGCGCGATCGCCAGCCATAGCGCGCACTTCGGCGATGACCGCGTCTTTCTCTGCATCGCTCAGACTGGTCCAGTCGGGCGACATGCCGAACAGGGTATCGGGCTCCACAAGCAAGGTCACATCCAGCGGATATTCGTAGGTGACCTCTTCGATCCTTGGATCATGGTATCCTGCATGGACCAGCTCACGCGCGAGATCTGCCGGGTCGCTCAGCGCCCTGACTGCGTCCGGCATGGTCATGCCCTCACGATCAGGAAACAGCTTGCGACGGATCTGGCCAAGCAGCAGAAAGGTTGCGGCGCCCCGGTCCTGCCATGTCGCAACAACGCCTATCCCGCCGATGCGCGTTACCCTTGCCATTTCGGCCAAGCCCTTGCACCAGTCGGGAAACATGATGACGCCAAAGATCGAGAATACCGCATCGAAACTGCCGTCGTCCAGCGCCAGGGCCTGTCCATCCATCACCCGCGTTTCCACATTTGGCATGTTGGCCGCCGCAATGTGCGCCACCATACCGGGCGAGAAGTCGGTTGCGAGCACCTGCGCACCGCTTCGTGCTGCCGTCAGCGCCAGCGCGCCGGTACCGGCCGCGACATCAAGGACGCGGCTGTCTGGTGTCAGGGGAACGCGCGCTAGCGCTGCCTCGGCATAGCGCATTGTGAAGGGGTGCGCCGTCTTTTCATAATGCTGAGCGGCGGTGTCCCAATGGTCTGGGTTCTCAAACTCCGGCATGGCGAACGCTCCACAAATCATGTAACATCATAAGTATCTTGATAAGATGCGCTTGCCAATCCCTCCACCTCCGGGAAAGATCATGGCGTGCGTAATGACAGCCGCCTTTCGAGAATGCTCCATGTGCTGCTTCACATGGCACACCATGATGGCCCGATGACCTCCGAGGCCATCGCGCGGATGCTCGGAACGAACCCCGTCGTCGTCCGCCGCACGATGGCGGGTCTGCGTGATGCGGGATATGTCAGGTCCGAGAAGGGGCATGGCGGCGGCTGGGCGATTGCTGCGGATCTGGAAACGGTTTCGTTGCTCGATGTCCACCAAGCAGTAGGCGGTCCCCGCATATTCGCAATCGGTAGCGAGCATAGCAATCCGGACTGCGCGGTCGAAAAGACCGTCAACGCTGCGATCGAGGATGCGCTCCGAGACGCTGAAGCGCTACTGGTCGCGCGGCTGGGGGCTGTCAGCCTCGCTGAGTTGGCGCGAGGTTTCGAAGTTCATTGCCTTCAGGCTGATTAGCGTCGCGCACAAATGGAGGCCTGCCCCTTTGGCTACATAATATTAACAGCAGGAGACCGGATTGCGTCGTTCGCTGCTGGCCCTGCGAGCGACTGAGTCTGGCAAAAGCAGTCACCTGCCCATGGATCAGGCTGTCGCTCAGTCCGCGCGTCGCAGGGTAAAGCGGGTGAGTTCGGAAGGACGCCCATCCTTAGCGCGAAGCCAGGCCACAGGGCCGTTCCGGTGCTAACATGCAGTGTCATTCCATGCCATCGACATCGTAGCGGCCTGATACGAATGCCTTGATCGCTAGAGCGTTTTCTAAGCAGGTGGAATCACCTGCTGAATCGAAAAACGCGGTATACCAAAAACTTAGAGCAGCCGATCTGATGCAATCGGATCGAAAGCTGCTCTAGCGCGACAACCCGATCTATCCCCCAAGATCATGCCTCCATGGGTATGGCCGGAAAGCTGCAACGCAACGCCCCATTTTGCCGCCGCGCGGGCGTTCATGGGCTGAAGGTCGAGTGGCACGATCGGTATTTCGACGGGCGCTCCCTTCAAAGGCGCCTTCAGATTGGGACCGGGATTGCCGGCCTTGGGCACTGACAGATCGTCGACCCCGGCGAGCACCATCTGCACGCCGCGCGAGCGAGGATCGTGTGTTTGTTTGGCAGCAGTCGCATAGTCTTCATTCCCCACCCTGCCATAGCCGGACACTCGTTCACGGGCGAAAGGGCCGATGGGACCTCGCAATCAGGGCATGCGTATCGTCCGTTTTGGAGCGGCCGGCAGTGCCCGCCACTGGAAGGCCTCAAAAGAGCGAACGCAAATTCCCGAGCGCAGTGGCTACCAGTTCAGAGGTCACCGGATAGCCGGCATCGCCTCGAATGCACAGATGGGGTGCGCCCTCACGGTCTTCGATCCACGGCACGATTTTGGTCACGCCATATGCCTGGCTATGAGCTACCATCGCGCTGAAGCTTTCGAGGAGTCGGAGACGTTCGAGGTTGCGACGGGTAGGGAAAATGATGCTGCCCTCACCGGCATCGCACCGCGCGATGACGTCCTCCGCACTGCTCCAGAAGAGTTTGACGGTTTCAGTTCCATCTACGCTCGCCGTCTGGCCCGAAGGGGCTTCTGTGAGATAGAAACGCGTGTCGAAAGCGCGCGGTATCCGTTCCTGCGCTGGCGGGTGCCACCGAGCGAAAGGTATGAGCGCGTGAGGATCAACACTAACGTTAAATCTTTCGAGCACGGCCGGAAACGGCTCGCCGGCAGCCAGAATTTGCCGCATCTTCGCGGTCGGCACATTCCCACTTGCGCATTTCAGGCCGATCGCGAGGCCGGTCTCCTCAAGCGTTTCTCGGATAGCTGCAACGCGCGCCGCAACCTCGTCGACGGGCAGTACGTTATCGTAGCGGGTCGCAAAGGTGTGATCGGTGCTCTCGACCCGACCGCCGGGAAAGACGTAAGCTGCAGGTGCAAAAGCCAGCTTCGATGAACGCTCGACCATCAAAAGGTCGGGCGCCCGCGCCGCATGATCCCGAACAACAATAATGACCGTCGCAGCGTCAAGGGTCGGCGGAACTTGAACACCCATGCTGAAATAACCGTTAATGTCAGGAGGGGGAGACATTGGTTGCCTTCTCCCCTCCCTACGGTCAGATCAGGCCGCATTCATCGTGAGCAGGTCGTAGGTAGCGATCAATTCTTCAGCATCATTGAGCACGGACACGCTCCAGCGCACCTCACCCATATCCGGCGTCTTGAGCGCCTTCGCCTTTGCGGTCAGAACAGCCCGCATCGCCTGGCCGGGTTTGAGCGGCTGGATGAAGCGAAGTCCTTCAAGACCGTAATTTGCCAGCACAGGACCCGGCTCGGGATCGACGAACAAACCCGCAGCAAAAGATAGGATCAGATAGCCATGCGCGACGCGTCCGCCAAAGATCGGGCTGGCCGCGGCCGCCACCTCGTCCATATGGGCATAAAAGGTGTCTCCCGTAAAATGGGCGAAATGTTCGATATCCTCCAGCGTGACGGTACGCGAAGCGGTTTTGAACGTATGGCCGATCTCCAGTTCGCCCAGCCGCATGCGGAAGGGATGAACATCTTTCACTATCTGCGGGGCGTTGGGCAGCCACTGGTTGACTATCGCCGAAATGGTACGCGGCGTACCCTGTAGGGCGCTGCGCTGCATGTAGTGCTTCACCCCGCGCACGCCGCCCATTTCCTCGCCGCCGCCGGCGCGGCCCGGGCCACCATGAATCAGCATCGGTAGCGGTGAGCCGTGCCCGGTCGATTCCTTCGCGCAATCCCGGTCGATCAGCACAACGCGGCCGTGAAAAGCTGCAACGTCCAGCACAAACCGGCGCGCGATCGCTGGATTATAGGTGAAGAACGACAGGGCCAGCGACCCCATACCGCGATTGGCGAGCGCGATCGCATCGTCGAGATTGCGATATGGCATCAGCGTGGAAACGGGGCCGAACGCTTCGACATCGTGGACCGTGTCCGCCGCCCAAGGATCGTCGGCACGGAAAAGCAGCGGGGACATGAACGCACCGTCCTTGCTGGCACCTGTTATGGCGACGGTATCGATATCGCCGAAGACGAGCGAGGAATCTTGCGCCAGCAGGCGGGCCTTGGCGCGCACGTCGTCGACCTGGGCGGCGCTGGCGAGTGCGCCCATGGTCACACCTTCGACCTGTGGGTCGCCGACCACGACCTTGGCAAGCCGCGCCTTCAGCGCAGCCTCCACATCGTCGATGAAAGCGGCGGGCACGAACATCCGCCGAATGGCGGTGCATTTCTGTCCTGCCTTTACGGTCATCTCGCGCGCGACCTCCCTGACGAACAGGTCGAATTCCGGCGTGCCCCGGGCGGCGTCAGGACCGAGGACAGACGCATTGAGTGAATCCCGTTCCGCCACAAACCGCACGGATTCGCGTGCGATGACAGGATGTGACTGAAGCTTCATGGCGGTCTGCGCGGACCCGGTGAAGGATACCACGTCCTGACAGGTCAGATGGTCGAACAGATCACCCGTCGATCCCATGATAAGTTGAAGCGCACCGTTCGGCAGCAGGCCGGATTCAATCATGATGCGCACAGCCGCTTCTGCGACGTGCCCGGTTGCCGATGCCGGTTTCACGATCGCCGGGACACCGGCAAGAAGCGTGGGGCCAAGCTTTTCGAGCATCCCCCAGACGGGAAAATTAAAGGCGTTGATATGGACCGCCGCGCCGTGAAGCGAGGTGTAGATGTGCTGGCCGATGAACGTGCCCTGCCGACCGATCGGCTCTACCGCACCATCGATCAGCACGATATCGTCAGGCAGTTCTCGGCGCCCCTTGGACGAGGTCGTGAACAGCGTCCCGGCCCCGCCCTCGATATCGATCCAGCTATCGCCTCGGGTCGCGCCGGTCGCCCATGAAAGGGCGTAAAGCTCTTCCTTGCGCTCCATTAGCGCCTGGGCAAGACCCTTGATTACTCGCGCGCGCTCATGAAAGGTCATCGCGCGAAGCGCCGGACCGCCAACAGTGCGGGCATGATGCAGCATCGCGGCGAAATCCAGGCCTTTGCTACCGGTCAGCGCAACGACCTCTCCGGTGATTGCCGACCGGATTTCAGATTGGCCGCCGGTCGCCTCCACCCACTGGTCGATGGCATAGTTCAACAAGGTGATCGTCATCTCAAAACCCTCGAAGCTTGGCCTTAGCGGCCAGTGAAATGGGGATTGCGCTTGGCCATGAATGCGGCCACGCCTTCGCGATAATCGTCGGAAAAACCCAGCTCGCGCATGGCGTCGCGTTCCAGATCCAGTTCCTCGTCAAGCGAGTGGAGCGAAGCAGCGCGGATCAGCGCCTTGGTGGCGGCAAGGCCGCGGGTCGGGCCGGTCGCGAAACGGGCGGCGAGCGCATCTACCGCCGCCACAAAATCGCTGTCATCCACGCACTTCCAGATCATGCCCCACTCCTCCGCCTTCTCGGCAGAGAGCGGCTCGCCCGTGAGCGCTAGCCCCAGCGCCCGCGCCTGCCCCACGAGACGCGGCAATATCCAGGTGCCACCACTGTCCGGGATCAGGCCGATGGCGGCAAAGGACTGGATGAAGCGGGCTGACCGCGCCGCAATCACCATGTCACAGGCCAGCGCGATATTCGCGCCCGCGCCTGCCGCCACTCCGTTAACCGCCGCGATGGTAGGCTTTGCAAGTTCCGCAATACGGCGGATCAGTGGCGCGTAATAGCGCTCCACCGATTCCCCCAGATCGACTGCTTCGCCGGGTGCCACCGCCCGGTCGGACAGATCCTGCCCTGCGCAAAAGCCGCGCCCTTCACCGCTCAGCACGAGGACGCGGATTGCCGCTTCCCGTTCCACTACGGCAAGCGCGTCGCCGACTTCACCGTGCATCTGGGCATTGAAACTGTTGAGCCGGTCCGGTCGCGCCAACACCAACCGCGCGACGCCAGCGTCAATATCGAATCTGATGGTCTCGTAGGCCAACGAACATCTCTTTCCTGTCAAATTTTTTAATTGTCTGCCCGGTCGGACAATTATTGTCAATGCGGTTGTAGCAAGCTACGTATCGGCGTCATGAAGATTCGCATGAACGACAAGATCGCCGTGATCGGCGCGGGGACAATGGGCGCCGGCATTGCTCAGATTGCCGCCGCGGCGGGCTATAATGTCGTGGTGATCGATAGTCGGGATGAGGGCCTGAGCGCTGGCCGCACGATTGTCGAAGCGGGGTTATCGTTGCTGGTTGAACGCGCACGCATAAACGCCGGCGACAGGCGTGTGACCCTGAACCGCATAAGCTGGTCGACCCGGATGGAAGATTGCGTCGGCGCGTGCCTCGCCATCGAGGCCATCGTCGAAAAGCTGGAGGTCAAACGCGACGTCTTCGCGCGACTGGCCACCATCATGGGCGATGACGCGCTGCTGGCGACCAATACATCCTCGCTATCGATAGGCGCGATTGCACGCGAGCTGACCAACCCTAGCCGATTCCTTGGCCTGCACTTCTTCAACCCGGTGCCTGCCATGCGGCTGGTCGAGGTGATCGGCGGCCCACACACGGACGCAGACGCCATCGAAGCTGCATGCCAGTTGATGACGGAGTGGAAGAAAGACCCGGTCATCGTGCGGGACGTGCCCGGCTTCATCGTCAACCGGGTCGCCCGCCCATATTATGCAGAAGGTTTCTGCGCCCTTGCCGAAGGCATGGAACCGGCGACCGTCGACGCCGCCCTGACCATGGCGGGCGGGTTCAGAATGGGCCCCTTGGCGCTTGGCGACCTCATCGGCCATGATGTCAACTATACCGTCGCCGTGTCGGTCCATCAGGCCTATGAAGGGCGCACCCGGTTCCGTCCGCAGTCCGCGCAACAGGCCCTGGTTGAGAGCGGCAGGCTGGGGCGAAAGACCGGATCGGGCGTCTACGATCATGGCGCCCCCCTGCCCGCGGTACCGAAGATTGAAGTGAGCAGCGCTCCCGGCGCGATCGCCATATCAGGCCATGTTCCCCGACTGATGCCGCTGGTCGCCCTGCTTCAGGATAAGGGGGTGCCCTTTTCCACCGATGCCAGCCTTCCCGCCGACACGGTCAAGATCGGGGAAACTCTTGCCGCTATGGGCGATGGCCGACGGCTCGCCAGCCTGCCCCACCTGCATGTGCTGATTGACGCACCACGTGATTTCGGCACCGCATCGGCCTGGCCGATCACCAGCGGCGCGCCCCGACATGCCGCGGCCGTTGCCGCGCTGGCATCCCTGTGCGGCGCAGATGCGATCGAACTGCCCGACAGGCCCGGCCAGATTGTGTTGCGCACGCTGGCGCAGCTCGCGAACGCAGCTGCCGACGCGGTCGCGGACAAGGTGGCATCGCGACAGGATATCGATCTTGGGATGCGGCTGGGAGCCAATCATCCCGAAGGTCCGCTGGAATGGGCGGAGCGATTCGGCATGGCCGGGCTGCGCACGGTGCTGGACAATATCGCGACCGAAACGGGCGACAGCCTCTATGCGCCGTCCGACTGGTTGAAAAGCACATGACCCAAGACGATGTGCTGCCCCTTGCCATCGCCCGGACACTAATGGCCGCCCAAGGCACCAGCGTGAAGGCGGGCCTTCGGATCGAGGCCGTCCGTGAAGGCTATGCCAAGGTCACGATGCCCGTGAGCGGTGACATGCTAAACGGCCATGGCACCATCCATGGCAGCATGGTCTTCCTGCTGGCCGACAGTTGCTTCGCCTATGCCTGTAACGCCCGCAACCAGGCAACGATGGGGCAGCACGCGGCTATCACATATCTGTGCCCCGCACGCGAGGGCAAAACTCTGATCGCCGAGGCGCGCGAGATCGCCACCAGTGGCCGCAGCAACACCTATTCCGTCGAAATCAAGGCCGGCGACGGACGCATGATTGCCCATTTCCAGGGGCTGTCCCGCACAGTGGGCGGCGCCATCATCGAAGACATCGAGAGGACCCAATAATGGCCGAAGCTTTCATCTGCGACGCAGTTCGCACGCCTATCGGTCGCTTCGGCGGCGCGCTCGCACAGGTGCGGGCCGACGATCTGGCCGCCATTCCCCTGAAGGCGCTGGCGGACCGCAACCCCGGCCTCGACTGGGGGGCAGTCGATGACCTGATTCTGGGCTGCGCCAACCAGGCGGGCGAAGATAATCGCAACGTCGCACGCATGGCGGCCCTGTTGGCGGGCCTTGGCGATGCCGTGCCGGGTACCACGATCAACCGCCTGTGCGGATCGGGCATGGATGCCGTTGCCATGGCAGCTCGCGCCATCCGCGCTGGCGAGGCGGACTTGATGATAGCTGGCGGCGTCGAGAGCATGACGCGTGCGCCCTTTGTCATGCCCAAGGCGGACAGCGCCTTTTCCCGTTCCAGTGCCATCTACGATACCACGATCGGCTGGCGCTTCATCAACGGGCAGCTGAAGACCGCCTTCGGCGTCGATTCGATGCCGGAAACGGCAGAGAATGTCGCAGACGATTTTGCGATCAGCCGGGAGGATCAGGACCGTTTCGCTGTCGAGAGCCAGCGTCGCGCCGCCGCCGCGCAGGCGAACGGGCGGCTGGCCGCCGAAATCACTCCCGTGACGATCCCCCAGCGCAAGGGCGAACCCGTGGTCGTCGATCGGGACGAACATCCGCGCGAGACCAACGTCGAATCGCTCTCCCGGCTGAAACCTATTGTCCGCCCGGACGGGACGGTGACGGCAGGCAACGCGTCGGGCGTCAACGACGGCGCCGCCGCGATCATAGTCGCATCTGAAAAGGCGGTCGCGAAATATGGACTGATCCCCCGCGCGCGTTTCATCGGCGCTGCCGTTGCCGGGGTCGCCCCCCGCATCATGGGCATCGGTCCCGCGCCGGCGTCGGAAAAACTGCTTGCGCGCCTTGGTCTCTCGATCGGCGACATCGACCTTGTCGAGCTGAACGAAGCCTTCGCCAGTCAGGGTCTCGCCGTCCTGCGCCGCCTTGGCCTGCCGGACAATGCCGATTTCGTAAATCCCAATGGCGGCGCGATCGCGCTTGGCCATCCGCTCGGCATGTCGGGGGCGCGACTGGTCTTGTCCGCGACAGAAGAACTGCAGCGCCAGCAGGCCCGCTATGCGCTGTGTACCATGTGCATCGGCGTAGGTCAGGGCATCGCCAGCGTCATCGAGCGCGCCTGAAATAATTTATTGACCGTCCGGTCGGATAACTTTATAAATGTATATCGCTTCAATGGGAGAAGGCCATGTACACGACTGAACTCGGCAAGTCCGATCCCGGCAAGCCGGTGCCGATTAGTCAGGAAGATCCGGCGCTGGTCGCCGCGTTTGAAGCCCGCGTTGCTGCCGACGAGTTCATCGAGCCGAAGGACTGGATGCCCGACGCTTATCGCAAGACGCTAGTGCGTCAGATTTCTCAACATGCGCATAGCGAGATCGTGGGCATGCTACCGGAAGGCAACTGGCTGACCCGCGCGCCTTCGCTCCGCCGCAAGGCAATCCTGCTGGCGAAGGTGCAGGACGAGGCGGGACATGGTCTTTACCTGTACTGCGCGGCCGAAACGCTCGGTACCAGTCGTGAGGAAATGGTCGAGGCGCTGCATTTCGGCAAAGCGAAATACTCGACCATCTTCAATTATCCCACGCTGACTTGGGCGGACATCGCGGCGATTGGCTGGCTGGTCGACGGCGCGGCGATCATGAACCAAGTGCCGTTGCAGCGCACATCCTACGGCCCCTACGCCCGGGCAATGGTCCGCGTTTGCAAGGAAGAAAGCTTCCACCAGCGCCAGGGCTATGAAGCGATGATGGCGCTGGCCGCTGGCACGCCAGAGCAGCGGGCGATGGCGCAGGATGCGCTCAACCGCTGGTGGTGGCCGTCGCTGATGATGTTCGGCCCGCCCGACGCCAACTCGCCCAATTCGGCCCAAGGCTTCCGCTGGCGCATCAAGCGCGATTCCAACGATGATCTTCGCCAGAAGTTTGTCGATATCACCGTGCCGCAGGCCGAGCATATCGGGCTGACCGTGCCCGACAAAGACCTGCGCTGGAACGACGCCAAGGGCGGTCATGATTTCGGTGAGGTCGACTGGGAGGAATTTTACGCTGTCGTGCGCGGCGAAGGTCCGGTCGCCAAGGAACGCATGAAGGCGCGACGCGATGCCTGGGAACAGGGCGCATGGGTCCGCGAGGCGGCGGACGCATACGAAACAAAGCGGCAGGCGCGACGCGCCGCCTGAACACTGAAAATCGGGAAACGGATAACGACAATGAGCCATGACTGGCCCCTGTGGGAAATATTCATCCGCTCCAAGGGCGGCCTCAATCACAAGCATGTCGGATCGCTCCATGCGTCCGACAGCGATCTAGCGATACGCCATGCGCGCGACGTCTATACGCGGCGTCTGGAAGGCGTCAGCATCTGGGCCGTCCGGTCTGCCGATATCGTGGCATCGGACCCGGCGCAGGCCGGGGATCTGTTCGAGCCGGCGGAGAACAAGGTATATCGCCATCCGACTTTCTACGACATTCCTGACGTCGTGAAGCACATCTGATGCCATCGCTCCCCACCATCCAGCCGGACGACGTCGTCGCGGCTGAACAGAGCCAGGCCATGGGCAGCTTCGACGCACCAGCGCCTGCACAATGGCATCCTTCCCTGTTCGACTATCTGTTGCGCCTTGGCGATGACAGTCTGATCCTGGGACAGCGACTTGTCGAATGGTGCGGCCATGCGCCTGCGCTGGAGATCGACCTTAGCCTCGCCAATATGGGTCTTGACCTGATCGGACAGGCAACCCTGCTCCTCGATCTGGCAGGCGAGGTCGAAGGCGAGGGCAGGGACGGTGACGCCCTCGCCTTCCATCGCGACGTGCTGGCCTTCCGCAACTGCATCCTGGTCGAACAGCCCAACGGCGATTTCGCCCAGACGATGGCGCGGCACTTCCTGTTCTCGACCTTTCAACTGGAGCTGTTCCGCGCGCTGTCCGCGTCCAGCGAGCCACGCCTTGCCGCGATCGCGGCGAAGGCCGTCAAGGAAATCGGTTACCATGCCGAACTGTCCGCCGAATGGGTCATAAGACTGGGCGACGGAACCGAGGAAAGCCGGACGCGGATGATCGAGGGGCTGGATTGGTTCTGGCGGTTCGTCGATGAGATGTTCGCGATGGATGCGGTGGAAACCGCATTGGCCGAACAGGGCATCGCCCCCGATCGGGCAACGCTGCGCGCCGCCTTTGACGCAGAGGTCGACACCGTACTGCGCGACGCCACGCTGCCGCCGCCGGACTATCCGCGCGCGGTCATGGGTGGGCGCACGGGGCATCACAGCGAGCATTTGGGGCATTTGCTGGCCGTGATGCAGCATCTGCCCCGGGCCTACCCGAACGCGCGCTGGTAAGGATGTCCATGCCCAACGCACCAGCCGATCAAGCCTTTCAGGACCGGGTCATGGCGGTTCTGGCGCAGGTGCCCGATCCGGAAATTCCGGTCATATCCCTGACCGACCTCGGCATCGTGCGCGGGGTGCGGGCACAGCCGCCGGCGGTGCTGATCACGCCGACCTATACTGGTTGCCCCGCGACGATCGTCATCGAACTGTCGGTGCGCGCTGCGCTCGATCAGGCAGGGCTGGATGCGGTCGCGATCGAGACGGTGCTGTCGCCGCCCTGGACGACCGACTGGATCAGCGAAGCCGGGCGCGCGGCGCTGAAGAATTATGGGATCGCGCCGCCGCCATGGGGTGCCGCATCCGCCAGCCTGCACGGAGACGGCGAGGTCGAATGCCCTCGCTGCGGCTCCATCCGCACGCGGGAGGTCAGCCGGTTTGGCTCAACCCCCTGCAAGGCTCAGTGGCAGTGTATCGACTGCCTTGAGCCATTCGACCGTTTCAAATGTCATTAGGGGGTTCGATTGTCCGTCTCCTTCCATAATCTGAAAATCCTCGACGTCGCGACTGAAGCAAGCGATGCCATCGTCCTGACACTCAAGCCCGACGAGTCTGTCGCCGACAGTTTCCGATTCCATCCAGGCCAGCATCTGACGCTGCGCGCGATGATCAACGGCGAGGATGTCCGCCGCAGCTATTCGATCTGCGTACCGTTGGGCAGCGAGACGCTCAAGGTTGCGGTCAAGAAGGTCGATGGCGGTCTCTTTTCATCCTGGGCGCTCGAAACCTTGCATGCGGGTGACATGATCGAGGCAATGGCTCCACGCGGTCATTTCACCTGGACGTTCGATCCCGACCATGCCCACAACTATGTCGCCTTTGCCGGCGGATCGGGCATAACCCCTATCCTGTCGCTGATCGAAACAGGCCTGCTGACCGAACCTGATAGCCGGTTCACGCTGCTCTACGGCAATCGCACGTCAAACTCCGTCATGTTCCTGGAGACGCTCGCAGCGCTCAAAGACCGCTTCATGCAGCGATTGCAGGTCTACCATTTCCTGACCGCCGAATTTGATGATGTGGACATCTTCAACGGGCGCCTCGACGAGGATCGTGTCACCGATGTGCTGACCAGCCTCATCGCCCCCGCCACGATCGATGCCGCTTTCATCTGCGGACCGGGCGCGATGATGGATGTCGCCGAAAAGGCGCTGCTGGACGCGGGCGTCGCGGCCGACAAGGTTTTGGTCGAACGTTTCACCGCCGGCCCCCGCCCGGAAGGCGCAGTTCAGGCGGAGCGCAAGGCGCGTGAAGAAGCCCAGGGCGTAAAGGTGCAGGTCACGCTGGAAGGCCGGCGCCGGATCATCAACTTTGACGCGGAGGCTGGCAATATTCTTGACAGCGCCCGCGCGGCTGGGCTGCCGGCGCCGTATGCGTGCAAGGCAGGCGTGTGCGCCACATGTCGCGCCCGACTGATAGCGGGACAGGTCAGCATGAACGCCAATTATGGCCTCAGCGCCGAGGAAGTGAAGCAGGGCTATGTCCTGACATGCCAGGCGATCCCGCTCGGCGACGACGTGGTGCTCGACTATGACGCCTGACACCCCGATGGTTTTGGTCGAGCAACCCTCTGAAGGCGTACTGCTTCTCAGGTTGAACCGGCCTGATCAGCGCAACGCGCTGACGACGCCGCTGCTACGGCAACTAGCGGAGCAACTGATCAAAGCCGATCAGGACGAGCCGATACGCGTCGCGATCATAACGGGTAATGATCGCGTCTTCGCGGCTGGCGCGGATATCAACGAGATCGAAGCAGCCGGGTCTGACGAGGCAGTGGAAAGTCCCCGCTTCGCTGCATGGGCAGCGATCTTCGGTTTCACAAAGCCTCTGGTCGGCGCGGTCGAGGGCTGGTGCCTGGGTGCGGGCGCGGAACTAATGCTGCGCTGCGACATCGTGGTCGCGTCCCGAGGGGCGCGGATTGGCCAGCCCGAAACCAGCCTTGGCATCATGCCCGGCGCGGGCGGCACCGCGATATTGCCGCGACGCGTGGGCCATGCGCGCGCGATGGACATGGTGCTGACCGGCGAGCCGCTCACCGCCGAAGACGCAGCATCCAGCGGCCTCGTGTCGCGCCTGGTTGATGACGGCAAGGCGCTGGATGAGGCCCTTACCCTTGCCGGCAAACTGGCAAAGCGTGCGCCAAACGCACTGCGCGCCGCCAAGGCGAGCGTTCGCCGGGCCATGGAAATGCCGCTGACGCCTCATCTTCTTTCAGAACGGCGCCAATTTATTGCTTTGCTGGGCGGCGCGGAAAAGCAGGAAGGTATCGCGGCATTCCGCGAAAAGCGCCCGCCTCGCTGGTGATCCTGCCGGCTGCTAACGGCTGCCCAGAAACAGATTAGTCGCCATGTCGGCCAGTTCGTCTACCCGGATCGCACCGTCAGGGCGGAACCATGTGTGCGTCCAATTGATCATGCCGAACAGCAGCATGGTCACAACGCGCGCATGCGCCGGATCGGTCGCCAGCTCGGGTCTTACCCTGCAAACCTGACGCTCGACTGCATGGACCACCTGCCGCTGCTTGCCTACAATCACCTCGCGCTTGTCAGCGGGCAGATTGTCCAGCTCGTTCAGCAGAACCTTCTGTCGGTCCGCCGCGCCGACATAATGACGCATGAACCGACCGATCAGGGCACGCAGGCTCTCCGTTGACACGCCATCGTCCATGGCAACCGCCACATCCTCAATCAGCAGATCGATATGCGACGCCATGACCGCATAAAGGATATCCTCCTTTGAAGGATAATAATGGTAGATCAGCGATTTGGACGTGTCGCAGGCAAGGGCCAGATCGGCGACGGACGCGCCTTTGAAACCATGCTGGGCAAAGAGCTCGGCCGCCTTGGCAACGATCGCTTCGCGCCGTTGTTCGTAATCTGCTGCCTGTGGACGCGCCATGCTGTTCCTGTCGATAATATGTCTTCGGCGCTATGGAAGAAATTGCGGCCACTGGTCAACCGCGTGCTCCCTTGTCAGTCTGGATGCTCCACCAGGAACATGACTGCTTCGGCAGCAAGATTGGCCAGGTCCTGCCTGACTGCCTCATTCTCCGGCGAGCGCATGGCGTCCTTGAATACCGCCATTTCGGGATAAACCATCTCCGCCATCAGGAAATAGTCAGCACCTGGGCTGAGGTTACGCATGACCCTACCATGGCGGAAGGTCGACAGCCCCGGCATGGACCGGACCAGCGGAATGTGAACGGCCTCATAATGCGCCATAAAGCCTACTTCGTCTTCGGGCTGACGATACAGCACCGTCAAAGTTACTTTCATGGGAACAATCCTCACAGCCATCATGTAATATCAAAAGTGGATCGGCTTGCCTCGAACAGCCATGGCCGCTTCCTTGAGTGCTTCGGAATGCGTCGGATGTGCATGGCAGGTATAGGCAATATCCTCGCTCGTCGCGCCGAATTCCATCGCCTGTGCCGCCTGTCCGATCATCGTGCCCGCGACTGACGCAACACACCAGACGCCCAGAACGGCATCGCTGTCCGCGTCGGCGATCACCTTGACGAAGCCGTCGCCCTCATGATTGGCCTTCGCGCGCGAATTGGCGAGCATGGGGAATTTGCCGACCTTGATCGCACCCCTCTCCCGCGCCTGTTCCTCGGTAAGGCCGACGCCCGCAAACTCGGGCTGGGTGTAGACCACGGCCGGAATCACCGCATGATTGACGGTGCCGCCCTGCCCTGCGATATTCTCTGCCACTGCGATGCCTTCATCTTCCGCCTTGTGCGCCAGCATAGGTCCGGGTGTCACGTCGCCGATCGCCCAGATACCGGACACCGGCGTCCGGAAGTCGCTGTCCACCTCTATCTGTCCGCGCGCATTGACGGAAAGGCCGGCCGCCGCGAAATCGAGTCCGTGCGTATTCGGCTTGCGGCCAATCGCGACCAGCACGGCATCGGCGTCAAGCACCTGCTCCGCGCCGCCAGCCACCGGCACAATGGTGACACGCGCGCCGGCACCGGTTTTCTCAACGCTCAATACCTTGGCGCCCAGCTTCAGGTCCATCCCCTGCCGCCCGAAAACCTTCCCCGCCTCGGCGCGAACGTCCTCGTCCATGCCGGGCAGCAACGCGTCGAGCATTTCGACGATAGTCACACGCGCGCCCAGCCTTTTCCAGACCGAGCCCAGTTCAAGACCGATAACACCACCCCCAATCACGACGAGATGACCCGGGACCTTCGGCAGCGCGAGCGCGCCGGTCGAATCCATGATGACCTGCTGGTCGATCGTCACGCCGGGCAGCGGCGTGACCGACGATCCCGTGGCGACAACGATATTCTTCGCCCGCACCGTCCGTTCCCCGACCCGGACCTCGCCCGGAGCGACGAAACTGGCCCGCCCCTTGATCCATTCGACCTTGTTCTTGCGGAACAGCGAAGCAATGCCGCCGGTCAGGGATTTGACGACATCCGTTCGCGACCTGTGCATCCGTTCGAGATTGAGGCGCGTCTGCGCATCTATGCCGAACACTTCGAGCGCCCCGGAGGCCGCTTCGGCATAAAGATGCGACGCATGGAGCAGAGCCTTGGACGGAATGCAACCGACATTGAGACAGGTGCCGCCAAGCGTCTCTCGCTGTTCGACGCAGGCTGTCCGAAGGCCCAGTTGCGCGCCCCGGATCGCCGCGACATAACCGCCGGGCCCGGCGCCGATGACCAGCAGGTCCAGCATTGCGTCAGCCATCGATGGACCATCCTTCGAGAACCTCAACCAACCGACTGAGCCACATGTTTGTCTGGTGCCCGTCCACGACGCGGTGGTCGATGGTGAGTGAGACATAGCACATCGGTCGGATCTGGATGGTATCGACGTCGTCGATTTCCTTCACAACCACCCGCTTCTCCAGCTTGCCCACTCCCAAGATCGCTGATTGCGGCTGGGCGATGATGATCGGCGAGGCGAATAGCGAACCCGAAACGCCGTGGTTGGAGATGGTGAAAGTGCCGCTACGCATGTCGGCTGGCGTCAGCTTGTTTTCGCGCGCCCGTCCCGTCAGGTCGCCCAGCCGGGCGGCGATGCCGCGCAGCGACAGATCCTGCGCCTTCGCCACGACGGGCACGACCAGCCCCTTGTCGCCTAGCGCCGTGCCCACGCCGATATTCATGTCGTCGAAAATCTCCAGCCGGTCTTCATGCCAACGGCTGTTGATGGCGGGCGCAGCGCGCATCGCTTCCACACACGCGGCGATGATATAGGCAGTAAAGGTCAGATTGATCCCGTCATTCTCGAACGCCGCCTTGTGCTTGCGCCGGTGCGCCATGATGGCGGAAAAGTCAGCCTCGAACACCGCGGTCACATGGGGCGCGACCGTCACCGAATTCAGCATGTTCTGCGCGATTGAGAGGCGCATGCGATCATGCGGGATGCATCGCGATCCGCCACTGGCGCTATCTGCCATGGGGGCAAGCGTCGGCATGGCGGGTTGGGACGCCGGTGGGGCCACTGCGGCGGGAACGGTGGTTCCGGCGGCAATTGCCTGATCAATGTCCGCGCGCGTGATGCGCCCGTTGCGGCCGCTGCCGGAAAGGCCTGAAATGTCGATGCCATGCTTCGCGATCGCCTTGCGTACGGCTGGCGACAGGGTCTGGTTGTGCGAATAATCGGCCACCGGTGCCGCGTTGGTGGCTGTAACAACCGGCAAGGCCTCTGCAGACGAAGCTGCATCCCCGACATTCAGCGCCATTCGTCCCAATATTGCGCCTGGCACCGCTTCCGCGTCGGTGTCGAGCACGATCTCGCGCAGAATGCCGGCGGCCGGTGACGGCACCTCCTGCGTTACCTTGTCCGTTTCCAGCTCTACGAGCGGATCATTTTCCCGAACGACGTCGCCAACCTTCTTGAGCCAGCTGCGAACGATCGCCTTGGTGCCCTCCTGCTCGGGAGGAACCAGAATATCCATCATGCCAATCGTCCTATCGTCAGAAGGCCAAAAGTTCGTCGATCTTTGCCCGAATGCGCGCGACCGACGGCACCGCCCAGTCGAGCAGTACCGGATTGTGGGGACTGGGAATGTCCGGCATCGTCAGGCGCACGACTGGCGCGTCGAGGTCCATGAATGCCTCATCGGCGACTACCGCAGCGATCTCCGCGCCGAAACCAGCGGTCTGAAGATCCTCATGCACGATCAGGCAGCGGCGGGTGCGACGCACCGATTCCAGGACTGCCTCCCTATCCCATGGCATCAATGTGCGAAGATCAATCACATCGACCGAACGTCCTTCGACCGCCTCCTCGCATCGGGGCACCATGGCACCCCAGGTGACAATGGTCAGCGCATCCCCCTTACGGGTCATCCGCGCCTTGCCGAAAGGCAGGACGAAATCGTCGCCCGGCCACTGTCGCCGCGCCCAGGCATAGTCCAGCATTGCCCGGTGCTCGAAGAATATGACCGGATCATTGCCGCGTAGTGCCGTGCGCAACAAGCCGACCGCATCTTCGGCATTGGACGGCACCGCGACCATCCAGCCGGGCGTATGCACGAAGGCCACCTCGTTGGTCTGGCTGTGCCAAGGGTCGCCGCACTTGAAGAAGCCACCCGGCACACGCAATACCATGGGCGCAGCGAAGCGGTTGTTGGTCCGCCAGCGCATCGATCCGCAATCGTTGATCTGCTCTGTCGCCGGTTCGGCATATTTGCGGAACTGGATTTCCGGCACGGGCATAAGCCCTGCCAGCGCCATGCCCACCGCACGACCGACGATTCCCTCTTCGGACAAGCTGGTGTCGAACACCCGTCCTTCTCCGAACTTTTCCTGCAGACCCAGGGTCACGGCGTGAACGCCACCCTTTGGTCCAATATCCTCGCCGAAAAGGACAACCCGGTCGTTAAGAGTCATTTCTTGATCGAGCGTGCGGCGGATCGCAGTCACCATGTTAATGCGCTGCCCCTCAGGCTGAGCGATCTCGACGCCGGCAGGGGCGCTGTAGCCCTTGGTCCATTGGCCACCCATCGCCTGCAACTCGCCCTCTTCGGCAAAGACATGGCGAACGACCCCCTCGGGGTCAGACGCGCCACGCGCTTCGGCGCGCTCGCGTGCATCCTCGGCATCGGCCCGGGCGCGCGCAGCAATCCGATCCCATTCGCCATCGTCCAGCACCGGTTCCAGGAAAGCGCGTAGTTTGGGCAGCGGATCGCGCGCCCATTCCGACTCCACGAAGGCTTCCGATTTGTAGGTTTGGGTATCCTGAAAGCTGTGCCCCTGCAGGCGCGGCACGGTAAGCCGCAACAGGCAAGGCCCCCTGCGCGAACGCACATGATCAACCGCCTGATCGATCAGCCGCGCCGCCTCTGCCGGCTCTGTGCCGTCACCCGACAGAATTTCCAGCCCTTTGAAGCTGGCAAGATTGGCGGAAATATCGCCACCTGGCGTCTGGAAGGACGACGGGACGGAAATGCCGTAACCATTATCTTCTATGTAGAAGAGCACGGGCAGCTTCTGCGTGGTGGCGATGGTCAGCGCTGCCCAAAAACCGTTGGTCGCGCACGACGCTTCGCCGCCAAGGACTACACCTATACCATTGGCATAGCTTTGGTCGCCCAGCACGGTGCGATAATATTCGATCGCCTGCGCCCAACCGGCAGTAGGCGTATATTGAGCGCCCACGCCACCACACATGGGCAAAGCCGAGGCACCAGCCGGATTGGGATAGTTGAAGACAACGCCGATATCGCGCCCATCGGAATAACCGCCAGCCCGGCCCATGGACGACGCCAGCGCATCTTCCACGTCCACGCCCAGCGACAGCAGCATCGGGCGCGAGCGATAATAGCCACAGGCAGCGTCCTTTGCATCGGTCAGCCGATCGCCCAGCAGTATTTGTGCCATGTCATGGCCACGTGCGGAGAATTGGTAGAGAACTTTCTTCTCCGGAACGAGCCGCGTCTCCTCCATCTCGTCCAACGCGCGGGAAAGATGCAAAAGATAAGCGATCCGAGCCCAATCACGATTGGGATCGGGCGCATTGCGGACTGCATCCTGCTCAAGGGCTGCTGCGCTTCTCACGATGACTCTCCTGTTGATTGTCCGTATGGTCGGTTAATCAATAATCGCTGCAAATGCAGTAATCCAGCATTATTTTGGATTTCTGTCTGCCCACGATCACAGGCGCATCGTTAACCCGATCACCGCGACATGGTTGAACTGATCGGGCTGCTCATGGCCGTCCACATATTGGGGTGTGTACCCAGCCTCGACAGAGATCTGACCGGTGACGGGAGCGGACATGCCGACATAGCCGCGTATCTGGTCGAACCCCTTACGCGCGCCCCAGGCCGTACTGTTTAAATAGACCATGGGCTCCACCGAGACGACGACGCTGGGCGACATGCGGGAGCGCCCCAGCCTGTGCGCATAGCTGAGCAGCGACCGGACCCTCCAGCCAGCACCCCCGGCGTTGGTGCGCATTCGCTCTTCCAGACGCGTCGCGCTCAGCAGCTTGTTACGGTCTCCTTGGTGCAGCAGCACATTGACCTGCTGCCACAGCCGATGTTCGCGAAAGGCGCGCGCACCTTCGCGTGGCGGAGGAACATAGGTGTAGACATAGCCGCCCCACACGGTGACCTTTTTGCTTGCCTTCCATCCGATCGCGGGCGTCACGACGATCAATTGCGCCAGATTGCGCATGTCGTTCTGATAGCGGGGCTGGATTTGCGCGAGAAAAGCGAAATCTTTGTTGATATCGCCTGTGACCGTGACGCTGGTCCACAGTTGATTGTCTGAAATCGTTTCCGCCCGCACCCCAACCGCGAAGGTTGCGACACATAAAGCCATGGTCGAGGCGATCGACCAGAGACTGTCTCTTGTTCGTGAATACATGCTGGCAACACTTGTCTAGAGAGCAGTTCTGCGGGGCGACGGCGCGCGCTGCCCCGCAGGATCTGGATCATGTTTTGGGCCGCTCGATCCGCAGCGTCTCATAGGGTTCGAGCGTGTCGATCTCTTCGAGCGCCTGCGGTTCCTTCCAGCCGAAGAAGCGGAAGGTCATATGGTCGGGTTCGACATCCACGATGGTGAAGCCGTTCTTTTCAACCGGCTGCAGGCCTGCGTCCACCGTCAGTGCGGACGGCGGCACCGGGCCGGAACCGCGCGCTTTGGACGGCCAGGCCCAGACGGACGAACCGATCGGCCCCGCCAGCACCGTATGCACCGGATTGGCGCGCATATCGATGTCGCCGCTCTGAATAATGCGCTGCCATCCTACGGCATGAAGATCGCCCGACAGAAACACCGGGGGTCGCGCCCTGTTGCCGGTTGCAGCCGCCATCAGCCGCTGGTGCTGGGCGAACCAGCCCTTCTGCCACATGAATTTGGGCCGGCTGGTGGACAGGCGGGTCTTGCCGCCGATCGACTGGAAATGCACGATCTGCGCCTCGTCCGATCCAGCCTTGGGCGAGGCGGCATCGGCCGACTCCACAATGTCGGGATACCATTCACGCCACTTGCCGGCCGACCAGCCGGGCGGATGGCTGGGAACATGCATCAGATGGCGGGTATCGTTGGAGGCTGTCCTTTCGATCAGCCAGTCCTCGACCTCTTCAGGCACGATACGACCGAACGCGCCCTTCATGTCCATATACTGACCACAGTCGTAGAGCAGCACTTCCATCAGGTCACCGTAACGCAACGTGCCGAAATTCTCTGACAGACCGTCTTCATTGCGAACGCCTGACATCTGCTGTGTCCGGGTCGCGTCGGGCAGCATTTCCGGATAGTAGAGCCGCTGCACCGCCTGCTTGGCACGGACCATGAAATTGTCGGGCGGGAAGGTCACATAGCGCTCGTTCGCCTCGTCATTCTCGAAATAATCATGATCATCGCCGATGAAGAAAGTCGGCACCGACCGCATCAGCGTGCCATAAAGGTCGCGGATCTGCGCATCGCCCAGTTGCTTGATAGCGACCTCGTTATTGGTGCCGAACATCGGCACCTCCCGGTCGAGAGCCTGGAAATTCTTGTAAAGATTGATCCAGCCGCTCGCCCAGCCCTTGTTGACCGCGTCATAGCCCGACCTCTGGTCCCAATAGACATGGTCGCCATTGGCGATAACCGCGTCGGGCGCATAGGACATGGCGCGCGCCAGCAGGCGGCGGCGGAATTCCATCGGGCGGAACACCTCCAGACCGTCCGGGCCGCGCTGGGCTTCATGACCGCCTGCACAGGTGAAGGACAGGAAACGGAAGCTTTTTGCCTGTGCCTGCGGCGACGGAAAGGTCTTGAGCGGCCAGTCCGCGCAGAGGCGGCGACCATTTTGTTCCAGCGAGAGGGTATGCACCGTATCGGCCGTCAGCCCCGATGCGTCAAAGGTCCAGAAGCGGCCTTCCGTGTCGCTCCTGCGCCCCGCGAAACGCTTGCCGTTGACGCGAAGCGCGACCCCATCGGCCAGGTTGGAACGGAAAGAGCATTTGATGAGGATGCGTTCATGATTGGCGGTCGGCAGGATATGAACGACCTCTCCCGCACTCCACGGCTTGCCCGTGGCCGCCATGGCGGAACCCGCCATCAGAGCGACCGCCACTGCGCCGCTGGTCGCCACGAATTCTCGCCGATCCAGTTCATTCATCAGGGCATTGGCCCGCGGCCCGACCTGATTGTCATCCATACCCTCAGCCATTCAATTTTCCTTGCTTATGAAGATTTTTCCTGGGTTCATGAGCCCCAGCGGATCAAAGGCAGCCTTGAGCGAGCGCATCATCCCGACATAGGCTTCGTCCCGCGAATGCTGAAGGAAGTGCCGCTTCTCCAGTCCGACGCCATGTTCGGCGGTGATCGCTCCATTCCATTCGCCGACAAGCGCATAGATCGTCTCCTCGATCACCGCATGGTTGCGGCCATGCTTGTCAAGGCAGGCGAAATGGATGTTCCCGTCCGCGATATGGCCAAACGCCAGCACGCTGATACCTGGCAACCGTTCGGCCAACTTTGCCCGGCAAACCTTGGCGAAGCGGTCCAGTTCAGCCACCGGAACGGAGACATCGAAATTAACCGCCGGGCCGAACAGCCGCGCCAGTTCGCCGCTCGCGTCCCGCAACGCCCAGAAGTCCGTGATGTCGCGCTGGTTTTGCGCGATCAGTCCGTCCGCCAGCAATGCATCCTCAAACGCCTGTTCGATCAGGTCCTGAAATGCAGCCGCATCAGCGTCGTCATCACGTCCCATCGCTTCGATCAGCACGACGAAGGGCGGCGCCTGCTCGAAGCTGATCTCCCGCTGTACGCCCTTGCGTGCGACATCGAAGAAGCTGTCCCACATGACCTCGAAGGCAGACAGGTTGCTGCCCAGCCGTGCGCGCGCCAGCGCCAAGAACGCAAGCACCGCCGCATAATCATCCAGCGCGCACAGCGCGACCTGCTGCGTCCTGGGCTTGGGCATCAGCTTCAGCACGGCGCGGGTGATGATGCCAAGCGTACCTTCGCTGCCGATAAAGACCTGCTTCAGGTCGTACCCCGAATTGTTCTTCGTCATCCGGTTCATGGCATTGAGCACCGTGCCATCAGCCGTGACTGCTTCAATGCCCAGGGTCAGATCGCGCACCATGCCATAGCGAAGCACCCGGTTTCCGCCCGCGTTGGTTGCCAGATTTCCGCCGATCATGCACGATCCGCGCGCGCCCAGGTCCAGCGGAAAGAACAGGTCGACCGCGTCGGCCGCGTCCTGAATACTCTCCAGAAGGACGCCAGCCTCTACCACGATAAGCGAACCCGCTGGATCGACCTCCTCAATCCGGTTCATCTTTTCCAGGCTGACGACCACCGATCCGGCATTGGGGACCGCACCGCCAGCCAGCCCCGTCCGCCCGCCCTGGGGCACGACCGCAAGCCCGTTGGCGTGACAGTGACGCATGACTGCGACAACGTCTTGAGTTGATTTCGGGAAAGCGATCGCCAATGGGCGACCACTATCATCGACCATGGCCGACCAGTCCGTGACATAGGCCGCGTGATCGGCCTCGATCCAGGGAAAGAGGCATTCGATATCGGAAAAGCCATCATACGGCATCATGGGCATCCAGTGTCCTAGGAATTGGGGCGCTGGCGGAAATGTGCCGCCGCAGCATCAGCAGGAAGGCGCCGGAAAGTAGCGCGGCGATGCCGATATAGATAAGAAATGCAGTCGCACCCCAGGCCAGCGTGGCTGCCCCCAGCACCGAACTCGCTACGGCGCCCAGTCTGCCCACGGCAAGCGCCGCGCCTACGCCTGTCGCCCGCGCGGTCGCAGGATAGACATGCGCCGCCAGCGCGAAGAGCATGATCTGAAGACCCGCGATCATGGCGCCCTGTAAAGCCAGCACAGCAAGCAGCGCAGATCCGCCGACGCCGTTCGCAATCATAGCGGCAGCCGCCGTCGACGAGAGGACGCCGACGATGGCAGCCCCGACCATTGGCCGCCGCGAACCGAAACGGTCCATCAGGAAGGCGCCGCACAGCGCACCGATAACGCCGCCGAAATTAAATCCGGCCAGCCCAGCGCTGGCGAAGCCCAAGTCATGCCCCGCCTGCGACAACATGGTCGGGGCCCAGTTGAACATGCTGTAGACGGACAACAGGCAGAAAAAAAAGGCCGTCCACAATGTCAGCGTATCGCGCAGCAGGTCGTCCGCGAAAATGGACCCGTCCCGGCCGGCCTCGCTCCTCTCCGGCTCGCGCAGGGGCACAGCCGTCATCGACCGACTTGTGATCCGCTCGAGAATAGCGCGCAATTCATTGTGACGGTGCGCGCGATCCAGCAGGAAACCGGGCGATTCAGGCAGCAGGAAGAACATGATCGCCGCGCCGAGCAGCGGAGCGATGCCGCCGATCGCCAGCAGCGGGCGCCATCCCCATGTCGGCAATATCTCCGCAGCCAGCAACCCGGCGATGAGACCACCCAGCGGCACGCAGATGATGCCAATGGCGACCGCCCTACTACGGGTGCGCTGCGGCGCATATTCGGCCAGAAGCGCGGTGGCGTTCGGCATCGCGCCACCCAGTCCGAAGGCGGAAAGACAGCGCAAAAGCGCCAGCATGAAAAGGCCGTTTGCCACCGCCGAAGCGAGGGTCGCCACACCGAACAGGGCGACACTGCCGATCATTACCGGCCGACGACCGAACCGGTCGCCCAGCTTTCCGGCGATAGCCGTCCCGACACTCATCGATATCAGGCTGGCGGCGATGATCGAAACGAATGCGCTCCTGTCTACGCCCCAGTCCTTAATGAGCGCAGGAATGATGAAGCCTAGCAGCTGATTGTCGAACCCGTCCAATATTACAGCCAGTGCGCACAGCAAAAGGACGTTGCGCTGAAGACCGGTCCATTTCGCTTCATCAATGGTTCGGCTAACGTCTACTGGCGTGCTATCTTGTCTGTCGATCATGGCAGCTGAGTCTCGTCCCAGTTCATACTGATACATAGCCGCATACGAAGCAGTTAATCTGCATATGCAGCTATGTCTAAAGTCTAACTATTTTAAAATCGCCATTTGGCGGAAGCCCGGATAGTGCGAGGTTCGCCCAGCGCACAGCGCTGTACGGTGCCACCACCTACCGGGTCGGCCAAACCGAAGGCACCGCCCTGAGGCTGCGGGTAGATGACGGAGCAATAGCCCTTGCCCGTCAGATTGTCGCCGGCCAGCGCAAATTCAAAGCGATCATCCGGCCCGTAGAGCGTCAGTCGCCCACCGAGCAGGGCGTAGCCCGGCTGGATACCCTGGGGATTATTGTCGCCACCCGCTCCAACATTGATGTCGCTCAGAAAAGACAGGCGCGTATTGAAGCCGATCGCAAAATCGCCGCCCACGTCCGTGCGATAATCGGCCGACATTGACCCTTGCCATTTTGGCGAATAGGGCGCGCGCGCGCCGGTCAGATCCTGCACCCCACCGAAGGCGGGCAGGCCTGGCGCGTTACGAAAATCGGTGAATTCCGAATCGAGCCGGGTGCCGTTCAGCGCCAAGGTCAAATCACGGACAGGGCGATAGGACAGCTCGAATTCCACGCCCTGCTGCCTTATTGATCCAGCATTCTGGACGCTGAAGCCTGCGCCATTGTAGCTGCGCAGCTGGAAGTCTTTGACATCCATGCGGAACAGGGAGGCATTGGCCGTCACCTTGTGATCAAGAAACTCGGACTTGATGCCCAGTTCGTAGTTAGTCGTTGTTTCGGGCGCGAAAACCCGGTTCTGACCCAATACGGTCACGAAATTCGCGTCGAACCCGCCCGACTTGAACCCTGTTGACAGGGTAGCGAAGAGCATAACGTCTCGCGTGGGCCGGAATGTCGTGTTCAGTCGATAAGTAACGCGACCTTTCTTAAAACGTAGATCCCTCGCTGTATCGTTCACGGACAGGCCGGCCGCAGCGCTGTTCAGCAGCCGCGCCGTCACGTCGCCATCCTTGTCATCATGACTGTAACGCAGACCACCGGTCACGTCCCACATGTCGCTCAATTTCAGCGTCGCCTGGCCGTAAGCGGCATAGCTTTTCGTCACTTGCTCGAAAACGTTGTTCGTGGCGCTGACCTGCGGGCCGCTCCTGCACGCGGCAAGTAGCGCCGGACGCGCACGCGCGATGAACACATCGCAGAAATTCGGATTGAGGTCGTTGCGCTGGCCGATCAGATAATTTTCACGATAATAATAAAGCCCTGCCACGAAGCTCAGATGATCGTTCAGCAGATCCTTTGGCGACACGATCTGCAGTTCATGGGAGAAAGACTTGCTGCGGTAGTGCGATGCTACGCCATAGAGATTGGCGGCGGTGCGCGATGCGTCGTCCTCATACTGTTTGTCGTCCCATTTGCGATAGCCGCTCAGCAGGCGCAGGGAATAGTCACCGATGTCTAGGCCAAGGTCGCTCGACACACCCCACTGATCGTCTTGCAGATCTCCACCAGTGACCTGACGAAGGCGATAGCTGTAGGTATCAGTCAGCTTGGGCACGAGCCCGTTGAGGCGCGTGTTCCAGTTAGCTGCTGCAGCAGGCGTGACGCTGGAGGCAAGAACGGAATTGACAGCTAGACCATCGCCGCGCTGCTGCTGATAGTCACCACGCAACAGCCAGCGCAGATTAGGTGCGATGTCCGCACGCAATGCGCCGCGCAGCGAGAGGGTGCGATTGCTGCCGAAGCGATTGCCGGTCATGTCGTTACGGCCATATCCGTCATAGCGATCATAGGCTGCGGAAATACGCGCGGCCACGCCTTCGGAAAGCGGCGCATTGACGATGCCGTTCAGGCGGAGACGGTCAAAATTGCCATATTCCGCCGACACACTGCCGCCGAAATCGTCCTTGGGTTCCGTCGTATGGAAACTAATGGCACCAACGGACGCATTGCGGCCGAACAATGTCCCCTGCGGTCCGCGCAGCACTTCCACGCTAGCGATATCATTCAGGCCCGCGAGCAGCGGCCCGGGGCGCGGCACATAGATGCCATCGACAAAGGCGCCCACACTAGGCTCGAGCGCCGAATTGCCGGATGAACCGATTCCCCGGATCGACAATTGCGTGTTGGCGGCCTGGGGACCGCGATAGATATAGAAACTCGGTGCCACGCGCGGGATGTCCACGACCGACGCAACGCCAGATTTCGCCAACGTGTCGCCCGACAGCGCGGTCAGCGAGATCGGCACATCCTGCGCGCTCTCATTGCGCTTCTGCGCGGTGACGACGATGTCGGACGTACTCACGCCCGTGCCGGACGCGTCAATCTGTGCAAATGCCTGTGTGCTACAAATTATGGCGCAGACGCTTGCCGCTGCCAAATATTTGAGGCCGCCCTTAATCATTCTATCCTCCCCAATCGATTTTGTATTTAGTTATTTTAGGCCAAGCCCACCCGCCCCACCCCTCGCTCCGTTCAGCGAGCCGTGAAGCAACTGTGCTGTCGAATGGCCACAACCCGATCCGCTTTCACGCCCTGTACGAGCGGTCTTCGAATCGTGCCGGACCTTCCTTGCTAGGCCAATTTGTGACCTCGAACCCAAATCTGGCACAAAATTGATTTCACTGCAATAGCAGCGATAACGTTGCAAATGCAGCTTAAAGTTCGGCTTGATACCGGGAGAACCGCCTGCCATCAGATGGAATTGGAAAATTGGGCAGGGATATCGAGCGTGCGCGACAGTCTTGATGAAAGGACGGCGTTCGGAAGCAGGACGCAGACGCCGATCGACCTGACCCACTTCCTGCCTTATATCGTACATCGCTTGTGGGCCGGCATCTCCGTGGCCCGATCCATTCCGGACTTGGATGGCTTCACGCCCCGAACACGCGAATGGCGCGTATTGATGATCCTCGCTTCCTTCGGCCAGATGACCAGTGCGGAGATTGCAGCACATGCCGCCATGGACACCGGCACAACCGCGCGTGCTGTAAAACGCCTTCTCGACGCAGGCATGTTGACTGGCAAGACACCTAAGGCGGACAAGCGTAAGCAGATCCTGGCGCTGACGCCCAAAGGCGTCTTGGCACACGACAAGATCGCCGAAGTCAGGATGGCCTTTTCAGCGAATCTGCTCGACGGATTTTCTAAAGCCGAGGCTGATCAGCTTTTTAACCTACTGGCCAGATTGGATACGAACGTCCAAGCTTTGACCAAAGGTACTGAAGGCGAGTGGATTGAAAGTGAATGATCGATAGTGTTGAAAATCCAGCGTTGAGATCGACGGTGTTGCCAGATCAGCGGCAGTTAGGAGGGCTCATTCCATTTATGCGGGCGCTTGGCGTGGCGGGCCCATCAGTCTGGATTCGTGAAAGCATCGCGCTGCGCAAGACGATCTATCCCACCGAGACCAATTTATCGTGGGACTATGCCTATCAAATTCGCAGCGAACTGGATGAAAGGCTGGAGCGGGCCGGAATCAGGATCGCGGCCTATCTAAATCAGATTTTCGATCCGGCTGAAAATTCGCCCTTCCCCTCCAGGCGGAAGTAAGATGCCGCGCGGGGCGGACTGTGAGGAGGTGGGCATCTTGCTCGAAGTCGGTGTCTATCCGGTCCTTAGAACAGAAGGAGGCGGGCAATGGCGTCTGGATCCGTCCTGCCGCTACCGACACTTGATCGGCCAACGCGTCCGTGTATTTGGTAAACGGGCTGATTTCGATGTTCTGGATATAAAAGGCATTGAGCCTGCGTGAAGCGAGGCCCGTCTACATACCGCTCCAATAACTCTAGGAATGACGACGAACGGCAAAAAATGGAAGCCGTCGTTCATCGCAGACGACAACCTCTTCTTATGACATCCCGGGCTGCCGACCAAATGCTGCCTACCCATGTCGACCCCTTGCGGCCGCTCAAGATTCAAATCCTGATCTTGAGGTACGGAAGGTCCGGTATCGCGGCAGATCGCGATCAACTCGAGCCGTTCCCGGCCCGCCTGGCCGGCTGATCTTGCCGAAACTCGCCATTCCCGCTTCTAGGCAGAACATTGTCAACAAGCCCTCAGCAGACAAAGTTCTGGTTCACCGCCGGGTCACTGCGATAAGCGCGGTCGAAGGGATAGGAAGGACCGCGCGATCGCCAGCCATAGCGCGCACTTCGGCGATGACCGCGTCTTTCTCTGCATCGCTCAGACTGGTCCAGTCGGGCGACATGCCGAACAGGGTATCGGGCTCCACAAGCAAGGTCACATCCAGCGGATATTCGTAGGTGACCTCTTCGATCCTTGGATCATGGTATCCTGCATGGACCAGCTCACGCGCGAGATCTGCCGGGTCGCTCAGCGCCCTGACTGCGTCCGGCATGGTCATGCCCTCACGATCAGGAAACAGCTTGCGACGGATCTGGCCAAGCAGCAGAAAGGTTGCGGCGCCCCGGTCCTGCCATGTCGCAACAACGCCTATCCCGCCGATGCGCGTTACCCTTGCCATTTCGGCCAAGCCCTTGCACCAGTCGGGAAACATGATGACGCCAAAGATCGAGAATACCGCATCGAAACTGCCGTCGTCCAGCGCCAGGGCCTGTCCATCCATCACCCGCGTTTCCACATTTGGCATGTTGGCCGCCGCAATGTGCGCCACCATACCGGGCGAGAAGTCGGTTGCGAGCACCTGCGCACCGCTTCGTGCTGCCGTCAGCGCCAGCGCGCCGGTACCGGCCGCGACATCAAGGACGCGGCTGTCTGGTGTCAGGGGAACGCGCGCTAGCGCTGCCTCGGCATAGCGCATTGTGAAGGGGTGCGCCGTCTTTTCATAATGCTGAGCGGCGGTGTCCCAATGGTCTGGGTTCTCAAACTCCGGCATGGCGAACGCTCCACAAATCATGTAACATCATAAGTATCTTGATAAGATGCGCTTGCCAATCCCTCCACCTCCGGGAAAGATCATGGCGTGCGTAATGACAGCCGCCTTTCGAGAATGCTCCATGTGCTGCTTCACATGGCACACCATGATGGCCCGATGACCTCCGAGGCCATCGCGCGGATGCTCGGAACGAACCCCGTCGTCGTCCGCCGCACGATGGCGGGTCTGCGTGATGCGGGATATGTCAGGTCCGAGAAGGGGCATGGCGGCGGCTGGGCGATTGCTGCGGATCTGGAAACGGTTTCGTTGCTCGATGTCCACCAAGCAGTAGGCGGTCCCCGCATATTCGCAATCGGTAGCGAGCATAGCAATCCGGACTGCGCGGTCGAAAAGACCGTCAACGCTGCGATCGAGGATGCGCTCCGAGACGCTGAAGCGCTACTGGTCGCGCGGCTGGGGGCTGTCAGCCTCGCTGAGTTGGCGCGAGGTTTCGAAGTTCATTGCCTTCAGGCTGATTAGCGTCGCGCACAAATGGAGGCCTGCCCCTTTGGCTACATAATATTAACAGCAGGAGACCAGATTCAGCCCTTCAGTCCCGCACAGGAATGGCCGATTCTCGCCATCACCTCGCGCCCACCGATTTCTTATTCGACAGCATGCTTCAGGTGCGCATGAATGGGTAAATTTTCATTACCTGCGGCGCGCCGCCGATACGCCCTTTCAGGCACCGCCGCGATCAGTGAACGCTGGATCGCGCAACATTTCCAAGAGGGCCGTCGTTGAGCAAGAGGCGCAGGCTTTCAGCGCCCTACGCCACGCCGTGCAGTACGACGCTCGATGAGACGGGGAACGCGCCAGATGCTCCCCGTCTCTGCTTGTCAGAAACGAACGGTTAGGCGGCCATAATAATAGCCGCCATAAAAGCCGAACGGCGAATTGTTAGCATAGGGTGCAGAACCGGTAGTGTTGGCCAATGTGCTTTTGTCAGGATAGACATTAAACAAATTGTTCGCGCCGATGCCGATTGAGGTGCTTTTGGTTAGCTTATATCCGATGTCGAGGTCCGTCACCCATTCCGCGCCGAAATGCTGGTCCTGCGCGGCATTGTTTTGCACGCTGCGAAACTTGCCATAGCGGGTCGTGCGCAAATTGGCGCTGAAATCACCCATCTGCCAGTCGCTGCTCAGCACCAGCTTGCTGCGCGGATAATTGCCCGCGACGGCACCCTGCGCCTGACGGTCGAACAGGGTTAGGTTGAGGCCCGCCAGCTCGGCCGGATTGGCCGCGATGCCCACTATCTTGGTCTTGTTATAATTATAGGCAGCCGACACGCGCAGCGATCCCAGTTCGCCGGGCAGGCGCTGATTATAGGACGCCACGACGTCGATCCCCTGCGTATCGGTATCGATCGCGTTGGTGAAGTAGCGGACATAATAAGACTGAAAGCCATTGGCCCGCAGGATCGCGTCCACGCCGGTGCCCGACAGGAAGCTGGTAAGCATCACCCGGTCACGCAATTCGATGCGATAGGCATCGGCCGTCACTGTAAGGCCCCTGATCGGGGTCAGGGCGATGCCGGCGCTGAAGTTCGTCGATTTTTCCGGCTTCAGCGGTTTCGCGCCCAGCGCCCGACCGACCGCCGAATCCACCTGAACAGTTTTAGAATCGATCGGGATCAGCGCGCCGTTGATGGCAAAGATCTGGGTAGAGGTCTGCGCAAAGCCCTGTTGCGACAGCGATGGCGCACGAAAACCGTTGCTGATGGTGCCGCGCAGCGCGACGCCCTCGACAATTTCATAGCGGGTGGACAGCTTGCCGCTGAACACGTCGCCTGCACTGTCGTCATAATGTTCAAAACGGCCTGCGACATCCACGAACCAGTCGTCGGCCAGGTCCGCTGACACATCGACATAGGCGGCAAAGCTGTTGCGGGACAGATCGGTCGCATCGCTCGGCTGAAGCGTGATTGCCCCCTGTGCGCCAACGGACGCGGCCTGGCCCACCTGTCCGCCATAGTTGGACGGATAGATATAGCCGCCATTGGCATAGGCTGCGGCATCCTTGACCACGGTGGAAAAATTCTCCCACCGATGTTCCAGCCCGAAGGCCAGCGTCACCGGATTGGAAAGGCCAAGCTCGACTTCGCGCGAAATGTCGAAATTGGTTGTCCACTGCTTGAACGAGGAATCGAACGTCCTAAAGCGGGTCGGGCTGCTGGGACCAAGCGAGGCATTGAGCGTGTTGATCGATCCATGCTTGTCGAAATTACGCCCGAAGGTGGTCGACAGATCCCAGTTCCAGCCGCTGCTCTGCCCCTTGATCCCGGCCAGCCACTGAAAGTCGGTTTCGGCCAGAGTATAATAAGGGGTGAACCCATCTGGATAGATCGCCAGCACATTCTGGTTGCTGTTGGGACGACGGAACGCCTGGCCGATGCGTGCCTTGCGCGTACCGAACGTGCCCGAAGCATAGACTTCAAAATCGTCGAAATCATAGCCGGTCTTGACCACTGCGGTCAGGCTCTTGTTACGGGGCAAGCCGCCCTTGTAAACGGCAGCCTTGTCGACCGATGCTTCGCGCGGGCTGGGCTGGCCGTTGACCAGGAAGTAGAAATTGCCGGTCGCCGCCTGACTGCGGATGCTGGGGTCCTGGTCGCGGCCCGCAACCGTCAGGGTCAGATAGCCTGCGTCGCCGATCTTGAACCCCTTGGACAGATCGAACGAATAGGTTTCGCCATCGGACCCATAGCGTTGCCCCGCATTGAGGTTCAGTTCGCCCGCTGAATCCTCGTCCTTCAGGATAATGTTGAGGACACCGGCGATCGCATCCGACCCATATTGCGCAGCCGCGCCATCGCGCAACACTTCGATCCGTTCGATCGCGCCATTGGGGATGAGATCGAGGTCAACCGGGTTGCTGCCGTTCGACACATTGCCGGTGGCTAGGTTCAGCAGTGCGCTGTTGTGACGGCGCTTGCCATCGACCAGCACCAGCACATGCGCGCCGCCCAGGCCGCGCAGGCCGGCGGGACGGGCCAGGCTGTCCCATGATGACGAGCCGATCGTCTGCGACTGGAAGGAAGGAACGAGCTGGCTCAGCGCATCGCGCATCTGCATCCCGCCGCCCATGCGGGTCAGCGTGTCGGCGCTGACCACGTCGATTGGCGCGGCGCTTTCGGCGACCGTGCGGGGCTCCGCGCGCGTGCCGGTCACTACCAGCGTTTCGACTTCGTCATCGGCCTGCTTCGGCGCATCCTGCGCGACGGCTGGCATGGCGGCCATGGCCAGCAAAAGCCCAGCCGTTCCCCCTAGTAAATCTGTCTTGCGCAACATGTTTGTTCCCCTATCTGCCTGTTTCTCAAGAAGAGAACCTCTCCCCGTCATGCGCTATTGTGTTTTCATGGCCGCCCGCGCATCGAAGCGTAATTTAGTGGGCTATTCGCTGGCCGATGCGCGGTAATCCAGCGCGGGCGCCCGGTCCCCAATCATCGGAACATATTGGAATTTGGCGGGCCGTCTGCGGATCAGTTCCGCTTTTGCGGCAGCCACCACGTCCGGGCTGGTCAGCAGGTCGAGCGCGCTGAGCGCCAGCGTCTTGGCCGCGACGACCGCGCCCTTGTCGCCGATGCTCATGCCGCCGAACGCCACTGCCTGCCAACTGTGCGACGATGTGCCGGGTGCCCATGTCGCCGCGCGCATACCCGCCGTGGGCGTGACCCAGCTGACATCGCCGACATCGCTCGATCCATTGCCCTTTACGCCCGACGCATAGGGATCGATCACCGTCTGCGACCCCAGTTTCGCCTGCGGATTTGGGAAGGTGGCATAGAGTTTTTCGGCAAAGGCCTGTTCTTGACGGTTCCATGCCACCCCGCCGACCCGACGTAGATTGCCGTCGATCACATGGCCGACGGCGTCATTGGGCATCAGGGCATAGACCCCCCCGGTCTGTTCGAACTCGACCTTGGTGCCCGTGGCCAGCGCCGCACCTTCCGCCGCCTTCTTCACCCGTTCCATCACTTCGCGCACGACCTGATCGTCATTATGGCGGACATAATAATAGACTTCGGCAAAGTCAGGGACGACATTGGGCGCGTCCCCGCCTTTGGTGATGACATAATGGATGCGGGTCGTGTCCGGCACATGTTCGCGCATCATGTTGACCGCATAGTCCAGCATCTCGACACCATCGAGCGCCGACCGGCCGTCCTGCGGATTGGCCGCCGCATGTGCGCCGCTGCCCCGGAAGCGGAACTTGCCACTGATATTGGCCTGGCTGATCCGCTGAACCGCCGTATTGCGATCCCCTGCATGCCAGTGCAGCGTCGCGTCGACATCGTTGAACAGGCCAGCGCGCACCAAATAGGCCTTGCCCGATCCGCCTTCTTCCGCCGGAGCGCCATAGACGCGAATTTCGCCGGTGATGTTGTGCGCCTTCATCCACCGGCTCGCCTCGATCGCGGCGGCCGCCGACGCTGCGCCAAACAGGTGATGGCCGCACGCATGCCCCGCCGCCTGTCCGGCGATCGGCGCGCGTTCAGGCACCGCTTCCTGCGACAGGCCGGGCAAGGCATCAAATTCGGCCAGGATGGCGATGACCGGACCAGTGCCATTGCGATAGCGGGCGACAAAAGCGGTAGGCATGCCCGCGACCCCGGCCTCTATGGCGAACCCTGCGGCTTTCAGCCTGTCCTGTAACAGGCGAGAGCTTTTCGTTTCATGAAAGCCAAGCTCCGCAAAACCCCAGATACTGCGCGCCGTGCGGCCGATATTGGTGGCTTCCCTGTCGACATTGGCGATCACCTGCGCCTTGTCTGCGTCGGGCAGGGCGGCGCTGGCAGGGGCTGTGGCCGACATGGCAAGGGCCAGCCCGCAAAAGCGGGAGAATGGAAAATAGCGGTTCGTCACGACTGGCCCTTCTGGCTATCGAATCTCTGGATTGGTCGGTTGAGACCGCCTTATTTCAGCGTTTGGGGCGGCGAAGGCTTGGCCAGCGGCACGGGGACGTGGCGCGGCATGTAGATCCGGCCATCCTTCACCACGATATTGCCGTTACGCAGGACCATCTCCACCTTGGTCAGGTCGTCCAGATTCTGGTCCGGCTGCCCGTCGACAACGATGACATCGGCCAGCTTGCCGACTTCCAGCGTGCCCAGTTTGTCGCCCATGTCCAGGATTTGCGCGTTGACGCGGGTAGCCGCCATCAACGCCTTGGCCGGGCTGTAGCCTGCCTGTTGCAGGAATTTGAGATCAGCGATGTACATGTTGGGCGACTGGTAGAAGGACGCGCCGATCGTGTCGGTGCCGACCCCGATGGTAACGCCTGCGGCGATCATTTTCTTGAGGATGTCCCAATTATGCTGGGCATCCATCGAAAATCGGCGCGACGCTGTCCCGGCATAGACACCACGTGAATCGAAGATATTCTGATAAACCTGCATGGTCGGGATAGCCGCGACGCCCTTTTGCGCCATCAGCTTGATCGTCGCGTCGGTGCGGGGCAAGGGGTGTTCGATCGAATCCACGCCTGCCTCGACTGCCATCTGGGTATAGATGGTTTCGCAGTCGCAGGTAACTTTGAGGCCCAGCCGGTGGGCTTCTGCCACACCGGCCTTGATCTCTTCAGGCGCAAAATGGCTGGCGACCTTGATATGGCTGGCACCGAGCTTGTAGGTTTCACGAACTGCCTTCACCCAGTCCTCGGCCCCGTCCGCCTCACGCGTATAAGCGGCCGAATGAATGGGGGTCAGCGGACGATCGGCGGCATGGCCACCGGTCCCAGTGATGATATGACCTGCCGCAAACAGGCGCGGCCCTGGTCCCATGTCATTTTCAAACCATTCGCTCACAATATAGGGCGCACCCAGCGGTCCGCCATTGTCGCGCGCCGACGTGATCCCGTTTTCCAGTAATATCTGCAGATTGCGAACCGAACGCAGCGCGGCATTGCCTTCGCTTGCTTGTTCGTCGCTGGGGGTTTCGGGCACCGGATAGGCGGAATGGACATGCATGTCGATCATGCCCGGCATCACCGTTTTGCCCGCCACGTCGATCACCGTTGCATCGGCAGGCCAACTCCGCTCGCCCCCGCCCAGCACGGCGACGATGCGGTTCTGCTGGATCACCAGCGATCCGGGATAGGCGCTGGCCTTGACCGAATCGAATATCCGCCCGCCGGTCAGGACCAGCGTGCCATTGAAGCCCTGCTGGCGCGGCATCGCAGGTGCGCGCTGGGGATTGTTGGCCGTCACCTGCGCCGGGAATTGCACGGTGCGGCGATCATGGAATTCCTGTCCTATGGCCGGGAATGCGACGATCAGCGCAAGCAGGGGAAGGAAAGGCGTGCGCGGGATTCTCATCGGGCATGTCTCCGGACAATGGAATAGGGGCGGCCTTGCCACAGGCCTCTATTTCTGATGACGCAGCCTTTGGGGGAATCCCCATCACGGAGGGCGGAAATATTCACGCTCGCTCGTTATCCCCAGCGACGGGGATGTCGATGCGCGCGCAATCCCCATTGTCGTCGATCGCGGGCGGGCTGGATTGATGCCGAAATCTACGAATGGCCAGTGTTGTAAAACCACGCATCGACGGCGCGCGACAACCATGCGTATCGTTGTCGCGCAGCTATGCACCTCGCTGGTCGTCGCGCCTGCCCTTGCCCGGTCATCGCCGCACGTCACGTTCGACATCGCGGCCCAGCCGCTCGATGACGCGATTCAGGCATTGGCGATCCAGAGCGGGCGACAAATGCTGTTCGCACCGTCGGCGCTTACTGCGCGCAAAGTGCCCCGCCTGTCAGGTCAGATGACGGTGGCGCGGGCGTTGCAGCGGCTGTTGCAGGGCACGGGCCTGGTTTTTCGCGAAAGCGCCGATGGGGTGATCCTGATCCTGGTCGATGCACGTAAAAGGCGCCCGGCGCTTCCCCCCGCGACGCCTGCACCGCCCCCGCCCGAACCCCAGCGGCCCGATCTGGTCGTGACCGGCGTCACCCTGGACGATCCTGTCCGCTTTGTCGGCGACACCCGACGCAATCCGCAGGCGCGCGACGTCGCCGATGTCGCCCAGACGACGCTGGGCATGGGCGCGCAGCCGGTGGGGGCAGGGCAGCAGGGCATCATCCTCCGCGGCGTCGGAGTGGCGGGGGATGCAACGACGGTGATCTATTTCGCCGATGTCCCGATTTCCGGACCCGTCGGCACGACCAGCGATTCCGGGCGCACGACGTCTGACCTGGCGCTGATCGATATAGACCAAGTCGAAATTTCCCGATCGCCGCAGGGAACGCAGCATGGCGTCGGCGCGCTGGCCGGGGAAGTCGAGATCAGGCCCGCCCAGGCGCGGCTTGGCGCGCCAGAGGGGTTCACGTCGCTGTCGGTCAGCGCGATGCATGGCGGTGCGATGGGGTATCAGCTCGCCGGGGCCATCAACCTGCCCATAACGGAGGATCTGGCGGTGCGGCTGACTGCCTATGGTCGCCGTGTCGGTGGCTATGTCGACAATATCCGCACCGGCGACGACAATGTGAATGGGGAGGATATGGCCGGGATGCGCCTGTCAGTCCGCTATCGCCCAAACCATGCGTTCGACCTGTCGGTCCTTGCCCTGTGGCAGCACCGGCGGATCGACGACCAGCCCGACTGGACCCGCTCGCTGGGCGACTATAACACCGCGCGCTACTTCATCGCCCCTACCACCCATGATTTCTGGCTGGGCCGCGTCAAGATGGAATGGGCACTTGGCGCGGTGCGGTTGACCAGCATCAGCGCCTGGTATCGATGGAGGCTCGACCGCCGGTTCGACCGCAGCTACGCCACGCAATTGCAGGCCAGCGACCCGGCCGGGTGCGCGCGCTATTTTGCGTTGGGGACAGGGGACTGCGACACGTCGCAGAGGCAGGATTTTTCCGATCATGTGATGGGCTTCGTCCCCACCATGCTGCATGTGCCCATCACCATTTCGCGCGCAACGCAGGAAGTGCGGTTGGACAATGGCAGCGCACCCGGCCTGCGCTGGCGTATTGGACTGTTCGGCGATTATCGCGCCGAACATCTGCGCAGTTCGCTGTCCAGCGCGGATCTGCCCGAATCGGCAGGCAATTATCTGGGACTGCGCGCGATCGAATCCGACCGCGCACAGGCCGCGCTGTTTGCAACCCTGTCCCACCGCAGCGCAAATGGCGCGCTGGCCGCATTCGGCCTGCGCTACGAACAGCATGACATCGCCGCGCGCAACGATGTGCTGGTCCCCAACCCAGCCAGTGGTTCGGTCCAGTCATGGCCATTGATGCGCGTAGTTTCCAGCGGCCTTCATGCCAAGCTGCACATCGATATTCCCGCCACGCCTTGGTTCCAGATCCACGGGCAGGTCGCGCGCAGTTTCCGCCCCGGCGGCGTCAATACCGCATCGGTCATTCCGTCCGACTGGCTCACCTTTGGCCCCGATCGCCTGTGGGGCTATGAAATCGGGGGCAAGCTGGATTTCGGCCCCGCATTCCAACTGTCGGCCACCGGCTATCTCAACGACTGGACCGACATGCAATATCGCGCCCTGTCGGAAAACCGCTCCCACGCCTATCTCGTCAATATCGGCAACACCGCGATCGGCGGGCTAGAATTTGAACTGGCGACCCAGCCGGTGCGCGGCCTGATTACCCGGCTGGAAGGCAGCCTGATCCGCAGCCGTCTGAACGGGGCGTCGTCGCCCGCCCGCGCGCTGGTGGGGCGGCTGGATCGCGGGGATGCCATCCCCTTCGTCCCCCGCTATCGTCTGCGCGGCACTGTCAGCTATCGTTTCGACTTAGCGCCCGGACGAACGCTCGCGCTTGAAGGCGAATGGCAACATCAGTCGGGCTACTGGTCGACATTCAACCGCGCAGACCCCGATTTCCTGTCGACGCCGTCTTTCCACCTGTTCGGGCTGGGCGCGACAATGGGGCTGGGCTGCTCCTCGCTCACTTTGTCGATCCGCAACCTGTTCAATGCGCAGGCCGTCTTGCGGGCGCAGACGAACGGCTATGGCGTTGGGCAAAGCTATTCCTACGGCCCGCGCACAATCAGCTTGGGCCTGTCGCGCCGCTGGTAAAATGGCGGCGCCCGTGGCGGCATTGCGCGTGCCGTTCGTATCACTTGGTCAGGACCGGACATGTTCTTCGGATGACGGAGATGATTTTGGGGGCCGATATGGCAAGCGCGCAGGAAAAGGCGACGCTGGAATTTTCACTCGACCTGAGGCGCTATATTCCCGCGCTCAAGGCCTATATTGCACGTAACGGCGTCAATCCGGCGCAGGTCGATGATCTGGTGCAGGATGTGATGCTGCGCCTGCATGCCCGTCGTCAGGGCGGAGCGATCGAAAATATCGAAGGCTACCTGTTCCGCGCTGCGTCTAATGCCATCACCGACAACGCCCGCCGCGACAAGGTGCGCCACGTCAGCGCGCATCAGGAACTCACCGAGATCGAACATCCTGTTGAGGAACGTTCGCCAGAGCGCGTCTTGATGGGAAAGGAGGATGTCGCCTGTGCCGCCGCTGCCTTGCAAGAATTGCCCGAACGCACGCGCGATGCGTTCCTGATGCAACGTTTTGAGGAATTGCCCTATGGGGAAATCGCCCGGCGCATGGGTATATCGGTCAGTGCGGTGGAAAAACATGTGGCCAAGGCGTTGCTGCACATCGCGCTGCGCCTCGGCGGCTGATCGGGGAGCCTGACCGCCATGCCCATGCAGGAATCCATGGAAACAGCAGCGGCGCTGTTCGCTCGGTTGCAGTCGGAAACGGCTACCGAAGCGGACCATCGCGATGCACAATTATGGTGTGCGCGCGATGCCCGTCATCGGGCTGCTTGGGACGCGATTGCCGCCGCCTGGGGCGTAAGTGGCGCATTGCGCGCGGACCCGGCGGTTGCCGATCGGCTGGAACAGATCGCCCAGGCCGACAAAGCGCCGGTGACGCGCCGCCGCTGGATGCCGCTTGCCATCGCGGCAAGTGTGATGGCGCTCGTGGGGGCGACGGCTGTTCTGATCGTCCAGCGCCCCTCGCCCACCGGCACCATCGCGGCAGTCGGTCCGGGAACGCCAATGCAGGTCGAGGTTGGGGAACGGGATGTGCGCAAACATGTCCTGTTGGCGGACGGGTCGCGCGTCATGCTGGATTCGGGCAGTGCGATGACTGTCGCCATGGCGCGGGACCGGCGCAGTATCCATTTGTTGCGCGGCCATGCCTTTTTTGAAGTGCGCAAGGATGCAAACCGGCCCTTTGCCGTGACCGTCGGGGATTTGACGGCAATTGCGGTCGGCACTGCGTTCGACGTGCATCTGGGGACCGCGCGCGCGGATGTTGTCACGACTGAAGGGCTTGTCCGGGTCGAAACCGCGCGCAAGGGACCGGATGGCAGCGGCGCGACAATGGTGCCAGCGGGCATGAAGCTGACCCAGACTGCCAGCAAAGTGACACTGGTGCAGGTCGATACCCAACGCGAAACGCTTTGGACGCAGGGGCGAATTATTTTCACCGCGCGCTGCCTTTCGGATGTCGCGGCGGAAATGAACCGCTATTCGCGCACGACGCTCGTCGTCGCGCCAGCTGCCGCCAATATTTCGATCAGCGGCGTATTCCGTCGCGGCGACATTAGCGCTTTTGCTACCGCATTGGCGCAGCAGGGGCTGGTCCGCATCGACCGTCAGTCCTCAGGAGCGCTGATGGCGCAGGCATCGGGCGAGCCGGAAAGAACGCGCTGCGGCTGACCACTACTGAGGAACCGCCCGTGCGCTGCGTCAGGGATAGTAGCGCAACTTCAATACGGGTCGATATTATGGACAGGCGGAATTTTCTGGGCACGGGTGCGGCGGCGATGATGGCGGCTGTCCCATCGAACGTCAGCGGGAAGCAGGCGGCGGGCAGCGGAGCGGCCGATATTGCCGTGGTGGGAGCGGGTGCTTTTGGCGGCTGGTCGGCGCTGTGCTTGCGCGAAAAGGGGCTAAACATCCTGTCGATCGACGCCTACGGCCCGGCCAGCCCACGTGCCTCTTCGGGTGGTGAGACCCGCTCGCTGCGGGCGGGCTATGGTGCCAAGCCCTTTTACACCCAATGGGCGGCGCATGCGATGGCGCACTGGAGCGCGCGGGCGGCTGAACTGGATCGGCCGCTGCTCTTTCCCAACGACCGCATCGAACTGGCGCGGGAATGGACGCCCGCGTTGCTGGAACAGCGTCGGATTTTCGACCGGCTCAACCTCCCCTATGCGATATTGGACCAAGGGGAATTGCGCCGCCGCTATCCGCAGATGGGGTTTGACGACATTGCCTTTGGCTTCCTTGAAACCAGTGCGACCGCCGCGATCATCCGCGCGCAGGACGCCACCGTCCAGGTGCAGGATCTGCTTCGACGCAAGGGCGGGCGCACGCTGGTGGCGCGCGCGATGCCGGGGCGTGCCAATGGCCGCCGCTTGCGCACGCTGGTGCTGGGCAATGGCGATCATGTGGAGGCGGGCCAATTTCTGTTCGCCTGCGGTCCCTGGTCGCCCAAAACGCTGTCCGACACGATGGCGCGCAAGGTGAAGGTGCGCCGATTTGAATATCATTATTGGGGTCTGCCCGCAGGCGATGATCGTTTTGCCTGGCCTAACCAGCCTGCCTGGCATGACCACACCACCGGCGGCTATGGCTTCGGCAGCCTGGGCAGGGGCATCAAATATTCCCCCGGCGGCCCAGCCCGCGACATCGACGTGGACATGTCCGATCGCTTGCCCAACCAGCAATCGCTCGATCTGTGCCGCGCCTATATGGCGCATCGCTTCCCCGCACTGACAGGTGCGCCGGTGGTGGGGGCCAATGTGTGCCAAGTGGAAATGACCGCTAGCGACGATTTCGTCATCGATCGGCACCCCGATTACGACAATGTCTGGATTGCCAGCGGCGGAGGCGGCCATGCGTTCAAATTTGGCCCGCTGATCGGCCGCTATGTTGCGGACCGGATGACCGGAGCTGCGACCGACTCCCAGATCGACCGGCTATTCGCCTATAGCACGAAGGACGAAGTTGTCACCTGAAGTGGTGGCTGGACTGTGGGAACCTATGCGCGAATGCGCGTCCGGGCAGCATCGCTACTGTCGGACGTCAAACCATCGCGCATTTAACGATTTTATCTCCTTAATACGTCAGTAATGCTATTCCGGCGGATCACAACTTACTGCATTGTATCTTCTACAATGCTCGATGAGATTAATCGTCGCGTATCTGCTTGCCAAAATTTGGTCGATATCCGCGTCGTCAGACGATTTAGCGCGCCAATATTGGTGCGCTGCGCGTTTGATGATCTTCCTCGCCAAGGGCTTTTTGCCAGGGCCGCGCCGAGCTTTGCGAACCGCTGCTGGCCGAACTCACCTGCTGCTGAAGGCCCCGCTAGTGAGCGCCCTTTCGACATCATCGTCTATCACAATCCCAAATTCGGCACCTCGCGCAATATCGTGGGGTTGATCCGTAACTCCAGCATAAAGCCGGACGTTGTCGAATATCTCAAGACGCCCCCAATGCGAAAGCTGGTGGTCCAACTGATCGCGCGCACTGGAATCGCGATGCGTGAGTTACTGAGCGAGAAGGACCGCCCTATGCCGCTCGGCCTTGGTGACACGGCGCTGTCCGATGACGCTCTGCTTGATGCGATGATGGCGCATCCGATCCTGATCGACCTTCCGCTCATCGTCTCGCCGCTAAGCGTCAGGCTATGCGGCCCGTCCGAAGCAGTGCTCTAACTCTTGCCCAGCGCGCAGCGACTAGCGATCAGCGACCAGCGACCAGCGTGCTGACCGTCCTACTCTCCTCAATCACATGAACAACATGCCGACGGTGCTTGTCGACGTACGCTCAGTCGATGGCAGCCATGCGACCGGCGTCGTCGAGGAAGCAATGATCTACGCCAAGGTGATCGTCTGTGATCCCGGCCCCAAGATCACCCCGATCGGCTCGCTCGCGACGCTGCTGTGGCTGCACCTGCTCTGCAACAGAAGCATTAGGCTATCAATTCAGGGTCGGCATGGTGATGACCCTCCCGGCCCTGCTTGTCACCTTGGCCGCTACAGCGATCCGTCTGAGCACAGCGTAAGCCGGACGGCAGCCGTCTCAGACGCACCAGGATGGCTGGTCCCGATCCAACGCACCCTCGGTTACATCGGCGGGGTTTGGCTTCGATCGGAATGACCACTCGCGGCCGAGGCTGCTATTAGTTGAAGCCTTCGCTGATGGCTGGTTTGTCCCAATCCTTCCCATTCAGCCACCAAATCCTACTCCCGGGCAGTAGACCGGGAACTATGCAGGCCGCTGCCAATACAAAGTAGAATGGACTCATTTTCCTGAGAGGATCATGTCGTAATGAGAGCACTTAGTCGAACGATCCCCAGCATAGATTTGACCCGCCCAGATACCGCGCACCCATTTACCAGTAGACGCGCACGCTAAGCGATCCATTCATGCCCTCGCCGATATTGCCCAAACCCCAATATTTCTTGTTGAACAGATTGTTGATATTGCCCGTAAAGGCTACTTTCTGTGCGCCGATTAACGTTTCATATTGGAAGCCGGCGTTGGCGATCGTCCGATCAGGGATATAGAGGATATTCTCATCCCCAGTCGGCGCCTTGCCGAAATAACGAGCATTGGCGTGGAGGCTCAGGCCCGGTATCCCCGCCACGGCATATTCGACATTACCCGTCACTTGCCATTTTGCAGCTTCTGCCGGGGCATTCCCGACCAGCGGCGAAAGCAGGATGGCACCATCTTCATCCACCACCGGCGACAGCTTGCGCAGTTCCGGGTCCAGCCGGATTACGCCCGCGCCCAGTTTGAGCTGCTTGTCAACGCGCCAACTGCCGATCAACTCCACGCCCTTGTAGAGCGTTTGTCCGTCCTGCCGCAGATAGGGCTGGCTGACCCCCGCCTCCCAGCGTTCGGCCGTATTGACCCGCTCGATGCGAAAGGCTGCGGCGGTCAGACTGACGCCGCCATGTTCGACCTTGGCGCCGACCTCGAACTGCTGGCTGATAGTCGCCTTCAATATCTCGCCCGCATTGGCATATTCGCCGCCGACCTGTGAACCCGGCTCCAGCGATTCGACATAGCTGCCATAGAGTGACGCCCATGACGCGGGCTTGGCGATCAATGCGAAGGTCGGCGACAGGGTGGACGTCCGATAGCCGCTGTCGGGATCGCCGGGCAGCGGCAGCAGCCGATACCAGGTCTGGCGCCCGCCCACGACCGCCTGCACATGGTCGCCGATATAGATCGTATCGCTCAGGAACAGGGCATATTGGCGCTGCTTGTCGGGGACCGGGTCCATCGACCAGTCGAAGGCGCGCGTCACCCGGAACGGCTGATCCTCATAGAGATTACCGGTGAAATCCTCGCTCCAGTAAAATTCGTTGCTCCGATAGCTTTCCGTCGCGATGATCGAAGCACCCCCAACGATGGCATGGCGGATCTGCCCCGTTTCGAAGTCGCCCTGCACCATCGCCTGCGCGAAATGGCTCTTGTCGCGCCAGGCGAAATTATAGGCATTGCCGGTATAGTCGCCCGCCTGGTTAAGGATGGTGGCGAACATCTTGTTCGACCAATGTTTCTTACTGGCATAGCCGTAGGTGAGCTTGGCGTTCCATCCATCGGCAAAGCCCCAGTCCAGGCTCATCGCTGCAGACAGCGTATGCACCCGGTAGAAGCTGTTATCGATGTTCAGCTTGTTATATTCGGTGGTCGGCTTGGGCAGCTTGGCATCCTCATAGGCATACCAATAGACCTGGAACGGTTCCGCTTCGAGCTTGCTTTCCTCATAGGCGGCGGTGCCATACCATTTGATGTCGGGCGTCAGCGCATATTCCAACGCGCCCGACGCCAGCCAGCGATTATTCTTCGCCTCATTATACAGCCGCCCCTTCTCGCCGGCGATATTGACGCGATAGCCCAGCCGTCCATCCTGGGTCAGTGGCCCGCCTGCGTCGACATGAGCATAGACATCGCCTGTCGCCCGCCATCCGAGTTCCGTGGTGAGCAGCGAGTCCGCCGTCGGCCGCTTGGTGCGATAGCTGATCGTGCCGCCCGGCGCGCCAAAGCCATGCATGAAGCCGGAAAGACCCTTAAGCGCTTCTACGGTTTCGACCGATTCCAGCGGATAGGTGCCGCCCCAATAGAGCATCAACGGCACGTCATCGATATAATAGTTGCGCACGCCCAGCCCGCGAATCTGCGTACCCCACCAATCAGTCGTGCCTGCCGGGGAATAGGAGAATACGGCAGGATCGTTGATGAAGATCTGTCCGATCGAGGTCGCCTGACGCTTGGAAATATCCTCGCGATCGACCACGGTGATCGAATAGGGCGTGTCGAGCAACGTCTTGGCGCCCAGCGCGCCATTACCCGTCACCTTATTCTGGCCTTCATCGACCCGCAGACCATTAACAATGATGTCCGCCTTGCGTTCATCAGCTGCATCGGCATCGCCGGCCGTTTCCGAAGCCTGCGCTGCAACGGTCATGGCAATCAGCCCCGCTGCCACACCCGAGCAGACCGAAGATATCTTGATCATGTAGAGCCCCTCCATCGAGAAGCGCACTAACTATCCGGCTATTGCGAGTCAATCGCAGCTTATTAAGTGAATTGCCGCGCCGCAGGTCCAAACTTTCGCGTACGCTCGGCGTGCCAGTTTCTCTACCAAAGCGCGGTAGGGCAGCTGTTTCTGCCTCCGCCACGGTCAGACCATATTTACGGCTCTCCCGCTCATAGCCGTCCTAAAGAACCGCTGCAGTCGATCACTTGTAACATGTTGGCAGTTGAGCATCCTCGGAGGCAAAAAATCTGTGAATTCCTTAAACCGGATCATAGCTGAAGAGCCACATGGAGGACGCCTGCTTGCTCGCCTTGTCCCCTGTACTTTGAAGGCGGCCAACCATCGTATATCTCGTGTCGGCCTTGATTGACCCGGATGGCATCAGAGGGGCGAGGCGCGGAGCGACGTAGAGCACCACGTCATGCCCATCGTCTGTCGTCATACTGACAGCTGTGTAGCCAAGCTTGCCACCCAACAGTCGCTCGTTCGCCTGACCCACGCCGGTCGGCGCTTTCAGGCTTGTGATCCGTCCCGTGACCCGAATGAGGTTGCCATTGGGCTGATCGGTATCTGGATCAAACGCCCGTTTTGTGCGCGTTCGCTCATCATTGACCTGCTTATAATGCGTGAGCAGTTCCCCCAATGTCTGGAACTGAATCGTCCACTTGGTCCGTTCCGCCCAGAATAACGTCCCGTTGAAGTTGGTGAACAGTGCGTCGGTCCAGCCGGCGCAGCCATCCGCATCCTCGCAATTGGGCCAAGCCCCTCCAATCCATTGCAGCAATTGCTTCTTCGGGTCGGAAAATTCGGCTTCCTTGGCAAGGCCGGGGCCAAACGCGACCGCTGCCTGACCTTGACGAGGGGCAACCACCACGACCGCGCCATTGCCCACGTCCAGCTTGCCAATCCGCAACTGCCGCATCATCGCCCAGGCATAGTCGTCCGCGCTCATGCCTTTAAGATCGTTGACGACAAGAAAGGTCATTTCCACGCCGACATCCTTCGCCAGGCGATAGAGCCGCTGCTCCATCACTTTTACGCGCGCAGGGTCGAGCCTTCCAGTCTCGTCGACGATGAAGCGACCATATTTGAAAGGAATAGATCCTGGATCAGGCAAGCTGCGACCGGGTGTTGATGCATTGGTGACCAAAGACCCATTGGATGCAACGCTGGCAGGCATAGTGTCGGGAAGCCCGCGCGACGAAGGCGCCTTCACGGCGGCGGCGGTGCCACCAGGACAAGCTGTTCCTCCCGCTTGCATACAGGATTGAGCCCAGCCCTGCTTAATTGCTTCTGCGCGCTCCCCTTTGGCCGGGTGGGTCGGGGTACCGTGACTGGTACCCACGGCGAGGATCATCTGTTGCGCTGCGGCGAGCGGTGCGCCCATCTTCTGCAAAACATATCCACTAAATTTGTCGGCTTCCAGTTCGATCTCCGGACGACTGCCGCCCGGCACAATCGTATGGCCAGATAAATGATGCGCTATCTCGTGCGCCATGATGCTGATCGGGCCCCATGGACTCCCGCCCACCTGCGCTTCGGCGGCTTTCATAAACTGGGGATTGAATGCGATGACGCGACGCGGCACCCGATTATCATCCAGCAGGATGACCGCGGCGGCATTGGGAACCGGGCCGGACACGACGACGAAATTGGCGGGAAGGCCTGTATAGCCCATGATACGGGATACCGCGCTGGCGCAATCTTGGGGTGCGCCGCCGGACAGAGACGAAGCCTGCGCCTTGATCGGTTCGCCATCATAGGAACAGGCCTGCAATGTAGATGCGATTGCCTCGACCTTGTCGGCACCTGAAAGCGGACCATCTGCCCCGCCGCCTTTGTCGCAACCGTTAAGCAGGAGCACGGCTGCCGCCGTCGTCGATGCCAGGGCCATGCGGCGCATATGTTCCTCTCCCTCGTCAGCGGCTCACCAGCCAGAAGATTCCGAACGCATATATCCGCAACAATACCCAATTAATCGTCGCGCAAATGAGGCAAGCCGAAAGCAACTTCAGCCAGTCAGACTTGATTTCAATCAAATAGAACTGGCGGTACGCCACTGCTACAATCAGCAACTTGATCATCGGCACATAATATTGTGACGCGGTCTTGTGCCACAGGATAAATTCCGGACTGCGCCAGATGAGCGTCGGCAGCAGATTTACGATGATGAGCGCCAGGATGATCGATTGGCAGTAGATGGCGAGGATTGCCTGCTCAATGGCGTTATAGCCAAGCCGGCGTCCAAGAACGATCCATCCGCCCGCAAAAATCGCGGCTATGCCTAGAGAGAAGCTCCAATTGGCGAAGGCCACCACCCGCTGTGCCATGCGATCAACAACAGCATCGCGACCGGCATAGCTATAATGGCCGAAATACTGGTTGGCGGCCAGTAGCAGGACGAGAATGGCGACGAGCGCCAGGAGCAGTTTGAGTGGGTGCATGTGCACGGCTCGACGCCCCAGCACATATTCTCGCGCGACAGTCCCAGGCGAGAAAAGCAAACGACCTAATGTGCGGATCAACTGGATTTCGAAAAGACGTATCTTGTCCCAGCTTTCATCACGAATGTCGCGCCAGACGAAACGGTGCGCCGCTTTTTGTCCGCATTCCCCGCAGAAGGTCGTCGCCAAGGCGACACCGCAATTATGACACACATGTTGCTTGAACCAGTCGTCGCTGACGGGGCCGTCAGCGAAAGAAGTGGCGGTCGATGCTCCCACGCCGAACGCTTCGGCTATCCTCTTACGGAAATTTAGCATCAAACCCGCTCGCCCTGATGGTTGGCTGTGCCACGCTCGTAAAACGCCTTGTTAAGCGTTGCGGTTGCATGGCATCAGGCGCCGGTCGTTCGCTCACGGCAAAGCCTTTGTAGTGAATAAGCCGATCGACGAGGCCGTTGCAGACGGCGGAGTAGTCCCACTTCCCGTCTACCGATGTCGACCCTTTGTAGTCATTCAGCCGCCAATTTTTCGTTCCTAGGTGCGGTCCGTCCGCTAACCGGCAGATCGACCATTTCCAGCCGTTCGGCAGCCCTCGCGTGAACGTCTGCTTCGTGTTAGGAAGCTGCCGCTCGGATTGAACGCAGCGGCCTTTTGGCTGAGGGGCGAATCTCGGTGCCTCGCTCAAACATTGTCGGCCACCGGAAACTCCCGCTCGCCCAAGTCTCGCAGCAATCAATCGGGGATGCACTTGCGCGCCGGGGATATTTCGAAGCCTTCGGGCGCTGGCTTATAAGCATCCGTCGCGCGCGACCAGCGCTTTTCGCGGCTCTGTTGCCGACGTAAGCGGGTTGGCTCAATCTCAACAACAACCAACTGGTCATTCAACCCGCCTCGAACACGGCACACGTCGCGATCAAACGATCTCTTGGCTGGCCGTCGCAGCCGGCTATCGCCGTAGCGACGATTATTAACAAGCGCCATATAGGCATGAACATCGAGCGCAGCGGCATCAATTAAGGCCGAGAAGCTCTCCAAGTCCTTGTTCCACGAGAGCGTGACTAGGCAGTCAACTTGGCCCTGAAAGCTTGCGCGGTACCCCATGTTTTGAAGCTCGCTACAAACTAGGATGCCGAAGTAGAGCCCATTGTGCTGGTATACCCGCTTCGGGTCGGTCCCCCGGGCCCAACTCAGTCCGTGACTGGCATATAGCAGTTCCTCCTCTCCCGGCGCAGGCAACGACTTGCGCTGCCGCACTTGGATCGACGAGGCGTAGCCCAGCCGATCGTCAGTCAGCACCGGTACCGCCGAGCTGTCGATCTTCTTGTCTGGGTGATGCACGTAATCGACCCCAGCGATCAGGCTGATCCCGCTGGCACGCAATCGCCCAGCGATCGTGTTGATCCAGCGCTCGGGCACCGACAGTTCGGGCAGGAGCAGATAATCTGGCTTGGGTGTAGTGAGGATTGCGGTGTTCACAATGCTCGCGAGTTGCCAGTATCGTTGCGGCGACAAGTCGGGGTCTCCCGCAGCTCCTTCCTCCCAGCTTTTGTCGGTCACCTCGAAGCTGGTCAATCCGAGCCTTACGGCGCGGCCCGGCGCTGAGCGCTTCACAATGACCGGAGGGGGACGATCCTGGCTGCCGGTTGCAACTGCCGAAGGGGGCGTTCTCCCGCCGTCACTCCCGTCTCCGATATCGATCGTCTCCGCTTCAAAATCTTCCGCAAGATCGCCGCGCACCCAAACTCCGCGCACCGCGCGCGTGTAATCGGCCCACGTATGGGCAGCAGCGACAGGCTCGTCGAAGACGCACTCATCGGGCAAGTAGAGCGCGATCTCTTCCGGCGTGTATGGCCGTGTTGGGAATAGAAATGGCAAGATCGACCGCGGGGCGAGATCGTCCGCCGCTGGCATTGCGTGCAGAGCTACACGACGCTGAGGTGGTCCGCCGGCGTTTCGCTCGGTGCGCTTCAGGAACTGGCGAAGGCAGTCGACGTGCTGGTAGCGAGCCGCCAATGACGCCTCGTCAGGTTGTTCGGCCGGCTGCACCACCGCATCGGTGCGCAAGTGCTCGCGGTAGGGTATCATAGCCCAGTCCGCCTCGCGCGCTTGCCGCGCCAATGTAGTCAGTTCGTCTACGGTCAGTCCTAAGTCCTTGACTAGACCTGCGAACGCTCGCGCTCGTGGCGGCGTGGATGAGATTGGATAGGCGCGAATCAACGCTTCGCGAAAGAAGCGCCTGACCTGCTCGCGAGTCTCGTTCCAGACTTCCACTGGGATGGCGTCGGCATAGGCTCCGTTGATCCGCATCCGTGCCGTCCGTGTGGACTCCTCCAGCTTGAAGATGGCGGCAATGGTCTCTCGGTACACCCGTCTCGCCGGTATCCAGTCGCCAAGTGACACTGCGAACGATAACAATCGTGGTAAGTGGTCGATCTGCTCCAATACCTTGTCAGCGCGGATGACATGTTCGTGAGCGAACTCGTAGAAATCGTCGCGTTGCGGTTTCCAGTCCTGCGGTCGAAGGTCTCGCGCCAGCGTGTTTACTGCGCGTAGCAACACCGACCATCCCAGTCGGCGCAGAGTTAATCCGTCCGCTCGACGCAGACTGTCGGCATCGTCGGCCGAGTCGGTTGCCGCTAATGCCCGCGCAGCATGGGATTTCTCAATATGCTCGGGCAGCGGCATCGTCCTGCGTTCGCTCGACACCTCTCGGATCTGCGAGGCGATATGGTCGAGCAAATCGGCACCCGACCGGCCGCTTAGGAAGAACGTCTTTTGTTTCGCTGCCTGTAATGTCAACTGGGTTCCGCCAGCCCATTCCGGCAGCGTCAGCCTTACGTTCCCGGTAGAATCGCGGTCGAACGCGGAAATGCGCTGCGTGATAACGTTCCAGAGGTCGCTCGGAGAGGTAATGTCGTCGCTGTCATGAAGCACTAGGAACAAGTCATCGACGTAGCGAGCATAGTAAATCGGGCTCAACTGTCGCTCGACCTGCCGATCCAGAAACGCAAGCAGCACATTAGAAATCACCCGTACGACTGACAGGCCGATGGGGATGCCGCCGTGTTGCCGGGCCTCGACCGGGCAACCGAGTGCGGACAGACTCTTGCTGCAGCGTGCCGACCACTCTTTCAGTGTCCCGCTGATGAGTTGACTGAACGCCAATTCAAACGGGCTTAGCTCAACACCCAGAAATTTCAGGAAGCGCGCATCGACGAAGAAGCTGGGATCGATGCTGTGATAGAAGTTGCCCACGTCGAGAGTGATCGCGATAATCGGCTGCTCCCGGTTGATCGCGTCGCGCATGGCACGGAGGCCGTCATCCCGCCATTTGCGGTAAGGCTCGAAATAGGGCTCGAATGAACCTAAAGATTCTAGGTGATAGTCACCGACCCACTTCCGATTTTTGTCCGCGCGATAGCGCCGGACACGCGAAGCGAGCGCGCGAGAGGAAAGGCATGCGTCGAACTTATGACCGACCAAGTTGAGCCACAGCGCCGATAGGATATGGACCTCGACGCTGAAGTCGCCAATTAGTCGAAATTCGGGGATCGGCGTTCGCTGGTTGGTGGACCTTCGGAAGGCCCGTTCCGCGTCTGAGAAAAAGGCGTGCGCCATCGACGCACCGCCGTCGTGCGTCTCGGGCGCCAGTTCCTCGAAATGTAGCCGCTTAGGGAAGATGATCGGCTGCTTGATGCCCTCGGTCAGTACGGCAGCGGCTTCGCCCGCCTGCAGCCTCATGAGCAATGCCGCGAGCTTCTCAGGCAGCGACTGTTCGTAAGCGACGAACGGCTCTGCTACTCTGATGGAGGACTCATAAAAACAGTCGACCTTGGCCTTGCGGTACGCGAAGAATAGGTCAGTGAGCGACAGGTCGCTCCAATCCACTAAATCTGTACCTGCCACGTCGCCTCCGCTTCACTGACGATCACGTTAGCAACGATGGCGTCAACAATTAGGGCCATACCGTATCCGAAGGCTTCGCGTTTAGACAAGTCCTTCGAAGCTCACCGCGCTTTGTACGCATTTGCCGCCAGCAATGCTGAGGCGAAACGGGCCTCAACGGCAACACAGCCGCCGCGCGGTGCTGAACGTATGCGGCTTTTGACGAGTGACATTTGCCTCGCCAATAAGAGCCAGTCCCACCAGCGTCAGTATACTTAGCGCATCATCGGAGGTGAACAAACGTCGAATGGCATCTGGAAGGGGACTTACCGGATCGTCTAACAGTTCGGAAATGTAAGGAAGGGCTCCAGCTGATCCACGAACGGCGGGTCTCGGAGCAATTGGACGTTCCGAGGCGTCGCGCCGACCGGAAGCTAAGTCCCACGCCGCGGCGTTAGCCCCGGGTGAAATCGACCCTAATACGACATTCAGGAGCGGATTTTTGTATCCCGGCTGCGGAACGTCCGGTTCTGGCGGTAATCCACCGAAATACCTTGTTTCGATGCGGTGGTGCGAAGGCTGGCTACCGTAATTCTAAGTGTGCAGGCTCTATCGATTTGAGCTGCACCAACGAATCTCTTCTAAAATAGTATGCGAGCAAAGATGAGGATGACCAACCTCTCTCTCATTCCGCCTACCCATCTTGGCGAATTCGATAAGGTGGTAGATCGATTTTCTTCAGCGGAAAAGGAAGCGCAGCTTCTAATCCCGGTCGTCTACCGAGCAAAAGTGATAGGTTTGCACAGGGCTCTAGCCTTTGTCGGCCGACCCCGGTTCCGCCATCTTACGATGCTGCTCCGCCAGCACCGAGGCCGGGGTGACATGCGCGACGGCCACTTGCACCTTGTTTTTCCACCCGGATACGATATGCGCTTCGCCCTTCATAAGCGCATCCCAGCCATTGCGCGCCACGTCGGCAGGATCGCTCTTGCTGTCGGATGATCCCACGCTAGTGTCAAGCATGTCGGCGCGATCGAAAAATTCCGTCTCGACCGGACCTGGCATCAGTGTCGTGACGGTGACGCCCTGGCTGTCTTTGATCTCGTTACGGATCGCATCGGCAAAGCTGTCCACGAACGCCTTGCTGCCATTATAGACAGCCTGGAAGCTGCCTGGAATGAAGCCTGCGATCGATCCGGTGATCAACACCTTGCCGTCGTTACGCGCCACCATCGCCTTCAGGACCTGTTGCAGCAGATACAGGGTGCCGGTAATGTTCGTGTCTACGACGCGCCGCCAGTCGCTCGCATCCTGATCGAGAAAAGCGTGACCCAGCCCGCGCCCCGCATTCGCACACAGCAGATCGACCTGTCGGCCATTGGCCGCTGCGAGGAGCGAGTCTACGCCTTGCAATGTCGAAAGATCGGCCTCGACCGCAATAACCCCGACGCCATGCTGCTTGAAATCCTGCGCAGCGGCGTCGATCAGCGGTTCGTCGGCCACGACTAGCAAGTCATACCCATTATCCGCGGCGATGGAGGCGAGTTCAAAGCCGATGCCGGTGGAGGCGCCGGTGACGATCGCGAATTTATTGGCCATGTTTGTCTCTCCTATTGCGCGGCGGCGGCAAGACCGGGCTTCAGCACGATCTTCGTCACTTCATTCTGATTGTCGTGAAACATCTTATAGCCCTTGGGCGCGTCTTCCAGGCTCATGCGATGGGAGATCAGGAAGGTCGTATCGATCTTCCCCTCGAGAATCGCATTGAGTAGGGCGGGCATATAATGCTGCACGCTCGTCTGGCCGGTCTTGAGGGTCAGCCCCTTCTCCATGAACGAACCCAAGGGAAACTTGTCCACGAAACCGCCGTAGACCGCCGGCATCGACACGCGCCCACCCTTGCGACAGGCATGAATGGCCTGCCGGATAGAATGGGTGCGATCGGTCCCCAGAAACAGCGATGCTTTGATCTGATCGATCACATTATCGACAAAGAAACCATGGGCTTCCAGGCCTACCGCGTCGATCACCGCATCAGGCCCGATCCCGCCGGTCATTTCCATCAACGCTTCGTAGGTTTTCGTTTCCTCGAAATTGATCGTCTCCGCGCCAAATTTTTTCGCCAGTTCCAGCCGATGCGGGAAATGGTCGATCGCGATGACGCGATGCGCGCCCATTAGGAAAGCGGACTGGACGGCGAACAGCCCGACTGGGCCACAGCCCCAGACCGCGACCGTATCGCCCGGTTCGATGTCCGCATTCTCCGCCGCCTGCCAGCCGGTCGGCAGGATATCCGACAGAAACAGCACGTCGTCATCTTCGAGCCCGTCCGGCACGACGATCGGTCCCACATCGCTGAAGGGTACGCGGACATACTCGGCTTGGCCACCTGCATAGCCGCCGGTCAAATGGCTGTATCCGAACAGGCCCGACATCGGCTGGCCATACATTTCCTGGCCGATGTCCTGATTGTCGGCTGGGTTGCCATTGTCGCAGGCGGAATATTGATGCTTGCCGCAATGATAGCAGCTGCCGCAGGCGATGGTGAAGGGCACCACGACCCGCTGTCCCTTTTGCAAGGTGGACTTGGGACCGGTTTCGACGACTTCGCCCATGAACTCATGGCCGAGGATGTCGCCCGCCTGCATGGTCGGAATATAGCCGTCATAGAGATGCAGGTCTGAGCCGCAGATCGCTGTCGACGTGATCTTGATGATCGCATCGCGCGGGTTGAGGATTTCCGGATCGTCCACCGTATCAATGCGGACGTCATGCTTGCCGTGCCATGTGAGCGCGCGCATCAGGCTCTCTCCTCGTCGCGTTGCTTTTGGGTAAAGGCTGCGGTTGCGACCTCGCCCGTCTCCATCAATTGCTTGAAACGGCGCAGATCGCGTCGCGCCTGGATAGCGGGTTCGCGCTGGAATAGCTTGGCGATCACCTTGCCCACCACACCAACGGGTGGATCATAGGCTATGGTTGCCGTGACGATGGTGCCACGCGCGCCTGCATCGCGAAATTCGATGCGGCCGCTATTGGGGACATCGGCGTCTTCGGCAGAAGTCCAGGCGATCAACTCGCCAGCCTTCTCTTCCGTGATGGTCGCGTCCCATTCCACGATGCGTCCGGCCGGAGCCTTCACCACCCAATGCGAGGTCGTATTGGACAGGATGTTGATCCGTTCGACATTGTCCATGAATGATGGCAGATTGGAAAAATCGCGCCAATAGGCGAAGAGTTCGTCGCGAGGGCGGTTGATCGTGACCGAGCGCCCGATTAGGTCCTCGCCCCTGGATTGGGACACCGCCGCGATCCCAGTCGCGCGTTCTTCGTTCAGTTTCGATGTCGTCGGTGGGGCATCGTCTGTCGCCATCGCCATGGGCATTCTCCAGTCATTCTTATGATGTGCGCACGGAGCAGTCCGATCGTTCGGAGGCTGTCTCTGGGTATGAGCGGACAACGCTTGAACGTCGGATCGGTCCAATACTCTATTGAAAATCTAGCTGATCGAAATCAGTTTGGCTGGACTGGACATGACCAGGTGGCAGGCTTTGCGACCGTACGCACGAGTTCGATCATTTGGTGCGACTTGCGTTACGAACCATCAGAAATGATCCAACCGCAAAGGGCTCACTCTCGCTCAAGCTTCGCCTTCATTGCATCGATCTGCCGCGATGCATCGGCTTTGGTCAGCTCACCGGTCGGCAATTCCACACCCGCTTCTTCACACAAAGTCGCCAGATAGGACGCCTGTGCGCCGGTGATGGGTTCATTGCCGGACACCCAATTGGCTGGATCTTTTTCCGCATTCGAAGCGGGGTGCTCATCGAGTTTTGGATTATGGAGATGGTCGGTCATGGTAGCCTCATCGTTCTTGATATGTTCCATTATAACTGCTCATGCGGCTTGTGGTTCCTGTAATAAAGGTGGGAGAAGACATGCAACCGATCGCTCGATCGGCGCTTCATGCAAAGGCGGAGCATCACCTCCGACCCTCATGTTGCGGAAGGATCAGGATCATGCCTGGAAACGAAAATGGTCGCGACCCTGAAAAGGGTCAATCGGACGAACGGCCCCGTCGCGGGCCCGCCGGAGACGTCCGACCCAATGGCGATGATCCCGATCCCCGCACAGGTGGCGGCAAGTCGCAGGAGGATGTCGACGATCGTCCCTCCGTCGGCACGGTAAAACCGGAAGATTATCCAGAGGCCGATCGCGCCGATTCCAAACCCTGATGAAAGGATCACCATGAGCACCACATTGACAGGCACATTCGATAGCCGAGACCAGGCGGACATGGTCGTGGAACGGCTGGTTCAGGAAGTCGGCATCGAACGCACCGATATTTTCGTGGCGGCATCCGGACCAGACAACAGCGCGGGCAACCGGACCGGAGGCGCAGATAGCGAGACGGTCGATCAGGACGAAAGGGACGATGTCCCTCTTGCTGGCGGCATCATGGTTTCGATCGATTTGCAGGACGATGCAAAGGTCGAAGTCGTCACGACTGCTTTGGAAGAATTTGGCGCGCAACGATGATCTGTATGTTGGCGGCGCGATATAGGCTGAATGGCAGATATTTCGCGTGAAGGCGCTCTTGGTCCATAGCCCCAATGCGGGGACAAAGCCCGAGCCAATCCGGTCGATCATTAGTCAATTGGAAGAGACTGGCTTCGCCATCCGCTATTGCGAACATGGACAGGACGATATTCGATCCGGAATGAACGGCATGGAAATGGCGATCGCCGCCGGCGGCGATGGAACCCTCGCTTCGGTCGCCACTCAGATACCCGACCGGTCTGTCCCCATTGCGATCCTGCCGATGGGCGGGTCCAATAATGTCGCAAGGGCGCTGGGCATTCGTCAAACGGTCGCAGACGTTATCGATTCGCTCGACAATGCGCGTGAAAAGCAGCTGACCGTCGGCAGCGTCACCGGGCCGTTCGGACGGAAAGGCTTTCTGGAAGCGGTAGGTCTTGGTGCGCTTAATCAATCCATCGAACTTGTGGACGAATCGCCCGACACCCCAGAGGAAAAGCGCGAAAACGGCCGTGCGGCTTTTCGGGAGACGCTGCGCACGGCCACGCCGATTGCATGTGCCGTTGATATTGATGGCCGCCGTTTCGACGGGCCATGGCTGCTTGTCGAAATTCTCAACATCGGCGCAATCGGTCCACGGCTCCCGTTCGCGCCAAGGGCGGACACGCAGGATAGGCTGCTCGACATCCTGCTCGTCGGCGAGGCCGATCGCGACGCCATGGTGGTGTGGGCCGAACATTTCTCCGGCCCGCCACCGGCCCGACTGGAAACCGGCTGCGTCGTCATGCTTCAAGCCAGCGGCCTGTGCCCCCGGATCGACGATCGCCCCATCGACATGCCCGACGACGCATGGACGGTCGAAGTACGGCTGGACGACGAGCCGGTGACGATATTGGTGCCGAGCAGCATGACGGGACATGACGATGACGCCTGCTGAGTTGATGCCAACGCCGGATTTTCTCGCCCGCATGGAAGCTGTGGCGGTGGAACTGGCCACGATTGGCGGTCGGGAAATCATGGCTACGCTGGGCAGCCTTATAGCCGTGGACTATAAGGGGGATGACGATGCCATCGCCTCGATGTGCGACCCGGTAAGCGAAGTCGACGGCCGGGTCGAAGCGATGATCCGCAGCCATCTGGCCGATCATTTCCCCGACCATGGCATCATCGGCGAAGAGATGGCTATCCGACCGGTACCGGATAGCGATTTCGTCTGGGCGGTCGATCCGATCGATGGGACAAGCAACTTCATCAACGGCTTCCCCTTATTCGCATCATCCGTGGGCGTCTTGTACCAGGGAGTTCCAGTCGTCGGCGCATTATGGTGCAGTACAAGTCATTTGCTGACGCCTGGCATCTATCATAGCGGCGGTGCCGCAGATTTGCGGTTTGAAGGCGAACAGATTTCACGTATGTCCAACCCCTCCGTTCGCAAGCGGCTCGCGGGCGACCCGCATGGCCAGTCTGGCGTCGGACCGTGGGATGGGCGCAAGACAGGATCGGCCGCAATCGAATGCGCGTTCGTCGCGGCAGGCCTGCTACAAGTCGCCAGGTTCGCAACGCCCAACATCTGGGATGTCGCGGGGGGAATAGCCCTTGCGCGTGCGTCAGGCGCTTCGGTGTTCCAGCAGGAAGATGAAAATTGGGCGCCATTCGCCAGCTTTGGTGACCAATTGGCGCAGATGGCGCAATGGCGGCATCCATTGATCCTTGGTACGCCTGAGGATGCCACCCGCATGATCGACCTCCAGCGCGCTGACGCACAAGATCGATGCCGCGTGCTATAGCGAACCGTCAATGCACATAGATCATCTTGCGAGACATGCCGCCATCGATGGCGATCTGCTGACCCGTGATGAAAGCCGCGCCCTCCGACGCCAGAAACAAGACGGTAGCAGCGATGTCGGATGGTTCGCCGACGCGGCCGACCGGATGCTGTTCCCGGTCGATCGCGCGATGCTCCACCGCTTCGCGCGCCTGTGCCTTGGCCCAGGGGCGCGTTTCAATCCAGCCGGGCAAGATGGCGTTCACGCGGATGTCGGGTCCAAGACTGATCGCCAGCGCATGGGTCAGAGCGCAGAGCGCACCCTTGGCCGCCGCATAGGCCTCCGTGTCGGGTTCTGACTGGATCGCGCGGGTCGATGCCATGAAGACAATCGCGCCTTTACGCTGGCGCAGGAGCGGGACGGCAGCGCGCACCATCAGAAAGGCTCCGGTCACATGGCTGTCTTGCCACGCCTGCCATTTCTTAAGCTCTAGCCTTTCGATCGGACCGCTGACCGGATTGGCAAGGCCCGCATTGGAGACGAGCAGATCGATGCCCTCGACCCCTTCCGCCGCCTTATTCCAGGCTGTAATCTTATCGAACGCCTTTTCCACGTCGCGCTCGCTGGCGACGTCGGCCCGGATCACGATCAGCTTGTCGGTCGGCATTTCATCGGAAAGATCGCGCACCGCTTCGGCATCCTGGTCCAGCACCGCCACTCGCCAGCCCTGCGTCAACAGGGCCTGTGTGATACCTTTGCCGATGCCCTGAGCACCGCCGGTAACGACCGCTATCTTCATATGGATTCCGCTTTCTCGATGGCCCGACAATCCCAGTGCCGCAGATCAGGGTGATCGACGCAAGGCCGGGGCGTTAGTTCCGCAAAACGCCAATGCTTTCGAGCAGGTCGGTCACCCTTGCAAGCCGATCAGCCTCGTCGGTCTGCGCCTTCAAAAGCCAGCGGCCGTCTTTTTCGGACAGCCCTGCACATTGGCTCATTTTGCGATCGGTTTCGTGCGGCGTCAGCGCTATCGCGGCCGGGCCTGCATCAACGCGTGCAATCCCGGCCATCCGCGAGAGAATAGCAATTCTGTTGGCATCGATCAGACGTTCGGCAGCGGAGGGCAGCGGACCAAATCTATCCGCCATTTCCCCCTCCAAAGCGCTGAGGGCAGCTTCATCGACAAGCCGCGAAAGCCTGACATAGAGGCCCAGACGGATGTCGGGATCGGGTATCCAGTCCGATGGCAAGCCGCCCGCGATGCTCAGGTTGAGTTCGGGTGTCCACAGTCCAGCATCCTCGCCCCGCGCCTCTTTCAACGCCGCTTCGAACAGATGCTGATAGAGATCGACCCCGATCAACTTCATATGCCCCGCCTGCGTGTCGGCAAGCGGATCGCCAGCGCCCCGTTGATCGAGATCGGCAGCGCTGATCGCAAAGCCCGCACCCAGCCGGTCATAGGTCGCCAGCGTGCGCAGCCGCTTCATCGTGCGTTCCGCAATCTCTCCCGCTTCGGTCAGCAGAATGACCTGACCCCGGCGATTGCCCCGGCCAACCCGCCCACGCAATTGATGAAGCTGGGCGAGACCGAAGCGGTCGGCGCGCCAGACGATCATCGTATTGGCGCGCGGCACGTCCAGTCCTGCCTCGATGATGTTGGTCGCCAGCAGAACATCGCCTTCGCCACTGCCAAAGCGAACCATGGCATCGTCGATGGCGGCTACCGCCATCTTGCCATGCGCTTCGATCAGCGCGAGGTCCGGCACGATCCGCGCCAGCCGTTCGGCCAGCGGCGCGAGATCCTCAATGCGGGGCACGACGACAAAGCTTTGTCCGCCACGCGACCGCTCACGCAAAAGCGCCGTCCTGATCATCGCATCGTCAGGGCTGGCAAGGCTCGTCCGGATCGGCTGGCGACGGGCGGGTGGCGTCGCGATCACCGACATCTGTTGCAGGCCGATCATTGCGCGGTGCAATGTCCTGGGGATTGGCGTCGCACTCATCGCCAGCAGGTGAAGGTCGGTGCGTCCCCGCAGCCTTGCCTTGTCAGCCGCGCCAAAACGCTGCTCTTCGTCGATGATGACAAGCCCCAATCGGGCATAGCGAATGTCCTTCGCCATGACTGCGGCGGTGCCGATGACAATGCCGATGGACCCATCCGCCAGCCCTGCTTTAGCCGCCTTTTTCTCCGCCGTGCTGGAAAGGCGCGAAAGGCCAGCGACGACCACCCCTGTATCGGCAAAGCGGCGCTGGAAGGTCTCGACATGTTGCCGAACGAGAACCGTCGTGGGCGCGGCCAAAATGACTTGATAGCCTGCAAGAGCGGCAAGCGCGGCGGCACGCAGGGCGACCTCCGTCTTGCCATAGCCGACATCGCCGATAACCAGGCGATCCATCGGCCGTCCGCTGGCCAGGTCGTCCCGTACCGCCTGGATCGCCCGGGCCTGATCCGCCGTTTCGTTGAAAGGGAAGCTGGCCACAAATCGTTCATAAGCGGCGCTATCGGGTTCTATGACGGCGGCTTTGAGATCATCTCTCTCCCGCGCCAATCGAAGGAGGTCGCGCGCGCTCTGCGCCACCGCGTCGTCGATCGCACCGCGACGCTTCTGCCAGGTCGATCCGTCCAGCTTGTCGAGCCGCACCGCATCGCCATCAGCACCGTAACGCCATAACAGGCCTGCCTCCTGGCACGGAACGAGTCGCCGGGCACCATTGGCATATTCAAGCGCAATCAGTTCCGCGTCGCCATCGCCTGGAGGCGGTTCCAGGCCCAACACACGCGCGACGCCATGATCCTCATGCACCACGAGATCGCCTGCACGAATGTCGCCGCCCGCCTGGGCAAGCCCAACGTCAACGCTGTCTTGCGCTTCGCTAATCAACGCCCGGCTACCCAGAAGATCGGCGGCAGCCAACATCACGAGCTTTGCGCCAACAGCGCCCCGGTCGATCGGTGCAACCAGCGCAGCTATCGCACCCGGCGCAAGCGTATCGACAGCTGCGATCGCGTCGATGGTTTCGACTGAAGCCTTGAACGTCTTGGCGATCTTGGGGCGGAGGAAACGGACATCTCGCTCGCTGCCGACGAGCAGCAGACGCTTACCATCCTGCACATGCGGTGCCGCAAAGCGCTTCAGCGCCGATAGAGGTGAGCGCTGCTCCGCAAAGCGGGGGATGGGCGATATGGCGAAATCCGCCGGATCGCCTGAACGCCAGGCCGCAAGATCCTTCGCCCATAGTGACTGGGATGCGGCATCGATCGCCGAACCCGAACTGCCGGCGGCTTCGTTGGCCAGGCGAATGAAACGCGCGCGGCGTTGTTCGGCCTTTGCCGAGACGTAAAGTCGCCCTGGCCGCAGGTGGGCTAATATGGTGACTTTCCGCTCCGACGCTGGTTCGGCCGCGCGACCTATCTCCAACATCTCGCACGGCTCCTGCGTACGCTGCGTGATCGGATCATAGCGCCGGATGCCAACGACCCGCCCATGGGCGATATCGATCCGCGCCGGCAGCCCGGCATCGGCCGGAAAAATGTCGATGACCTCGCCGCGAACCGCCACCTCGCCTGGTTCGTCGACACGATCGTCGGCGATATAACCAAGCCGTTCCATTTCAGCGGCGAACTGGATGGGATCGATCGGTTCGCCAACCTGCAAGCTGGGGGGCGCGGCGTCGAAGGCAGTAGGAGCCGCATAAAGCCGCGCGGACCCTTCGCCGCTCATGATGGTTGCAAGAGGACGGCCCTCGGACTCCTCCCCAAGCCGCCGAAGGTGTCGCAAGGCGGCGACACGTTTCCCGATGTTGGAAGGGGTCGCTGGCGCGCCGTCACCGGGCAAGGTATCACTCGACGGCAGAAAGACGACATGATTGTCAGGCACCAAGGACATGAGCGCACTGGCTACCGCTTCGGCCTCTTGCTCGTCGTCGGCCAGATAGAGCAGATCGCCCGCGTCCAGCGCGTCGAGCAGCATCAATATGGTCTTGCCAATTCCCTGTGACGTGCTCATTTCTCCACCGCGCCGCTAACATCGACCATATTAGGTCCGACACTAAGCCGAATCAAAAGCCTTCTTCGCCCTGATGATCGCCATGGCCCGTCGCACGCAACGCCTCCCGGTCGCGATCTGCGCGCGCACGCGCGGTCGCAGTCATCGTCCGTTCTTTCTCGGATGGGAGAGCGTTGGATTTCGGAGCGGCCTGCTCATAGAGGCTGCCCGTCACTGCTGGCCGTTGATCCGCTTCCGGATTCTGGCCCATTCTCTTCTCTTCCACCATGCGCTCTCCTACAGGTGGGCAGCTAACGGCGTGAAGATGTCGCGGGTTCCGCCAACGGCAAAAAGTCCGGTTCAAAAATGAAAGGCGGGAAGACGCGCGCTAAGGCGACCGCTTAAGAATCAGATTGGCCGGTCGCCGATCGGCTGCCTAATTTGTCACCTTCGTCTATCATCTCACGAACTTTGCTGACGATGGCCTCGATTCCGAAGGGTTTGGTGATCACATGCATATCATGCTCCAGCAATCCGTTGCCGATGACGGCATTTTCCGCATAGCCAGTGATGAACAAAATCTTGAGTTTGGGACGTCCCACTCGGCCGGCGTCTGCGACTTGACGGCCATTCATTCCCCCGGGCAAACCCACATCCGTGATGAGAAGGTCTATACGTAGATCAGACTGAAGCACCTTTAGACCGCTGGGACCATCCGCAGCTTCAATGACGTGATATCCCCCGTCGGTCAGAACATCGACGATGAGCGAGCGAACGGAGGCCTCGTCATCAATGACCAGCACGGTCTCTCCATGCCCCCCAGCATCAAGTTGCGTCGGTCGCAACTCCTGCTCCATCTCGGTTACCGGTCCCATATGCCTTGGAAGGTAGAGGCACATGGTCGTGCCTTCGCCGACTTCCGAATAAATCCGTACCTGCCCGCCCGATTGTCTCACGAAGCCATAGATCATCGAGAGACCAAGACCCGTGCCTTCGCCCAGCGGCTTGGTCGTGAAGAACGGATCAAAAGCGCGGGCGATCACGTCGGGGGGCATGCCAGTTCCGGTGTCGCTCACGCATAGCGACACATATTGACCAGGAGGTAACTCTCGTTCGCGGGCCATGCGGTCGTCTAGCCATTTATTGGCTGTTTCGATCGTCAGCCGTCCGCCATCCGGCATCGCATCTCGCGCATTGATGCATAGATTCAAAAGTGCATTTTCCAGCTGGTAGCGATCGACCAATGTCATCCACAACCCGCCCGATCCAACCACTTCAATCTCTATGGAAGGCCCTACGGTGCGGCGTATGAGGTCTTCCAAGCCAGAAATCAGCCGGTTTACATTGACGGCTGTGGGATCCAACGTCTGTCGGCGGGAAAAGGCAAGCAGTCGCTGCGTCAACGCAGCAGCCCGCTTTGCAGCGCCTTGCGCAGTTTCGAGATGGCGACCGATCGCCTCCAGGCGGCCTTGGGAAATACGCAGTTCCAGCAATTCCAGATTGCCGAGGATCCCGGCCAACAGATTGTTGAAATCATGGGCGATGCCACCGGTTAACTGTCCCACCGCCTCCATCTTCTGGCTCTGGCGCAACGCCTCCTCGGTCGCGGCAAGAGCGTTGGCCGCTTCGGTTTCGGCGGTAATATCCCGGCCGAACAGGTAGAGCATTCCGCCTTCCGGCACAGTGGTCCAGGCGAAGCTTCGGTGGCTGCCGTCCTGCGCGCGAAAAACGCTTTGCGAATCCACGACTGCAGCATTGGGCCGCGACAGTTTGGTCAATCGACCCTGCGCAGCTTCCTGGTCCTGCGCGACAAATTCCAGGAGATTGCGACCGACGGTATCGGCTTCACTCCATCCGAGTGTCTTCGTCCAGGATGGATTGACCGCGTTGATGACGCCTTGGGTCGTCGCCACCACCTTGACGATCGGGGAGAGCGCCCAGATCCGTTCCCGGTCGCGAGCAAGCTGGCGTTCCTGAGTTATGTCACGTGCCACGGCATGGATGCGGCCCGCGTCCGGCACCGCATTCCAGTCGAGCAGTCGATAGCTCCCGTCGCGGCAGCGATAACGGTTCTCAAAGAGAAGGGTCGTCACACCCTGAGCCAGCTTTTCGACTTCCTTGACCGTGGCAGATAAATCGTCGGGATGGACGAAGTCGGCCAGGACCTGTCCAACCATCTCATCCTCTTGCCACCCCAAGAGCCGGGTCGCTGATGGGTTCACCGAGCGAATGACGCCATCAAAGTCGCAAGCCAGCATCAGGTCCTGACTAAGTGACCACAGTCGATCGCGGTCGCGTCGTTGGGCCGAAACGGCATCGATGGTGCCCAGCGCACCTGCGATCTGCGCGGCGATAAGGTTAGCAAAATCACGGGTTGCTGCATCGAGCAGGCGGTATGGGTTTAAGCCCAGCACGAGAGCACCGATGGCTTGGGCCTCGCCAGGCTGTTCCACCGCGACGATCAATGCATCACGCGGCGGTATCTCCCATGGTCCGGTCGGCAAATCCTGCGAGGCAGGTTCCAGTGCGACCACAGCCTGCTTTTCGCCTGGTTGAATGGCCGTCACCGGCCAAGGCGTCGCTTCTCCCATGGCGGGATAGGGGCTGTCTGGTAAATCGAACAATTGGAGGTTGGCGAACGGAAAGTCCCGGCTTTCCCTATCAAACTGGGCGCGAACCGAGCCGACAACATCCGATCGACTTTGCGATCGGAGCAACGCGGCGGCCAGATCATTCAATTGCTTGATGCGCCGTTCGCTAATAACCCTGTCGGTCTCCTCGCGAACGACGCACATCAGACCTTCGATAGCGCCCCCACTACCCATCAGCGGACTGTATGAAAATGTGTGATACGTCTCTTCAGGATAGCCGTTGCGCTCAAGGAGGAGAAGCAACTGTTCGTCCCAGGTCGCAACCCCATCTTGCATAACTGAGACGATGCGATCCCGGACGTCCTCAAAGACTTCCTTCCATACCTGTGACATGGGCCGACCCAGCGCTGTGGGATGCTTGGAGCCTAGGGTGGGAATATAGGCGTCATTGTAGAAGAAGTTGAGGTCTTCTCCCCAGCCGAGCCACATCTCAAACCGAGACAGGAGCATGAGCCGTAGCGACGCCTTGAGCTCTTCGGGCCATCGATCAGGGGGACCTAAGTTAGATACGTTCCAATCATGGGCTCGCATGATGGCGCTCATTTTGGAATCGCCAGGGAAAACGTCAGGCCAGTCGTTTGTCACATTCCCCCCTCAAAACCGATTGGTTAGGCTTACGGCGAAGCCGTAATGATTTTAATAGCCCTGGGTTCCTTCGCGGCGTTCGCACTGCGAAACAGGGCGGTAAGGAGAGGCCTGCCCAAAACGGCGGTCTTTCTCCAGATCATCGGCGAAAATTTAATCTAAAATCCCTGTGTGTCACGTTCCAATCAATCAAGGGAACACTGACTAACTCGGCTCGTTATCAAAGCAGTATCATATAGGAGAGCCTGATGAGCATCGAAGGAAAAGCGAAAGAAGCGGCTGGCTATGTCAAGGAAGAGGCGTTCGAGCACGGCAAGTCTGCCGAAAGCCAAAAGAAGGCACAGGAAGGACGCGATTTGCGCAATGAGGGCCGGATAGAAGATGGCAAAGCGCCTAAGACTTCTGAGCCAGGCACCGGGTCGAAGTAATTTTTGATTTCTGCCAAACGATACGCCGCCCCTTAAAGGGCGGCGTTTTCTTATTTTTTTACTTTAGAGGGGTGTAACGGCAGGCAAACTTCGGTGGTCGCGCCGTTTCGGTGACGATCAAGTGGATGTGAAGTTTTTCGCCAATAACTTCATTGAGAGCGAACGCCTTCTCAGCCTCATATAGATCGTCGCGATGGCCTTCCTTCCACGCAGGAATCGTTGCCATCGCGCGTGCTTTGGCCTGAGTCACATTCTCAGCGACGACGAACATATTGCGATGCTGTTCGGCGAAGTCAGCCGGATCGTAACCACCCAGATTGACGAAATAGAGCCGTTCGCGCCCCTTATATGGCTCCGGCCGCAGCTGAACGTCGTAACCGTCCGCATGGTCGATCTCGGCCCAGCAATCGATATGCAGCGTGCCAGGCGTGCCCCACCACTGGCGTCGAAGCGCATCATGGGTCGCCTTCAAAGACGGTGCGACTATGAACCGTACATCATGAATTTCTATGTGAGCGGCAGGATGTTCGCCGCCGATGTAGATTGCGAACAATTTCATGCCGCGTCAGCCCGAACAGGGGCAGCAATCATGCGAGCGAGTTCCTCGCCCACGATACCGCCCATCTCGTGCGAACTGGTGATCCCCTGTACAAAGGGATGACGTCCCAGGATGAAGGGAAGGCTGAGACAGAATAGCCGTTCCGCGCGCGGATCAGGAGATGCAGGGTGGAATGTCTCATCCACCGAGATACCCTTGGTGGCACCTGCGCCTGCATCTTGCGCGTCCAGAACGATGCCTTGTTCAAGAAGCGTAGGGAATGGGAAATCGTCGGCTTCGAGCGGGCTTTGGCCCGTCGCATCGATGAACACGTTATAGTGACGCCGCTTTCCATTAATGACGACATTGACGCCGGGTTCTGCGCCGTGCGTTTCCACGCGGTAGTTGTTCCCAAGCGCGAGCACGTCAAGATGGCCCGCACGATGCAAAGCGAGGAGTCGCTGGATGGAGAGATGGGGCACGCTCGCATATTCATCGACGAAGGCAGGCTTCAAATGCTTGCCGAACGAATCCAGCGCCTCTTCGTCAAGATGCGGGATGATCAGCGCCAGCACCTCGTGCATCCGCAGGATCGCGTAGCGCCAAGGCACCGTGATTTTTTGATCGAAATTGGCTTGCGCCTCCCGCAAATTTGAGGCGGCCCATTCAAACGGATCAGCATCTACGCGGTCGGCGAAGAAGCGCTCCGCGAAATCTTCCAAGGCCAGATCAGCCAGCCCGACATGATCGGCATAAGCAGGATCGGCGTGCGCCAGTTCCTGCTTGAAAAGCGCATAGGCCTGCCCGAGAAGATCCTCGGTCTGAGCCTCGATCAGTGTTGCGATCGCCTCATGCGAACAAAAGGCCAGTGGCTCATAGGGTATCGGATGGTAGAAATCGGCTTCAGGCAGCAGCCCCTTGCGCGACATCATCGTCAGTCGAAGTCCTTCCGAACCCGCTCCGATCCGATATTCAACGCTGCCATCCGCACCATCGATGAATGCGCCATGCGCGGTGGCCAAGGCGACGACGGCGTCGATCGCCGTTAGGGAGCTCCCGCGAATGCCAACGTTGACGGCGTTGATGCGCTTAAGGGCCGAAGCTGGCCATGGGCTGAGAAAATAGCCAGGCCGTGCCTCAGGCTCCTCCGGCCACTGATGGCCAGTCGCCATGACGACAAAGTCGAAACGATTGTCGGCTATGTCCTCGTCCTCCCCTTCAATCTCCAATTGAACGCCATTGCCCTGGACGGACATGTCCAGAACACGATGCCCGGTTCGAATATCGACCATGAACCCTCTATCACGCGCCTCGTCCACGAGCCTGTCGAACTGGTCGAGGAAGTATCGCCCCAGTGCAACGCGCGGATAGAAAGCGCGGTCATCAACGTCCTTGGGATCGATTCCCAAACTTATGAGCCGTTTGCGGCTTTGACGGTTGCGCCAGGCAAGAAGCGTCTCGCACAGCGGTGGGATTTCAACGCTCGCGATGTTCGAAAGCATGGCCGGATCGTTCCACCCCGGCCGATACGGCGTACCAAGACCAGCGCGCGCCTGTTGCTCAAAGATGGTGATCCGCGCGGGGCGGGCTGCATGCTCAACAAACGCCTTAAGCGTATAAAGGGTGGTCGGTCCGGCACCGACAAAGGCAATGGATGCGGTCATTCGGCTAAGAATGCGTAGATGCCGGAGTGGTGCCATCTCAGAGCACGGCACATCAAAAATCATCTCGCCGTCGGTGACGTAGTTGTCCTACACACCCTTGAGATACCGTTGGCCACTGCAAATCTAGAACACCGCTAGACCTTGAGGCCGACGGAGATTGAGCCTTTGCGCGATTTCCTTTTCAACGCTGCAACTCCAAGATTTTTTTAACATCTGTTTTTGTCGAGAGATGTCGTCCATAGCAGCGCCGATGAACGCCGACTTAGCCACTATGCATCGTCCGGCGCGTGGCAAAACCGACCCTTTCCGGCCCCTTAACAGCAAAAATTTGGGCACCAAGAGCGGAAGGACAGCTATTCAATTTCTGCCCCCAGACTGGCCGATTGCAGGCCTGTATTAATGCTGCTTGCAGGCAGGGTTCTCAGCCTCGGGCATCGCGAGAAAGCTAATGGTTTGTGGCGCGAAACTTGCGAAGGACGATTTTTCAACGATCCCAGCAATCGCGGGAAGTGTGTCATTCGCGCCGAGTTGCAGCAGCTTTCCATTCAGCTTGATGCCCATTGAGGGCGTATCCGGCGCGGAAAGCGTGTAGCGCCAGCGCTTGCGGGGCACGCTGATCGATGCGGAACGGGCGGCATCGTTATTGATGATAAGCATCACGACGCCGCCTGCCCGACCGGTCTGGCAATGGGCATAGACATGAAGGCCAGACTGGAGTGGAACTCCGGCGTCGAGGACGGTCTCACCCATCAGCTTGTGCCAGAGCAGAGCGGCCCAATAATTGGCCTTGGGGCTGAAATCTTCCGGATCCAGCAGACTGTAGCTTCCGGCGGCGAGCGTATTATGGATCGAAACTTGGACGCCCTGCTTTGCCAACCGGCCGAGTTGGTCGAGATAGCGAAAGCTGTCGTCGAAGCTTCCTGCCCAAGGATTTCCGCCACAAGCCGCGTCGGCACCCTCGGTCATCCAGATTGGTTTCCCTGCCGCATAACGGTCGCGCAGGGACGCATAATAGGCGTGCGTGTCGCTGGTGCGGGCCAGCCATTGTTCGGACAGCGCGTCCTCCAGACGGGTTTGCGGCATATGAGACGCTTCGCATCGGACCGAGGCAGCGCCATAATGATGATAGGAGAAGGCATCGATGTCTGATCCACCGCGTGCAAGCAGGTCGGCGCTGGGTATCGATCCAGGAATATCAGGCGGCATGCCCCAGGCCCCGGGCGTTTCCGTTGCCGAGCCAGGGCCCAGGATCAGCATGCCAGGCGCGTGTCTCTTAGCGAATGCGCGGAAGGATTTGAAGTCACGGCCATAAGCGGCTGCGTCATATCCTTTGGGGGCACCGCTTATGCCGGCTATCGATGGTTCGTTCATGAATTCGGCGGCAGCAATGGTGCCTCCAAGCGCACGAGTGTAGGTGAGCCAGCTTTTGGCCATATCCGGAGTCCATGCGCCACCATGATCCCGCACGCCAGTGCTGATAGCGAAGGACGTCATGATCTTAGCATCTGTCGCCTTGGCAAACGCAATCACACCACGCCATTGCTGGCGGGTGAGCACGCCCTCGAACCCATCGGGCGTTTTCTCAGGCGGCTTGTCGCTGTTGGCGAAATAGACACTATTGGCCCAGGTGCCAGCGACCCGAACATAGGCAGGCCCAAGCGATCGGGCGAGGAGACGGAGGCGGGCATTGGCAAGATCGATCGGCGGGCGATAGTCGAATTGGCTCCTGTCTACACCAAGTTGGGCACCGTCAGAGGTGGGCGAGGAACTGCCGGTCGAACCATAGGGCTTCCAGAATGCGCCGCCCGTCACCTCGATCATCTCGACATTGTAGGATTGAAAGCGGGAATCGATCGTGGCGATCCGACGCAACCGCGTTGGATCAACGGCGGCGTCAAGATCGCTCGTCGACTGTTCGGCAGCAGCAGGCGAGATGAAAAGGGATGAGAGCGACAGCGCGGCGATTGAAAAGAGACGGACGCGTAGCCTACGGGCGCTTTGGGTGTGCTCGGCGTGCATCAATCCATCTCCTAATTGGCCACTTTGGTCGCATCCTCTTCAATCTGAGGTCAAATATGGAATTTTGCCCGCACTATAGGTCTAGCCTATGGCGAAATGTTTGCTGGCTCATTTAGATTTAGCGATGAGCCATTCAGACCCCTTCCTGTCGCATCCCGCGCATGACCGACCCTTATCGGACGCTCAGCCTGTAATTTTTGCTCCTCAGCTGCGGTCGGTCCGGTTTGGTCTGCGTTTCACTCCAGGAGACGGCGCAACGGGGCCGATGGCGATTTGGAAAGCGGCTGGGGCACGTCATGGTTTGAGGAAGGAGACGTGATATCTGCTTGGAACAGACAGCGTTGGCATGGCCGAAATCGTTACCTCGACCTTAGGGACCACTACGGCGGATCGCTTTTCCGTTATCGCCATCACTTTGAACGAGGTAGCGCCGCACGTCGCATCCATGTCGCCCGGTTGCAAAATGAGCCTGCCCTGGTGCAACTGAACAAGGCGTCAATCAGGGAATGGGTATGCCTATTGTGGCAGTGAGATCGAGGAATCCTTGCGCAAACTTGCCGTGACACAAAGGTAGCGAGGAAATACCGGCAGGCACCGGCTTTAACAGGCAGGGCCAGGTAGGGCGGAGCTTTCAAGCTCGCCTCTTGAATGGAAATCGCATTCGATCCATCTGACCGTCGCACAGCCTGCAACATGAGAGAGCTAAGACCCATGACGACCGACACCGTGAGCGCCCCTGAAACGCATGCCTTTGAGGCGGACGTTTCCAAGTTGCTGCACATGATGGTGCACTCGGTCTATTCCGACAAGGACGTATTCCTGCGCGAGTTGATCTCCAACGCGGCCGACGCATGCGAGAAACTGCGCTATGAGGCAATTTCCGATCCGGCCCTGTTCGGCGACGATCCGCAGCCGCGCATCACGCTGGTGCTCGACAAAGAGGCCAGCACAATCGTCATAGAGGACAATGGTATCGGCATGACCGCCGCCGACATGGGAGGGACGCTGGGTACGATCGCGCGGTCAGGGACCAAGGCCTTCATGGACAAGCTGACCGCCGACAAGAATGGCGAGGGCCAGCAGTTGATCGGCCAGTTCGGCGTCGGCTTCTATTCCGCGTTCATGGTGGCTGGGAATGTCGATGTCGTGTCGCGGCGCGCGGGAACGGATGAGGCGGCCAGCTGGTCGTCGGATGGCCTGGGAACATATACGATCGCGCCAGTGGACATAGCGGAGGCGCCAACCCGCGGCACGCGAGTGACCCTCCATCTGCTGGATGAAGCAAAGACCTATGCCGAGCGTTACACGGTCGAGCGGATCGTGAAGGCGCAGTCGGGCCATGTCCCCGTGCCCATTTTCATCAAGGAGCTGGGTAGCGAAGAGGAAGAGTGCCAGGTCGCTGATGGGGCGGCGCTCTGGACAAAGGCGAAGTCGGATATCAGCGAAGAGGATTATGCCGACTTCTACCGCAGCGTCGCGGGCCAATTCGACAAGCCCGCATTGACGCTCCACTATCGCGCGGAGGGGCGGCACGAATATTCCGTGCTGACCTTCATCCCCGAAACCAAGCCGTTCGACCTGTTCGATCCCGATCGTAAGGGACGGATCAAGCTCTATGTCCGCCGCGTCTTCATCACCGACGAGGCGGAAATCCTGCCTCGCTACCTGCGCTTCGTGCGGGGCCTTGTCGACTCTGCCGACTTGCCGCTCAATATGTCGCGTGAAATGATCCAGGACAGCCCAGTTCTGTCCGCGATTCAGAAGGGCGTGAGCAACCGCATCCTGTCGGAACTGGACAAGATAGCAACCAGCGATGCTGACCGCTATCACGCGATCTGGGAGAATTTCGGGGCGGTGCTCAAGGAAGGCCTCTATGAGGATTTCGAGCGACGCGCACAGTTGCTGGACCTTGCTCGGTTCAAGACCAGCACGTCGAACGGCGAATGGCGCTCGCTCAAGGACTATGCGGCCTCCCTCAAGGATAACCAGACCGCGATCTATTTTGCTACGGGAACCGATCTCGATCGGATCGCCCAATCGCCGCAGCTCGAGGGCTTCAAGGCGCGAGGGATCGAGGTTCTTTTGCTCCCCGACCAGGTCGACAGTTTCTGGACGACCGTCGGTGTGGATTATGACGGCAAGCCCTTCAAGTCGGTGACCCAAGGCGCGGCGGACCTCAGCCTGGTCCCGCTGGCTGAAGGCAGCGCAGCGACGGTCGCGCCTAGCGAGGATGTGAGCAGCTTCATCAGCTTTGCCAAGGAAGCTTTAGCCGACCAGGTGTCCGACGTCCGGGTGTCCGACCGGTTGACGACCAGCGCCGTCTGCCTCGTCGCGTCGGAAAGCGCGATGGATCTGCAGCTCGAACGGATGCTGGCCGCGGCCGGACCGGCGCCCGAGCGAGCAAAGCCGGTGCTGGAGGTCAATGCCGGCCATGCGCTGATCGCCAAGCTCGGCCAGACCGGGGCCAGCGACGAAGAAAGAAGCGACCTGGCCTTCCTGCTCCTCGACGAGGCGCGCATCGCCGAAGGTCAGGCGCCCGCCGACCCTCGCGCTTTTGCTGAGCGGCTGGAGCGGTTGATGGCGAAATCGCTGAACTGACGCATCATGCCCCGGCAACGAGGTTTGCACTTGTATAAGGTCAGGCTATGAAAAGCTCGGCCGGAGGCGGGAATAAGAGTGCCGATCGTTTGCCCATGAATGGGAACGGTCGACACCGGAAGTATGGCAGCGTCAAATGCCAGACCGACCCTTTAAGCCGACTTCCTGTGATCGACCCTTCCCAAACGCTCAACCGCCCTTTTTCCATTCTCAGCTGCGGACAGTCTCGTTTTCTATCATTAAAGCTTGCGAATGGCATGGAACAACTGCGACCAGAGGCTCTGGGGCTCCCCGCCGTAGCGGGGAACCATCAGTTTTAAATTTCTGTACCTTCTGCTAATGTCAAAGCGTCTTCCACATCCACTCCGAGATAGCGGACCGTACTTTCGATCTTGGTGTGTCCTAACAAAATCTGGACGGCGCGGAGATTTCCGGTCGCTTTATAAATGATCGACGCCTTGGTTCTCCGAAGAGAATGAGTACCGTAGTCCTCACCGGGCAGACCAATTCCTGTCACCCATTCATCGACAAGCCGTGCATATTGTCTTGTGCTTATGTGGGCAGAATGATTGGTCCGGCTCGGGAAGGCGTAATCCTCCAGCGAACCACCCCGAAGCTCAAGCCATTTAAGGAGGCTGGCGCGAGCATCGTCCATCAGCTCAAACTGAACAGGCCTGCCTGTTTTTTGCTGAACGACGGTGGCTCGTGTCCGAATTTTCCGATCGCAAACGATGTCGCTAATCCGGATCTTCACCAGATCGCAGCCCCGCAGTTTGCTATCGATTGCGAGATCGAAAAGTGCACGATCCCGAAGCCGTCCATGCTGATCAAGAAAGAAACGCACAGCCCAAATCTGGCGCGGCTTGAGCGCTCGCTTCGCTCCGACTTTGCGCCCCGCATTCCACGAAACTCGCTCCCGAGCGGCGGGATCAAATTCTGATAATCCCATGACACTTCTCCTGCGGCCACAATGGCCAAAAGAGGAAACGCTCAAAAGAGAATCGCGCACCTTATCGAAGGGTCCGCCGTTGGGTTCCACCCGGCTGATTGGCCAAGCCAAGCCGTCGGTCTGCCCTCGCAGCGGAGCAAGGCTCATTCGCCCGCGCTGGACCAGCATTTCCCAAGGTCGGGTTGCGCTATGATAAAAAACCGATTCCGAACCGAATTGGCGCTACCTTTTGAAGGAATTTTCCTTCAAAATATGGTTAATGGGATATTCGCCTGGGAGACGAATGGTGGAGGATCGCATCTCGAAGCTGTCCGACCCGCAAAAAGAATGTTTGCGCCTGACAGCTGCGGGGCGCAGTTCGAAGGAGATCGCGCCGGTGATCGGCCTGAGCCACAATACCGTGAACATATATCTAAGCCGCGCCGCATCAACCTTGGGAGCTACAAACCGGCGTGATGCCGCAAGGATTTTCGCGGATTTCGAGGGGCAGTGCCTGTATAACAGAGTTATATATAACTCACCGGCCGTTGCAGAACCGTCCGAACCAGAGAATGTTGCCTTCCAGATGGAGGCGCCGGCTGAAGAGCCTTCTCGGCTCGGTCTTCCGCCAACATGGGGGTCAACCGATGAACTGGGTGCCTTAGGTAAATTTCTTGGAATTGGACGTGCGGCAGTCTTTCTGATGATCGCGGCGACCGCCATCATCGTCATTGCCAGGGGTGCGTTCAATCTTCTTTCTTGAGCCAGAGATACGGCTCACTTCCAAATCTCAACAACTGCAATGCAGACCCATCGGGCTGCAAACGGAGGCTCTATGTCCCAAGTCAGCGTTCAAGTTGCACGTAAGGTCGTCGTCAATCTGGGCCGCGCCCAGAATGCCATCGACGCATCCCTCAAGAAGATGACCGATCTCACCGCCGGTGTCCTCGATGCGTTCGATGAGGCCAAGTTGAGCGACGTAGCTACCCAGCCTGCCCTGGAATATCTCGCTAAGGGTTTCTCCACGATCGTCGCCGGTCGCGCGGCGTTCGTCGATGCCCATCGGGAACTGATCGAGATGAAGATGGATTCCGAACTCCGTCATGTCGAAATCGGCTGCTCGCCCGGGCCAGCCTGCCCCGTCAGCGCGCAGCCTTCGTTCCAGCTGGTTGCCTAACGCCCGGATCATGTGCTGTGGTCAATCGGAGGAAGCCGGATCACCACAGCCATGCTCTTGAAGCTCTACTGGATCATGACACTATGCTGCTGCATCTATGCGGTAGCGGCAGGCGGCCACATTGGACGGCTGGCCGGGGCATTGATGTTCCTGCGATCGGGTGCGACCCTGGTCGCAGGACTGCTCGAGCATAGCTGGCAAGGCACCGAATGGCCTTTGCTGGTCATAGAAATGCTGTGCTTCTCGGCGCTGCTCACGCTTGTCCTCAAATCCGACCGCTATTGGTTGATCTGGTCTGCGGCCTGTGAAATGCTGGCGGTGCTGATCCATCTGGCGACTATCTGGCAGCCGCATGTCACACCTCTTGTTTATCAATCGCTTCAGAATTTCTGGGCGATACCCATGCAGCTTTTCATGGTTCGCGGCATTGCCCTTGACCGCCGCGCTGCACGCGCGCGGCGCGGACCTTTGGAAATATAAGCCTTTGCGATCCGGGATTGAAACGTAAGCCGATACCAACGGCGCGAATGCAGGCCTGCGCGCGATCGGCGCCATCAGGAGGCGATAATGGAAAATGGGTCCCCTAAAGCAGTTCAACCGACTCCGCCGTCGTTTGAATCCTTTGCACGCAAGATGGGCGCGGAGTTTGAATATTTGATGCAGAATGCGTGGATGCGATATTCTGCGGTCACTGCGCCAATAGGAAAGTCAGTTCCCCTGCCTCCCCGGGACATTGGTCCAAAATGGGAGATTGGAGGCACCAGGTTCGTCGACCATCTCTATGCACTGCGTCGTTATCGGGAAGATCTGCTTGCCAAAGATTTGTTTGCCGACCCGGCCTGGGACATCCTCCTTGATCTCTATCGCGCCAGGCTCAACCAGAAGAACATCTCCATAAGCAGCGCGTGCATCGCGTCTGCTGTACCTCCAACTACGGCACTGCGGCATATCAAGGGACTGGAAGATGCAGGTCTGGTGCATCGTGTGCCGGACAAGCGAGATCATCGGCGCATCTATCTGGCCCTGACCGACAAAGCTGGTCAGGCAATGGATCGGTGGATGGAAGCGGCGACCGGCGCCAAATCCTTATCCGCTCATCCCAGTATTTTTCGTTAGGCAATTGCCGCTGTTCTTCTGACGCAGATTTTGAATATACGGGACGCCTCAGTTTATTTCCCTAACGTACAGATTTGCCAAGCGCATTACCCATCTGTAAAACAAAGAGGAAGACAGGGATGAACGATAGTGCAGCAATCGCGTCAGGTCCTTGAGAGCCTTATTATGGAGAGGGGGGAATCCTATTCCAGCGTCTCGATATTGCTGGGGCGAAACCGGTCGTATCTCCAGCAATTCATCAAAAGGGGCACGCCTCGTCGGTTGAACGAGGGTGATCGCCGGATCCTGGCAGCGCATTTCGGCGTTGCGGAGGAGCTGTTAACGGGCGGTGCCACAGAAGTGGCCGGCGCTTCAGGTCCCGCGTTCCGCAGCGTTCGCTGCCTGATGCTGGGCGACAAAAATGCGGCGCCCCGCCCTGGTGCCAATTTAGGTGCCGTCAATGTCGATCCTGCATGGCTTGGTCAATTGGGCGTTACAGCAGAGAATATCTCCTTCTGCCGCGTCGAGGATGACGCCATGGCTCCCACATTGTTGAGTGGTGACGAGATAATGGTCGATCACGGCGATCATGATGTGACAGGGAAAGCTGGCCTGTTCGTCCTGCGGCTGGACCAGGCTTTGCTGATCCGGAATGTCGCACGCGATGCTAGTTATCGCTTCTCGATCCAGACCGATGATGCGAACGTCAATCCGTTTAACGAAATTGATACGAAACGGGTGGAAATTGTAGGCCGGGTCATCTGGAAAGCGCGCAAGCTATTCTAGGCTGGCGAAATTCGCTTGAGAATCTGGATGGCGCACGTTTCATCCATTTCGGAGGGATGGGCGGATTAAGGGGCCATGAAATGCTATGATGACGAGTCGGTCCGACTTTTTGGATGGAGCAGCGGGCGTATCGTACGATCCATGGGGTGCTGGCGGCATCAGCGCAAAACACGCCCTGCCCAAATCACTCGACCTACGATGCTGATCGCATCGGAAGCGATCCAGCCTGGATAAAGCGGATTATCGCTAACGATATGGGGCGAGGAGTTTGACGGCTCTGTCACGACCCTTTTGACCATGAGCGCGTCATCCAGTCGCAAGATGTAGATGCCGTTTCGTAACTGCTCATGGGCATCCTCACGATCCACCAACAGGTCATCGCCATGTTGTAAGGTTGGATGCATCGACTCTCCATCCACCCGGATTAGCGACAGACGGTGCGGATGCGCGCTCAGACTCCGAAGCCAGCCGGCATCGAGCGCAATGAGCTGTTCTGACAAGTTGCTTGGACATACCGAACCGAATCCTGCCGATGCGCCAATTGCGAGGCGCGGGACCATGATGATGTTATAGTGGCTATCGGACGGACCAGCATTGTCGGGTGCCCCCAGCACGGCTTGCGGAACATTGAAATAGCGCGCCAGAATAATACGGTCACGTTCAGCCAGTTTCCTTGGGACGCCGCGCTTTATAAACTGCTGGATGTAGGCAGTGTTCCTGCCGATCAAAGTGGAGATGAATGCATAATTGTCACCGCTGGCTGCAATCAGCCTATCAAGCGTCAAGCGGACATCTGGCGGCATAACGGTTCCCTCCATGTGAATATCAGGCGAAATGCCCTGTGCCGCCAGCTAAATCCTCGCCGATCTGGATAGATATGCTCTGTCACGGTTTTTCGTAGCAGGATCGACGGATAGGATTATCCCTGACAGGGCTTCAAAAACCCAAGGTGCGGCTACAACTGGTGGCGACGGATCGCGCGGTCGACCTGATCGAGGAGCGGATTGACCTAGCCCTATGCGTCCGCGCCACGCTCGACAGCGACTCTGCGCTGACTATGCGGCCATTAGTTAAATCGACCCGCAATGGTCACAAGTCCCCAGTTAGCCAGCCAACTGGAAGGTATCTCTCCGCTTGCCTTGACGCCGGCGCTGGCAATGCACGACAGGCCGATGATCTGCAATGGCATCTCGAGAAGGAGGACGGTCGTAGGTGGAGCATCCATGTCCCCCGCGCATGGGGTGCGCCGAAATGGCGGCCATCAGGCACGCGGCCATTCAGGACTTGGGTGTCGCGATCCTGCCCGATCATGTCTGCCGCGAAGCATTGCAGTTGGGAAGGCTGGTCCGCGTGCTGCCGGCTTGGCGTGGACTACAGGGGATCGTGCATCTAGTCTTACGACGCGGCGAGGTCTCCCTCCTGCGGTTCGGGTGCTTATAGACCATCGGGCATCCGGTTTCCCGCGCGATGTCTGAGCAGAGTTGCATCACGCGATGTTCGCTATGAAACGACAATTCATCGGAAACCGACCCTTATCGGACCCTCAGCTGCAAATTTCTGGCTCCCAACTGCGGAAGGTCAGGTTCTCCGTAGCTACTCCCACATTTTGCGGGTGCTTGAGCAGTAAGGCAGAAAACATTTTTGCTCAGCCGGGCCCGGATGGCGTCGTCCCACGTTCTCTCTTTGCCATCACCGTTGGCTGATCCATTTTTCAGGACGCGGGCGGCCCAGCCATCACCGATGAAGGAACGCACATGTCGACGCCCGAAGATTTCAAGGATATCTACACCGACGAGCTGAAGGATCTCTGGTCAGCTAATGACCAGATGGCGCGTGTGCTCAAGAAGATCACGACCAAGGCCAGCGACGAAGGCCTGAAGGACATGCTGTCGAAATCGCAGGAAGGAATCGCCGGCCATACCGATCTCTTGAAAGAACTGATCGCGGGTCAGGACGAGAAGGTCGCCAAGGAACATTGCAAGGGCATGGAAGGCCTTGTGGAGGAAGCGACCAAGCATATCATCGAGGAAGGACCGAAAAAAGGCCCGTTGCTCGACGTCATCATCGTCGCGCAATATCAGCGTATGACCCATTATGGCATTGCCGGCTTCGGCACGGCGGCCGCCTATGCCAAGGCCTTGGGCCTAAAGGATGACAGCAAGAAGCTGCGCGACGCGACCAAGGACATCTATGGTGGCGACGAATATATGACGAAACTGGCTGAAACTGTCGTCAATTCGAAGGCGGAAGCCGAAGAAGCCTGACCCGGAAGCCTGCCATCCGTCGGGATGGCAGGTGCCCGCTCTTTCGATTCCAATACATAATTTGACGACGGATCGTGAAGCGCGTCGTGCGTCCACATCCGTCATGATCATCAGGAGAGATCAGACATGCTACGCCAGATCGTCGCCCTTTGCGCGACCGGATTCATCATGACCGCCGCTGGAGCGCAGACGCACCAGGACGGGTCCCACAACCCCGCTGTAAAGGACAGCGCGCCCCACAAAATGGCTGCACCGGCAAAGGGCGCCAACTCCTTCACCGAAGACCAGGCCCGCGGCCGCTTCATGAAGGCAGGCTACACACAGGTCGGCAAGCTGACCAAGAAGGACGGTTTGTGGCACAGCATGGCTCGCAAGGGCGGAAAACAGCAGACGGTCATGCTCGACTTTAAGGGCAACGTCACCGTTCGCTAACAGTTACATAATTTAGGAGAGACCCATGTCTCAGACCGTCACACGCCTTTTCGACAGTTATGCCGATGCGACCAACGCCGTGCGCGACCTGGAAGCCATCGGCATTGCCCATGACGATCTCAGCATCGTCGCCAACAACAACGATGGCGCGCACGGCAGCCATGACGGTGACGGCGTCAACGAGGATGGCGATGTCACTCGCGGTGTTACGACCGGAGCGGCGCTTGGCGGGGCAGGCGGGTTGCTGGCAGGCCTTGGCCTGCTCGCGATTCCGGGCCTGGGTCCGATCGTGGCAGCAGGATGGCTTGCTGCAACGGCAGCAGGCGCAGCGATCGGGGCTGCGGGCGGCGCGGCGACCGGCGGCATTGTCGGCGCGCTCAAAAATGCTGGTCATTCCGAGGAAGACGCCGAAATCTATTCCGAAAGCGTCCGTCGTGGTGGCACATTGGTCAGCGCCAAGGTGCCCGACGACAGGGTGATCGAAGCGGAAGCCGTTCTTGAGCGTCATCGCTCAGTCGACGCCGCCACGCGGGGTCAGGCCTATCGCGATACGGGCTGGAGCCGGTTCGACGAGAGTGCGCAACCCTATACCCGCGCGGAAGTCGAGCGGGACCGGGCGCTCTATGGTTCATCGTCCGGCGTAATTTGATCGTTGGTTCGCCACCAAATCGCCCCGGCCTTTACAGGTCGGGGCGTTTTGATTCGTCGCGCGCGGCCATATATCGGTCGATAAAAAGGACATTTTCATGAAAATACCCAAGAACGCGACCATCGCCATAGTCGATGGCGCAAAGCTGAACCTGTTCCATAATAGTGGGGACGAAAACGCGCCCAAGCTCACGGCATTGCCCGATGCGGCGATATCGTCCGACAATCACGGGTCGGGCGGACGCCATGGAAGCAGCTCTGCCAATCCGTCTGACAGCCAGCTTCAAGAAGACGGCTTCGCGGCTGGAACGGCCGAATTCCTTAACAAGCAGGTGCTGGACGGCAAGATCGCCGATCTCGTTATCGTCGCCGCACCGCGTACATTGGGCGAACTGCGCAAACATTATCACAAGGCACTATCGGCTGTGCTGGTCGGCGAGATTTCCAAGGATCTGACCGGCCATGCGATGTCCGATATTGAAAAGACGATTGCGGCCGCCTGATGCCATGATGGAAGCGGTGCTATCTCGATGAACCTCCACTGGCCGCTTCCCGACCCCTATATCTTACTGCTTACCGGATTTGGCCTCCTGACCGCATTGGTGGTCTGGTTGCCACTCGTCCTGAAGAAATTGCCCTTGTCCCTGCCAATTGTTTGCATTGCGCTGGGGGCAGCGCTTTTCTCTTTGCCGCAGGTCACTTTGCGACCGCTCCCTAACCTCTACCCCGAGATCACAGAGCGATTCACCGAATTTGTGGTGATCATCGCGCTAATGGGCGCAGGCCTGAAAATCGATCGGATTTTTCGCTGGCGTGATTGGTTGGTGACGTGGCGACTGCTGGCTATCACCATGCCGCTCTGCATCCTGGCTATCACCTTTTTTACAGTCTGGGCATTAGGTTTGCCTTGGGCCGTCGCCCTGCTACTTGGTGCCAGCCTTGCACCTACAGACCCGGTCCTGGCCGCCGACATTCAGGTGGGACCACCAAAAGCGGGCGATGAAGATGAGGTGCGCTTTGGTTTAACGTCGGAGGCGGGATTAAATGATGGGCTGGCTTTTCCGTTCGTCCATCTCGCTATTGCGCTAGGCGCCGTGGCTGGCACAGACCAGCCGTGGTTTGGCGAATGGCTGAGCTACAGGGTCGCGTGGGAGGTCTTGGCAGGCATAGGCGGCGGATGGGCGATCGGTCGGCTTTTTGGCTGGTTGACCTTCCACGTCTCGGCTGAATCCAAGCTTGCGCAGACCGGGGATGGCCTAATTGCGCTGGCAGCGACATGCGTGTCCTATGGCCTGACCGAAATCATCCATTCCTATGGCTTCCTCGCGGTGTTCGTCACCGCCCTGACATTCCGGAGCACGCACCGGGATCATGATTTTCACCACGACATGCATGACGTGACCGAACAGATCGAACGGCTCGCCATGATGGTGTTGCTGCTCCTGTTTGGCGGCGCCCTGGTCAGCGGCCTGCTGTCGCCCGTGACGTGGATGGATGTCGCTGTAGCGCTGATCATCCTGTTGATGGTTCGGCCACTTGCAGGATGGATAGGCCTTGGCGGATTGAAGGCTGATCGGACTGAGAAACTGACCTTGGCCTTTTTCGGCATTCGCGGCGTGGGGTCGATCTATTATCTCGCCTATGGCCTCAACCATATGAATGTCGCAAATGCGGATCGACTATGGGGACTGGTAGGTTTGGTCGTTCTCTTCTCCATCATACTCCATGGCCTGACGGTCACGCCGATCATGCGGTCGCTGGACCGTCAGCAAGGCCGTGACCCAGATCGCGCGGACCTTGCCAGCGAATAGCCGGGATGTAGATATTATTCCGGGAAACCGTAGTTTCAGACGCGGCCCGGTATTTGTAACAAGCTCCACAAGCCGCGCACGCACGACGATCAACTACGCGATTACAAGGAATTGTCGCGAAGCGATCGCCTATTGTGAGCATTCGACCGCCGAGTGATTAGCGGCGCTCGCGATCTACTTGTCCATCGCATGTCTCGCGGCTGACGCCACAGCGCGTCGCGACGCTGAAGCAAATATTGGAGGGGAACGTCAGGACTGTCTCAGTCCTGGCCATCACAACCGACCCTTCCCAGTAGTTCAGTGACTTAAATCGCTGCCCCACGTCCCGAAGGTCCGCTTTGGTCGAACGAGCCCTACTTGTCTCCGTGGAATGTATCTAAGACCTGACTTTCCAAGAGCAGTATTTTTCGCAGACGTTTGTAAGCGATATCTTGGACGCTGATGTCGCCATCAACCGCGAGCGAGGCTGCCACAGCGGCAGACTGGCCAAGTATCATGAACACCGGTTCCATGCGGATCGACCCGTAGGCGATGTGCGACGCGGAGAGCGCCACCGGCACCAGCAGGTTGGTCGCCTCCTGACGCTTCGGCACGATCGCGTCGTAGCTGATCGGGTAGGCGCGGTCGGGGCTGACCTCTATATTCCCTTCGTTGCGAACAAAACCGCGTGCGTCGACAATGCGGCGCACATTGTGGGAATCCATGTTGTAGGATCCCATCCCGATCGGCCGGGGGGTGGACTTGGCGCCGCGCAGGTGCGGCTCCGCCATCACAAAATCCGACACCATGCGCCGTGCTTCGCGGACATAGAGTTCGCGCGGCCAGTTGCCGTTGCCGGTAAATTCATCCTTGCACAGGCCCCAGCGCGCCATTTCCGTGCGGGTTTCCGCCGGCACGCCCGGATCGTTGGCCATGAACCAGAGCAGCCCCTGCTGATAGGTGACATGCTCGCGGATGATGGCCGCGCGCTCCATATCGCTCCCCTCTGGATAGCGATAGTTCATGCCGATATCATCGAAGGAGAAGGCACCGAAATTATTGGTGTCGGTCTTGCCGTTGGGGATGCGATCAAACTTCTGGAAGAAGTTGCGGAAGCCTGCATCCATATAGCGTTGGAGCAGCGCATATTGGCGCGCGTCATAGCCTGCAGGCTTTGTGAAGGGTACACGATTGGCAGGCACATCGGTCAGGCACATACGGAAGGTATAGGCTTGGATGCGGTTGTCTGCCGAACCGTCCTGCCCAAGTTTGTCGGCGGTGACGCGCGGCAGCAGGCCGCTGGCGGGATCGCCCGGGACGACATAGGGATCGACGTCGAGCATGAACTGGTGATTGTTGCTGTTCGCCATTTGCACGCCGTTCAGGGTCTCGCCATAGGTGGCGTTGGCCTCACGACCCACGGCGAAGCGAACGCCCGCACCCGCCATCAGATCGCCCTCATATGTGGCATCGATGAAGACGCGCCCTGTGAAACGCTCGCCGCTCCCGGCGCGGAATGCAACGATCTTGCCGCCCTTCACCTCGACCGCGCCGGGGCGGCGATCGATGGGGCGGGACCGGATCACGGGGACCCCTGAGTCCTTCAGCCAATCTTCATAGATGCGCTCGGCGACTTTTGGCTCGAACTGCCACATCGCGCCGTCATCGATGAAATTGGGGGCGTTGGCGGGCCGCTTGGCGAGGTTCCAGGCGGCGGGATCGTCATAATGGCGCTTCACCCGGCGGTAAAATTCCAGCGAGAGGCCGCCGATCGCACGATGATTGCCCGTGTCCGACCAGCTGAGGCCATTGGTCGTCATGCCCCCGACATAGGCGTCGCGACAGACGAGCAGCACGCTGCGATCATGCCGTCGCGCCTCGATCGCGGCGATGACGCCCGCCGATGTGCAGCCATAGATGACGATATCCGCCGATCGGGATGCGGCGCCTTTCGTATCGGCGCTGGCGCCGCCGGAGAGGAGCGCGGCGGCGGCGAGCAGCAGATGCTTGAAGCGGGTCCGCATCAGAAGGTCGCCGCCACGCCGAAGAAGAAGCGGCGATCTTCGCGCAGCGAACTCAACAGGCGCGCGGGGTCTTGCAGATATTGCCGCTCGATCGATCGGGTGAGGTTGATCGCCTCCGCTGTCAGTCGGATATTGCTGGTCAGGTTGATTTGCGCCGATGCGTCGAGCTGGCCGCGCGCCTGCATGTAGGAACTGCCGCCCGATGCCGCGCTTCCCTGACCCTGAAGATATTTGCTGCGGTGAATATAGGCGACGCGAACCGACAGCGTCTTGTCCTCATAAAAGCCGATGAGGTTGTAGCTATGCTTCGACAGGCCCGGCAGCGGCAACGCAAGCTGGGTCGCTTCGTCCACCAGCGGGGTCTTGCTGTCGACATAGGTATAGTTGGTCTGGATGCCGAGATTGTTGAAGGGGGCTGGCAGGAAACGCAGCGATTGCTGATAGGCGAGCTCCACGCCCTTAATCGTGCCCGACCGGCCGTTGGTCGGCTGGGTGATCTGAAACAGGTCGTCAGCCCCGGTAGAGAGTCCAGGGACGAACTCGGCGCGGGTGGTGTTGATCGTGAAGGAATCCACGTCCTTGTAGAAACCCGCAACGGTCAGCGCGCTCGAAGGGGCGAAATACCATTCGAGCGTCGCGTCATATTGGGTCGCTTCGAATGGACGCAGATTGGGGTTGCCGCGCGAACCGGTGCGCGAGACGATGAGCGGTACGAAGCTGACGCCCACATCGCTGAGGCTGGGGCGGGCGACGACCTTCGCCGCGGCCGCGCGGAAAATGAGGCTGGGTGTAAGTTCGACCGAGAGGTTGGCGCTCGGCAGGAAATAGTCGAAGCGGGACTTGCTGGCCGTAGGCTGCGTGTCGGAGAGGAAGCCCGCCGATGTGCGCTCGATCGAGATATAGCGCACCCCAGCATTGCCGGAGACGGGCATGGCGCCGATATCGCTCTTGAAATTAGCGCGAACGTAGAAGGCCAGCGTGTCCTGATTGACGTCGCGGATGGAAACACGGCCAAGCGCTATCGTGTCTGCGCGCGGGATCGGCAGGCCAAAGGCGTCGCGCGCTGCTTCTTTGTCCACGGTGCCGGTCAAAATGTCGCGCGGGAAATTGCCGGAGACGCCGGGGAAGAAACTGCCCATGCTGTTGTCATAATTGAGGCCCGGCATTTCATCGACGGTGATGATGCCGTCCCCATTCTTGTCCCCTCGCGCCAGCAAGCTGGCAGCCGATGGAACGTTTTGCGGCGATTCCGAATAAAATTTGATATTCTCATAGCGTGAGCCGACCTGGATGGAGCTGAGCGGTCCCCAATCGGTTCGGATGTCGAAGTCGAGCCGGGCGTCATAGCCACTATTGTCGGTGCGGAAATCATTCTCGAAGATCGAGGCGAGCTGATATTGCGACGGGTCGTCGCGGTCGAAATCGGTTTGAAGAGACAGGTCGGGCACAGGGCCGCCCCGCGAGAAATCATAGCTGGCGTCGGTGGTATTGCCGGTGCGCGGCACGACAACATAGGTGAAGGACGCACCCGGCCCGCCGTCCGTTCCCTTTCCCTTGCTGTAGGACGCATCGGCAGACATCTTGACGATATCGCCGTCATATTTGGTCGAGAAGCCAATGTTGGTGGAGCGGAACTCCGTCGGCTCATCATAGATGAGCGGGCGCAGCGTGACGCCGGTGAAGGTGCCGCTGACGACCGTGCCATTTTTGTCCGCGACGGCGTTGACGTCATTATTGTTGAACAGCACCTGATAGTTAGCGCTGTTGCGCTCGCGCTTCAGCCGCGAATAGGTGCCGTCGAGGATGATCTCCCAATCGTCCGCCGGGCGAAACTGGATCGCGCTGTTGAGCGTCAGCCGCTGTTCCTTGCGGTCGTAGATGCGCGCCATGAAGCGGTTGGGCCGGAAAAGGCCGGGGTCGTTGATGCCGTCGCCATTGCCATCGATCGCGTCGGTGCGGGTCCAGCCGCCTGAATCGAAGGACTGGCCGCGCGTATGCGTGTTGGAATAGGCGACGCTGGCCAGGACACCGAGCCGGTCGTCGAAATTTTTCGAGATCAGCGCCGATCCGCGATAGCCCAGATGATCGGCCTGATCAGTATAGGCGCCTTGCAACCGGCCGCTGACAAGGTCGTCCAGGTCGAGCGGCCGCTTGGTCTTGAGGTTGACGGTCGCACCGAGCGCGCCCTCGGGCATATCGGCAGTCGGCGATTTCGACACGACGATGCTGCCGATGATTTCCGGGCTGATCGATTCGAGCGATGCGCTGCCGCCAGCCCCCGGCCCTAGAAAAGTACGCCCGTTGATTTCCAGCCGGTTTTGGGAAATTCCGCGCACGGTAAAGTTGGAACCGTCGCCTTCGCGGCGGGTGATCTGGACGCCGGTAATGCGGCTCATCGATTCAGCCACATTCTGGTCGGGCAGCTTGCCGATGTCCTGCGCGGTGATGACGTCGACGATGTTCCCAGCGGCACGTTTGACGTTGATAGATTCCTGGAGCGAGGCGCGGATACCGGTGACGATGATGTCCTGCGTGGCGGGTTCGGCGACGGTGGCGGCAGGTGCATCGCCTTCTTGCGTCGCGGGGGCGAAGGCAGGAGCCGCGACCATGAAGGCGGCGGCACTGGGGGTCGCCGGCCGCTCGCGCTTCAGGACGATGGCGGTCCCCGCCTTCGTGATGACGAGGTCGGTGCCGGTCAGTAGATGACGAAGCGCCTGCGTCACATCCATGGTGCCCTGAAGACGGCGCAGGCTGACGCCTTCCGCCGCAGCGCCCGTTACCAATATCTCGATTCGCGCCTGCTTAGCGAAAAGGGGGATGCCGGTGCGGGCTGATTGGGGCGCAATGTCGAAACGGCGGATCTGCGCAGCGGCGTCGGCGGGCGTACCGATGCAACAGATGATCGCAGCCCCGGTGCCAAGAAGATGGGCGAGCGCGGTCTTCATATGTCCTCCCCTGTCGTGGCGCCCTGCTTGCTGGTGCGCTCTTATGAACCAAGAGCCGGGCAGATGGACTTTCCGTCAGATCGTATCGATTTTTTTGCGAGACAGGCGGATGGCGTCGGGTGTGACCGTGACCGTCACATCGAGCGAGGCGGCCAGCGTGCGGGCAAACCCCGCCGGATTGTCGATGCGAAACAGGCCGATCAACTTTTCGTTGGCGAGGCTTTCATCGACGATGACGAGCTGCTGCGCATTGTAGCGGTTAAAGCGGACCACGGCGTCACGCAGTGTGTCGCCTTCCAGCGCGATTTCCCCCATGCGCCATGCGAGCCCGCGCTCGATCGCCTGTGGCGCATTGCCGGTGACGGGCACCAGTGCGCCGGCCTCGAAGGTAGCGAAATCGCCTGCCTTGAGGATTGTCATCGACCCGCCACCATCCTTCGCCCATGTCGCGACGGTGCCTTCGGTGACGGCAATCTGTACGCCCTTGTCGGTGCGGCTGACGGAAAAGGCAGTGCCGATCGCGCGCGCCTGTGCCAGACCTGCATCGACGATGAAGGGGCGACGGCGATCCTTGGAGACCTGAAACCAGGCCTGCCCCCTAGCGAGCGTGATGCGGCGCGCTTCGTCACCCAGCGCGACGTGCAAATCGCTGTCGCTGTCGATCGTCGCCACCGATCCGTCGCCAAGCGGCAAGCGGCGGATTTCACCCCGTTCGGTCGCAACATGCTGCCCCATCCATCGGGACAGGCCAAGGCCGCCCGCAAGCACAGCCGCAATGCTGCCTCCCAGCCCGGCCGCTAGCCATGTGCGGCGGGTCCAGAAGGGGGCGTTGGAAGAGTGATCGGCATCAGCGACCAGCGCGTCGTCCATACAGGAAAGAGCGGCCTGCGCTCGCAGCAGCGCGCCTGCGTGTCGCGGGTCCAGCGCCAGCCAAGCGTCGAACGCTGCCTGCTGATCGGGATCGAGCGGATAGCGCATGGCCCAGCGCGCCGCCATATCCTCAACGCTGCCTGACATGCGCGCCTCCCGTTGCTTCGGGTTGACCCTGTTCCGTATCCGCCTGCGTCATGTGCCTCAGAAGCGTGCGCAGACCCCGGCTCGCCTCATTCTCCACAATCGTCTCGCTTATGCCCAATGCCTGCGCAATCGCCTTCTGGCTCTTCCCCTCGATCCGGCGCATGATGAAGATGCTGCGCGCGCGATCGGAGAGCGTAGCGAGCGCCGCCTGCACCCGGCCCAACTCCTGCCTCGCCTGCGCCACGCGCTCGGGCGTCAGAAAATCGGCCTCAGCCTCCATCGTCGCGGCAAGAGGATCGATCCGCACGACCCGCGCCCGCTCGCGCTGACGACGCACGATATTGCGCGCCATGATGAAAAGATAGGCACGGGGCGCGGTGATGTGGGACACGTCGTGCAACTGGGCGAGGCGGCAATAGCATTCCTGCACAACATCCTCCACATCTGCGGCGGCAACGACCTGTCGCCGCAACCAGATGCGCAGGTCGCGTTCATGGGGCAATATCTCTCGCCCAACCCATCGCGCCAATGCCTCGCGTTCCGTGTTCTTTCTCCTCTCTCAGGTCAAAGAGACGCGGCAGAGCATTTTCCGTCATAGATTCTTTTTTACCGCTTTCTAGCGGCAACATCATCACCATAAGGCAGGTCGAATAGCGTTTATTGAGCATGGAAGCGCCTACTTGAACGACCCTTTGCTGCCCTTCAGCCATCGATTTTCCGTTCCCAGCTGCGGTCGGTCTGCTTTCTCATTCTGGATGCCCAAAACGAGGCCGCACGCCGAATGGCGGCTTCGATCGACAACGTAAGGATACAGGTCCCACTGTGACCGCAACGCGAGGCACGGCGATGTCACTTCCCGGCGATCTCAAACGAGGTCCACCCAACTTTTTTCTGACCGTTGCCGCCGATGCCGAGCTTGTTATCAGTGTCTATCGTTTTGAAGACTTCCCAGTTGCGCTCGTCTAGCCACAGCCGATAATCTGCGGTGCCCGATCTTCGGATTCAGGCATGTCTTCCTCCGTTACATCTTTCTCGACCAGACCGCGCAAAGCCCGGCCGCGATCGAGCCAAGCCAAGGCAACCTGCGCGCGCAGCAGTACGATGTAGTGCGGCGGATCGGCCGCCAGCCACGCCTTATAGTCGGTCTGAAATGAGGTCACCGGCATCGAGCCGGATCGCCCAGCGTGCCGCGCCGTTATAGATGCGCACGCCGCCTTTTCCGCAGCGCCTAAGCCGTTCAATTTGATACGAAATGATTGACGCGGCCAGAATCAGCCTCGCAGCGCGCCGATGTTTTGATTATGTTCTTCTCGATGCCGAAACGTCACCATTATGTCCCGGTCACTTATCTGAAAAATTTCTGCGATGGCTCGGGGCAGCTGCAGGTCTTCCGCAAGGACGATTCTGCCCGGCCCTTCCGGCAGCGCCCGGAGTCGACCGGCTTCGAGCGCTATTATTATTCGCAGTTCGACGATGAGGGTACGCGCGACGACGATCGACTCGAGGCGATCTTCAGCGAGATCGAGACGAAGTGGCCGACAATCGTCACAGCCCTCGCCAACCGCGAGGCGATGTTTGAAGCCGCGCCGCATATCATCACCTTCCTCGGCCTCATGCGCGTGCGGGTGCCGGCGTTCCGCGATCCCGCCGAGCTGCACCTCGGCCACTCGGTGCACACACAGGCGCTGCTCATGCACGCCGCCGGGAAGCTGCCGCCGCTCCCCGAGGGCTTCCCGGACCTGATGGAGAAGATCCAGGTCACCATCGACCCGCAAAAATCGCTCGAGATGATGGCGCACGCGCTCAACGACATGGGCAAGCTGTTCGCCACGCTCAGCTTCGATGTGCTGCACAACGCGTCCGATCACGCGTTCCTCACCAGCGACAATCCGGTGATCTATTATGACCCGCGCGTCCCGACGCCGGCGATGCGACCCTATAATATTGCGCAGGAAGCCGGCCGGATCGAGCTGCTGTTTCCGGTGACGACCCGGATGGTCCTGCGCGGTCGCAGCCGTCCGCGCCGGCCGGACATCGGCCACCGCACGATCACCGACCGCAAGGCGGTTGCCAGGATCAACCGGCTGATCTGCCGCTTCGGCTACCACACGATCTTCGCGTCCGATACGCGCGAAGCGTCGCTGATCGCGGGCACCGCTGCGCTGTCGCCGGTGGCACAGCTCGACCGCGTGCCGGCGCCCGAAGGCGGCTATTATGCGTTCGGTCAGTTGATTTTCGGCCCGCGTCCCGACAAGCCGAAGTGGGACGGACCACGCGAGTGCGAACGGAAGTCGGCGGCGCCGGAAGCCCCTGCCGATGAACCGGAGGCGATGCCATGACGGTCTCGAAGCGGCACCATTATACGCCGCGCTATTATCTCAAGCGGTTCGAGACCGAGGCCGGCGCGCTGTGGCGGCTCGACAGCGAGACGGGGAAGATCACCAAGGGCAATCATGAGCGCTTCGGGTTCAAGAAGCGCTGGAACAGCTTGCGCAATCCACCGCCCGGCTATGCGCCGGACTGGGCGGAGAAGCAGATCGCGGTGATCGATGGTATGGCGTCGAAGGTCATCACGGAGATTCTCGAGGGTCAGTTCCCGGCCGATATCCGCAAGCTCGCCATGGCGATTTCGTTCATGCACCATAACCAGCCTCGATTGCGGCGCGAGCTGGAGACGGTCCATCCCGACAAGGTCGGCCATTGGAGCGAGGATTATTGGCTTGTGGTCCGGCTGAAGACCGCACTCGACAATTGGGAGAGCTATGTTCCGCTCTATTATGCGCTCAACGTGATCCCGCCGGGCAGCGACCAACGGTTCCTGACCTCCAGCAATCCGTTGATCGACTTCACCAACAAGCCGACGATGCTGCTGCCGCTGTCGAGCCGCCATTGCCTGTTTCTGTCGAACGACCCCGCGCACCGGAATTTCGGACCGGTGACTCGCAAGCCGGACGCGGACGAGATCGCCGGCATCAATCGCATGACGATCAAGAACGCCTGGCAGTATCTCTATTCATCCACCGAAAGCTTCGCCGAATAGCGACGCCCAGCTCCGACCATTTCGCAGGACCGCAAATCATTCCTCGCTCAGATCGAAGCCGTCGGGCGCGGGTTCGAGATAGACATCTCGTGGCTGGTCCTGGCCGAACAATTTGCCGTCGCGCTTTTTCTTCCACGCCTCGATGCGGCGTTCGATCGGCCGGTTGAGCGAATAGCCGAACCGGTCGAGCAGCGGGCCTTCCACATAGTCTCCGGTCCACAACACCATGCGGGCATCGGCGATCTTGGCGAGCAAGGTGCCATAACGCCAGAAGTCGACGCGGTCGCCGGTCTCGGCGAGGCGCTGATACCAGATGCGTGACCAGCGGTTGCGATCATAGGCGAACCGCGCTGCCTCGGCGGCCCGCCCGACCATTCCGCCATGATTGTCGAACCGCGCGATCGTCGCGCCGGCGGTCTCGCTCTCATCGGCGAAGCCAAGGATCGTCAGCGCCCGAGAGGTGGCGACGGGATGGCCGGTCGCGATCTCGCGCGTTGCATAATCTTCCAGCCAGGATTGCCGTCCGGCATGGCAGGCGGCGAGCACTTCACTTGCCAGCGCGTGGTCACTCGAACAGCGCGCGAGCCGGTCGCGACGCAACGCCTCCATCGCGCCAGAATCCTCGCTGTGCCAGATATCCCAGGTCATCAGCGGGATCGAACCCGCCGAACGCGTGATGCGGACAAAGGCCTCGTGGCCAGCGCAACGGCGGAACAGCGCGACGGCGAGATCCGGGTCTGCGGTGGACAGCGCCCGGGCGACGCGAGAGGCGAGATTGGCGATGCGCGGCAACCGGCTGGTCGGGACATCGAGCAACTGCCTGGCAATGGCCTGAAGCGCGGCGAGGTCGGTTTCGGCGATCGCGCGCATCGCATTCGAGCCGATATCGCGCAGGATCAGCTCGGCACCGCTTTTGGTGAGCGTAGCTTCGAACGCCTGGAAGCGATCCCACCCGGCCTTCTGGCGCGCGGCGAACGCCTCGTCGCTTTCGTTGATCCGGGCGAAGCGCTGGTCATCCGGCAAATCGGCGTCGTCATCCTCGAGCGAGAAGCGGGCGACGGCGTCGGCATCGGCAGTGTCACTCAACGAAACGCGCGGTGGCCGGAACGGCATCACCGCTTCGAGCACGCGCGCGGTGGCCTGACCGATCAGGCTGGCGAGTGACGTACCGACGGCGGCGGCACCAAGCTTTTCCGCTGCCGCGCCATAGCGATCGGGGCTGATACGCGCGACGGCTTCGGCTCCGCTCAACAGGCCCCGCTTCGCCGCGGCGATGATCATCGACGAGCCATGCCAGCGTTCGTAGAAATGCTCGCGCGGGTGATGGGTCGCGGCACTCCAGCCGCTCGCCACGAAGGCGATAAGCTGTGCGTCGTCGGGATGCTCCGCCGATATCTGGAGCGCGAGACCGCGAACCGACCCTTTGGGATGATCGGTCAACAACCGGATTTTCGCGAGTGTCTCCCGGCTGATCGGTGAGTCCGACCCGCGCACGAACGCCAGCGCCATCAGCAGCCGATGCTCCTCGCTCGAGGCAGTCGCGTGGTCGACCAGCCGATCGACCATGTCGGCGCTCGCCGGATGAAACACGCTGTCGAGCTGGACCAGCGGCGGTCCGTGTTCGGGCAGATCGATGAGCGCCTGGACCTGGGCGTCGCCGTCGAGATGGGCGAAGGCGGTGACCAGAAGATATTGCGAAACGACCCAGTCCTTGGTGTCGGCATCCCCTACCGGCTCCTTGGGATGGGACAGCGCGGCGGCACGCGCGGCCATTGCCTCGACTGTATCCGGCTCGATAAGCACGGTGGCACTGCCAAGCAACGGAACGCCGAGCGTCGCGATATTGCTCGGGCGCTCGAGCATGTCGCTGACCACGGCCCGGTTGATCGCGACGACGTTATCGGGTGCGAAGCGTGCGAGACCCGGTGCGGCGTCGCTCAGGAAGTGCTCATGCTCGCCGGTCCAGCGGTTCCTGACCAGGGCCTTGGGATCGAGCGCCCCCATGCGCTCGGCGGTGTCATCGATCATGTCGGGTCGTTCGGAGGCTGGATCACACGGATCGGTCGCACAATAGCGCTCGACCAGCCGCCAGCCCTGAAAATGCTCCCATTCGGGCATCAGCGCATTGGCGATGATCTCCGCACGGCTGCCATCGTCGGCATCGCCGGTGGCCCGCAGGATCGAGACCAGCGCCCATTGGCCGGTACGCGAGGCATCGGCGGCGGTGAAGCAGGCGGCGGCCGCGAGCAGCGCCTCGCGCGTTTCGAACCAGTCGATCCGGTTATGCTGGACGACGAAGGCGAAGTCCTTCCACGGCACATGATAGCCACCGTTGATCGAGCGGGCGAACGCCCAGCACATCAGCCCGTCGGCGAAATCGAGCAGCGGCATGCCGGCCAGGATCGCGAAGATATCCTCGCTAAGCGCGGTTCCATCGACGCGATCGTCGCGGGTCATCCGCGCGAGGATCGCGCGCTCGCACGGCGTCATGTCGCCAAGCCGGGTCGCGATCTTGGTTTCGGTCTCCGCCTTTGCTTCGGCGCGCTTCGTGGCATCGCGTTCGCCCGGCATAAGGCCATGCGCAGCGTTGAGCGAATAGATGCGCAGCCATGCATCGAGCCGCGCCGCGATGATCCCCCAGGCTGCCCGGTCGGCGCGCGCACGGCGCAGCGCATCGACCAGCCATTCTTTGTGCTGGACATGGGGCTCGCCGATGGCCAGCGCGAACAGCGCATCGAGCGCCGCCGCCGGAATGTTGCGGACAATGCCACAATAAGCGGGATAGCTGTCCTCATCGGCATTTTGTTGCATCGCGTGACGCGCCAGCAAGGCGGCACCGATTGCCGGACTGACTTCGGCGTCGACGCTGGCGATGAGCGCTGCGGCGAACAGGACATGGGTCACGAGGTCGAGCGCGGCGACCGGCTCGATTATTTCGGCGAGGCGCTCGGTGACTGACCGGGCATTGCGCTCGGCCTTCTGAAGCTCGCGGATCGTCGCGATGGCGAGCGCATAGACGAGGCCGTCCTCGGTCAGCTGGTAGAGGGCGCTATCGCCCTCGACCCCGACAAAGAAACGCTCCTCGACCACTGGCAAGAGGTCGCGCGGCAGATCGAAGCGCGGCGCATCTGCGAAGTCATAATGGGCGAAGATCAGCCGGTCGTCGGTGACCTGACCCTCGATCCGTTCGCGGATCAGCCGGGCGTGATCGGCGAGCAGGGTCTTGAACTGCCAGGGCGTCTCGCCGTCGGCGGGGTCGCTGGCATGAGTGCGGACATGCTCGAACAACAGCCGTTCGATGCTGAGTTCCTCGGCGACGCCGATCTGCGCCGTGCCGAGGAGCTCGAGCGCGATCCCCAGGATACGCGGATTGCGCAGCGATGACCGGACCCGCTTGGCGATTTGTGTGGGTGCGATCCCATGCGCGGCGAGTGCAGCATTGAGTTCGGCATCGGTAAAGTCACCAAGCGTGATCGTGCGCCGCGGTACGGTGAAACGGTCGTCGATCCGCTTGAAATAGCGCGCCCGGCTGGTGACGATCACGCATCCGCCGATCGTTGCGACGTAGCCAGTCAGGCGCGACAGCCAAGGTGCCCAGTCGGTCCGCGCGCGCTCGTTCAGCCCGTCGATCACCAGCAGCAGCCGTGGCGCGGTCGCGGGCCGTGCGCGCCATCGTGCAAGGCGCTTTGCCCAGCGATCGAGGCTCGCGCTTGTTGGCACCCCGTCCGAATGCTCGATCAACTGGCGTGCGACAAGTTCCTGGGGCGCGCAGGTCATTGCGGCGACCGCTTCGGCCGCCGTTAGAAAGATCAGGAACGGGGCATCCGCCAGAGCGAGCCAGGCTTGCGCAACGAGCCAGGATTTGCCGCAGCCCTGGTCGCCGGTCACAGCGATGATCCCCGGGACCGGCGGCGCTGTCAGAATTGTATCGAGCTCGACGCGTCGCGCTCGATCTATCGGTGCAAGAGCGTGGCTGGCCGCAGGCGCCAGTGGTTGTCCGAAACGATGCCGGGCCTCGTCTGTCCTCGCGAAGAGCCGCCCATAGGTAGCATGATTGGCGGCGCGGGCCGTTGCGAGACCGAGCAACGGATCGGCCAGCCTATTGCGGAGGTCGGTGGCACGCGCGGCAAAACCCGGCGCTGCTGCCAGCGCCTTGAGCGCAGCCAGCAATGCGGCCCGGTCGATGCCAGTCTGACTATGACGGTCGATGAAATCGGCGCAGGTGTCCGGTGCCATGGCGCACAGCAAGGCTAGCGGTGGCAGCGATGTGTTGGCCGGCCAGTCGAGCACCAGCAGACTGGTCTCGACCTTGGCGAAGGCGGCGCGCAGGGTCGTGACAATCTGAGCGGACGCGCCGACGGTCGCGCCGAGGATCCAGAGATCGGGCGGATCGGCGCTGGCAAGCACCTCGGTCGCCTTGTTGTTGACCACTGATTTGGTGAGCTTCGACGTGTAGAGTTTGGCCTCGAACGCAATCGATCCGTCAACCCCGTCACCGCGACCATCCTGGCCGTCCTGGCTTCCCGAAACGGCCAGCCGGAACGGCAAGTGGGTCACGGCGCCGAGCAGCGCCGCCATCAGGCCTTCGAACCCATTGTCGCCACTGTCCTTGAGCGTGAGAATCGCTCCCTTGATCTGCCCCGCGGGCGTCAGAACCTTCGATACCGCCATAATGGTCAGGCCTTGGTTGCAGCTTTGGGACGACGGCGCAGGACTTTGGGAGATGTCAGTGCCGCCGGCACGGCAGGTGCGGCCGCTGATACCGGTGCTGGCGGCGGTGGATTGAGCAGCAGCTTCACATCCTTGCAGCCGAGATCGAGCGCGCGCGCCACGAACGCGTTCCAACTGGCCGGCAAGATATGGGTGCTGAGGCCCTTAGGTGCCGGGTCGGGCAAGGGTGTACCCTGGCCCGCCTGATGCCTGAACAGCACGGCGTGCGGGTTTGGGAGAAAGATGAAGCCAAACGTCTCGTTGCCGTTGGGCTGGGTCTCGATGAAACCGAGCAGCTGGAGCCGGCGCATGCGCTCCAGCAGGGTCCGCCGACCTCGTTGGCCGCTGAAGCCGGCGGCGAAGGTGAGGTCATCGGGCTTATTGAACCGCAGGAAGGCGTTGTTCGCCCAGGTGTAGGACCAGAGCGCTTCATAGGTGGAGGCGAGCGGATGGTCCTTCGACATCTCGTCAAGTATGCGGCAGACATAGGGCATGGTCTTGGGAGTGATAACGAACCCGCCACTTGTCTTGTGCGCCCAGAGCCGGTCGGCGGCGTCGGTCCAGAGCGTGTCGCGAAGCGCATTCTCGCTGTCGGCGATTGCTTTGCGGGTCTGGGGTGAGGTTGCCATCAAATATCTCCTGCTTGGGCGGCCGGGGCCGGGCTTTGGACACCCGGCCTGCAGTCTCCGCCATCATGGTCCCTGGTGGAGGGGGACCGACATCGACTATCCTGGCCATCATAGACAAAAGCGCTGCGAAGTCGCCGACCGAGTCCAGGAAACAGCCCCTCTCATTGCATGATTTACGGCAAACTCATATAGTGAGTTCGACCGTTTCCAGCCAATCTATGACCCTGAATCGCATGCTCATGCGTCCCCCTCCCTCCATCTGCACCGGGAATCCGTGCGTTATGGCGAAGCGCACTGTCTTCACATGGTTTCCCCTGTGCTCGATGTCCTCAACTGGTCCTCACGTTCTCACGGGGGAATTCCAAAAGGGGGTTTGTCAGTCCGGTAAACCAATCGCTCGAAAAGGATGTTATGGTGGCCCACCAGTGACGAAGGGACATTACCCCCATTGGCGCAGAGGAATATCGCTGACAACGACGCGGTTCTCTGGTTGCTGGACCCCGTTCATGCGTAAAGCTTCCACCAGCGCACAACGGCATGTCTCGGCGTGCAGCGCGGGGCCGATGATGATTGTGTGTATCAGACGGTCCAAGGTCAATTTGGGCATGTTCATCCCCGGCTGGTTGACCAGCGGCAGCTCGTAGATGAGCTGCGGGGTGCCACGGATGGTGACCAGTCTTTCGGTGACCGAGGCCGAGGCGTAATCGAACGGAAGGTGGATGACGCGCCATTCGCGTTCCTCGCCGAAGCCAACATGCTTGGTCGACAGGATCGCAAAATCGAGTGCCGAAGCGACGGCGTTGAACGCGACGTCGGCCGAGACGCCGTTCAGAAGATGCGGTCCCGCCTCCAGCTTTGCGATCACCGCTTCGAATTGCGGCGCGAACACCTGAGTGCCGCCATAGAGGACGGGGCTTGCGAACGACATCAGGTTGATCTGGGCATCATCGAAAATTTCGGTGTTGAAGATGATCGCCGCTCCCGCCGTCGGCCCACCATATGCCCGCCACATCGATAGGCGACCGAGCCGATCGGTTTCGTCATGCTCGCTGAGCGACACCATGAAGATGCGATCCCGCGGCCGTTGCCGCGACGCAGCCACGCGGTCGCGGACGCGCTTCGCCAAGCCAGCGTGCCCTCTGTCCAGCACGGTCCAGAAGCGCTGGCCTAGGTCGGTGTCGAGGCAGGCTGCCAGGATAGCGCGGCCATGCTCGATTTCGGAATGATCGTTCATGACCGCGGCGCTGCGCAGCCAAATCTTCTTGCCGGTCAGGATGTTCAGCGCGTTTTCGGCGCTCGTGTAGTGGGCGAGCTTCTTTCCCGGACTGCCAAGTTCGGCGGTGCGCGAGAGCGCATAGCCGAACAGGGCGTCGGAGAGTGCCATATAGTTTGGATCGATTTGCATCTTTGTGACATAGCATCGCGACCTCGTACAAACAGCCCGCGCGGAGAGCGCGCTATTAGATTGTCGCTCTTGTGGGGAGCTCGTCCGAAACTATCTCGGCAATGATCATCACCAATATTCGGGGGACACTTGCAGATCATGACCGGAGCCGCTTCCGACGATCATAAGCCTGCGGTTTCGATGACGGCCGATCGGCCGCGAACGCGGCTGGTCGAAGATGAACTCGGTTATTGCAACTTTGCCGAGGCCATTGCCGCGGGGCTTATGTCGCGGGCCGGCGATGACGGGCTTGTGATTGCAATCCATGGCAAATGGGGCAGCGGCAAGACGTCGGCGGTCAACATGGTGGTCGACGCGCTCGAGAAGGGCGAAGGCGCGCTCGATCAGGACGCGAAAACGATTATCGTGCGGTTCAACCCTTGGTGGTTTTCCGAACAGAAGGACCTGACGCGGGCATTTTTCGGTGAGCTGAACGCATCGATCGGCCAAAAGCTCTCGAGGGGCGTGCGCGATGGGCTTCGCCTGATCGCCAGGAAAGTGACGGGCGCGACAGATTTGGTCTCGGCGGCCCTTGCCTTCACGCCGGTCGGCGGCCTCGCCAAGCCGGTGGCTGATGCGATTAAGGCTGCGGGTGAGGAAATTCCCGAGGAGCGCAGCCTCGAGGATGTCCGTGACACGCTTGCCGACGCGCTGCGGGCAGAGAAGCGCAATATCGTGGTCATCATCGACGACGTTGATCGTCTGGTCGCTGATGAGGTCCGTCAGATCTTTAGGCTGGTGAAGTCGGTCGCCGACCTGCCGCGAGTTACCTATCTGCTGGTGTTCGATCGCGACATTGCGGTGCGGGCGCTCGAGCGGCCGTCGGACCCGGATGGGCCGGAATGGCTTGAGAAGATCGTCCAAGCCTCGTTCGACCTGCCGCCGGTAGCGCAGACCGATCTAAATCGCCTTTTCCTGCAGCGTCTCAGTGCCATCGTGGGCGACGAGCCGGTGCCGGATGTCGTGCGATGGGGCAATATTCTCCACGGTGCGGTGGCACCCTGGCTGCGCACGGCGCGCGATGTCGGGCGCTTGGCTAATGCGATCGCTATGGCGTGGCCGGCCGTCAAAGGGGAAGTCGATGTGTCGGACTTCGTCGCGATCGAGACGATGCGGCTGTTCGAGCCGGCGCTGTATCATTTCATCCGGAACCATCCCGATGAGTTGACCGGTGCCGAGCCTCAGCAAGGGCGGCAGGAAGACCGGCAGGCATTCGGCGACCAGTTGCTGGCGACGGTCGACGGAAGCCGCCGGGCGCGCGTCAAGCGCGCGCTGCCCTATGTGTTCCCCAGTCTCGACGCCATTTTCGCAAATACGTGGCACGGCGGTGACTGGCGCAAGATCGAGCGGGATCGCCGAGCCTCTTCCAAGCGGCGGTTCCCGGTCTATTTCAACCTCGGCCTGGGTGACGGCATCATCGCGAGTGCGGAACTCGACGCTCTGCGCGCGACATATGACGATCCTGGGAAGACGCGGGACATGATCAAGACCTATGTCGCCGCCGAGCGCCGGACCGGCGGCACTCGCGCGAGTGTTCTGCTCAACACCCTGATGGCGCAGGCAGGGGATGTGCCTGAATCACAAGCCAAGCGGACGGCGCGCGCGCTGCTGGCGGCGGCCGACCTGTTCTTCAATCCCGTTGATGGTTGGCGCACGCCCGAGGATCTGCCGGTGCGCTGGGCGATCTCTTTCGCAATTGAGCCGGTGCTTGAGAAGCTCAGCCCCGATCAGCGGGCGGCTTTGCTGGGGGAGGCGATCGATGGCCCTTCGCTCAACTTCGCGACCTATATGGTCACTTCGATGAGTGTTGAACATGGCCGGGCCGGAGACAAGGAGGCGAAGCCGGAGGATGAGCGCGGCCTGTCGCTCGAGGCGGTCGTCGATCTCGAACAGCGACTTGCCGCAAGGCTTGCGCGCGATGCGCAGTCGGGCGCCTTGCAGGAGTTCGACGACGCGGCCGGTATGATGTGGGCATGGGCGCGGCTGACGAGCGTCGAGACCGTGCACGACTGGATCTCAGAGCATTTCGACGAGCCGGGCTTCGCACCCTGGCTGATGCGCACCTTCACGGGCGAAGGAACATCCTTCTCCTTTGGCGACATGGTGAGCCAGCGGACCTATACCGTGAATCGGGCGAGCCTATCTGAACTGCTCGATGTCGATCGCCTTCAGGTCATTGCCGAAGCGATGGTTGCGGATGGCGTGGATGCGGACAGCGCTGCCGAGCATTTCCTGATCGGATTGAAGGGACGCGACTAACAGCGCCACGGCATCAAGTTTGCCGCGCCTGCGGAAATCCTTCTCCCGCGCATCTAGCTCCAAAAGATCCGGCAGCTACCGACCAGGGTTCAGGGCGATCAATGGTAACCGACGATGACCTTGCGCAGTCTTCTGTCGAGTTGCGGGAACCGATGACTGCGGCTCGAGCGACTGGCTAGAGCATCATCATCCACGTTTCAGGGGCCCCGCTCATTGCTCATTGCGAAGGGCGCCCGTTACCCTCTTGAAGCGACATCCGTGGCTAAGCGGCTCCGTCAGCTTTCGGGATCGGATCGCAGTGGCTCGAATGACCGAAAATGGGGCGCATTGCAGCCAAAGCACTGACGGCAATCTGTATATCGGGAGCGTCAGCTTTCTTGGGCTATGTGCTCTGAAGCGGACCGAGCGCAAAGTCCCAGTCCTTGCCGAAAGTCAGACTGGCCGACCCGCCCTTCCACCCGAAATAGAATACAGCCTGGGCCGCGCTCATTGCTGTGCGGTTGGTCCGCCACAGCGCCTCCAAGAGCAGGCTCAGCTCATATCTCGATGTTCCGCCACTATCGAGATCGCGCGACGAAAATGCCAGCAGACCCGCTTTTCACTTATGCCAAACCCGCGCGACACCTGCGCCACGGTCATTCTGCGGCCAACCACTACCGCAAGGACAGCCCGCGTCAACGGCGGCATCTGCGCCGAGGCTTCCCTTACCCGCGCGCCTGCCTCGCCGCCTCCCAGACCGATCGGTTCGGCTATGTCGCCCGTACCGCATCGCGCAAGATATCGGTCGATCCGCGCGGCACAGCGCTCGTCGCCAGCCAGGTTTCGTAACTCAACAAGGGCATAAGCGAGAAACCGGCTGGCATGGTGGAAGATGGACATGACGGATATTCCTCGAAAGAGATTTTTATCCCTTTCCAATCCTCCCCTCCCCTTCGGCACGTCCGGATGGCGCAGTTGATAGAGGTGTCGCCGCCGTGATGCCCGATCCAGCAGCATGTGCCTGAACCACTCTCAGCATCATGTCTCCCACCCATTCCACACCCCCATCACCAGCCCATCCTTGCGGCAGCGATCGCAGCCCCAAGGGCGGGGATCGGCGCAGCCGAGCCCGGCCTGCGCGGCGGCACGCCGCGCAGGCAAGAGCGCGATGACCGCACAGCGGGCAGCCGCCCACCTTCTCTCTTTCCCCTCAATTCTCTCAGCTCGATTTCCCAAAACGTCACAGATCCACTCTTTAGGGTTGCGCTCACCAGACATTCCGGCACATTGGGACCGCTTTCGGAAAAAGCCCGGAAGTGGGGCGTGGAAACCTCTTTCTTGCAGCTCGGTCACAGTTTCACTGGGGCCGGGTGGCATGCGCGCATGTCCAGCCGGCAACGGTAAAGGCGCATGCGCCTGCCGCAAGACAGGTTTCCAACATCCGGCTTTGGCCGTCGCCCCGAGTGGACATAGGTGCGACGAATGGGCCAAGGCGAGCGCGAAGGTCGAAGGATCGATCTTCAAATCACGAGCAACGACAGCGGCGAGCGCTTCAGTTTCTCCGATTTCTACCGACGTGAAAAACCGCGCCTGTTGCGCTTCTTCAACCGACAGCTTGGCAACACGGCGGACGCCGACGACCTTAGCCAGGAAACGTTGACGCGTTTCGTGCGCGCGGCCCCTCACCCAGACCTGCACAGCCCCCGCGCCTATCTGACACGAATAGCCACCAATCTCTTACGTAATCATGCAGCGCGAGGCTCAACGCAGCTATCGCGCCGATCGACCGAACTGGACGAGGGCTATCATGGCACCTCCCACCTCGACCCCCACCGCGAGTTGCAAGCACGCCAGGAACTTGCCCATTGGACGGCGATCCTCCAACAACTCCCGCCGAGAACGCTGGAAATTTTTCTTCTCAATCGGGTCGAAGGCTTTAGCTACCGTCAGATCGCGAATGATCTCGAGGAGCCCCTTTGGGTCATTCAGAAACATATGCTGAAGGCCATTCGCCTGATCACCGCCCACAAGGAGGCGGACAATGACTGACGTCAACGAGCAAATCACGCCGCAGGACAAGCAGGCCGCCGAGATCTGGGTGCTGCGCATGCTGGACGAGCCCGACCTCCATGCCGAGGCCCTTGCAGACTGGATCGCTGAGAAACCGACCCGGCAGGCCCTCTACACCGACTTCATGGACGACGTTCAGGCCGCCGGACATGCGGCTGCGAGCTTCCAAACCCACGCACAACCCTCTCGCCAGCGGCAACGCCCCTGGTGGACCAAGCCGACGCTGGTACTGGCCGCGGCATCCATCCTGGGCCTCCTGGCTTCGGCCTCCATGGTCTTGCGGAGCCCATCGAAAGTCGCCCCGCCGCTGGCCGAAGCCAGGCCCACGTCGACCTTTGTCACAAGGCTGGGCGAGGTGCGAACTGTCCACCTTGCTGACGGAAGCCGCGCGATCCTCGATACCGACACGGTCCTCGGGGTATCCATGGCAGCCGATAGCAGGACTATCAGCCTCAAGCGCGGCCGGGCCCGCTTCATCGTCGCTCATGACAGCGGACGCCCCTTCTATGTTCGGGCGGGCGGCATTCAGGTGCGGGCCACCGGCACCGTCTTTGATGTTCTGTTTCGCAACACTGTCGCGGTGCATCTCATAGAAGGCGGCGTCGTGGTCCAGGTTTTGGCCAACGCCGCACTGCCGCCAAAGACCATTGCACTCAAGCCCGGTCAGATCCTGGCGCTGCGCCATGGACAAAGGCCGCAATCTGTTGTCATGCCTGCGCGCAGGTCAGACCAGCAGTGGATGAGCGGCGTGAAGAGCTTCGACAATGTGCCGATTAGGGAAGTGATCGCGGAAGCGAACAGCTATAGCGATACAAAGATCGAACTCGCCCCGATCAGCCTTGGCGAGCGAGAGATTTTCGGGGAGATCGACATCAGGGATATCGAGCGGGTCGCCGAAGCGATCAGCGGCTATCTTAATCTTCCCATCGATCGGTCGCAAAAGCACAGGCTGATCCTCGCCTCTAAAAAATAATCTCGCGCCGTTAGCTTCAAATCCCTCATGCCCTGTCTTTCCCGACCGAACCTCAAAAAGAGGCGGCTTGAAAGATGGGGGCAGACATGGGTTTGGCTAGGAACGCACTTTTCGGCAGCGCCGCACTGTGCATAGGCGCGGCTGCGATGCCAGCGGCGGCGCAGGATGCAAAGCGCCACTACGAGTTGCCCGCGCAGTCGCTGGGCGAAGGCCTGCGCGCAATCGCCCAGGCTAACGACTATCAACTGGTCGCAGACCCGAAAACCCTGGATGGCCGCCGTTCGCCAGCACTCAAGGGCGAATTCACTCTGGAAGAAGCCGTCTCTGCCCTTCTGGCGCGATCGGGTCTCGAGGCCGAGGTCAGGGGGCAAACCATCATCCTGCGGGGGCGAGTTGCACCGTCGCGCTCGGAAGAGATAGACGGCGCGGCGGACAATCAGCTGTTCGTAACAGGCTCGCGCATACGGGGCGCGCAACCGACCTCTCCCGTCATCGCCACCTCCCGCGAGAAAATTCGTGAACTAGGACATAGCGACCTTGGATCCTACGTCCGCAATATTCCGCAGAATTTCAGCGGCGGCCAAAATCCTGGTGTCATCTCCAGCCTGCAGACCGGATCCGAAAACACAACCTCATCGTCAGCCCTTAACCTTCGGGGCCTCGGTGCCGATGCGACGCTGACTTTGCTCAATGGCCATCGGGTCGCCTATGATGCAGTAAGCCAGGGGATCGACATTTCCGCCATCCCGCTGGCCGCCGTCGAACGTGTCGAGGTCGTCGCTGACGGATCGTCCGCGTTGTACGGTTCAGACGCCGTGGGCGGCGTCGCCAACATCCTGCTCCGGCGCGATTATGACGGCCTTTTGACCACAGCGCGCTTCGGTGCCGCAACCGACGGCGGCGACGTGCAGCATCAGTTCAGTGCCGTTACGGGACGCCGTTGGTCCGGTGGCGGGTTCATGATCGCGGGCGACTATAATAAAGCGACAGACATCATGGCTTCGCAGCGCTCCTATATGCGTTCGCGTCAGCGCAGCATGACTCTCCTGCCCTCGCAGCGTCAGGTCAGCGCGGTCCTTGCTGCGCATCAGGCGTTGGGCGATGTAGTCCAATTCGAGATCGACGCGCATTATAATCGGCATAAGTCGGTTGCCGCCCTGCCCTTCACCGCGACGGGCGATGTGACGCAGCTCGGGACGATCAGCCGCCCCGATATTGAGGGCTACTCGATCAGCCCTGCGGTAAAGTTCAAGCTGCCCGGAGGCTGGAATGTCGATGCGCGGGCCACACGCGCCATCAGCGACAGTCGTATCGTTGCCGAGATTTACTCAGGGGGCTCGCGCGCTGCCGTCAACCATGTAGGCTATAAGAATGACCTTTGGTCGACTGAAATCAGCGGCGAAGGGCCGCTTTTTGCTCTGCCAGGCGGCGACGCCCGCCTCGCACTTGGGGCGGGGCTTAGATCCAATGGACTAGAAGCCTCGATCCAGCGCGTCACCACCGCAGCGACCACATCCCTGCTGCGCTATACCGACGCCCAGACTGCCACCTATGCCTATGGCGAGATATTTCTGCCTGTGATCGCAGATGGCAACGATATAGCCTTCATCAATTCGCTGCAGCTGTCAGGTGCAGTGCGTTATGAGCGCTATGACGAGGTCGGTGGCCTTGCGACGCCGAAGATCGGCGTCAACTATCAACCGATCCGTGATCTCATTCTGAAGGCGACCTGGGGGAAATCCTTCAAAGCCCCTACCCTCAGCCAGCAAAACACCGTCCGGCAAGGCGCTCTGCTCGCCCCCGACTTCTACCTGCCCGCGCCGCCCACCGGCCAAAACGTTTTGCAGATCAGCGGCGGCAGTCGGGATCTGGAGCCTGAAAAGGCGACCACCCTGACGCTGACCGCCGAGGTCAAACCGCATAGCATCCCGGGCCTGCGGATCGAAGGCAGCTATTTCAACGTCCGCTACAAGAACCGTGTCATCCGGCCAATTGCGGACAGTACACAGGCATTCAGGCCGGAATATGCCGACCTAATTCTGCTTAATCCCACGCTTGAACAGGTGCTGGCGGCGACCGCTTCCTTGCCCTTGGGCGTCCAGAACCAGACCGCCGGCGCATACGACCCGGCAAACCTCGCCGCTATCATCTTCAACCAGCTTCAGAACGCCGCCGAGCAGCATATCCGGGGCGTCGATGCTGCGGCCTCTTATGAATTTTCGGCGGGCGGCAGCGCGTTCAATCTCGAAGCAAATGCTAGTTATCTCAAAAGCGATCAGAAGCTGAGTGCAGGACAGCCGACCATCATTCGGGCGGGCACAATCTTCAATCCGCCACATTGGCGGGCACGTGCAAGCGCCAGTTGGCGGCGTGGCAGCGTTGGTGCAACACTGGCCTATAATTATACCGGCGGCACCGACGACAATCGGACCACGACTGTCTACAAAGTCTCCGGCTTCCACAGTGCGGATGCAACGGTCAGTTGGCAACCCCACGGCAGTGGCCTTGGCAGCGGCTGGTCCTTCCTGCTTGCGGCACAGAATCTCCTTAATGAGAAGCCATCAAGGATCGCTTCGAGTGCGACCAACCCGACCTATGACGCCACCAACTATTCCGCGATAGGTCGCCTCGTCAGTCTGACCGTGTCCAAGGCTTGGTAATGCTCATTTCCCTTGTCCTGAGCATTGCCGGGGCAGGTGCGGCCGCAGTCCCGGCCGCACCTGCGAAGCAGGATTGCGCTGAATTTCTGAAGCCGCGCGATCCGTCATCCATACGTCGGCCCATTGAGGGTCGAGACCTTATCGAGCTGCTCGACATCGGTCCCATTTCCCAAATGGAATCCGGGCCCTTCTATGCGGTGTCGCCCGACCGGACCATGATCGCGGTCAGCATACGCCGGGCGAGCGTGACCGACGACGATTATTGCACGGGTATTATCCTCATTGAGCCAGATGGCACTCCGACCATCATCGACGCAGGTCGAGGCGCTTCTTTTTTTCGCTTCGACGAGTTTTACGGGAAGAGCGGCTTTCCGACGGGAGTAACGAAGCTGATTACCCCGCGCTGGTCATCTGACGGCCAGTGGCTCGCCTATCTCAAATCGGTCGAGGGGCACCTTGGTCTTTGGGTGTGGGAAAAAAGGTCAAAAATAGCCCGGCCATTAAGCAGCGCGGCGGAAGACGTCGTGAATTTCCGTTTCGCCCCTGACGGCGATAGCATCGTCTATCAAGCGAGAGACGACAGGCGGCAGCAATCGGCGATCAGGAACGAGGCGAAGTCAGGCTTCCGGTTCGACGATCGCTATTTCCCATTTGCATCCAGCCTTCCCTTTCCTGCTGGTGTGCCGCTCTATCATTATCGGACAATCCGTATGAAGGAAGGGGTAATTCACGTCGCGAGCGAGGCTGAACGAAAGCAGCTTCTGACAGATGACGTAAAGGGCAGAGATCCTACGGGTGGCCGTGCACTGACCGTCGAAGATGAATCCGGCATCGAGCGAATTGCCATTGATGTTGCCGGCAAGGTGCAGCGCTGTGAAAGCCTGCTATGCTCCGCTATCGACGGCAAGCCATGGCTCTCCGCCAGCGGAGATGTCCGGTTCGTGCGTCGGGAGGGCTGGGCCAGCAACGAAATGGCGATCTACGAATGGTCTGCCGGTAGCAAGGAACCCCGGCGGCGTTATTCCACCCCGGACCTGCTCCTGAACTGCGGACCGATAGGCGAGGATGTGCTATGCGGCCGAGAGAGTTCGAGGCAGCCGCGCCATCTTGACCGTATTGCACTCAGTTCCGGGAAGAGCTGGACGGTTTTTGATCCCAACCCTTCCTTTCAGCGCTTGGCCCTCGGCCGAACGGAGCGGCTGCGTTGGAAGAATGACCAGGGGGTCGAATGTTTCGGAGATCTTGTCTACCCTCCCGATTACAGGCCGAAACACCGCTATCCGCTGATAGTCGTCCAATATGAAAGCCGGGGATTTCTGAGGGGCGGTACGGGTGACGAATATCCCATTCAGCTGTTCGCGCGCGCGGGCTATCTTGTCCTCAGCATTCAGCGGCCCCGGTCGCCGCTGTTCGGAAAAGGCCTCTCGGCTACAGAGCGGCAGCGCCGACAGAATGAAGGCTTTCTCGAACGTCGCAGCATCATGTCGGCAATCGAAATCAAGGTGAGGCAACTCATCGATGCCGGCTTGGCTCACCCAGAACAGATCGGGATTACTGGCCTGAGCGATGGATCTACAACCGTTCAATATGCGGCACTGCACAGCAGCCTCTTCAGCGCTGCTGCTGTCAGCGGATGCTGCTGGGAACCCTCCCAGACCTGGCTGCTTGGCCCGTCGATCCAGGCCACCTACGAGCGTTTTGGGTGGCCCAAGTCACCAGACGATAAATCAGCCATGTGGGCGGATATTTCGCTATCCCGCAACGCCGGCCGTGTTGCCTTTCCCCTTCTCGTGCAAGCGGCGGATGGAGAATATCTGGTGGCACTCGAAGCTGTTCGTGCGTTGCGCGCGATCGGCAGCCCGGTTGATCTCTTTGTCTACCCTAATGAGCTCCATATCAAACGGCATCCAGCGCACCGGGCCAGCGTCTACCAGCGCAATCTTTCTTGGTTCGATTTCTGGCTTCGAGGAAAAAAGCCGGCATCCGGCGATCCGGAGGCTGCCGAGGTCGATCGATGGGCGCAAATGCAACAAGGCTGGAAGAAGTTGAAAGAGCAAGCCTCGGTGTCGCGTCGGGCGAATGGAGGCTGAGGGACTGCCCTCAGCCTCCCAATCCCTGCCAATGCGAGATCCACGCTTCAAGATCGAGGAGCATGAGCAGGCGGACATAGGCCCGCCCTGTGACCGGGCCTTTGGGGATAGCCGCTTCGATAAGCTCTGGATCGACAAACCCCCGACGTACGAGGGCGCCGTCCAGAAGCCTCTCTCTCACCTCACTCTCCTTGCTTGCGACCACTGCCATGGCAAATCCACTCGGACTGCCTTTGCGACGACGGTCGCGCACAACCGGGGGCAGCGCGTCCGCATAAGCCCTGCGGACTACCGCCCGATCGCGTCCGCCTTCCAGCATTCTCCAGGTTGGAATGCTGAGCGCGAGCTCGACCACGGGTTGCGACATGAGGGGATTTATCATGGGCAGACCGAACGGCCGCATATAGCCCTCTAGATGATTTTGCACCTTAAGGAGGTGCGCGACATGGCCGACCTTGCCAGGTCTGCCCCTTGGCTGACTGTCGAGCCAGTCATGCGCCGCCCGGCGCGCTGTGACGTCCGCTGCCAGATCGGCGTTGAGCATCGAAATGTCCTGAGGCCAGACATAAGGGCGACGCACCACGGCAAGAAACTTCACTGTTTCGCGCAATGCGGAGGCCCGGCTCGTCTGGGTAACATCGCATATATTCCCGAATGTCCGCAAAGCTTGCAGCCCTGGACCCTGGCCATAGAGGACATCGAAGAGGGGCCGGAGGGACGCGCTGTTGTAAAATATGCTGTCGCCGCCATTGCCGGTAAATACAGCGTCCGCTCCGATGCCGTCGGCGGCGCGGACAACAGCGGCATGATAGGCCGTTTCGTGGATCGTGCCGATCGGCTTTGGAAAATGTCGGGATACGGATTGTGATAGATCGGCGTCTGCCAAATCAAAATAGGGCTCGTGCAAGGCCACACCGACATGCGCTGACATAGCGCGCGCATAGTCTCGCTCGTCTCCGAGCCTGTCTTGTGTGACAAGGGTTATGCATTGCTGATCGACGTTGGCCCTCGCTAGGGCCGCGACGACGACGGAAGAGTCCAGGCCGCCCGAAAGGGTGGAAATTACCTGCTGCGTAATGGATGCCCACGACGCAGTGCAGTGATCCACCGCGCGCCTCAGCCGGTCCGCCATGTCTACGCCATCCCACCAGTCGGGTTCGCCAATATAGTCCCAAGGGGACCAAAAGCACATCGGATCGCTTGGCCGCGCTCCAAGCTTGATAGAGGTCCCGGCCAACAATTCGTGCAAGCCTTCAATCGCGGTCCGTGTGGACGGAAGATCCTTGGCAGTGAGATAGCGCGGCATTTCCGTCCAGGCGATGCGTGGCCGCAAGAGACCCACGCGAACAAGCGCCTCTGCATCAGAAGCTATAGCCCATCCCGTCGATGTCGCCATGAAATAGCATGGCATCGCGCCGCCTGGATCGCGGATCAGCTCGAGCCCCTCGTTCCGCGCCAACACTGCGATGAAGCCGCCCCAATAGTGGTCGCGCAAGGTTTTGAGTGGCTCCGGACCGTCCAGCTCTTCTGTCCACTGATGGTCGTTGTGATCGATCCGCTTCGCTGCACCATGGCGCGGGAAAACGGTTCCGATCGCCACGCCCTTTCCGCCGGGAAGCCGAAGCGCCTCGCCCTCGACGTTCATGAGGATCAGACAATGATGTTCGGCCAATGAGACGTGGAAAGGAAATGTCTCCTGCAGCCTGGAGGCTAGCTGCGGCAGCGACGCCCCGGATCGATCGACCAGGATGAGATAGCGCAAGAGCGTCATAGGGCGAGGATCGGCTCGAACGTGCGGATATTCTCTATCCGGTCATTAAGAACATAGTCGCCGGCCTGAACCCAGCAATGGGCTGAGAAAGGCGCGGCGCAAACGCCCAAGATGAGCTGCGGCTTGTAGCCCAATGACCCGGCAACACGCATGAACGCGATCGAGTTTGTGAGGCAATGACCGCTTCTGGGTCGCAAATGCGACGATGCGAAGAAGGCGGCAACCAATGGCTGCCAGCGCGGTTCGGCTTCAGGCGCAGCAGCGTCCCTCGTAGCAGCAGCGCGTTGGTCGATCCCTTGCAGTACCTCGGCCAGCGCTTTGGTGCGAAGCGCGCTCGCAGCGCGAATTTGCGCTATAACGAATTTAGCTATGAGGCGCAGGCTTGGCTTCAGCGCGCCTGAGACCATTTCCTGGTTCGCTACCACTATTACTGGCGCAATGAATTCAGCTTGGAGTTCCGCCTCAACCAGAATGCCGGCATTAACAAGTGCGCTAAGCTGAGGACCTGTCGACCCATCAGCCACCAGGGCCTGAAAGGCGAGGTCCCAGTCGTGCTGGAGGCCAAAATATCGATCAGCCTCGACATCCAGGAAGATCGAACGACCCCCCGTGATACAGAAGGCAAGTCCCTGCCTAATCCGATATCCCATAGCGAAGCTCTCGATGATATGGTGCCACCCGCTCGGAAAGGCGCGCGCCACGTGATGGCGCGCGCCCCGAGGGTCAGTCGTCGGCGATGCCCATTGCGAGCAGCTGCAGGCCGATCTGGTCGACATCGCCCCGGACGGAACCTTGCGTTTCCACCGAAGCGATACCCAGATCGACGATCACCTCGTCATTGTCATGGATATTCTGCATCTTCATCTCCATCGAACTACCACCGGGATTGGCGGCACGGTCGATTGTAAAGATGGACCAGCTTATATCCGAACTTATAAGTCCTCAAATTGGGAGCTTATAAGCTTGATGCGCCCTACGGCTCAATTCAATCCCAAATCCATGTGACAGGATCAGAGGATTTCTGGGTCAAATTCTGACGATATCCATTTCGATGCGGCATCAGCAATCTCCGGCGCACGCAGTAAACGTCGGCGATGATATTGCCACATGGCACCTCGTATAGCGCTTTTATTTCCTTTCTCAGTCAGATTCCATAGTGCGACAAGCTCTGCGGCATGGCGCTTTGCTGCGCCTTCACATAAGCGGCGGACGGCGAGTCGTTCGCCTAGCCCCATGATCGCGTCTTGCAATTCCATGTTGGAAGAGCAGCCGGCCAACCGGATGAAAAAGCTTGCCGTGGCATCCGCGACATTATGGTGATCTGGCTCGCGCGCAACAATCTGCGCAGACGGCTGCCCCACTGCTGCAAAACTCTCCGCATCTTTGACCGCCGCCCGGATCAGTTCGGCATGTAGGGCATAAAGATCAAAGGTATTCCGCGCGGTGATGGCCGGTATCGCAAAGCCGCCGCCGCCCTGCATCTCGACCAATCTTTGGCCCACCAGTCGATTGAGTGCATCCCGGACGGGCGAGATGCTCGTGCCAAACGCCTCTGCCATGGCGTGAACCGTGAGTGGCAAACCTGCCCCGAAATAGCCGCGTAGGATAAGCGCCTTGATGTCGCGGTGGAGCCGGTCGGCCGTCAGTGCTTCGGGTGCCATGCCCGCTACTCATCCGGCCGGCCCGGAACCGGATCGTCCTCGCGCTCCAGCCCCAGGCTGGAGAAAGGTCCTTAGGTTCAGATTTGAGATAAATTCGATACAGAGGCGTTCGATCTCATGCATGTCGTCAACGAAGAAATGTCGCGGAAAGTGCATATGATGCTCCAAGAACAGCATGGGGATGAGAAGATGCGCGGCGGACAACCCGAGGGCGTGCGCGCACGCAATGTGATCATCAAACCGGGACTTCGGGTTACCCGATTCAATTTCGCGCAACCATCGCACGCCGATCCCGACATCGGCGGCCAGTTGCCGTTGGGTCATGCGATGGCGCCTGCGACGTTCTTCAATACGGCGACCTGAGATCGACTTGACCTCGGCCAATATCGACGCACCTTCTTCAGAGGCGTCGCCCTGATATGAGGTCATCAGGTCCTCCCTGAATAAGCCTCAAAGCATCCATGCATATTCCGACTCAGCCAATGTTGAGTGAAATGTTCAACAGGTCAAATATTATCGCTCCCATTTTGACAGTTGGGATAGCGCGGCTTTGTTCGGAATTTATCCGGCATTTGTCCATTCGAAGGCTCGCAAGTGCATCTGCGCTACTTCAATGCCTTGCGATGTACAGGTGGACCCAGTCCGATCAATGAAAAGTCCCCGCTTTTGCCTAGCCGGGCTTCCTTCATCCCATCGATATGGAGATCAGCTATGAGAATGTCCCGTCCACTGGGCATGCCTCTAGGGTCAGGACCGCCACCATTTTTAGCGCCGTCCCCGCGCCCGCGCGATAGCGGGAATGCCTCGCCTCTCTGTCCCAGCGATCCCAGCAGCGACGACAGATCGATGAGCTTCTTCACGATCACATGCACGACTTCGCCTTCGCGCTGCACCTGACCGTAGAGCCCCAGCATCCGCGCGCCCATGACGATCCGCCGGTTCTGCTCGAACATGCTTGGCCAGAGAATGAGGTTGGCGATCCCGCTTTCATCCTCGATGGTGATGAACATGACGCCCTTGGCCGATCCGGGACGCTGCCGCACCAGCACGAGTCCTGCGAGCCAGATATAGCGTCCATCCCTCGTCGTATCGAGCGCGCTGCAGGGCATCATCTTTTGCTGCAAAAGATCGTCGCGGAGGAAGGAGACAGGATGCTGGCGCAGGGTCAGCCCGACATGGCCATAATCCTCGACCACCTCCCTCCCCTCGCTCATCGGCCGCAACGCGACCGGCTGCTCGACAATCTCTTCTACAAATCCATTCTCCCGCGCATCAGCCGCGGCAAACAAGGGCAGTTGCTCATTCCTCAGAGCCTTGATCGCCCAAAGCGCTTCGCGACGCCGCAAGCGCATGGACGCACGATAAGCGTCGGCCTCCGCCAGCCGGTTGAGCGAACCGACCCCTACGCCTGCCCGGCGCCAGAGCTCTTCAATAGAGACAAAAGGCGCATCGGCCCGCGCCAAGACGATGTGCGCCGCGTCCGCTTCCTTGAGCCCTGTCACCATCCGCATGCCGAGCCGTACCGCGAACCGATCGTCGCCTGCATCTTCGAGCGTACAGTCCCAGCGCGAAGCGTTGATGCAGACGGGCCGGATCTCGACCCGATGCGCCCGCGCGTCCGCCACGATCTGGGCAGGCGCATAAAAGCCCATGGGCTGCGCGTTCAACAGGCTGGCGCAGAAGATTTCAGGGTGCCAGCATTTCATCCAGGCCGAGGCATAGGCGATCAGCGCGAAGGAGGCGGCATGGCTTTCGGGAAAGCCGTAGCTGCCAAATCCCTCAAGCTGACCGAAGGTCTTCTCTGCGAACTCGGAAGTGTAGCCGCGCTCCACCATGCCGCTCACCAGCTTATCCTTGAATTTCGAAACCCCGCCGGTGAACTTGAACGTCGCCATCGCTCGGCGCAGCTGGTCCGCCTCCGACGCGGTGAAGCCTGCACATTCGATCGCGACCCGCATGGCCTGCTCCTGAAACAGCGGCACGCCCAGCGTCTTGCCCAGCACCTTTTCCAGTTCAGGCTTGGGATATTCGACCTTCTCCTTGCCCGCCCGCCTGCGAAGATAGGGGTGGACCATGTCGCCCTGGATCGGGCCAGGCCGCACGATCGCCACCTCGATCACCAGATCATAGAATGTGCGCGGCTTGATGTGCGGAAGCATCGCCATCTGCGCGCGGCTTTCGATCTGAAAGGTGCCCAGCGTGTCGGCCGCGCGGATCATGGCATAGGTGCGCGGATCCTCTGGTGGGATGGTAGCCAGGTCCATCTCTATTCCCTTATGAGCTTCCAGAAAATCGAACCCGCGCTTCATCGCAGTCAGCATGCCCAGCGCGAGGCAATCAACCTTCATGAACTTGAGCGCGTCGATATCATCCTTGTCCCACTCGATCACCTGGCGATCGGCCATCGCCGCCGGCTCAATCGGCACCAGTTCATCGAGACGATCATGCGTGAGCACGAAGCCGCCAGGATGTTGGGAAAGGTGGCGTGGCGTCCCGATCAGCTCACGGGCGAGATCGATGGCAAGCCGAAGGCGGCGATCGGTGAGATTAAGGCCAAGCTCATCGACATGCTTCTCCTGCACCCCTTCCTCGCTCCAGCCCCAGATCTGGCTGGAAAGCGCGGTGATCAGATCTTCCGACAGTCCCAGGGCCTTTCCGACGTCGCGGATGGCACCCTTGGCCTTGTAGCGAATGACCGTCGAGCAGAGCGCCGCATGATCACGGCCATAGGTATCGAAAACCCACTGCATGACGATCTCGCGCCGCTCATGCTCGAAATCGACGTCGATATCGGGCGGCTCTTTGCGCTCCTGGCTGACGAACCGCTCGAACAGCAGGTCCGAGCGCTCGGGGTCGATCGATGTAATGCCGAGTACATAGCAAACTGCGCTGTTGGCGGCCGACCCCCGACCCTGGCACAGAATGTCCCGGCTCCGCGCGAAGCGGACGATGGCATTTACGGTCAGAAAATAGGGCGCATAGCCAAGCTCCCCGATGAGCAGCAGTTCATGGGCAATCAGCCGGGATACCTTGTTCGGCACACCGCCGGGATAACGCGTCTTTGCCGCTTCCCAACTTAGTTTCTCGAGCGTGGCCTGCGGCGTCATGCCCGCAACGCTCACCTCCTGGGGATATTGATATTTGAGTTCATCGAGTGAGAAGCGGCAGCGCTCGGCGATCTCCAGCGTTCGGGCGAGCGCCTGGGGATAGCGGCCGTAGAGCCGGTACATTTCGGCAGCGGGCATCAGATAGCGGTCGGCATAAAGTTCGCGACGAGCACCCAGTTCGTCAATCGTGCAGCGATGACGGGTGCAGGTCATGACCTCCTGCAGCACGCGGCGATGAGGATGATGATAAAGGACATCCCCAGTTATGACGGTCGGCACATGGTGCCGTGCCGCGAGATTGGAAAGATTGTGGAGCCGCATCTGATCGCCCGGCCGCCGCCGCAGGGTCAGTGCAAGATAGGCACGCCTCGAGAAAATCCCGACAAAGCGCGGCAGCACAGCTTCTACCTCTGGCACCTCGCCCGGCAGCAGGATGGCAAGCAAGCCCTCGGCATGGTCCGCCACATCATCCCAGCCAATGATGCATTTCCCCTTGCCTCCGCGCTTCTTGCCACGGCTGAGCAACCGACAAAGCCGCGCATAGCCAGACCGATCCATGGGATAGACGAGGAGAGAATGCCCTTCGACCAGATCCAGGCGGCAGCCAACGATCATCCGGACGCCGGTGACCTTGGCGGCTTCATGCGCCCGGACGATGCCCGCCAGACTATTGCGGTCCGTAATAGCGAGGGCGTCCAGACCAAAGGCGTGCCCTTCGCCGAACAATTCCTCGCAGCTCGATGCTCCGCGCAGGAACGAGAAATGCGAAGCGCATTGCAGTTCAGCATATCGCACGATGGCACCTGCTGACTCTCATTTTGACCGAACGCATTTGTTCTCTATTTGTTCGTTTCCTCTTTCAAGTCAATCTGCCGGTGCGAGGAACCGATCGGATCAAAAGCCGTTGAGCCAATACCGGGTCACATTACTTGCCCCCCGTATGAAGGCCCGGTGCATCAAGCCCCGTCAGCTCCCCCGCTGGCGGGGCATTTTGTTTCCGGCGGTGTCAATCCGGAACTCGCGCTTCCCCGCTTCGCTTGTCTGCTATGGATGTCTCTCCGCGACAAAAGGGTGCGATCAGGGCACGTGCGCATCATGCCTCAGCCCGAACCGACTTTCTCGATCGGATCGCACCCTTTTTCGCCGGACGCGACGTCATTGGTGGCCCACTGCTCCTCGCGACAATCATCGCTCTGGTCTGCATAAACAGCCCCCTCCAACAGGATTATGAGCGGCTCTGGGATATGCCGCTCACCATCATTCTGGGCGATCTCTCGGTCAGGCATAGTCTTGCTGAATGGATCGATCATGCGCTGCTTCCTCTCTTTTTCGTCATCATCGGCACGGACGTAAAAAGAGAGCTGGTCCGCGGCGAACTCTCGCGCTGGCGAACTGCTGCCTTCCCCATTGCCGGGGCAATAGGCGGCATGCTGGTCCCCGTGCTCCTCTATCTGCTGATCGCCGGAGGCACTGAGGTTGCGACAGGTTGGGGAACCGTGATCACGATGGACACTGCTTTCGGTCTCGCCCTCATCGGGATTTTCGCAAAATCCTTGCCGCCAGGCGTCCGGGCGCTGTTCCTGGCGTTTGCAGCCATTGACGACATCGGCGGGCTGCTGGTCATCGCGATTGCCTACAGCCAGGGCATTCAAGTTACGGGCCTATTGGTCGGATGCGCTGCCTTTGCCGGCATTTACCTGCTCCGTCGGCTGAAATGGGGCGCCTCCCTGCCCTATGTCCTGCTCGCACTTATGCTCTGGGCCGGGATATTCCAGTCGGGCCTCCATACGACCATCGCCGGGGTTCTCATTGGTTTCCTGGTGCCGGTTCACCCCCGGCTCCGCCGCGCATAATTTGCCGACAAGGTTCAGCAGAAGGTCGATGAATTCCAGGCTGCGCACGACCATGCGGAAGAGAGCGATGACGAGGAGGAAAGTTCTGCCGCCGAGCAAAAGGCGGAGGAGCGGCTCGGCTATTTGCATGAAATGACCGGCGCCACCCATGAGACGGGAGAAAGGCTCATCACCCTGTTGACGCCGTGGATCAGCTATATCGTGTTGCCCCTGTTCGCGCTTTCCAATGTCCGTGTGCATATGAGCGGCGACCTCATCACCGCTGCGCTCGGCTCGGCGGTGGCGCCAGCAATCCTTGCTGGCCTGGTCGTCGGCAAACCGGTCGGATTTCTCGGCTTCAGCTGGATTGCGACACGCTTCGGGATTGCCGAGGCGCCCAAAAACGTCACCTGGCCGATGATCGCAGCCATCGGTTGCACGGCGGGCATCGGCTTTACCATCTCGCTCTTTATCTCGAGCCTTGCCTTTGACGACGAAGCCACGCGGGAAGTGGCGGCGCTCGCCATCATCCTGGACTCTCTTCTGGCGGGCATTGCCGGCTATGTCGCGCTCCGCCTGGCTGCCGAAAAACCAGCCAAAGTGCAGCGGCATGACATCGCACTAATCTAGGAGGCAGTCGCCCCTCCAAAGACCGTACGGATACGAAATGATGGGAACATGCGGACATCTGACCTGTTGGCTTGGCTTCACGCCTAATAGGAGAGAGCCATGACCCCCAACGACTATCCTGGTGAAAATGATCAGGCTGACATGAAGGGTACATCGATGAATGATCTGCCCGGGACCGACCAAGCCGATGGCACTGACGAAGACGTCGATGTTGATGTGGATGCCGACGATGAAGGCAAGGATGCCGACAATCTCGAGGACGCGCAGCGAGACGCAGCTGAAAATCGCGAGCAGGAAGGCGGCTATCAGTAAGGCCAGTTTTAGGGCTGCCACGATTCGAAACGTGTGCCGCCCCCAGGCTGAGGCCTGCTAATGGATGGCCAGATAACGTAGAAAATGAGCTGCCGGCAACCCCAGGCGATATCGCCATGGGCGAACGACGATCTGTGAACCCCGATAGCGGCGGGACGTCGCTACCTCCCTCTACGGCGCGTCATCACCTAAGGCCAAACTCTGCGCAACCCACGGTAGGCAAAGAAAACCCCGCCTCAGCGAACTCCACGGCGGGGCCAAGGTTCAGAGAGGTGTCGCTCAAAGGGGGAAGAGCGACATTGCTAACTTAGGCGGCTCGTGGCCTCGTTCAAGACCTTCTTTACCCAGAACGGTGCGAAATCAGTCGCGTAGCATTCCAGCCGCTGGGGATGCCCCATAGATTCAGTCTGACGACGGGGCGTTTGACGCCAGAGCATCGGTAATCATCGCAGCCAGCGTCTCTTCGGCCCGTGCCCGCACGCCAGCCTCTTTTGCTTCCAGATCGTGCCTAAGCCATTGCGGCGCGCGTTCGATGACACGTAGAATCGTCGAATTTGTTTTTTCGTCCATGCGAACCAGCCTATGACTGCTTGGTCCGCACAGCGCAATCATGCGGCAGCGCGCCGCTCGGGGCATCGCCGCCGTTCTTTGTCAGGCGAACAACCCGTGCAGAAACCAGCCCTGGCTACCGGTCGCTCTGTCCATGCCATCGCCCTGACGGAACAGCCAGTAGCGCGCGCCGGTCTCGTCCTCGATGAGGAAATAATCGCGGACGCTCAGCCACTCCTCATCGCTCACATGCCATTCGCCATAGATGCGCTCGGGCCCGTCCGCGCGCTTCACCTTCCGGCGCATGCCGCGCCACACGAAGTGAACTGGTGGGTGGTCGGGCAACAGGGCCATGGTATCGATGGGTTGAGGACGTTTGAAGAGGCGCGCTGGGCGCGGCCAGCGCTCGGGCCAGCGTAGCAAGGTCGGATCCGCCATGGGGGCAATACGGGTAACGGAGCGCTCGGGAATATCGCTTTCGCGCGCGGCAACCCGATAGAGCCGCTCCTCCCCTACCCTGTTCCCCAATATATCGACGAGCGCTGCCACATCAGGCGTGGGCGTCTCGCCCAGATGCGAGATGGTGCGGAGCCCAAGCGGCTCGACCAAAGGCGCTGCCAGCACCATCTTCTCGACCCCGAAGCCAGGATCGACCGTCTCGATCCGATCGCAGAGCAGTCGTCCCATCTGCTTCCTGTCCCGACTTGGCTTGGCAAGCCCGGCACGAATCGCCTCGATCCGGTTGTCAACGCGGTGAAAGCGCAGGTCCAGCCGTCGCGCCCCTACGCCCGCTTCCTCCAGTTGCTGACATAGGGCGTCCACCAGCTTGTGCGTGTAGCGGGCAAGGGTCTCGGGCGCGCCGATCGGTTCGGCAAAGCGGCGCTCCACCTCAATCGTTTCGGGCGGGGCGACCGGCTCGAAAGGTTCGGACACGCGGCCATAGACCTGATCGAGCCTTAGGCCGGGCGCCGACCCGAACCGCAGCGCAAGCGAGGCGCGCGGCATGGCTTCAAGATCGGCGATCGTTTCCAAGCCTAATTTGCTCAGATGAGAGACGATCGCAGGCTCCAGGCGAAGCGCGGCAAGCGGCAATTCGGCAATTGCCTCGGGCAATGAAAGAGGATCGATGACGCGCAGCGGCTCGGCGCCGTAACGCGCCAGCGCATGAGCAGCGCCATAGGCGGGCGCACACACTGCGCGCCCCGCCGTCTCCACTTCGGCAAGTCGCGTCACCACATCCTTGAGCACACCCATCACGCCGCCATGGGCATGAGCGGCGCCGGTGATGTCGAGCATCAACCCGTCGGGCGGATCGACCGATATGATCGGCGCATAGCGGCGCAGCGACCAGACAGCGAGACGCTCCAGCCCTTCGCGGTCCGCCTGCGGCTCGGCATCCATGATGATAAGGTCGGACACGAGCGCCTGCGCCTGGGTAACGGCCATGCCTGTGTGCAAACCGATCAGGCGCGCGGCGGCGTTCGCCGCGGTGATCACCCGGCGTTGCCCTTCCATGCCAGCAAGGATCAGCGGCGCGTCAGGAGGTGGCGCGCTGCGCCCAAGCCTGCGACGCAGCCGATCCGTTGGCCAGGTCGGCAGGAAGAGCGAGACGACCTGTCGCATCGCAGGCTTCCACCAGGAAATCGGCGCTCTCTCCTGCCCGGCACCGGATAAGCTCGACAAACCAGCGATGCCGACCAACCCCCGGCACTGCCAAGCGTTCGGAAGGAACGGCCGTCACCCGCCATCGCGTCGCGGCCGCCGTGGGCTGGCCAAAGTCCGACGCTTCGGCCAGGCGCCGCCAGCGCCGGATCGCAATGCCAATGGTGCCGCTGCTCTCGGCCGCCAGTTGGAGCCGCCGCGAGGATGGCATCGACAGGCGGGCGAGTTCCGCCACCACGCCGCCAAGGCCACCATGACGCAGCCCTTCCTCGAAACAGGCGAGCACCGCCGTCTCATCGCGGGCTTCCACATAAATGACGCGATCAGGATCAAGCCCCGCCTGCGCGATGGCGGGCGCGAACAGATCAGGCTCGGTCATGCACCAGAGAATATTGCCGCTCACCCGCGCGAGAATGCCGGCGGCGAACAGCGCGGCAGCCGCGCCATCGGTCACCCCCTGTGCGCCGCCCGCCATTTCATGCAGCGCGCCCAGCGCCAGACCCCCGCCCGGGAGTTTAGCGTCGACCATCTCCAGCCCAAATGGCAATACCTCTTTGCGCCGACGTTCCGCGCCCTCGATCTCAGCAATCTGGGCGCGCAAGGCAGCAACGCGGGGACGCGCCCCTCTTGCCATCATCGAAGGGCCTCCTTCTCGTTCGCATTTGGATTCGTTCCTATTTTGTTCTATACGGGACCCAAGTCAACGGGGGAGGAGTCGTACAGGCGCATCCTCAATGACACGCTTCTGAAACAAGGCAGGAAAACCCATGGTCTCGCAGCGAAAAAAATTAAGTCTCAAGCTTGGGGACGAAGCGGATGAAGATTCTTCGATCGACCAGCCTACGACCGAATCGGAGCGCGACTCGGCCTCGGCGCATTATCATCCCAGCCATGATCCCGAGCTTGTCACCGACGATGAAATTCCTTGGTAAGGAGGCAGCATTATGACGCCGCGAATCATCGCCATTGAAGGCATCGATAGCCTGCCGCCCAGCGAGGCGACGCAGCTTCGCATTGCCCAGCAGACGCTCGAGCTGATCCTTGGGTCGGCAGTTCGGGACAGCGATCAGACGGTCGATCCCGATCTCGCGGTCGAAGGCATATTGATGGGCCTAGCCTGCATTATGGAGCAGGCGCCTGAATTCCCGACACGGCAGAGCCTGCGCAAAGTCGCTGAGGCCTATGGCAAGTTACTCGGACATCACGCCCAGACTTTGCGCGCGGCCTTTGAAGAGACCGGCATCCATCCAATCGATGGTCTGCTCGACCGTTTCATGTCTGTCGCCGGCGACGGCCAAAAGCCTAACTGATCGGCTCCCATGTCGAGATTGCATTGCATGGCTGCGGGAATGGGCGAGGTCGCCGAGCATTTCGGCGCGGATATGCCTGCTCCGATCGAGCTTCCATCCGAGACCAGCGAAGGTGCGCTGGGACTGGTGGTCTTCGAGAATAAGGGTCGGCGGATCATGCGCGGCGTGACATGGGGGTTTCGCCGCATGACTCGTGAAATGCGCGAACGCGGCGAAGAGCCAGGCAGGATCGGACTGGTCGCCGACCTCACCAATCCCATGTGGGATCAGATGGTGGCAGATCCGCGCTATCGCTGCCTGATCGTGATGACCCATTTCGCCAACCCTGATGGACCACCCGGCGGCCGCACGCGGACCTGGTTTTCGTTGAAGCGCCAGCCGATCATGGCCTGGGCAGGCTTCTGCCGGAACATGCCGGACCAAGGCCCGGTTTATGCCGGCATGACGATGCCCGCCAATGAGGCCATCATGGGGACGAACGATCGGATGCCCATCCTGCTGGACTCCCAGGAATATGCCGCCTGGCTGCATGGCCCGATCGAGAGCGTGATCGGATTTCAACATCGAGCGCCCTTCGCTGCCGAGCGGTTCCGCGTCGAAACGACGGAAGATCTATGGAAAAGCCGCAAGCTGCCGCCTTCCGCTGATAGCCAGATGGCGCTGCTATGAAGACGGCCGATGCCCAGCAAATCGATCTGTTCGCGCCACTCCTTCTCCCTGGCCTAGACTATGCCGCCGACTTTTTGACCAAGGCTGAAGAGGCGGCCCTGATCGAACATATCAATGCGGCGCCGCTCACGCCATTTCGGTTTCAGCAGTGGACCGGCAAAAGGCTTACCACCAGCTATGGCTGGACCTATGATTTCGAGAATGGGCATTTCGGCCCGACCGACCCTATGCCCGACTGGCTGCTGCCCATCCGCGACCGGGCTGCGCATTTTGCCGGCCTTGCGCCGGAACGTCTCATCCAGGCCCTCCTCATCCGCTACGATATAGGTGCGGGCATCGGTTGGCACCGTGACCGCCCGGTATTCGATCGGGTCGTGGGCATCTCGCTTGGTGCGGGCGCGCCGATGCGCTTCAGGCGGCGGACACAAAATGGATTTGACCGCCGGACGGTACCGCTAGAGGCTCAATCCATCTACCAGCTGTCAGGAGAGGTGCGGCAGGAATGGGAACATAGCATCGCGGAGATGGAAGTGCCGCGGTGGTCGATCACCTTCCGCAGTCTAAAAGCTGGGCGCGACGGAGCGTGACGCCATGCCAGGCGTTGAGGCGTCTGCAAAGGAAAGGTCGCGATCATGCCCGCTAAGTCCCAAGCCCAGCAAAAAGCCGCGGGTGCGGCATTGTCCGCCAAGCGCGGCGAAACACCCAAATCGAAGCTGAAAGGCGCATCGAAAGATATGGAGAAATCCATGTCCGAAAAGCAACTTGAAGAATTCGCTGCGACCAAGAGGAAAAGGCTTCCTGAGCGCAAAGACTGATCCGCCGCCCTATTCGGTGACGCCAGACGGTCGCTATTTCGTGGTGCGCGGACGATTATGGCGGGCGACCAATCCGGCCTTGAAAGAGGATGTTCGCCAGCGGCTCGTCCAGCAGTTCATGGACGCGCGTCGTGATGTGGGATCAGCCAAGCGCTCAGGGGACATATCAGGGGAGCGAGAGGCGCGGGATCGGGTCGATGCTGCCAAGCGGAAGCTCGGCGAGCGAGGGCCGGTCTGGTGGGAGGACGGCGCTCCGGATTTCAATCGGCATCTTGCCCGCAATACGCCGTACGCCGATTGGTTAGCGGCACTCGATGCCAAGGACAGCTAAGCCGGTTGCAAATGCTGCATGCGGCCGTCTTCTCTTCGCATTTGCTAGCCCAAGCGCCCGATGCCACATGTTCCCTGCCTTTCAGGCATCCTCTCCTAAAACTCAATAAGGTCGGCCCTTTCAGGACCGACCTTCTTTTTTGCCTGACAGTCCTGGCCCAGCGGTCAGTTGCCTTCCTCTCCCTTATGATCGCCATGGCCGCCAGCCAGCGCTTCACCCCGGTCCCGGCGCGCTCTCGCCTGCCCGTCTTTTATCAGCGCTTTTTCCTTGTCGGTAATGGGCTGAGGCCAAGGCGCGGCCTGTTCATGGATGCCCTGCTG